>NZ_JPRM01000015.1 GCF_000737695.1 Flavobacterium hydatis
TACACAACGAGGCTAAAGTGATTTAAGATTGTAGAATTTAGATTCTAGATTGCAGATTGCAATACTAAATCTAAAAATCAACATTTGATTCACTTCAAAATCTAAAATCAATAATCATTTTAGATTTCAATTTTTAAAATCTGAAATCTAAAATCTAAAATCTAAAATTATTATGTCAATATTAATATATGCAGAATCTGCAGAAGGAAAATTTAAAAAGGTAGCTTTTGAATTGGCTTCATACGCTAAGAAAATTGCTGAATCATTAGGAACAACTGTTACCGCATTAACAATAAACACAAGCGACGTAAGCGAATTATCAAAATACGGAGTTGATAAAGTTCTTAAAGTAACTAACGATAAATTAGCAGGTTTTACTGCTAAAGCTTATGCTGATGTTATTAAACAAGCAGCTCAGAAAGAAGGAACAAAAGTAGTTTTACTTTCTTCTAGCACAGACAGTATTTATCTTTCATCATTAGTTGCAGTTGGTCTAGAGGCTGGATTTGCATCAAATGTTGTAGGATTACCTGTAAGCACTTCACCTTTTCAGGTAAAAAGAAATGCTTTTTCTAACAAAGCTTTTAATATTACAGAAATCAGTACTGATGTAAAAGTACTAGCTCTTGCTAAAAACTCTTATGGTATTTACGAAAGTGCAGGTGCTGCAACTGCAGAAGACTTTAACCCAACAATTGGAGACAATGACTTTGGAGTAAAACTAGAATCTGTAGAAAAAGTTACTGGAAAAGTATCTATCGCTGATGCTGATGTTGTAGTTTCTGGAGGTCGTGGATTAAAAGGACCAGAAAACTGGGGATTGGTAGAAGATTTAGCTGCTGTACTTGGTGCTGCAACTGCATGTTCTAAACCCGTTTCAGATTTAGGATGGAGACCTCATAGCGAACACGTAGGACAAACAGGAAAACCAGTTGCAACAAACTTATATATTGCAATAGGAATTTCTGGTGCAATCCAACACATTGCAGGTATCAACTCATCAAAAGTAAAATTAGTAATCAATAATGACCCTGAAGCTCCTTTCTTTAAAGTTGCTGATTACGGTGTTGTTGGTGATGCTTTTGAAATCGTACCTAAATTAATTGAAAAATTAAAAGCATTTAAAGCACAACATTCATAGATTTTAAAAAATTCTATACTAAAATATAGCTACCTAAAAATAAGATAATCGTATCTTTGCTTTAGGTAGCTTTTTTGTTCCATATTTTTTGATTAAAATTGCACTTTTATTTTTTACACAAAATTCTAATTAAAATGAGGTAGTAATACCTTTTACGTCTGCAACTTATGAGCTTAGTTAAATTATCGATAAAAGGAATTTCATACAGTCAAACTCAAAATGGCGCCTATGCTTTGATTTTGAATGAGGTTGATGGCGAACGAAAATTACCAATTGTAATTGGTGCATTCGAAGCACAATCTATTGCTATTGCTTTAGAAAAAGAGATAAAACCACCTCGCCCATTAACACATGATTTATTCAAGAACTTTGCAGAACGATTTGATATTGTTGTTAAGCAAGTTATTATCCACAAATTAGTTGATGGAGTATTCTATTCCAGCTTAATTTGCGAAAGAGATAAAATTGAAGAAATAATCGACGCAAGAACTTCTGATGCTATTGCATTGGCATTGCGTTTTAATGCTCCGATATTTACATATAAAAACATATTGGATAAGGCTGGTATCTATTTAAAATCAAACTCAATGGAAAGTGATAAGGATTCTCAAGAAATTGACGATGTTCTTTCTAATCCAGAAACATTTGGTCGCGAAGAAGAAACTAATCAATCTGGCGAAACTTATTCTAAACACACCACTCAGGAACTTAACGAATTGTTAGAACAAGCTGTTCTTCAGGAAGATTATGAAAAAGCAGCTAAGATTCGTGATGAAATTTCAAAGAGAGAATCATAATTGTTTAATTTGTGAATTTGTTTATTCCATTAATCGATTAAACAGTTTACCGAACAAACGAATAAACCAAAAATGAAACAATACTTAGACTTAGTACAACATGTTCTTGAGAATGGTTGTCAAAAAGGAGATAGAACAGGAACTGGTACAAAGAGTGTTTTTGGATATCAAATGCGTTTTGATTTAAGTGAAGGTTTCCCAATGGTTACTACTAAAAAATTACACTTAAAGTCTATCATTTACGAATTGCTTTGGTTTTTAAAAGGCGATACTAACATTAAGTATCTTCAAGAAAACGGAGTTAAAATTTGGGACGCATGGGCAGATAGCAATGGCGACTTAGGTCCCGTTTATGGACACCAATGGCGTAATTGGAATAGTGAAGAAATTGACCAAATTTCGGAACTGATTACCGAGCTTAAAACAAATCCAAACAGCCGCCGAATGTTGGTTTCTGCTTGGAATCCTTCGGTATTACCAGACACAAAAAAATCTTTTGAAGAAAATGTAGCCAATAACAAAGCTGCATTACCTCCTTGTCATGCTTTTTTTCAGTTTTACGTAGCAAGCCCTGACCTTGAAAAAGGCGAAACTAAAGGAAAATTATCTTGCCAATTATATCAGCGAAGTGCAGATATATTTTTAGGTGTTCCTTTTAATATTGCATCTTATGCTTTATTAACTATGATGATTGCACAAGTTTGTGATCTTGAAGCTGGGGAATTCATCCACACTTTTGGAGATGCACACATTTACAATAATCATTTTGAACAACTGGAATTACAATTAAAACGTGAGCCAAAACCATTACCTAAAATGATTTTGAATCCTGATATAAAAAACATTTTCGATTTCGATTATGATGATTTTACTCTTGTGGGTTACGAACCACATGCAGGAATCAAAGGAAGTGTTGCTGTATAAAAGACATCAAAATAATAACAATCCGCTTTAACGAGCGGATTTTTTTTGCTCAAAACTATCACAAACCATATCTTTAAAAGAACAAAGTCGGCTTCTGGATAAATATTCGAGCATCAAAACAGTCCTGTTTCAAAATAAATTTTATCTTTATAATCTAATATTTTACTCATGGAAAAGGAATTACACGAGCAATATGAATACGCTAGAAGAAGAATCAAACAAAAGAAAACCCTTTATTTCCATTTTGTCTTATTTCTATTAGGAAGTTTATTTCTATTTATTGCCAATCGGTTTTTTAATGTCTCAAACGGACAAACTTGGTACCTATGGATAATTACTGCATGGTGTTTTATTTTTATTTTACATTTTATAAAAGTATACATCACCGATCGTTTTATGAATAAAAATTGGGAAAGAGAACAAATAGACCGACTTGTTGCACTACAACAAAAAAGAATAGCTCAGCTAGACTCAAGCTTAAATGACAATACTGAAAATAAACTTTAGTTAGAAACAAAATGATTATAATGATTGCGGCTGTTGCCGAAAACAATGCGCTTGGAAAAAACAACGAAATGATTTGGCATTTATCAAATGATTTCAAAAGATTTAAAGCTCTTACTACAGGACATCACATTATAATGGGACGAAAAACTTTTGAAAGTTTCCCTAAACCATTACCCAACAGAACTCATATTGTAATAACACGTCAAGAAGATTATCAACCAGAAGGATGCATTGTTGTAAAAAGTATAGAAGAGGCAATTGCAAAATGTCCCGAAGATGATGATTCATTTATTATTGGCGGAGGAGAAATTTACAACTTAGGAATGCCTTTTGCAGATATTCTAGAAATTACTAGAGTACATCATAGTTTTGAAGCCGATGCTTTTTTCCCAGAAATCAACAAAAAGGAATGGCAACTAGTGGAAGCTGAACCCAACACAAGAGATGAGAAACATCTTTATGATTACACTTACGAAACTTACGTTAGACAATAGCACAAAAAAAGACCCTCATTAAATGAGGGTCTTTTTTTTGGCAAACAATGATTAGAGAAATGACCTACTCTAGAAAGAGTATTTGATAACATAAAATAAAAATTACAAATATTAAAAATACACCAGAAAAGAATATTATAATATTTGAGATTTTTTGAGAGTACATCTCAAAAAAGCCTTTAATACCAAATACCACGAAGGTACTAAAGACAAAGAAAATTAAAATTTCCAAAAACAAATTTAATCCAAAGAACGTATTTTGCGCTTTAAAAAGAATACTGCTCTCAAAAACAGTACTTTCAAAACAACTTACTAGAACAAACGAGATGATAAGCGCAAGTAGCACCCATTTGATTTGGGTCATTAATTCTCTATTAATCATTGAAAAAATATATACATTTTTACAAAGTAAATTTCCACATTAAATAAGTATCCTACAATACCCACTTTTAGTGATTTTTTGCAAATCATTAAAAGTGGGTATATGAACATAAAACCAAAAATAATTTCATCTCGTAATTAAAGAAACTGAATAACAGTTAATACAGATTGTATTATATTTGTACAAATAAAAAAAATGGCAGAGAAAATAACACCTTATAAAGATTCAGCCTTAGGCAAAAAAGAACAAGTAGAACAAATGTTTGATACAATATCTGGAAATTACGATAACTTAAATCGTGTAATTTCATTTGGTATTGACATAAAATGGCGTAAGAAAGTTTTAAAAATAGTTTCGGACAAAAAACCAAAGATAATTCTAGATATTGCAACAGGAACAGGCGACTTAGCAATTTTAATGGCTCAGACAAATGCCGAAAAAATTATTGGCTTAGACATATCTTCAGGAATGCTTGAAGTAGGAAAAAAGAAAATTGCAGCAAAAAATCTTACTCAAACTATTGATATGGTTGTAGGAGATTCTGAAAATCTTCCGTTTGAAGACAATCATTTTGATGCAATTACCGTTGCTTTTGGTGTTAGAAATTTCGAAAATCTAGAAAAAGGTTTAGCTGAAATCTTAAGAGTTTTAAAACCAGATGGTGTTTTTGTAATTCTTGAAACTTCTGTACCAGAAAAAACTCCATATCGTCAAGGTTATTCTTTTTACACTAAAAACATACTTCCGTTAATAGGAAAAATGTTTTCTAAAGACAATTCTGCCTATGGATATTTATCTGAATCTGCAGCTGCATTTCCACATGGAGAAGTCTTAAACAATATTTTAAGAAAAATTGGGTTTATAAGTGTCGTGGCCATGCCACAAACATTTGGTGTAGCAACAATATATTCAGCTTCTAAAAAATAGTATGAAAAAAACTGTAATCTTAATTTTACTTGCCTTGACTACAAAAGGATATAGTCAATTTACTAAAAGTATGTTTAGTAAAGACCCTATTATCAATTTGGAAACATGGCAAAAACAACGCATTTATTTTGGGTATTACCTGGGGTTTAATAGCTATGATTTCAAAATAGACTATAAATCGTATGAAAAAATAAACCAAGATATTCAGGTAAAAAAAACAACTGGATTTAATGTGGGAGTTGTAGCAGACTTAAGATTAATGGAATACCTTAACCTACGTTTTGAACCTGGGTTATATTACACAAAGAGAGATTTATACTATCCTGATCCGGCATTAGCCTCTAAGACGGATTATTTAAGAGAAGTAAGTAGTACTTACATCAATTTTCCTTTGTTATTAAAATTCTCCTCTCTAAGAACAGGAAACATACGTCCTTATTTACTTGGAGGGGTTTCTACAACATTAAACCTATCTAGTAACGCAAAATCTCTAGACGATAACTTAGAGCAACGCTTTAGAGTTAAAGCCTGGACGATGAATTATGAACTAGGTTTTGGTATAGACTTTTTCTCAGAGTACTTTATATTCTCTCCTTCTATTAGAGGTTCGTTCGGTATTAATGATGAGTTAATACGCGACAAAGACCCAAATAGTCCTTGGACAGGAAATATTGAGTCTATGAAATCAAGAGCAATTTTAATTAACTTTACTTTTCATTAAAATAATTATAACTAACTATTTCGTTTAAACTCACTAAGTATAATTGCGGTTGCAGTAGCCACATTTAAGCTTTCAGTTTTTTGAAGATCCCCAAATCTAGGAATAGTCAGTCTGTTTTTGATGGTTTTTTCGATTTCGTCGGAAATCCCATTGGCTTCATTGCCCATTATTATTATCCCTTCTTGAGGTAAAGCTGTTTGGTAAATATTGGATCCATCCATAAAAGTCCCAAAAACAGGAAGTGATGTTTGAGCAAGAAAAGCTTTTAAGTCAATATAATTTACATTAACTCTCGCAATTGAACCCATTGTAGCCTGAACCACTTTAGGATTATAAATATCTACCGATTCTTTAGAACAAAGCAATTGCTTAATTCCAAACCAATCGCAAAGACGTAAAATAGTCCCTAAATTTCCAGGATCACGAATATCATCAAGAGCTAGAATTAAACCAGATTCTATTACTTTTTTATCTGCAGGTATTTTAAAAACTGCCAAACAAGAATTAGGAGTTGATAAGGCACTTATTTTTTTTAATTCTTGTTCGCTAATTAATGTTTTCTTAGAGACTAAAACTGACTCAAAATCGTTTTGAGTAGTATATAGGTGTTCTAGTTCAAAATTGGATTGCAACAATTCTTGAATTACTTTTACCCCCTCGGCAAAAAACAATTGATTCGCAAAACGCTGTTTTTTTTGAAGTAAACCCGATATAAGCTTGATTTGGTTTTTACTAACCATAAAATAATGTACTTTTGAATTAAATATTTTAGAACACTTGAGAAAGAATTCCACAAAAATAGCAGCATTTATTCTAATAGCAATATTTATTTCAGCTTGTAATTCTGTAAAAAGGGTTCCTAACGGAAAAAAACTTCTTACAAAGAATGAAATTATAGTAAATGACAAGTCTATTAATGACGAAAGTGTATCCAACCAATTGTACCAAAAACCTAACAGTACGCTAATTGGTGGGTATAAATTGCGTTTGAATTTATACAACTTAGCCAATCCAAATCCAGATTCAACTTTTCAGGCAAAATATAAAAGTAATCCAAAGAGATATGAAAGATTATCTAAATTATTATCTGCAAAACAAGTAGATCGACTAGGACAATCTTTTTTATACAAAGGAATAAATGAGTTTTTTAAAACAACTGGTGAACCGCCAGTAATTGTTGACACTAGTAAAGTAAAAAAATCTGCTACTCGTTTAAAATACCATTATTTTCATAATGGGTATTTTAATGTAAAAACAGCATATTCGATTGATAGTGTAAGTGCAAAAAAAGCAAAGGTTCGTTACAACATTACAACAGGTCAACCATTTCTTTTAGACACTATTACTACTAGTATATCTTCTCCAGATGTTGACTCTTTATACAATAAAAGTATAGAAAACACAATATTAAAATCTGGAAATCAATACAAAACAAGCGATTTAGAAGATGAAAAAAACCGTATAACAACTTACTTTAGAAATCACGGTGTATATTATTTTCAATCTAACAATGTTACCTATAACATTGATACGATAAACAAAAAGAATAAAGCTAATATCGATTTAATCATAAAAGATTACAGTTATCAGGATAAGGATTCTAGTAGAACTATGCCTTTTAAAGTTTATAAAATTAGCGACGTTAATATCTACACCGATTATTCTGCTGCAAATGCCAAATTAGAAATTAAAGACAGTACTACTTATAAAAACTTTAATTTATACAGTTACAAAAAATTAAAATATAAGCCTTACGCTATAACTGATGCTATTTTTATTACTAAAGGAAGTTTATTTGCTGATTACAAAACAACTCTTACAACTCGATATTTAAACAATTTAAAGATATTTAACTATCCATCTATTCATTATGAAGTCGACAAAAGAGATTCGACTGCACAATCTTTAATTGCTAAGATATATCTAACACCTAGAAAAAAATATAGTTTCCAAACAACGCTGGATGTCACGCACTCGAATATTCAGGATTTCGGAATTGGATTTAGTCTTTCTGAAACAATCCGAAATGTTTTTAATGGTGCTGAAACATTAGAAATTGCTGGTCGTGTTAATGTTGGTTCTTCTCAAGATTTAGCAAATCCAAACGGAACTTTCTTTAATGCTTCCGAATATGGGGTTGACATCAAACTGAATGTCCCTAGGATTTTAATGCCTTTTGGAACTGAAAAAATCATTCCAAAAAGTATGATTCCATCTACTGTAATGACAGCCGGTTTTGCAAAACAACGAAACATTGGTCTTGATAAAGAAAACTTTACAGGTGCATTTACCTATAATTGGACTCCTAAAAGAAACAACACTGCCCGCATTGACCTTTTGAACATTCAATATGTGCGAAATTTAAATCCGCAAAATTATTATAGAGTATATCGTTCATCTTACAATGCTTTAAATGACATTTCACAAGAATATGATTATCCTCAAAAACCTGATTTTGTAGATTCTAATAATGATTTAGTAATTGATGAGGGTACATCAGGATTTACAAAAGATGTCCTAGATAGAACAATACCTGTTTCCAGCGATGATTATCAATCGGTAGAAAGTATCGAAGAAAGAAGAATGAGACTTACAGAAAATGATTTTATTCTGGCATCTAATTATACTTTTACCAAAACGACCAAAAAAGATTTATTAGACAATACTTTTTATCTTTTTAAAGCAAAAATAGAAACCGCAGGATCATTATTATCTTTAATTTCTAATGCTGCTAATTTGCAAAAAAATGCAAATGGGAACTATCAAATCTTTAATTTGGAGTATTCTGAATACCTAAAAACCGAATTTGATTATATTAAACACTGGGATTTATCTAAAGAAAAAGTGATTGCTGTGCGAACGTTTTTCGGAATCGCTGTTCCTTTTGGCAATTCTGATTATGTACCTTTTTCAAGAAGTTACTATTCGGGAGGTTCCAACGACAATAGAGCTTGGCAACCTTACTCATTAGGACCTGGAAGTACTGGAGCTGTAAATGATTTTAACGAAGCCAACATGAAAATCGCCATAAGCGGTGAATTTAGATATAAGATTTTAGGAAAATTAAAAGGAGCTATTTTTGCAGATGCAGGAAATATCTGGAATGTACTAGATAATGTTACCGACGAGAAAGCAACATTTAAGAATTTAAGCGACCTTAAAGACATCGCACTAGGAACAGGAATAGGGTTTCGCTATGATTTGAGTTTTTTCGTAATACGTTTTGACTTAGGATTTAAAACCTACAATCCTGCTTACGAAATGAACAAACGCTGGTTCAGAGATTACAATTTCGGACACTCAGTTTTAAATTTTGGAATAAATTATCCTTTCTAATGCTAATTAATTCTTATTTTTGCAACCTAAAAACTAAAAAACAACTAAAAAGAATTACAATGGCACACAATATTAAACCAGGAGTAGCGACAGGAGATCAAGTTCAAGAGATTTTTAATTATGCGAAAGAAAAAGGATTTGCACTTCCTGCAGTAAACGTTACTGGATCAAGTACAATCAATGGAGTTCTTGAAACTGCAGCAAAACTGAATGCGCCAGTTATTATTCAATTTTCTAACGGTGGAGCACAATTTAACGCTGGAAAAGGATTATCTAATGCTAACGAAAAATCAGCAATCGCTGGAGCAATCGCTGGAGCAAAACACATTCATACTTTAGCAGAAGCTTACGGTGCAACAGTAATTTTACATACTGACCACTGTGCAAAAAAATTATTACCTTGGATTGATGGTTTACTAGATGCTTCTGAAAAACATTTTGCAGAAACAGGAAAACCATTATACAGTTCTCATATGATCGATTTGTCTGAGGAGCCAATCGAAGAAAACATCGAAATTTGCAAAGGCTATTTAGCTAGAATGAGCAAAATGGGAATGACTCTAGAAATCGAACTTGGAATTACAGGTGGCGAAGAAGATGGTGTTGACAACTCTGATGTTGATAGCTCAAAATTATACACTCAACCAGAAGAAGTAGCTTACGCTTACGAAGAATTATCTAAAGTAAGTCCTAAGTTTACAATTGCAGCAGCTTTTGGAAACGTTCACGGTGTTTACAAACCAGGAAACGTAAAATTAACTCCAAAAATCTTAAAAAATTCTCAAGATTTCGTACAAGACAAATTCAAAACTGGTCATAACCCAGTAGATTTCGTTTTCCACGGAGGTTCAGGTTCTACACTTGAAGAAATTAGAGAAGCTATTGGATATGGTGTTATCAAAATGAACATTGATACAGATTTACAATTTGCATATACAGAAGGAATTCGTGATTATATGGTTAAAAACATTGACTATTTAAAAACTCAAATTGGTAACCCAGAAGGTACTGATGTTCCTAACAAAAAATATTATGACCCAAGAAGATGGGTACGTGAAAGCGAAGTAACATTCAATACAAGACTTGAGCAAGCTTTTGCTGACTTGAATAACGTAAATACACTTTAAATTTTAGATTTCGTAATTTAGATTTCGGACTTCTAAAAAGCCTGAAATCTAAATTTTGAATCAGATTGAAAAATCTAAACTTTAAAATCTACATTCTAAATTAAAAAAAATGGCTTGGTTTAAAAGACACGAAAAAGGGATTACAACTGCTACCGAAGACAAAATGGATGTCCCAAAAGGACTTTGGTACAAATCTCCAACTGGAAAAATTATTGATGCTGATGAGTTGGCTCGTAACTTATTTGTGAGCCCAGAAGATGATTTCCATGTTAGAATTGGAAGCGCAATCTATTTTGAGATTTTATTTGATAACAACGAGTTTGTTGAATTAGATAAAAACATGACATCTAAAGATCCTTTGCATTTTGTGGATACAAAAAAATATGCAGAAAGATTAAAAGATGTAATGGAGAAAACTCACTTAAAAGACGCTGTACGTACAGGAGTGGGAAAATCTAAAGGAAAAGAACTTGTTATTTGCTGTATGGACTTTGCCTTTATTGGTGGATCTATGGGAGCTGTAGTAGGTGAAAAAATCGCTAGAGGAATTAATCACGCTATCAAAAACAAATTACCATTTGTTATGATATCTAAATCTGGTGGAGCACGTATGATGGAAGCAGCTTACTCATTAATGCAGTTAGCAAAAACATCTGTTAAACTTGCTCAACTTGCCGAAGCTGGTTTACCATACATTTCGTTATGTACAGATCCTACAACAGGAGGAACAACTGCATCTTATGCTATGTTAGGAGATATTAACATTTCTGAGCCTGGTGCTTTAATTGGATTTGCAGGACCAAGAGTTGTAAGAGATACTACAGGAAAAGATTTACCTGAAGGTTTCCAAACTGCTGAATTCCTTTTAGAACATGGCTTTTTAGACTTTATAACGCCTAGAAAAGAATTAAAAGACAAGATTAACTTGTATATCGATTTGATTCAAAACAATACAATTAGATAGTTTTTAAACTTCTAAAAAAACGAAAAATCCCATTCGCTTCGGCAAATGGGATTTTTTTATATCTTTATTTCAAATCTTCAGTTTATGAAAAGAGTTTTCGCTGGTTTTGTTATTTGTTTGTTTCTTTTGAATTGCACTAAAAAAGAAGAAAAAATTGTTCCTGAAAATATTCCTTATATAATTTCAAAAGAAGATATTAAACCTAAGCCGACAAAACAATCGAATAACAATCAAATCCCACCTACACCTCCTCCACCTCCAAACTCACCGATACCTGGATGGTTAGTTTACGGAACAAATACTTTTATTATTGATACTGATTCAAAAATATATTATTTTCAAAGGAACAGCATAGGAATGATCTGCGGTACCGAAACGGCTGACACAATTCCGCATTTTATAAATTTACAACCTAAAGATTTAATAGAAATACCTAATAAAAACATCTATGACTTTATAAAATTAAATTACAAAGATGACTTTCGAAATGTGACTTTTATTGCTTCAAAAACTGACACATTAAACTCTAAGGCTTTTTTCGATTTACGAAAGACCCTAGAATCTTCCATTAAAGGTCGAGATTTTTACCTTATCAGGAGAACAACACAAGAAGAAGATACTGTACTAAAATACAAGAAAAATAACGAATATTACTATTCCGACAAAATTAGATGGGACAAAACAAAAATCAAATTCCCTAAATACAAGATCGAAGACTAAAGCTATAACTTGCTCTGCAAAGTCAAAAGACCTAGCTTAAGCCTTACACATGATTACATCATGGTAAACCAATATTGAGTAGACGCACTGTAGTGCGCCTCTACAGAAAACCTTTGTTTCTTTATTCCTTTCTTCTATTTTCTCCAATCTTGTCACCCTGGGAAACGAAGGGTCCCCACAATAAACCAACACGAACTTGTCTTAAATTGTCGAGCTACTCGCAGAGATTCTTCCTGCGTCAGAAAGACAAGTTTGGGGTTAAACCATAAATAAACCAATATTGAGTAGACGCACTGCGGTGCGTTTCTACAAAAAAACTTTGTGTCTTTATTCCTTTCTTCTATTTTCTCCAAACTCGGAGTCAAAGAACATACAACATTTCGACTACAACATTCGTTAAATTACTGCTCTGCGAAGACTCCTTTTTTACCTACACTTTTTTATTATCTTTTATAGTTACACTATATTCTATAACAAAATTAGGATAAGCAGCATTTCTCATCTTACAAATAAGAGTCTTTTCATCATAAGTCTTCTCAACAACAAACTCACCATTAGCAATCTGACTTAGCTTTATTGGTTTCCCAGGCCCAACATACCATTCATATACTGTTGTATTACCTTTGATCATATATTCTCTACTTAAATCTATCTTTTGTCCTACACTTATAAATCCTCCATCAATTCTTTTTTGAGGGCGATAAAAAACTGAAGATAATGGAGTTTCTTTAGTTGGCAAAGCTGAGAATAACAACTGGTTTTCTGAACAATACAAATAACTTAACTTTACATCTTTTGAAGTATCTAATGATGTTAGCAGATTATCAGTACAATTCAACTCCTTTAGATTTACATTCTTAGAAACATCCAAAAAGGTCAACTGATTAAAAGAGCAACCCAAAAAAGTTAAATTCAAATTATTAGAAACATCTAATGAAGTTAACTTATTCTCAAAACAAATCAATTCCTCTAAATTCAAATTCTTAGAAACATCCAACGATGTTAACTGATTAGAATTACACCAGAACTCATTTAAATTCAAACTCCTAGAAACATCCAAAAAGGCTAACTGATTAGAACGACAATTCAACATAGTTAAATTCACATTCTTAGAAACATCCAATGCTGTTAGATTATTATTAGAACAATTCAACTCCTTTAGATTTACCGCTCCTAAAACATCCAATGCCATTAACAAATTAAAACGACAATCCAATACACGTAAATTTACATTCTTAGAAACATCTAATAATGTTAACTGATTCTCTAAACAATTTAATTCTTCTAAAAAAATAAATTTACGCGCATCTAATGTTCCATATAATCTATTATCAAAATCGAGACTACCTACATCTAACTTTATTAGTCGTTGAGGAGAGACTGTATTCCATGTACAATATTCTGTTAGTTTAGAAATCCATGTTTCGGAGGTATTCCATTTTAAAGTATCAACTTTAGTTAAACCCAACATATGTAGATTAAGCCGTCCAGATTGTTTTGTTGGCTGACGAAGAAAAACACGCAGCCCTTCTTTATCGTCTTCATGATACTTTTGCGCTTGTAGGTTACCACATAACAAAAACACAAAAAAGATAAATAGTGGTTTTATTTTCACAATCATAATTTAGATTAGTTTATTAAATAGACCTTAAATGTTTTTTATACAGCTCTGCGCAGTCTCCCGATTTCGTAGCGCCAACGGGATAAAAAAATCATAAATAACTATTGGTACAGGTTCGAAATCGGGAGACTTCGAACAGCATTCGTTAAATTTCGTAAATAGAAAATCTCAGAACCTCAAAAACAACTACATTCCTGTTCTAATTGCTTCAACAGGATCTAATTTGGCAGCAGAAATTGCAGGAAGAATTCCAGCAATTAAACCTATTAAAGCTGCAAGTCCTGTTCCTAGAAGAATATTTCCCATTCCGAGTACAAACTCAAAATCGAGAGCTTTGGTAAGGATCACAGAAATTATCCAAACCAAGATTAGTCCAATTGCTCCGCCAATTACCGAAAGAATTACTGCTTCAAACAAAAACTGAAACATGATAAATTTATTCTTAGCTCCCAAAGATTTCTGAATTCCGATAAGATTGGTTCTTTCTTTTACCGAAACAAACATAATATTTGCAATCCCGAATCCTCCCACAAGAAGAGAGAATAAACTTATTATCCAACCCATAAAATTCATTTGCCCGATAATACCATCTATAAAATCGGTAAAACCAGAAAACACGTTAACAAAGAAATTATCAATTTGTCCAGCTTTTAATCCCCGAATAGCTCTTAATTTCTGAGACACTTCTGCTTTATACGCATCCATATCGATTCCTTTTTCTGGTTTTAAAACAATTACCGGAGTCATTCCGTCATTATTATCACCATACATACGACGTAAAAAATTTGCTGGAAAAAATACCGATGTATCATTACTGTCTCCAAACAAACCTGCACCTTGTTTTTTCACCACGCCAATTACGGTAAAACGTTGTCCGTACAAACGAATATTTTTCCCGATAGGTTCTTCATCTCCAAAAAGACCTTCGGCTATATCGTGTCCCAAAACTATAACTGGTGTTCCCGAATTTGATTCTGATTCATTATAAAAACGACCTTTCTCAAAATCCAAACCCTCAATTTCCATAAATTCATATGAAACTGGAACTATATTTACATCACTAACTGTTTTAGAATCGTATTTTAAACTTTCTCTTTTAACAAAAAGCTGATACCCTACTTGATTTGTATTTGTAAGAGAATTTTTCAAGTAAGTATACTCATCATATTTTACGTTTGGAAATTGTTCTCTTTTCCATTGCGGAATATCTGAAGGACCAAAAGAAAACTTCATTAAATAAATCGTATTTTTATCTAAGCTACTTAAGTCCTTTGTGATTTTTCTGTTCAAAGAATCTACAGCTGCAAGTACGGCAATGATTGAAAAAATACCAATAGTAACTCCCAACAAAGACAACAATGTTCTTAGTTTATTACTGCGCAAGGCATTCATCGCAAAACCAAAACTTTCTTTTAATAATCGAAGATAAAGCAGCATAGATTTTAAATTTACATTAAAGTAAAATTCAATAAATTTTAGTCAAAAACCTAATAAAAATTCACTTACTCATAGGTAGGATTTTTTAAGAGAATGTTACATAAAATGTTGATTTTTATAATCAAAAAAAAACTATTTTTGCACCTTCATAATTATAACTACACAATGAGCACAACAAAAACTATTCAATCGGCATTAATTTCAGTCTTTTCCAAAGATGGACTTGAACCTATTGTAAGAAAACTACATGAACAAAAAGTAACACTTTACTCGACTGGAGGAACAGAAGATTTTATTAAAAATCTAGGAATTCCTGTAGTTCCTGTTGAAGACATAACCTCTTTCCCAGAAATTCTTGGTGGACGAGTAAAAACTTTACACCCGAAAATCTTTGGTGGAATCTTAAACCGTCAAGATAACGAAAGTGATGTAAACCAAATGAAGGAATTTGACATTCCTCAGATTGATTTAGTAATTGTTGATTTATACCCATTCGAAAAAACAGTTGCTTCTGGAGCTAGTGAAACAGATATTATCGAAAAAATTGATATTGGTGGAATTTCATTAATCCGTGCTGCTGCAAAAAACTTCAAAGACACTGTTATTGTGGCTTCGGTAAATGAGTATAGCTTATTGTTAGATTTAATTACAGAACAAAACGGAGCAACAACTCTTGAGAACAGAAGATTACTTGCTACTAAAGCATTTCATGTTTCTTCTCATTACGATACTGCAATTTTCAATTATTTTAATACTGACGACACTATTTACAAAGAAAGTATTGCTGACGGGCAAGTATTACGATATGGAGAAAATCCACATCAAAAAGGATTTTTCTTTGGAAATTTTGACGCAATGTTCAAAAAATTACACGGAAAAGAACTATCTTACAACAACTTACTTGATGTAGATGCTGCTGTGAACTTAATTGCAGAATTTAAAACTGATGGACCTACGTTTGCAATTTTAAAACACAATAATGCTTGTGGTTTAGCTACAAGAAAAACTATCAATGAAGCTTATTTAGCAGCTTTGGCTTGCGATCCTACATCTGCTTTTGGGGGAGTTTTAATTTCGAATACAAATATTGATTTAGCTACTGCTCAAGAGATAAATAAATTATTTTGTGAAGTTGTAATCGCTCCAAGTTATGATAGTGAAGCAATTACAGTTCTAGAGGAGAAGAAAAACAGAATTATATTGGTTCAAAATGAGGTGGAATTACCTACAAGACAAGTAAGAACTTGTTTAAACGGGCTTTTAATTCAAGATAAAAATAATATCACCGACAATAAAGCGCATTTAAAAACCGTTACAATTACAGCGCCTACAGAACAAGAAGTGGAAGATTTACTATTCGCTTCAAAAATTTGTAAGAACACAAAATCGAATACAATCGTATTTGCAAAAAACGGAACTTTAATTTCATCTGGAACGGGACAAACCTCTCGAGTAGACGCTTTGGTTCAAGCAATTGACAAAGCAAAAGCATTTGGATTTGATTTAAATGGAGCTTCGATGGCAAGTGATGCATTTTTCCCTTTTCCGGATTGTGTAGAATTAGCCAAAAAAGCAGGAATTACTGCTGTAATTCAGCCAGGTGGATCAATAAAAGACGAA
Source organism: Flavobacterium hydatis (assembly GCF_000737695.1). Taxonomy (GTDB): domain Bacteria; phylum Bacteroidota; class Bacteroidia; order Flavobacteriales; family Flavobacteriaceae; genus Flavobacterium; species Flavobacterium hydatis. Next base: position 16,719 of record NZ_JPRM01000015.1, read on the forward strand.
TTAAGCATAAATTATTGCAATGAAAATAAAGTTGCAATGGTATTTACAGGAACGCGTCATTTTAAACATTAATTTGTTTAACTTTGTGCGTTACTAATTTATAACTTTTAAACCCCTAAAAAACTTATGGGATTTTTTGATTTCATGACCGAGGATATTGCGATAGACCTTGGTACCGCAAACACTTTAATCATACATAATGATAAAGTAGTTATTGACAGTCCTTCAATCGTGGCACGTGATAGAATATCAGGCAAAATCATTGCTGTTGGTAAGGAAGCCAATATGATGCAAGGTAAGACCCATGAAAACATTAAGACCATAAGGCCACTTAAAGACGGTGTTATTGCTGATTTTGATGCTTCAGAAAAAATGATCAATATGTTCATTAAAAGTATTCCTGCATTAAAAAAGAGAATGTTTACTCCTGCATTACGTATGGTAGTATGTATTCCTTCTGGAATTACTGAAGTGGAGATGCGTGCAGTAAAAGAATCGTGCGAAAGAGTAAATGGTAAAGAAGTTTATTTGATTCACGAACCAATGGCTGCGGCAATTGGTATTGGTATCGATATTATGCAACCTAAAGGAAACATGATTGTTGATATCGGTGGTGGAACAACTGAAATTGCAGTAATTGCATTAGGTGGAATTGTATGTGACAAATCGGTAAAAATTGCCGGTGACGTATTTACAAATGACATTGTTTATTACATGCGTACTCAACACAACTTATTTGTTGGAGAAAGTACTGCTGAAAAAATAAAAATACAAATTGGAGCCGCTATCGAAGATTTAGATGGACCTCCAGAAGATATGTCTGTTCAAGGTAGAGATTTACTTACTGGTAAACCAAAACAAGTAGATGTTTCTTACCGCGAAATTGCTAAAGCATTAGACAAATCGATTCAACGAATTGAAGATGCTGTAATGGAAACTTTATCTCAAACACCACCAGAATTAGCAGCCGATATTTACAATACAGGTATTTATCTTGCAGGTGGAGGATCTATGTTAAGAGGTCTTGATAAAAGAATTTCACAAAAAACAGATTTACCTGTTTACATTGCTGAAGATCCATTAAGAGCTGTAGTTCGTGGAACTGGAATGGCACTTAAAAACATTGCAAAATTTAAAAGTATCTTAATCAAATAAGATTAACAATTATTATATATTTCCTCAGAGCTAAATTTATAAAACTTAGCTCTGAAGGAAATTTGAAACTTAAAGCATATCCTGAAACAAAATAACCAAGCAAGAAATGCAGCAAATATTTAATTTTCTTATAAGAAACAGTAATCGGTTACTGTTTTTGCTGCTTTTAGGTATTTCATTAGGTCTCTCCATTCAATCTCATTCATTTCATAAAAGCAGAGTCATTAGTTCTGCTAATTTCTTGAGTGGTGGTGTTTACGAAAAAATAAACAGCGTAAATGAGTATTTGAATTTAAGAAAAGAAAACGACGAACTGGTTCTTGAAAACGCAAGACTAAAAAGTCTTTTATTTAATGCAGAAGACACTACCAAATTACCTCTTCCAGACAGCATTAAAGGCGTTAAACCTGCCGATATTATCGTTTCAAAAGTGATACATAACTCATATAATGTACACGAAAACTACATTACTATAAACTCTGGTTCTAACGACGGGGTTAAACCTGATATGGGTGTAATTAATAGTTTAGGAATCATAGGTATTGTAGATAATACATCACCTAGATACGCTACTGTTGTAAGTATTCTTAATATCAAATCACAGATTAATGCCAAAATAAAGAAATCAAATCATTTTGGTTCCTTAATTTGGAATGGAAAAAGTACTGGTTTTGTTCAGTTAATAGATGTTCCTAGACTAGCTTCTGTGCGTAAAGGAGATACAATTGTAACTGGTGGTCAATCGGTAATTTTCCCTGAGAATATTGGGATTGGTACTGTTGAGAATATATACACTTCGAAAGAAACAAATTATTATACAATCAATGTCAAATTATTTAATGATATGACAAATTTAGGTCACGTGTATATTATCAAGAGTAGAGATAGAGAAGAGCTTCTTAAATTAGAAAAAAAAGAAAAAGATGAATAGCGCTTTGTTAATCAATATTTCTCGTTTTATTCTGCTATTGGCAGTTCAGATTATTATTTTTAATAACATGAACTTCCTTGGCTATATAAGTCCGTTTCCGTACATACTTTATATCATTTTATTTCCTGTAAACGGAAACAAATCTGGTCTTATCGTATCGAGTTTTTTACTTGGCCTTATCATGGATATGTTTTGTAATTCGGGAGGAATACACGCAACAGCCTGTTTGGTTCTTGCGTATTACAGACCTTATATATTTAAATTTTCATTTGGATTAAGTTACGAATATCAAACTATAAAACTAAACGATTCTTTAACGCCTGAACGATTCTCGTTTCTATTAGTATCGGTATTACTACATCATATAATACTGTTTACATTAGAAGCTTTCCAGTTTAACTTCATTATAGACGTTTTACTTCGTACATTGTTCAGTACAATATTTACCATTATAACCTGTATCATAATAATATATCTTATTAAGCCCAACAGAAGATGAGAAAAGTTCTGCTGCCCTCTTTAATAATCATTGCAGCATCTTTGCTAGTAATTCGCATATTCTATTTACAAATTATAGACGATTCTTTTAAATTAAAATCAGAGAATAATGCTATAAAGATAAAATACGACTATCCCGAAAGAGGCTATATATATGATAGATACGGTAAATTATTAGTTGCCAATCAGGCATCTTATGATATCATGGTTATCCCGAGAGAGATAAAAAACATCGATACATTAGAGTTTTGTCAACTCTTGAATGTTACCAAAGAAGATTTTATTAAAAAGATTGAGAAGGCTAAAGTATATAGTCCTCGATTACCATCAGTGTTTTTAGCACAATTAAACAAAAGTGAATTTGCTGCTTTTCAAGAGAAAATCAGAAAATTTGAAGGTTTCTATTTCCAAAAAAGATCATTGCGTGATTACGAAGTCGATTATGGTGCTAACATTTTTGGCTTTATCACTCAGGTAAATGAAAAATTAGTTGCCAAAAATCCTTATTACAATAGTGGAGATTTAATTGGAAAACAAGGTGTAGAAGAAAGCTATGAGAATGTTTTACGCGGAATTAAAGGTGTAAAATATATTCAAAAAGACAAATACAATAGAGAAATAGGTTCGTACAAAGACGGAAAGTATGACACAATCGCCGTACAAGGAGAGGACATTAATCTAACAATTGATGCTGAACTTCAGAAATACGGAGAAGAATTAATGATTAATAAGCGTGGTGGAATTGTAGCTTTAGAACCAAAAACTGGTGAAATCTTAGCTTTAATTACCGCCCCATCTTATGACCCAGGTATTTTAGTTGGAAGACAACGTTCTAAAAACTACACTTTATTATATCATGACTCGATTGCAAAACCATTATACGATCGTGGATTATTAGCCGAATATCCTCCAGGTTCACCATTCAAAATCCTAACAGGTTTAATTGGTTTACAGGAACAAGTAATAAACGAGAACACGACGTTTTTTTGTCATCATGGATTCAGTTACGGAAGAGGTCGTTTTATGAAATGCCATAGCCACGCACCAAGTCAACAATTGCATAATGGTATTTACAATTCATGTAATACTTATTTTGCCCAAACTTATATGCTTACCATAAACAAATACAACAATCCTGGTTATGCAGTTGATGTATGGAGTAACCACGTAAAAAGCTTTGGCCTAGGTCAGTTTATGGGATATGATTTACCAACAGGTAAAAAAGGAAATATTCCAACCTCTAAAACATATAAGAGAATCTACCCTAACGGAGGCTGGAGAAGTACAACAATTGTATCGAACTCTATAGGCCAGGGAGAGGTTTTAATGACTCCAATTCAGTTAGCAAACATGATGGCTACTGTTGCGAATCAAGGGTATTACTACACACCTCATATCATTAAAAAAATTGAAGGAGAAAAAATTGACCCAAAATATACAACTAAACACGAAACAACGATAGATAAAAAATATTTCCCACCAGTAATTAGCGGATTATTTGATGTTTATAACCTAGGAACTGCTAGTAGGTTACGTGTTGAAGGAATTGATATTTGCGGAAAAACAGGTACTGCTGAGAACTTTGCTAAAATTAATGGTAAAAGAACACAGCTTAAAGATCACTCTATATTTGTGGCATTTGCACCAAAAGACAATCCGAAAATAGCCATAGCAGTAATGATCGAAAACGGAGGATTTGGAGCTACTATTGCAGGTCCTATTGCGAGTTTAATGATTGAGAAATACCTTCGTAAAAAAATTACAAGAAACGATTTAGAAATTCGTATTCTGAATACAAGTTTGAAGGATCAATACGCAAAATTGGGTGGAATGGCCGCTGCTAGTTTAATAGAAACTACACCTAGAGATTCTGTTATTAGAGCTAAGATGAATAAGCCTGTACCTAAAGAAGTCAAAATAACAAAAGTAGACACAACTCAAAAAAAACAATAAAGAGATTCATTCCTGATGAAAAATCAAAGTATAAAAAATAATATTGACTGGATAAGTGTAATCATCTATATCACATTAGTGGTAATGGGATGGTTAAACATATACTCATCTTCACTATCCGCTACAGATGGTACTTCTGATAAGCAGTTAATATTTATTTTATTTACTATCCCTTTAATTTTTGTAATCCTTTTTGTTGATGGTAAATTCTATGAAAAATATGCCAGTATCATTTTTGGAGTTGCTTTATTATCACTTGTCGGGTTGTTCTTTTTCGGAAAAACTATAGCAGGACAGCGTTGTTGGTATGCCATAGGAAGTTTTACCTTACAACCATCGGAGTTTACCAAATCGGCAACTGCACTTGCATTAGCAAAATACTTAAGTGATACGCAAATAAACTTAAAAGACGTTAACAGACAAGTACAAGCCCTTGCAATTATTTTTTTACCTGTAATACTGATTCTTCCTCAACCCGATCCAGGAAGTGCTTTAATATACTCTATATTCTTAATTGTTTTATATCGTGAAGGTCTTCCTTCCTGGTATATCTGGACTGGCTTTATTGCGATTCTTTTATTTGTATTAACGCTAGTTTTGGAGCCAGAATATGTAATACTTATATCGGTACTAATACTTATTATAATGCACTTTAAGAGTAGGGCGGTCGATAGAAATATAATATTAAGCGCCATATTACTTGCCCTTATATCTGGATTTGTATTATCTGTAGATTACGTTTTTGACAATGTATTTAAACAACACCACCGAGATCGTTTTAATATCTTATTAGGAAAAACAGTCGACATGAAAGGTATTGGATACAATACCAATCAATCGGAAATTGCGATTGGATCTGGAGGGTGGATAGGTAAAGGTTTCTTAGAAGGAACTCAAACCAAAGGAGGATTCGTACCTGAGCAACATACCGATTACATCTTTACAACAGTAGGAGAAGAATGGGGATTTGCAGGTTCTGTTGTAGTCATTGCACTTTTTGTTGGGCTATTCTTAAGGGTTATTTATTTAGCCGAAAGGCAAAAAACAAAATTCAGCCGCGTATATGGATACTGCGTTGCTGGTGTTTTATTTATTCACTTTTTTGTGAATATTGCCATGGTAATAGGTATTTTCCCGACCATTGGGGTTCCACTTCCTTTCTTCTCTTATGGAGGTTCAGGATTGTGGGGATTCACCATTTTGCTTTTTATATTCCTAAAAATGGATGCCAACAAAGTAAATGAATGGTAGTTTTAAACCAATAAAACTAAAAAGCCCAAGCTTTATAATCTGTACTTTTCTCTAAACTATCCTCAATTTTATCATCTAAATGAGGGAAAAAATCTATGCCTGTTAGTTTTTCGATACTATCTACCGAAACTACAAACTCATACAAAGGTCTTTCGCTTTTTTCATTTGGAACTAAAAATGCAATCATTTTATATTTACCATTAGACTCATCTAATAGTACTTTATAAAAATACTTAGGCACTAGTACTTTTTCTTTTCCAATTGTGGTATTCGAATTAGCAAGAACTCCACCTGTTACTACATAAATATCATCATATTTTACAGCCCAATAGCGTACTTTTTGTTCAAGTCTATTCCAAACTCCGTCATTAAATTCGTGTATTTGTGGTGATATGTTTGAAGTTAAAAAAGTATCTTCATATGCCTTTTTTTCAAACTCCATATCTCCAGCCGGACAAAGATGTCCTTTATCATAACCTGATTGTTTATAATTACGCCAATCTGCAGAACCAGTAGTTACTTTTGGGTCTTGATTAAAGTAAGGTCTTTTAAAATCATTATTTTTAATATAACCCTTCTTTAATTGATAAGCGACCCATTCTGCCTGCTCAAACTTTTCGTTATAAGAAAGCGTATAATAATCGTGTTTTACGATTTGATCTGTAGTAGATGTAGGCAAGTAATCAAACTCAGTATTATCGTCTTTATACAAAGCCGTTTCACCCTTTAAACTGTCTTTTGCATTATAATCAGGATTATTACTACTGCTTTCAGAATCTTTTTTACAAGAAGAAAGAAATACAATAGCAAAACCAACCAACAAAACCTTTTTTACAATTACCATAAAATCATTATTAAACTTTAAAATAGTGTTTGCTTCATTTTGCAAAAACACGAATCCAAAGTTAACTAAATGAATCCAATAAAAAATGCTCCAAAAATCATCATGATTTTTGGAGCATTTTATTAACTAACTAAAAGCTTTATGTTTTACTAATCTCTATAATTTAGAAGCTAGTTTATCTTTTTTTGATTTACCAGGAATCGAAGATTGTCTTGTCGCACTTTTCGATTGTAAATCATCTAATACATTTATAGCTTCTTCTACATATATATCTTTTGATAAAGCTTGGTGCCAACTATCTCTTTTCTCTTTCAAAGAAGGATCTTTTGCCATTTCTGCAATTTCGTATGGTAACGAAGTAAATTGCAGGTTGTTTTTATAATCCGTAATTGGTTTATATTTTTTAGCTTCTGCCTCTACTTCTGTTTGCGTTTTCTTGAAATCATCAATATTCAAACTATACGTATTCTCCTTGCTCTTAGTATCAATCCATTTTGCATTATCCTCTATTAATTGGAATTGTGGATTTTGTGCAATACGCATTTTACTATTTGCAATAGCTTGATTAAAGTTAGAACCACTATTGTTCCAAACACTATATTCAGCCGGATCTATTTTATCCCATGGCATTGCATTATCAATATCACGCTCACCCATTTTTAAGTAAGCATAACGATCTGGCGCAACAATATCACTACGTACACCTTCTAATTGTGTAGACCCACCATTGATTCTATAAAACTTTTGAGTTGTAATTTTCAAAGCTCCTAAATCGCCAAAATCACTACTACGAACAAACTGATTTAAATCGATAACGTTCTGAACAGTGCCTTTTCCGTACGTTTGTTTGCTACCAATAATAACTCCTCTTTTGTAATCCTGAATTGCAGCTGCAAGAATTTCTGAAGCCGAAGCTGAGAAACCGTTAACCATAATTACTAAAGGTCCATCCCACTCTATTTTTTTATCACGATCGTAAAGAACTTCTTTTTTTCTTCCTGCAGATTTAATCTGTACAATAGGACCTTGCTCAATAAATAATCCAGCAATATCTACAACTGTAGATAAAGAACCTCCACCATCATCACGTACATCTAAGATAATACCGTTTACATTCTCTTTTTTAAGTCTTTCAACCTCAAGAGCAATATCTTTTCCTGCATCTCTACCATCTTTGTTTTCAAAATCGATATAAAATTTAGGTAAATAAATAACCCCATATTTCAATCCGTTTTTATCTACAATACTAGATTTAGCATACGTTTCTTCAATCTCTACAATATCTCTAATAATAGAAATTACTTTAATCGTTCCGTCTACTTTTTTAACTGTAAGACGAACTTCTGTTCCTTTATGTCCTTTGATTTTCTTAACAACATCGTCAAGACGCATACCAACAACATCTACAGGTTCATCAGTTCCCTGCCCTACTTTTATAATTAAATCACCTGCTTCTAATTCTTTGCCTCTCCAAGCTGGTCCGCCCGAAATAAGTTCAGAGATTTCGGTAAAGTCATTTTTCTTTTGCAGTTTAGCACCAATACCTTCAAGTTTACCACTGATGTTAACATCAAAACGTTCTTTCTCTTCTGGTGCAAAATAACTTGTATGTGGATCAAAGCGAGCCATGATAGAATTTACATAAACTGAAAACCAATCGCTTCTATCTAAATCTTTTATAAAACCAAAATATTCATCTAATGATTTCAATGAATTATCTCTGGTTTCTTTTTCTAAAACTTCAAAAGTTTTTGCTTTATAAGCTGGGTCTTTTACTTTCTTTTCATCTTCGATATTCTCTTTGGTTACAAGAGAAGAAAGTGTAGACAACTTAATTTGTTTTCTCCATTTCTCTACCAATTCGGCAGGAGTTTTTGCGTAAGGCGAATGCTCGTAATCTGTACTAAATGTTTCGTTTACTTTATAATTAAATGGTTGAGCCAAAATGAGTTTATATCTCTTTTTACCCTCTTCCATTCTTTTCATCAAACGTGCATAAGTAAGATTAAAGAAAGTTAAATCTTTATTTACAAATTGATCATCTAATTGCAATTCATATCTGGAAAACTCATCGATATCTGCTTGCAAGAAAAATCTTTTAGATGGATCCAATGCTTCGATATAATCCTTATAAACTCCTTTAGAAAACTCATCGTTCATAACAGGAGGATTATAATGTCCTTTCTCGATTACAAAGGCAAGTAATTCCAAAAGCATCTTATCTTTATTCGGGTCTGGGTCTATACCTTTATCGCTATTAATTTTAAATGCAAACAATGTAGCAGATAAACAAATAACGGCTAGGATAATTTTATAATTTCGTTTCATAAATTTAATAATAGCATTCATCAATTTTTTAATCTAATTTACGGTAAAAACTATGCCAACAAAGTAGGAGCCGCATAATTTTTTGTTAAAGATATAAATATAGTTTTTCTTTCAATTAATTAAAAGCTCTAAGTTAGTAAATTTAAGATATTTTGTTACTATTTTAAGAAAACCAGTTACTACATTTGCTAATAAAAACCCTACAGACCTAATTTTTCTCTTATATTTTACAAAATGAATTCAAAAAAACCTTTAATCTTAGTTACTAATGACGATGGCGTCTCAGCTCCCGGAATTAGAGCTTTAATTAGTGTAATGTCTCAAATTGGCGAAGTTGTAGTTGTCGCACCCGACAAACCACAAAGCGCCATGGGTCACGCAATCACAATAAACAGTACTTTATACCTTAATAAATTATCCAAAGATGGAGATTTAGTTACTGAATATAGCTGCTCGGGAACTCCGGTAGATTGTGTAAAACTTGCGGTAAACGAGATTTTAAAACGCAAACCAGATTTATGCGTTTCGGGAGTAAACCACGGATCAAACTCTTCTATAAATGTAATATACTCTGGAACTATGAGTGCTGCTGTTGAAGCTGGTATTGAAGGAATTCCTGCAATAGGTTTTTCATTATTAGATTATGACTGGAATGCTGATTTCGAAAGTATAAAATCATTCATCAAGAAAATCACTCTTGAAGCACTGGAAAACAAATTACCCGAAGGAGTAGTTTTAAACGTGAACTTCCCGAAATTAAAAGAGAACGAAATTAAAGGAATTAAAATTTGTCGTCAAGCGAAAGCACAATGGATGGAAAAATTCGACAAAAGAAAAACTCCTTCTGGCAAGGATTACTATTGGCTTTCGGGCGAATTTGTAAACCAAGATAAAGGTGAAGATACTGATGAATGGGCGTTAGAAAACGGTTACGTTTCTGTTGTACCAGTACAATTTGACTTAACTGCACATCATACAATGCAACAACTTAATACCTGGAAATGGAATGAATAATTCAAGAAATAAAAAAGATTTACTTATAGGTTTTATTATAGGTCTGATGGCTTCCGTTTTAGGGAGTTTTCTTTTTCTTACTTTACTTACCGATTTTGATGTTTCGAACGGAATGGAGAGCATCCGTATCATTAAAAACTACGGATATCTAGGTAAAGTAATTACTCTTGGTTCTATTTTGTCTTTAGTAGCTTTTGGTGTATTTTTAAAACAAAACAAAGAATTTAGAGCAAGAGGTGTAGTTTTGGCTGTTATCATATTAGCACTACTCACTTTATTAATTTAATTTATCTTTGCAATTATAAAGAAATTGTCATTCTCTATTTAATGACAACTTAAATAACTTCCATTCGCAAAAACAAAAACATGAAATACTACATTATTGCAGGAGAAGCCTCAGGCGATTTACATGGTTCAAATTTGATGAAAGCCTTATATAAAGAAGATCCAAACGCTGATATTCGTTTTTGGGGAGGTGATTTAATGCAAAAAACTGGCGGAACTCTGGTAAAACATTATCGTGAGCTAGCTTTTATGGGGTTTATTGAAGTTATCTTTAATTTAAAAACAATACTAAGTAATATTTCATTTTGCAAAAAAGACATTACTCAATTTAAACCAGATGTATTAATTTTTATTGATTATCCTGGTTTTAATATGCGTATTGCAAAATGGGCTAAAGCGCTGAATTATAAAACTCATTATTATATTTCGCCACAAATCTGGGCTTGGAAAGAAAATCGTATTACAAGCATTAAACAAGATATCGATAAGATGTTTGTAATCTTACCTTTCGAAAAAAGTTTTTACGAAGACAAACATCATTTTCCTGTAGAGTTTGTGGGGCATCCTTTAATTGATGCAATCCATAATCAGCCCTCATTTGACGAAACGACCTTCCGAAAAGAAAACAACTTAAGCGATAAACCAATTATTGCCATATTACCAGGAAGTCGCAAACAGGAAATCACCAAAATGCTTTCGGTTATGCTTAGTGTTGTTAATGATTTTAAAGAATATCAGTTTGTAATTGCAGGCGCTCCTAGTCAGGAGTATTCTTTCTACCAACATTTCATTACCAATGATAACATAAAGTTTGTATCTAATAAAACCTATGCTTTATTACAATCTTCTACAGCTGCTTTGGTCACATCTGGAACAGCAACTCTGGAAACAGCACTTTTTAAAGTTCCAGAAGTAGTTTGTTACAAAGGAAGCTGGGCATCTTATCAAATAGCTAAACGTATCATTACGCTTAAATACATTTCACTGGTAAATTTAATCATGGATAAAGAAGTCGTGACTGAACTTATCCAAGATGATTGTACTCCTAAACGAATTACCGAAGAATTAAATAAACTATTAGAACCAAATTATCGCAAAACACTTTTGCACAATTATGATTTATTAGAAGAAAAACTTGGAGGAATTGGTGCCAGCGAAAAAACGGCAAAATTAATCGTAGCCGATTTACAAAAATAGTTCATCGCTTAAAAAATATTGTCTTGAAAAACATACTATCCATACTAGCCTTATTGTTGTTATTTGCATCTTGTAAATCGACGTCATCTGTTACAACAACTAAAAAAGAAGACAATCCGAAAGCAATCGTTAAAGATTTAATTTATACAGCTTCTGAGAATATTGGTGTCCGATACAAAGCTGGCGGAACTACAAATAAGGGCTATGATTGTTCTGGTTTAGTATTTACGACATTCAATTCTGAAAACATCAAACTACCCAGATCCTCTTATGAACAATCTAAAGTTGGAGAAGTTATTAATCGAAATAAAGCAAAAAAAGGAGATTTGATTTTCTTTAAAACCAACAGAAGTTCGCAAATAAATCATGTTGGGTTAATTGTCGAAATTAATAATGATGAAATTAAATTTATACATTCCTCTACTTCAAAAGGTGTAATTATTTCGTCTACAAAAGAGCCTTATTATCGTGATTCTTTTGCACAAGTAAATCGTGTTATTGAGTAATCGCCACGTTTACACTTACATATATGTTATACAATTACCTTTGTCAAAGTTTAAAACTTTGACAAAGGTTTTTTTTTGAATTGACTTTAGCCAAAATAACAAAGCTTTCGGCTAAAGCCACATTATTTATCATCTATTCTTAAACCCCCAGCTAAAGCAGGAGGCAATTAAAAAATCTCAGAACCAAGTAATATTAAATCGTTTTTAATCATTATAACGCAATGTATTTTCACAATCCGTACCCGCACGGTTGAAACCGTGGGCTATGATTAAAACAGGATAAAATCTAGAAAACGAAAAGAACATTTATCCTTATTTTACCCTAGTACCCATGCTATTACATCTGACGCAATTACCTTTGTCAAAGTTTAAAACTTTGACAAAGGTTTATAAGCATAAATAAAACCTTATTTGCTTATCTGAAGTTATTTCTTATAAAATTATCGTATTTTAGCTATATGAAAGTACTAGAATTTCCTTTGGTAAGAATTACAATAAGTTTTATAATTGGTATTGTACTGGCTTATAACTTGAATCTTTCTATATCTTTTACATTCATATTGCTTAGTATTGCGGCAATCTTGTTATGTTGTTCTTTTTATTATTCAAGAATTAAACCCAAAAAAACCATTTACTTTGGCATAACAACCTATTTATTATCCTGTTGCATAGGTATAACAACTCAAACACTTCATACCGAATCATTACAAAAAGATAATTATACTAATTATAAAGATGTCTATGACAAACCCCATTTAATTGATTGTATAATTAGTGAGAAATTAAAAAGCAACAATTACAGCGACAGATATATTGCCAGCTTAAATCAAATTGATCAAAAACCTTCCTCTGGCAAAATAATACTTAACATAAAAAAAGACAGCACAGGATCAAATCTAGAAATCGGAAATTGCATTCGTACAAAAGGCCTTTTATCTAAAAATAGCGCTCCCAAAAATCCTAACCAATTTGATTATAGCAAGTATTTAAATAACAAGCACATCTACGCACAACTGTACGTACAGAAGAACGACATAACTATTAGTTCTAAAATCGAGAAAAGTATTTGGTATTATGCAGCGAGGATGCGAACAAACATTATAAAGAATCTAGAGAAGAACAATTTTAATAAAACCGAAATGAATGTCGCTCTGGCTTTAATTCTCGGCCAGCAGCAGGATATTACACCCGAAATCATCAAGGATTATCAATACGCAGGAGTAACACATATTTTATCTGTTTCTGGTCTTCACGTGGGCTATATATTAATCCTTATAACTTATCTTTTAAAACCGATTCCTAATACCAAAAAAGGATCACTTATAAAGCTAATAGCCTTAGTAGTTTCATTATTTTCGTTTGCAGTAATTTCAGGATTTTCACCATCTGTATTACGATCTGTGGTAATGTTCTCGTTTGTGGCTTTAGGAAATCATCTACGAAGAAGCGTAAATATTTATCATACATTATTAGTCTCGATATTATTATTACTGCTTTTTGAACCATCTTTTTTATTCGATGTCGGATTTCAGCTAAGCTACCTTGCTTTATTTTTTATCATTTGGCTACAGCCAATATTAACTGCAATCTGGAAACCTAAACATAAATTCACAACTGCAATATGGAATGCTTTAACGGTATCTTTTGCAGCCCAAATAGGCACATTACCACTATGTTTATATTACTTTCATCAATTTCCAGGATTATTCTTTGTCGCCAATATTGTAATCATACCATTTTTAAGTGTTATAATGATATTAGGAATTGTAGTAATGGTTTTGGCAGCTTTTGATATTGCTCCATTAATTCTTGTTCAATTATTAGAAAAGAGTATTTTTTATTTAAACAAAATCATAACTAGCATTGCATCATTCGAAAGCTTCATCATTAAAGACATCTCGTTTAACACTTATCTATTAGTTAGTTCCTTTTTATTAATCATAACCGCTACAATTTGGTTCAAGAAACCATCTTTTACAAAGCTGTCATTCACTCTGGTTTCAATAATTTTGCTGCAAATTACTTTTATCATAAATAGAAAAACCACACAGAATCAAGAAGAATGGATTGTCTATAATGTGGGTAAGAACTCTCAGATTACAGAACGAAAAGGCAACGATGTTCAATTATTTACAACAGACACTTCCTCTAATAGCATCAATAACAATTATTCTTTAACGTCATATATGGTAGGCAATTTTGGAAAATTAACTAAAAAGGAAAAACTTCAAAATATCGCTTACTTTAATAAAAATAAAATCCTGATTATAGATAGCACCGGTATATATCCTAAAGAAATAAGACCAGATATTTTGATGCTTACTCAATCATCTAAAGTAAATTTTGAGAGACTATTAAAAAATACACAACCAAAAATGGTCATTGCTGATGGCACAAACTACAAATCGATTCAGCAAGCTTGGAAGAAAACATGCCTAAAAGAAAAAATCCCTTTTCATTCTACTAATGAAAAAGGATTCTATAAATTGAATTAATAAAGCAATATTTAAAATTCGCTAGGATGCAAAAGAGAATTAGACTCTGAAATCCAAGCTTTGACTCCACCAGATTTATAACTCATTTTACCTAATGCCTGAAAAGTAGTTTTGTTTTTTCTTATTACAGCATTTGCAAAACACACTTCTGGCAACTCTTCAACTCCAAAAGCATTTTTAAGTTTAATGTTTTGTTCTTTGTCACTATCAGAAGCTTGACTATCGGACAAATCTAATTTTACTAAAACAACATTATCACGAGACCAAAGTGCAAAGTCCAGTGTTTTCATTATTTCATTTTGCAAGTTATCCCCTAAATTATTTGCAGTAAAGAAGATCAACATGGGTCTTTTTAATTTGTTACTTAATTCAATCGCATCATTGATATTTGTTTTCCAAACTAAATTCTGTGATTGCATTGTAATAGATCCTAAAAAAAACAGGAATATAAGTAGTTTTTTCATCATATTAAATTTGGTTTTCGGTTAGTTAAGGTAAACGAAATTAACATTTAATTTTAATTATCCAAATTATTTTATAACTAAAAATATGTTTTATGTTTTTTTATAACTATTTCTTTAAACATACACTAAAAAACCAATATTTAAATTCTAAAACGAAAGAAATTCCCCTAATAAACAACAAAAAGCTCTTTTCGCATAAAACGAAAAGAGCTTCTTTTTATTAATTGATAGTTACCAGAACTATCTAAATCATTTAATTATTTCTTTACAGGATTAACAATCCCATTTGCAACAGCAAGCCAAGCTGCAGGCCCACCAGCTACATATCCTGTAGTACCAAGTCCCTGAAAATTAACTTTACCATCTTTATTCTCAGCTTTAGTAAAATAGACTGTTGGAAAACCCTGAATTCCAAAAACCTGTTGCAACTCATTGTTTTGAGCTTTTACTTCTGGAGTTTGTGCCGTTCTTCTAGGAAAATCTAATTCTACTAAAACAACATTATCTTTTGCCCATTTATTAAACTCAGGCGTTTTTAATACTTCGCTTTGCAAACGTATACACCATCCGCACCAATCGCTACCAGTAAAGAATAACAACATAGGTTTTTTCTCTTTATTACTTACAGCAATTGCCTCTTTTACATCTGTATACCATTTTAATTCTTGTGCTTCAACAGCAAAAGAACCTAATACTAACAACAATGTAATCAATATCTTTTTCATCTTATTTTATTTTATTATTCAAATTTAAGCAAAAAATAAACTCGAAAATGTAATCTATTTTACTTCTTGCATTAATTTTTTAATCAATGGTGTACTCACTATCAAAACAATACCTGCAATAAGCGAATAAATTGCCAAATGATAATACCCATCAGTATAAGCAAGTAGCTTAGACATTAACGTAGTTCCTGTATTTGCATTCGACATTTCTGATCCAAGTTTCCCAGCAGCAAATTGTCCAAATGCGCTTGATAAGAACCATAATCCCATCATCATTCCAAAAAGCCTTTTAGGAGACAATTTAGTAATAACCGACATACCAATTGGTCCTATACATAATTCCCCAAGTGTATATACTAAATATCCTAAAGCAAATACATTAAGTGAACTCAAACCGTTTGCATCAACAAAAAAGCGTGCACTATAAAAGATGAAGAATCCAGCTGCAAGAAGAATGAATGAGAATCCGAATTTTACAACCGTATTTGGCTCAATTTTTCTTTTATAAAGAAATATCCATAACAATCCGATTAGTGGACTAAAAATAATAACATATAAAGAGTTTATACTATTATTAACTACGTTTGGATCAATATTAAAAAACAATAACTGACTAGACAAGTTATCTTTTGCAAACAATGACAACGAACCACCTGATTGCTCAGAGATTGCCATAAACATGAAATATCCGAAGATAAACACAAATGCAGCTAGTAATTTATATTGCTGGTTACGATCTTTAATACGTAACAATTCATACAAGAAATACAAAAGAGCTACAGCTCCAATTGTGTACATGAAGTATTCTGTAAAATCAGAATTTATCACCATTATATAAATAAGCGGAATCGCTAATAATGAACCTACATAGACTCCGATTTCATATGTATTACGCTTTTTAGGAGTGAATTTCTCTAATGGAGAATTACCAATAGGCGCTAAATGTTTCTTTGTTAAAAGAAAAGTAATCACACCAATAATCATAACGATAGCAGCAGAAAGGAAACATAAACTCCAAGAGTAATTTTTTCCTAAATAAATAGGAATCGCTCCTCCTAACATACCACCTATATTAATACCAGCATAGAACATTCCGTATCCAGCATCTCTACGTCCGTCATTTTCATGATACAATTCACCAACCATAGACGAAACGTTTGGCTTAAAAAAACCAGTTCCAATAATAGACAGCGTAATACCATAGTAGAAAAAATCATGTGGTGAAGCAGCTATTATCAAGTTTCCTATGATCATAACGATACCTCCAAAGAGCAATGATTTTTTGAATCCCAAAATTTTATCGGCAAAAATACCTCCAATAAAAGTAAAAGCGTATACAAATGCCTGTATGGCTCCGTACTGTAAATTTGCTTTTCCTTCTAATAATCCTAATTGGTCGACCATGAAAAATGCCAAAACACCTCGCATACCGTAAAAGCAAAACCGCTCCCACATTTCGACTAAAAACAAATACCATAATTGCTTTGGGTACTTGCCTTTAAAATTTTGTATTTCATCTAAAGTAATACTCTGTTCCATTTATATATAAATAATTAATTGATTCCTTTTTCTTTCATCACTTTGTTCAGCTGCTTTACCAGAGCAAACATCAGTATGGTTGCAAACATCAACAATGCAAAATTCACCCAAAAAAAGTTAGCTTTATTATCGTATGTATCCCACATACTCGCTAAAACTCCACTTAGCTTATTCCCTATCGAAGTCGACAAAAACCAACCTCCCATCATTAAGGAAGTAATATTAACGGGACTTAATTTAGACACCACCGATAATCCCATGGGGCTTAAAAACAATTCCCCTATTGTTATGATTCCGTAGTTTGCTACAAGCCACCAAGCACTAACCTTCTCTGCTCCATCATTTCCAATTTCTACAGCAGCAATCATAACTAAAACTGACAACGCCGAAATTAATAAACCAAAAGCAATTTTTGTAGGTGTTGATGGTTCTTTTTTTCTTGCTCGTAAAAAAGAGAAAAAAGCAACTATCAATGGGGTTAATATAATTACCCAAGCAGGGTTAATAGACTGACTTAAATTTGTTGCCCAAAGATGTACTTTAGCACCTTCTTCAGGTAATTTTTCTGGAGCAACATTTCTAAAATATAGAGGATAATTCACTTCCTTCTCAACAACTCCATTTGTTTTTTGCAAACGGAACTGTTCATCATAAAGTTCTGTAGACGCTTTTGTATACTCTACTTCTTTTGCTAATTTTATCTTACCTACAACTTCACCAGCTGCTCCTGTAACTTCTCTATCTGTGTAACGATCAGCCCAGGTTGTAAGCGCAGAACCATTGAGCTTAAATACTGCCCAAAACAAAATTACTACTCCAAAAATTGCCAACAAAGCACCAATCGGACGTTTATCTTCTACTTTAGCCTTAAAGTAAAGCATTCCATAAAAGAAAACGATCGGAATACAAGCAAAGATAAAAGCATCTGTACTATCAGATCCGAAAATATAACTATCCGGATTAGTTTCTGAAGTAACACCTTTTATCAACCAACCTATAGCACCAAAAACAAAAGATGGTAATAAAATAAACAATACAATTTTATAAAAGGGCATATCACCTTCTTGAACTCCTTTTTTCTGGTCATATCCTACATAATGTTTTGTACCTAATAAAAACACAATAACACCTATAAACATACCCACACCTGCAGCCATAAAAGCCCAATGCCATCCTAAAAGGATTTGCAATGCAGCACCAAAGAAATTACAAATAAAAGCCCCAACATTAATTCCCATATAGAATATATTGTAGCCTTCATCTTTTTTATCCTTATATTTTTCTTCTGAATAAAAACTTCCTAATAATGTAGAAATATTTGGTTTAAAGAAACCATTACCCACAATTACCAAAGTCATAGCAATATAAAGCATCGTTATATTATGCACCCCCATTAAGAAGTAACCAACACCCATTAAAAGACCACCAATAACAATAGATTTTCTGTATCCTAAATATCTATCAGCAACAAGACCACCAATAAAAGGAGTTAAGAAAACCAATGCAATAAAAGTTCCGTATAAATCCGAAGCTTCTTTTTCGGTCATTGCAAAACCATCCTTTACATCTTTTAGATATAAAGTAAAAATTCCAATCATTAAATAATAACCAAAACGTTCCCACATTTCAGATAAAAACAAATAAGGCAATGCTTTAGGATGTTTTTTCCACATAACTATAAACTCTTTAAAATTAAAAATACCTACAAGCCTAAACCTGTAGGTAATTTTTTATGTATTATTACTATTTTTTATCTAACACCGTGCATCATTCTCTTTAAAACAGGAGACAGAGCAAACAAAATTACAGCCGCCAATCCCGTTAAAATAACAAACACCATGAAGAATTCGAATAAGTTATGGATTTCAAAACCAGCAAAAACCGGGTTATGATCATTGATATGATGCTCAGCTAATAGCTTTAGTTGAGCCGCAGTAGGCGTGATAGTCTTATCAAGAACAGCTTGTAAATCTATACCAAGCTCTTTAGCTTTTACAAATTTATCTCCTGTTGCAGGTAAGATAGAACCTAAAGTACCACCTAAAGCATAACCAGAAGCATTAGACAAGAAGAATACTCCGTATAATAATGAAGAGAAACGTTTTGGCGAAAGCTTACCAACCAATGATAATCCGATTGGAGACAAACAAAGCTCTGCACAAGTATTTAATAAATATAATAAAATCAACCATTTGATAGCCAATAAACCTGAAGTTCCGATTACTTTAACCTGAGTAGCAATCATAAAGAAACTTATTGTAATAATCAATAAACCAAAAGCAAGTTTTACTGGCGAAATCGGCTCTTTACCACCAGCTCTTAATTTATCCCATAAAATACTAAAAGGAACAGCAAGAACTACAACAAATAAACCATTAAAGATTTGTACCATCGAAGCAGGCATTGCCCATCCAAAGAAGTTTCTGTCTGTTTGGTTATCTGCAATAAAAGTTAAAGATGAACCGGCTTGCTCAAACGCAGCCCAGAAGAAGATAATAAAGAAAGAAACGATGTAAATTACAAAAATACGATCTCTCTCTACTTTTGTTAAAGAAGAATCAGAAACGATTAATCCCGCCAAAGTCAAACCACTTGAGTAAATCAAAGTATAAATTAAGTTTTGACCAAAACCATAGTGAACAATTGCTCCAATAACAAAGAAAGCAATACCAGCAATAATTAATGCTTTTTGAGAGAAGTTTGCTTTTTGAGCTTCACCTTCTTCAAAATCTGCAGCAACATTTTTAGATGGTAATCCTCCTAAAGGTCTTCCTTCTGGAGTAACTACATATTTATTTTTCAAGAAAAAGAAAAGTAGCGTTCCTAAAAACATTGCAATCGAAGCAGCAAGGAATCCCCATTTAAAAGCGTGGATATCTCTAATTCCGCCTGTATCTTTTACGTCTCCTAATAAAGGACAAATAGATTGCCCAAGGAAAGCACCTAAATTAATACCCATATAGAAAATAGTAAAAGCTGTATCAAGCTTACTTTTTTCTTGTTTAGGATATAAACTTCCTACCATACTAGAAATATTTGGTTTAAAGAAACCGTTACCAAAAACGATAACTCCCAAACCACAATACATTATAATAGTAGCAAAATTTAAATCAGAACCAAAAACACTAGCACTAGTAAACAATAATAATTGTCCAATCGCCATCATAAAACCACCAAGAAGAATACAGTTTCTGTTTCCGAAAAAACGATCTGCAATAAACCCTCCAAGCATTGGTGTAAGGTAACAAAGACCAAGAAAACCTCCATAAATTAATGAAGCATCTTCTTCTTTCATTAATAATGAATTTACAAGAAATAAAGTCAATAAGGCTCGCATGCCATAAAAATTGAATCTCTCCCACATCTCGGTTCCAAACAATACCCAAAGCCCTTTTGGATGCGCCGTTTTTACTTCTGTTTCTTTCATATTATTCATTATTTATTTAGGTTTATTAGTTTTATATTATAGGTTCTCCTTGATAAAGTTAGTCATTTTATTATAAAGCTGAATTCTAGTCTTTCCGCCGTAAATACCGTGATCTTTGTCTGGGTAAATCTGCGAATCAAATTGTTTATTAGCTTGTATTAAAGCTTCCATCATTTGCATTGAGTTTTGTACGTGTACATTATCATCTGCAGATCCGTGAATTAAAAGAAATTTCCCTTTTAATTTATCTACATGGTTAATAGGAGAGTTATTATCATAACCACTAGCATTCTCCTGAGGAGTTTGCATATATCTTTCAGTATAAACCGTATCATAAAACCTCCAGTTTGTAACCGGAGCAACAGCGATTGCCATTTTAAACACATCGTTTCCTTGGAAAATACAGTTCGAAGCCATAAAACCTCCATAACTCCATCCAAAAATTCCAATTCTAGAAGCATCAACATAAGGATACGCACCAATTACTTTAGCCGCATCAATTTGATCTTCAACTTCATATTTCCCTAATTCTAATTGAGTTACTTTCTTGAAGTCAGCACCTTTAAAACCAGTTCCTCTACTATCAACACAAGCCACGATGTATCCTTGTTGTGTTAACATTTCGAACCAGTAATCATTAGAGTTATTCCATTGGTTAGCTACTT
Organism: Flavobacterium hydatis; assembly: GCF_000737695.1. Classification (GTDB taxonomy): domain Bacteria; phylum Bacteroidota; class Bacteroidia; order Flavobacteriales; family Flavobacteriaceae; genus Flavobacterium; species Flavobacterium hydatis. The sequence continues at coordinate 37,996 of NZ_JPRM01000015.1, forward strand.
GCTGAGAACCAGGTCCTGAATATTGAAACATAAAAACAGGATATTTTTTAGCAGGATCAAAATCTTTAGGTTTTAAAATCCAAGTATTTAATTCGTTTCCTTTAGCAGTTTTTAATACAAAAAACTCTTTAGTAGCAAGATTATATCCTTTAAGTTTAGATGCTAATGCTTCATTATTCTCTATAACCTGTAATTCTTTTCCAGCCTTAGCATCATTAAGAGTATAAGTTGTAGGCTGAGAAGCGCTTGAGAAAGTATTAATGTAGTATTCAAAATTCGGGCTGAAGGTTGCCTTACTAGTACCTACGTTTTTAGATAAACGTATTTTGTTTTTTCCGTCAAGTGCAATTCGGTAAATATCACGATTGATTGACCCATTTTCTGTAGATTGATAAAAAACAGTTTTAGTTTTTTCATCAAATCCGTAATATGAAGTTACTTCCCAGTTTCCTTTAGTAACCTGATTTTTAAGCTTTCCTGTTTTATCATATAAATAAATATGATTAAAACCGTCTTTTTCGCTAGTCCAGATAAAACTATTATCCTTTAAGAATGTTAGGTTATCAGTAACATCCACATAAGCTTTATCTTTTTCATTAAGAACCACTTTTGAAGTTCCCGTAGTACCATCAACAAATAATAAATCCAAATTATTCTGGTGACGGTTTAACACCTGTGCCGATAAGGTATTATTATCATTTGTCCATTGCATTCTTGCAATATAAAAGTCGTTATAATTACCAAGCTTAACCTCTTTAGTTCCATTAGCTGCCACATCATATATATGTAACGAAACTACTGCATTTTTTTCTCCAGCTTTAGGATATTTAAAAGTCTCAATGCTAGGATATAAATCTGTTTTAAAGATTGACATTGAGAATTCTGGAACCATACTTTCGTCAAAACGAATATAAGCTACTTTCTTACTGTCTTTACTCCAATCAAAAGCCCGTACAAAAGCAAATTCTTCTTCATAAACCCAATCAGTAATACCATTAATTACCGAATTTTTCTTTCCATCAGTTGTAATTTGAGTCGATTTCTTCGAAGCTAAATCGTAAACATATAGGTTATTCTCTTTTGCGTAAGCGATTTTTTGTCCATCTGGCGAAAAAGTCGGCTCCTGAACCTGAAAATCAAAAAGCTTAGTTAACTCTTTTGTACCTATATTATATAAATAATAATCTGCTGTAAACGAGTGACGGAAGATTTTTTTGGAATTACATGCCAACAAAATCATTTTTTCTGATGCATCAAAAGTATAACTATCAATCATCGGTAAACTTCTATGATCTTTAGTATCGATTAAAGTTGCTCCTTTTTTTAATGTAGCATAATCGTATAAATCAATTTGCATACTTCTACCGGCTCTATCAAAATTTAGTACGGTATATTGGTTTGTATTATGTAGAGATTGAAGTTTAAACATCTCTTTAGCTCGAAATGTTCCATTAAAAATATCATCTACAGTAATTTTTTGTTGAGCAAAAAGCGTCACACAAAAAAATAAAAACAATGCGGTAAGTTTGTTAGTATTCATACAATTGAGTTAAATATAAAAAAGAGCCCAATTTTAGTGAAAAAAATACACATAATATACATTTTGTATGTTAAATGTTAAGAAATTGGTTTTTCATATTATTTAATGTCCGTAATTACATTATAAACAAAACCGTTAAAGTGGTATCTTTGCAGCAATACTAGCATTTAATCTACTGAAAATGAACAACGCGGTTTCTGGATTTTCTAAATTATCCAAAGAAGAAAAAATAAACTGGATTGCAAAAAAGTACTTTTCGACACCCGAAGAAGCAGTTTTTTTACTTAAAAATTACTGGAATGGAGACGAAAAAATACAGAAATTACATGATGAATTCATCGAAAACACCATAACAAATTTTTATATTCCGCTTGGTGTAGCTCCAAATTTCCTCATCAACGACAAATATACCACAATACCAATGGCAATCGAAGAAAGTTCGGTTGTTGCAGCAGCCTCAAAAGCAGCCAAGTTTTGGTCTACAAGAGGTGGGTTTAAAGCTACAGTAATCAACACCGAAAAAATTGGTCAGGTACATTTTACTTTTAATGGAGATGTATCAAAACTGAATTTATTTTTCGCACAAACCAAAAGCAAGTTTTTTAGCGATACCGAAAGTATCACCAAAAACATGCAACAACGTGGTGGTGGAATTCTGGATATTGTCCTAAAAGACAAAACCAATTTATTACCAAATTACTTTCAGCTTCATGCAACTTTTGAAACCAAAGATAGCATGGGAGCCAATTTTATAAATTCCTGTTTAGAGCAATTTGCCAAAACACTAAAAGAAGCTTCGCAAGAATATGAGTTATTTACCGAAGCCAATGAAGAAGTAAAAGTTGTCATGAGTATTCTCTCTAACTATGTACCAAATTGCGTAGTAAGAGCCGAAGTTTCATGTCCAGTCGAAGAACTAGCAGAAAAACACATACCAAATCCTCAAGAATTTGCAGAACGATTTGTTCAGGCAGTTCAGATTGCCGAAGTAGAACCGTTTCGTGCAGTAACCCACAACAAAGGAATCATGAATGGTGTCGACGCAGTAATTCTTGCCACAGGAAATGATTTTCGTGCAGTCGAAGCAGGAGTTCACGCATACGCATCTCGCAACGGACAATACTCTAGTTTATCTCATGCTAAAATCGAAGATGGAATTTTCACCTTCTGGCTAGATATTCCCCTAGCTATAGGAACCGTTGGCGGACTTACATCTTTACATCCGCTAGTTAAATTTTCATTACAAATGCTCGAAAATCCATCGGCACCAGAGTTAATGCAAATCGTTGCCGTAGCAGGATTAGCACAAAACTTTGCCGCATTGCGCTCCCTAACAACAACAGGAATCCAGGAAGGACACATGAAAATGCACATTAATAACATCATCAATCAGTTTGCAGCCAATGACGAAGAACGTCATTTAATAAAAAACCACTTTAAGAACAACACCATTTCACATAGTGCCGTGGTAGATTTTATCGAGAACTTAAGAAAATAATTTAATTGCCAACCTGAGCGGAATCGAAGAGTAATCAAAGCAAGATTAATAAGGAAGATTTTTTTCCAGAAGCAATCTCCCGCTGTACGCTATATCTTTATGTTTTTAAAGAAAAAACATAAAGGATACCGCTGCCATCAGGGCTAAAAATAAATGCATGAAAACAACTTTTTACAGTAACGGAAAACTTTTAATAACAGGAGAATATTTAGTACTAGATGGCGCAAAAGCCTTTGCATTACCTACTAAGTTTGGACAAAATTTAATTGTTGCCCAAGGAGAAAATCAAGAAATACAATGGAAAAGCTACGATGCCGATAATCAGATTTGGTTTCAAGACACCATAACATTTGCAGAGATAATAGACAATCCTGAACCAGAAACCGAAACCGTAAAAACCACGTTAATAAACATTTTACACGAAGCTTATATATTAAATCCTGAGTTCATAACCCAATCCGAAGGATACCAAATAAGCACACAGCTTACTTTTCCTAAAAATTGGGGTCTAGGCACATCATCGACATTATTAAACAATATTGCTCAATGGACAAAAATCGACGCTTTTACACTACTTAAAAACAGTTTTGGAGGCAGCGGATATGATATTGCCTGCGCACAAAACAACACACCTATATTATACCATCTGCAACAAGACTTACCAATTGTCGAAAAAATAGATTTTAAGCCTGAGTTTAGTCAGAACCTGCACTTTGTGTACTTAAACAAAAAACAAAGTAGTAAAGCAGCCATATCTGCTTATTACAACAATAAGAATAACAACTTAGCTAAGATAATTATTAGCAATGATAAAATCACACAAACAGTTATACAAGCCAAAACCGGAAAAGAATTTGCAAAAGCACTAGCAACACACGAAGCTGAAATGAGCAATGTATTAGAAATGCAAACTATCAAAGAAAGACTCTTCCCAGATTTTGATGGCGTGATAAAAAGTCTTGGTGCTTGGGGAGGCGATTTTGTAATGGCAATATCCAAAGATGATCCAACCGAATATTTCACAACCAAAGGATACGAAACAATAATTCCTTATAACGAAATGATATTGGCATAAACAAAATTCTGAAATCATTACAAATATTCGATTATTAAACACAAACCTTGCTATACTCTAGCAAGGTTTTTTTTGCATTATAACTACAATAATCGATAGTCACGAGCGAGACGCTCGAGCCAGCTAGAACACAAAAAAACTCGTGAAATAATTCTGTACGCTGACGCGAGCATCCCGCTCGTGAACACAATCAAAATCATTCTTCATCTCTGTCAGGCTGAGCGGAGTTGAAGCCTATTACTTGTAACTACAAAAAAAGAATCCTACAAGGTTTTAAAAACCTTGCAGGATTAAAATCTCAAAACCGTAAAACAAAAAAAATCCCGAAATAAATATTTCGGGATTTTCTAATTTAATCTTTTATCTAAGTCGCGACAAACTAGTAGCTAAAGTGAGCTCTGTTATCAACGATTTTAGCATTATCTTTTAATGCAGGAAGAATTCTGTTTACATCTTGTGCACTTTGAGCTTTAACTTGAGCAACATAAGCTGCGTGATCTTTTAAAGCTGGTGCTTTTATAGTGCTGATATTTTTAACAACATATACACCTGTATTTCCTTCAATTGGAGCAGATAATTTTCCTGCTGCCAAAGCAAATGCATTACCTACAACTTTTGGCTCTTGACCAACTCCACCAGGTAAAATTGGGTTATTCATAGTTACATCAGTTGCTTGTTGTACAGCTACTCCAGCATTTTTAGCTACTGCTTCGATAGTTGTACCTATCATTTTAGCTTTTAGCATTTCAGCTTTTTTCTTGTTTTTAAGAATTGGCTCAACATAAGGTCTTGCAACATCTACTGATACTAAACCTGTTTTGTTAATACTCTTAAGTTGCGCGATAACGTGACCAACGTTAGAAACCTCAAAACGTTTTACATCACCTTTACTTGTTTCTTTATCAAAAGCCCATCTTACGATTGTTCTTTGGTTTCCTAATGGACCAAAGTTTTCATCCATAGCTTTTACAGTAGCAGGAGCTGCAACCGTTAATTTCATTTCTTTTGCAACTTGATTAAAGTCTTTATCAGCAGCATCCATTTCAAATTTAGTTGCTTGTGTAAATGCTTTATCAGAAGTAGCTTCTGAAGCTTCGATTTTTTGAGCAATAGTTGCTAAACGAATACCGTCTTGTTTGTCTGTAATCTTGATGATATGGAATCCGAAAGGAGTTTCTACCAATCCAACTTTTCCAATTGAGTTATTGAAAACAAAATCATTGAATGGTTTCACCATTTGGTTTTGTCCAAAATATCCTAAATCACCACCTTGTTGTGCAGATGAATCATCAGAAGCTGTAAAAGCCAACATTAAGAAACTATCTGGATTTGCATTAACCTGAGCTAAAATTTCTTCAGCTTTAGCTTTAGCTTGTTCTTTAGTTCTTTTCTCTTTTTGGTTTGGAACTTGAGTTCCTTCATAACTAATTAAGATATGACTTGCTTTAGCATTAACTCCAGCTTTAAATCCTAAAGATTTAGAGATACAGTAGTATTTACCAAAAACATAAGGACCATAAATCTCACCTGGAGCAAGACTAAATAATTTATCAGCATCTACAGCTGGCAAATCTTTCTTAGCTACATAAGTAGAATCATAAGGTACATCTGAATTTGAATTTACAAAGTCAGCTACGTTCTTAGCCGATTTAAATCCAGGTAAAGTATCATTTTTACCTGTTTTTTGGTTGTAAACAACACTTCCAGATAATAGAGAAGTTATTTTAGCTTTAATTTCAGCTTCATCTTCTTTAGACGCTTTATCTTCAATTAAAACATATTGAACCTCACGAGTTTCATCTGCTTTAAATTTCTTTTCGTCTTTTTTCATGAAATCAACGATTTCTGAATCTGTTACTTTTACATCGCTATCTTTGATAGAAGAATATAAACCAGCAGCAAAAGCAAAGTTAACTTTGTTTGCTTCCATTTCATATTTCAACTTACCTTCAGCTACAGTTGTATAAAGACCTGCTTTAATCAACGTGTTGTATATTTGGTATTTTGCATTCAAATCTGCATCTTTCTCTCTATCTTTTAAGAATTGAGCTTGCTCAGGATTTGCTTTAAAATATTCTTTAAATTTTGCTACGTCAAACATCCCTGCTGCATTTAAGAACATTGGATTTTTTCCGATATTTTGGTCAGCTTTTAAAACCTCAAGTAAATGTTTCTCACCTACTCTTAATCCTAGTTTATCAAATTCAGATGACAACAAAGCAATAGAAACCTCTTGATCCCAAACTCTGTTTGCAGCTTCAGTGGAAGTTATTCCTTGCCCACTTTTCTCAACACTACTTACTTTGATTCTAAAATCTTCAAATGAGATATCTTTCCCATTGATACTTCCTACGTCTTTTGAACTCTCACCCATTCCCCCTTTACTAAAAAGATCTTGAATGATAAATGCGAATAATGCAAGTGCAATAGCGCCTATCAATAAAGCGGAACGTTGTCTAATTTTTGCTAAAACTGCCATTTTTATTGTTGTTAATTTTATATTCAGTTTGCGAAAATACAATTATCTAGTTAATAATAATACTACTAGCAATTTATTTTGCAAGAATTTTTACTTTTCTAAAAAAATATCACTCTCTAATAGTCATTTTTACTAATTCTATTTTCTTATTTGTTGCCTCTTCTATCACAAAATGATAGTTTTCGATGGTAATTTCTTCCCCAACCTGAGGAATTTCTTTGGTATGATTTACGATAAAACCTCCCAATGTACCATAAGAATCACTTTCGGGAATATTTAATTTATAGGTCTCATTAAGATATTCAACATCAAATCGAGTGGAGAAAATATATTTCCCCTCACCTAATTCTTTTTCTATTAATTCCTCATCCAAGTCATGCTCGTCTTCAATCTCCCCGAACAACTCTTCTACAATATCTTCAACAGTTATTATACCCGAAGTTCCTCCATATTCATCTAGAACAACAGCAACGCTTTTTCGCTTTTTAGTAAGCAAATTCAAAACATCTTTTATATAAACCGTTTCTGGAACAAATTCCACAGGAATCAATACCGACTTTATAGTTTTAGGTTTTTTAAACAAATCAAAAGAATGCACATAACCCAAAATATCATCTAAAGAATTCTGATATACCAAAATCTTAGAATATCCTGTTTCTACAAATAATGCTTTAAGCTCTGCAACAGAATCAAAAAGTTCTACGGCATCAATCTCAGTACGAGGCGTCATGATATCCCTAGCTTTTACACCCGAAAACTCTAATGCATTCTGAAATATTTGTATCTCTGAGTCAACTTCTTCATCATCTTCTACCGTACTCATTTGCTCGGTAATATAATTCCCAAGTTCAACTTTACTAAAAAAAAGCTGCACTTGATCTCCTTCTGTTTTAAAAAATCTACGAAGTATAAAATCTGAAATCCAAATAAAGAATGTAGAGATATAATAAAAAAGCCAGTAGAAAAAATACGCTGGTACAGCAAAAAACTTAATTAAAGAATTTGCATAAATCTGAAAAAACACCTTTGGAAAAAACTCTGCCGTGATTAAAACTAGAAAAGTAGAAATCACTGTTTGAACAATTAAACTAGTAACATCTGAGAAATGATACCCAAATTTAATTATTACTTTTAAAAGTAAATCTCCCATAAAAAAACTATAAACAACCAATGCAATATTGTTACCAATAAGCATTGCAGCTATAAATTTTGAAGGTTTTTCGGTAAGCTTAGTAAGGATTTTAGACAAAAAGTTATCTTGCTTTTTTTCAATCTCAAGATAAATTTTGTTTGAGGATATGAATGCTATTTCCATACCCGAAAAGAAGGCCGATAGTATTAAGCAAACTATTATAATACTAATCTCCATTTTTGATTACTTTTTATTAGGATTCTGATTTTCAAACTTCTTAGAAAATTTTCTTCTGAAAAAGAACATAAAAATTCCCATTCCAGCAATTAAAAAACTTAACCAAGGAGTCTCTTCACCTGCGCTAATTTTCATTACTGCATCATAAATAAACAGAATTGCAATTACTAGATAAGCGTATTGTGTATATTTTAAGTAACCCATAATTATTGTTTTTTATTCTTCGGTTTGTATCTCTCCGTTTATTCGTTGAGAGTTTATTATTTTAAAGTCTTTACTAAAATCGATTCCCTGACCATAAGAAACTCCTTTTACATCTGTAAATTTAAACTTTCTTTCGGTATAAAACCATTCATTTTTTTGATCAAAATACAACTGTTCTGTTTCTAACATCTGACCATCGTCTGTTGTGATTTTCACTTTCCCTTGCAAATCAATGATAGAAGTTTGCTTGTACGAAATAGCATAATTTGATGTTACATAAGTGCGCTTACGTTTTTTATCATACAAAGTCACATCTATACCTTTTGGAAAATCGGTAAATGGAAATGAGACATTAGAATAATCCAACATCTTTGGACTTATTAAAATTCCTGAAATAAGTCCTGAGTCGGTATATTTTATATTAACATTATCAGCATCACTGGCAGGGACAAACTCTGTAAAATTACTTCTTTGTACATCCTTAAAGTTGCTTTCGCACCCTAGAAAAAACATTGCAATAAAAATTACAAGCCCAGGAATGACGCTATATGTTCTAAGTAAATTCATTCGCTAAATAAGGTAAATTAAACTCTAAATCAGAGTTTGTAATCTATAATCTGGATTAATTAAACTTGCTTCTTTCGAACCATTTATCGTTTAATGAGAATCCAAGACTAAAATTAGCATAATTTTCTTGAATTAAACCTGCAGATGTAGTTCCTCTTTTTCCGAACTCCATTCCGAAGTTAATATTAGAAAATGTTCCAGAAATTGGAAATCCAGCTCCTAAAGTAAGTCCTATATCATTTATACGCTCTCCATTGATAATTAAACCAGTTTTCTCGAATTTAAGACCTCCTCTATAAGTAACTCTGTTAAAGTAACCTGCAAAAGAACTATAGTTAGGAATATAGTAACCTCCTATACTGGCACTTGCATATTTACCGTACCCTACGTTTGACGCAGCATTATAAGTACTTGATTGATCAACTGCATTTTGATAAGAAACTTTCCCTCCAATTAACCATTTTCTTGACTGTCCAACACCTGCACTTAAAGCAAGTTTAAACGGCATATTTACATCTACCTTAGAATTTTGATCTGTTCCAGGATCAATAACACTAAAGTTAAGTCCAGAACCTAACATTCCTGTAGATATGTTTCTTACGTTTTCAGAGTTTAACTTACTCTGTAACGTATATGTTGCGCTACTATAGAAAGATAATTTTTTATTAATTTTATATTGGTACATTGCTCCCAAATTAAAATTAACTCCAGATAAATGAGTTGTATTTAATTCTCTTGTCCCAACTGGAACATCGGTAACAAACTCTAAACTAGTAGTTTCCACCTTTCCAAAGTTATAATGCATATCTGCACCAATGCTAAAGTTAGGTTTGATTTTATAAGCAACCCCTAAATAAACTTTATTCAATCCTCCTGAACCATCAAATCTTTTATTATTATCTCCTGTATTTATAGCAAGTGATTCGATTTGATATCCTACAGATGAATATGGAATTAATCCAAAACCTATTCCAAACTTATTTCCTAGTGGCATACCTACAGCTAAATAATCTAAAGCTGTTCTTTGTGCTTTTGCCGATTCAGTATCTGTTTTTAATGTACTTGAATTATATGTTCCCCCTATTGTAAAAGCTGTAAGTTTAAGATTTGCGTAACTCGCAGGGTTCTCTAAATTCATGTGAATACTATCTTGCTCAACTGCAACACCCGACATAGAGCGGTTTTCGATAGTTCCTTTAAATCTTACATCTCCAATTCCGTAAAAAGAATAAGGAGAAGCTGTTCCTTGCTGAGCAAAAGAGACGAATGACAAAAGTAAGCAAGCGCTTATTATAATTTTTTTAATCATTGTTGATTTTATATTGAAATGTTTGGTTCAAACTTTCTAATAAGAAATTTGAATTGGCAAATATGGTATTTTTTAATCGTTTAGCCAAAAAAAGTGCATCACCACCCGTTAAAATTATTATAAAGTTTGAATAGTCTTCTTTGTATTGATCGATAAAACCGTCTATTTCATAGACGAATCCGTTTACAACCCCCGAATGCATTGACTCGGGCGTAGAATTTCCTACATAAGATTTAGGCTCTTCAAAAGTTAATAACGGAAGTTTTGCTGTATAATTATGAAGCGCTTCATATCGTAATCGCAACCCTGGGGAAATAGCTCCCCCTAAATAGTTATCATTTTCGTCGACAAAATCGTATGTAATGCAAGTTCCTGCATCAATAACCAATCTATTTTGTTTAGGATATTGTAATGTTGCTCCACTTGCAAGAATAATTCGATCAATTCCTAACGTTTTTGGTGTAGCATAATTATTTTTAAAAGGAAAATGATCTTCATTTGTCAAAAAGCAAACATTTACGTCATTTTTAAAATGCAAAAAAGACTCTTTTTCGACATTTCCGACAGAAGCGACAACCAAATCGGTCACTTTTTCAAATTTTTTTAAAATTTTTTTAATTTTTATTTGGAGTTCATTTTTATCAAAAATGAAGAATTCTAAAACAGTATCATTCTCAAAAACAGCACCCTTAATACGAGTATTCCCAACATCGATTGTTAAAACCATAGCTTCTTACTTTACGAATGCGAAGATACGAATTGATTTTTTTTTAAAATTGTTTTGGAGAAACTAAAAAACATTCTATATTTGCACCCGCAACAAGCACGGTACCTTAGCTCAGATGGTAGAGCAATGGACTGAAAATCCATGTGTCCCTGGTTCGATCCCTGGAGGTACCACGAAACCCGAATAGTAATATTCGGGTTTTTTGTTTTTAATACTTTCCTGGTTTTATTTTCAAAAGAATTTTACCGCAAAGAGCGCTAAGATTTACGCAAAGGTTCGCAAAGTATGCGGTAAAAAAATTCGCAGCAACCTTTTCAATCCTTTTAATCTTTTTAATCTGTGGCGAAAAAACTAAACACAAAGATCGCTAAGACTTTTTACTTAAGAATATGTTCAAAAACGCAAAGTTCACAAAGCTTTATGATGAGGCTTTGCGAACTTTACGTTTCTTACTTTATAAGCTTTACAGCAAACAAACTAATAAATCTTACCAATATTGGATTCCAACGGTTAAAACCGTTGGCTATGTTCATAATATAAATCTTAATTCCTGTTATTTTCAAATACAGCCCAAGGTTTCAACCTTGGGATAGGTAATAATATACCCAAAAGATTCGTAAGACAAAAAAAGAATAGCCACACATTAAAGAATTTTACAGATTTTTAAAATCATTTTAATCTATATAATCTGTGGCTAAAAAAAAAGCTCGCAAAGCCTTATGATAAAGCTTTGCGAACCATTCTGTTTTTTACTTTGCGAACTCTGCGGTAAAATTCTTTTTGCGGTTAAAAAACAAAAAAATTATTGATGAAACACAGAAACTGCAGGGAAATAATATCCTGAAAAATTTACAGATGCTGTTTTTTCTCCTGAGTCAGCATTAAATAAATAAAGATTATTTATAGAGAAATTCACTCCAAAACCTGAATTTAATGTATTTACCACCAAAGCATTTTTCTTTCGATCATAACCAATTCCTGCACCGTACAAGATATTTGAATTTGTTAATGTAATAAATGGCGTAGCCAATGACTCTGGAGTACCTGTGTATTTGTAAATTTCTTTTCCACCACTAAAACTTCCGTTTTTAGCAATAAAAACATCATTTTTAGCAGCCGTAATAGATCCTGGATGCCATGCTCCCCAACTTCCGTAAGCCTGGAATCCTAATGCAATTTCTTTTACTTCTAAAGTATTTGAATCTATACTTATAAGATTTTTACCTCCAGCTGCCCATACTTTTTTATCATCGGTAACAGCAAATCCTAAAACCATACCCGGAATAGTTTTTTCGACTGCCAATGTTGAAGCATTTATAACAATAATCCCTTTTGAAGCTGACAATGCAAAAATATAACCATTTGCCTTAACAATATCTCCGACCTGACCTGTAACGCCTTCAATTTGTCCATTCACCTCCATCGTATTAAGATTAAGCTTAAATATCCCTTTGCCAGAAGTTAAAAGAGCTTGATTTTCATCAATACCTACTACTGCGCGCCAATCGTTTCCTCCTTTAGCCGCGATTCTTTTTTCTTCTTTTAATGTATAAGCATCAGCCACTACAACAGGTCCGCCAACTTTAGAAACTAAAAACAGTTTTTTATTAATGATGGTTCCAAATTCTAATGTAGACGATGCTGGTTTTAAATCTTTATCTGGATTTACTTTTACAAAAACACTGTCTTCTATAGCTCTTGTATCGTATCTATAAAACCCTACCGTTCCTGTTCCGTGACCAAACCATCCTTCGTTTATCATAAAGAAACCATTTTCATATGCTCCCCATGCATGGATATCATAAGTAAGAGAAACTTTTCCGCCATCATTTTTGGCTGTCATTGTGATTTTAAAATCCCCTCTTGTTTCTGGTTTGAAAATATAAGTAGAATCAGATCCTACTACTTTTCCGTCTACAGCCCATTCGAAAGAAACATTTTTTCTATCTGCTAATTTTGAGCTTAATTGAAGTGTTTTCCCAATGGTTAAAGTATCTTTTAATTGCTGTGCGCCTTTTATCACAGGAGGTTCTGTAAAATCGTCATCATTATTACACGAAAATGTCAGCATCATCAAAGCGGCAATTGCAATTAATTGCTTGAAAAAAAATTGGTTTTTCATTATTAAATATTTAAAAATTATATTACTTAAACCTTTAAATCGAAATACAATTTACCCTTACAAAAGTTGTATAAATAAACTTTTGTAAAAGCACAGCATATTGTAAAACGATACTTTGTAATGATTTTTTTAGTGGAGAAAAAGAAAATATCGAAAAGAGAAGCGCACAAGAAAAGATTGCTTTTACGATATCATATTTGCAGAAAAAAAATCTCATAAATTCCATTTTTGGCTTACGAGAATAGAATAGCTAAACAATACCATTATCACACAAAGTGAAAAGTATTGTTCTTAACTCAAGCTTCAATCCCCGAAAGCTATTTATTACTATAAAAACGGCAGGTCTTCTGACTTACTCCCTACACCCAGCCTTCCCTTTCTAAATGAAAAGTGACGTATTAAAGGGTTTCGGTTAATGAGCTTACAGCTGCGGGACAGTTTTGGATTTACACCAAATTCCCTTTTAATGTCAATATCGTATTGATATGACAACCATTTTTTGTTTAAAATCTGAAGTGCAAAACTAGTGTTTTCTATCGTAACAAAGCAATAGTTCTTTAGCTTAAAAGCCTTAAGTATATCTGCAAACTATAATCCATTCTGATTTACCAAGCTTTGATTTATTGAAAAATGTTAAATCAACAAATAACTCCCTTTTGTTAAAAAATTACCAACCAAATAAAAAAATATCTCATATATTCGTAAAACATCACCTTATACTTTTATTTACCATTAAAAACACATTCATTTTATGAGTAATACATCTACAAAAGGAATTTGGAAAGTTATTTCGGCCTCTTCTATGGGGACGATGATAGAATGGTATGATTTTTATATTTTCGGAAGTTTAGCGGTTGTTATTTCGACTAAATTCTTTCCATCAGATAATCCAACAGCATCGTTCTTGGCGACATTAGCCACTTTTGCAGCAGGTTTTGTTGTTAGACCCTTTGGCGCTTTATTCTTTGGGCGCCTTGGAGATTTAATTGGAAGAAAATATACTTTTATGGCGACTCTGCTATTAATGGGATGTTCTACTTTTTTAATCGGTTGCATTCCGAGTTATGATACTATCGGTTTTTTAGCACCGGTATTAGTCTTGATTTTACGATTATTACAAGGTCTTGCGCTTGGCGGAGAATATGGTGGTGCTGCAACCTATGTTGCCGAACATGCTCCTGTAGGACAACGCGGGTATTGGACTTCGTGGATTCAAACTACAGCAACTGTTGGGCTTTTTATCTCTTTGATGGTTATTTTAATCACAAAAAGTACGCTTTCGACTGAATCATTTGATTCTTGGGGATGGCGTGTTCCTTTTTGGGTATCTATCGTAATGGTAGGAGTTTCATATCTGATACGAAAAAATATGGATGAATCTCCTGTTTTTGCTAAAGCTAAAAAGGAAGGAAGCATAAGCGTAAATCCTCTAAAAGAAAGTTTCGGAAACAGGTATAACCTAAAGTTTGTATTACTTGCTTTATTTGGGGCAACAATGGGACAAGGTGTAGTTTGGTACACCGGACAATTTTACGCTATGAGTTTTATGAAAACGGTAATGAATATCGAATCTTCTCAAGTAGATGGTTTACTAGGAATTGCATTGTTACTAGGCACTCCGTTTTTTATCGTTTTTGGGTGGCTCAGCGATAAGATAGGTCGTAAATATATTATGATGGGCGGTATGTTACTGGCTATCTTGCTTTACAGACCTATTTATAAACAAATGTATGAAACCGTAAATCTAGACAACAAAGTCATTTCGAACACTCATACAACTGAATCTGATAACAATGACAAAAAGGAACATTATGTTATTACAAACAATGAGTATTCTGACGGAACAATTGCAACAATTAAACAAATAGGTCATACTGAAAAGACGAATCACGAAACCCAAACTACAATCTCGATTAATTCTGAAGATAAATGGGCATTAATTTTTCTGGTTTTTGTTCAGGTTTTATTCGTTACTATGGTTTACGGTCCTATTGCAGCTTTCTTGGTAGAGATGTTTCCTGCAAAAATAAGATACACATCAATGTCTTTGCCTTATCATGTTGGTAACGGAATCTTTGGTGGTTTACTTCCTGCAATCTCAACTTATTTTGTAACTCACTCTAAAGAAGCTGGCAAATCCGACTTTTATCTTGATGGGCTTTGGTACCCTATTATTATAGCTTCGATATGTTTTGTTATCGGAATGATTTATATTGACAATAAAGACAAAAACACTCACATTTAATCCCCTTTTACAATGGATGTACTAAAACGAATATTGGGAATACTATGGATAATATTATCTATCGCAGCCGCTTACTTTTGCATTTTTGAATTTGGATTACCGAAACTTGTCTCCGATAAACAGGATGATTTAGTCTTCGGGATTATAATTCTATTTATCCTCACTCCTCTAATCGTTTTAGGCCTTGGTACTTTTGGGTATTTTTCGTTGATGGGTGAGTATGACAAAAAGAAATAAATTACATTTTTATATTTCCTAAAATTACTTTAAGCAAAAAAGCTGCCTATAATAACTTATAGACAGCTTTTTAACTAACAAACAAAACTATTTTTTCAAGAACTTCATTACTTGTATCTTGTTATTTTCATCTATTGCTTTCACGATATACAAACCTGTATTTAATTCGCTTACAGAAAATTCAGAAGTAATTTTTCCGCTTCCGCTAAAGCTTTTCACTAACTGTCCAGACAAGGAATAAACTTCTACTCTTGAAACTGGAACATTTAAAGTAAAATAATCCGAAACTGGGTTAGGATGTAAAGTAATCGCATTGGGTTTTTCGAAATTTTCAATAGCCAACAGTGCTTGTTTATTACCATAAATTCTGAACTCTCCTGCTGGAATTGCAATTGTAGCTGCAACATCAGTAACATTGATAGTTGTATTATCCATTAAATTATACCAAACTCCTGCATAAGGAAAACCTGTAGCAACACTTTGAGTTGTTACATCAAAATTTGCCAAAATCAACACGTCTTTTAACTGTGTCGACGCCAATGCTGCATTCGTAATTTTTATATTTGGAACTAATGAATTTGTATTAGACACGGTTACTGCTCCTGAAAAAACTGGTTCAACAGTTTTCATGGTAATCATTTTTGCCCAATCGTTATAAATTTGGCTTCGGCTTGAATTCCCTAACCAATTACCTGTCCATTGTGGTTGTTGTTTTGTATCAAGTTTACAATCTCCAGGAATTGCTCCCGAATCATCATTAACGGTTCCGTTATTGCATGCAAAAATAGAACTCTCCCAACCTAGATCGCCAAAATGCCATATCATTTTCGGACCTGGAATTAATAAAGAAACTGCTCCAATTGCCGACATTCTAGATAAAGCTACATTTAAGTTTTTTACATCATGTGCAGCATTATTACTATTACCATATTGTATATTCTTATACATTAATCGTTCTTCATCATGACTTTCGGCATACCCTATTAATCGATTGGCAGAAAAACCACGACTAGCACTTGTCATTCTAGAGATATTACTCTCGGTAGCATATCCCATTGACAACTGATTGTATGCATTGGTCATTTTCCCCCACATCATAATACCTTTACTAGGACTTTCATTTATTTTATAATTAGCCCACAATTGCTCTTCGGCATCACTTCCCAAATGTTCAAAAATTGTATAATGTGTAGGATCAAGATTCCAGGAATAATCTGCATACTTTTTTAATACATCTACCCTGTCTTGTTGTAAACTATTTGTGCACGATTCATCGCCCGCAGTACAGTTTTGTGTGAAGCCTTTGGTTAAATCCCAACGCAAACCATCGATTTTATATTCCTCGACCCAATGTTGGATTACTCTTTTTACATAGTTTTGAGTTCTCGCTTGCTGATGATTAAAATCTTCTCCAACACTATAACTATGTTTTGCCACGGTATTAAAATAAGGGTTGTCTGCCGATGGCGAACCCCAACCATCATTATCTGGGTCATTCATCCACATTCTTACCATAGGATTACGTCCAAATGCGTGATTTAATGCCACATCCATAATAACCGCAATTCCATTTTGGTGGCACAAATCAATAAATTCTTTAAGCTTATCCGAAGTACCATAAAATTTATCTAAAGCCATATGAAATGAGGTATTGTATCCCCAACTTTCATTGCCTTCAAACTCCATTACTGGCATTAATTCAATGGCGTTTATCTTTAAGTTTTTAAAATAATCAATCTTATCTATTAAACTTTGATAGTTTCTGTTTGCATCAAAATCACGAACTAAAACTTCATAAACCACCAATTTCTCTTTTTCGGGTTTAACAAAATTTGTTACTTGCCAAGGATATGGTGTTTGCCCCGTTTTTAAAACAGTAACTTCACGTTCTTGTCCTGCTGGATAAATGGGCATGTTTGGATAACTCGTAGCTGGAATTCCTGAATCGTCAAAAGGCGATAGGACTAAAGTAGAATAAGGATCTGCCGTTTTTACCAAGGAAAGAGAATTTGCCATTGGAGCATTAGCAACAACCCAATATTGATAGGTATTGTTTACTCCCGAAACTAATCCTGTTAACTCTAACCAGAACTTACCCGAATCTGGGTCTTTTTTCATTAAGTAATCGCTCGTAGGAACCCAATTATTAAAGCTTCCTGCCACATAAACATAATCTTTTAGCGGAGCATCCAGAACCAATGTTGCTTTTGTAGCATCGCTAGGATTATAATTTATTCCATCTACTAATCCCGCAGGCATCGCTACAGCTAATGTCGTTCCTGGATTAACTATTGCAGTGAATTTTTTAATAACAGTTGTTCCACTCTGAGTAATACTTAATTCATAACTCTGATTCCCCGTAATATTTGCATGATTAAATACATAACTAGTAGTACTCGGATTAGTATTCAGAACTATTCCATTTGATTTTAAGCTATAACTTGCAGCTCCATTTGTATTTGTAGCGGTAATATTTAAACTTCCTCCGCTTGCTACAATAGTATTGCTATTTTCTAGTGGCGAAGTCAAAGTAGTCTGAAAAGCCCCAACCTTAATAAAAAAATCTGAACAAGAAGGCGCAAGTTTTAATGTTTGAGAACCTGCAGCATTTCTAAACACCATTCCCATTTTTACAGCTGCTGCTTGTTGTATAGTTGTTAATCCGAAATAAATACTTGGCGTAATAACAATACTCCAAGTTCCATTCGGGTTTTTAGTCATTAACCCAACTCCATCATCAGCACCCCAATTTCCTTTTGCAGTTGCCCAAGGGTTAGCCTCAGTTCCTATTCCTGCATGCATATATACTTTTGAGGGATTTGCTCCCATTTCATTACAAGTTGGCGATGCAAAAGATGCGGTAATTGTTATAGGTTCGTTAACCTGAAACACAGCAGGCGATACTGTTATTTGTTGTGCATGAGTAACAATACCCCACAACAAAAAGAAAGATAATAGTAAAGTTTTTTTCATAGTTTTTTGGTTTTGGTTAGTTTGTATTAAAAAAGGCTACCCATAGAGATAGCCTTTAAATTATTTACATTAAGAAATTAATCTAATGTTATAGTTTTTGCAACATTATCAATTTTAAGAACTCTAGATCCAGTTGGTCCAGTATATTTAAAATTACTATCACCATCACCTGCATTTTCTAATTCTGCATCAATAGTATATCCTTTACCTGAGTAATATGGGTAGTTACGACTATTACTTGCACCCCAATTTCCTCCACTTGTAAAATCATTTGATAAAAATTCTCTAAATGCTTCTCCGCTTTTAAGAACAACAGTTACTTGATAGATATCAGTTTGACCTGCAACTAAAGGGAATTCAGTTTCAGCATCACCGTCCCATGACCATCCTCCAGGAGTCGCTGCTCCAACTAACCAATGAGAACTTGCTAATGGTACGTGATAAGGAGTTGCTTTAAAAGTATAGAAGTTAGAATATTGTGCTTCAGCACCAATTCCTACAGTAGCTTTAATACGAATATCAACACTATTTTCTTCTTTCTCTACAAAACCTCCGTTAACTAAAGCAGAGTTTAATTCAGCAACTGTCAAAGCTTTGAAACGAGCTGTAGTTGTAGTTACTGCGACAGGAGTTGCAAATTTAGTTCCTGCTTTTGCAATTTCAATAGTATAATTTACAACAGTTGCTGTACCATCGTACTTAGCATCATTCCAAATTACAGTTGTAGCAATCTCTTTTTCTTTATCTTTTGTAAGAACAATATTAAAATCGTTCTGTGGACTTAATAAAACTGGAGCTGTAACTGGTTGTATTACTGGTCTGTTTTCTACATCATCTCCATTACAAGACACCGTTAAAACACCAATGAATGCGATTAAAATTTTATATATATTTTTCATTTTATTTATTTTTTATAAGATTAGTTAGTATCCTGGATTTTGTTTTAAAGTTGGGTTAGCCTGAATTGTTTTTGAAGGGATAGGCATCAAGTCTCTAAATTCTTCTGTACTACTACCATTTTTAACGCCACCTTTCCATTGCCAGATTTTAGATCCTCCTGTAAATTTTCCAAAACGAATCAAATCTGTTCTTCTGTGACACTCCCAAAATAATTCTCTTCCTCTCTCATCTAAAATAAAGTCCAGTGTTAAATCTGAAGTTGTAATAACACCTGCTTTAGCTCTAAGCCTAATTTTATTAACATACTCTAAAGATGTCGCAATATTTCCAGATGCAGCCCCTCTAAGTGTTGCCTCAGCATACATTAAGTACACATCTGATAATCTATACATAGGAAAATCCGTGTCTGGCATATCATTTCTTTGAGCAGCAGTACCATCAGAATTGACATTAGTAAATTTTGTAACAGCATAACCATTAGTAAAAACTCCATAATCAGCAATATCCAGAGTTTGTCCGTTAGTATAAAAAGTACCTCTTTGATCAGCAGTTGCTGTTGCATCAGGAAATAATTTTACAAATTCTGGTCTTGCTCTTGTTCCTGACCAGCCACCATCCATTCCTTGATCCGCACCTACCATCTTTCCACCAATAGATGCATGAATAATAAAACTCATACCTCCTCCTATTGCTCTAATAGCATTACCATCTCCAACAATTGGGAAGATTACTTCTCTTTGAGCTCCGTTTCTGTCATTATTAGCCGAAAACAAATAACGATATGGAACATCTGCAAAACTATAAGCAGAACCTGTTATAATTTCGTTACAAACAATTGCTGCATCATTATTTCTTTCTTTCCCACTATATACTTTAGCATTTAAATAAATCTGTGCTAATAAAAATTTAGCCGCTGTTTTATCTACTCTTCCGTATTCATTTGTACCAGAAATAGCTAAAGTATTATCCATATCTTTTAATTCAGATTCTACAAAAGCAAAAACTTCTGCTCTTGATTTTTGTTCTGGATAAAAGAATCCTACAGGATCATTCTCAGTAGTAATTGGCACATTACCAAACAAGTCCATTAAATTAACATAAGAGAAAGCTCTTAAAAATCGAGCCTCTGCTCTAAATTTAACAATTTCAGCTTTCAAACTAGCATCAACACCTCTTTCTGCTAATTTCTCCTCTGACGTTTGTCTTAAAAACTCATTTGCAATACTAATTTCATAAAAAGCTCTTGAGAAAATCCCATACAAGAACTGATTACTAGGGCTCCATTTTTGTCCATTTATAGCTGGCAAACCATCATCAGACCAAGCTACAATAGCTTCATCTGTAGGGAATTCTTGCGTAACAAAAAGCAATCGCAAATAACTGCTAAAATCTCCACCAAGACCAAAAATATCCGGAGAAGCATCCCCATCATTTCCTCCTACATACAATCCTGCATATAACTTTGCCATTACTTGTTTATATGATCCCGGATCTTTAAAAAAGTCATCAGAAAGGAACTCATCATCATCTGTCGGCTTCACATCTAAGTCACTCGTACATGAAGTAAGGGTCATATTCAATCCTAAAATGAATAGGAGAAAATAAGATATATATTTAAATGATATTTTCATTTTGTTTATTTTAAAATTTTGTTTTTCAGTGTACTATTAGAAATTTGCATTTACCCCAAACAAGAATGTTCTGGCTCTTGGATAAACATTGTTGTCTATTCCGTTGAATTTTTCAGGATCTAAACCATCATATTTCGTAAGAACAAAAACATTTTGAACTCCAGCTGTAAACCTCAACGAAGCTGCTTTTAGTAACGTTTTATTAAAAGTATAGCCAAGTACAATATTATCTAACTTAATAAAAGAAGCATCTTTTACATAATAATCAGAGTAATTACGTTGTGTTCCATTTGAATTACTTTCAGTAGTAAAACCAGTATTATAATAATCTGAACTAATATTAGACAAATCAGAATCTCTTCTTAAACCTGCTTGTAAATACCCTTTATCAGAACTTACGTTATCATAAATATAATTCCCAACACTAGCTCTCCAACTCATTGTAAAATCGAACTGCCCATAATTTAAAGTAGAGAATAATCCAAAAGTATAATCTGCTGCTGGTTTATGAAATTTATAACGGTCAGCATCTGTTATAACACCGTCTCCATTTCTGTCTGCATATGCACCCTGAATAGGTCGTTTGTTTTCATCATATAATTGCTCAAATACAAAAAATGAATTTGGAGCAAATCCTTCTGAATGTATTAACACCTGATTTCCTGTACCACCTGCAATAACATCTCCTGTAATATATCCTTGAAATCCTGGAACAGTAGTTCCTAAATTCGATATTTTTTGGTCGATATAAGTTGCATTAGCAGCAACATTCCAAGTTAATTTATCATTTTTGATAATGTCTGATTGAAGATTAAACTCAACCCCTTTTGTTCTTACACTACCAATATTGCTATAACCTTGGTTTCTGATATTTGCACCATCTGGAACTGGAATCTCTGCTAAAAGGTCACTAGATTTTTTATCAAAATAGTTAAGTGTCCCTGTTATTCTATCGTTAAGAAATCCGAAATCAACTCCTACGTTCATCTCTGCTAAATCTTCCCATTTTATATCTTTATTATATCCTTCTGGTTTTGCTGCTCTGTAAATAACACCATTAAAAAGATATTGTGTATTAAGCGTTCCTAAAGTTACACGTTGCAAATAATCGTATGCAGGAGGAATATCTTGCTGTCCAGTAGTTCCGTATCCAACTCTTAACTTTAAGCTAGATAGTGTTTCTTTTCCTTTTAAGAAGTCTTCTTCTGCTACATTCCATGCGAAAGCACCTCCGGCAAAATTACCCCATCTGTTTTCTTTAGAAAAACGAGAAGTACCGTCTCTTCTATAATTCACTGTTAATAAATAACGGCTATCATATCCTAAATTCAAACGTCCAAAATATGATTGTAAGTTAACATCTGCATCTGTAGTAACATCTGATGGCGGATTTGGTCGCATGATATCACCTGAGTTATACCCCTCACGTTGAAACAACTGATAGTTGTATCCGGCAGTAGCATCAATCTTAAATTTCCCTAAATCTTTAGTATAATTAAAATAAGTATTTAAATTTTTATTCTGACGACTATCTGTATAACCAGTGTACCCTCCTAAATTAGTCCAGTTTCCTTTATCAAATGTAGTAGGTTGATATCCTAAAATACTCTCCGTACTTACTCGGGTATAACCATTAGTATCAAATTTATCAATACCAGCCTCAACAACAACTCTTAAGTCTTCAAAGAAATGAAGCTTATAATCTATCCTAATATTACCCCATTTTCTGGTAGAAGTTGCTCTACGCTCATCTTGATTCAATCTTGCAACAGGATTTCTCGCTGGCAACAATGGTACATTACCATTTGCCTCCAACCATTCAAAATAACCTCCATAACGTGAACCTTCTTGATAAACAGATTGTGTTGGATCAAACATAATCGCACTACTAATTACCGGACCTTCGTCTTGAAATTGATTTTTTCCGAAGGCTAAATTTCCAGTAATATCAATTTTTAAATGGTTATCAAATAAAACCGGATTTAACGATATCGATGTCGTAGTTCTCTCAAAAGAAGTGTTTCTTAAGATTCCAGGATTATCAACATTTCCAACAGATAAACGTACTGGCAATTTATTAAACAAAGCACCGCTAACCGAAATATTATTATTTGTTGTTAAAGCAGTATGAAAAATTTCATCTTGCCAATTTGTATTTGCTGTACCTAGTAAAGCTTTTTGTGCAGCGGTACCTTTTTCATTTACAAGAGTACGAAACTGGTCTGCACTTAAAACATCTACCGTATTAGCCACAGTATTGATACCAACCTGAGAGCTAAAATTAACTTTTACTCCACCTTTAGTTCCTTTTTTAGTAGTAATAACAATTACACCATTTGCTGCTCTAGAACCATAAATCGCAGCTGCCGAAGCATCTTTCAAAACAGTAAAAGACTCAATATCATTAGGATCAATTGTAGATAAAATACTTGTTGCCCCTTCTGTCTTAGCATTACTCATAGGAAGACCATCAACTACAATTAAAGGTTCGTTTGAAGCACTCAATGAAGATCCTCCACGGATTCTAATATCAGCTTTTGCTCCAGGAGCACCTCCTCCAACAACATTTACACCAGCAATTCGCCCGCTGATTAAAGTCTCCGGAGTTACATTAATTCCTTTATTAAATTCTTTAGCAGAAATTTGAGATACTGACCCTGTTGCGTCTTTTTTCTTAACAGTTCCATAACCTACTTGTACAACAACTTCTCTAAGCTGATTCGCATCCTCTTCTAAAGAAATACTTATATTTTTTTGTCCACTAAAACTAATAGTAGCACTAACATATCCGATGAAAGAAGCGACAATTTTATCACCACTCTTTACATTAGATAAATGGAATTTTCCATCAAAATCTGTAGAAGTACCATTGGTACCTCCTTGTACATTTACATTTACTCCTGGAATTGGTTGTCCCGTCGCTTTATCAAGAACAACACCATCTAATGTGCTCTGAGCAAACACACTAAAAGGAAGGAGTAAGAATAAAAATAACAACTTTTTATAAATTGTTTTCATACTTTTTGTTTAAATTAAAATTGAGTTTTGGTTGATTATTTTACTTTTATTTTTACTTCGAATTTCAAAATTAAGGATTTATTAACATGCCCGACACATAGCATTTTTTATTGGTTTACGAAAACGTGATAGTGTTGAAAACTTTCTATTTAATATAAGTTTTTAGGCATAATACTGTCATTTTTAAAAATAAATCATATCTTTATTAACAAAACAATTTTTTCCATATCAACAGTATGAAACGCAAAATAACCCTTAAACAAATTGCTAAGGAGCTTGATGTATCTATTTCTACCGTATCAAAATCACTACGAAACAGTTTGGAAATTGGAGAAGATACCCGATTAAAAGTTCAGGCTTTCGCCAAATTTTACAACTACAAACCCAATAATATTGCACTTAGTCTTAAGAATCGTAAAACCAAAACAATAGGTATTATTATTCCAGAAATTGTGCATCATTTTTTCTCTACAGTCATTAACGGAGTCGAAGAAGTTGCTAACGAAAATGGCTACAGTGTTATCATATGTTTATCCGATGACTCATTTGATAAAGAAGTACTTAACATGGAGATGCTTGCCAACGGAAGTATCGATGGTTTTATCATATCATTATCTAAAGAAACACAATTTAAGGGCGATTTTCATCATATAACCGAAGTCATAAATCAAGGCATGCCTGTTGTTATGTTTGACAGGGTTACCAATGAAATTTTATGCGATAAAGTAATCATCGACGATAAATCGGCAGCTTATGAAGCCGTACAGAGTTTGATTGATAAAGGGCGTAAAAAAATAGCCTTAATTACAACTGTTGATTACGTAAGTGTTGGAAAACTAAGAACCGACGGATATACAAAAGCGCTATTAGACAACGACATACCTTTTAATGAAGATCTTATTATTAAGATTGAAGATGTAGATACTTGCGAAATAATTATTAGTCAGTTATTAGAAGATCGTGCTATTGATGCTGTTTTTGCTGTTAACGAACTTTTCGCCGTTACAATAATTAAAACTGCCAGCAAAATGGGACTTCGAGTTCCCGAAGACTTAGCTGTTATTGCATTTACTGATGGGATTATATCCAAATATTCGACTCCAACGATTACAACCGTAAGCCAGAGCGGGAACAAAATGGGGAATAAAGCTGCAAAAATGCTTATAGATCGCCTAGAATCAGAAACCGAAGATGGCGAGGAAGAAGAAGAAAATTATAAAACTGAAGTCATTGAAACCCACCTTATAGAAAGAGAGTCTACAGATTAATTCCCTTAATACAATTGCATACAAAAAACCAGTAAAATTATTTAATGTGTTTTTATTTGTTTCTTTAGAAAAATAATTTATAAATTTACGCCAGCTCAAAACTTTTACTTTTACTTCGAAAAATAAGTTAAGTTTTGATAAGCAAAGCGCTTATCGTACATTCATTAAATTACGATAATGGAAAAGCGTAAATTAAGTTTTTGGGAAATCTGGAACATGAGTTTCGGTTTCTTAGGAATACAAATGGGGTTTGCTTTACAAAATGCAAATGCCAGCAGAATTCTTCAAATTTTTGGTGCCGACGTACACGAACTTTCATGGTTTTGGATAATTGCTCCTTTAATGGGATTAATTGTTCAACCTATCATTGGACATTATAGTGATAAAACCTGGGGAAAATTTGGTCGAAGAAAACCATTTTTTCTAGTAGGCGCTATTCTAGCTTCGGTTGGATTAATATTAATGCCACAAGCAAACATATTTATTTCTGTTTTACCTGCATTATGGGTTGGAGCCGGAATGCTTATGATTATGGATGCTTCATTTAATATTGCTATGGAGCCATTCCGTGCTTTAGTTGGCGACAACCTAAGAACAGATCAGCGTACAGCAGGATTCAGTATTCAAACAGCACTTATTGGTTTTGGAGCCGTAATTGGTTCAGCATTACCGTATGTATTAACCAAATGGTTTGGAGTTTCTAACAGCACCGTTCCTGGTAGTGTTCCTTTAAATCTTACACTTTCCTTTGTTTTGGGAGCTTTTGTTTTAATTGGATCTATTCTGGTTACTTTATTTACAACCAAAGAATATTCTCCCGAAGAACTAGAACTTTTTGAAGATCCTCAAAGTGAAGTTGATGTTCCTTCTGAAGAAAAATCAAAACTTACAGACATTTTTACCGACTTTGCAAAAATGCCAACCACTATGCGTCAACTTAGTTGGGTACAGTTTTTTTCTTGGTTCGGGCTTTTCGGTATGTGGGTATTTAGTACCCCAGCAATTGCACATCATATTTACGGATTACCATTAAACGATAATTCAAGTCAGACTTATCAAGATGCTGGGGATTGGGTTGGAATCCTTTTTGGAGTTTACAATCTTGTTTCGGCAATTATAGCCTTATTTTTTCTTCCAGTAATTGCGAAAAAAATAGGACGAAAATCTACTCACGCACTTTCATTAGTTATTGGCGGAATAGGTTTAATTTCTATTTATTTCATGCCCGATGAAAACTGGGTTATCCTCTCGATGGTATTAATTGGTGTGGCTTGGGCTAGTATTCTGGCAATGCCATACGCTATTCTGGCTGGATCTATTGCGCCTAAAAAAATGGGGGTTTACATGGGGATATTCAACTTCTTTATTGTAATTCCACAAATAATAAACGCAATAATCGGAGGACCAATCGTAAAATACCTTTATAACGGTGATGCTATGTACGCCTTAATTACAAGTGGAGTCAGCTTTTTGATAGCCGCAGTTTTAGTGTACAAAGTAAAAGATGTAGATGACGTTAAAATCTAAAATCTCATCTAAGAACTTTCTCCTTCTGATGAAATAGAAGTGGTTTCCTTACAATCAAAATTTAAATACTTTTTCGAAAGAAATACAAAATAAGCATATTATTAAATGAATACAAAAGCGTTTATATTCGACCTAGACGGCGTAATTGTTGACACGGCTAAATATCATTATTTAGCGTGGCAAAAAATTGCAAATGCATTAAACATTGACTTTACACACGAACACAACGAACTCTTAAAAGGGGTAAGTCGTGTACGTTCTCTAGATATTATTCTAGAATTAGGAAACATTCAAGCTTCACAAGAAGATAAAGACAAATGGCTCATCCAAAAAAATGAAGACTATCTTACTTATTTAGTAGATATGGATGAAAGCGAAATCCTTCCTGGAGTTTTACCTATTCTACAATTTTTAAAAGAAAAAAATCAAGCTATTGCATTAGGTTCAGCGAGTAAAAATGCCCGTCCGATACTCGAAAAAACAGGAATCATATCCTATTTTGATGTTATCGTAGACGGTAATGATGTTACAAATGCCAAACCAGATCCAGAAGTTTTCTTAAAGGCGGCACGATTATTAAACATAAGCCCAGAAAATTCTATCGTTTTTGAAGATTCAGTTGCAGGAGTTCAAGCTGCCAATATTGGAAACATGACCAGTATTGGTATTGGCTCTAAAACGGTCTTGCATGAAGCAAAATACATCTTTGAGGATTTCACCTTAATAGATCAAAATTTCATCGAATCATTAATCACAAAATAAATCAATCAAACAAAAACAATTAATGAATTAGAAAACATCTAATTAGATAATTCTCAAACTGCGTAATTATCTCATTTTCTAATTAACGAATTGTCAAATTTTAAAAACAATGAATCAAGATTATATAAAACCAGACAATTGGTCAATAATAGAAGAAGGCTTTGATGTTGAAAGAGTCAAATCATCTGAAAGTCTTTTTAGTATCGGAAACGGTGCTATGGGACAACGTGCCAATTTTGAAGAAAAATACTCCGGAGAAACTTTCCAGGGAAGTTATATTGCCGGAATCTATTATCCAGATAAAACCAAAGTGGGTTGGTGGAAAAATGGATATCCAAAATACTTTGCCAAAGTACTTAATGCTCCAAACTGGATTGGTATTAATATTGAAATTAACGAAGAAGCTTTCGATTTAAATTCTTGCACCGAAGTAAAAAACTTTCATAGAGAATTAAACATGAAAGAAGGTTGGTACAATCGTTCATTTGAAGCAACATTAAAAAATGGAACCGAAATTGCCGTTAATGTACGTCGTTTTCTTTCTTTAAATCTGGATGAAGTTGGTATTATCAAATACGAAATTACCCCATTAAATAAAGATGCAAAAATTCTTTACAAACCTTATTTGGATGCTGGTGTTACCAATGAAGATGCCAACTGGGAAGAAAAATTCTGGGAACCACTTGAAGTAAAAAAAGGAACAAACGAAGCTTATGTAACAGCTCAGACTTACAAAACGCACTTTAAGGTTACTACTTTTATGCACAATAGTATTTTTGCTAATAACGAAAATATAAACATTTCGCCTTCTACAATAGATTCTTCATCAGATAAAGTAGAATATACTTATGGTGTAATCATTGCAAAAGGACAAACCTCATCTATACAAAAAATTGGTGGTTATACCGTTTCATTAAACCATACCAACACACTTGCTGCTGCCGAAAAAGCAATTAAAGAAGCATTAAGCAAAGGATATGACCAATTATTACAAGAACAAATCGAAGCTTGGGCAAAAGTTTGGGAAATGTCAGACATTACTATCGATGGCGATGTAAAAGCACAACAAGGAATTCGTTTCAATATCTTTCAGTTAAACCAAACTTATTCAGGAAAAGATAACCGATTAAATATTGGACCAAAAGGATTCACGGGAGAAAAATACGGCGGATCAACATATTGGGATACTGAAGCCTATTGTATTCCGTTTTACATGGCTACCAAAGACCAACAAGTTGCCCGTAACCTACTAACATACCGTTACAACCAGTTAGATAAAGCTATTGAAAATGCCAAAGAGAATTTGGGTTTCAAAGATGGAGCAGCTTTATACCCAATGGTAACCATGAATGGTGAAGAATGCCATAACGAATGGGAAATCACACATGAAGAAATTCACAGAAATGGTGCGATAGCTTTTGCCATTTTCAATTATAACCGTTACACAGGAGATTACTCTTACATTCCCGAAAAAGGATTAGAAGTATTAATTGGTATTGCCCGTTTTTGGCACCAAAGAGCTTCATTCTCTACAGCCAAAAATCAATATGTAATTTTAGGAGTTACAGGTCCTAATGAATACGAAAACAACATCAACAATAATTTCTATACCAATTATGTTGCCAAATGGTGTATAGATTATGCAGAAGAACAGATTATAAAAGTTGCTGCCGAATATCCTGCTGACCACAAAAGAATTATCGAAAAAGTACAACTTACTGAAAACGAAATTCAGGAATGGAAAAAAGTAGCTAATAATATGTACTTCCCATTTTCAGAAGAACATAATGTATACTTACAACAAGACGGATTCTTAGATAAAGATTTAGTTCCTGTAAAAGATTTAGACCGTTCGCAACGTCCAATAAACCAAAAATGGTCTTGGGATCGCGTATTGCGTTCACCATATATTAAGCAAGCCGATGTTTTGCAATGCTTTTACTTTTTTGAAGAGCATTTTACAAAAGAAGAACTATTGCGTAATTTTGAGTTTTACGAATCTTTTACCGTACACGAAAGTTCACTTTCACCTTGCGTACACTCCATTCAGGCAGCAGCATTGGATAAAATGGACATGGCATATACATTCTACCTAAGAACTTCTCGTTTAGACTTAGACGATTACAATAAAGAAGTAGAAGAAGGTTGCCATATTACATCGATGGCAGGAACCTGGATGAGTATTGTAGAAGGTTTTGGAGGAATGCGTGTAAAAAACGACACCTTACATTTCTCTCCAAAAATTCCAAAAGAATGGACAGGATATTCATTTAAAATCAATTTTAGAAATCAAATTCTAAAAGTATCAATAAACCATGATGAAACTACGTTTTCTGTAGATGGTGATGCCGACTTAGCCATTGTTGTTAATGGCCAAACCGTAGTTGCTACAAAATATGCAATTGCATAAATAGAAGCTTCTATATATTTTTTATAACATTTTTTAATTAAACAACATGAAGAATTTCATTTTCACAGCCTTCATTCTGGTTGCATTTTGTAACATTACAAAAGCACAACAACTAAAATCGCCTGAAGGAAAATTTGTCATGGAGTTTTCGCTACAAAGCGATGGAACTCCAACTTACAATCTTAAATACAAAAACAAAGAGGTTGTAAAATCCAGTAAGTTGGGACTTGAGCTTAAAGACGATAAAAAATCGTTACTAAATGACTTTACGGTTATTGATACAAAAACTGCAACTTTTGACGAAAACTGGAAACCAGTTTGGGGAGAAGTAGCTTCTATACGCAATCATTACAATGAACTTGCAGTAACCTTAAACCAAAAAGGGACAGACAGACAATTGTTAATCCGTTTCCGTTTGTTTGATGATGGACTTGGATTCCGTTATGAATTCCCAACTCAAAAGAACCTTACGTATTTTGTAATCAAAGAAGAAAAAACACAATTTGCAATGACGGGCGACCATACTGCATTTTGGATTCCTGGTGATTATGATACACAAGAATACGATTACACAAAATCGAAATTATCAGAAATCCGTGGATTATCAGAAAAAGCATATACGGCAAACGTATCTCAAAAGTCTTTTTCTCCTACAGGAGTTCAGACTTCGCTTATGCTAAAAACTGCCGAAGGAGTATATATCAATCTTCACGAAGCAGCATTAATCAATTATTCATGTATGCACTTAAACCTTGATGATAAAAATATGGTTTTCGAATCTTGGTTAACTCCAGATGCAAAAGGTGATAAAGGATACATGCAAGCACCAAGTCACTCACCTTGGAGAACAATTATTGTTAGCGATGATGCAAGAGAAATTCTTAATTCAAAAATGACATTAAACTTAAACGACCCTTGTAAAATTGAAGATACGTCTTGGATAAAACCAGTTAAATATGTAGGTGTTTGGTGGGAAATGATTACAGGAAAAAGTTCTTGGTCATACACTAACGATTTCCCTACAGTACAACTTGGAGTTTCAGATTTCTCTAAAGCAAAACCAAACGGAACTCACGGAGCAACTAATGCTAACGTAAAAAAATACATTGACTTTGCAGCTCAAAATGGTTTTGATGCCGTACTTGTTGAAGGTTGGAATGAAGGTTGGGAAGACTGGTTTGGACACTCAAAAGATTACGTTTTTGATTTCGTAACTCCTTACCCAGATTTTGATGTAAAAGGATTGCACGCTTATGCAAAATCAAAAGGTGTAAAAATCATCATGCACCACGAAACTTCAGGTTCAGTTCGTAACTACGAGCGCCATATGGACAAAGCATACCAATTCATGAAAGACAATGGATATGATGCTGTAAAAAGTGGTTACGTAGGTGACATCTTGCCTAGAGGAGAGAATCATTATGACCAATGGATTGTAAACCATTATCAATATGCTTTAGAAAAAGCTGCTGAATATAAAATTATGGTTAATGCACACGAAGCAGTACGCCCAACAGGTATTAGCAGAACATATCCTAACTTAATCGGTAACGAATCTGCAAGAGGAACAGAATACCAAGCATTTGGTGGTTCTAAAGCAAATCACGTAACAATCTTACCATTTACAAGATTAATTGGTGGACCAATGGATTATACTCCGGGTATTTTCGAAATGGATATTAGCAAACTTAATCCAGATAACAAGTCACATGTAAACAGTACAATTGCAAATCAATTAGCATTATACGTTACTATGTACAGCCCATTACAAATGGCAGCCGATCTTCCTGAGCACTACAACAAATTTGCAGATGCTTTCCAATTCATCAAAGATGTTGCTATCGATTGGGATGAAAGTAAATATATTGAAGCAGAACCAGGTGATTATATTACTGTAGCTCGTAAAGCAAAAGGAACTAACAACTGGTTTGTAGGGAATGTAAACGGAGACGTTAGTCGTACATCAAACATCAACTTTGATTTCCTTGAAAAAGGAAAAAAATATACAGCAACAATTTATGCTGATGCAAAAGATGCACACTACAAAACAAATCCACAAGCTTACACTATCAAGAAAATAGCAGTAACAAATAAATCAAAATTATCACAGTTATCTGTTCCAGGTGGTGGTTATGCAATTAGCATAATCGAAACTAAATAATTTTTTTAAAGACAAGTGATTCCCTCAGAATTACTTGTCTTTTTTTCATAACTCTCTTTTTGTCACATCGAGCAGAGTCGAGATCCCGCAATGGTTCTTGACTCCGCTCGAACTGGCAACGAGAATAATTACATTTAAAATTATGAATATCCAAAAAACACACCACCATTCAATCTATAAAATAATCTTATTTGTTTTATTGTTTTCCGCTTCCGCGAAAGCTCAAATTCAAAAAACAGAGCCTCCTTTTTGGTATGCAGGCATGAACAATCCAGAACTACAGATTATGTTCTACGGAAAAAACATTGCTCAATACGAACCTACTGTTTCTAATAATGTAACTATTAAAGACATTAAAAAAACCGAAAATCCTAACTACGTTTTCGTAACAATCGACACTAAAGACATTCCTGCATCTGAATTAGTTTTTTCATTTAAAAACAAAAACAAAGTTGCATTTACACAAAAATACTCTTTGAAGAAAAGAAGAGAAAATTCTGCTCAACGCAAAAGTTTTGATGCCTCCGATGTGATGTACCTAATCATGCCAGATCGTTTTGCAAATGGTAATCCTAAAAACGATAGCAACGCTGCTTCTACAGAAAAAGGAAACCGACAAGACCCAAGCGGACGTCATGGTGGTGATATCGAAGGAATCATCAAAAACTTAGATTATATTTCATCTCTAGGCGCAACAACTATTTGGAATACGCCTTTAAACGAAGACAATGACAAACAACATTCGTATCACGGCTACGCCCAATCGGATGTGTATAAAATAGATCCTCGTTACGGAACAAACGAAGATTATGCGCGCTTGGCTGCCGAAATGCATAAAAGAGACATGAAACTGGTTATGGATTATGTAACCAATCACTGGGGAATCACACATTGGATGATAAAAGATATGCCAACCAAAACTTGGTTCAATCAATTTGAAACCTTCACACAAACCCACCACCGTCGTGAAGTAATCACAGACATTCACGCTTCAAAACTAGATCAGGAAGTTTGTATTGATGGTTGGTTTGTACCTTCAATGCCAGATTTAAATTTAAAAAATCCTTTAGTAGCAAAATACCTAACTCAAAACGCAATTTGGTGGATTGAATATGCAGATCTTGACGGATTTAGAGTAGACACTTACAACTATTCTGACCCTGCTGCAATGGCAAATTGGGCAAAAGCGATTACCAATGAATATCCAAACTTTAATATCGTTGGAGAAATCTGGATGCACAATCAGGCAAATTTAGCGTTCTGGCAAAAAGACAGCAAAATAGGCGCAATCGAAAACTACAATTCGAATTTGCCAAGCGTAATGGATTTTACATTACATAATCAAATTGGATCTGCTTTTAACGAAAGTGAAGCAACTTGGGACAATGGTATGATTAAATTCTACAATAATTTTGCTTTAGATTATTTATACCCAAACCCTGACAATATTTTGGTCTTTGCCGAAAATCATGACACAAACAGAATCAATGATGTCTATAAATACGATTTCGCTAAATACAAATTGGCAATGACTTTAATGGCAACCGTTCGTGGAATTCCGCAATTGTATTATGGTTCAGAAATAGGAATGGGTGGCGATAAAAGCAAAGGCGATGCTGATATTCGACAAGATTTCCCTGGCGGATGGAATGGCGATAAAAATAATGCTTTTACCGCAGCAGGAAGAACTGCTGAACAAACTAAATATTTCGATTTTACTTCAAAATTATTCAAATGGAGGAAATCAAATGAAGCAGTTCATTTCGGAAAAATGACACATTATATTCCAGAAAACAACACCTATGTTTATTTTAGATATACAGATGCTAAAACAGTAATGGTCGTTTTTAATAACAATGCAAAAGAGCAATCACTTAAAACAAATCGTTTTAAAGAAAACATCAAAACCTTTAAATTAGGAAAAGACATCCTTACAGGAAAAACATTCGATTTGACATCTGAAATTACTTTAGAACCAAAATCTGCAATAGTATTAGAACTAGAATAAAAAGCTAAGTTTCACATTCTTTGTAGCTAGAAATATATTTAGCCACAGATTATAACGATTAAATGGATTTTAAAATCTGCATGAGTCATTATAATCTGTGGCTTTTTTTATAAAGCTTTGCGAACTTTGCGTAAGACTTCGCTCCCTTTGCGGTTAAGTCACAAAACAAATCTTGTTCACAAATGAGGGAAGCGTCTTTTAGTTTCTTCCATAACATCTTGATGAGAATGCACTTTGTTATTAGCAACATCTCCTAAGGCTTCATCTATCGCTATTTTTTGTTTATCACTTAGCAAACACTCGTCATCTTCATCTTCTAAAGGTATAACTACAAAAGAACGACCTTTACTTCTATGTATAACTAGTTTTTCAGATTCAGCAATATCAAGATACTTTTTAATGTTATCTCTAAATTCTGTAACACTAACTGTTTTCATAATTCGCATTTTTACGAATGTACATAAAAATATACAGATTAATAATTAGTAAAGGTTACTAATAGATTAATGTGTCTTTATAGTTCACTTTTAAAATCGACATCATTTTGTTTACTTTTGTAAAACTATGAGTGAAATTCTTAAAATAGCACATCGTGGCGCAAGAGGTTACGAACCAGAAAACACCTTAAAAGCATTCCAGAAAGCATTAGACTTACATGCTGATGGTATAGAACTAGATGTACACCTAAGTTCTGATGGTCATATTATTGTAATTCATGATGAAACAATTGACAGAACTACCAACGGAAAAGGTTTTGTAAATACATTATCTTTGCAGGAATTAAAAGCATTCCGGATAGAAAACGAACTACAGATTTCGACATTAACCGAAGTTTTTGATTTAGTAAACCAGCAATGTTTTATTAATATAGAATTAAAAGGTCAGGGAACTGCCAATGCTGTAGCTGCATTAATCGAATTATACGTTTCAGAAAAAAAATGGAATTACAATTCTTTTATTGTATCAAGTTTTGAATGGGATTTTTTACAACAAATCGTTTTACTAAATCCGAAAATACCTATTGGTGTTTTAACCGAAACTGATATTGACTCGGCTATTACTTTTGCAGAAAGCATAAAGGCAAAAGCAATTCATCCCGATTTTAATTTGCTAAACAAAGAGAACGCAATACAAATACAAGAAAAAGGCTTTCAGATTTTCCCTTGGACAATCAATGAAAAGGAAGACATTGCAAGAATAAAAACATACAACGTAAGCGGAATCATTAGTGATTTCCCTGATAGAATATAAAACCAATTCTTATATGATCTTTGTCAAAGTTTAGAACTTTAACAAAGATACTTAGAGGTTAAAATAAAAATATGACTCAAAATTTTGATATAATAATAGTAGGTGGTGGTGCAGCAGGTTTTTTTACAGCAATTAATATTGTCGAGAAAAACTCAAAATTAAAAGTCGCTATTTTAGAACGTGGTTCCGAAGTACTAACAAAAGTTCGTGTTTCTGGTGGTGGTCGCTGTAACGTAACCCATGCTTGTTTTGAGCCAAATGAATTGGTTAAATTTTATCCGCGTGGCGAGAAAGAACTACGAGGACCTTTTCATCAGTTTTGTTCGGGAGACACCATCGAATGGTTTGAAAAACATGGCGTAGAATTAAAAATTGAAGACGACGGAAGAATGTTCCCAGTATCTAATTCATCGCAAACTATCATTGATTGTTTTTTAAAAACTACAGCCAAATTAGGTATTACCATACTTACAAGTCAAAGCGTACAATCTATCTTTAAAAAAGAAAATTTCTGGAAAGTCGAAACACAAAACCAGAATTATATAGCCGAGAAATTGGTTTTGGCAACAGGAAGCAATCCTAAAATATGGGAAATGCTACAAACTTTTGGTCACGCCATAGTAAGTCCTGTCCCTTCCCTATTTACCTTTAATATAAAAGACCCTCGAATAAAAGAATTACCAGGTGTTGCGGCACAAGCAACTGTAAAGGTAAAAGGTACCAAACTAGAATCGACTGGTCCTTTATTAATTACACATTGGGGAATGAGTGGTCCTGCAATTTTAAAACTTTCCGCTTGGGGAGCGCGCATTTTACATGACAAAAATTATCAGTTTACAATTTTTGTAAATTGGTTAAATGACATTGATACCGAAGATGCCGAAAAGATACTTAAGGACTTAAAACAGGAACACGCCAAAAAAGCTGTTTCTAAAAAATCACCTTTTGATTTCCCAAATCGATTATGGGAAAGTTTAGTTCTGGCTTCTACTATTGATATCGAAACCAAATGGGCAGATTTATCTAAAGTTCAGCTTCAGAATCTAGCAAATCAATTAACAAATGGAACTTTTCAGGTGAATGGAAAAAGCACTTTTAAAGAAGAATTTGTAACTGCTGGCGGAATAGACTTAAAAGAAATAAACTTTAAAACCATGGAAAGCAAGCTTCATGAAAATCTATATTTTGCTGGAGAAATTGTAAATATCGATGCAATTACTGGCGGATTTAATTTCCAGAATGCATGGACGAGTGGGTTTATTGTAGCAAATTCTATTTAAGAAAATCCAACTATGAATTCAATTTCATTAGAACAACAAATTCAGGCAATTGCTCCGTTTACCGAAGAAGAAATTAAAAAGGTAGTTTCTTGTTTTGAATATGACACATTTAAACCTAAAGAATATCTAGCTACTATTGGAAAAACGAGTAACAAGATTTACTTTATTATTAGCGGATTAGCCAGAGTTTATTATTTAAAAAATGGAAAAGAAATAACAACATATTTAAGCTGCGATGATGGCTTTATTGCCTCCTACTCTAGTTTTATAAACCAAACCCATTCTTTCGAGAATATACAATGCATTGAAGAGTGCGAAGTACTCTCGATAAATTACGAAAGAATGCAACAATTATACAATGAAATTCCTAATTGGGAACGCGTAGGAAGAATTCTGGCCGAACAAAACTATCTATGCATGGCAGATCGAGTATTAAAATTACAAATGATTCCTGCCAAAGAAAAATACCTTACTTTTTTACAAACTGCACCATCTAAGATTATTATACGCACACCTCTTATCTATATAGCATCATTTTTGGGTATTACACCCGAATCTTTAAGTCGCATTCGCCAAAGTATTTCTTAACATTTATCAAATAGATTAACGTCCCGTTTTTACATCTTTGACCAATAACAAATTTTAACAGAAGATGAAAAACATAGCCAAAGACGTTTACCAGATATCGGTATTGCCCCGCAACAGTATTAACTGTTATTTGATTGAAGATGTACTTATAGATGCAGCAATAAGAAGTTCGGCATCTAAAATTTTAAATACTCTAAAAGACAAAAAAGTAAATACTCATGTACTTACCCATGCACATGCCGACCATCAGGGAAGTAGCAAAATTATTTGCGATACTTTAAAAATTCCATTGTGGTGTAGTGAACCCGAAAAACAAGCAGCCGAAAGCGGAAATGTAACTACTGAATACCCAAATCCAAACAATATAATTTCTAAATTTCAGGCAAAACTTTGGGCAGGAAAAGGTTGTGAAGTATCTAAAATTATTAAAGAAGGAGATATCGTAGGCGGATTTACAGTAATTGAAACTCCTGGACATTCCACAGGTCATCTGTCTTTTTTTAGAGAAAACGATGGCGTTCTTATTGTTGGTGATGTAATGACTAACATGAATTTATTAACCACAATTCCGGGATTGCATGAACCTCCGAGCTTGTTTACAAAGAATCAACAACAAAACAGAGAATCCATAAAAAAACTAGCTGCATTAAAACCAAAAATATTATGTTTTGGTCATGGCCCTGTTCTAATAAACAATGGTGAATTAGATCGATTCGTGAATAAATTTTCTACAATTTAATTTTTACTACCAGTCACAGTTTTCAGTTTTGAGCACTGCGACTGGTATTGAATACTGAAAACTAAAAACCGAATTAACAAGACTTTAGAGATTCTATAAGTTTTAGTTAAGACAATTCTAATAATTTTACTTTCAACCAATTAACCATTTATGAAAGTAAAACTACTTACAACAATTTCGCTACTTACCTATCAACTTAGTGTTTCTCAGACAGAAAAATTACTTCACGGAAAGGTTTTTTCCAACAGCAATCCTCTTAAAGAAGTCGAAGTAATTAATAAAACTGCAAAAACCAGCACTAGGACAAATGCTTTGGGAGAATTTTCAATTCCTGTTAGAGTAAAAGATAGTGTGCTATTTTTCTCTAAAGATTACTTTTTTACAAGACTAAAAATAACTCAAGCCAATATCGATAAAAATAATATTATTGTTAATATGGCTATCAAAGCAGAAGAATTGGATGAAGTAGTGATTACTACTATGGAATTTAATCCTGTAAAAATTACTCAAAAAGATTTAGACGAGGTAAAACTCTATAAAGAAGCAGGATCTTTGCAAAAATATACTGGTGTTTACGACGGAACTATTCCAAATGGGATGGACTTTGCTAGAATGGGAACTGGACTTTTAAATTTGTTTAAAAAAGATAAAGAAGAACTCAAAAAGAAAACTTCGGAAACTGATTTCAAAAAGCTCATCACAAAAACAATACCTTCAGATTTTTTCACCAAAGATTTAAAATTAAAACCCGAACAAAAAGATCTTTTTATTGAATTTTGCGATGCTGACCCTAAATCTAAAACCTTTATAGAAAACAATAACGTACTGACCACAATGGACTTTTTGTACGCTAAAAATAAAGAGTTTAAAAAACTGTGAAAATAGTTTTTTAAACTCAGTGACAATCTCAGTTTCCTGATTGACTGAATACCGCAACTGTAAACTGTTACTCTAGATTACTTATTCAGCCACCAAATACTAGCATTTAGAACCGTGGCATAACTCACCCAAAGCAAATAAGGAACTAATAAATAACCTGCAACTTTGTTGATTTTTATAAATTTTAAAAGAGTTTCATAAATCATCAGCCAAAGAACAAAAACTTCAAGAAGTGCCAATAACGGATTCATTAACCCGAAGAACAAATACGACCACAAAGCGTTTAGTGCTAATTGTATTGCGAAGAAAACCAATGCATTTTTAACAGTTTCTTTTTCATATTCTATACGATCCCAAACCAATCCTGCTGCAACACCCATCAAAAGATAAAGCAAACTCCAAGCTGGTGCAAAAACCCAATTTGGCGGATTAAAACTTGGTTTTATCAATGTAGGATACCAAGTATCGACACTAGATCTGGTAACAATTCCCGAAAAATATCCAATAGCAAGACAAGTAACAACAACAGCTAAAATTCGAGTGATTTTATTCATTTTATTATATTTTTTTTGAGTTAATAAAGGTAAACATTTTTGTAGGCTATCAAAAAGTGCGAAAGGTATAATTCAAAAAAAGTATCTTTGCGTAAATTTTATATTTTTATGTTTACAGCAAACGATTTTATTCCAAAAAAATATACTTCGACTATAGAACAAGGTAATTTTGAGTGGAGCGCTCCAAGCAATATTGCTTTAGTAAAATATTGGGGGAAAAAAGACAATCAAATTCCGGCTAATCCTTCAGTAAGTTTTACTTTAAACAATTGTAAAACAATTACTAAATTGAGTTTTTCAAAGAAAAACACTTCGACTCCGCTCAGTGAGACGAAAGATGACTTTTCATTTGATTTACTTTTTGAAGGAAAACCAAAAGAAGATTTTAAACCAAAAATCCAGAAGTTTCTGGAACGTGTTTTCGTTTATCTACCTTTCCTGAAAGATTACCATTTTACAATAGACACTCAAAATACTTTTCCGCATAGCTCCGGGATTGCATCATCGGCATCTGGAATGGCAGCTTTGGCAATGAATTTTATGAGTCTGGAAAAAACTTTAAACCCAGAAATGACTGATGATTATTTCTTTCAAAAAGCTTCTTTCCTTGCTCGTTTGGGTTCAGGAAGTGCTTGCCGAAGTGTAAAAGGAAGCGTTGTTGTTTGGGGAAATCAAGCAAACATAAAAGGAAGTTCAGATTTATTTGGAGTAGAATTTCCAAATACAATTCATGAGAACTTCAAGAATTTCCAAGACACTATTTTATTAGTTGATAAAGGTGAAAAACAAGTTTCGAGCACAGTAGGGCATGATTTAATGCATGATCATCCTTATGCCGAAAGACGTTTTGCGCAAGCCCATGAAAACTTGGATAAACTAATCTCTATTTTTGAAAGTGGAGATTTAGACGAATTCATCAAAGTAGTCGAAAGCGAAGCATTAACATTGCATGCTATGATGATGACATCAATGCCGTATTTTATCTTAATGAAACCAAATACATTACAGATTATAAATGCTATTTGGAAATTTAGAGCAGAGACTAAAATCCCTGTTTGTTTTACACTAGATGCAGGCGCAAATGTTCATGTTTTGTATCCCGAAAACGTTAGAGAAGAAATCTTACAATTTATTCAGGACGAATTAGTTGTATTTTGTCAGAATGGTCAGTACCTTTGCGACGAAATTGGATCAGGTTCAATTGCATCATAAATTTCGTATCTTTAATTAAAATTTAGATTATGGACATTCAATTAGAAAAACTTGAAGCAATAAACATGTTGAAAGAAACTAATGATCCTTCAATCATAATGGCTGTTGCAAAATTGCTAAGAAAAGAGAAGAAAGATTGGTGGGATGATTTAACTGAATCCCAAAAAGAAGATATTGCTCAAAGTGAATTAGAATTTGAAAGAGGGGAATTTACAAGCTTTGAAGATGTGATGAAAAAATACAGGTAGTGAATCTTAAAGTAAATATTTCAAAAACAGCTGAAAAAAGTTTAGATTCTGTTTTAAATTTTATTGAAGCCAGATGGTCTAAAAAATCAAAAGATATATTTTTATTGAAATTTCAAAAAGCAATTTCGATAATAAGTATGAATCCTGAAATTTTTCCAAAATCATCAGTAAATAAAAAATATCGAAAATGCGTTATAACAAAACAATCAAGTTTCTTGTATAGTTTTGGTTCAAATGAAATTAAGATTTACACCATTTTCGACACTCGACAAGACCCAAATAAAATTAAGAAAGACATTAAATAAATATATGAAAGGACCATTATTTTACTCGAAAATATTACTTTTTGGAGAATACGGAATTATTCGTGACTCAAAAGGTTTGTCTATTCCTTATAATTTTTACAATGGTGCATTGAAGAGAACTGAAAATCCTTCGGCGGAAGCCATTTCTTCAAACGCAAGTTTAAGCAGATTTACAGCATATCTTGAAACATTGCAAACAGAACAACCAGAATTGGTAACTTTTGATTTGGCTACTTTAAAGAATGATGTCGAAACAGGAATGTATTTTGATTCTAGCATCCCACAAGGATATGGAGTCGGAAGTAGTGGTGCTCTTGTTGCTGCTATTTATGATAAATATGCTCAAAACAAAATCACAGTTTTAGAAAACTTAACTCGTGAGAAATTATTACAGCTAAAAACTATTTTTTCTCAAATGGAGAGTTTTTTCCACGGAAAAAGTTCTGGATTAGATCCTTTAAATAGTTACTTAAGCATCCCGATTTTAATAAACTCTAAAGATAATATTGAGGCAACTGGAATTCCTAATCAAAGTTTTGACGGAAAAGGAGCTGTGTTTTTATTAGATTCAGGAATTGTTGGAGAAACTGCTCCAATGGTAAATATTTTTATGGAAAACCTAAAAGACAAAGGTTTCCGTACGATGTTAAAAAACCAGTTTGTAAAATATACAGATGCTTGTGTAGAGAATTTTCTACATGGTGACATGAAGTCTTTGTTTAGTAATACCAAAAAATTATCAAAAGTAGTTTTGAATAATTTCAAACCTATGATTCCTGAACAGTTTCATGGTATTTGGCAACATGGTATTGACACAAATGATTATTACCTAAAATTATGTGGTTCTGGCGGTGGAGGTTATATCCTTGGTTTTACCCAAGATTTAGAACGCGCTAAGCAAGCATTAAAAGACTACAAACTAGAAGTAGTCTACCAATTTTAAATACCGAATACAAATTCTAAGATTTTAGAATATTAAATAGTTACAATTTTTAGAGTCGATATATTCGGCTCTAAAAGTTTAATGCCACCAACGTGCCTTTTTTTCTTAAAAAATCATCACAATCTAGCAAGTTATTTAATATGAAAAGTATTTTAAGCATCCTCAAGTCAACTTTTATAGGTGGAATTCTTTTCTTGATTCCGTTAGCCTTAATCATATTCTTTTTTGAAAAAGGCTATCATATCCTACAAAAGATTACCATTCCTCTAGTCAGTAATTTACCAAAAGTAAAAGTATTAGGAATGGCTCTAGAAGAATTAATTGGCCTATTAATCATTATAATACTTTGCTTTTTAGCAGGATTATTATCCAAAAGCAGGCAAGCCAAATCTTTAGTTTCTAAACTAGAAAACAGCATTTTAAGTCTTATCCCTGGCTATTCGTTTATGAAGAACATGAATGAAAACATTATGGGCATTGAAAAATCTGAAGATTTAAAAGTAATTTTAGCACGCGTAGATGATGGATGGCAGTTTGCATTTTTAATTGAGC
Source organism: Flavobacterium hydatis (assembly GCF_000737695.1). Classification (GTDB taxonomy): domain Bacteria; phylum Bacteroidota; class Bacteroidia; order Flavobacteriales; family Flavobacteriaceae; genus Flavobacterium; species Flavobacterium hydatis. The sequence goes on from NZ_JPRM01000015.1 coordinate 80,577, forward strand.
AAATCGACGAAGAACATTTTACTGTTTTTGTACCAGATGCCCCTAGCCCATGGACTGGTTCTATCTATTTTATGGAAAAAGAAAGAATAAAAGAAACCAAGATATCGCAAAAAGAGGCTTTAGTGTGCATAAGAAAATTAGGATATGGCTCTTCAAAATTATTAAAAGATGTACTTTAGTAATTTTAAAACCAATATATAATCTGTATCCTACAAATAACAATAACCTCTAACAAAAAAAATGTTAAGCCGACAGAATAAAATCTTAGCGATGAAAATAATAAGTCTGTTCTCTGTAATAAGAGGTTATAACATTCCTATTATTGTTATTGCACAATACTTATCGGCAATATTTATTTTGGCTCCCGAAAAAAGAGCTCTAGACATTATACTTGACTTCAACTTATTTTTAATAGTTTTTGCTTCGGCAATTACCATTGCGTCTGGCTATATTATTAATAATTTTTACGACAGCCAGAAAGATTTAATTAATCGCCCAAACAAATCTATGCTGGATAGATTAGTGAGTCAGAAAACAAAACTAAGTGTATATTTCACACTAAACTTCATCGCTGCATTAATGGCTTTGATTGTATCTTGGAGAGCATTCTTGTTTTTTTCGGCATATATATTCTTAATCTGGTTTTATTCTCATAAAGTAAAAAAGTACCCGCTAATTGGGAATTTAATGGCTGCTTTACTTGCTGTATTACCTTTCTTTGCCATATTATTATATTTTTACAATCAGATTTCTTTTGATGATTTAGAAAACCAAAGAGGTCATTTTGCAGTAATATCTGCTCATGCCGTTTTTTTGTTTGTACTATTACTAATTCGCGAAATGATAAAGGATTTAGAGAATCTAAAAGGCGACTTGGTTAACAATTACAAAACCATACCTATAATTTACGGAGAGAGAACTTCAAAAAAAATCATCACATTTTTAACTTTCCTTACCATTGTTCCTGTTTACATTCTGATAGAGATATATGATGTAGGTTATATGGACATTTATTTCTACACTTGCTTTATCGTTTTAATATTTTTCTTACTTTACCTTTGGAAATCAAATTCTAAGACACAATTTTTGCTTTTGCACAATGTCTTAAAATTTCTTATTGTTTCGGGTGTATTTTGTATTGTACTTATTAATCCAAGCGTTTTGTGGCATGGAAAAACTTTACTTTTAAAAATATAATTAATTCAAATTTTTCAGCATTTTTAGATAATTTTGGATTTAAAGGTTAGTAATAGTATTAAAAGCTATCAATCTAACAACAATCAAGTTACTACTATTAAGCAATAATAAACTATCTTTGCACAAATTACAGGATTTATGAATAATAAGGAAGGCAATAATAAAGGAAAAGGACCAAGAGCAAATAGCTCAAGACCTAACTCAAATAAGCCAAAACCTGCCATGCAAAAGCGTGCACAAGGGCCAAAAAAAGCGAAACCGATTACTAAGGTAGAGGAAGAAGCTGCTGCAAAAGCTGCCAAAAAACCGAATCAAGCACCTAAAAGACAAAAGGCTGCCGATGAGATTCGTTTAAACAAATATATTGCTAATTCTGGGGCATGTTCTCGCCGTGATGCAGATATCTACATCCAGTCTGGAAATGTAAAAGTAAACGGAGTACCTGTTACAGAAATGGGATACTTAGTAAAACCAGGTGATACCGTTAATTTTGACGGAGCAGTTTTGACACCAGAAAAAAAAGAATACATCTTATTAAACAAACCAAAAAACTTTACGACTGCTTTTGACGAAGGTCAGGAATACCGTAACGTATTAGAATTGGTTCGTGGTTCGACTAATGCAAAAATTGCAGCAGTTGGTAGAATGGATAAAAACACTACAGGATTATTATTGTTTACAAATGATACTGATATGCTTCGTAAATTTACTTTACCAAGCCAGAAATCATCTAAAATATACCAAGTTTCATTAGATAAAAACTTGAAATTTGAGGATTTAGAAAAAATAAACAAAGGATTAGTTCTTGACGGACACCGTGTTTTTGTAGAAGATATTAGCTACATCGACAATGAACCAAAAAGCGAAATTGGATTAAAATTACGTTCATCAAATGTAAAAGTAGTTCGATCTATTTTTGAACACTTTGACTACGATGTTTTACGTATTGACCGTGTATCTTTTGCTGGTTTAACCAAAAAGAATTTACCAAGAGGTAACTGGCGTTTTTTAACAGAACAGGAAATTATCAATTTGAAGAACGTATAATATCTTCAAATTATATATAAACGAGAGAATCCTATTTTACAAAAGTAAAATGGGATTTTTTTTTAACTTAAAACTAAAGAATATTATTCTTAAGAATTACTATTTGAAAAAATGTGATTGAAAATTGAGTTTGAAAATCTAGTTTTTCTTTTTTCTTCGACAACTTCGTAAGATGAGAAACCTAAGATAATCTTGATTCCGAGAGGAATACTATTTAAAACACCTCTTTTTTGCTCTTCTAGCAATAACTGGAGGTCTTCTTGCACTTGTTTTTTATAGCTAAAATAAGAAAGAACTAAAAGTGCTGAAAAATTTAATACTTCGCGAGCAGTTTCGCTTTTAATACCAACTTCGTTAGAGACCATTTCGGTAATTCGCCCCTTCTTGTTATCAAAAATCCGCTTTAATAACTTATTCCCTTCGTCTTTGTAACAATCATCGACAGATAACAATCTTCCGGATTCAAAATCTATTTCTTTATAAAAATCAGTAGCTCCTACAATCTCTACCAACTCATTATACAAACTGACTTCGTGTATTTTATTATAAACTCCTATTAAGATAGTTCCGATAGAAGCATCAATTGCTTTAATTAATAAGGCGTCATTTTCAAAATAAAATTTATTCAGTTTTGAAACAACATTTGAAGAAATAAAACGTCTAAGTTCAATTTGTAAATTTGGATTCATTAATCTGGATTTTTTAATTAAAAATAATTTATACCAATTATAAATAATCGACAAAGTGTGGCATTTTATCGTTTATGTGATAAATGTATGTAAAATAATAACATATCCAAAAAAAACGTTAAAAATTTTTCCTCTCATTTACTTTATAATTACATCTCTAAGCTACAAACCCAATAAAACCGCTAATACTCTAAATATCAATACAAACTAAAACCTTAAAAAAAATTAAGAATTTACACAATAATATAGCAAATCAACAGTTCTTTTTTCTTTTTTTCAGAAACAATCCAGTGTTAACAAATCCTATAATTAATTTTTAACAAAAACATTTCGAAGTTATAATTTAGATGAAAAATACTACTTCCGTTTTCCTCATTCATCATTGTCTTGCTATTTTATTCAGATACACATTTTAAGAAAAACTTCTTTCTATAATTGCTTTCAAAATACCATAACACTACAAAATCATTAAGCGTTTAGATGATTGGGATTTAAAACGAATCTAAAAAATTCAAAACACTCAATTACAACAAACTAAAAAGAATAAATTTTAGTAGGATTTAAGTTTTTCAAAACAAACAAAAGGAGAAAAAACTTTTTTTATATTAAGGATAGACACACTAAATCCTGTAATTTGCCTAAAATAGTCTTAAGTTATAAATAACGTGAAAAATAATAGAAAGAAAAACCTGTTTTTAGCATATTTAAATAGTTTAATGCAAAATTAAATTTTAATTTTAACCTTTTAAATTCGGTTTCACTTTATACCACAATATGGCAATTAACTTACAGAAAGGGCAAAAAATAAATATTGGCTTATTAGATATAACTATTGGCTTAGGTTGGGATCCAAATGAAGGCACAGGAAGCAATTTTGATCTGGATGCTTCTGCAATTATGATTAATTCTGAAAGAAAACTTCTGGATGAAGATTATTTTGTTTTCTATAACAATCTCAAATCTCCCGACGGATCTCTGGAACATTCTGGTGATGATCCAGACGGAAAAAGTAGCGATGGTGATGATGACGAAGCTATAAAAATTGACTTGACAAAAGTTGACCCAAGAGTAAAAGAAATCTTATTTGTAGTTACAATTGAAGATTACGAAAGAAGAAAACAAAACTTCGGACAAGTTAGAAACTCATACATAAGAATCGTAGACAATTCCACCCGAGAAGAAATAGCTAAATACGAGTTAGACGAAGATTTCTCGATAGAAACAGGAATAGAATTTGGAAGGCTTTATAAAAGAAATGAACAATGGAGGTTTGAAGCTTCGGGGATAGGATACAGAGCCGATTTAGGTTACTTTTTAGAAAAGTATTATTCTGGTGAAATCATCAAATAATTTCTAAACCTAGCCCAAAAACCCATTCGTTCATTAATAATTACAGAAACAAATTGTTTTACCATTCAAAAAAACTCCTTTGAAGTGTTTTGAAACATTAAAATAAAATGTTTTTAATTAAAATTAAAAGCTTGAAAATAAATTACACAAACCACAGTCACCTTTCTTTTGATTTATGGCTAACATTAATAAAATCAAATCCCGAATTTAAAAGTAAAAGAAACTTACTATTCAAAGACTTTTTTGATGTAGATACTACAATCGAAAAGGTTAATGATGTTGTGCGTTATTATGATGCTTTATGCAATAACATAAACGAAAGAACTGGATTAAATATCGACACTTACGAAATTTACTATCTTATTCTTAGCGCACTAAATGTCAATATTAATGATTATGACACCACAAAATTAGAATTGTTTTATAAAGAAACTGAATTATTATTTTTAAAATATAAACCTGAGCTTCTTTATGATAACATCCCACAACTTTTTAAAGAAATAACTCAACAAGAAAAGACAATTAATTTATTAAGCAATACAGCTTTTATAAAAGGGAATACGCTTAGAAAAATACTGTCGCATTACGAACTGGATTCTTTCTTTAAATTTCAGATTTATTCGGATGAAGTGGGTCTTTCTAAACCAAATAACGAAATATTTCAAATGGTTTTTAACCAAGCAAATGAAATTAAACCAATAACCAAAAAAGGAATACTGCATGTAGGAGACAATATTGTGGCCGATTACAACGGAGCTATAAATTTTGGATTTGATGCACACCTATTAAAATTATAAAAGTGAATAAGAACTATAGTTTACATAAAATTCTTGAAAAAGATAATTGCCCTTTTCAGGAAACAGAATACAGCCGATTTAAGTTTGGAGATAAGTTTTATGCAGAGAAATTTGCAAAAGAATTATTTGATGGCTTCGTAAATGAATATCATGACTTGATTTTATCTGATCAGGAAATTGTCATTCTTCCAAGTCCGTATTTATCGATACCAACTGCTTCTAACTTCTTGTGTTATTACTTTAAGAAACACCTTAATGCTTTCTTATTTAAAAACAACAAAAAAGCATCTATCGAATCTAAAATATACCGAAATCAAACCTACGTTACCGATTATGGGAATTTAGATTTTGAAGAAAGAGTACGATTAATATCGAATGATACGTATTATATCGACAGGAATTTTATCGAGGGAAAACTTTGCATTTTTGTAGATGATATTAAAATAACCGGAAGTCACGAACATACGGTAAACAAAATACTAAATCAGTACAACGTAAATGGTGATTTTATATTTTTATATTTTGCTGAGTTAATAAACAAAGACATTCATCCTAATATAGAGAATCATTACAATTATTTTTCGGTTAAGAATGTTGAGGATATAGCGAGTATTATAAACAGCGACCATTTTCAGTACAACACTCGAATTGTAAAGTTTATATTAAGTCTTAATGAAGATGAATTTGCCTATTTGGTAAACAATATATCTACAAAGAAAAGCAATGATTTATTTCATCTTGCGATAAGTAATAATTACCATCAGATTATAGAATACAAGAACAATATTAACGTAATAAAAATAGATTAAACTATGGCTATCAATTTACAAAAAGGGCAAAGAGAAAACATAAATGCCCCAAAATTCACAATTGGTTTAGGATGGGATACAAACAACAGCTCAACAGGATCTGGATTTGATCTTGATGCATCTGTGTTTATATTGGGTGAGAACAAAAAAATAATTTCTGACTCTCATTTTATCTTTTACAACAATTTAAAATCACCAGACGAGTCTGTAATACACACAGGAGATAACTTAACTGGAGACGGAGATGGAGATGATGAGCAAATAAAAATAGACTTTACAAAAATTGATGCTGCAGTAAAAGAAATTTGCATTGTAGTTACGATTCACGATGCTGTAGCCAGAAAACAAAATTTCGGGCAAGTTCGTAATTCATTCATCAGAATTGTAGATGATAGCAATAATACCGAAATGCTGAAATACGAATTAGAAGAAGATTTCTCTATAGAAACAGCAGTAGAATTCGGAAGAATATACAATAAAGACGGACAATGGAAATTTGAAGCTATTGGCGCAGGAATGAAAGGCGGATTAGAAGATTACTTAAATAAATATAACTAAGATTATGGCAATTAATTTAGAAAAAGGACAACGTATCAATCTTGAAAAAAGTAATGGTACAAAATTACAAAACATTTGTGTAGGAGTAAATTGGGGTGCAATCGAGAAAAAGGGGCTTTTCGGAACAAAAAAAGAGCCAGTAGATTTAGATGCAAGTTGTGCCGTTTATGACGACAAAAAAAATCACATCGACTCTGTAAATTTCAGAAAACTACAATCAAACGACCAAGCTATCAAACATAGTGGTGATGATTTAACTGGAGATATTAATGGAGACGACGGATTAGACAATGAAGTTATTACTCTAGATTTTTCTAGATTATCACCTTCTGCAAATCACGTTGCTTTTTTCATCAACAGTTTTAGAGGTCAGGATTTTAAAGATATTCCTTTTGCATCTATTCGCATCTACGAAGGAACTCCAACAAGAGTTAGTCAGGAATTTGCTCGTTATGATGTTGCAAACGATTCTTCTTTTGCAGGTAATGTATCTATGGTACTTGGTGTTTTTTACAAAAGAAACGATGAGTGGAAATTTAGTGCAATTGGTGCTCCAACAAGAGATAAAAAACTAGAGGAAACAATCCTTACAATTCAACAAAACCACTTATAAAATAACATGATAGATAATCAATTAGTTACACAGGAAAATCTTGCGTTAATTGACAAAGATGGAAATGTAAACTTGGCTACAATTACCGAAGCTGAAGTAAATAGTTACAAATCGATTTCGAATCAGTTAAATGAAAACGACGCCAATTCTATCTTGAATTATGGTGCCGAAATTCAAAACTCTATCGCCAAACAAAGTGATACCTTCTTAACCAACGTTAGAACATATAACTCTGGAGAAGTAGGAACTTTGATTAACGATTTATTGACAGAATTAAATTATGTAGATATTGATCAATTAGATCAAGGTCCGTTTAAAAGATTTCTTTCTAAAATTCCAATCCTTAATAAATTAGTTACGGATGTAAAAAAATTATTCCAGCAATACGATAAAATTACTGTAAACATAGACAAGATCAGTAATAAGGTAAAAGCAGGAATGATAAACTCTGTAAAAGACAACAGCGCACTACAAACTATGTTTGATGGTAATGTTGGACTTATCAAGGAGATGGAAAAACACGTTATTGCAGGACAAATTCGTTTTAAAGAATTAAACGAAGAACTTGCAGTAATGGAAGCTAACACAGCACAATATCAGGATTATCAAATTTCGGACAAAAGAAATTTCATAAATCGTCTTGATAAGCGTTTAGCCGACATGAAAATTGTTCGTTTTATAATGTTGCAATCTCTTGCGCAAATACGTGTGGTACAAAACAACAACACCTCTATTGCCGAAAAAGCGCAATCTATCTTAACGACAACAATGCCAGTTTGGAAAAACCAACTTACATTAGCCGTTGCTTTACAAAGACAAAAACAGAATATCGAAATTCAGCGTAAAGTATCTGAGACAACAAATACCATCTTGCAGAAAAATGCCGAAATGCTAAAACAAAACAGCATAGAAGTAGCAAGAGAAAATGAAAATACAATTGTCTCGCTAGAAACATTGAAAATGACAACAAAATCTTTAATAGACACGTTGACAGAAGTAAAACAAATTCACGAACAAGGTACAGAAACCAGAAGACAACTAGACGCTGGATTACAAAGCCTTGAAACCGAATTAAAAAAAGGTGTTATAAGCTAATTGAACATAAGAAATCAATTAAATGCAAGAGGAAGAGGAACGGTTCGTTCAAATAATAAAAGATAGTAACAGGAGACTTGTGATTTTAGAATTGTTAGCCAATTTCTTTAATCACAGGGACCTTGTTAATACCTTAATAAAAACAAAAATAATCCACTCTCTTTTTCAAAACAACCGCACATTAGACATTAATAAATTAGAATTATTTCACATTCAGTTTACAAATAGTCTCATTGATTTGTTTCAGAAAATCAAGAAATCAAAAGAACAACAATATCTTTTAATTACTGATGAAATATATATTAATGATGACGTTGTTTCTAAATTAAAAGTCGAAATCGGAGAAGCCAAGTTTGCCAAGCAAACACAAGTGCACGCTCTAAATATGTCTAAAAAAATTGAACAGCTCTATCAATTATTTGCAACAGAAAAAGAAGATTTTTTTAACTGGAATGAGATTACGATATTTTCAGATAGTGTTCAATCCGAATATTATAGAGAAATAAATCTGGAACAATACGAGCAGCTCACACCCGCTAGCAATAGTTTGTATGAAAACTCGTTTGTTAAGTTCGAAAGAAAACTTTTAGGAAGATTAAACATTCTTAAATTTAAAATCAAATTCATGTGTGGGCTAGTTTATAATAATGAAGTTGTCGAAGCGTATGAATTTAGAGATTCAAACGACAAATTTATTTTTATTGCCAAAGACAAATCCTTCTATTTTCTAGACCACGAAAGAGCAAAAGGAATTGATTTTTCAAAAAATAGCTCATCAAAAGAGCAAATCGTAATGGAGTTAACAGCAAAAAATGCTGATTTAAAATTAGAGCTTAGTACAATAAAAACAATACTACCAGATACAGTTCAAGAAGTATTAAAAGAGTATCTGGACAAAATTTCATCTGTAGATTTTCTTGATGAGTTACAAAATGTAGATGAACAGACCAATATTTTAAAAACAATGTTAAATATTAATATAAATTAAAAACATAAAATGGCAATTAATTTAGAAAAAGGACAAAGACAAAGCATCGATGCACCAAAATTTACTGTAGGATTAGGATGGGATAGTAATTCTAGCAGCACAGGAGAAAGTTTTGACTTAGATGCATCAATATTTTTAGTTGGAGCAAATGGTAAAATTCCTAGTGATAACCATTTCGTTTATTACAACAACTTAAAATCACCAGATCAGGCAGTAATACACACCGGAGATAACTTAACTGGTGCTGGCGACGGAGACGATGAAAAAATACAAATAGATTTATCAAAAATTGCACCCGAGGTAAACGAAATCTCGTTTGTAGTTACGATACATCATGCCGATACAAGAAGACAAAATTTTGGACAAATACGTAATTCGTTTATCAGAATCCTAGATCAATCGAATGTAGAATTGGTTAAATACGAACTAGACGAAGATTTCTCTATAGAAACTGCAGTAGAATTTGGAAGAATTTACAAAAGAAACGAAGAGTGGAAATTTGAAGCAGTAGGTATAGGAATGAAAGGTGGTCTACAAGATTATTTAAACAAATACAACTAAAAACACATGGCAATTAATTTAACCAAAGGGCAAAAAATTGACTTAAGAAAATCAAGCGGAGAATCATTAACCAGTTTTTGTGTTGGTGTAAACTGGGGAGCTATAGAAACCAAAGGATTCTTAGGTTTATCAAAAAACGTAAAAGATGTAGATCTTGATTTGAGCTGCATATTAGTAGATGACCAGAACAAACTTTGCGATCATTTATATTCTCCATTATACCGTCTTGAGGCTTTACAACAATTTGGGTTAACCAAAGGTAAATTATTAAGCAACGATGGTGCATTAAAACATACGGGAGATGATCTTGCGGGAGATAAAGGTGGCGATGATGGCTTGGATAATGAAATCATAACCGTAGATTTGTCGAAAATTAATGCAAAAGTAACCCAGATATTTTTCTTTTTGAATAATGCTGGAGCCGAAGATTTTTCGCAAATACCGTATGCAAAAATAAGAATGTACGAAGGAACGCCAACAAAGGTAATTTCGGAGTTCGCAACCTATAATGTTTCTGCCGATAGACAATACACAAAAAAGCGTTCTATCATCATGGGAAAATTATACAAACGCGATAACGAATGGAGATTTAGTGCAATTGGTGATCCTACAGAAGATACTTTTTTGGGGCAAACTGCCCAAAGAATACTTCAGTCTTATTTATAATAAATAAACAAATAAATCTAAATAAATAATAAATCTCAACTTAATAAACAATAATGAACGAACATCCCATTTTCTCAGAACATCCTGGATTAATAGCAATATTTGCAATCGCAGTAGTTATAATGCTATTATTAGATTTAGGTATTTTCAACAAAAAAAGTCATGTCGTAACCAATAAAGAAGCTATCTCCTGGTCATTAGTATGGATTAGTTTAGCAATGGGTTTTAGTGGTTTAGTATACTATTATGCAGGTGCAGCCAAATTTTACGAATTTCAATCGGCGTATTGGATCGAGAAAGCACTATCTGTAGACAACCTTTTTGTGTTTATCCTAGTATTCAAATTTTTTGATGTACCAAATACCAACAAACACAAAGTCCTATTTTGGGGTATTATAGGAGCATTAGTCCTAAGAGCGATATTTATATTCTCGGGAGCTTTTTTAATCGAATTAACCTATTTAAACAAGCTTTTAAGCCTAGTTGGAGTCGAAGGATTCAAATACGATATTAACCTAATCATGACAGCCTTTGGATTATTCCTTGTTTATGCAGGTATAAAATCATGGTCATCAGGAAACGAAGACGAAGACGAAGATTACAACAATACAAGAGGAGCACGATTAATTAGAAAATTCTTTAGCGTAAGCGATAAATACGACGGAGACAAATTCTTTACGTACGAAAACGGAAAAAAACTAGCAACACCACTTTTAGTAGTTGTAGCGGTTATCGAGTTTACAGATTTACTTTTTGCAGTAGATTCAATTCCTGCAATTTTTGCAATCTCAAATGATCCGTTTATCCTTTATACATCAAACATTTTTGCAATTCTAGGACTAAGAGCATTGTTCTTCTTACTAGATAATTTCATCCATTTGTTTAGCAAATTACAATACGGTTTAGCAATAATCCTTGCCTTTATCGGGGTTAAAATGATTATTTCGCCATTCTACCACATCGAATCAATTTATTCGTTAATTGTTATTGCAGGAGTATTAATAATATCAGTAATACTATCGGTTATGTTTCCAGAACCAAAAGAAGCATAATCCCAATATATCTAAATAGAAAAAGACCTCAATTGAGGTCTTTTTTTATGCGTTATAGTTTCTAACCTTTATCACCTTTTAGCCTTTTCATAAAGAAATATAAAGTAGAGTTAAACCCATATATGCGCTCAATTACAAAATAAATCTTGTGAATTTTGTTGTTATGATATTTTCATAGTCCTTCCAAACTTTTAAATCATGAACGAAAACAGACTTTCAAAAGAAACAGAATTAAGATTAACAGATTTTTTCAATAAATCAATAGACTCAAAAAGCATGGCAAAAACAATTCGCCAAGTAAACTATACTCTTTCATTATGTCTAATAAGAGGATGCGAAACCGCAGCATCAGAAATAAAAAACATCGAAGACAATTTCTATTGGCTCAACAAATTAGCCGAAACCCTAGATCCTTATTTAGATGCAGAGTGAAGAAAGGTTTTTTTTGCGTCCAGTTTGTCATTTCGAAGAATGAGAAATCTCCGCGGGTAACTCGACAATCAGGAAAAACTTTGCGTTAATTTCTTGCGGAGACCCTTCCTGCGTCAGGGAGACAAGATTGCGAGAAACAAAAAATATCTACATACAAGTTTGCACACTAAACAACCACAAACTTTTGTCAGGCTGAGCGGAGTCGAAGCCCCGCAAGTAACTCGACAATCAAGAAATAATTTATTCTCTAAAGATTTTTTCAGGAGCTATTTCCTGCTATCATTCCAAATCTTTTTTATTGAGAAAAACAATAAAAAGGGATTTTCCCTTCTATCAGGGCTAGAAATGGAACTTTGGGGATATACAATACTTGTGGGCAGGGAAAGGATTTTCATGTTATCGGGTTCAATAAATTAGTCGAAACTTTAAATGCTTATTTGTATGTTAAGTAAAGTAATTGATAATTAAATCACTCCATTACGGAAATTCGTAAAATGAATAATTTATTACTGACTATATTTGTGTCAATTATTAATTTAAATCATTAAAAATGAAAAAAATACTACTCTTAATCTTCTTTATTTCAACCTTAGTAAATGCACAGGAAACCGAATTTTCCTTTGACAATATAAAAGGAATGACGGATTTTGTAGTGATTCCTTCAGAAGGAAAAAATGCTTCAGAAATTTATAAAAAAATTACCGAATGGATAAAAACAACTTATAAAAACCCTGACAAAGTAATACTTTCAACTATAGAAAATGAATATATAAGATTTGAAGGTAGTTCAGAAACTTTATACTCTGCGAATATTATTATGTTAGGAAAGACATATTATAATTCAAAATATCAAATAGAAATTTCAATAAAAGACAACAAGTATAAATTTGATTTAATAAGTATGCAAAATTATTACCCTAGAAGTCAATATTCTGCTGGTGGCTGGACTGACAATATAATTTTCAATAGTAATACTACAAAGGAAGGTTTAGCAACTTTTTACAAAAAAGACGGAAGTCTAAAAAGTATGTGGAAATACTTACCTGAAGTTCCAACTTATTTTAATGAATTAAATAAATCAATGCTTGAAAGTATTAATTCAAGAGTCAAAAAAAATGACAACTGGTAACGATAATTAAAAAAATATATTAAGTCATTTACAAAAAAACACTTTAAAAACTAAAACTCCCTAAGTCTTTCATTCAAAACACTTAAAGAGTTTTAGTACAGATATCTAAGATTCAAATCTATCATTAGTAAATAAACTATAATTTACAAAATACTATCAGAAAATATCTCGCAAAGTCTATCAGTCCAAACAAAACCTGTTGATGAAACATTTAAAACAAACCAACCTAATCCGACAGATAAATAAAGATGTTTTCGAATATGCTCTACTTGATTTAAATCTATATTTCTCCAATTTTTCAAAGCCAAAATATCACTCATTGGTAATTTTTCTATGACGAATGAAATTCGCCAAAATTCATCATTTGAGATTATATCATTACCAACAAGAGCGAATGTTTTTCCAAGAAGTCGGGCTTTTGAACCTGTTTCTAATTTATCAATTATTGCAATTAATTTTTCACCAACTTCTAATTGATAGTCACCCTCTTCAAGTTTTTTTATAATTTTCTTTCTACTGCTTTCTGACAAAACAGATGATTCTTTAAGAAAATGCATCATCTTACGTAAAAATAGATAATCATTTACCGCAACACCCGTTTTCCAAATCCCAATCAATGAGCCAATTATTGGAAAATCTTTCAATACTCCATTTTTTAAAATTGAGTCAATTGATATTTCTGTTATATCAATTCCTATTTTGGATAAATCAGAATCAGTAATAGTTTGAATTAGAGAATTGGGAAGCTCTTTATCGTTATTATTCATCATTTTTTATTTAAGTTCAATAAATCATATATAATAAAATTGATAAATTAGAAATCCTTAGAGAATTTACTAATTTATCAAATATAGGAAAGAATTATTTTAAATTAAGATAAAAGTACTCCGATAGCACGGAAACTCATTCCGTGTCCACAACAATAAAACCCAATGCAAATACTATATATAAAACCAATAAATATATTTAAATGTATCAATGGAATGAAAAACAAAAAAGCTTCTGATTTCTCAGAAGCTTTTTTTTTAGTGCGGATAATAGGACTCGAACCTACACGCCTTGCGGCACCAGATCCTAAGTCTGGCATGTCTACCAATTTCACCATATCCGCTCAATTGTGGCGCAAAGATAATCATAACTTCTAATTATCAAAATCCGATGGCATAAAATTCATTCCGTGCCCACTATAATAAGACTCAACGAAGATATTCGCTATAAAACAAACCAAATCTTTATCATAGCATCCACATTCCTTTTTTAATACCCTGAGAATTCCTACTTTTAAATAATATTATTTAATCGAACAAAAATGAAAAAGGAGATTCTGGAGCAAATCAAAAAATTAGGCGGAAATATCGACAATATAAAAGGCAAATCACTTCAGGAAGATTTACAATCTATAACTTTTGATACCGTTTTGTATCGCCGACCAACAGATACACCTTGGGCAACCGCCGAAGAAGAAGAACCCATTTACGGAATAAGCGATTTCATCAACGAAAACGAAACTCTTTTTAAAGCGAACAAAGAAGATTTTTACGATAAAATAATTCAAAAATATTTCAAATTAACAGACGAAGGATTAGGTCAGATGTTTTGGCAAGTTTCACCTTTTACACCTTTCAAAGAAGGCACAGAAGATTTCGCCGAATGGAACGATGATTTTAAAGACGAAGAAACAGATTTAAGCGAAATCATCAAAGTAACAAATGACCCAACACCCGATTTTATTCTGCTTATTTCAAGTTATGGTTTCCCAGACCATTATTATATATGCTTATCCGATCCCAATCCCGAAAACCCAACTTTATTTGGTACAGATCACGAAGTCTTTTTCAGAGAAGTTTCTAACCAAGGAAACTTACAAGATTTCATGAATACTTTTATGACAAAAGAAGAATTGCTAGAGATTATAAAGAAAAGAATTGAACACGCTTAGATAAAAACAAAACCTTTATTTGGTTACGCATAAAATAGAACGCAGATAAAACGGATTTACTCTGTAAAGACGCGGATTAATCACGGATTTTTTATTTAACATTATTAAATCCGTCTTTTTCTGCGTCTTCGCGATAGCGAATCCGTTTCATCAGCGTAACTTTTTTTAAAGACAAACTTAGTCGAAGCGCTATACGCCTATTTTTAAACGCAAAGCTCGCAAAGAGAAAAACGCAAAGGTTCGCAAAGCTATTGATTAAACTTTGCGAACCTCTCTTTTATACTTTGTGCACTTTGCGGTAAATCAACCCCAACCTTTAAAAACTCATCCCTAAAAAACAACATTTCAGTAACGTAAAGGCATAAAAAAAACCTTAATTATTTGAAATCAAATAATTAAGGTTTGTAAGTAAGTAGTGCGGATAATAGGACTCGAACCTACAC
This sequence comes from Flavobacterium hydatis, assembly GCF_000737695.1. Taxonomy (GTDB): domain Bacteria; phylum Bacteroidota; class Bacteroidia; order Flavobacteriales; family Flavobacteriaceae; genus Flavobacterium; species Flavobacterium hydatis. The sequence goes on from NZ_JPRM01000015.1 coordinate 95,942, forward strand.
GCCTTGCGGCACCAGATCCTAAGTCTGGCATGTCTACCAATTTCACCATATCCGCGCAATTGTGGGTGCAAAGATAATCATAACTTCTAATTATCAAAGCATTTTTGAAAAAAAATATTAATTCTATTTTTCGTATTTTTGAAATTCTATAAAAATCAATTTAAATGGACACTATAAAAGCATACGTTCAACAACACAAGGAACGCTTTATCAATGAGTTAATCGAATTATTAAAAATTCCATCCGTAAGTGCCGATACTGCATATTCTCAAGACGTAATTGACACATCCGAGGCTGTAAAAGCAAGTTTAGAGAAAGCGGGATGCGATTTTGTCGAAATTTGCGACACTCCGGGCTACCCAATCGTGTACGGAGAGAAAATAATCGACCCAAATTTACCAACCGTATTAGTTTACGGACATTATGATGTACAACCACCAGACCCGATGGAATTATGGACATCTCCCCCATTTGAACCAGTTATTAAAAAAACCGAAATTCATCCAGAAGGAGCAATATTTGCTCGTGGTGCTTGCGACGACAAAGGACAAATGTACATGCACGTAAAAGCATTAGAATATATGGTACAAAGCAATACTTTGCCTTGTAACGTAAAATTCATGATAGAAGGTGAAGAAGAAGTAGGATCTAAGAGTTTAGGATGGTTTGTAGAGCGTAATCAGGAAAAACTTAAAAACGATGTGATATTAATTTCCGATACCGGAATGATTTCTAATCAGCAACCATCTATCACAACAGGATTACGTGGTTTAAGTTATGTAGAAGTTGAAGTTACAGGACCAAACCGCGATTTACATTCAGGTTTATACGGTGGAGCAGTTGCAAACCCGATAAATGTATTGGCAAAAATGATTGCTTCTTTACATGACGAAGACAACCATATTACAATTCCAGGATTCTATGACAATGTCGAAGAATTATCGCTAGAAGAAAGAGCCGAAATGGCAAAAGCACCTTTTAGCTTAGAGAAATACAAAAAAGCTTTAGACTTAAATGATGTTTATGGCGAAAAAGGATATGTAACCAACGAGCGCAACTCTATCCGACCTACACTAGATGTAAACGGAATTTGGGGCGGATACACTGGCGAAGGAGCAAAAACAGTTATTGCAAGCAAAGCTTTTGCAAAAATATCAATGCGTTTAGTTCCAAACCAAGATTGGGAGCATATTACCGAATTATTCTCGAAACACTTTACAAGCATTGCACCAGCAGGCGTAACTGTAAAAGTTACTCCACATCACGGAGGTCAAGGATACGTAACACCTATCGATAGTATTGGTTATAAAGCTGCAAATATGGCTTACACCGAAACATTTGGAGTTCCAGCAATTCCTGTTCGTTCAGGCGGAAGTATTCCGATTGTAGCCTTATTCGAAAAAGAACTAAAAAGCAAAACAATCCTTATGGGCTTTGGTCTTGATAGCGATGCGATTCACTCACCAAACGAACATTTCGGAATCTTCAATTACCTAAAAGGAATCGAAACTATTCCGTTATTTTACAAGTATTTTGTAGAGCTTTCTAAAAAATAAGCTAATCGTAAGATCTAAATAATGCAGAAATCTTTGTCAAAGTTCAAAACTTTTACAAAGATAAAACTCCAAAAATCCGTTCAGCAATGAGCGGATTTTTTTTATGCATTTACATTAAGGTCGCAACAAATCTTTGTCAAAGTTAAAACCCAATTAATCCTCGATTTTTTTTGGGCGTTCCTACGGTCGGGCTATCCGTTATATCTTTTTATTTTTAAAGAAAAATAAAAAGGATACCACTCCTATCCCTAACGCAAGAAAAGGTTTAATAATACAATGGAATAGTTATTCCTTTCATTTCTTAATTTCTATCCTATTTTTGACCATAGTCCTCGGTTTTAACCGTGGGATACAGATCGCGATAATGCATTGCGTTCCAACGGTTAAAACCGTTGGCCATGTTTACAATATGTCATTTGTGTTTGCAATCAGTAGTCAATCCATTAATCTGATTTACCCTTGCTAGCGTGACCGTACCATAAATCAACACATAGTTTCCGACAATATATAAAAAGATTCTGTTTGTGTTCACGAGCGAGACGCTCGCGTCAGCAAGAGGAAAAACCTTTGTCCCTCTGAACCTCTGTTCCTTTGAACCTTCTTCCCTATTAACTCCTAAAAATCAAAAACTTAAAAAATAATTTGGATATTAAAATTTAATCTCTACATTTGTAGAGCAAGGTATCTTTTTGTAGAGCAAAACAAATTTTATGAGCCGGTATATCCTATTATTAATTTACATGACAATGCTTTCGGGATGCAAGAGCAAACCGATTAATCAGAAGATTGACAAAAAGAAAGAAGGCGTTTGGATAGAGAGTTACACACAAGATAGCATTACATACAAATCATTTGAATACTATCGTAAAGACGAACCAGTAAAAAAATGGAAATCTTACGTGAACAATACGATTTATAAAACAGAGAAATACCGTGGCAACAGTTGCAAAGTCAAATATTATTACCCTAACGGAAAATTACAATCAAAAGGGAAAACCAAATTAGAAAAGAACCAAGAACAAATACATTGGTTTTATTATAACGATTGGAAATATTATGATGCAAAAGGCAAACTAACCGAAACAAGAAAATACAATAACGGAGAATTAACCTCTGATATAAAAACAGATAAATCAAACCATTAAAACCAAACACAATGCAACTTACCAACTCCGAAGAACAATTAATGCAACACCTTTGGCAACTAAAAAAGGCGTTCATGAAGGATTTGCTCGAAGCATATCCCGAACCAAAACCTGCAACAACAACCATTGCAACCTTATTAAAAAGAATGATTGATAAAAAATTTGTTGCTTACAACGAATTTGGGAACTCCAGAGAATATTATCCATTGGTAAAAAAAACCGATTATTTCTCTAAACACGTAAACGGATTGATTAGTAATTTCTTTAACAATTCGGCGTCGCAATTTGCTTCTTTCTTTACCACCGAAACCAATTTATCGACTTCGGAACTGGAAGAACTCAAAAAAATCATTGATACAGAAATTCAAAAAAAGAAAAAATGATAGCCTATATCCTAAAATCGTCATTACTTCTTATAATCGTATTTGCGATATATAAGCTTTGGCTAGAAAATGAGAAAATACATAGTTTCAACCGACTCTATTTGCTAGGCAGTTTAGTTTTTGGTTTAATCATGCCGCTACAACTCTTTTCGTTTGACACAAAAATATCAAAAGCAATAAACTCCATTCAATTGCCCGAAATGGTAATTAATAATAACGCACAAAACCTAAATTCAATAACCAATAATCAGGCAATCATTTATAGTTTATTGGCTCTATATATAATTATTGCGCTATTACTAACCGTCCGTTTTGCAGTGAATTTGTATTCTTTTCATAAAAAGACAAAATACAACAAATCACAAATCATCAATAACCAAAAAGTGGTTTTGGTGCCAGAAACCATATTACCACATTCGTTTTTAAACACCATCTTTTTAAACGAAGATGATGTAAAAAACAATCTAATCGACTCACAACTTATTGCGCACGAAACAGCACATATAAAGCAAAAACATTCGTTAGACATTATTTTTATCGAAGCGATACACATCCTCTTTTGGTTTAATCCAATCTTTATACTCTACAAAAGAGCCATCAAATTAAATCATGAATTCTTAGCCGATGAAGCGGTAATAAATCAATCAGAATCCGTTTCACATTATCAAAATTTACTATTAAAAATGGCTTCAAACCAAAGCCAAATTGCGCTTGCAAGTTCTATTAATTTTCAAATAACCAAAAAACGTTTACTTATGATGACAAAAAAAGAATCCCGATTAAGAGCAATATTAAAAACTACGATAGTAGGTTTTGCATTTGCCACGTTATTTTTTGCTTTTAACACGACAACAATTGCACAAGGAAGCAATCGAAAAGCACTGAACGAACCACCAACATTACGCGCTGATTCTACCGAAAACATTCAGCAACCAGAATTTCCGGGCGGAATGACAGAATTTTATAAATTCATTGGTAAAAACTTCAAAATCCCTAAAGAAGCTTCTAAAAATAAAGTATCAGGAAAAGTAATCATCGATTTCTATGTAGAAAAAGACGGTTCATTATCCGATTATAAAATAACTAATGACTTAGGCTACGGATTGGGAGATGAAGTTATACGTGTATTAAAATTATCTCCAAAATGGAAACCAGGCACAATAGACAATGAACCAGCTAGAGTAATGTACAAATTACCAATAACCGTACAAGAAGATAAATAAAAAACAATTAATTTAGCAAGAAAAGAATTATGAAAACAAAGCCCCAACAAAACTACAAGGCTATTATCCTTTTTATTCTATTACTTGCTTTTAACAACAAAGGTTTCTCACAAGAATCTAAAGAAAATTCTAATTTAAAAAAATGGGAAGATGTTGAAGTAAAACCCGAATTTCCTGGCGGCATAGAGGAATTTCACAAATTTGTTGCATATAATTTCAGAACATCAGAGACTGAACCATCTGGAGAAATCATTGGTAAATTTATTATCGAAACCGATGGATCATTATCTAACATTGAAATCATAAAAAATGAGGTCGGACCTATATCAGGAAAAGAACTTATTCACGTCTTAAAACTTGCACCAAATTGGACTCCTGGATCAAATCATGCAAAACCAGTAAGAGTATTATTTAGCAGTCTTCCAATTACAATTAAAACTCCTCAAAAAGGATAAATAAAAAAATCCGCTTCGAGTGCCAGAAGCGGATTAAATAAAAAACTAAAAAAAATTCTAAAAAAAATTTTCAAAAAACTGCTAACTAAGAAGTTTATCGGGATTATATCCAAAATAAGGCATAACCTGCTCATGGAATACTACTCCGTATTCTTCTAACTCTTTTAAAATCGGCAAATACACCTCTTTATTTATTGGTAACTGAACTCCTGGAGTTGTAATCTTACCATTTAGTATTAACAAAGTAGCCATTGCAACAGGCAATCCTACTGTTTTTGCCATTGCTGTATACGTTTGATCATCTCCGATACAAACCATTTTTGAATCTATTTGTGTATCTACACCATTTAATCTATATCCGAATTTATGGTACATTACAATCATATCTTTATCATGTGGCTCCAAAGTCCAACTATCTGAAAGAATTTTTTCGAGTATCTGAGCCGGTGTACCGTCTTTTAAGCCAACAATTTTATTAGGATTAAACAAGTCAAGCTCAACAAGTTTATCCCACATAATATCGTCTTGATCTATTTTAAGAATCAAACGCATTTTTATTTCTACAGAATCTGTAGGGTGATAAGGCAAAAATGAATTTACAAACTGACGGTAACTCATAGTTTCAGAATGTTCCATAACATAACTATCATCGGTCATTCCTAATTGCACAAACATATTCCAAGCTTTAGAGAATCCGACTCTTCTTATCGTTCCGCGATATAAAGTAAGAATATTTTCAAGACCATAAATAGATCTATATTTTAATGAATCACGATTAGAATACGCTTCAAATTTTCCGTATCCTTCTACTTCAAGAAATTCGGTTCTACGAAACAAATTACAATAAGGTATATATTTATAAGTACCTTCTTGTATAAATTTGGCTGCTCCACCCTGTCCGGCCAAAACCACATTACGAGGCAACCAGCTAAATTTATAATTCCATAAATTATTATCCGATTCAGGAGCTACAAGTCCGCCGCAAAAAGATTCAAACAATAACATGTTTCCACCTTTCTCTCTTATTTCATCGATTACCTTCATGGCACTCATATGGTCAATTCCAGGATCAAGTCCAATTTCATTCATAAAAATCAAATTGTTGGCTTTTGCTTCCTTGTCCAATGCCTGCATAGCGTCACTTATATAAGACGCAGTAACCATGTGCTTTTGGTAAAGCAAACAATCTTTAGCAACTTCTACATGTAAATGAGCTGGCAACATCGATATTACAATGTCTGCCTTTTGTATGGCAAGCTTACGCTGTTCTTCATCAAAAATATCTAATGCAATAGGAGTCGCATTAGGATGTTTATTGGTTTTCTTTTCGGCAAGAGCCAAAGACAAGTCACCTATAATAAGATGCAAGTTCTCCTTTTCGGATTTATCCAATAAATATCGTATCAATGACGACGCAGATCTGCCTGCTCCAATAACTAAAACTACTCTCATAATTTACATATATAACACAAACATACAATAATGTTATATTCATAACAATTAAAAAATGTTAAAAAAATGAACTATACATTATTTTAAACCAAAAATAAACAGAATTTATCTTTTTAAAAGAACTCAAAATATTTCAAAAAGTTGTCATAAATATTTTTCACCGTGAAAGTATTAAACCTATTTTTGTAACAACTAAATTATTATTGTAATGGATAAAAAAATAATTGCAACAGGTGCTTTTTTCGGAATGTTAGCTATCATTTTAGGAGCTTTTGGAGCTCACGCTCTAAAAAAAGTCTTATCAATAGAAGAACTCGTAACTTTCGAAACAGGCGTACGTTACCAAATGTACCATGCCTTCTTTTTATTTTTTGTAGCCACACGAAAAGAACTTTCACAAAGAACATTAAAGGTTATTTACAATCTTGCTGTAGCAGGTGTTATCTTATTTTCAGGTTCTATTTATTTACTTGCAACGAATAATCTTACATCATTCGACTTTAGAATTATCGGATTCGTAACACCAATAGGCGGACTCCTATTAATTCTTGCTTGGACTGTGCTATTTGTTAAAATTATTAAACAAAAGTCATAAAATTCGTTATATAAAATTTTATCTGAAATATAATATCTAATTTTACAGTCTATAAAGTAAAACATACACAACTTATAAATTTATGGACAATCAAACGTTATCAACGCAATCGATTTCGCTAAATGAGTTAGGGATTAAAAATGCAACAATTCATTATCAGTTATCAGCTGACGAATTACACAACATTACGATACAATCAGGTCAAGGTGTAGAGGACTCAACAGGTGCATTAGCAATTAATACTGGTACATTTACAGGACGTTCGCCTCAAGATCGTTTTATTGTAAAAGATAGTATTACAGAAGACCAAGTTTGGTGGGGAAAAGTAAACATTCCTTTTGAACCAGCTGCCTTCGAAAAATTATACAACAAGGTAACTCAATATTTATCTGACAAAGAAGTATTTGTTAGAGATTCTTACGTTTGTTCAGACCCGAATTACAGATTAAATGTACGTGTTGTTACCGAAACAGCATGGTCTAACTTGTTTTGCTACAATATGTTTTTGCGACCAGAAGCAGAAGAATTGGCAAACTTTACTCCTGAATGGACAGTAATTTGTGCTCCTAGCTTTATGGCAGATCCTGCAGTAGACGGAACAAGACAAAGTAATTTTGCAATTTTGGACTTTACCAAAAAAATTGCTCTTATTGGCGGAACAGGATATACAGGAGAGATGAAAAAAGGAATTTTTTCGGCTTTAAACTTCATCTTGCCAGTATTTAAAAACACTTTACCAATGCACTGTAGTGCCAATGTTGGTAAAGATGGTGATACAGCTATTTTCTTCGGTTTATCAGGAACAGGAAAAACAACTTTATCTGCAGATCCAGATCGTAAATTAATCGGAGACGATGAACACGGATGGACTAATGAAAACACGGTATTTAATTTTGAAGGTGGTTGTTATGCTAAAGTAATTAACCTTACTGAAGAAAACGAACCAGACATTTTTAGAGCTATCAAAAAAGGTGCTTTATTAGAGAACGTTGTTTTTAAACCAGGTACAAACGTGGTAGATTATGATGATATCTCGATCACACCTAATACAAGAGTTAGTTACCCTATTACCCATATTGATAATATTCAACCAGGTTCTATAGGTAAAAACCCTAAAAACATTTTCTTCTTAACAGCAGATTCTTTTGGTATTTTGCCTCCAATCTCGAGACTTACTCCAGGACAAGCTGCTTACCACTTTATTTCTGGTTATACTGCTAAAGTTGCTGGAACAGAAGCTGGTGTAGACGAACCTCAACCTAATTTCTCAGCTTGTTTTGGAGCGCCATTTATGCCGTTACACCCAACTCGTTATGCAGAAATGTTGAGCAAAAAAATGAAAGATGCCGATGTAAAAGTTTGGCTTATTAATACAGGATGGACTGGCGGAGCATACGGAACTGGAACTCGTATGAAACTAAAATACACTCGTGCTATGATTACTGCCGCTTTAAACGGAGAATTAGACGATGTAGCATACGAAAACCACGTGGTTTTTGGAATTGCAAAACCACAAAGTTGTCCTAATGTACCTAGCGAAATATTAAATCCTAGAAATACATGGGCAGATCCAGCATTATACGATGTAAAAGCAAAAGAATTAGCAGAGAAATTCAAAGCTAATTTCGCAAAATTTGAAGAGTTTGCAAATGCCGAAATTATGGCAGGAGCACCAATAGCATAATATAAGGTCTTTACTAATTCAAACAAAAAGAGCTGTTCAATCGAACAGCTCTTTTTTATTTATACATGTTTTTAGTATCAGTTTTCAGTCGCACTTTTCAGTCGCAGTGAGCAGTTCCCAGTATTCAGTGTCAGTATTCACTCTCAGTATTCACTCTCAGTTTACTTACTGTATTTATAAAGGAAACCGTAACTTATGACTGCAACTGAAAACTGCAACGGAAAACTGGAACTGTATACTGCGACTGAAAACTGAATACTTATTTCTTCACTTGCGCATCAATACGTTTTTGCACAGAATCCCAACTATAATAATGAAACGTCATTCCGTTGCTCATTGCTACAAAAAGACCGTTTTTATAAGCTCCTCCTAAATTCAGATTCGTTACATCGGCACCATCACACTCAATTGTCGAAGTAGGAATTTCGGCAAGTAAAGGGTATTTATTCGAATCTCCATTAGCTCCTTCTCTAGGAAAAACCATAAACGTATTAGCTTGTTGGTTAGAAACTAAAATATATCCTGTTGTTGGCGTTTTCTTGTAAATAGCAATTCCTTCATTATCTGCTTTAAAATCTCCTTTCCCGAAAACAGCTAACTCAACATCTTTTTGTTTGCTCTCTGGGTCAGCAACATATTTCCTGATACCAAATTGCTCATCGCAATAATAAACCATTCCTAACTCATTATCTACAGCAATCGCTTCAATCTCTTTTTTTCCGCTATATGCTCCAAACTTACGAACTACTTTTCCGCCAACAATTCCGTTACCAATATCTGATAACTGATATTGCCATAAATAACTCCCCGAAGTCCCCGATTTCCTACCTACAATAGCAAATATAGCATGATCACTTGGTCGAGTGTACAAAGCAATTCCCATAGGATCACGTAATGACTCACCATCAAAAACAGAAATTCCGCCATTGTCTATAGGCTTTAAATCTGGCAAGCTAAAAACCCTGATTTTATTAGTTTCTCTTTCAGTAGTAACCGCAACATCTATTTTCTTTCCGTTAACAATTAAACCATAAGCAATATCTACGTTATTTGGTCTTTTTAATGTTTCTGATTTCGTTATGATTTTACCATTCAAATCAAAAGCATACAATGTACCATCAGTATCTTTATCTGTACCTACAATGATACTTTTAGATGCATCTGTAGGATGTATCCAGATAGAGGGATCATCGGTATCATGCGGAAGTGGTTCTGTAACCGCTGTTGGCTTAATAGCGTCTTTACGAACTGGTGCTAACTTGCTATCGCAAGAAATTAAAAAAGCACTCACAAGGAGTAATATAAATTTATTTTTCATGTTGTTATTTTATAAAAAAATTGACAGGAATACTTCATCCTGTCAATTTTAAGTAATTCATTTTATTATTAGAAATCAAATTTCAATCCCAAATTATAACGCGCTTGGTAATACTCTACCTGCTTAGTATGCGACTTAACACCTTGATAATAACGTAACGGCTGATTGGTTAAATTATTAGCTTCTGCAAAAACACGAATCTTAGATGTAATCTTAAATGCAGCATTAGCATCTACAAAAAGTTGTTTATCATAATAACTATCATTGTACTCATCTGAACCCAATTCATCTAAATAATCCGAAGTAAAGTTAGTCGAAACTCTTGCCGAAAAACGTTTGTTTTCCCATGACAATGAACCATTAAACATATGAGGAGAAGTTCCCGGAAGGCTTATATTACGTCTTTCATTTCCTTCAGCATCAGCAATACCTTTGGCTGTCGATTTTGTGTAGGTATAGTTTAAATAAATTCCGAATCCTTTTAAGAATGGGCTTGTAAAGAAATCTAACTGACGTTGGAAAGCAACTTCAAAACCAAACACATCTACATTATCACCATTTCTTTGTTGTATAAGCGTCCAATTATCTCCCGCAGGAATTGGATTTTGTTGATTAGGAAAATCAGCCGCAAACTTTGCAGTTGTGTACTGATTATCACTATAAGTATAAATAAAATCATTTAGGTTTTTATAGAAAACACCTCCCGAAATTAAACCAACCGATTTAAAATAATTCTCGGCCATCAAATCATAGTTATAAGAATATGTAGCTTTAAGATCTGGATTACCAGCTAAAATTTGAGAATCGGCAGCTATATTATTTATATAAGGTGCCAAAGCATAATAATTAGGTCTTGCCAAAGCTGTCGTTGCCGCAGCTCTTAATACCAAATCTTTAGTCACATTATACTTAAACGAAATCCCAGGCATTACGTTTGTGTATGAATTAGTTGTGTTTATCTTCCCTTCTAACTCTTCTTCATCCAGAACACGATTACCTGTATAATCTATATGTGTATTCTCTACACGGAAACCTAAAATCATAGATAATTTATCATTAAAATCCTGATCCCATCTTATATAAGCAGCATAAATTTTCTCTTTGGCTTCGTAGTTAACAGTCAAAAACTCAGCTGGATTTAACTCTTTATTAAACAAAGCAGGATTATTTAAATCTAAACCTCCTAAATAGGTATTAGAAACAAACGTTCCCGGCACATATTTGCTTCCTGGATTGAAACCGTTCCCGTCATAATAACTTGTCTGAACATCCGCCAAAGTTCCCATACCGCTTATTGGTTCATAAGAGTAGAAGATATTATCTCTCGATTTCTCTTTCATTCTTAATCTAAGTCCTGTTCTTAATCTTCCTTTCTCCGAAGGGATTATGGTAAAAGGAAATCTGATATTTACTTTAGCTCCAAATTCACTTTCCTTAGTTTCGTCCGTATTTTCGGTAGTCGAATCAAATTTAAATTTATCTAAAGCTTCTCCAGTTGTTGTTACTAAAGGAAACTCTAAATCAGATAAATCCTGAGCTGTATTCAAACCTTTCTGGCGATATTCGATGTAACGTTCCTGAGGACGATATTCTCTTGCTGTCGAATAATTTGCCGACCAATCAAGATCTAAACTAGAATTTATTAAGTGCTCTCCACGCAACGCATAATTTTGCACACGCTGATCTTCGAGTCTTCTGCTTTTATTGCGATTATTATCAACTCCGCCTTTTGTCTGGCGTTTTACTCTTCCTGTAAAACCTGTAATTTGTTCTCCGCTATAAATAGGTTTCATATCGTCATAAGTCGTTCTATAACGATTCTCTCTATCATCTCTCCAGTTATAAATTCCGTTGGCGAAAATGGTGTTATTCTCATCAAATTTATAATCTAAAGCTATGGCTGCGCTTCTGCGAATGCGTTGTACATCATATTTTCTAATTTCAGATTTACTCAAAAATTCATTCCCAAATTTATCCTTAGTCCAAACAGCTTCAACATTATCCGAACCATAATCTACATTATTATAAGAACCACTTACAACTGCTCCAAGTTTATCATTAAAATAACGATTTCCGTAAACTAATCCTGCTGTATAAATAGGTTTATCGCGTATTGGCGCATAACCTCCTGCAACTGTTGCCGAGATTCTTTCGCCATTAGGCGTAGCTCTCGTTATCAAGTTTACAGAACCTCCGATAGCATCAGCATCCATATCTGGTGTAAGGGTTTTATTTACCTCGATTGTTGTAATCATATCCGACGGGATAAGATCCATTTGTACATTTCTGTTATCGCCTTCGGCAGATGGAATACGATCCCCGTTTAAAGTTACAGAGTTTAATGAAGGCGCCAAACCTCTAATAATGATATTTCTTGCTTCGCCCTGATCATTCTGCATTGTAATTCCAGGCACACGTTTTAAAGCATCACCAACATTGGCATCAGGAAAACGTCCCATTTGGTCAGCCGAGATAACATTACCTATATTCTTATTCGTTTTTTGTTGATTTAAAGCTTTTGCTTGTCCTTTCAGGATATCACCTACAACTACTTCATTCAATTCTGTACCCGAAGATTTAAGAGCAAAATCTATCACGGCATTTTTTCCATCAGCAATAACTACATCCTGAATATTCTGGGTATATCCCATGTATTTTACTTTTACCTGATAAGATCCTGACATTACATTAAGCAATTCATATCTTCCGTTATAATCAGAAATAGTATATTTATTCTGACCTACAATTTCAATCATTGCTCCTGGCAAAGGCAGCTTATCGTCTGCATCCAACACTTTTCCAGAAACAATTCCTTTTTGAGCATAACCTACTAAGGCCATTAAAAAGAGAACTAATACTAAACAATTTTTTTTCATCTTGGTTTTGGTTATTTTTCTATGATGCGAAACTAGTTGCTGCATATTAACTATACCTCCTGAAAAATTTAACATATCATTATGCTTCTGCTTTTTGAGCTCCTTTTTTTTACTTTAAAATAACATAACCCTTTAAAATATTGATTAGAGTTAACATTATCAACGATAGAAAATGGTATCAAAATGCCATTTTTAAAACTAAAACAGCATCATAACCAAAAACATATCAACTATTTACCTCAACTTTAATTTTTTGGCGTTAAATTTGCCCTATCAATCAATCAAAAACAATCAATCATGTTGAAACAATTTTTTATCCTTTGCTCAGGAGCAGATAAAAATCTCCTCGAGGACTGTTCAGAAAGTGAACAAACCAAATATGTAGGTATTGGAGCTACCGTTTTCTTTACCGCAGTAATGGCATTTATTGCAAGTGCGTATGCCTTATTTACCGTTTTCGACTCTGTATATCCTGCTATGGCTTTTGGATTTGTATGGAGTTTACTTATTTTTAACCTTGACCGCTTTATTGTATCTACAATAAAAAAAAGAGACCGTTTTTGGGATGAATTCCTGCAAGCTACTCCTCGAATAATTCTGGCAGTTATTATTGCAATCGTAATTTCGAAACCATTAGAAATTAAAATTTTCGAAAAGGAAATCAATACCGTTTTATTAAAAGAGAAAAACGCAATGGCTCTTGCCAATAAAAAAGAAGTTGGTAATTATTATAAATCCGATTTAGACAAGAACAAAGCCGAAATCGATGGATTAAAAGCTGACATTCTTAAAAAAGAAAAAGAGGTAAATGCATTATACTCGACTTACATTACTGAAGCCGAAGGTACAGCGGGCTCAAAACGTTTAGGAAAAGGTCCTGTTTATAAAGAGAAACGCGACAAACACGATGCTGCATTAAAAGAACTTGCTACGCTAAAAACCGAAAATGAGGCAAAAATAGCTGAAAAGGAAAAAACTGTAAAAACGCTCCAAGCCGATGTAGACAAAAAGGTAACTGAAACACAACCTATCATAGATGGTTTTGATGGTTTAATGGCGCGAATAAATGCATTAAACAAACTACCTTGGATTCCTTCTTTCTTTATTATGCTTTTGTTCTTAGCCATAGAAACATCTCCTATAATAGCCAAATTATTATCTCCGAGGGGAGAATATGATTTTAAACAAGAAGAGCTAGAAACGGCATTAAAAGCTACTCTGGAACAAAATAAATACCAACGTAGTTTATTGGTAAAAACCAGCGCCGCAATGCACGACAAAGTTTATGAGGATATAGCACAAGACAAACAATTATACGACCTACAGCGAAAGAAAGCTACCGAGCTCTTAGAACTGCAAGCGCATAGTTTTGTAGAAAAACAGAAAGCGACTTTATAAGGGTTTAACCGCAAAGGTCGCAAGGCTTTAAACCGCAAGGTTCGCAAAGTTCTATAAAAAAAACCAACATTATAAATGTTGGTTTTTTTATGCTTTTTTCTTTGCGTAAATCTTTGCGACCTTTGCGGTTAAATACTACATGTAGCTCAAAATCTCTTTTTTGAATGCATCGTACTCTCCTTGCATAATCAATCCGTTGTCTAATAACTTCTTGTAATTCTGTAATTTTTCAAAAAGTTCATCTTGAGACATATCGCTTAATCTTCTTTCGCCTGTTGCAAATGAAGTCTCTTGAATTGGTTCATTATAAATTGGTGCCGCTGGTAAAATTTCGGCATAGTTCGTTACTTCTTCCGTTTCGATTTCTTCTACTTCTTCCTCCTCCTCTATAGTCTCAACTTCTTCAGGTTCTGCAACCTCTGCAACTGGAGCAGCTGCAGCCACAACTGGATTTTTAAGAATATCCAATTGTTCTTTTGCGTAAGTAAAAATCTTTCTTGCCTGAATTTTAGGAATATAATCTATAGAAAACTGAATATCGGTTTTGGTAGAAAAAGAAAACTCAGAACCAAGAATATTTTCTTTTACAAAAGTCCCTACGATATCATCCCAAGTATAATCTGTAAAATCCATCGAAAGACCTAAATTCTTAGGTTTACATACAATGATTCTTTTATTTGTTACCACAATGCTATCAGGAAAAACAGTTATTGCCGGTTTTTTCTGAACTGCAATGTATCCAATCTCTTCTCCTCTCATTAATAAATCATTGAGTTTTGAAGTAATTTTTTCAATCGCTTTTGGGTCTTGTTCTTCGTTTAAAAACTTTTTGAATTGTTCTTTCATATTTTATAAGTTGCTAAGTTACAAAGTAACTGAGTTGCTAGTTTTTTTTCTTACGCTGCAAATGTAATGCCTAATTTTCTAATTCAATAATTTCATTCTGAATTTTCTTCGTCAAACTTTTGAAAACCAAATCATACGAATGGTCTATCAGTTCTTTTATAAAAGCCGTAGGCAAATCTCCATTCATCGTGATAGTATTCCAGTGTACTTTGCTCATATGGTAACCCGGTTTTATATCATCATATTCGGCACGCAATTCCTGAGCACGCTCTGGGTCACATTTTAAATTTACCGAAGGAATGCCTTTTTCCCATTGGGTTAAAGATGACAATGCAAACATTTTTCCGCCAACCTTAAACACCAATGTTTCTTCATCAAAAGGAAAATGTTCTGTGGCTCCTTTTTTAGAGAGACAATATTCATAATACGTTTCTAAATTCATATCATTTCTTATTTACCAATTTCACCTAAATGTGTGTACTTAAAACCAGTTTCATACTTTAATCCATAACCAAATATCCGATCCATCGAAGCATGAGAAAACAAAATAACTCCAACAAGTTGTACTACTTCTAACTTTAAATAACAGCCTAAAATATAAACCAAAACAGCAATTCCTCTATGATGGAATACATTATATAAGAAAGCACCAACTTTAGCATTAATTGCATAACCAAGCATAGAAAAATCTGGCACTAAAATCCATACCAGAAACCACCACCACTGATAATCTAATTGGCCAAACAAATATATTCCGAGAACAAATAAGCCTAACTCTTCTAGTTTTATTACTGTTTTCATACTATTACTTTTTCCATCATTTTCTCTGGACTTTTTAATGCTGTAAAACCAAACTTGCTATATAAAAAATGAGCATCTGTTGTTGCTAATCTCCATATTTTAATATCTTTTAATACTGGTTCGTTTATCATTCTATCTATCAAAACAGAAGAATATCCTTTACCTCTATGTTCTTCGGTAATAAAAACATCCATTACATAAGCAAAAACCACATAATCGGTAATAACGCGGGCAAAGCCTATTTGTTTATCCTCTATAAAAATTCCAAAACAAAATGAATTATCAATCGTAGTCTGAACTTCTTCCATGGTACGACCCGCAGCCCAATAAATATCTTTTAAGAAATGCTGGATAAACGGAACGTCGAGTTTGGTTTTATCTGTGCTAACTGTAATCATATTTTATATAAAATTGGCTTGCTCGGACTTGCATCATTTTCAAACGAAGCAATTTGCAAATTCAGTATATACTTTCCGTCTTTAATCTCGTCGTCTACATAAATCATTTCGGTAATTGTAGCATTTAATCTTGCATCAGCATTAAGATTATTTACATCCTTTACATTCCAGAAAGCTTTATGTGCCAAAAGTTTTCCTTCATCATGCTCTTTATCTACACTTGGTAAATCAATTAATAAATGTTGTATTCCGCTTTCGCGAATAAAAATCGCTGCGTCTTCCGACAAATAAGGCGGATTCGTATTCGAATATTTTGCCGCTTTTTTGGACTTTAAATTAGGTTTCGTTCTTATAATTATTGCTTCGGGAATTGTCCCATTGAGCGAAGTCAAAATATGTTCCTTAGTAATTACCAAATCTTCTCCTTGAACTTCTGGTTCAACCGAAACTAATTCTGCCAAAAAGAAAAACGTTTTTAAGGATTGGTTAATACTATAAAATTCTCGTGTAATATGCCCAAGACATTCGGTATGTGTACCATGCCCATGCGGATTAAAGAAAATATTATTAAAGTTGGTAGAAGATTTTCCTTCCGAAACCTTTCCTATCCAATCGCCAAAAACCACTGGTTCGATTACTGGTTTTTCGATATACCAAGCAATAGGATTTTCATCTGTATTTGTAAGCGGAATCGAAATATCGATAGGTTTTGATAAGTCAATTTCGAATTCATTATTAATTTTTGCTTTCATATTCTTAAGCATTTTTTTAACCGCAAGGTTGAACTTATCCAAATTTAAAATAATGCTTCGGGATTTGCAATATTTGTTGGATTACTATTGATATAATTAATTACATTTTCAAAAGCTTTCTCAAAATAGAGTTCGTAGCTATTTTTCTCGACATAACCTATGTGAGGCGTACAAACAACATTTGGCATTTTTAGCAATTCAAAATCTACATCATAAATAGGTTCTTCTTCATAAACATCTATCCCTGCAAATCCAGGTTTTCCGTTTTTAAGTGATTTTAACAAAGCTCCTTTTTCTATTAATTCGGCTCTTGCAGTATTAATTAAAACTGCGCTTGGCTTCATTAAACCTAAATCGGCTTCTTTTACAATCCCGAAAGTGCTTTCATTAAGTCTAAGATGTAATGTGATGATATCACTTTGGGAGAAAAATTGCTCTTTAGAATCTGCTTTCTTAAATCCATCTGCAACAGCTTGATTTCTTGAATTTTCACTTCCCCAAACTAAAACCGTCGCTCCAAATACATTTGCATATCTAGCTATTTGTTGGCCAATTTTTCCATAACCCCAAATACCTATTGTTTTACCTAGAATAGTAGAACCGATATTCGTTTGCCATTTGCCTTCTTTCATTCCCTGAATAGCTTGAGGAATCTGGCGAACTGTATTCATTATTAATGCCCACGCAAGTTCAGATGGAGCTACAGGTGAACCTATTCCTTCGGCAACAGCAACGTTATATTTTGTACAAGCAGCAATATCAAGATGATTGGATTTTTTTCCTGTCTGACTTATGAGTTTCAATTTAGGCAATCTGGAAAGTAAGTCGGCTGAAATTTCTGTTCTTTCCCTAATTAAAACAATAATTTCGGAGTCTTTTAATAACTCAGCCAACTTTGAATTGTCTTTTTCGGTATGATTCAGAATAGTAACATCCAATCCTTTCAGCATTTTGAAAGATTCTAGTTTTGCAACCGCATTTTGATAATCATCTAATATGGTAATTTTCATTATCTTATATGTATTTAACCGCAAAGGGTGCAAAGTTTTTAATTTGTACTAATTCGAGTAATTCGTGGCAAAAAATTAACCGCAAAGTTCGCAAGGTTTTACGCTAAGGGCGCATAGTTTCCCCTTATCGATGTTGTAGTTAATGGTTTAATTCCTTTTAATAATAATTATAGATTATTTACAACTCTTCGAATTCCGTTTTTTATTAAAACAACATTAAAGTTTATTAATAAACCTAATTTACAATTTGTTAATTTTAAATAAGTCAATAGCTGCGCAAAATGAATATCATTTAAGGCATCTACCGATTTTATTTCCAAAATTAATTTATTTTCTACTATAATATCCAGGCGATAGCCAATATCCAACCTCACTTCCTCATAAATTAAAGGTAATGCTTTTTGTTTTTCAACTACTAAACCTGTTTTTTTCAATTCATAAAACAAACACTCTTCATAAGCACTTTCTAAAAGTCCAGAACCCAATGATTGATGTACTTTTAATGCGCAATCGAATACAATTTTAGACAATTAATTCTCAGTCATACGTTTTTATTTAACCGAAAAGAGTGCAATTCCGAAGCGTCAGGATACACAATCTTCTTAATATTAGATAAAG
Organism: Flavobacterium hydatis; assembly: GCF_000737695.1. Lineage (GTDB taxonomy): Bacteria > Bacteroidota > Bacteroidia > Flavobacteriales > Flavobacteriaceae > Flavobacterium > Flavobacterium hydatis. Next base: position 114,452 of record NZ_JPRM01000015.1, read on the forward strand.
TAAATCTAATATTCAAACAGTAAAAAATAAAACTATTCTTACGATAAAAAATAAAGCTTAGCGTCCTTTGCGTAAAACCTTAGCGAACCTTGCGGTTAGACCTCTTAATCCGAATTTAAATAAAATAAATCTGATGCGATTCCATCAGTCAGGAATTTTCCTTTTGCTGTTGGTCTTAAAATATTGTTCTCGATATAAACCAATTCATCATTTAGAAACTTTTCTACTTGTTTTTTTAGATAAACTAGATAATCGGTTCCAAATTCATTTTCGATTCTATCTAGTGAAACTCCCCAAATAGTTCGTAATCCAGTCATAATATATTCATTATAACGGTCGGATACCGAGAGAACTTCCACTTCATTTGGCAATTGATTATCCTGAATTGATTTAAGATAAAGTGAATTATTCGAGATATTCCAACTTCTGGAAACACCATCATAACTATGCGCCGAAGGTCCTACTCCAATATATTTTTTACCCAGCCAATATGCCGAATTGTTTTTAGAAAAGTAATTCTCTTTTCCGAAATTTGATAATTCGTAATGAATAAAACCGTTTGCTTCAAGAGTTTCTACCAAAATCATAAAATGTGCCGAAGCCACTTCGTCGTTTGGCTTAGCAACTTTTCCTGTTTGTATTAATTTACTCAAAGCAGTTTTAGGTTCTACCGTCAATGCATAACTCGAAATATGTGGGATTCCGAAACTCAATGCGGTTTCGATATTATGTTTCCATTTTTCGTTGCTCATTCCAGGAACTCCGTATATCAAATCCAAAGAGATATTATCGAAGTATTTAGTTGCTTCTTCCAGACATTTTTTGGCTTCCACCGAATTATGAGCACGATTCATCATCTTTAAATCATCTTCAAAAAAAGACTGAATCCCAATACTCAAGCGGTTTATCTGACTTTTTGACAACTCAAAAATTCGTTCTGCAGATAAATCATCTGGGTTAGCTTCGAGTGTGATTTCAGGATTTTCTACAACATTATAATTCTTGTAAACTTCTGAAATTAAAAAGTTTATTTCGTCATTTGTTAATACCGAAGGAGTTCCACCACCAAAGTAAATGGTTTCAATTTGATTGTCATTTCCTGTGGAATCAAGAAGTTCAAACTCATTTTTTCGCATGGCAATTTCTTTGGCAATAGCCAAAACCATATCGTCTTTCTTCTTCATTGAAGTCGAAAAATGAAAGTCACAATAATTACAAGCCTGCTTGCAGAATGGTATGTGAATATATATTCCTGACATTTTTTAGTTTTCAGTCTCAGTCTCAATTTTCAGTCTCAGTTAGCTACTGTTACTGAAAACTGGAACTATAAACTATTTCTTAACTCGTTCCTCATTTTGTTTTACAAATGCATCCCAGCCTGTGTAACTCTTTGCTCCGATTACTTTTCCTGAGTTAAAAAAGTGACAAACGGCAGCTGCTAAACCATCAGTACTATCTAAGTTTTTAGGTAATTCTTTTAATCCTAAAAGTTGTTGAAGCATTTTGGCAACTTGTTCTTTACTAGCATTTCCGTTTCCGGTAATTGCCATTTTTATTTTTTTAGGTTCATATTCCGTTATCGGAATATCTCTCGAAAGCCCTGCTGCCATTGCAACTCCTTGTGCTCTTCCTAACTTAAGCATCGATTGAACGTTTTTACCAAAGAAAGGTGCTTCAATTGCAATTTCATCCGGATTATGCGTTTCGATTAATTCGATGGTACGTTCAAAAATGATTTTTAGTTTCTGATAATGATTGTCATATTTGGACAATTGCAATTCATTGAGCTGCAAAAATTCCATTTTTTTATTGACGATTTTTATCAATCCAAAACCCATAATTGTCGTTCCTGGGTCGATTCCTAATATGATGCGTTCTTTTGTCATTATTTTTTGTTGCGCTAAGTTTCACTAAGTAGACAAGAGCCACGAAGAATTATTTATCCTCATTTAAATCTTTGCGTTTCTTCGTGATTTTCTTTGTGAGTCTTTGCGAAATAGCTTTTTTACAATAGTTTTTCCTTTACTTTGCAGCATGATTTCAATTCCTCACAAAGCTAAACAATTCCTTGTTCTTGTAGTCAAACTTTTGATTGTAGGTGGCGCATTCTACTTTATTTATAATCAACTTGCCCAAAATGACAAACTCGACTGGCAGAAGTTCATTGTTTTATTCAAAAAGAACCAATCGGTTTCGGGAATTGCATTCATTTTATTATTTAGTGTTTTAAATCGCTATTTCGAAATCTTAAAATGGCAAAATCTGGCTCAAGTTATTCATAAAATATCAGTGTCTGAAGCTACAAAACAAGTTCTTGGCGCTCTAACCGCTGGACTTTTTACACCAAACGGTATTGGGGAATATGCTGGAAAAGCATTGTTTTTTGAGAAAAAAGATACTAAAAAAGTGGTTTTCTTAAACCTGATTTGTAACGGAATACAAATGGTTCTAACTGTTGTATTTGGAATTTTTGGGTTGATGTATTTTAACTCTAAATACAATGTGATTACGCCAACAACGGTCGCATTACTTTTTGGACTGCTTGTAGCTTTATTTCTTGTAGTTTTTGTATTAAAGAAAATCACTATCAAAGGATATTCTATCGAGAAACTAATTCATAAGATTAATGAAATCCCAAAACCTATTCATCAAAGAAATATCCTTTTAGGAATTTGTCGATACCTTGTTTTTTCGCATCAATACTATTTTCTGTTTCTCGCTTTTGATGTTGACTTGCCTTACATTACACTAATAGCAACAATCTCTTCTGTCTATTTCTTAGCTTCGTCTTTACCTACTTTTCAGTTTCTGGATTTTGCTGTAAAAGGAAGTGTTGCCGTTTATTTCTTCGGAATTCTTGGCGTAAACGAATGGATTGTGATTTTTATATCTACTTTAATGTGGTTCTTAAATGTAGTTTTGCCGGTTGTTATAGGAAGTTATTATGTCTTAAATTTTAAAACTAAAATCGCCAAACAATGATAATTCTGTATACCATAACACTCATTTATTCTCTTATTATAGCTTGGCTTAGTTATGGTTTTACTAAAATTAAAAAATATCTATCTACCGAATTACCTCCTAAAACCCGTTTTACGATTGTAGTTCCTTTTAGAAACGAAACAGAAAATTTACCGTTTCTTTTAAAGAGCATTTCGAGATTAAATTACCCTATCGAACTGTTTGAAGTAATTTTGGTTGATGACGATTCTGAAGAATCATTCTGTATTCTGTCTGAGAAATTCAGTATTCGAATAATTGAGAATATTCGCGTTTCTAATTCTCCTAAAAAAGATGCGATTACCACTGCTATGCAACATGCATCGACTGAATGGATTATTACAACCGATGCTGATTGTATTGTTCCTGAAAATTGGTTACAAACTCTGGATAATTACATTCAGCTTCACGATGTTTCGATGATTGCTGGTGCGGTTACGTATGAATGTGATAAATCCTTTTTGCATCATTTTCAGCAATTGGACTTAACGAGTTTACAAGGCGCAACAATTGGGAGTTTTGGCATAAATAAAGGTTTTATGTGCAACGGTGCTAATCTTGCTTATACCAAATCATTATTCGAAAAACTGAATGGTTTTGATGGGAATAACAAAATTGCCAGCGGCGATGATGTTTTTTTATTACAAAAGGCAATCGCAGCGTTTCCTGAACAGGTGCATTATTTAAAAGCGGAGGAAAATATCATACTCACAAAACCAACTTCCGATTGGGAAAGCTTGTTTCATCAGCGGGTTCGTTGGGCGGCTAAAACTGGTTCGTACCAAAGCGTGTTTGGAAAATTATTAGGTATTATTGTTTTTCTTGCCAATTTAAGTGTGGTTATAACTTGGATTTTATTTTTAGCACTGCAAATAAACTACATTAATCTATTGGGTATATTGGCTTTCAAGTTTGTACTTGACTCGATATTACTTTATCAAACCAATTCTTTTTTGACCAAAAAACAAATGCGTTTCTTTATTCTATCAAACTTGTGGTATCCGTTTTTTAGTACTAGTGTTGCTTTATATAGTTTATTGGGAAGTTATGAATGGAAAGGAAGACAATTCTCTAAATAATATTCTGATGGAAATGATGGCTCTAGCCCTGATGGAAGCGGCATCCTTTATATGGCTTTTTTTGCCATAAAAAGATATAGCGGACAGCAGGAATAGCTTCAAAAATTAATTTCTAAAAATTTGAAAGAGTTAAAAAACAAAGATCTAAGGAACTAGATTTCAAGTATAAAATGACCTAATTTCTTAAATTATATCCTATTTTATCATAGCTCACGGTTTCAACCGTGTGGTACGGATTGTGATAATTGCGCTCCAACGGTTTAAACCGTTGGCAATGGTCCTCATTTTTTGGATGATAAGTTTTCGTAGAAATCTAATGACTTTGCATTTGTAGACCTTTGTCAAAGTTAAAAAACTTTGACAAAGGTTGTGATAGGAGTTTTTTAAATACTTTTTCTTTCTCTGAAAATTAATCCCGTAAGAGTTAGTGCCAAAAATAGTGAGGAAATTGCGCTTACAACTACGCTTCCTATTTGTTTAAATGTCATTCCTGATGCAAATCGTATACTCAGGATTATTACCGTAATCGCTATTACTGAAAACCAATATTTCAGGTTGATTTTATTAGGTTCGTCAATTTTTATGGGCAATTTATAGATATAAAAAAGGATTAATCCCATCCCAATTAAAGAGCTTAAATGTTGGGCGATTTTATAAGCAGGAATAGAATATAGTTCTCCTCCCAAAAAAGATATTCTTTCTACAAAATATCCATTTATATGTGTGAATGAATCCCAAAATATATGAGAAGAAATCCCAAAAATGAATGAAATTATAACTATCCAGATATTAGACTTAAAGTAATTTAACCAGTTGCTTTCTTTAAGAACATATAATCTTTCTTTGAAAAAACCAGGCAGATTGTCTATTAATGGTCTTTTTATTATTTGATGAAATAGGAATGCAACTAAAACGCCCAAAGGAATATCTACGAGAAACACACCTAAGAAAGTATGCCCGATATCGCCTTGCATTTTCATTCTGAAAAAATATTCTAAATCGGGAGACATTGACCCAATTACCAATCCTGTTGCTGAGAGCTTTTTATTCTTTAAAAATGGCAGAACAATGGCTGGGTGCGAAAAAGTAAATGGCACTACTTATTCTACTTTTAGAATTACTGGTAATATAAATTGGGTTTTTACAGGAATTCCGCGTTTTATGGCTGGATTAACTTTTGGGAAATCGACTAATCGTGCGCGCAAGATGCTGTCGATTTTTACGGTATCGTAAGCCACGGAATCTTTTGGGAACTGTGGTTCGAATTTCATTGTGGCATTAGGAAAAATTGTCACTTTTACCTCGATCGTATCTAGTTCTGGATAGAGAATTGCAAGCGTATCGCTACTTAGTTTCTGCTGGATAAGTTGTGTCATTATCTCGAAGAAACATTGTTGTCGCTGCTTTTTGTTTTCAATCTTCTCGCAATCGACCACAGACGGAAACTCATCGACTTCTTTCCAGTTAATCGATTTTAGCTCTTTTTGCAATAATTCTTTTTCAGAAGGAACTTGCTTCTCAAAATATTGACAAGAGTTAAATAAAAGGATTACTAATAAAAGGGAAAACTGCTTCAAGTGTTTGATTTTGAATTGAACTATTAATTTATAAAAATACAATTATTTTTTTTGAGAAGCTTTGTATAATAAATAATCTTCATAGCTTTCTGATAGCCACTCTTCTTTGTTTTTTGCTGCAATCTCCTTTTGTGCAGGATATAAACTAGCCAATCGGTCAGAGAAAGTAGCAATTTGTACTGTATAATTATAAAACTGTGTTTTAGTTAAAACTACATCGGGATTGCTTTTAGTTTTAAAAAAATCAAAAAAAAGTGCATCAAAATCTTTCATTGAAAAATTTAATACTTTTTTCTTATTACTTTTATAAATGCTATCCTGAAGTAATCGATCGTCTATTGAAAGTTTTTTAGTTTGCGCATAAGTACTTGTACTGATTGAAAAAATCAAGGTACAAAACAATACAAATTGCAAAAATCTAGGCATGGACGAATCTAACTAAAGGTTTGTAGGCACAAAATTACAAAAAAATTATATGGATTCACTATTATTGTTACTTGGCTTTATATGTATGATTGTTGGTATTTTAGGTAGTTTTTTACCCGTTTTACCCGGAATAAGCCTTAGTTGGATTGGTTTATTATTGCTTTATATGACAAAAGTCGTTCCTATGAATTATTGGGTTTTAGGAATTACTCTGGCTGTTACAATCGTTATTTCTGTTTTAAACTATATCATTCCCGCCAAAGGAACTAAGAAATTTGGCGGAAGCACTTATGGAGTTTGGGGGACTAATATTGGCTTGGTCGTAGGTATTTTTGCTCCAATTCCGTTTGGGTTTATTATTGGTCCTTTTGCAGGAGCGTTTATTGGTGAATTAATCTACGACTCTAAAGATCATAATCGCGCTTTAAAAGCCGCAACAGGTTCGTTTATTGGTTTTCTGGCATCGAGCTTTATAAACTTTATGCTTTGCATTATTTTCTTCGGTTTGTTTCTTACGATTGTATGGCAAAATCGAGCTGGATTATTCTAAATTTAAAAACTATTCCAAACTCGATTTTTAAACACATCAAACGTTTGTTTTAAATGCTGATTAATTCCTAACAGAACTACAACAATCAATAATCCGTAACCTACAGCAGTAAAAATCTCCATATTCGACAGTAGAATAGATTGCTTGGTTACTGATCCTAAAATTTGTTTCATCGCCAGAAGATTAGCTTCGTCTGGACTAAATCCTTTACTCACGAAGCTTTGTGCTGTTTGTGCAATTCGGCTTTGTGTTTCAGGATTTTCGGGTGCAATAAATTGAGTCAGTTTTGTAAAGTGTGATTTCTGAAAAAACTTCTCTGCATTTTGCATAATACAAAACCCAATTGTGCTTCCCCAAAAACGACCAGAAACCCCAATTGCTCCAGAATATGGTGCTAAACCTGTAGGAACCGACGACATTGTAAACAAAACCAGCGGCACAAATAAAACTCCTACTGCAACTCCTTGCAAAATATAAGGTATTGCCATTGCCGATAATGAAAGATCTGGCACAAAAAGGAACGTAAACCACAGGTGAAATACAGCTAGAATAAAAAATCCTAACATAAAGATATATCTTGATGCTACTGTTTTTGCAAGAAATACTGCGGCAAGAACCATCCCGATTACGTTACCGATTACGTTAAGAAACTGAACATGTGCCACACGTGATGGCTCCCAGTTCCAGACGCTAAACATAGTACTATGGCAAATATTAAGTGTTGCTCTACCGATATAAAAAAGAAAAAACAACAAGAAACCTATTCGTAGATTAGCATATCTAAAAACATTCAGATCAAAACAAGGTCGCTTTACATGCAATTGTCTGAAGATAAATAAGCCCGTCGATATTAATGATGCAATTAATGCAAATCGGATTTCGAAGGATTCAAACCAATATTTTTTCTCGGCATAAACAAAGAAATACGCTCCGCACAATATGGCTATTAGCAATAAAACAAAGCTTGTCCAGTCTATTTGATACAAAGGAATTTTTCGGTGAAGACGACTATCATTAAACGTTATCATTATTAATAAAACGCAAATAATCTGGAATAATGCAGAACCATACGCCATGTATTTCCAGTCGTAATTCTCTAAAAGCCAAACGGCAATATTCATTATAAAAGGCGATGATAACAACAGTGCTCCATAATTAAAGGTAAACCCAATTATAATTGCATTTTTAGACTTAAATCTAGTTATTAATAATTGCCTTAACGGAACACCTGGTAAAGCCATAAGGAAACCTTCGGCCATTCTTATCATTATAAACAACGAAAAGTTCTTTACATAAGCCGATAACATTATAGTAATAGCGATTAGACAGAATACTGCAATCAGGTATTTTCTGGTGGGGAAAAATTTAGAAAATCGACTTTCTATTAATATCGTAGCAAGCAATGTTCCGTATGTAACGCACATCGAAAATTGCAAATCCTCTGGTTCTATATCTAGAAAACTTGCTGCATAAGTAACATTTGAAGAGTAAACTCCCAACAAAATCATGGAATGCAACATGCAAAAAAACAAGATTACAATGATTGCCCAATTAGGAACCCATGATTTAAAAACGCTTGTATTATCTAACATTATGTTATTTGTGTTCGGCTACAACAGTTATATTCATTCCGGCACGAAGAAAATCAGCTTGTTCACTTGTGTCTTTTAATTTTATTCTCACTGGAATTCTTTGTTCTATCTTGATAAAGTTTCCTGTGGCATTATCTGGTGGCAATAATGAAAATCGCGCACCACTGGCTGGAGATAACGAAGCAACTATCCCTATAAATTCTTTATCATTAAGTGCGTCTGCATGTATTTCGACTTCCTGACCAATGGTTAAAAACTGAACTTGAGTTTCTTTAAAGTTTGCTGTAATCCATTTTTCTTTACTTACCATCGACAATAAAGTTTGTCCTTCTTTTATCATTTGTCCTGGCTGAATTGTTTTCTTGGCAACCCATCCGTCATAAGGCGCAGTAATTACTGTGTACGAAAGAAACAAAGCAGCATTATCTGCCAATGCTTGTTTGGACTGAATTACTGTTTGCGCTGTCGGAACATTTGCCGCAGCTTGAGATGTATTTAAAGTTGAAGAATCAATTCTATTACTCATTTCCTGATAATGTGCCTGGGCCGATTCGTAATCTGCCTTTACTTTCTCTAGTTGTTGTTCGGTTGCAGCTTCTTCTTTTACCAAAGCTTTGTAACGTTGGTATTCTAATTGTGTTTTCCAAAGATTGGTTTTGGCTGCAGCCAATTGCGATTTTCCAATTGTGGTTGCGCTTGCGGTTGTTGCCACATTTTTCTCGACAACAACACTATTTCTTTTAGCACTTTCTACATCAGCCAAAGCTACATCTAGTCTTGATTTATACTCGCGATTATCTATAACTAGTAAAGTATCTCCTTTATGTACAAACTGATTTTCCTCATAACGAACTTCCTGAACGTAACCAGTAATCCTGGACATAATAGGCGTAACATATTGCTCAACCTGAGCATCATTAGTTTCTTCGTGATTTTTATTAAAAACATAAAACCAAATTCCCAAAACGATTCCGCTTAAAACAAGCAAACACGCAATAACAGTTATCAATGTATGAAACGACTTATTAGCTCTTGTTTCATTTTTTATCTTTACCATAAAATTTTATTCTCTTTTTAAAATTCAATTATTTAATAATCCTGCTGTATGAAGCAATTCATAATGTTTCATCTCGGCATCAATTCTCGTTGCGATTTTATTATATTTTGCTTGTAGCAACGCATTATCAGCATCGACCATTTCGGTTATCAGAACCAATTGGTTCAGGTATTTTAACTTAACAATGCGATAATTCTCGGTTGCTAATTTTAATGCTTTATCGACAACTTTAATCTTCTCGGTGATTTCTTCATATTGAGTATGATTTCTAAATAATTCATCCTGAACTTTATTCTTTACAATTTCCGATTGGGTTTTCTGCAATTCTACCTTTGAATTTGCGATATGTACTTTGGTTTTGTTTTTATACAATCCCGACAAACTAAATGTTGCTTCGATACCTACTTGTCCTAAACTATACAAATAAGGATTTGGCGGAAAGAACATATAATTGGGATATTTTAAATTATAATCTCCAAAGAAATTTATGGTTGGATAATAATTTCCCTTTGCTAATTTCAATTCCGTCTTCTTGATTTCTATTTCCTGATTTGCAATTCGCATTTCTTCGTTTTGAAGCGTATTATTTAAATAGAAATTATAGTCATCCATCTTAATATCTTCACTAAAACTTGCCGTTGTATCAATCGCTATTTCTTGCTCTTCGGGTAATTGTAGAATTGTTTTTAATTCGTGCAGTGCAATTTTGATGTTTTTAGAATTCGTTAAAGCGTTTAACTCACGATCAGAAAGCTGAAGCTCAGCTCTTAAAACCTCATTTTTAGTAATTGTTCCGTGCGTTTTTAAGGATTGAACTTCTTTAAGTCGGCTTTGCTCCTCTTTGATATTTTCATCAATGATTTTTTGAAGTTCCATCATTTTCTGAATCCCCAAATAAGTAGCGATTACTTCTAACTGGATGTCATTTTCAGCTTTTTCGCTTTTTACCTGAGCAATCTTACTCTCCTGGTTAGCAATTGCGATAGCATTGTTTATTTTATTTCCTGCATATAGTGGCACTTTTATAGCCGTTCCTATATTATACATTTCAGGAATTGTATGTGTTACATCTTTATCTTTTAGAAATCCGCCTTTAAACTCTGTTAAGTTTGTAACACGAGAGTAACCTCCGCTAAGATCTATCTCAGGCAAACGAAGTTCTTTGGTTTCTTTGACGTTTTCTTTAGAAATGTCGACCTCGATACGAGATTTAAGAATGTTTTTGTTGTTTTCTTTTGCAATTTTTATCGCTTCTTGTAATGAAATCGGATTTATTTGCTGAGCTTGTAGTGTAGTTATCCCTTGTAAAATTAGAATTAAGGCCAACTTTTTAGGTAAATAACGTATTATCGAAAACGCTTTATTAAGGAACATGAAAGTTATGTGATTTATTCACTGCAAAGTTCTTTCATTTTATAATTGCCTGATAATTCTAAAAAGTCAATAACGTATTCATTTCGGACAAATTTTAACAATTGAGTTTTTCATGCAGATTTCGCAAAAAAAGCCGCTAATAACCTCCAATTCTTTGCGCTCTTTGCGTTAATCTTTGCTTACTTTGCGGTTAATTTTCTTGCCACAGATTTAAAGGATGAAAATGATTTTCAAAAGAAATTAACCACTAATTCCAAGAATTACCTTTTACAACTTCCCTTTTTTTAGAATGTTTTCTCCATTAAGATAATCAGAAGGTCGCTGCCCCAATATCTTAAAAAACGTATTACTAAATGTTGGTACACTTGCATAACCAACCTCTTGCGCCACTTCTTTTACAGATAATTTTCTATCAAGTAGTAATTCAATAGCTTTTAAAATTCTTCTGATAGTGTAATACTGAATAAACGACATTCCTAAATCTTTCTGAAACAAACGATACAAGGATTTCTCGCTATACCCAAATTGATGAGCAACTTCTCCAAACAGAATCGTTTCTCCTAAATTATTTTCGACATAACGCAAGATTTTACTCAAGCGGGCATCTTTTGGCAAAGGTAATTCCAGAGGTAAATTGGTTAAACAAATTTGAGGTAATATTGCTTTGATAGCTTTGGCAATTACAAAATTAGGACTTCCTTTTTTAAGATCACCGTTCCATTGATTCGTAAAAAGCATCATCTGGAGCAGTAAATTATTAACTGGATAAATACCTTCTTTTTGATAAAAAACATCCTCATCTTTCTCTACAGGAAAATATAGATTTCGCATCATCACGTTTTCAGACTTCGGATGAATGCTGTGTTCAATTCCACTTGGAATCCATATAAAATGTCTTGCTGGTAAAAAATACGTTTTGGTTTCAGTTGTTACAAATACAACGTCGCCTTCCGTATAAAGAAATTGTGCTTTATTATGTTTATGCGTCGGAACATATAATTCTCCCATCAAATCATGATAACAATAAATACTTTTTTTATCAGTATCTACTGTTTTAATATAGTACTTATGTTCTTTATGAATTGAATGTTCCATTGTAGTACGAGTATATCGACAGACTTTTTGCGATATATAAATATAAGGAAGATAATTAAGCGGAGTGGAATTACTATAAAATAAAAAAGCCTTTCCGTTAAGAAAGGCTTCTTCTAATATTGCGGTCTGGACGGGACTCGAACCCGCGACCCCATGCGTGACAGGCATGTATTCTAACCAACTGAACTACCAAACCAACTCGCTTTATTGTGGGGCAAAAGTACAACAGAAGTTGTGATTCTACAAGCTTTTTTCGTGTTTTTTAAGCAAAAAAAAACGTTATTTTTTTAATGCATTGATTTCTATTAAAATAGAAAAACAAAAAAAGCTACAACTCCAAACAATTCTAACCAGAATGAGCAATCCAAGAACAATTAAACTCTTTTATACCTATAATTAGAATAAACTTATCGGATCAAAAATTGAAATCTGAGGTTTCTATAAAAATTAAACGCAAAGGAAGCAAAGAGAAAAAAACGCAAAGTCCGCAAAGCTTAATTAAAACTTTGCGGGCTTTGCGTAAATCTTGGTATCCTCTGCGGTTAATTTTCCGCCACAGATTATAAGGATTAAAAAAGACTTCAAAACTTTGCAGACTTTGCGTAAACCTTAGCGCCCTTTGCGGTTAATTTTCCGCCACAGATTATAAAGATTAAATAGATTTCAAAACTTTGCAGACTTTGCGTAAACCTTAGCGCACTTTGCGGTTAATTTTCCGCCACAGATTATAAGAATTAAAAGGATTTCAAAACTTTGCGGGCTTTGCGTAAATCTTGGCGCTCTCTGCGGTTAAACTTTTTCCAATATCCATTAAAACCAAAAAATCCACAAAACTTAATAAATCAAGCTTTGCAGACTTTGCGTAAATCTTAGCGTTCTTCGTGGTTAAACTATCGCCATAGACTTAAAGGATTAAATAGACTTCAAAAAAATTGCGGACTCCGCGTAATCTTAATGTTAATTGCAGTTAAATCCCAAAACCAAAATGGGCTTAAATCAAAAAAGCCATCCACAAAAGTGGAAAGCTTTTCATTGGTCTAACTACTAAACCCGGTCAGCTTACAAGGCCGACCAAACAACACAACTAATCTTAGATACCGTATTTGGGCAAAAAAGCCTTTCTATAAAGAAAGGCTTTTCCCAATATTGCGGTCTGGACGGGACTCGAACCCGCGACCCCATGCGTGACAGGCATGTATTCTAACCAACTGAACTACCAAACCTCTGCGTTATTGCGGTTGCAAAGATAGTATAGAATTTCGTTTCTGCAAGCCTTTTTGTAAAAAAATTTAATTTATTTTTCGACTTATTATCCAAAGTTTTGTTTTTCAACCAAGTAAGTCGTCAATATTTTTTCGAAATTTTCACCCACTGCGACCGGAACGTACTTAATTCGATTCTGAGCACACGTTAAAGCCAACCTCTTAAAATAACTTTCTACCTCTTTTTCGTATTCTATTTTTACATTATCGGCAAAAACAGCAACTTCTTCACCTGTTTCCAGGTCAATAAATTTTCGTGGCGCATTATCAAAGTCAAATTTCACTTCCGTTTCCTTATCAATTACATGAAATAAAACTACTTTATGCTTATTATGTTTAAGATGTTGCAAGGCATTAAACAATAATTCTTCATTTTCAGACTGAAACATATCTGTAAATAGGATAATCATCGAACGCCTGTGGATTTTCTCCGCAATTTGATGTAAATACGTAATCGTATCTGTTTTTTTACTCGTCTTAGGTTTTTCCAGAAGTTCTTCCAGCTTATTAAGCAACATTCTATGATGGCGGTCACTCCCTTTTTCGGGCGCATAATACTCATATCTATCCGAAAACACACTCAAGCCTACTGCATCACGTTGTTTCTTTAGTATATTCATTAAAACAGCCGAAGCCAAAACTGAGAATCCTATCTTATTTTCATAAAAAGATTGATTTGCTTTTAAATCAGGATAATGCATCGATGCCGAGTTATCTATAATTAAATGACAACGCAAATTTGTTTCTTCTTCAAATCGTTTTGCATATAACCTATCCGTTTTAGCAAAAAGCTTCCAATCGATATGTTTGGTGCTTTCGCCAACATTATACACTTTATGCTCAGCAAATTCTGCCGAGAAACCATGAAACGGACTTTTATGCATTCCCGAAATAAAACCTTCTACAACCTGATTAGCCAACATCTCAAGATGCTGAAAACTAGAAATTTTCTCTATTTGCGATTCAATCTTCATTCGATTTCTTATTTTATTTTTTGCGCTCGATATAAACCATCAGTCGACTGCAACAATTTTCTCTTTAATATTGGACTAAAATTAGGATTTTCTTTTAAAAATCGCTGCACTTCATCAAAAGCATATTTCGACGAATATTTCCCAATAGTATTATTCAACCAGTCTTTCGGAAAGAAAATATCTCCTGTTCGCTGAATCTCAGTTACTAAATCCAATGAAAATCTAATATATTTCTGTGCGCTCTCCTGACGCAACGGATGATGTACATTTGCCAAAGCAACCGAAACCCAAGATTCTTTCTCTCTGTTTTTCTCGTCTTTTAATGACATCATAAACTCTCCCCTAACCGCATCATCTTTTGATAATGACGGAAGCAAGAAATCAAATCGCTTTTGCTTATCCGGATTACTAATCCCCGCTCTTGTTTTACTTAAAATCTCATCCGCATTTTGATGTTTAAATATAGCCAAATTCATAGCTATACTAGTATAATCATCTTCATTTAATTTTAAATTAGCAATAACATCTTCTTTACTCCATATTCGGTATAATTTTTCCTTACCCGAATCAGAATAAGCAATAGAGCTAAACAACCCAAACAATGTCTTTTTAATATTCTTTGGCAAATCCATTTGTAAACGACTATAAACAACCTCTTCAAGCTTTTGCTGATCAATCATTTGTTGTTTATCTCCAAGAAATTTCCAGAAAATAGTATTTAATTGACTCGATAAAATTTTAATCACCAATTCGTTTTGCTCCACTTTAATCCCTTCAAGACAAGTATCAAAAGTCTTTACAGGAGCAACTGTACCATTTAGCATATTTTCATAAAGATTAATATAGCTATATGCTCTCGCTACCTCATCTTTTATACTCGATATATAATCCAGATTATCTACATCTACAGGAAAAACTCCATAACCCAACCCGTTATAATTATATATAATCGTCATTGGCTTAGCCAAACCTAAAACATCATCTACTTTGGTTATTTTATCTTTTACAGTAACCTTAATTACCTTAACCCCATCAGGATATACCAATCCTATATCAAAAATTTGCGGCCACAGGTTATTAGACTTATCCTCTGCTTGTTGTATAACCTCAAAACTTTTTATACGCTTTTCAGAATCATATACAATTCGATCCGAAAGTATTGGTCTTCCTGATTTATTTACCCAAACATCGCTCCATTTCTTAATATCCAGCGGAGATTCAGCATCAAGAATTTCGACCAAATTCTCCCAATTAGCATTATCATTAGCATATTTCTCAATATATTTCTGAATACCTTTCTTAAAAGCTTCCTCTCCCATCGAAGCCTCTAATTGACGCATCATAATAGGCGCTTTATTATAAATAATACTTCCATAAAGCGAACCTGCATTTTTAAGATTACTCAATTTTTGTTTAATCGCATGCGTTCCCGCAGATCTATCCTCGGCATACGCACTAGGATAATGAGCCGTTAAAAACTGCAAACCATGATTTATCTTCGGGAAAATTGGATTCATGATTTTATCTGCCATAAAATTTGCAAAAACCTCCTTCATCCACACATCATCAAACCATTTCATAGTCACCAAATCACCAAACCACATATGAGCCGTTTCGTGAGCGATAAGTTTAGCTCTATCAAGCTTTTCGCTATCCGTAGCACTATTATCCAAGAACAAAGAAGATTCCTTATACTGAATAGCTCCCACATGCTCCATCCCGCCGTATTGAAATACCGGAATCGAAGCAAAATCCAACTTCTGAAAAGGAAACTTATATTGTGTATACTTCTCTAAAAAATCTAACGATTGTTGGTGTAAACCAAAAATAGTATCTGTACTTGCTTTTATTTTATCAGGATTATTTTCTCTATACAACATCGTCATCGACCTATTTCCACTAGGATTTTCGGTGACATTTTTAAACTCTCCAGCCACAAACGAGAATAAATACGTACTCATTTTGTCTGATTTTCCAAACTTATAAGTAACCGTTTCACCCTTGTCCATTTTCTCTTTTACAGGAGCACCTGCAAGAACAGCCCAAACTTTTGGCACAGTAAGAGTAAGCTCATAAGTTGCTTTAATATCTGGCTGATCAAAACAAGGAAACAACGTACTAGCCCTATCAGGAACTAATAGCGTATAAAGAAAATCATCATTTCTGTTCAAGGATAAATCTCCAGCTATAAAAGAGATTTCAACTTTATTATTTCCTATTACTAAGTTCTTTTCAGAAATAACAACATGTTCTTTATCATGCACAATGGCAACATTTTTACCATTTACAAGAACCGATTTTAAATTCTGCGATTTTTCGTTAAAGTCTAAATACACAGGACGGCTTAAATCAGACAACTTGAACCCCACTACAAGATTCGCAGCAATTTCCTGATCTTTCTTATCCGGAATTACAAACGATAAACCATAATTCACTTCCGAGAGTTGTTGTTTTCTAAAAATTGCCAATTCCTCCGAAACACCTTTTTCTAATATAAATTTGTTCTTTTTTACAGATTGAGACCAAGAAATAGTAGTTAAAATAAAGAAACTAAGAAAGCAGTAAATAATTTTCATTTCGGGAATAGGTATTGATATTCGTTAAAAATAAAAAAAGGTTTGACTTTCGCCAAACCTTTTCTATATAAATTATAATCGGTATCGATTACAACAATGCGTCTAAACTATCTGCGTAAGTTTGTTTCGGAGCAACTCCTACTTGTTTACCTACTACCTCACCGTTATGAAAAACCAAAACAGTTGGAATATTACGTACACCGTATTTTGCAGCAAATTCTTGGTTTGCATCTACGTCTACTTTTCCTACTACTACTTTTCCAGCATATTCATTGCTTAACTCGTCGATGATTGGTCCAACCATTCTACAAGGCCCGCACCATGCTGCCCAAAAGTCAACCATAACTGGTTTATCTGATTTCAAAACTACTTCATCAAAAGTAGCGTCTGTTATTGCTAATGCCATTTTCTTTTTTGTTTAAAGTTTAACCCTCAGACTTCTCTTTGGGGGACAATTTTTAATGAGTTTCAAACTCGAGTACAAATTTAGAAATTTAAAATCAATTCACCTCAATTTACAAATTAGTTTTCATTATAAACGCATTACAAATCTCTATACTTCTATCATTATTTAACATTTTTCAGGAGCTTAATCCTGCTATTCGCTATATCTTTTACAGCTTAAAGAAAGCCATAAAAGGATACTGCTTCTATCAGGGCTAGAACTTCACGTTTTATAATATCATTTTTAATTTAAAACACCCTTTTCAACCCATTCAAAATAACGAGAGACAATACAACACAAAAACAAAAAAGAGGATATTCTTCCGAATATCCTCTTTTCTAAAAACTATTAAAGTAACTTTATAATTATAGGCTATATTTAAGACCTAAAGTAAGACCTAAACCAGAAATACCAACGTAAGAACTTAATTCATCCATTGCTTGTGTTTTATCAACACCATTTGGATTTGTTAAAGCATTATTAGAATTAACATCTAATCTATCTCTGTAATTTGTATGTATTTGAGAAGTTGATCTAGTTGCTAAAGCATCTTTTCCATTAACTGTAAATTCAGTAGTTTCTTTAGTTTTTCCGTGTACAGTAAAGTTACGGTATTCTAATTCAGCAAAAACTGAAATATTTTTTCCTAATTTATATGATGTTCCTAAAGCTGCAACAAACCCAATAGTAGGATTTGGTTTTACTTTATCAACACTACGAACGTCTCCAAAAGCAATTGGAGCCCCAGATGGAGCAAAAGCAATCGGTGCGTATGCATCAGTAGTGATTTCTAAATCCCCATGAATAGGAACTAAAACCCCAACTTTAGTATACGGCTCAAAACCTTTGTGCTCTCCTAAAAATAATACTAATGCAGGCGCTAAATCAAAAGCAGTAATTTGACCTACAGATTTAAAACTATAAACTCCAGCTGGCGTAATAGGCACATCTGATCTAGTTTGAGCCATTGTTTTATCATTACTAGTGTAATAATTAACTCCTAACTCAACCCCTAAACGAGCATTAAATCTATAACCAGCAGTTACACCAGTTCTAAAACCTTCACCAAAAGAACCCGTAACACTTTCTTCAGAAACTAATTTCCCTCCAACAAAAGTTCTATCCAAAGGAAGATTTCCTCCTACAGTAGGAAACTCTGTTGCGGCAGTTTGCAAGAAATATGACCCGCCTAATTTAAAATACCAGCTTTCTGGCTTTTGTGTTTCGGTTTGAGCTACCATAGTCATAGAACAAACCATTAATCCTAATAAAAAAAGGTTCTTTTTCATAATTTTTTTCTTAAATAATTTATACAAACATAAAATAATTTAACATAATGTTCTCTTAATGCTTTGAGACATTCTGAGCGCAATCGTTGTAATTAAAAGCAATAATACTAAAAAAATAGTATGCACGCATAATTTTAACGTTAAAAAAACACATTCTTCAAAAATTTAACTGTTAAAATTTAATTCAGCTTAAAATTTATCTGCATTTTCTCTAATTCTTGCAATAACTCAGTCGAAATCTTAATTTTTAACCTTCTACTTGGCATAGTTAGTTTAGTAACTACACTTATTTCTTCTACCTCAGTAACTTCTGGAGTTTTAGTTGCAGCGACATCATCACCATCGCTTTCATCATTTTCATCGACAAAAACAGCTTCGTCAGCTTCCTCAAACTCATTATCTGTTTCGACCTGAACCAAGCGTTTTACTTTTTCTAATTCCATGATTTCAAAAGTCACCTGATTATCACCTTTATTCTCGTTAAACAAATTACTCAATCTATGAATAAACTCTGTCTGTAAGTCTTTTATATTTAATAATAAAATCAGTTTTTTAGCGAAAGCCTCCAGGATATCCTGCAATTGCCTAATCTCAACAAACTGCATTCTCGGATCAGATTTTTTACCTGTATCATGATTTACCCAACCATCTTTAATCAATACTTTTAGGAAAGCAAAATTATTCTGAATCAGGAAATGACGGAATTTTAAGTATTCTTCTCCAAATATTTTAAACTCATAACTTTCGTCATAACCTTCTAAATTAAATATCGCCCAACCTTTTCCATTCTTTGCCACACGATGTTGCACGTTATTTATAATCCCAGCAAAATTTAGATTTTTACCCACAAATTCATTCATACTTTTCAGAGATTCCAATCTCGAATTACAAAAGTATTTCATCTCAAATCTAAAATCGTCAAGAGGATGGCCTGAGATATAAATCCCAACAACCTCTTTCTCTTTTGCCAGTTTTTCCATCGTGCTCCAGTCTTCGCACGGAGGCACAACAGGTTCAGCAATTTGCACTTCACTTGTTTCTCCAAACAAACTCACTTGCGATGAGTTTTCATTTTCCTGAAACTTAGACCCATAACGAATTGCTTTTTCATAAAAAGTAATTCCATCGCCATCATCATGAAAATATTGCGCTCTTGTAGTTCCTTCAAACGAATCAAAACCACCCGCAAGCGCTAAGTTTTCGATTGCTTTTTTATTGGCTGCACGCAAATCTATTCGCTTAGCCAAATCAAAAATCGATTTATATCTTCCGTCTTTTCTACTCTCTACAATAGTTGCCACAGCACCAGAACCAACTCCCTTAATAGCTCCCATCCCAAAACGTACCGCATATTCATCATTTACAGTAAACTTATAAAACGACTCGTTTACATCTGGCCCTAAAACCTGTAATCCCATTCGTTTACATTCTTCCATAAAAAAGGAAACCTGCTTAATATCGTTCATGTTATTAGAAAGTACCGCAGCCATATATTCCGCTGGATAATGCGCTTTTAAATAAGCAGTTTGATAAGCGATCCAGGCATAACAAGTCGAGTGCGATTTATTAAAGGCATAACTCGCAAATGCTTCCCAGTCTTTCCAGATTTTCTCTAGAACTTTTGCATCATGACCTTTTTTCGCCGCTTGTTCTACGAACTTAGGCTTCATTTTATCTAGTACGTCTTTTTGTTTCTTACCCATCGCCTTACGCAAAACGTCGGCCTCACCTTTTGTAAAGTCAGCCAGCGATTGCGACAAAAGCATTACCTGCTCTTGATAAACCGTAATTCCGTAAGTCTCTCCCAAATATTCCTCACAGGCATCTAAATCGTATTTGATTTCTTCTTCTCCATTTTTCCTTCTTACGAAAGACGGAATATACTCCAAAGGTCCCGGACGATACAAGGCATTCATCGCAATTAAATCTCCAAAAACCGTAGGCTTAAGATCCTTCATGTATTTCTGCATTCCGGGTGACTCGTATTGGAAGATTCCAACGGTTTCTCCTCTCTGGAAAAGCGCATACGTTTCAACATCATCGATCGGAAAAGTATCCGGATCCAAATCAATTCCGTTTCTATATTTTACCAGTTTAACAGTATCTTTTATCAAAGTAAGGGTCTTCAGACCCAAGAAGTCCATCTTCAGCAATCCTGCGCTCTCTGCAACCGAGTTATCAAACTGTGTTACATATAAATCAGAATCTTTTGCCGTGGTTACGGGAACGAAATTCGTAATATCCGATGGCGTAATGATTACCCCACAGGCGTGAATTCCGGTATTTCGCATCGATCCTTCAAGGATTTTTGCTTGTTGAATGGTTTCTCCAGCCAAATCATCCTCATTGGCAATAGAGATTAATTCTTTTACATTATCAAATTCATCAGAACGAAGCGCTTTTTTAACCTCCTCTTCACTCTCAGAAATAAACCGCGCCAAATTCCATTTAGACGGCATCATTCCCGGAATCAGTTTTGCAATTCTATCGGCCTCAAACAATGGCAAATCAAGTACACGAGCCGTATCACGAATCGCCGATTTGGTTGCCATTTTACCATACGTAATAATTTGGGCAACCTGATTCTGTCCGTATTTATTAATTACATAATCCATTACACGACCACGACCCTCGTCATCAAAATCGATATCAATATCGGGCATGGATACACGATCGGGATTAAGGAAACGCTCAAAAAGCAAATCGTACTTAATCGGGTCAATATTGGTAATTCCTAAACAATACGCTACGGCAGATCCCGCAGCCGATCCACGACCTGGTCCTACCGAAACGTCCATATTTCTAGCTTCGGCAATAAAATCCTGAACAATCAAGAAGTAACCTGGATATCCAGAATTCGAAATCGTTAATAACTCAAAGTCTAAACGTTCCTGAATAGATTCTGTGATTTCTCCATATCTTCTTTTTGCACCAACCATAGTAAGGTGACGCAAGTATTTATTTTCACCACGAACTCCACCATCAGCTTCATCCTCTTCAACCACAAATTCTTGTGGAATATCAAATTTAGGAAGTAATACATCTCGATAAAGTGAATAAATCTCAACTTTATCTACAATTTCCTGAATATTAATAATCGAATCAGGTAAATCGGCAAAGAGTTTTTTCATATCCTCTCCCGACTTGTAATAGTATTCCTGATTTGGTAATCCGTAACGATATCCGCGACCACGCCCAATTGGCGTAGCTTGCTTTTCACCATCTTTTACACATAGTAAAATATCGTGCGCATTGGCATCTTCTTTATTTAAATAATAAGTGTTATTTGTCGCAATTAATTTAACATCGTGCTTTCTGGCAAATTCTATCAGGGTTTTATTAACACGATTTTCATCTTCCTGATTATGACGCATAATCTCGAGATAAAAGTCATCTCCAAATTGCTCTTTCCACCAAATCAAAGCTTCTTCGGCTTGGTTTTCACCAACGTTTAGGATTTTACTCGGAATTTCTCCGTATAAATTCCCAGACAACACCATGATGTCTTCTTTGTATTTTTCTACAACTGCTCTGTCAATCCTAGGAACATAATAAAATCCTTGTGTAAAAGCAATCGACGACATTTTTGCCAGATTATGATAACCATTTTTGTTTTTGGCTAATAGTACAATCTGATTTCCGTTGTCTTTCTTACTTTTATCTAAGTGGTTGTCGCAAACATTAAATTCACAACCTACGATTGGTTTTATCTCAGTTTCTGTTGGCTCTTCACCAGCTTCAACCAAAGCTTTATTTTTTCCAGAAGCAGCTTTGTTATGATTCATAACCGCGCTCACAAAATGGAAAGCTCCCATCATGTTTCCTGTATCGGTCATTGCAACAGCTGGCATTCCGTTTTTGGCTGTAGCCGAAACAATATTCCCAATACCTATAGTCGATTGTAAAACCGAAAACTGCGTATGATTGTGTAAATGCGCATATTTTGCCGTTTTAAATCCTTCTAAATCAGACTCAGAAACTGTAGTTTGTTTATCATCAGACTCTAAAGCTTTTAATTGCTCTCTGACTTTATCAGAAGCTTTTTTAAGATTGATATGTTTTAAACCAATTAGCGGAAATTCCTGTGGATTTCTATTTTGGAATTCTTTAAAGTAATCCTTCGGAACATCAAGTTCTTCTTTGGTAAAAACTTCTCTTCGTATCAATTCCAAGAAACAACGTGTCGTTGCCTCAACGTCGGCAGTTGCGTTGTGCGCTTCCGCGAAAGGTTTATTAAAAAGGTATTCGTGTAATTCTGTTAAGGTTGGTAATTTAAACCTTCCACCACGACCTCCCGGAAGTTTTAATAACGAAGCCGTAACTTCTGTACAAGTATCCAAAACTGGCATTGTACTCATAGGAGATTCAACACCCATTCTATGGAATTCAGCTCCCATAATGTTAACGTCGAAACCTAGATTCTGACCTACAATAAATTTGGTCTTGCTTAATGCTATATTAAATTTCTCTAAAACTTCCTGTAATGAGATTCCATCGGCTTCTGCCAACTCTGTCGAAATTCCGTGAATACGCTCGGCGTCATACGGAATATTGAATCCATCAGGCTTTACCAAATAATCTTGATGCTCTATAAGTTTCCCCATATCATCATGCAACTGCCACGCGATTTGAATACAGCGAGGCCAGTTATCAGAATCGGTTATTGGAGCATCCCATCGTTTTGGTAATCCAGTAGTTTCGGTATCGAATATTAAATACATAAGCTTAAAAAGACAAAATTAAAATTCCAAAATCTAAATCTCACAGCGCATAATCTACTGATTTAATGCGATATACAAAAAGGTGAACTATAAAATAGAGGAAGTTCAAATTTAGTCTTTTTTTAAACAAACTAGCTAGTGAATTTTGTTAAGAATAGAACATATTTTATTCCTTGCCTTTAAGACAAACCATCAACGAAATTGCCAAATATGGAATGTCTTTTAAAATAAAGAAATCTGCTACAAAAAACCCTTCCACACTTTTAAAAACACCTGGTGTTGTAATTAAAAAGCTCAGCGTTGTTACAAATATAATAGCAGAAGCAAACCCAGCATAAAGAGCAACTCTCTTAACAAACAAAGAAACAAACAATCCTATTCCGGTTAGAACTTCAAAAATTCCGATAAAATTAGAAACTTGTTGCACTGACATTACTTTATACATCCAACTCATCGCAAAGTGATTTTCGACTAAACCTTTTATCGCTCCAGCTTCGACAGCAGTGAATTTAAAAAGACCAACCCAGATTAAAATAATTACAGTTCCTAAAACACCTAATGTGTAAGCAAATTGATTTAAATTCATGACATTTTATTTTAAAATTAGAGTTTTCAATATTACTAATCCTTTCAAAAAGTAATTGTCGGCTACCCGTCATAAACAATCAATTTAATTTTAACTTCATGCTAGAAAAACAAAAAATACATTTCTTGGATGTCGTATTATTCCATTAAAAAAAGACAATAAAATTTATCCTGAAATTTGATTTTAAAATACTAAAAAAGCATTCAGAATTCTTGTTTCAAAAACTAAAAAAGGAAATCAAAACCAATAATTATTTCCGTTTTTATCCATTTTATTAAATTATAACCAATAAAATCATTGATTTTTAGAATATTATTAAATAAAAGCTACTGCCATTAAAATTAAAACAATCAAATAAAAAACAAACCAAAAAGAAAAAGGAAAACCAATTTATATTCATTCTATAACCAAATCACATTGTAAAAAAGGCAATCACAATTTGTATTTACGTTTGGGTATCGTATATAATCAAATATGCCAATTTTCACTTTTGTTTCTTTTTCTAATTTTGTTATCCTCTTATGATTACATGGAAATTACAATTAAAAAATAGTTAAAAAATGAGTACTACATTATTCGACAAAGTATGGGATTCGCACGTTGTGCGTAAAATTGAAGATGGACCCGATGTGTTTTTCATTGACCGTCATTTTATTCATGAAGTTACAAGTCCTGTTGCTTTTTTAGGATTAAAATCCAGAGGCATTTCGGTTTTATACCCAGAACGCACTTTTGCAACTGCCGATCACAACACACCAACTATAAATCAGCATTTACCTGTTGAAGATGCTTTATCTGCTAATCAGCTAAAAGCTTTAGAAGATAATGCAGCCGAATACGGAATTTCTCACTGGGGTTTAGGCCACAAAAAAAACGGAATCGTTCACGTTGTTGGTCCTGAAAACGGAATTACTTTGCCAGGCGCAACTATTGTTTGTGGAGATTCACACACTTCTACTCATGGTGCTTTTGGAGCAATTGCTTTTGGTATCGGAACTTCTGAGGTTGAAATGGTTTTATCTACTCAATGTATCATGCAACCGAAGCCTAAGAAAATGCGTATCAACGTAAATGGTGAATTAAGCAAAGGTGTAGGCCCTAAAGATGTCGCTCTATATATTATTGCTCAATTAACTACTTCTGGAGGTACTGGATATTTTGTTGAATATGCAGGAAATGTTTTTGAAAACATGACTATGGAAGGTCGTATGACCGTTTGTAATTTAAGTATCGAAATGGGTGCTCGTGGAGGAATGATTGCTCCTGACCAAAAAACATTCGATTTCCTAGAAGGAAGATTGTTTGCTCCAAAAGGTGAAGCTTGGGATAAAGCCGTTGCTTATTGGAAAACTTTAAAAACAGATGCTGATGCCGTTTTTGACGCCGAATTAAACATCAATGCATCAGATATTGAACCTATGATTACTTATGGTACTAATCCAGGAATGGGAATTGGTATCTCTAAAAATATTCCGAATGCCAACCAAGTTGAAGGTGGCGAGGAAACGTATAAAAAATCTTTGGCCTACATGGGCTTTCATGAAAATGATGTAATGATTGGAAAACCAATCGACTTTGTTTTCTTAGGAAGCTGTACTAATGGTCGTATTGAAGATTTTAGAGCCTTTACAGAAATTGTAAAAGGACGTAAAAAAGCTGATAATGTAACTGCTTGGTTAGTACCAGGATCTCATGTTGTTGAAGCGCAAATTAAAGAAGAAGGTCTTTTAGAAATCTTAACCGAAGCAGGTTTTGTATTACGTCAGCCTGGTTGTTCGGCTTGTTTAGCCATGAACGATGATAAGGTACCTGCTGGAAAATATGCGGTAAGTACATCTAACAGAAATTTTGAAGGTCGTCAGGGTCCTGGCTCAAGAACACTTTTGGCTAGTCCTATTATGGCAGCAGCAGCAGCAGTAACAGGAAAACTAACAGACCCGAGGGAGTTATTTTAGATTGAAGATTTTAGATTTTAGATTTTCACTTTGCGAATAGCTTATGACACTTTAAAATACAAATCTTCATATAAAAACTCATTTACATTATTAATACAAAAGAATTTTAGCATTTAGAAATTCATCCCAGCGAGAAAAATCTAAAATCTAAAATCCAAAAATCTAAAATTAAAATGGCATACGATAAATTTAATATACTTACTAGTAGTGCAGTGCCACTACCGATCGAAAACGTAGATACGGATCAAATCATCCCAGCTCGTTTCTTAAAAGCTACAGAACGCAAAGGTTTTGGAGACAATCTTTTTAGAGATTGGAGATATAATGGAGATGATTCTCCTAAAGCTGATTTCGTTTTAAACAATTCAACTTATAGCGGAAAAATCCTTGTTGGAGGAAAAAACTTTGGTTCAGGATCTTCTAGAGAACACGCTGCTTGGGCAGTTTACGATTACGGATTTAGAGCTGTAGTATCTAGTTTCTTTGCAGATATCTTTAAAGGAAACTGTTTAAACATTGGAGTTCTTCCTGTACAAGTTAGTCCAGAATTTGCTGATACCATTTTTAGCGCTATTGAAGCTGATCCTAAAACAGAATTAGAAATCAACTTACCAAATCAAACCATAACGTTATTATCTACTGGTCAGCAAGAATCTTTTGCAATTAATGGATACAAAAAGAACAATATGATTAATGGTTTTGATGATATTGACTATTTACAAAACATCAAAGAAGATATTGTGGCTTTCGCCGATAAGCTTCCTTACTAATAAAATCTCGTTCGATCTACTAGACCCGACAGGTTTTCGAAACCTGTCGGGTCTTTCTAAATTAAATCGACCGAAAAAAATGTTTCAGAAAATAATTCGAAATCGAAATAAATTTTAAAAATAATCCTAATGCAAATGAAAGGCAATAAACATATTAAAAGGGACGAAAACGCGACAAAAATATTTGACGATAGAAGTTTATCAAAAGATTATCGAAATCTGATTCAGATTTTAAAACCCGGAATGACGATTTTAGATATTGGGTGCGGAACAGGTTCAATTTCAAAAGACATTGCAAATACTATTGGCCCTAACGGAAAAGTTATTGCAATTGACAATACAGAAATTTTCATAAAAAGCGGCAAAGAATCTTATCAATCAGTCTCTAATCTAGAATTAATTGCGGTTGATTTATTTGAATACAATCCAGACACAAAATTTGATTTAATCGTTTCTGCCAGAACATTACAATGGCTAAGCAATCCTAAAGAAGCTTTAATAAAAATGAAATCATTATTAAAGCCAAACGGTCAAATATCAATTCTGGATTATGATCACACTAATTTAATCTGGAATCCATTACCACCGGAAAGCATGCAAGAATTTTATAAAACTTTTTTGAAATGGCGGGCAGATGCCGGAATGAATAATAAGATAGGTGAAGATCTACCTCAATTATTAAAAGAAGCAGGTTTTCATTCTATCGAGAAAATAAATTCAGACGAAGCTTATCATAATGAAGATTCTGGTTTTAAATCAAAAATAGGGATTTGGTCTAAAGTTGCAGATTCTAGTCAAATGGTTGAGGAAGGTTATTTAGATAACGAATTAAGATTAAAAACAATCGAAGAATACAATAACTGGATCGAAAATTCAGCTATTTCAATGACAATGAAGTTAAATGAAGTGAGAGGAAAATTATAACAACAACTATAATTTCACTTTAAAAGAAATACAGAAATCAATATGGAAAAAAGAAAAATTGAAATAATGGACACGACGCTCCGTGATGGCGAACAAACATCGGGAGTATCTTTTTCTGCAGCAGAAAAACTAACCATTGCACAATTACTATTAGAAGAATTAAATATTGATCGAATAGAAATTGCCTCTGCTCGCGTTAGCGAAGGAGAATTTCAGGCAGTAAAAGGCATTACTTCTTGGGCAGAAGAAAGAGGCTATATTAAAAGAATAGAAGTATTATCTTTTGTAGACGGAGGTGTTTCTATCGAATGGATGAAAAAAGCTGGGGCAAAAGTTCAGAATTTATTAACCAAAGGCTCTTTAAACCATCTTACACATCAACTAAAAAAAACACCTGAACAGCATTTTGCCGAAATAGCTATAAGTGTAGCTTTAGCAAAAGAGAATGATATAGAAACAAACGTGTATCTTGAAGATTGGAGCAATGGTATGCGCAATTCTCCTGAATATGTATTTGAATTTTTAGCTTTCCTGTCAACTCAACCCATCAAAAGAATTTTACTTCCTGATACTTTAGGTGTTTTAATTCCAGCTCAAACTTTTGAATTCATATCAAAAATTACTGCAAAATATCCAGACATTCATTTTGATTTTCATGCCCATAATGATTACGACTTAAGTATTGCAAATGTTATGGAAGCTGTAAAAGCTGGCATCAAAGGCCTTCATGTTACTGTAAACGGAATGGGGGAACGTGCAGGAAACGCTCCTCTTGAAAGTACTGTTGCTGTAATTAATGATTATTTACCAGAAGTAAGCATTAACATTAAAGAAACTTCTTTATACTCTGTGAGTAAATTAGTTGAAACCTTTACTGGTTATAGAATCCCTGCCAACAAACCAATTGTTGGAGACAACGTTTTTACCCAAACAGCAGGAATCCATGCCGATGGAGATAATAAAAACAATCTATATTTTAATGATTTACTTCCGGAACGTTTTGGAAGAAAACGCAAATACGCTCTCGGAAAAACCTCTGGCAAAGCCAATATCGAAAAGAACCTTCAGGAATTAGGATTAAAACTAAACCAAGAGGATTTAAAACTGGTTACCCAACGTATTATCGAATTAGGAGATAAGAAAGAAACTGTTACCAAAGAAGATTTACCATACATCATTTCTGATGTTCTGGACAGTCACGCTTATCAAGACAAAATCACGATACAGTCTTACGTATTAATGCATTCGAAAGGAACACGTCCATCATCAACATTAAGTTTAAATCTTGATGGAGAAATCATAGAAGAACACGCGCAAGGAGATGGTCAGTTTGATGCTTTTATGAATGCATTGACAAAAATCTACAAAAGCAAAAAAATGACTTTACCAAAGCTGATTGATTATGCTGTTCGAATCCCTCCAGGAAGTAGTTCTGACGCTTTATGCGAGACTATTATCACTTGGATTAATAACGGAAAAGAATTTAAAACAAGAGGATTAGATTCCGACCAGACAGTTGCAGCAATTATTGCCACACAAAAAATGCTGAATGTAGCTAATTAATAAAGGTACAAAGGTTCTGAGTTACAAAGGTTCAAAGGTTTCTAATCTTTGTCATTTTAGCTTTAAGCCTTTGTCCCTTTGAACCTTTACCACTTTGAACCTTAACAACAAAATATTATAAATAAAAACTCTGACTTACTAAGATGAAAACTTAGAAACTTAGAAACTCAGAATCTTAGAAACTTAAAAAAAATGAAATTTAACATCGCCCTTTTAGCAGGAGACGGAATTGGTCCTGAGGTAATTAATGAAGCCGTAAAAGTATCTGATGCTATTGCAAAAAAATTCAATCACGAAATAACTTGGACACCTGCTCTTACTGGAGCTTGCGCTATCGATGCAGTAGGAGTTCCTTATCCTGATGAAACTCATGAAATTTGTATGGCTGCCGATGCCGTTTTATTTGGTGCAATCGGTCATCCTAAATACGACAATGATCCTAGCGCTCCTGTTCGACCTGAACAAGGGTTATTATTAATGCGTAAAAAACTAGGTTTATTTGCCAATGTTCGACCAACATTTACTTTCCCTTCATTAATAGATAATTCTCCTTTAAAAAGAGAAAGAATTGAAGGAACTGACTTAGTTTTCTTAAGAGAATTAACAGGCGGAATTTACTTTGGTGAAAAAGGAAGAAAAGACAACGGAGAAACCGCATATGATAATTGTGTTTACACAAGAGCCGAAGTACAACGTTTGGCAAAAAAAGGTTTTGAACTTGCAATGACTCGTAGCAAAAAATTATGTTGCGTAGATAAAGCCAATGTATTAGAAACTTCACGTTTATGGAGAGAAACTGTTCAGGCAATGGAAAAAGATTATCCTGAAGTAACTGTTTCTTATGAATTTGTTGATGCTGTTGCAATGCGTTTGGTTCAGTGGCCAAACTCTTATGATGTATTAATTACAGAGAATTTATTTGGAGATATCTTAACCGATGAAGCTTCTGTAATTTCAGGTTCAATGGGATTAATGCCATCTGCATCTGTTGGAGAGCACACTTCTTTATACGAACCTATTCACGGATCTTATCCGCAAGCAACAGGATTAAACATCGCAAACCCATTAGCCACTATTTTATCTGCTGCAATGATGTTTGAAGACGCTTTCGGACTAAAAGACGAAGCCGAAGCAATTAGAACTGTTGTAAACAAATCATTAGAGCAAGGAATTGTTACTGAAGATTTAGCACCAAAAGGAACCAAAGCATACAAAACCAGTGAAGTTGGTGACTGGCTTGTTGCTAATCTATAATAATATTAAGACGCACTGCGGTGCGTCTCTACAATATGTGTTTCTACCATAAAACATATAAAAACAAAAAAGGTGTCAATAAATTGACACCTTTTTTTATATTGTAGAAAAAAATATTAATATCCTCCTCTGTTTCCACCACCACGGTTGTCTCCACCACGGTTGTTTCCACCATAACCACCACGAGAATCATTTCCTCCACGGTTGTTATTAAAACTTCTTCTTTCGCCTTCTGGTTTTGGCTCAGATTTGTTTACAACAATTGCACGTCCTTGAACAGTAGCACCATTCAATTCGTCAATTGCTTTTTGAGCCTCATCATCATTTGTCATTTCAACAAAACCGAAACCTTTACTTCTTCCAGTAAATTTATCAGTAATGATTTTAACTGAATCAACTGCTCCGTAAGCCTCGAAAGACTCTCTTAAATCTGCTTCCTCAATACTGAATGGAAGGCTTCCAACAAAAATATTCATATGTACTTATTTATAATATGCAACAAATGTAATCTTATTTTTTTCTAATCTACTATAAATTAGCTTATTTATGTTTTTATTATCAATACAAAAAGTAAGAAGAGTCGTAAATAGATTTTTTTATCTTTCTCTAATTTTTTCTATTTCGATGTGCTAACCAACGTAATTGGCACTTTGTAAAAAACTCCTTCTTTAAAACGGACTGCTTTTTCTACCGATGCAACATCTTCATTATCTGGGGCAACAAATGCAAATGTTCCCGAAACTGTATTTGCATCTTTATTATACTCCGTTATAATAATCTGACCACTTCCTATTCCTTTTCCTGTTTTATACAAAACTTCTTGCTTAGGCAATGAATTTATATATGTAGCAGTAGAAGCATCATCAACTCCCAAGAAATATGTTTTAACATTTGCTGAAGCCGTTTGCAATATCACTTTTTCATCATTCAATCCTCCTATAATTACAAGTTTTCCGTCGCCATCTATACTTGCACTATAAGTTGTAGTTCTCCAGAAAACGTCATTTTTTAGGAACTGAAAAGCTGAGCCACCCGACACCACTTCTTCCTTATCACAGGCAAAAAACAATAAAAACAGGGGTAATAGAAAAAACCACTTTTTCATATTCAAATTAAATTTTGGCAAAATTATCAATTAAAAAACAAAATAATTAGATCTATTTCTTAAAAGAACCATAAAAAACTAGCAAATAGAAGCTTAAACATTAATTTACAAAATAGAAATTGTAATTCAGAATAAAATTATATCTTTGCACCCTTAATTAACAGAGGTCGAGTACCTCAAAATTTAATCATACGATTATGTCAGTAAAAATTAGATTACAAAGACACGGTAAAAAAGGAAAACCTTTTTACTGGGTTGTAGCTGCAGATGCACGCTCAAAAAGAGATGGTAAATACTTAGAGAAAATCGGTACTTACAATCCAAACACAAACCCAGCAACTATCGACTTAAACCTTGATAGTGCAGTTAAATGGTTACACAATGGTGCACAACCAACTGATACTGCTAAAGCAATTCTTTCTTACAAAGGAGCTTTGTTGAAACATCACCTAGAAGGTGGTATTCGCAAAGGTGCTTTAACTCAAGAACAAGCTGATGCAAAATTAGCTGCTTGGTTAGAAGCAAAAGCTGGAAAAGTTGACGCTAAGAAAGACGGTTTAACAAAAGCGCAAGCTGATGCTAAAGCTAAAGCTTTTAAAGCTGAACAAGAAGTAAACGCAAAACGTTTAGCTGCTGCTGCACAAGCTGAAGCTGACGCTATCGCTGCTGCTACTCCTGCTGCTGAAGAAGTTGCTGAAGCTGAAGAAGCTCCTGCTGCTGAAGAAAATAACGAAACAACTGAAGCATAATTATATTTAGCGAGAATGCGTAAAGAAGAATGTTTTTATTTAGGTAAAATCGCTAAAAAATTTAGTTTCAAAGGTGAAGTTCTGGCTTATTTAGACACGGACGAACCTGAGTTATACGAAAACTTGGAATCAGTGTTTGTCGAATGCGGCAAACACTTGGTTCCTTTTTTTATTGAAAGTAGCTCATTACACAAAAACGATTTCTTAAGAATTCGTTTTGAAGACATGAATACAGAGGAAGATGCCGATGCTATAATGGGCAACGCCATATATCTACCTCTAACTATGTTACCAAAACTTACTGGTAACAAATTTTATTTCCACGAAGTTATAGGTTTCGAAATAGAAGACCAACGTTTAGGCGTTTTCGGAAAAATAGCTTCTATAAATGATTCTACCGCCCAACCTCTTTTTGAAGTTATTAATGGCGAAGTAGAATTATTAATTCCTATGATTGACCATTTCTTGGTAAAAATTGACCGTGACAACAAAAAAGTCATCATGAATTTACCTGAAGGCTTGGTTGAAATGTACCTTTAAAAGTTGATTTGTTTAATTGGTTATTTATTTAATCGAGAACAAGAACTTATTATTTTATCAAACAAAATCATAAATCAGCATTCGCTACCCAAGCCTAAAAGTGCGAACAAGCGAAGCAATCTTAAATCTTAAATCTAGTGTTTCAATTCAAGCAATTTTCTATTTTACAAGATAAAACTGCTATGAAAGTTGGCACGGATGGAGTTTTATTGGGCGCATGGACTCCTATAACCAATAATCCTTTTAGTATTTTAGACATTGGAGCTGGAACAGGACTTATCGCCTTAATGCTGGCACAAAGAACCTCAGCAGAGCAAATTGATGCTTTAGAGATTGATGAAGCTGCATATGAACAAGCTGTAGATAATTTTGAAAATGCCCCTTGGAATGACCGCTTATTTTGTTATCATGCAGGATTAGATGAGTTCATGGAAGAACCAGAAGACGAATATGATATCATTGTATCAAACCCTCCATTTTACAGCGAAGATTATAAAACTGATAATGAGCAAAGAGATTTAGCTCGTTTTCAAGATGCAATGCCTTTTGAAGATTTAGTTGAAGCAGCAGATTTATTGCTTTCGGAAAACGGAATTTTCTCGGTAATCATTCCATTTAAAGAAGAGGAAAGATTTATTGCTTTAGCCAAAGAATTTGAGCTATATCCTTTTAAAATCACCCGAGTAAAAGGTACACCTACAAGCGAGATTAAACGTAGTTTATTAGCCTTTAATCGCATTGAAAACACAGAGATTTCTATCGATGAATTAATTATCGAAACTGAAAGGCACGTTTATACTCCCGAATATATCGAATTGACTAAGGATTTCTATTTGAAAATGTAAATTTTAAAGAAATTACAAAGAGAGAAAGCGAACTTCCTCTCTAAATTCTTTAGGAATCTATTTTTGACAACACCAGTTTCCAGGATATCTTTTTGGATAAACTCCAAAGCCACAAGCTTCAACTGAATAAACACAATAGCCTGTTTGCTCAGAATATGTCCAATCTCCTACTGCCCCACCGTTAATTAATTTTTGATCGCTTTTGGTTAATTTTTGAGCACCGTCTAGGTTTAAAATGTTTTTTAACATAATTTATTTTTTTTGGTTTCGTTAATAGCCCAATCGTTTAAAGACATTTGAACTTTCTGTCTATCTCGCGCAAGAATATTTTAACCTATTATAAAACCTAAGTAAATAACTTAATCTTTTAATAGAATTTTGTCATTGATAAAACAGCTTAAAAACTACAAGATAATTCCTATACCTAATATTAAAGATAAAATATAATCCGTTAAAATATAGACATATAAAGAAAAACAATAAACATTGAAAGCCTATTTTGTTTGATTTATAACCCAAGATTAAACTGATATAAAAGAAACAAAAAGACATAAGAAGTTATGACAGTTTTATTGGAGTAAACATCATTGTATTTAATCAAAATAAAAATGCACTAATTGATTCAGAAAGTAATTACAGGAAGTCGCTACAACGTTTCACTATCAAAAACGTGGAGCTGGAGAAAGATTTTCATCTAAAAAGATAAGCTTGAAAAAAGTCTAAAAAGAATTAACTCAATCATAAAATAACACAGAGAGAAAGCGGACTTTCTCTCTAGCATGTTTTAAGATTATTTTTCGCAACACCAATTACCCGGATATTGTTTAGAATAAAGTGCTCCACTACAAACTGGTAAAGGATAAACACAGTATCCTGTTGCTTCAGAATATCTCCATTCTCCCGCACTAATTAATTTTTGTTCACTTTTGGTTAGTTTTCTGGCTCCTTCTAAATTTAAAATGTTTTTTAACATAATTCAAAAATTTACTGTTTCGTTAATAGCCCAATCGTTTAAAGACATTTGAACTTTCTGTCTAGTCTCGCGCAAGAATATTTTAAATCTATCACAAACCAGCAGATACCTGGTTTTAATAGAAAATCATCTTTTATAAAAGAGCTTAGAAACTACGTAGTAATTTTTAAGCGCTACGCTAAAGATAAAAACATAACGAATTAAAAAACAGATATATAACCAAAAACAATAAACATTGAGAGCCTATTTTGTTACATTTATAACCTAAGATTAGGCTGCCATAAAACAAACCCAAAACGTGGAGACTAATAGAATCTAAAAATTTTAATTCTGTCTAAACAGGCTCTTAAACTGATACAGTATTCTTTCGAGTAATCGTAAATCTTCGGTAACAATTTCGGCACTACCTTTCATCTCTTGCTGAAAAGGAATTTTCTTTTTATACGACGTTTCCAATCCTTTAGGAAGCGATATATCTAGTAATAGATTCCCGTCTTTATCTGGAATAAGTGAGATGTTTTCGACCTTACCTCTAATTACACCAAACTCTCTGTCTGGGAAGTTAAACAATCGGATATTAACTTGTTGTCCTAGTTTGATTTTTCCTGAGTTCTGAGCCTTTGCTTTGGCTTTGCCAATATATCCTTTTTCGGTATCTGGAATAATGGAGAAAACATTCTCTCCTGAGGTTATTGTTTGGCTCTCTGTCCATACTTGTAAAAAGGTAACAATTCCCGGAATTGAAGATCTTAATGTATAAGCTAATTCCCAATCTTTAATTCCTTTTTTTAACTGATAAAAAGATTGCATTAAGTTACGCTCTAAATTCACTTCTTCTTTTGTTCCGCTTATTTTAGTTCCCTCACTAGATCTTGAATTTTCTATAAGAGAGGATTTTAATTGTGATATCGAAGAAAGCAAGCCTTTATAATTCTTATCTGCCTGAAGGTAACTCAGCTTTTTATTTTCTAAATCTTGTGTCGAGATAACTCCTTTTGCATATAAGGCTTCAAAACGATTAACATCATTTTTCTGAAGCTGTAATTCGCTTTCGTTAATACTTTTTTGCTGCTGCAAAATTGCCAATCGCTCTTTAATCTGGGTATGTTCTGATTTCTGAGCATTGTTATCAACCTGATAAGGTTGTAAGTTTTTATTAAGTTTCCATGCTGCGTAATCCTTTTGGAATACACCATAAGCACTTTCCATTTCTCCAAACTGCATATTGTTTAGGGAAGCAAAAGGAAATTCTTTATGCCTGTCATTTATATTAAAATTATCTACAGTATTTTTTAGAATAAAGACGTCTTTATAATTAGCCGAATTTTCGATAATTGCAAGTGGCGTATTTTTTGGCACTCTTGCTTTATCTTTTACTAAAATTGCTTCGATTCTGCCTGTTGTTTTTGCTACCAATTTCTCAGGAGGAATAGATGTTGTAATACTTATTTCTGTACTTACAACATCTGGATATTTAAGAAACCAGGAAACAAAAAACAGCATGCATATTATTGCAAAGATTAAAACCGTTCCCCATCGTATCATCCAATGTGGCACTCTTGTAAGGATATCTTGTACTTCTTCGCTTCTTAATTCAAATTTTGTATTGTCTTCTGCCATGTTTTAATTTCCTAATTGCAATTGATTACGAACCAATTCAAAATAATTCCCTTTTTGTTCTACTAATGCGGAGTGACTTCCTATTTCGATAATCTTTCCTTTGTCTAAAACAACAATTTGATCTGCGTTCATCACTGTACTTAATCGGTGCGCAATTACTACAACCGTTTTATCCTTAAAGAAGATATCTAATTTTCCCATAATGGATTTTTCATTATTGGCATCTAATGCTGAAGTCGCTTCATCAAAAAACAACATTTCGGGATTTTTATATACTGCTCTCGCAATTAATAATCGCTGTTTTTGTCCTGTACTCATACCAACTCCCTCAGATCCTATTTTGGTAT
This sequence comes from Flavobacterium hydatis, assembly GCF_000737695.1. Lineage (GTDB taxonomy): Bacteria > Bacteroidota > Bacteroidia > Flavobacteriales > Flavobacteriaceae > Flavobacterium > Flavobacterium hydatis. The sequence goes on from NZ_JPRM01000015.1 coordinate 150,700, forward strand.
TATAACCAAGAGGCAAACCAGAGATATACTCTTTTATATTAGCCACATCTGCAGCATATACTAATCGTTCTTTATCTATTTTATCGACTCCAATGGCTATATTATTAGCAATTGTATCACTAAAGATAAATCCTTCTTGCATTACCGCTCCAATGTTGTTACGCCAAGCTTTTTGCGAAATGTTTTTGAGTTGGGTATTCCCTAAATTAATTTCTCCATTGTTAGGCTCATAAAACTTGAGTAACAATTTCATTAAGGTAGTTTTTCCGCTTCCGCTAACTCCTACTATTGCAGTTACTTTATGCGCAGGTATCACCAAATTTAAGTCATCCAAAACTGGAATGTCTGACCCTAAATATCGGTATGACAAATCTTTGATAATTATATCACTATCCTGAGGAATATCTTGCGTTTGATGTACTTCTTGCTGTACTTCATCTTCTTTATCATGAATCTCAGATAATCTTGCCAACGATATTTTGGCATCTTGTACTTCTCGTACAAACTCGATAAGTTGTGTAATTGGTCCATTTAAACTCCCTACAATAGAACTTATGGCAAGCATCATCCCTAGAGTTATCTGACCATCGATTACCAATTTTGCCGAAAGGAAAATGATGAAAATGTTCTTTAATTCATTAATTACAGATGAACCTATTGTTTGGGTTTGTTCTAAGACTAATCCTTTTATAGAAACTCTAAATAATCTTGCTTGTACATACTCCCAACCCCAACGTTTTTGCTTTTCGGCATTATGCAGTTTTATTTCCTGCATTCCGTTTATAAGCTCCATAACTTTACTTTGTTCCTGGCTAACTTCTGAGAATCGTTTATAATCTAATTCTTCTCTTCGTTTTAAGAATAAGGTTATCCATCCGAAATACAGAATACTTCCTGCAAAGAACACTAAGAATATCTGAAGATTATAATAGGCTAAAACACCTCCCATAATTATCATATTGATAACTGAAAAAAGTACATTTAATGATGATGTGGTAAGGATTCTTTCTATACGACGGTGGTCATTGATACGCTGCATAATATCTCCCGTCATTCGGACATCAAAAAATGAAATTGGTAAATTCATTAATTTAATGAAGAAATCTGAAATTAAAGAAATATTTATTCTGGTTGATAAATGCAATAATATCCAACTCCTAATAAGTTCCAATCCTGTTCGTCCTGCAAAGAGAAATAATTGCGCAAACAGAATTAAATAAATAAAATGGATGTTTTGGTTTTGTATTCCTACATCGACTATACTCTGAGTAAGAAACGGAAAAATAAGTTGCAATAAACTACTTGCCAGTAAACTTATACTTAACTGGATTAGGAATGATTTATATCGCAAGACATATTGCGATAATAGCCCAAATCCTAAACCTTTTTTATCTTCTTTATCAAAATCGGATTGAAAAAATCTTGGAGTAGCTTCTAATAATAATGCAATTCCTTCCTGAGTAGAATCATCTGCATTATTTCCTATCCAAAACTTAATAAAGTCTTTCTGACTATATTCTATCAATCCAAAGGCTGGATCTGAAATATAATAAACTCCTCTCTTAATTTTATAAAGCACAACATAGTGTTCTTTATTCCAATGTAGGACACAAGGCAAAGGAGCTTCTTCCAGACTTTGTACATTAAGTTTAACTCCTAAGGTTCTAAAACCAATTCTCTCAGCAGCATCACTTAAAAACAACAAATTACTTCCTTCACGTGTGGTCTCACTGTAATCACGTAGTTCTTGAATGTTTATGGACTTACCATAATGCTTTGCAATAATCTTTAAGCAGGTAGGACCGCAGTCCTTAAAATCTGCTTGTTTATAATTGGGGAATTTTTTCAATTTTAAATCTTGTTTTACAAGGACAATATACTCTAATTATTTCATATTCGAATATAAAATAATAAAGAGGAACCACCTCCTCTTTATCATCTTAATGAACAACCTTACTAACACTTAACAAATTATAATTTTATTTAAAACATTAAGTTCTTGTTAGTCGTTTTACAGACTAACAAAAACTTAATTAATATTACATTATTATGGCTCTATCCCTGGACGACAAGGGCTAGCACATGATAGGCTATAATACTTACATTGATTTGTATTAGGATCAATACAATCTCTTAAACCACCGTTAATACTTTTTTGCTCATTTTTAGTTAATTTTTGAGCGCCTTCTAAATTTGAAATATTTTTTAACATGATATAAAGTTTTAAAATTAAATTAATTAAGCTCCACCTCCAGGAAATGTACAATTCCCAGTACTTCCTTCTTCTAATCCTGGTATTGTACCATCAGCACAATAAGAAAAACAAGAAGAACTTATTTTTGTATTGCCGCCATTATAGCAAAAACATTTACAGTTTCCTGGTGGGATTTTACCTCCTCCAACAAGCATTTTTTGTTCGCTTTTACTTAAATTTTGAGCGCCTTCAATATTTAATATATTCTTTAACATAAGTATCGTTTTTAAAAATTAATTTATTAAGGCTCACAACGAACACAAACACGGTAAATATTTAAACAAAAATCTACAGCACATCCTTCTCTAGGTTTCTCTGTACCTCCTTTGATTATTTTCTGCTCTGTTGTGTTCAATTCCTGAACTCCTTCTAAACTCAAAATAGCTTTTAACATAAGTATAGTTTTAAAATGTTGAATAAATATTTATTAATCTTTTCTGCAAAGCCCTTCAAATTCTCCCGAAACAACACAATGTGTTCCTGTTGGACATATCCTTCCTTTTGTACAGGCTATTCCTCCATGAATACTCTTTTGCTCATTTTTGGTTAATTGATGAGCCCCCTCTAAGTTTAAAATATTTTTTAACATAATTAGTTTTTATTAATCCGTTAATACTTCACTTTTTTAATAACTAGGGTTTATGCCTAAAACTCATAAACCCTAGTATAAAAACTATCTAGAACACTCAATAAATCTGCAATCTGGATAGGCTATATTATTATCTTCAGGACAACAAACGATAAAATCGCCAGGTCCATTTCCTTTAATTCTTTTTTGCTCATTTTCAGTTAATTCTTGAGCTCCGTCTAGTTTTGATATATTTTTTAACATCTTTATATTTTTTTATAGAGAAAACTAAACCTGACACTCAATATATCTGCAATCTGGGTATGCAATACCGTCTTCTGGGCAACAAACTTCCCAATTTCTTTGTCCTCCGTTAATTGATTTTTGCTCAGTTTCTGTTAATTCCTGAGCTCCTTGTATTTTTGAAATGTTTTTTAACATGATATTTTAATTTAAGATTATTAAATAAATTTGATTAGCAAGGCATACAACGCCATATCCATTTTCCGTTTTCTAATAAACGTTGTGCGCAGAAACCATCGTCACAAAGTGGTGCATTACCTCCAGTAATTGCTTTTTGCTCATTTTTTGTTATTTTTTGAGCGCCTTCTAATTTTAAAATGTTTTTTAACATGATATAATGAATTTAAAAATTAAAAAATACCCCAATCATCTTATGATTCTCAGGGCTCAATACTACTAATTTGTCAATTGAGCGAAATCAATTAACTACTATAACATTGAAGCGGAATATTTGCTTTAAAAACACATATACATCCTACTTCTGGACAACAAATAATAACACAATTTGCTCCTCCATTAATACTTTTTTGCTCGCTATTAGTTAATATTTGAGCGCCTTCTAGTTTTAAAATGTTTTTTAACATGACATAATGAATTTAAAAATTAAAAAATACCCCAATCACCTTATGATTATTGAGGTCATGAATTACTAATTGATTAAATTCAATTAACTATAGCATACAAGCTGTTCCTTTAGGAACACATGAACAACCAGTATCTGGACAACAAAGAATTACACATGCTCCTCCGTTAATACTTTTTTGCTCACTATTAGTTAATTTTTGAGCACCTTCTAATTTTAAAATGTTTTTTAACATAATTTGGTTTTTTGAATTTGTTAATACCTCAATTATTTCAAGACACTTAAGGTTTTATGTCCAAACTATTATCTTAAGTCAACATACATGGTGTTCCTGCTGGAGCACATCCACATGTACCATCTGGGCAACAAATAAGGATATCAATACCATTACATACTATTGTTCCTGATCCATTAATAGTTTTTTGTTCTTTTTTTGTAAGTTCTTGAGCACCTTCTAATTTTAAAATATTCTTTAACATAATATGGTTTTTTGATTTTGTTATTACTTCAATCATTTTTAAGACACTCGAAGTTTTTTGTCTATGTTTTTATTCTTAATCTTATTAAGATATTAGTACATTAGCACTCAACATAACTATATGGCCTGCAGATACCTGAAAATTTACAATCTGTCACACATTTACTAGCCCCTGGACAATAACCATCAACACCGCAGGCTAACCCGCCTTTAATGATTTTTTGCTCACTTCTGGTTAATTGCTGAGCACCTTCAAGTTTTAAAATTTTCTTTAACATAATTGGGGAATTTTAAATTTTGTTAATACTTCAATCATTTTAAGACACTCGAAGTTTTATGTCTAATTACTTAACAGAATTAAATACATTGATCAGATACTTTTCTGCAAGGCCCACCTTCATAATATTGACATGTTCCATTCGGGCAAAATCTACCTTCAGGTGGAATCCAAGATCCTTTAATTTCTTTTTGCTGTTTTTTTGTCAACTCTTCTGCGCCTTTTAGGCTTAAAATGCTTTTTAACATAATACGGTTTTTTGAATTTGTTAATACTTCAATCATTTAAAGACACTTGAAGCTTATGTCTATTCATACTAAAAATCGATTTTAAACTTGAGCTTCGATTTTTATATGCTATTATTTTATCAATTAGGCAAAGTCCTAAATGCGTTTTAGGTTTTGTTTTAATCTGCAAAACAACAACCACCTCCGGCTAAAGGATATTGTGGAGGACACGGAGCTGATCCTTTTAATATTGCGTATCCTGCAGCCAATGCTTTAGCACAAACTTCAGTCACACCACCATTAATACCTTTTTGCTCTTTTTGAGTAAGTTTTTGGGCTCCTTTTAGACTTAAAATATTTTTTAACATAATTAGGGGATTTTTATTTAGCCATTACTCCAATCATTTTAAGACACTTGAAGCTTATGTCTATAGATTTAAAAACAACAAAATCTTGCTATTCTCAAATTAACATATTAGCAAAGCTTCTCAATGTAACTGTTCGGTCTACACACGCCTACTGGCTTACAATCGAACACACATTTAGTGCTACCTGAACATACGCCTGTAGGACTACATTCAATATTAATTCCTCCTTCAATAGATTTTTGCTCACTTCTTGTCAATTCCTGAGCTCCTTCTAGCTTTAAAATTTTCTTTAACATAATTGGTTTTTTGATTTTGTTACTACTTCGATCATTTTAAGACACTTGAAGTTTGTGTCTATATCTTTAAAAACAAGAAATAAAATACTTCTTGTTTCTAATCTTAGTTCAAGCATTAATGTATTAACACTCAACGTAACTATTTGGTCTACAAATCTCAGTAAACCTACAATCAGATACACACTTGCTTCCTGTAGGACATGATCCGTCTAGATTACAAGCCTTACCTCCGTGAATAGTTTTTTGCTCGCTTCTTGTTAATTCCTGAGCACCTTCTAGCTTTAAAATTTTCTTTAACATAATTGGGAAATTTTAATTTGGTTATCACTCCAATCATTTTAAGACACTTGAAGCTTATGTCTACTCTTGCAAGAATTTTATAAATGCTTTACATATAGACAAGAGAGTCTCTCTCTAACGTTTCATTACTTTCTAGGATATCATTAATGAAATATTTCAATTCGCTTAATTCGTACTCTGTTGGATACAACTTGCTATTAACAATTTTAACTGGTGTGTAATTAAATCCATTTTGAGAACACCAATCGTATTGTTGCTGAATTTGCAAATTAACTCTCATAGAAATAGAATCAACTTTCCATTTTTCCTGCCATACTTCCAATGTCATTTTTTTAATATGCCAGTCAGATATTGCTTCTACAATGTTTTCAGGATTAGTATCGTTAATCATTAGCAATCTTTCTACGACTACTTTATAAGGATTTTGATTATTATCTGGATTGATATTGAACAATACATTCAAAGATATTTTTTCGGGAAATTTCCAGACTAATTCAAATGCGTCTTCAAACGCTTTATGACAGTGTCCACAACTCGGACTTATAATAATAGAAAGCTTAACGGCTGCTGCAGTATTTCCAAAATGCAATCCCGCTAATTTATCAAACCCTTCCTGCGTAGTAACATCCTTAGATAAGAATTCAAAAAGAGTATAATTTCTTCTAAACTTGGTTAAGTTTTTTACGGAACCCTCCGCCTTTAATTTATCTTCAATAACTGGTTTTACAACAAACCATAATGACGTAACAAGTATTAGAGAAAACAAATATTGGAAAACGCTAGCCAAAGTAATACTTAACTTTAATCCAGATTCAAAAGCCCAACCTATCCCCTGTACTATCATTAAGAAAGAAATAACCAAGCACAATACGCACCATTTTTTTATCTGGAATTTCTGAACCCAAATAGAATAGGCTATGATTGGCACAGCTGCCAAACTAAGAATACCAACAAGATTAGAATTATGTGGCCCGATTAATATTGCCAAAACTGCTGTAACAAAAAAGATTAAAGGTAAATCCGAAAAACCAAACCATTTATTAACATCTACATTATCTGATTTAATAACAGATTCGCAAGAAGTATTAGGATTGATGTTACAAAACTTAGATACCATTTGATTATCTATACCTAGCTTTTCCTGAACTATAAAAACACTAACTATTAGTCCTAATAAAGAAGTGATTAAAAAAGCATAATCGGATATCTTATAATTATTATAAAAACTAGATAAAACGATTAGAGCCAAAAACAAAATACCATACTTAAGCCATTTCGGATTTTCGCTCAAAACTTCTTCTTCTTGGGCTTCATTAGGTTCTATTGCAAGTACAACACCGCTCCAATCTTTAGAGAAATCATCAACTGATAAAGTAACCTTCTTGTTTTTCTCGGTCTCAATTATAATCGATGATTCTGTTTTTTGAACCAAAACCAAATCTTGATTATAAATAGCCAAGAAAGAATCAGGCAATTCAGGCAATTGTTCTTTTGGGACTTTTATTACAATATTCTCTATTGATAAAGTATTCAATGAATCTGTAATAGCAAATAGACTTGGATAATTAGGATGAGAGAGAAATAACTCTTCGAACTCCTTTTTAGCATTTAAATAATTGTTTAAGTCAAGGTACTTGTTAACTAATTTAATCATAGGGACAATCTTAATTGTTATGGAAAGGATTATCACAAATATTGACAATCTTTCACATAAAAAAAGTTAATTTTTTGAATTTTTAAAAAAAACGAATATATAATTTATAAATAGTTTAGCTCTTTTAACCAACACAAACAGCTAATTATAAGCTATTTACAAAAAACAACCAGTAGAAATTTATTTCAGAATTACAATCCAAATTATCACTATAGCTTTTCCATAATTTTGACATTCTAACAAATTCAACTTATGAAAAAGCACTCATTAAAGCTCGACGATTTTAAAAAAAACGAACTTTCGAAAAAACATTACAAGATGGTTACTGGCGGCGAAGAACCACAAATAGATCCGAATACAGATCCTAAGATTATAGCCCAAATTAATCCACCTGGAACGGTTAGACCTCCTGGACAATCTTAAGTAAGAAACAAATTAGAAACTACAACTTTATTGTTTTAAAAATTTGTAGTTTCTAATTTCTTGGTAAACTGAGTTGGAGTTACACCTGTTCTTTTACTAAAAGACTTTGTAAAAGAAACTGCATTTTTAAAACCTACACTCTCGGCAAGCGCCTGAGTTGAATATTTGCGATATTTTGAATTTGTTATTAATTCATTAATCACATAGTTAATCTTTAATTCATTAGAGTATTCGCTAAAGGTCTTACCAAATCTCTTATTAACAACATAGGATAAGTAGCTAGTATTTGTTTTAATTTTTTTAGCAACAGATTGTTGGGTAAAATCCGAATTGAGATAATAAAGCTTCTTTTCTAATTGCTTTAGTTTTTCAAATATTTCCTCTTCTTTCTCTAGATCCAAATTCATTTTAGCAACCATTTTAGGCACACTATCTATAAGAATTTCTGTTTCGTGTGTTACTTCTGGAATCGCATTATTCAATTCTAATCTTTGCTTATACTCTTCAATCAAAGCATTTATTTTTTTATCAGTCTCTCTTTTCTTCTTGATGCTTTTTATATACAGCGCAATTAAAACCAATAAAAGCACTACAAAAAGAAAGATTATCAAATTCCAAAACCGAATTTTATTCTGATTTTTAGATTGAAGTTCTTCCATTTCTTTTTTCACATTCACGTTACCTAACCGAAAATTGACACCTGAGGCTTCATTATCAAGTTTTGAATGAATTGTCTCGAACTTTTCAAAGTATTTTTCAGAATATTTCAATGCCTCTTCAGGATTATTCTTAATCGTATAAATCTTAGCGAGGTAATAATTAGAATCAATATAATACAAATCATCTACCTTAGTAATTTGATATATTGAATCTACTTTTTTAAAGAAACACAATGATTTATCATATTCTTTCGTCTTAAAAAACAAACTTCCTAAATTATAACTAGCGATAAAAAGTTCGGCTTGCAAATTATTTTCCTCACTAAATAATAAGACATCATAATATATTTTTTCGGCATTTGCCAAATCATTTTTCATGTAATAAATATTCCCTAAACTCATTTTAGAATTTAGTTTTGTATTCATATAATTATTAGAATATAAAATTGCCTTTGTGTAGTAGTACTTTGCAGAATCTAAAAGTTTAGGATTGGAATAGTTTTTCCCGTAAGATTTCTCAAAAGCTCTACCTAAATTAAAATTTATATTACTCTTATAATTGGTAAGCTTTTCTTCAGAAAATGAATACTTGATTCTGTCTGTTATTTTATTGGACTCTTTTAAAGATAAAATTGCCGATTTATAATTTCCTACCTCAATATTAATTAAGGAAATATTCATATAGAATTTAACCATCCGAATCTGGTCGTTCTCTTTCTTAGCAAGAGCTAATCCTTTTTCGAATTTATCAAAAGCCGCTGTTAGATTGTTTTTTCTCCAATCTATAAGTCCTCCATAGTTTAATAAGTCGGCATGTAGTATTCGTTTTTCTTTTGAGTTTTTTACATTTTCTAAAAATATAAAAGCTTGCTCATACATTTTTCCCGACTTAATACTATCATCTTTAAGCTGGTATAAATATGCTTTAGCTCCACTCGCAAAAGTTTTATGCAAATAGTTTGTAGACTGCTCCATTTTATTGACAAAAATAAAAGCACTATCAACATTAGAATTTGCATACGCTCTCACTTTATCTTGTAACTGCATATACTCTTTATCGCTTAATTGCGAATTTTTCTGTGAGAAAACGGTACTTACAATAAAAAAAAATAGGAGGCATTTAACAAATTTCATTCGCGATATGGTTTTGAATTATCCCAAATTTAGTCATTAATACCAATAAGCAAAGAATATTTTACAATAGAAATCTTAACATTATCACAATTTAATTCTGATTATAATTTTTAAATCGACAAAAATTATAACAATTTACTTTTGTTTTGTTATATCTATATTGTGTAAATTTGTTCTTGAAAAAAAACATAAATTATGAAACCAGACCTATTTCAAGCACCAGATTATTATAACCTAGACGACTTATTAAGCGAAGAACACAAACTTGTTAGAGATTCAGCCCGAGCATGGGTAAAAAGAGAAGTTTCTCCTATTATCGAAGAGTATGCTCAGAAAGCAGAATTCCCAAAACAAATCATTAAAGGCTTAGGAGAAATAGGTGGTTTCGGCCCTTATATACCTGTTGAATACGGTGGAGCTGGATTAGATCAAATATCTTACGGTTTAATCATGCAAGAAATCGAACGTGGAGATTCAGGAGTTCGCTCAACTTCATCAGTTCAATCTTCATTAGTAATGTACCCTATATGGAAATACGGTAATGAAGAACAAAGAATGAAATATTTACCTAAACTTGCTACTGGTGAGTTTATTGGATGTTTCGGTTTAACAGAACCAAATCATGGTTCTGACCCAGGAAGTATGATTACCAACTACAAAGATATGGGAGATCATTACTTATTAAATGGAGCAAAAATGTGGATTTCGAATGCACCTTTTGCTGACATTGCTGTAGTTTGGGCTAAAAATGAAGAAGGAAGAATACACGGTTTAATCGTAGAGCGCGGTATGGAAGGTTTTACAACGCCAGAAACACACAATAAATGGTCACTTCGTGCATCATCTACAGGAGAATTGATTTTTGACAATGTAAAAGTTCCTAAAGAAAACTTATTACCAAATAAATCTGGATTAGGAGCACCACTAGGTTGTTTAGATTCTGCTCGTTACGGAATTGCTTGGGGCGCAATTGGTGCTGCAATGGACTGTTACGATACAGCTTTAAGATATGCTAAAGAAAGAATTCAGTTTGACAAACCTATCGCAGGAACTCAATTGCAACAAAAAAAGTTAGCCGAAATGATTACCGAAATCACAAAAGCACAATTATTAACTTGGCGTTTAGGAGTTTTAAGAAACGAAGGAAAAGCAACAACAGCTCAAATTTCGATGGCAAAAAGAAATAATGTTGATATGGCTATTAACATTGCTCGTGAAGCCAGACAAATTTTAGGAGGAATGGGAATTACTGGCGAATACTCTATCATGCGCCACATGATGAACCTGGAAAGTGTTATCACTTACGAAGGAACTCACGACATTCATTTACTAATTACAGGAATGGATATTACTGGAATTCCAGCTTTTAAATAGAAATCATCTATTAAAATATTTATAAAAACAATTTAAAAGCTTCTTGGTACCAAGAAGCTTTTTTATATTTGCAAAAAAAATACCACCATGAATATTGAAACTATAAACAATAGCATTCAACCTCAGAAAGATCTTTTATTACAACACCCCCTATATAAAAAAATCCAAAACATCGATGATTTACATTGCTTTCTAGAAAGTCATGTTTATGCCGTTTGGGATTTTATGTCTTTACTAAAAGCTTTACAATCTAAACTTACATGTACAACTACACCTTGGTTTGCTAGTAAGAATCCCGAAATAAGATACCTAATCAATGAAATTGTACTAGCCGAAGAAACTGACTTAAGTCTTGATGGTCGTCGCCAAAGTCATTACGAAATGTATCTTGAAGCAATGGAAGATTGTGGCGCAAGTACAAAAAACATTACAGGATTTTTAGACCAGGTAAATTCATTGCAAAACATTTTTGTTGCAATAAAACAAAGTCAGTTACACCCAAACATTAAAGCTTTTCTAGATTTTACTTTTAGAGTAATCGAAGAAGGAAAACCTCATGAAATTGCTGCAGCTTTTACATTTGGAAGAGAAGATTTGATTCCGAATATGTTTACTGCAATATTGAAAAATTTTCAAGAAAACTTACCAGATACAGATTTAAGCAAACTTATATATTACTTTGAGCGTCATATCGAACTAGATGCAGATGAACATGGCCCTATGGCAATGAAAATGATTACAGATCTATGCGAAAACGACGAGCAAAAATGGTCTGAAGTTCAAGAGATATCTATTTTATCATTAGATAGAAGAATTGGATTATGGGACGCTATCGAAGAAGAAATTAGCGTAAAAATAGAAATGGCATAAAACCAAAAACCTATTCGCAACGTAAGTATTATTGAGGAGATTACTAATACCTTAATTATATATTATGAAAAGTAAATTCAAAATAATACTTACGTTGTTGTTCGCGATTTCTACAATTAGTTGTAGCTCAGAAAACGACACAAATTCCCCAGTAGCAATTATTGTTCCTCCGGTTACAACAACCCCTCCACTTACTGCAAAAACGATAAATTACTTAGCTCTTGGCGATAGTTACACTATTGGTCAAAGCGTATGCGAAACTTGCCGATTTCCAGAGCAATTAAGACGCAATTTATCAAACACATATCCTGCAACCTCATTCTCGCTAAAAATCATCGCAAAAACAGGCTGGACAACATCTAACCTGCTATCTGCTATAAAAACGGAGAATCCGGATTCTAATTATGATTTGGTAACATTGTTAATAGGAGTCAATAATCAATTCCAGAATGCTCCTTTTTCTCTATACGAAAGTGAATTTCCTGAATTGGTAAACAAAGCAATTTCCTTAGCAAAAGGAAAAAAGTCGAGTGTTGTAGTAGTTTCTATACCCGATTATGCCTACACTCCTTTTGGTCAATCGGTTGTATATAATAGTAAAACAATTTCATCAGAGATAGATAAATACAATGCTTTTGCAGAGAACTATTGCAAAGCAAACAATATCGAGTTTATTACAATAACAGATATTACACGACAAGGCTTATCTGATCCGAATTTAGTCGCAAAAGATGGATTACATCCATCAGAATCTGCATATTCTTTATTTGTACAACGCATTCTACCAAAAGTGAAGTTACAGTAAATAAAAAAAGCGAGAAAAATTTCTCGCTTTATACTTCTTTATATTAATATTCTGGGGCTAACTCCAGTTCTAAACCTTCTAAATCTTCTGTGATAGGAATCTGACAACCTAAACGACTATTAGACTTAACATAAAATGCTTCTGAAAGCATTGCTTCTTCTTCATCTCCCATTTCTGGTAACGCAACGTCATTTAGTACATAACACTGACAAGAAGCACACATTGCCATTCCGCCACAAGTCCCTTCTACAGGAAGCTCATAAGCTTTACACAGCTCCATTACATTCATTGCCATATCAGTTGGAGCCTGCAATTCATGAACAACTCCTTCTCTATCTTTAATCTTTATTAATACATCCATTTAAATTATCGGGATTTTGATTATTAACGCATTTTCAGATAGCAAAAATACATTATCTTTTAGAAAATACTAACTGCCCGGTTTAAAACTAAATGCATATTCTTTTGAATTATCCTTTAGGTGCATTTTTATGCCTATAATATTTCCTTTATCTAATATAGTAACTACTGCAATAACCGAATAATAATCATTCCCGTTCTGAAAGATTAATGTTCCTTCATAAGTAGAATTTACTATACCTTGCTTATCTGTAGTGGTTTTAATTTTTCTTGGATGAGAGAACTCAGCTGTCGCATAACTCTGTCTGTTTGAAAATTTGGCTTTACCTTCTGCGAAGTCATACAAAAAATCATAGTTTGTAATTCTTAAACTTCCCTCCTCAGGTGTAGGCGAAATAATAATTTGACCAGCAAATTTAAAATCCGACCATTCTTCAAATTCATTTACCCACGCTTTATCAACATATAGATTATCTGCAACCTGCTGTCCATACGTAGCAGAAGTAAAAAGTAACAAAACAATTAGCTTGTAAAAATTATTCATAAATGTAAGATTTGAGGTTATATGGCAAATTTAAGTTAAATTTATATTAAATACCATTGCAAAACCTCTAATTCTTAACACATTTTTTTATCAAAATTACTTTATTACGTTATTTTACTGAATATCTGATAATTTTAACACTATTTTCTTATTAATAAATTTAAATTCAAAAACAAATCAAGTGCTTTTTTGATAATCCAACATTCAGTATCCAAATTATCTAAACAAATACTAAAATATTTTAATTAGCATTGTCAATAATTCATTTAATCCACAAAAAACAAACCTTACTATTGTAACAAATAGTTACAATTACATAATGTTTACCACAGTTTCTATCTGTGGTGCAAACTTTTTAATTGTAGTTTCAACACCTGCTTTAAGCGTCATTTGGTTTACACTACAACTAGTACACGCTCCTTCAAGGCGAACTTTAACGTGTTTATCATCTTCTATAGAAACTAATGTGATATCACCTCCGTCTGAATTCAGAAAAGGTCTGATTTCATCTAGCGCTCTTAAAACATTGCTTGTTAATTCTTCTGTTGTCATAATTTTTATATTCAATTAGTGAATGTGTCAATTAGAAAATGTGTCAATTAGACAATTAGATAATTGAAGTTTAAACTCTTCGTTTTTACGCAAACTACAATTATCTAATTATCCAACTTCCTAAATTATCTAATTTGAATCATTATCTCAATTATCTAATTTTTCTTTACCGCAGAACATCCTGCCATTGTTGTAATTTTGATTGCTTCGGTAGCTGGTAAACTATCATTACGGTTTACTACTTCCTGTACAACGTTTCTAGTGATTTCTTCAAAAACAGTTTCGATAGTCGATGCTGTTTGTAAAGCTGCCGGACGACCATAATCTCCTGCCTCACGAATAGATTGTACGATTGGAACTTCTCCTAAAAACGGAACTCCTAAATCTTCAGCTAAGTTCTTAGCACCTTCTTTCCCGAAGATATAATATTTATTATCAGGCAATTCTTCAGGTGTAAAGTACGCCATATTTTCTATAATTCCTAAAACCGGTACATTGATGTTATCTTGCATAAACATCGAAACTCCTTTTTTAGCATCTGCCAAAGCTACTGCTTGCGGAGTACTTACTACAACTGCTCCAGTAATAGGAAGTGATTGCATGATAGAAAGATGAATATCTCCTGTTCCTGGAGGTAAATCGATTAACATAAAATCTAATTCTCCCCAATCTGCATCAAAAATCATTTGGTTCAACGCTTTAGATGCCATTGGTCCTCTCCAGATTACAGCTTGACTTGGCGCTGTAAAAAATCCGATAGAAAGTATTTTAACTTCATAACTTTCAATCGGTTTCATTTTAGACTTTCCGTCAACTAATATCGAAACAGGCTTTTCTGCTTCTACATCAAACATAATTGGCATAGATGGCCCATAAATATCAGCATCTAAAACTCCAACAGCAAAACCCATTTTAGCCAATGTAACAGCTAAGTTTGCTGTAACTGTTGATTTACCAACTCCTCCTTTTCCAGAGGCTACAGCAATAATATTTTTAATTCCTGGAATCGCACGACCTTTAATTTCGTTTTTCTCAGGAGTTTCAACTTTAATATTCACTTTAACCTTAGCTTCCGGAGAAACTAATTCAAGTATTGTTTTTTTAATATCGTCTTCAGCACGTTTTTTTATGTGCATTGCAGGAGTATGCAAAACTAAATCAACTACAACCTCATCACCAAAAGTAATAACATTTGTAACCGCTCCACTTTCAACCATATTCTTACCTTCACCGGCTATAGTAATCGTTTCTAAAGCTTTAAGGATTTCTTTTCTGTCTAATTTCATTTTAACTTTACTATTTTCTATTGACAATAATCGTTTCAAAAATTATATTAATTTAAACCGATTTTAGATTACAAAGATAACAGATTAAGTTCTTATTCTAACGGTTTTAGATTGGATTTATTGATATTGAGATTACTCAAAATGATTATAACAGCCTGCACTTGCTTTTTAAGTATCAAAAACACATCTAATATTTTACTTACGTTTGTCTGTACAAATACTTTTTCAGTTAAAATACATCAATTTAAATATTCATTTTTAGAACAATACATCCAAAATATCAATAATCTTAACTATATTTGAGTACCTTAAACTTATACTTCCTACTACCAAAAAAGAACATAAAACTCTGTTTTTAAAAAATTTACAATTCTTTTTATGTGCCTTTTGAATAAAATTTCATTTCTAATTTAAATCTAAAAAATATGCGAAATTTTACTTTTTCATTTGTAATTATTGCCGTTAGTTTTTTGATGTTTTCTTCTGAATCTTCAGCTAAAGAAATCAATACGAAAAACAAAGCAATCGCTTTAGAAAATCCTTTTGTATCCAAAAACTCTATTGCCCCGGAGTTAATTAATGACTTTTACAAAAAATATCCAAAATTAAAAAAATACCAAAATGACGTTTTGGATCTTTATAAAAAGAAAGATTTTAATTCGATTTGGTATGACGACAAAAATATTTCCGAATTTGGATTCTTATTGTATCATAAAGTACAATTATTAAATGACCGTGATGGCATCAAAGCTACAATGCCGTATATGGATCTGGTAAATGATGTTTTTAATGAAAGTGTATCTAATAAATTACCTCAGATAGACACCGAACTTTTACTCTCTAACATGTATGTGTTTTATGCCAGCAATGTCTATTCTGGCGTTGACCCTGCAACGTTAAAAAAAATTGGTTGGTTCTTACCTGCCAAAACCGTTTCGTACGCAAAAATATTAGATTCTCTTATGGTTAATCCTGACCGATTAAATAAAGATGAGAACCTTTTATTTGAACAATATTATAAACTTAAAGCTGTTTTAAAAAAATACAGAACAATCGAGAAAAACAATTTATGGAAAAAAATAGATATTGATAGCGCCACTTTCAAAGACATAAGACCTCTGGACAGTAGTCTTGCGGTAAGACAAATCAGAGAACGTTTATTTGTAGTTGGAGATTTAGCTCAAAATTCTAAAAGAGAAGTTTATGATCAAGAGATGATGGATGCCGTTTTAAAGTATAAAAAAAGATATGGCCTAAAATTAAATTATGCCTTGACTCTGGAACACATCAACCAGATGAATGAGCCTATTGCTAAAAGAATTAAAACAATAATGCTAAACATGGAACGCTGCCGATGGATACCTACAGAATTAGTTCATGCAAGTGAATACATAATGGTAAATATCCCTTCTTTTAAGCTAGTTTATGTTAAAAATGGCAAATACGAATTGGTATCTGATGTTTTTGTAGGAACACGTATGACCGAAACTGTAATTTTTAGTGGTAATATGGACAAAATCGTATTCAGTCCATACTGGTATGTTCCGCAAAGCATCATTAAAAACGAACTAAAATCTGAAATAGCCAGAGACAAAAACTATCTGGCGGATCATAATATGGAATGGAATGGTGGTAATGTGAGACAAAAACCAGGACCACAAAACTCTTTAGGATTAGTTAAGTTTATGTTCCCAAACCCTAATGATATTTATTTACATGATACGCCTGCAAAAAGTTTGTTTGAGTTTGAGAAACGTACTTTTAGTCACGGTTGTATAAACGTAAAAGAAGCTAAAGCACTTGCACTTGCCATTTTAAAAGACAACCCAGATTGGCCAGTCTCTAAAATAGATCAGGCAATGAGTGGCGAAAAAGAAACTCCTTGCATATTAAAAAACAAAATCCCAATCTATATTGGTTATTTTACTGCTTGGGTAAACGAAGATGGAGAGATTGGTTTTTATCCAGATGTATACGACAGAGATCAAAAACTAGACAAATTACTTTATTCAGATGCTATCGCTGAGCAATAAAATAGAGTTTCTAATAAACAAAAAAGACCCGACAGCTGTCGGGTCTTTACCAAAACTCAATTCTAATTAATTGCTCAGATTAATTATTCGTATTTAAGATATTTAAGAATATCTATTTTTGTTACCTGATATGCTTTTGTTAAAACAATTACCAAAGTTAAGAAAAGTAACACAATCAATGCAATAATAAATGGCAATACTGGAACATCAATTCTAAAGGCGAAATTCTCTAGCCATTTGTTAAGCAAAATATACGCTGGAAATATTCCGATTATTAAGCCTAACACGCAAAAACCAACATATTGTTTCGACAATTCTTTAAGCAAAGCATCCGTTTCTGCTCCAAGTGTTTTTCTGATAGCTATTTCTTTTAATCTTCTTTCCATCGAAAATGACGCTAAAGCAAACAATCCAAAAATAGCAATTACAATCACAACAATGTTAAGTACAAAAAACAAATTTTTCTGTTTTACTTGTTCGTTATATGTTTTTGCAAAACCTTTATTTACAAATTCATAGTCAAAAGGATAATCCTGATTTATATTTTTCTCCCAATAGGTTTTTAATTTTGCTAAAGTCTCGGGTAAGTTGTCAGGTGAAACTTTTACAAAAATATTATCAAAATTATTCCATTTCAATGTTTTAACACTAACAAAAATCATTGGCGGAACCTTATTTTGTAATCCTGTAAGATGAAAATCTTTTACCACCCCTACAATTTTAAATTTCATATTCCCTTTTTCGTTCCCCCAACCTGAACTGATTATTGTATTTATCGGATTTTTGAGATTCAACATCTTAGCGCAAGTTTCATTTATTAACCAGTTACTCACCGTATCCAATGCATATTTCGGGGATAAATCTCTTCCTTGAACGATTTTAATTTTCATCATATCGAGAAAACCATAATCCATTACAATATTTCTCGGTTGTACAAAAATACCATTATGGGTAAAACCTGAACTTGAATTACTACCGTTTCCAAAAGAACCTGCAAATGTAGATGCATCCTTAACCCCAGAAAATTTTAAAATCTCTTGTTTTGTAGTCTGATATTTTTCGAATTTTTTAGCTTGGTCACTATATATAAACGGAATACGAATTATCTGATCTCCGCTAAAGCCAAGATCTTTATTCATCATATAATTGACTTGAGAGTTCACAATTAAGGCTCCAATGATAAAAAAGGCAGCAATACCAAACTGAAAAATTAACATCGAATTTCGAATCCAGATACCACTTTTGCTTCTGGAGAAATTGCCTTTTAGAACTTTTAAGGTTTCGAAATTAGAGATGTAAATGGCAGGGAATATACCCGCAAGAACAATTACCAATCCAAATATTAGAATAAGCTGCAGATAAAATTCGCTGCCATTCATAGTCAAAGATTTATTCAAAAAATTATTGTAGTAAGGCAATGATAGTTCAACTATTGCTAATGCAAAAAGAATAGCCAAAGTTACAATTATAGCAGTTTCAAATATAAATTGAGCAATGATTTGCTTTTTGCTTGCTCCAACAATTTTACGAACGCCAACTTCTTTAGCACGTTTTATTGCTGAAGCAGTTGCAAGATTAATATAGTTTACTAAGGACAAAGCAAGAATCAGGATAGATAAACCAACCATGATATAAAGCAACTGCAAATTACCTCTGCCTTCAGGAAAATTATCACCATTAGGAGATTTTGTACCATATAAGCGAGCTGTTGCTAATTGGTCCAGAATAACTATAATGCTGCCATTTTCTTTGATAAATTGTTCAGGAGTCAGACCGCGGTCTTTAGCCTCTTTTACAATTCTATTAACAAAATTCACGTGATCCATCTTCTTTAAAACCGTCTCTATATTGGTTCCTTTTTTGGTTTTAATCATTAAGGTATAATTGAAGTCTCCCCATTGACTAATGTCATTTTCCCTTATTAAGCCTCCAAATACATAATTGGGTTCAATAGAAGAAGGTCTGATTATTTTATAAACCGATTTTACCACATAAGGTTTATTATCCTTTGTAATAATTTTGCCAATAGGATCTTCGTTCTTAAAAATTAATTTTGCAGTTTCATCAGAAATAGCAACACTGTTTTTTTCTTTTAAGATGTCTTTTTTGGCTCCCTTTAGAATTGGGAATGGAAAAGAATCAAAAAAGTCATAATCAGCCATTATAATTTTTTTTCCAATCCATTTTTGGCCATTATATTTTACTACCTCTTCATTATACCAACCAGCGTAAAAAGCAATAGATTCTATTTCAGGAATAGTAGCTTTACAAGTTAAGCCAAAAGGTACTGGGCTTGAATTCCAAATATCTTCATTTGTTCCAAATTTATTAAGAACCTGATATACATTCTCTTTTTCAGGATTCCACTGATCATAAGAGTTCTCATTGTTCCAATATAAAATCGCAAAAATAATCCCTGCAATTCCTATGCTTAATCCTAAAACATTTAAAAACGAAAACAGTTTATTTTGTTTTAAATGGTAAATAAATATTTTTATCCAGTTAAGTATCATTATCTTACTTTATTTAATTATATTTTGGTTTGGTTAGTTTGTGTACTATTTTATAAAAAAAGCGTTTTGCAAAACTCTACTATCTCTATAATTACTATTGTTATCAATTTTATCATGATTTCTATACTTTAAAAACATCTACATTTCTTTGATTTAATCTTTCCGAAAAAATAATCCCATCTTTCATGTGAATTGTTTTTTGCGAAAAAGAAGCGTCGTAATCCGAATGCGTTACCATAAGTATCGTAGCACCTTTGGCATGCAAATCGGTTAAAAGTTCCATAACCTCATTTCCGTTTTTACTATCTAAATTTCCGGTTGGCTCATCGGCCAAAATAATCTTCGGATCATTTACCAAAGCTCTCGCTACAGCAACACGCTGTTGTTGTCCACCAGAAAGTTGTTGCGGAAAATGCTTTAATCTGTGAGAAATATTAAGCTTTTCGGCAATTGCTTCAACTTTCTGCTTTCTATCTGATGACTTTACATTATTATAAATTAATGGCAACTCAATATTATCATAAACAGAAAGTTCATCGATAAGATTAAAATTCTGAAAAATGAAACCAATATTCTCTTTACGAACAGTAGCTCTTCCTTTTTCCTTAAGTCCAATCATTTCGCTATCCAATAATTTATAACTCCCATCGCTGGCACTATCCAAAAGCCCGATTATATTAAGCAAAGTAGATTTACCACAGCCTGAAGGCCCCATAATCGTCAAAAAATCTCCTTTTTTTACTTTCAAATTGATTCCGCTTAATGCCGCAGTTTCTACTTCTTCTGTTCTAAAAACCTTAGTTAAATCTTGTATTGTTATCATATTTATTCAATATTAATTGTTGATGATTCTATTTTTTGATTGATGATTGAAACTTTATTATTTATTGTAAAAATGCAAACTGAAACTGTTACTAAAAATTATCATTTATTGTTAATTGACAATTCTTCTACGTCTTTATAATCTAAATAAGAAGATACTATTACCGATTCTCCTTCTTTTAATCCTCCTAAAACTTCATAATATGCAGGATTTTCTCTTCCTAATTTAATGGCTCTTTTCTCGGCTTTATTTCCGTTTACAACAAAAATCCATTTTCCTGCCGTTTCCTGATTAAAGCTTCCTTTAGGCAAAACAAGTATTTTATTTCTCTCCGATAAAATTAATTTCACCCCAAAACTTAATCCATCCTGTAAGACAATTTTCTCTTTTGGATCAAAATTCAATTCTATAGAAAAACGACCACCTTTAACCTCAGGAATTACTTTGGTTACTACCACTTCAAGTATTTTTCCTTGATATTCGATTTCTCCTTTTAAACCTTCTCGCATTTTCTCCAGATAAAACTCATCTACCTCGGCCATTAATTTATAACCTTGTTTAGAATCTATTCTTCCTATGCTTTCTCCCGCCTGAAAATTCTTTCCTAAAACCGGTTGAAAAGAAGTAAGCCTTCCAGATTCTGGTGCTGTTATTAAAAAGTTTTTCTTGTTGTTTCTCAAAATATCCAAACTCATTTCCATAGTCTGAATCGAACGATTAATTTGTGAAATCTGCAATTGATTCGTTTGCTTTTCTTTTTGAATACTTTGCTGAATCGTTTTTCTTCGTTCGTCCTGAAAACGTAACCCTTCTTTAAATGCATTCCAATCGTTTTTTGAGATTACATCCTTCTCATATAATTTTGAGTTCATATCATACAAACGCTTTGCGTCATTATAATCATGCTCTATTAAAACTAAATCTTTAGTCAAGTTCAATTCCTGATTTCTAATGTTCAGTTTACCCGTATTCAAGTTATTTATTTGCTCGATAATAGCTGTTTCCTGCGTAAGGTAATTAAGTTCGGTGTTTGGGTTATATAATCTTGCCAAAGGTTGTCCCTTAACAACCGTAGCTCCATTCTCAACAAAAATCTCTTTAACCGAACCTCCTTCAGTCACGTTTACTAACATCACATTCAAAGGCACTACTTTTGCCTGAAAAACCATAAAATCTTCAAAAAAAGCCATCTCGACTTTCTTTACGATTAATTCGTCTCCTTTTACATTCAGACTTCTTTTTTTATTGAAAGAAAAAAATACTACAATTGCCAAAGCTAAAAAAGCCACGATTCCTATTGTCAGATACCTAATTTTTTTACTTTTACGAGGAATTACTTTATCCATGAGTTCTAATAATTTACTGATTACCAATAGGTAAATATTGTGCCAAAAGAATTATAATTCATAAAGCATTGATTTATATAGCAGTTTCAAAACCATCAAAAAAAAGTAGTGTTCGATAATGAACAGTTGACCGTTCACAATCGAACAAAAAAACATATCATGCGAAAAAAACAAGCCAATATATTAGTTGTCGATGATCAGGAAGAAATTCTTTTTTCGGTAAAAATGATTCTGAAAAAACAATTTGAATCCATTTTTACCACAAACGACCCCAAAAAAATCATTTCGCTTTTATCCGAAAGTCCAATTGATGTTGTTTTATTGGACATGAATTATCGCATTGGTTTTGAAGATGGACGCGAAGGAATTCATTGGCTGAAAGAAATCAAGACATTATCTCCGCAAACAGTTGTAATTTTAATGACTGCTTTTGGCAAAATAGAAACCGCAGTAGAAGGTATAAAAATTGGTGCTTTTGATTATGTTTTAAAACCTTGGAACAACGAAAAACTACTGGCAACAATAGACAATGCTGTTGAAGAAAGCAGAAAGAAATCTAAAAAAGTAATTGCAAAACCCGAAGAAAAGAAATATTTCACAGGAACTTCTGCCAAAATAAAACAAGCGTATTCTATTGCAGATAAAGTTGCTAAAACTGATGCTAACGTACTTATTTTGGGAGAAAACGGAACTGGTAAATTTGTTTTTGCACAACACATTCATCAAAATTCGCAACGAAAAGACAAACCATTTATACATGTTGATTTAGGTTCTTTGAGCGATAATTTATTCGAAAGTGAATTATTTGGCTATGCCAAAGGCGCATTTACTGATGCTAAAACGGATACTCCTGGACGTTTTGAAGCTGCTGCCAACGGAACTATTTTTCTGGATGAAATCGGAAATATTCCGTTGCATTTACAAGCAAAACTATTACATGTTTTACAAACAAAATCGGTAACCCGCTTAGGCGAAAGCAAAGCAAGACCTCTGAATGTAAGAATAATTGCTGCAACAAATAGTGATATAAAAGCCGAAGTAAAAAACAAGACATTCCGTGAAGATTTGCTATACCGAATCAATACCATGGAAATTACTTTACCATCTTTACGAGAACGAAAAGACGATATTGTACCAATGGCTGAATTTCTTCTTAACGAAATTGGAGAAAGATACGATCAAACCGAATTATCTTTTGATAGTAATGTTGCCAAACATCTAGAAAGATATCCTTGGAAAGGAAATGTTCGCGAAATGGAAAACAAAATCGAAAGAGCTTTAATCCTATCCGAAAACAACACGATTACAGTAACTGATCTCGATATTCTAGATTTTGAAGATTTTCAGGTTAATGACGAAAATCCATTATCTGAAATAGAAAAGAGTGCCGTAGAAAAATCTTTACTTAAAAACAACGGAAACATTAGCAAAACTGCCGAAGAATTAGGATTATCAAGAGCTTCTTTATACAGAAGAATTGAAAAATATGGCTTAAAAAATATCGAATAATGAAAAACTTGAAATTTTATAATGCCTTATTTTTACGTGTTTTTATTGTCATAATAATTCTGTTTTCTTCATTATATCTTGCACAACAAAAACTGTATTATAATAGTATTTTAGTAGGCGCTGTAGTTATTATTGCTTTGGCAGAAATGTATTTTTTTATTAAAAGCAAAATGAGTTTTTACGACAAAACCATTCTCTCTATTCTTCAAAATGATTATTCGACTAATTTCCCTGAAGAACAAAGAAAAGGAAGCTTCAAGAATCTCTCGATTTTGTATGATACTTTAAAAGAAAAGCAACAAGAACAAAAATCCAAAGAGTTGATTTATCGCTCTATTTTAAACAATATCGACACCGCTATTTTAATTCTGGAAAAGGAAAATGACAATTGGAATATATTTCTGATGAACGATTGTTTCTCTACCACATTTTCTGTTCCTAAAGTAAGCCATTGGGATTATCTCAAAAACTATCTTCCGTCGCTTTTTAAAGAAATTGAGAATACCCAATTTAGCGAATTAAAGACAGCTATCGATGTCAAAATTGAGCAACAGGACTTACAAACGTTTATGCTTCAGACTTCGCTAACAAAATCATTAAACAAAGAATACTTTATCATTTTACTAGATAGCATCCAGCGTGTTATTGATAAAAAAGAAAAAGAAGCGTGGATTACTTTAATGAAAATAATTTCGCATGAGTTAATGAATTCCTTAACTCCGATTCGTTCGCTTTCGCAAAATTTACTTCAGATAATTGATCAGGAAAAACTCGAAGAAGATGATTTTGATGATATAAAAAGCAGCATTTCGACTATTATAAACCGAAGTGACCATTTACAGATTTTTGTAGAAAACTATAGAAAGCTAGCCATGCTTCCTACTCCAGATAAAAAACCTGTATCGATTAATACTCTTTTTGAAGATTGCCTAAATATTATGGCACCAATCTTAAAAGAACAAGGCATTGAGCTGATAAACAACATTAATAGTTCGCGTTCTATCTTAATTGATAAAAGCCAGATAGAACAGGTTATCATCAACCTGATTACCAATAGTGTTTTTGCATTAAAAGATAAACAGGAGAAGAAAATATACTTATCGGCATTGTCCGAAAACAATCGTTTTTTCATCACGATTTCTGACAATGGGAAAGGAATCGAGCCTGAAATAAGGGATAAAATATTCCTTCCTTTCTTTACAACCCGAAAAGAAGGTGCAGGAATTGGACTTACGCTTTCTAAGAATATTATTGAGGCTCACGGAGGTTATTTAAGTTACCAAACCGATGAAAATAGGACAGATTTTGTTATTTGTTTGATTTAAGTTTGACCATTTTAACTTTGTCAAAGTTCGAACTTTGACAAAGATTCAAAGATTACAGAATCTACAACTCTATTTCTGGTTGCCAAAAATGCTTTTCGAAATCTACAATCTGATTGTCTATAACCTCTATTCCTTCGTTTTCGAGTAATTGTTGCATTAGGTTTGTACCGTCAAAATGATGTTTACCACTAAGTAATCCTTTTCTGTTTACGACACGATGCGCAGGAACATCATCCATATTATGACACCCATTCATTGCCCAGCCAACCATTCGTGCCGAACGTGCTGTACCCAATGCTTTTGCAATAGCGCCATAGGAAGTTACTTTCCCGTACGGAATCTGTCTTACGATTACATAGACTCTTTCAAAAAAATTATCTTCTGCCATGGCTTTATTTTCAAGTAAAAATTAAGCGAAATAATATCGTATGATATTAAAAAGTGTGATTATCGAAATTACTCCTGTAATGCTCCCGATAATGATATTCATGTTCTTAAGTATGTAATCTGTTTTCTGTTCTATCTTCTGAAAAAAAGCGATATAACAATAAAAAACAGTAAATGAACCTAAAACTGCTCCAGTTACAAACACAGATATAAAATGATTCTCAAATAGAAATAATTTATAAGAAGCCAATGTAACGCTAACAAAAACGTAATATGGGATTGGGAAAAAATTAAGTGCAGAAAGTAACATTCCTAAAAAGAAACGGCTTTTCTTACTCTGATTTTTAATCTTGTTTTTTTTCTTTTTTGGCTCTTTTGCAATCCAAAGAAAATAAATCGTTAAAACCGCAAAAATCCCAAATCCAATTTCTCGCAATAAGATTACAACATCTGGCCGCTGATCGATAATTCTTGCCGACAAAATCGCCAAATATACTTGACAGAATATAATAAGTACTGCTCCGGCAACAAACCACAACGCATTCTTTTTCCCTTCTTTTAAGTTTACTTTGGCTGCTGTCATATTTATTAATCCTGGCGGAATAATACCAATAAAAGCCGTAATAAAGCCTAAAAGCAAAGGAATAATAAATGTCATGCGCTGCGAATCATGTATTAAAGAATGGGGAAACTAAAATTAAAAAGAAAGAACTACGCTTTAATTTTAAAACGAATATACGTAATTGCCTTATTAATTTCTAAATATTGTTTCTCGTAAAATGTCTGAAAAGCAGTAACCTCTTCTGGGCTTCCTTCATTTACATACACATTATGATTAGCATATAAAACCTCATGACCTTCACCGTGCAACAAACCTAATGTATAACCGTGCATAAACTCGCTATCAGTTTTTAAGTTTACAACACCATCTTTCTTAAGGATTTTTTTATACAATTGTAAAAACTCCGAATTGGTCATACGGTGTTTAGTACGTTTGTATTTTATTTGTGGATCTGGAAAAGTAATCCAGATTTCATCTACTTCATTTTCAGCAAAAATATGGTTGATTAATTCGATTTGAGTACGAATAAAAGCAACATTATGTAAACCTGTTTCTACAGCAGTTTTAGCTCCTCGCCAAAAACGAGCTCCTTTAATATCGACTCCAATAAAGTTTTTATTTGGATATCTTTCAGCCAATCCTACAGAATACTCTCCTTTTCCACAACCTAGTTCAAGTACCAACGGATTATCATTCTTAAAGAAGTCTTTGTTCCATTTCCCTTTATGCGGAAATAAATCGCCTACAACTTCTTCTCTCGTTGGTTGAAAAACGTTATTGAATGTTTCGTTTTCCTTGAATCTCTTTAGTTTATTTTTACTTCCCACTTTTTTACAAATATTTCGGCAAAATTAAGGAATATATACGAATGAATGGCATCGGATTTCAAAAATGAAAAAATCCACCTCTAATAGCTTTTTTCTACCTAAATATTGAGTGTGATTTTCTGTATAAAAGAGAACTAAACTTATCCTCTACAGATTACTTTTTCAGCCACAGATTAAAAGGATTAAAAAGATTTTAAACTTTGCGACCTTTGCGTAAATCTTTGTACTCTCTTTGCGGTTAAATCCACGTTCCATTAAATCCACATTCCATTATAAACAATTTTAATTAGCCGTTTTCATTTTAGGCTCTAGTGTTTCGTCATGTTGCGATAAGTCTAACCCGATATGTTCTGACTCTTCGGACACGCGCATTGGGATAATCACATTTGTAAGTTTAAATAAAAGATAAGCTCCAAAAAAAGTAAATATCGAAACCAAAACCAATGCCATCATATGATGTGCAAAAACCATCCATCCGCCATGAAGCAAGCTCGCTTTATCACCATGTGCAAAGATTGCAGTAAGAATCATTCCCATTATTCCTCCTACACCGTGACAAGCAAAAACATCTAATGTATCGTCAATTTTCTTTAAGAAATTAGCATTTACAACCATATTCGAAACCAAGGCTGCACTAAACCCAAAGAACATACTTTCTGGCACTGATACAAATCCTGCAGCTGGCGTAATCGAAACCAATCCTACAACTGCACCGATACAAGCTCCTAAAGCAGAAACTTTACGTCCGTTAATTCTATCAAAAAATACCCAAGTTAACATCGCTGCCGCAGAGGCTGTTGTTGTCGTAGCAAAAGCCATTGCCGCAACACCATTGGCTGCCAAAGCCGAACCTGCATTAAACCCGAACCAACCAAACCATAACATTCCTGTTCCTAATAATACAAACGGAATATTGGTAGGTATATGTCGGCTATTTTTTCTTTTCCCTAAAACCAAAACTCCTGCTAGCGCTGCAAAACCTGCGCTCATGTGCACTACAGTTCCTCCGGCAAAATCTTTAACACCAAAATAAGTTCCTAAAATTCCTGTAGGATACCAAACCGCATGACACAAAGGGGCGTAGATAAATATTGTAAACAAACAGATAAAAAGCAGATAGGAAATAAATCGAACTCGTTCGGCAAATGAGCCTGTAATTATTGCTGGCGCTATAACTGCAAACTTCATCTGGAATAATGCAAACAACATAAACGGAACTGTGTTTGCTAATTGCTTGTGAGGTAAAACACCCACATAATCCATAAAGGTAAACGTAGTTGGGTTACCTACAAAACTATAGAAGTTTCCTCCCGAATGAATTCCTATTGGTTCACCAAAAGCGAGACTAAAACCAAGTACAACCCACAAAAGTGTTACTACACCAAGGCAAATAAAACTTTGAAGCATAGTCGAAATCACATTCTTTTTCCCAACCATTCCGCCATAAAAAAAGGAAAGCCCAGGCGTCATAATCAAAACCAAGCAACAAGATGTAAGCATCCAGGCAACATCGGCAGGAACAATATCTTCTGTAGTTCCAAATTCTGAAAGTATATAATCTGTAGCATTAACAGTTGGCCAAAATGCACCCGTTATACATACAATACTTATAATGATAAAGGAGATAATCCACCACTTTTCTATTTTCATTTTTAAAATACTTTACTTCAACCCTATTTTCACAAGGGTCAAAGTTATTAAAAAACAAGTATTTTACTTTTTAAGGGGTTAAAAAATAGCAGGTAAGATTAAATTATCATCGATATTGCAGTTTTGAGTATGTTTTTTTAAGAGTATACCATTTTGAGGTTCTATTTAAGATATGAATTTGCCAATTATATTATAACGAAATTAGAACCTCAACTTTTAAAACATTAAAAACAAAGTCTTTACTTACTTTTTCTTAAGTTTAGTAATGATAACATCCTCTAATGGTGCTTTTATTTTAACAACTTCATCTACATTGTCGTTTGGAACTGTCATAGACAAAACATAATGTTTCACTTTCCATTCCTTTCCTACTTTTACCATAACTCCAGATCCGCGACAAATTTTCATTTGAGTATCTAGTAATTCATCAAACCAAGCTGTTTTTCCAGTTGTATCAAAAAAGATATGACGTTCTAATGTGGTAAAATTCCAAGTTTTCCCTTTATCAAAAAATGGCTTTGCCCAAACTTTAAAATCGGCTTTATTCCAATTTTCGGTAGCATCAGTTCCGATAAAAATAGCATCATCGGTCATTAAAGCAAAATACGGCTCAAAACTAGCATCGGCAGCAGCCTTATGCCAAGAATCAAGTGTTTTATTAATTTTATCCTTATCAGATGTTTGTGCTTGTGCAAAAGTGGTAATGAATAATAACAGTAAGATTGATTTTTTCATGGTATATGGTTATTTGTTTTTTAAAGCAGAAATATAGAGAATTTACCGCAAAATGCATAAAATTTGTGCTAATTCGAGAAATCTGTGGCAGAAAAAAATTAACCGCAAAGAGAGTACAAAGATTTACGCAAAGGGCGCAAAGTTTTAGAATCCGTGTAATCCTTTTAATCTGTGGCTAGAATTTAACCGCAAAGTTCGCAAAGGGCTACGCAAAGAGCACAAAGCTTTGCGGACTTCGCGTAAATCTTTGCGCTCATTGCGGTAAAACGGCTAACTAAAACCCCTTTTAACAAATATGGACTACAAAAATCGATTAAAAACCAGTATATTTGAGAACTTTAAAATTATTCAACTATGAATCCGAAAATCTTAATAAGTTCGTTAGTCATCTCTTCTATCCTTTTTATTTCTTGCAAAAAAGAATTAGAACCTCAGGAAAGTACACCAACCTCTGAATTGGTAAAATTGGGATTAGCTCAAGACACTACCAAAGCAAATTCGGCAGTTCAAACCCAAGCACCTGCTGCAAACCCAAATACAGTAATGGGTGATACTGGAGGAATTAATCCTGCACACGGGCAACCTGGTCACCGTTGCGATGTTGCAGTAGGAGCGCCATTAAATTCGCCTTCTTCTCAACCAACAAAACAACTTACAACGCAAACACAAACTGCACCTACAACAGCTGTAGTAACAACTACAACACCACAACCAACGACTACTACTGCCAAAGGAATGAATCCTCCGCACGGACAAGCAGGACATCGCTGTGATATTGCTGTTGGAGCCCCATTAAATTCTGCTCCTGCAAAAGCAACTACAACACAAACAACTACAACACAAACAACTACTGCGCAACCTGCATCGGGCACCGTTAGCCAGCAAGTAACTGTACCTCCAACTCCGGCTGGAGCAACTAATTATAGTGTAACTCCTCCCGGAATGAATCCACCACACGGACAAGAAGGTCACCGTTGCGACATTGCAGTTGGCGCTGCATTACCAAAATCATAAAACAACGATTACCTTCGATTAATATAAAATAAAAACCCGAATACATTAAGAACGTATTCGGGTTTTTGATTTTTATCTAAAAGATACTTTATTCTATTTCAAAAATAGCTTGAATTTCTACCACAGAGTTTATTGGTAACGAAGCCGCTCCAATTGTTGCTCTTGCATGTTTTCCTTTTTCTCCAAAAACCAATGCCGTTAAATTTGAAGCTGAATTCATAATCCCCGCGTGCTGTGTATACTCAGGAGTTGTATTAAAATATCCTGTTAACTGAACACATTGTTTCACTTTGTTTAAATCGCCACCACAAGCTTCTTTTAGCACTGCAATAACATTAAGCATCGTTTGGTATGTTGCTTCTTTAGCTTGTTCGTCTGTAACCGTTGCACCAACCTTACCTGGATTTAATATTTTACCCTCTTTTAATGCTACTTGATTAATATATACTTTATTATTAGAAATGGTATAAGGCACATAGTTCCCAACAGGTTTAGGAGCTTCTGGAAGTACTATATTATTATCTTTTAATGTTTTATTTACATCAATACTTCCCTTGCTTTCTACCGAAGTTGTTTTTACTTCTTTTACATTCTCTGTGTTTTTTAATCCCGAAGCAACTCTTGCCAAAGCTTTTCCTTGCTCTTTAGCTAAATTCAATTCGCTTGCAGATGGTCGTGTACCAACAGAACCTGTCAATGATGTTGCCCCAAAAGGAGTATTTCCCTGAGGAACTGATTTATCTAGAGTAGCTGTTCCCATAATTCCCGTAGGTACGATTACCATTCCGTGGGAAGCAAGGATATTCCAAAAAGATAATATTGCTGCTTCTTTTCCTGCACCTGATCCAGCCGACATAAAAACTGTTGCTGGCTTTCCTTCTAAAGCTCTTGAAGTCCAAAGCGGAATACTCTTGCTGAAAAAGTAATTCATATCTGCGCTTATGTTAGCAAAATGAACTGGACTTCCGAATGCGATTCCGTCATAATTTGCCAATTCCTCAATAGTTGCTATTGGCAATTTCTCTACCTCAGCATTTAATTTTTCTTTTGCATTAATCGAAGGAACACGTTTTATTGTCGCTTTTGTATTTGGATATTCCTGGATTCCTTCGGCCATGGCTTTTGCCATTTTGTACGTTCCGCCATTTTGAGAATGAATAAGAACCATAACATTTGTTTCTGATGGTTTTACTTGCGCATTTACACCAAAACCTATAAGAACTGCGGTTAGTAATACGAGTAGTTGCTTTTTCATGAATTTATTTTAAATGATTTATTATTTGATATCCCAAATTAAGTTCCTTGTCTTTTCATAAAGAACTAGTTTTTGGGACTGCAAAATTACTTTTTACAACAGCGAAAAGCGTTATTATTATCTTAATTTTATTTTTTGGATTTCGCAGAGATTCACAAAGAATCCGCAGAGCAACACAAAGATTCATGCAGAAAAAAAATCGGCTTAATCTGCAAAATCTGCGTGAAACAAAAAAAATAAACACACAGAAACATAGGGTTTAAACAATTCAATCCAAAAAGCTAGCTATTAATTTTCTAACTTACACCAACAAATCACTCAATCTTATGAAAAAAGCTATTGTATATGGAGCAAGTGGCTTAGTTGGATCTTATATCCTCCAGAACTTATTAAACAACGCCAATTACGAACAGATAACAATCGTTGTTCGAAAAGAATTAGATATTAAGCATCCGAAACTGAAAACTCTTATCGGTGATTTTCAATCTTTACCCAATGTCGTTAAAGATATTAATATTGACGAAGTTTATATTGCTATTGGAACTACCAAAAAGAAAACGCCTGACCAGAAAATTTATTACCAAATTGATCACGACTATCCTGTATTGGCAGCAAAACTAGCTAAGGAAAATGGAGCAAAATCTATATTTTTGGTTTCTTCTGTTGGAGCAAACCCAAGTTCATCTGTATTCTATACTAAAACAAAAGGAGAAACGGAACAAGATATTATTAACCTGAATTTTGAACATACTTATATCTTCCGACCTTCGATGATATTAGGAAACAGAAAAGAAAGTCGTCCTCTGGAAAAAGTACTTATAGGAATATTCAAATTAATCAATCCTTTATTTATGGGAGGGATAAATAAGTACAAAGGAATAGAAGCTGATAATATAGCCAAAGCAATGGTTAATGCTGCCAATAAACCAAACGCCAAAGTCAAGATATTGCATTGGAAAGAAATGACTGCTTTACTAAAATAAAAAATGGCATTATCTTAATTTTAGATAATGCCATTTTTACATTTATTAATATATAAATTAATACTCTTTCATTTTTTCGAAAGTAGTAGTAAGTGATTTTTTAATTTTACCCAGAGCACCTTGAAAAGCTTTTTCAAGCGTATCAGCATGATCGGTAACAGTAATAGGCTGTAGTTTTACAGGACGAACTTCAATCACACATTTTTTATCGTTTACGCTAAACTTCTCTCCGTTTTCATCTCCAAAATGCACTTCGATACGAGTAATTTTGTTATCAAAACGTGCTAAAGATTTTTCTAATTCACCAGAGAAATAAGCTTCTAATCTTTCGTGTCCATCAATGTTTTTGTCAGTGTTGATTTGAATTTTCATCTTACTATATGTTTAATGTTTGTTTCTCAAAGCTATCAAAAATTGAATTAAGAAACGAATAAGTTAATAAAACATTATGAAAATAAATGGAGGTTTTTTTGAACGAACCCTACTTATTCTTCTCGTCTTTCTTCCCCCATTTTATTTTGATTTTCCCACCATCATCGACGGCTAATAAATGCAAAACGATTCCTCGGTTGCGAACTGCATCTCGCTCGGCTTTGGTGGCAAGTTTTACATCATTCTTTGAATTTCGGAGTGGGATTGTCAAGGCTAAATTGGTATCATGCCCAAGAGAATAGATTCCGGCAACATCAAAATTAAGAACGCTTGAACTTACTCTTAAACTATTCACATCTATATTCTGCCCTCTTAAGATAACATCGCCTGATAAATTACTGAACGTAATATTTTTTACATCACGGAATGGAAACGCAAACTTCCCGATTTTTACAATTGGCTCAAAATTGACTAAAGCTCCATTGTTGACTTTAAAATTGACATTGCCAGTTACTGAGTTTTTTATTAAATCTCCTCCAGAATCCATTATTCCTGCAACGCTTGCTTTGGATGTCAGTTTCCCTTTTATATCTTTTGCATCAAATGATTTTATATCAAAATTATTAAACGAGGTCAAAAACTTTGTAATATCAACATTGGTAACTTGGGCTTCTGATTTAAAATTATACTTTTTGCCATTTGGACTTAACACTGCCGAGAAATCAATTGTTCCTCCTGCAGTTTGCAAAAATCCGTTTTGTACCGTGACATTAGAATTTGTTAGCCTAATTGTTGCTTTTGCATTTGTTGCCGCTAACTTGGCATAAACAAGCTTATCCATATTAAGTTGCAAGACTACTTGACATTTGTTTATTACGGTATGAAGCTGGTCTGAAAAACTCTGATGATTTGCAGGCTTTTTGCTAGGTTGTTTATTTTTTTGGGTCGCAGCAATAACACCTAGAAATTGTTTTATATCGATACTCGGGCTATAAATTTTCCAATCAACTAGCATTTTTTCGGGTGCATCATAATAGAGGTTCAAGAAATTATCGACTCTTCCTTCTACAAAAATCGTATTATGTCGGTCTTTGAATGCAAATTTCTTGATTACAAGTGCTTGCTCGGTAAAGTCCAGCTGAATGTCTGTTTTTTCGAAAGTAAGTCCTTTGGGGATATATTTTAAACTAGTATTTCCAACCCTAACGCTTCCTATGAATTTTGGTTTTCGAAAGTACAAATCGACGATATCACACTCGAACTTAAAATCGACTTTGGCCTGACCATTGGAAAAGCGCATTAAATCGGCATTGATTATATTGTTTAGTTTCGTAACATCAAAATTGGCGTTTAGGTTTCCTGTTGCAACGGGTTTATCAAAATTATGAATCATTGCATCTGGAATTTCAAAAGGAATTGTATTATATGCTCCTTTAAATCCGTGTATTATTACTGCCGAATTAGAATCATAACAACCTAACTCTTCCTTTAATATATTTGTGAATTTCCCGTTGAAGGTACAATCTGAAATTAATCCGTCGGGAATGCGTAATTCATTGTCCTTAATTTCGGCAACTACATTAATCTTCGGGTCGCCCTCGGAATTTAAATCTCCATCGATTGTACAGGTTACTCCTATTGGATCTTTTAAATCATACCATTTTAGCTTGGAACTAATGTTATTGGCCAGCAAATAGGTGGCGTTTTTCCAGAGGATTCTGGTTTTGATTTCGATACCAAAATTGGAACTGGTTTTACCTACATCAAAATAGGATTTAACATCAAATTTGTCTCCTCCTATTTCTAGTCCGTCGACATTTGCTGTGATTTTATTTTTGTCGGTATCGTAAGTAACTGCAATAATTCCTCTTATTCGTTTGTCTTTTGCAAAGCTTCCTTTTTCGGTATTAAAAGCCATACTTTTTACGTTGGTATCTACAAAAAGATTGGTACTCCAATCGCTTCCATCGTAATCTATTTTGGCTTTTAGTGCGGCTACTTCAAAATCAAAGAGTTTATTTCGTGGTTTATTTTCGGAAATAAAATGCACATTGGTCATACTTATTTCATCGACCAACGTAGTTTTTCCGCTTTCTTTTTTGTCTTTTTTAGGCTTCTTTCTGAAGATGTCTGAGTTTGTTATTCCGTTTGGACCTTTGTACAAATCGAGTGTAGCATCATTGATTTCGATTTTATGAAAGTCGATTTTGTCGGATACTAAACTCCAGATATTTAGCCTCACCTCTATTTCTTTTGCCGTAAGAAATGTTCGTTTATGTATTGCCCACAAACTGTCTTTTAGTTCTACATCTTTTAAGCCTAATGTAAGATTGGGAAATCCTGTTAGGAATTTATAATGGATGTCGCCTATGTGGATTGTTCCGCTAATGTTGTCGTTTATCTTATCGTTTATTTTTACAACGATTTTGTCTTTGTTGTGATTAAAATAATAAGCTAATCCTCCTGATGCAAGTAGTAATAATGCGATAAGACTTAGGAAGAAAATACCAATGCGTTTGGCATATTTTTTAAAATTACTTGTTTGTACAAAGTATTTTATTTTATCAATAATTTGTTTCATGCTAAGTGATTTTAAGATGGGAATATTAAAGGTAATCTAAAATCATAAGAAATAGCAGTGTTTTTATACAGAAAAATGCCTTTATAGAAAACAAGTCCTACAAAGGCATTCTATTATTACTCATTGGGTATTATTTATTTTAACGCATAGAAACATAGTTTTTGCACTCTATAAAAAGGCGTTTCACTTATCTATAACACACATAGCTAGCTATGTGAAAGAAATGTATTTCCTTTTTTGTTCTTTTTTCACACAGAAAACCTATGTTTCTATGTGTTTAATGAAATTTTATCTACACATTCTACAACTCTAGCCCTGATGGGAACGGCATCCTTTTTATAAGGCTTTTTTTGTCTTATAAAAAGATATAGTGGACAGCAGGAAATAGCTCCTAAAAACTAAAATACTGTTATTTAACGGGATGCGCTTGTCTGAATTCTTTTAAAACCTCGTCGATAACCCAAGTAGTTCTTGCCGCCGAAACACCATTAGACGGGCAAGCCGGAGTTCCTAGCAATTCTTGCACAATGGTTTCGATAAGTGGTTGCTGAATGTGCAACGGATTATCTATTGGGAAACTTTGTGTTTTTCCGTCTTTATCCTCGAGTAATACTGGGTCGTTGCCAAAGGTTGAAAAAGAAATCTTGCCTTTATCGCCTACTATCTCGACAATATCATGGCGTTTGTGACTTGCAAAATTCCACAGTCCTGTGCCGTGAATTCCGTTTTCGAACAGGAATGACATCGAAACGCTATCTTCGGCTGGATATGCCATAAGTTGGGAAGTGGCGTGACCTCGAACGGATTTAATTGGTCCGAAAACAAAATCTAGAAAATCTAGTGTGTGACAAGCCAAATCGACAAATATTCCGCCACCAGAAATGTGTGGTAAAACGGTCCAAGGTAAGTTGATTTCGTCGTCATATCTTGCTTCAAACGAATGGTACAAAACACAATTTACGTGTCTTGGTGTTCCGATGATTCCGTTATCAATTAGTTCTTTTATTTTTAGGAAACGTGGCAAACATCTTCTGTAATAAGCTACAAATAATGGTACATTATTTTCTTTGCAAGCGCTTATCATTTCGTTGCATTCTTCGAAGTTTAACGCCATTGGTTTTTCGACATAAACTGCTTTTCCTGCTTTGGCGCACAATACCGCATACTCTTTATGGGATGATGGTGGTGTTGCAATATATACTGCATCGACATCGGGGTCATTTATTAAATCTATCGCATTCGAATACCATTTTGGCACATTATGGCGTTTAGCATAATCCTCCGCCAAAGCAGCGTCTCTACGCATTACGGCAACTAATGCTGAATTTTTTGTTTTCTGAAATGCTGGTCCACTTTTAACTTCGGTTACATTACCACAGCCTATAATTCCCCATCTAACAATTTCCATTTTTATGTTTTTTAGTTGTTCCAAATTTAAGAGAAAAGAATTGCTTAAAAAAGTTAGCCACGAAATCACGAATTATTTTTTTCACGCAGATTTAAAAGGATTTGAGCAGATACACACAGATTTTTCACTAATTAAATCGGCTTAGATTTGCCTAAATCTGCTGAATCTGCGTGAAACAATAAGAATAAGCTACGAATTTTGCGAATTATTTTTTCACGCAGATTTAAAAGGATTTGAGCTGATACACACAGATTTTTCTCTAATTAAATCGGCTTAGATTTGCCTAAATCTGCTGAATCTGCGTGAAACAATAAAAATAAGCCACGAATTAGCTAATTAGCACGGATTTTAAAACTTTGCGCCCTTTGCGTAAATCCCTGCGAACTCTGCGGTTAACTCTCTACGCACAGCAAAAAAAAACAGGCTTCTCTAAATTAGAAAAGCCTGTTTTAAATATTTAATTATTAAGTCTTACTTTTTAGGTAATGCTTTAAATCCCATATTGAATAATGTAAATGCCTGAATATCGACATTTTCTTGGATTGTAGCTGCTACAGATTTTCCTGCTCCATGTCCTGCTTTTACATCGATACGAATTAAAACTGGATTGTCTCCTGTTTGTTTTTCTTGTAATTCGGCTGCAAATTTAAAACTATGTGCTGGCACTACTCTATCATCATGGTCTCCTGTAGTTACCATTGTTGCTGGGTAATGAACTCCTTTTTTTACATTATGAACTGGTGAATATGCTTTGATGTATTCGAACATTTCTTTGCTATCCTGTGCTGTTCCGTAATCGTATGCCCAACCTGCTCCTGCTGTAAATGTATGGTAACGTAACATATCCATAACTCCTACTGCTGGTAACGCCACTTTCATTAATTCTGGACGTTGTGTCATTGTTGCTCCTACTAATAATCCTCCGTTTGAACCTCCGCGAATTGCTAAGAAATCTGAAGAGGTGTATTTTTGAGCAATTAGATATTCGGCTGCTGCAATGAAATCATCAAATACATTTTGTTTTTGCATTTTTGTTCCTGCATCATGCCATTTTTTACCGTACTCTCCTCCTCCACGAAGATTTGGAACTGCAAATACTCCACCGTTTTCCATCCAAACTGCATTTGCAATACTAAATGATGGCGTTAAGCTTGCATTAAATCCTCCGTAACCATATAAAATAGTTGGGTTTTTACCGTCTAATTTTAATCCTTTTTTATAAGTGATCATCATAGGTACTTTTGTTCCGTCTTTTGATGTATAGAATACTTGTTTTGACTCGTAATCTGCACTGTTGAAATCAACTTTTGGCTGTTGGTAGATTTCTGATTTTCCAGATTTAACATCAAGTGAGTAGATCGTTCCTGGTGTTGTGTAATTTGTAAATGAGTAATACACAACTTTATCTGCTTTTTCTCCGCTAAATCCACCTGCTGTTCCTAACGCTGGCAATTTTATTTCGCGAACTAACTTTCCTGCGTAATCATATTGTTTTACTACAGAAACGGCATCTTTCATATAATTTGCAAAGAAATATCCTCCTCCTGTTGATGGCGAAAGTACATTCTCTGTTTCAGCAATAAAATTTTTCCAGTTTTCTGGTTTTGGTTTGCTAACATCTACTGTTACGATACGCTTGTTTGGTGCGTTTAAGTCAGTTTCGATAAACAATTTTGTTCCTTCGTTTTCGATAACGCTATTATCACTATTAAAGTTATCTACAATAGTAACAATTGGGCTGTTTTCTTTACTTAAATCTTTAATGTATAACTCGTTTCCGTAAGTTGAGTTTGCTGCTGTAATCACCAAATATTTCATATCATCGGTTACTGAACCTCCTACATATCTTCTTTTTTGGTCAAGTCCGAAAACAACTTTATCGTCTTTTTGTGGAGTTCCTAACTTATGGAAATACAATTTGTGCTGATCTGTTTTTGCAGACAATTCGCTTCCTTTTGGTTTATCATAACTAGAATAGTAAAATCCTTCTTTTCCTTTCCAGGAAATTCCGCTAAACTTTACATCTACTAATGTATCTTCTAATACTTTGTGAGTTTGTGTATCTATGATGATTACTTTTCTCCAATCGCTTCCTCCTTCAGAAATAGAGTAAGCTGCTATTGTACCATCTTTGGTAAAATCTAATCCTCCTAAAGATGTTGTTCCGTCTTTTGAGAATGTATTTGGGTCAAGAAAAACCTCGTCTTTACCGTTTGCTCCTTTTTTATAAATTACAGATTGATTTTGCAATCCGTTGTTTTTAGAATAATATGTAGACTTTCCTTTTACAAAAGGCGCACTTATTTTTTCATAATTCCATAATTTTTCCATGCGTTTTTTCAAATCTTCACGAAAAGGAATTTGATCTAAATAGGTATAAGTAACTTTATTTTCTGCTTTTACCCAAGCAGCAGTTTCTGCAGATTTATCATCTTCTAGCCAACGATATGGATCGCTTACTTTAACGTCAAAATAGGTATCAACTGTTTCTCCTTTTTTAGTTTCAGGATACTTTATTGCATTTGATTTTTGACTTTGTCCAAATGCAACAGTTGTAGCGGTTATAGCCATTAGAATACTAATTTTTTTCATTGTTATAATATTACTGTTTCAAACAAAAATAGTTATTTTTTCCTTGGTATTGTTATAAAAAACGCCAACTACATCGTTGGCGCTTTTAGAGCTTTTTTTAATACTTATTCTTCTACAAATTAAAATTTACTCCTAAAACGATGTTACGTCCTATGTTAGGAATTCCATCTGTTTTTAATCGGGATAAATGCGCGATGTACTTTTTATCGAATAAGTTGTTTCCGTTTATATTTACATCAAAAGCTGTTTTACCCAACTTTACTGTTCCGCCAAATCCTAAATTAACTAGCGAATATCCTTTTGAAGCAGTTTCGAAACCACTCACATTATCCTGATTAAAAGTCGAACTCACATTAAGAGTAGCGAACCCATCCTGAAACCAGTTATTGATTTTAAATTCTGTTCTTATCGTATTGTTCCAGTTGTTTGCAGGAATTAATGGCAAGTAATCTCCGTTTTGTTTTTTTCCTGTTACGGTTTCAAAACTAGTTTCAAAATGCAACCAGTCTAAAGGATGTGGATGAAAGTGTAATCCGATTTCTCCACCATACAATTTGGCGTTATCCTGAATATAAGCAAATACATCATTGTTATCTAGAACTTCTCCCGTTGGCGAAGTATAGATATAGTTGTTTACGTGATTGTAAAACCCGTTTACAAAGAACTCAAAATGACTGTTTTTATATTCTAAATTTAAATCTGTTTGTACGTTTTGTTCTGTCTTTAAAGCACTATTTCCTATTTCATAACGGTTTGTTCCTTCATGAACTCCATTAGATGTTAGTTCTGCTAAGTTTGGTGCTCTAAATCCCGAAGCCACATTTAGTCTCATGGTTAAGTTATCGGCAAGATTGGTTTTATAACCCAACGATGCATTAAAACTATCAAACGATCTGTCCAGAGCCTGAAAATATCCTTCTTCGCCTTCAACACCGTGTGCGATTGAAGTTACATTACGATTATCAAAACGTAAACCTGCTTGTAATACATTACTTTTCCACTCATAGTTTGCCGTTCCAAAAACACCAAAATCATTTGTTGTTGCATCTGGAATTAAATATTCTTCTCCCGAATTGGTATTCGTTTGGTGCATTCCCTGAACTCCAACAATGATTTCGATTTTACCCATTTTAGGCAAATGATATTTGGCATTATAGTTAAATGTTTTGAGTTTCATGTGTAATGAAGCTTCATTACTATCTTCAAACTCACTTCTGTCATTTGTGATATATCCTAAATCAACATCTAGTTTTGAATTCTGAAAAAAGAAAACATTGTTTAAACTCAATAAATGGTTAAAAACTCCTTGTCTAGGAAACTCTGTATTCTTGCTTGTTGTTTGTTCTCCAAATCCTTCTTCTGGAATTCCTAAATCTAGCTTATTATAGTTGTATCGTAAAACACTTGAAAAACTAGAATTACTATATCCTATTCCCGTTTTAAAATCGGTTTCGTTATAACGTGTATTTGTTACGCGGTCACTATCTCCTGCTTTGTAATCGGAATGTGAATTGAAACTTCCACGCGCCAAGAATTTCCAATTTTCTGTAGATGTTTTTAATCCGATAGAAGAATTACTTCCTTGTGTATTGGTAAAATACTTCTGACTGAAATTAGCCTTAAAATCTCCTGCATCGGCAAATTTTTCTGGGTTAAAATACAAAACTCCTCCCAAAGCATCAGATCCATATAATAAAGATGCCGGCCCTTTTATAACCTCAACACTTTCTACTCCGGCATCGTTTAATCCTAAACCATGCTCATCTCCAAATTGTTGATTTTCTAATCGAACTCCTTGCGAATATACCAAAACTCGATTTCCGCTTAATCCACGAATTACGGGTTTACCGATAGATGTTCCTGTAGAAATTTGAGAAACTCCAGGAATTGTCGCCAATCCTTCTATTAATGTCGAAGTTCCTTTTTGTTGTAATGTCTTGATGGTTTCATGCTCGACTTTCATTACGTTTTGCGATTGCAATTTGCTAAAAGCCGTAGATACAATTACCTCATCCATTTCGAATGCTGCTTGCGAAAGTAAAATATCGAGTGTATTCTCTTTTAATAATTTTTCGATATTCTTATTTTGAGTTGTAAAACCTACAAACGTAAATGCGATACGCAACCCTCCGTTAGGAAGATTATTCAAAGTATATTTTCCGTTTTCGTCAGTTGTAGTTCCTTTATGCAATTCGGGTGCATAAACCGAAACTCCCGGAACAGGTTGGTTTTGTAAATCGGTTACGGTTCCAGAAACTGTATTTTGGGCATTAATCAAGCCCGAAAACCCTAAAATTAGGGCAATTATTATTTTTTTCATTGAAAATGATGCTATAGTTAGATTATTTCTTCCTTTAAAATCAATTCAAAAAACAACGTATAAATACGCTCAATAACTCCGATAACCACCAGAATTAGTAAACCATTTTTACTATTTGAATTGTATAAATAAAGATTGTTTTTGATTTTACAGAAAACCAAAACAAGGCAATAGTTTGTATTACGAAACTATTCGGACACTAAAAATCTAAACTATGGGCGGGCCTCGAAGTGAATATAAACTTCCGGAAAATGAAATTGAGGTTTCCGAAAAGGTAAAAGAATAAGGGATTTCATCATGAAAAACAGGTAACTGAAAAGTAAATTTTTCAGGTGTTATATAACTGCTTATCGCAAAATGACATACATAGCAATAATCAAAATTATGATGCTGATGCGTTATTTCGGTGTTTGTTACGTTATACTCGTGATGACATTGTTTTTTTGAAAACTCTTGTACAATATGCTCATAACTATGAAACGATTGAAACAGCATTGAGAACAATACCGTCATCGTTAAAGAAATACTTATTATGAGCTGTTTTCTTTTCATGCCCTGCAAAGGTATAAAAAACATATAAGCGAAATGAAATCTGCAAGAGTTTCATTAAAAAACTATAATTAAAGACAGAAAATTAACCGGAAAGTTTGTAATTCGTGTAAAAAAATTAACCGCAAAGATCGCAAGGTTTTACGCAAAGGTCGCAAAGCTTTTCTACAATCTTGTCATCCTGAGCGGAGTCGAAGGACCATAATCTTTGCCGAGTCACTCGCGGAGACCCTTCCTGCGTCAGGGTGACAAGATTGTGGTTTGTAGCAAAGAATTAACCGCAAAGGTCGCAAAGCTTTTCCTAAATATTGTGGCTTGTTTGTCTTTAGAGTTTAAATACTACACATGTAGCTTTTACTCTCGATAAAACATTAGTGCCAATTCGAGTAATTTGTGGCAAAAGAATTAACCGCAAAGAGCGCAAGGATTTACGCAAAGATCACAAAGCTTTTCCTAAATATTGTGGCTTGTTTATGATTTGAGTTTAAATACTACATGCATAGTTTTTACTCTCAACAAAACATTTGTGTTAATTTGAGCAATTCGCGGCAACATTTTTTAAATCCATTTAATCCTTAAAATCTGTGGCTAAAAAAATTAACCACAATCAAACCACAACCGATACACTCAATATCTTATATTTGTAAGTTGAATATCAAAATGCAAAAACTACCTATACTCTTGGAACAATCATTAAAACCAAAATCCAAAATGCGATTATTTTTTAGTTGTTTATTTTTAGTATCATTTCTGAATGTCTTTTCTCAAGAAGAGAAAACTCCTGCTACAGAAACTCCAAAAGTAAAAATTGATTCTCTTTATCGAGAAGATCAGTTTTATTTTGCAATTACCTATAATGCACTAAACAATGCTCCAGACGGATTGTCGCAAAAGAAATTTTCGGCGGGATTAAATCTTGGTTTCTTAAGAGACATGCCTATTAACAAAAATCGTAACGTATCGATTGCTACTGGTTTAGGATTTAGTTATAAAAATTACTTTCAGAATCTTGCTATAACTGGTACAAACGACGCTCCTGTTTATAATGTTGTAAACTATTCGGATGTTAATACCAATAAATTCACTCAGTATTTAATCGATTTACCGATTGAGTTTAGATGGCGAACGTCTACTTTTGAGAGTTATAAATTTTGGAGGATTTACGGTGGTGTAAAATTTAGCTATCTATTATTTGACCGTTCTGTTTACAAAGATTCTGAGCAAAAAGTGGTTATTAAAAACAATAAAGATTTTGAAAAAATACAATACGGAGTTTATATTTCATCTGGTTTCAACACCTGGAATATCTATGCCTATTATGGTTTAAACTCTTTGTTTAAATCGGCAAAAACTCCTACGGAAGATATCGATATGCGAACGATGAATATTGGTGTGATTTTCTATATTCTATAACCAGAAAACTACAAACATTAGTTGCGGAATTATCCCTATCACTAATCCAATAATAAGTTCTTTATTGGTATGTGCATTCATTTCCAGACGTGATGAAGCCACAAAACCAGTCATTAAAATAAAGAAAGGAACCCAATACATCATATTTGGTACTTGAAGATGTCGGTACAAACCAATTGCAAAAATGGTTAATCCGCTTATGGCTATCATGTGCAAACTGGCTTTT
The DNA here is from genome assembly GCF_000737695.1 of Flavobacterium hydatis. Lineage (GTDB taxonomy): Bacteria > Bacteroidota > Bacteroidia > Flavobacteriales > Flavobacteriaceae > Flavobacterium > Flavobacterium hydatis. The sequence goes on from NZ_JPRM01000015.1 coordinate 194,438, forward strand.
ATTTTACAAAAAGATAAAACCAACGCAATTATTGTACTAAATAATGCGCCCAGAAAAAAGAAATGCAATTCGGGATAACGTATAATCACGACACTACGCTTTACTAACAAAATGATTAAGAAGCAATGAAGCACCAGCGGAATCTTACGCTGTGAGGTTTCGTGTATCATAATCGAATCAACATTTCCTGTAGAACGAAGCAACAAGAAAAACAACATAGGAACAAAAACCGTGATAATTAATATCTGAAAAAGGATAAAGATTTTCTCCTCATTTGCAAATGCATCTTCCTTAAAAAAAAGGTAGAACATACTCGCATACATCGAAATAAATAATGGATGAAACACATAAGAAAATATCGGAAGAATCTTTTTCAACGGCTTGGATTTATTGTCTTGAACAAATATAAAAAAATATATGACTTTCTATAAAATGCTCAAAATTTTAACAGCAACTAAAATCAAGTAACGCGGATGACGCAGATTCGCCAAGGCGAAAACGCAGATAAAAACGGATTTTTTAAAACAATTGAAAAAAATCCGTTTTTATCCGCGTCTTTACTTTAGTAAATCCGTTTAATCCGCGTTCCATTATAGACAAACTTTGCAACTCGAAATCAGGTAACGCAGATGACGCGGATTCGCCAAGGCGAAAACGCGGATAAAAACGGATTTTTTAAAACAATTGAAAAAATCCGTTTTTATCCGCGTCTTTACTTTAGTAAATCCGTTTAATCCGCGTTCCATTATAGACAAACTTTAAAACCTGAATAAATCTATTTTTAAGAAAATATTAAAAAACTCTTTTCTACCTTTAATGCTTCAAATTATGTCGTGATTTTCTAAATCATATTTATCATCAATTTGCGTTTACATTTCAACAAAAAACACTTCACAATACAATGCCTATAAATCTTAAAAGTTTAATTCAAATCCTTCATGCCAAATGGATTGGAGGAAATTCAGATATTAATATCGATCATATTTCTATCGATAGTCGCTCTTTACAAAACGGACCAAAAACTTTATTTTTCGCGTTAAGCGGACCTAACAATAATGCTCATGATTACATTCCTGATTTAATAGAGAAAGGCGTTCATAATTTTGTAGTAACTCAAGTTCCCGAAAAATATACCCAAAGAGCCAATTATATAGTTGTCGAGAATTCTCTAACGGCTTTGCAGGCTATTGCGGGATATTATCGCAGTCATTTTAGTTTTCCTATTATCGGATTGACCGGAAGTAACGGTAAAACGATAGTAAAGGAATGGCTTAATTTCTTGTTGAGCCCTGATCATAATATCATAAGAAGTCCAAAAAGTTACAACTCACAAGTTGGCGTTCCGCTTTCGGTTATTGCTATAAATGAAAAACACAATCTAGGTATTTTTGAAGCTGGGATTTCTACGGTTTCAGAAATGGATAAACTAGAAAAAATCATCAAACCTACCATCGGACTTCTTACCAATATTGGTTCGGCTCACGACGAAGGTTTTTTAAATCTTGTACAAAAGATAGATGAAAAACTACTTTTGTTTAAAGAAACTCCCGTAATTATTTACCAGAAAACAGACGTTGTTCATTCGTGTTTAACGCAATTTGCAGCCGAGTATATGCTCGATTCCAGAAAACTGTTTTCTTGGAGTTTTACCGATAAACATGCCGATGTTTTGGTTTCTACCAAAGAAACTCATAACGAGAATACTTTAATTGAGTACAAATACAAGAACGAAAAAAGCCAATTTACAATCCCGTTTCAAGATGATGCTTCGATAGAAAACGCTGTTTCTTGTCTGATGGTTTTATTGTACTTAAAATACGATTCGGTTACAATCGAGAACCGAATGCATTTATTGTATCCTGTAGAAATGCGTTTGGAAGTAAAAAATGGAATTAATAATTGTAGCATAATCGATGATAGTTATAGTTCGGATTTTCAATCGCTAAAAATCGCATTAGATTTCCTGGAAAGTCAGCATAAATTCAAGAAGAAAACTGTGATTTTATCTGACATTCTTCAGAGTGGTTTTACAAATGACGAATTATATTCGAAAGTTGCTCAACTTATCGAGTCTAATAAAATAACTCGAGTTATTGGTATTGGCTCGACCATTTCGTCATTCAAAGATAAGTTTACAAATTGTGTTACATTCCCCAATACTGCCGAATTCATTACGCATTATGAATCATTGGACTTTGAAAATGAAACTATTCTTATAAAAGGTGCGCGTTCGTTTCAGTTTGAAGAAATTGTCGCATTACTTGAGGAGAAAACCCATGAAACGATTCTGGAAATTAACCTCAACGCTATTGGTCATAATCTTAATTTCTTTAAATCTAAAATAAATCCAACCACCAAAATGATGGTGATGGTAAAAGCCTATAGTTATGGTAATGGCGGTCTAGAAATAGCCAAATTACTAGAACATCATAAAGTAGATTATTTAGGTGTGGCTTTCGCCGATGAAGGAATCTCGCTTAAAAACGGCGGAATTAAACTCCCGATTATGGTGCTTAATCCCGAAACTACCACTTTTTCGGCTATTATTCAGCATCAATTAGAACCTGAAATTTATAGTTTAAAAGGGTTGAATGCCTTTTTGAAAATTGCTAAAGAGAAAAAACTACATCATTTCCCGATTCACATAAAGCTAGATACCGGAATGCATCGATTGGGTTTTGAAGACAATACACTCGATGAATTAATCGCTACTCTAAAAGGAAATACAAACGTTGAGGTAAAAAGTGTTTTATCGCATTTGGCTACAAGTGACGAAGAAAAGCATTTTGATTTTGTTCTTTCTCAGATTGATTTATTCGAGAAACTGTCTTCAAAATTATTGGCAGCATTAGATATTAACCCGATTCGTCATATCTTAAACACTTCTGGAATTAGTAATTTCCCGCAAGCGCAATACAATATGGTACGTTTGGGAATTGGTTTATACGGAGTTTCAAATGATCCTGCCGAACAAAAATACTTGGAAAACGTAAGTACATTAAAATCGATAATTTCGCAAGTAAGAACCATTCCTGCCAATGATAGTGTAGGTTACGGACGTCGTTTTATGGCCGAAAAAGAAACTAAAATCGCTACAATACCTATTGGTTATGCCGATGGTATTGCCAGACTTTGGGGTAACGGTGTAGGTTTTGTAACTATCAAAAATCAAAAGGCTAGAATAGTAGGAAACATTTGCATGGATATGCTTATGGTCGATGTAAGTGCTATTGAATGCAAAGAAGGTGACGATGTAATTATCTTTGGCGAAAGCCCAACTGTTATAGAAATGGCACAAGAATTACGCACAATTCCGTATGAAATCCTAACTAGTATTTCGCAACGAGTGAAGCGCGTATTTTTCCGTCAATAAAATTTGTACTATTAAATTTATAGAATTATTATTATATTTGAATACTTAAATTAATAACAAATAAAAAAGAACGAGTATGGGATTTTTTGCAGATTTTAAAGCTTCTTTATTGAAAGGTGATGTTCTGAGCTTAGCTACTGCTGTAGTTATTGGTGGTGCATTTGGAAAAATTGTTGGTTCTGCTGTAGATGATATTATTATGCCAATAGTTGGTCTACTTACTGGGGGAATAGATTTTACTCAAAAATTTATTACTCTAGATGGAAATTCATATACAACTTTAGCTGCTGCTAAAACCGCTGGTGCTGCTGTAATTACTTACGGAAATCTGGTTCAAGCAATAATTAATTTTGTGATTATATCTTTTTTTGTATTTGTAGTTTTAAGAGCTGCTGAGAAAGCTAAGAAAAAAGATGTTGCTCCTGCTGCTCCAGCCGGACCTACACAAGAAGAGTTACTTACACAAATTAGAGATTTATTAAAGAAATAATCCGCTACACTATTGTCTAACTAAACCGTTCAAAATCTGAACGGTTTTTCTTTTTTGTTACAAACGTAACTTTTTGTTATTTTTTGTGAACCCGCTTGTTTTCAACTTCATTATACCTATTTTTGCACTTCAAATAACAAACATTCACAATAAAAAATATAAAAATGAGAATAGCGATTGTAGGCGCTACCGGTATGGTTGGCGAAGTAATGCTAAAAGTGTTGGCAGAAAGAAATTTCCCTGTTACAGAATTAATTTTGGTTGCATCTGAGAAATCAGTTGGAAAACAAATCGAATATAAAGGAACAAATTATACGGTTGTTGGATTGCAAACCGCAGTAGATTTAAAAGCTGATATTGCTATTTTCTCTGCTGGAGGTGAAACTTCATTAGAGTGGGCTCCAAAATTTGCAGCAGCAGGAACTACTGTTATCGACAACTCATCGGCATGGAGAATGGACCCTACAAAAAAATTGGTAGTTCCAGAAATCAATGCTTCAACACTTACAAAAGAAGATAAAATTATAGCAAACCCAAACTGTTCGACTATTCAAATGGTCTTAACATTGGCTCCTTTGCACAAAAAATACAACATTAAGAGAATTATTGTTTCTACTTACCAATCTATCACAGGAACTGGAGTAAAAGCAGTAAGACAATTAGAGAATGAATACGCTGGTGTAAAAGGCGAAATGGTTTATAAATACCCTATTCACAGAAATGCAATTCCACATTGCGATAGCTTTGAGGAAAACGGATACACCAAAGAAGAAATGAAATTGGTTCGCGAAACTCAAAAAATTCTTGGCGACAAAACTATCGCTGTAACAGCAACTGCAGTTCGTGTTCCTGTTGTTGGTGGTCATAGTGAAGCTGTAAATGTTGAGTTTAGAAATGATTTTGATGTAAATGAAGTACGCGAAATTTTACATCATACAGACGGTGTTGTTGTTCAGGATAACATAGACACATTTACTTACCCAATGCCTCTTTATGCAGAAGGTAAAAATGATGTTTTTGTAGGTCGTATTCGTCGTGACGAAAGCCAACCAAACACTTTAAACATGTGGATTGTTGCTGACAACTTAAGAAAAGGTGCTGCAACAAATACAATTCAGATTGCTGAATATCTTGTAGCTGCAAAACTGGTATAAAACCCATAATTATATTTTAATAAAAGCCGTAATCGCACATTGTGATTGCGGCTTTTCTGTAGAAAAAGTGCATCTTCGACAATAAAAAAAGCCATATCTTAGCTAATAAAAATTTAAAAGACATGAACTTCGAAAATTATAAAATAATCCCAAACTACAATACAAACAAAACCGACTTGTTTCTTGCTGAAGAAGAAGATATTGAAGCTTGTGAGCAAACACTAAACGTTAGTTTTGATGATGATTATAAAGAATATGTTTTAACATACGGAAGCGGAATTCTAGGCGGAACCTACGTAAGGATATACCTTCCGGAAACGATAATACTAACTATCGCTGAATGGAAAAACCGAATTAACGAATATTGGTTTTGGGATGAAGGAGCAGCAGTTTTAACGAAAGAGGACGTTTTAAACTCTGTGAGAATTGGAGATACATTTGATGGAGATGAAATTATTCTTTATAAAAATGAATATTACATTTTGCCAAGAAATAGCGAAATGATATACAAAGCAGGAAAAACGCTCGAAGAAACCATAACTTGGTTGTGCTCGTCTGGAATCTTGACCGAAGCATTTACCGAAAGAGAATTCGAACCTTTTGACCCAAGCGAATGGGGTGATAAATTATAATAAAACAATAGCATTTAAATAAAATGGCAGAAGAACAAGACAAATATGTCAAAATACTTTTTAAATTTTTCAGTGAAATTCTAAATGAATCAGCTGTAGAAACTATGTGGGCAACAATTATCAATGCCGAAAAAGGATTATACAAACTAGATAATATTCCGTTTTACGCTCCCGTTTCTTGCGAAGATGTAGTGCTCGCAGAATATGATGAAGATGAAGAACGATTGGTTTACAGACAAACAATAGAGCATTCAGGAAACTCAACTATTCAGGTTGTTATGTTGGACAAAACCATTTTAACAGATGACATCCGAATGATATTTAACCATTTAGGTTGCGAATCTGAAAAGTTTAAAGAAGGATATTTTGTAATGGAAGTTTTATCGACCGTAAAATACGAACCTATCAGAGAAAAACTAAATGAGTTACAGAACGATGGTATCATAGATTACGCTGAACCAAATTTGTCTAATAATCATTGGTATTAGGATCGTAAAATGAAAAACATAGAAGAATTAATAAACAAAGAAGATCCAGGTTGGAATATTGTAACGGAGTGGATTAATGATGCCAAAAACAAAATAGAAATCCTAGCAGTTGATGATGCAAGGGCAAAAGAGGCATTATATAAAACTCAGGTTTCTACACGTTCCCCAATGGGCGCTATTATTTTCAGTACTGGAGGAATATTAGTTGACAATGGATGGATTAGGATTCTTGGCTCAGGACATGAGAAACTAAATCGTTCGCTACCCGATTGGAATATTGGGAAATTCACAGAGGAGTTTGGAGAAAACCCACGATTATTATTAATTGCTGATGATGCGCTTGGAGGTTTTTTCATTTTGAATGGTGGAGATTTAGGAAGTGATTTGGGAAATATATATTATTTCGCTCCAGACAATCTAGAATATGAAGCACTCGATATAACATACAGCGAGTTTTTATTGTTTTGTTTTAATAATGATTTAGATGAGTTTTATAGAAACCAAAGATGGGAAAACTGGAAAACTGAAGTTTCTAAATTAGATGGAAATAAGGTTTTTAATTTCGTCCCTTCTCTTTGGACTAAAAAAGGTAAAGACATAAACAAAAATAGCCGCAAAGAAATTCCAATTGAAGAACAATTCAGTTTTAATATTGAGATGAAAAAACAATTGACAGAATAAAACTTATATTCAATCGAGTTTATTAATAACTATTTATTCTAAAATGAGGGAAACATTCACATTTTTTGCTTTTTTACTATTCTTTGTATGTAATTCACAGAATACAAAAACCAATAGAGATACATTTAAATTAGAACTAATCGTTGATGCTGAGAATAATTATTCTATGCAAGTTCCCAACTCTCCCTATTTTGTAAAAGAGAAAATTCTTCAAATATACCCTTCTGAAAAATTATATATAGAAACGGTGATAAAAAACGATTCTATTTATTCAATGGAAGTGGTTGACAAAAATGTGAATCCAAAAAGAACAATCGAAATCGAGTTTTTACAAAACGTAACTGATAGAACAGATAAGCAAATGTTATTAAAAGTTACAAATCCATTTGATAAAAAGCTCAATTATGATGCAGCTATGTTTATTGTGGGACATGACAAATGGGTATCAACAAGCATAATTCCAATTCTACCTAATTTAGTTAATTATGAAACTTGGCAAGATGTAATTATAACATTAGTATTAGAAAATTGGCGTTTTGAATAGCTTATAAACCTACAGCATTTTTTAAATTAAATCTAAACTATGGGAATACTTGACAGACTATTTGGAAAATCTAAGCCTAAAAATCCAGAGGATGAATATCTGATAACAACAACAGAAGAATTCATAAAAGTAGAACATCCGAGAAGGGAAACTGAAACCATTTTATGGAAAGATATTGAGGCAATAAAATTGATAAATACAGATGAAGGTCCTTTTGCACCTGATATTTGGTTGGTATTAATTGGTAAAGATTCTGGGTGTTTAATTCCTCAGGGCTCAAAAGGATTCGAAACAGTTTACAATATCGTATCAGAATACGAAAATTTCAATTTTGAAAATTTTATAGAATCAATGTCTTGCACTGATAATGCTGAATTCTTACTTTGGAAAAAAGAGGAATAAACATTAATTTAGTAGAAACTTATTTATTACCAATTCATGGAATCTATTAAAATCGAAAAAGTAACAATTGCAGATATCGAAAAACTGCAAAATATTGGGAGACAAACTTTCTTAGAGACTTTTTCATTACCAAATACAGAGGAAAACATGAACAGTTATCTGTCTAGTAGTTTTGCCTTTGATAACCTTAAAAATGAAATCGAAAATCCAGATTCTAAATTCTTCTTTGCAGTATTGAATGATGAGGTTATTGGATATTTAAAAATAAACTCAGGAAAAGCACAAACGGAATTAAAAGAAGATAATGCCTTAGAAATAGAACGTATTTATGTTTCTAGAGAATTCTTAGGCAAAAAAGTTGGGCAACTTTTATACGACAAAGCATTGCAAATTGCCCAAGAAAGAAAAGTAGGTTATGTATGGCTTGGCGTTTGGGAAGAAAACCATAGAGCATTGGCTTTTTATAAGAAAAATGACTTTATCGAATTTGATAAACACATTTTTAAATTAGGAAATGATCCGCAAACAGATATAATGATGAAGCTGACCTTAAATTGTCTATAGAGGAACGCGGATTAAACAGATTCGCTAAGGCGAAAACACAGATTAAACGGATTTTCTATTTATTATTTTTAAAAATCCATGTAATCCGCGTTTTTACTTTTGTAAATCCGTATCATCCGCGTTCCTTTCGCAAAGAGTTCGATAGAATTAAAAGGATTGAAAGGATTAAAAAACTTTGCGAACCTTGCGTAAATCTTTGTGACCTTTGCGGTTAATTTCCCCACCACAAATAAAACAAAACACAAAATGAGTTTAGAACTTGATAATTTCTACCTAAAACAAGAAGAACCAAATAAAGGTTGTTTGCTTGCTTTACGACAAATTATTCTTTCACAAGATTCTGAAATCACCCATGCATTAAAATACGGCATGCCTTTTTTCTGTTATCAAGGAAAAATGTTTTGCTATTTATGGGTTCATAAAACAAATAACAAACCCTATCTCGGAATCGTCGAGGGAAAACATTTTGACAATCCTGAATTAATAGCCGAAAAACGCTCGCGGATGAAAACAATGCTATTTGATCCAAACGAAGATTTACCAATTGATACAATAAAGGCAATTATTGAGAAGGCAATTGGACTTTACAAAAGCGGAGAAATAAAAACATTGAAACAGAAGAAATAATTAATAAAGAAAAAACAATTATGCCATTTGTTAGAATCAGTTTACCAAAAAAATTATCGCAAGAAACCAAAGAGAATATTTCTATCTCGATACACGAATCTTTAATTCAGGAATTTAATATTCCGCAAGACGATTATTTTCATGTAATTGAAGAACTAGAAACCTCCCAAATTAAATTTCCAAAGAGTTATCTGGGTATTACCCATTCAGAAAACATTATTTATGTTCAAATAACCGCTGGGCAAGGAAGAACAAAAGAGCAAAAAACAAAATTATATGCTCAGATTGCAACTAGAATTTCGAATACAACCGAAATTTTAAAAAGTGATATTATTATAATTTTACTGGAGAATAATGGTGGTGAAAACTGGTCGTTTGGAAACGGTGAAATTCAAGAACAAAAACATTTAAAACAATTAAGCAACAATCAATAAAATGGACAATTATCTAAGACAATTAATTTCAATCGAATTTGAAGACAGAAAAGAAATATTTACTGGTTTTCTTATTGATTATACCGACGATTGGATTTTAATTAAAAATAATCCTGTTGACTTTATAATTGATGGTTATGTAATTTTGAAAAACAAAAATATACAGTCAATAACTCGAGATAGCGATAATGTATTTACAGAAAGTGTGATTAGACTAAAAGGTTTAAAAACCAACTCAGATGAAATAATTCCGCTAAGAGATTTATCTTCTATTCTTACCTTTATAACAAATAAATATGAGATTTTCCAGATTGCAAAAAAATCTGAAAAATCAGTTTACCTTGGTAAGTTAATAAAACTGGATGATGAAGAACTGGTTATCGATTTTCTTGAAACAAGAGGGAAATTTGGTGGTGAACTAAGTATAAACCCAAATAAAATAAGAGTGATAGAATTTGATACTGATTATATCAATTCATTAAAGCTTCTTGTTAATGAAGGAAGAAAGTAATTGATACTGAATCAAGAGTAAATAAAATATTGACATATTTAGGATTAGACCTAACAGGTTTTTGAAACCTGTTAGGTCTGCATTCAAAACAAAAAGCATCATTTTAATTATCTAAAAAAACAAATCATGGCAATTATAAGACCCATTTTTAGAATTTTTGATTATAAAAAAGCTGTCGAATTTTATGTTGATTGGCTTGGTTTTGAAATTCTTGACGAACATACTTTTGAAGAAAATTCGCCATTGTATATTCGTATTTCACTCGAAGGAATCGAAATTCATTTGAGTGAACACCACGGAGATTGTTCGCCAGGAGCAAAAATAATTGTTGAAGGTTTCGTCGGTTTAAAAGACTATCATCAAAAACTGATTCAGAAAAACTATAAATACAACAAACCCGGAATTGAAAAAGCTTTCTGGAACGAAAAAATCTACTGTGTAGAAGTTATTGACCCATTTGGCAACAAAATGATATTTACTGGAGAGTAATTTCACTACATAGGAACATAGTTTTTTAAAGTATTATAAAGGTGTTTCACTCTTACATTAAAACACAATAGAGTGACTAAAAGCATCGCCTTCTTATTTATCTCTTTTTTAGAGAATCCATTCTATGTCTCTATGTGTTAAATAAAAAACATAAAACTAACTTACAATGAAATTAAACTTATATCAAATAGACGCATTCACAGATAAAATCTTCGGAGGAAATCCCGCTTGCGTTGTTCCATTAGAAAATTGGTTGCCTGATGAAATCCTTTTAAAAATTGCAAAAGAAAATGCTGTTCCTGAAACTGCTTTTTATGTTGTTAACGATAAAAGAGTTCACTTGCGCTGGTTTACACCCGAAATTGAAATGGATTTATGCGGTCATGCAACTTTAGCAACGGCTCACACTTTAAAATCGATTCTTAATTATCCCGAAAACACGATCCTATTTGATACTTTAAGTGGTGAGTTAATCGTAACTATTGATAAAGATTTATATACTTTGAATTTTCCGTCAAGAAAACCTGTTCCTAGTGAACTTCCGGAGATTATCAGAGATTCATTAAACATTCAGCCTAAAGCAGTTTTAAAATCGAGAGATTACGTTTTAGTCTACGAAACCGAACAAGAAATTAGAGACATTGTAATCGACAGACAAACTTTTGATAAATTAAACCTTGATCCCGGCGGAGTTATAGTAACTGCAAAAGGAGTTCATTGCGATTTTGTTTCTCGATTTTTTACCTCACAAGCCTCAATTCTCGAAGATCCTGTTACAGGTTCTGCCCATTGTTCGCTAATACCTTATTGGAGCGAGCAACTTGGCAAAAAAGAAATGCACGCCAAACAACTTTCGGAACGAGAAGGCACCTTGTATTGTGTCGATAATGGCGAAAGAGTTTTAATAAGCGGTAAAGCAAAAACATATTCTACAGGAACATGCTGGATAGAATAAAAAACATTTAAACAATCATGGAAGTTATCATACGCCAAGAAAATAAAGATGACTATCCAAAGGTTTTTGAAATCATAGAGGAAGCATTTAAAGATGTAGAATACAGCGACCATAAAGAACAATTTCTAGTTGAAAAACTAAGAAAATCGGATGCTTTTATCCCAGAATTATCGCTTGTTGCCGAAGTCGACAATGAAATAGTTGGACATATTTTACTAACCAAATTACAAATCGAGAACAAAGATCAAACGTTTGATTCTCTTGCTTTGGCTCCAGTTTCGGTAAAACCAGAATTTCAAGGAAAAGGAATTGGTGCAAAACTGATTCTAGAAAGTCATGCCATCGCAAAAAAATTAGGTTACAAATCGATAATTCTTTTGGGCCATGAAAACTATTACCCAAGATTTGGATATGAACTAACAAACAAATACAATATCGAAATGCCATTTGACGTTCCTGCAGAAAACTGTATGGTAATTTCGTTAACCGAAAATGGATTAGATGGCGTAAGCGGAATGGTAAAATATCCAGCCGCTTTCTTAGAATAATTTTTAATCGCAATAAAACAATAAACCCAAATAAAATGGCGGATTTAAATTTAAAATACATTGCAGAAAATTATATTGAACTCGAAGAAATATCAAGATCAATACGTATTTCTGTAGATAAACTACATCAACTTATTGAGGCTAAACTCATGCCTGAACCTTCTTATATCATAAATTCGGAAATAACGATAAGTTCTTCTTTAAATGATAGTCATAAAACTACTATCGTTAGAAAATACTTTCCTAATAATATTTTGGAACTTATAAAAGCAAATGCTGAAAAAGCAAATGCTGACGAATTCAAAGCAAAGTTTAAGGAAAACCTATTATCATATTTAAAAAACCACAACCATAAAACATTTGCTTATGGGAATGTTTTTGATGAAAATCAGAAAATAGATTCTAATAAAGCTGAAGAAGCTCTGGAAGAAGAATGGGATTATTACTGCAAAGGTGTTTATGGAATTTGTACGATAAACAATAACGAAAATGCCATAATCGAAAAAGAAATTGCCGTAAAAAGAATCCTTGATTTTATCGAAAAGAAGTCTGCAATATTAACTCCCGAAGAAAAAGTAAAACTAGAGGAACTGAATGCTGAATTTAACAAAGTTACAAGTTCATTTGCTCCTTATCAGCGAGAATTAAGTAGTAGAGGTAAATATCTCGACAAACTCCTAAAAGAATTCTCTCTGGATGAATTAATTCAAAAATACAATTAAGTCGACGATTAATTAAAACTTATAATGAGATGACAAAACAAGCAAAATCAAATCCGATAGATTCAAGTAATTTTGTTTTACAAGATTACTTGGACAGAATACATTTTGTTGGCGATGTTAAATCAAATATCAAAAGCATTAGTAAATTAATGCAATGCCAATTGTTTACTATACCATTTGAAGACTTAGATGTTCAGGCAGGAAAAACCATTTCTTTGCAAGGAAACGATATTGTCGATAAACTCATTAATCGCAAGCGTGGTGGGTATTGTTATGAACTTAATGGTTTATTTGCTCTAATGCTCCAAAAAATGGGTATTTCGCATCGTTTTGTTGCCGCTCGTCCGTTGGTAACGCCAACTGAAAATCCTAAAACACATATTGCGATTATTGTGACCGTTGAAGATGAAGAATATTTGGTCGATTTAGGCTTTGGTGGCAACGGAATAAGAGAGCCTTTAAAACTAAATGATACTACGGCTGTACAACAAGGTTCTGAAACTTTTGCTATAGCAAAAGCAGAAAACGGAGATTATCTATTACAAACTTTATTACATAACGAATGGAAAGACTTATATTCTTTTGATTTATCGCATCAGGAATGGATTGATTTTAAACCTGCCAATCATTATAATTCAACTCATCCGGATTCCTTTTTTACCCAAAATCTTGTTGTTGTTCTACAAAATACATTAGGCAAGAAAATACTATTTAAAAACACATTCAAGTCTATTGAAAACGGAAAAGCTCAAAGTTATATTTTCGAACCAGAAAAACTTGATAGCATTTTAGCGACTGAGTTTAATTTGACAAAGTCGTAATAATTAAAACTATCTGATGATTGATGAATAACTTGTACTAAAATAAAAACTATTAATAAATTTATATTTTGATGCCGAAACGCAGCAAGTTGCACAACAATCAATATAACAAGATTAGGATTTCTTAGACTTCCATATAAATCCATCGAGTAAGTAATGTGTAAACTGTGGCACCGTTAGCAACGGGACAATTACAAATTGCCAACTAGAAAAATCAAAAGTTTTGAGCGAGAAATTGTCATTCCAAACCAAAATCTCCCATAAAAACTCTTCTGTAAATGCGATCACTAATAAAATCCCCACATAAATAAGGATTGCATTATAGCTTTTTAAATAACTAAAAACTCCCGAGTTTGTGTTTGTCTTGTTTTCGATTTCTCTAAAATAAACCAGTGCCATATATGGAATTCCGTGAGAAACTACATTTAACAAAGTAAAAATAAGATCATCATTAAAATAGACAATCCCAAAATACCATGAAAGTGCCGTTCCTAGAATGATTGCATTTTTAGGAACATTAAAAAACCTATTGGCTATACTTTTATAAGCTGTATAGATTATGTAAATCGTTATAATAATGACATAAACCCAGAATAATACTTCTAATAAAAATGTGTTATGGAAACGAAAAAACTCATTTTCGACAAACCAATTGAATTTTCTTTCGGAAGAAAAGAACCAATACAACATCGGATAACCTGTTGAAGCATAAATCGCAAAATTATCAATACAAACCGAAAGTCTTGTTTTCTCTTCGTTTCTGGCATACAATCGCATAAAACCATATTGCTGCCTTATAAAATGAAAAACTGCCACATAAGCTAAAAAGGACCAGAATACCAAACTTCCAAAAGAAAAAAGAACGATACCAATAGCAAAACAAATTGCGGGTAAAACCAATAATCTTTTCTTGTTCTTCCTGAATTCATCGGCTACAAAATAGGTTTTGAATAAAGTTGCATAAACATGGGCAACATCAATAAAAACGATTAAAAAAAGCCATGTGTAAAACGAGTACTCATTTTCAATTTGAGTAATATAATCTTGAAATAAGAAAATAATAGCCAATACAAAAAAAGACGGGCCAATGATAAAAATCAGATCAGTTTTGGCTTTATGAATCCAGGGTTGTTTCATCTAAAATTTGGTTTACGACATTAATTCCGTGATGAAAAGCTTCTTCAAAAATTGATATTCCTGACAAATCTGTATGGGCAAAATAAATAGAATTTTGAATGTTTTTTGAAGCTTGTTTTTTAGCTTCTCCAAAAATAAATCCTGGTGCCGGACTAACCATTCCGTGTCCTAACAAAAAAACTTCCATTTCTTCAGTACTATTTTCAATATCAGGATGTGCAATTTTCAAATCGGCTAAGACAAATTGTTTCCAATATTCTTTATCTTTTTTATAGAGCTCTTTCCTCGTTTTTCTTAAATCTGATGAGGAGAAACTATAATAATAAGTAATTACTTTTTTGTCCTGAATCTGGTTTAAGGATTGATGCTGATCATAAATATATCCTAATCCTTTTGCACCATAAATAACATTGTCCCAAGAAAGAGGAAAACTAAAATTATCGGATAAATTAGTCAAAGTTAAAGTTGCTAAAAGCCAAGGTGTGTACTGAAATTCTTTAGTATATTCTTTTCGATCTTTAATAAGATACTGGTTTACAAACTGGGGTGTTGCCATAATTACTTTGTCTGCAACAATCTCTACCGAAACCTTTTTAACATCATCAAATACTTTGGCAATAACCTTATTATTTTCGGTCTTTACTTCATAAACCAAATGATTTTTTAGTGTTTTTTTATTGGTGTATTTCTTTAGATGAGTTGCTAATCTTGCGTTTCCTTCTGGCCAGGTTAAAACACTTTCTTTTTTATCAGAATTAGCATCTTGTTTTCTTCCAGCAAAATAATGGATTCCAGCCCAAGCCGAAACATAATCTATACCAAGACCAAAATCATCTTTGCAACAATAATCGATATAATGAAATAAAGGTTCGGTTTTAAAATCATTCTTTTCAAACCATTCTTTCATTGTCATCTTATCCAAATTTCTGGTTTCAATATCATTTGAAGAAAGATAAACCGGAATGTCAAATAAGTACTTTTCGTCTTTTCCTTTTCCTATCCGAAAAGCATCCATTAATTTAAAAAATCTTTCAAATTCCAAATCTTGATCTTTAGAATTCCCTTCTTTAGGAACAACTCCATCTTGCCAATTATTTTTATAAAACAAACGCTCGTCTGGCGCAAAAGACAACTGTAATTCATCAAAAACGGGAAGTCCTTTCTGATCGTATCCCAGTATGATTTTTTCTTCTTCTAGAAATTGTAATAATTCTTTATCCTTAAAATTAGGCAATGGCAAATAATGCGCTCCAAGCGGAAATTTAGAATATTGATTTTCCCCATTAGAAGAATTCCCTCCCAAATGTCCTTCTAATTCAACGAGAAGAAAATCTGAAATTCCTTTTTTCTCAAATTGTCTGGCGGCACTTAAACCCGAAATCCCTCCTCCCACAATAAGATATGGAATATGAATTTGACTGGCTGGTTTCGGAAAGTCTTTAATCCAAAGTCGATGTCCTAAAAGATGATTCGTTCCCGACAACCGAATTAATAACTGGATTATTTTATCTGAACAAAATTGTAAAAAAGGGATTAACAACAAAGAAGCGCCGATTCCTTTTACAAAATTCCGCCTTGATTTACTGTAGTTTTCCCCATTCTTCATCAAAATAACGTACTAAAATTTGGTTGTCTAAACGATTGATTTCAATTTCATTTGAGATCATATCTTTGGTAAAATAATTAAATCTATCGAATTGATAATTATAGAATTTTAATCCCGGAGCTTTTCTGTTTACTTGATTAAAAGTAGTTCCAAAACCGTTAATTGCGATTGTATAACCCCATTCTCCAAACGAAGGCACATAAGCATGATACGCATCGACCTGAGGAAAAACCTGCATTACAGTTTTGTTGATACACCAAAATGATTTTGGAGCAAAATAAGGGGATGTAGTCTGGATGACAATAGCTGCATCGGGTTGCGAAATACTTTTTATCGTTTGATAAAAATTAAGAGAATATAACTTTCCTAAACTATAATTAGACGGATCTGGAAAATCGATAATCACAACATCAAATTTCTCCTGACAACTTTTTGCCCAAATGTATGCGTCTGTATTAATGATTGTTACTTTAGGATTATTAAGCGAGCCTTGATTAAAACCAGTTAATATTTTATTGACTTTAAACAGCTTTGTCATTCCCTGATCCAAATCAACTAAAGTAACTTTTTCTACTTCTTTGTATTTTAAAATTTCGCGTACTGCCAAACCATCACCGCCACCTAAAACTAAAACATGCTTTACACTTTTGGCAATAGACATTACGGGATGAACTAAAGCTTCGTGATAACGATATTCATCGGTAGAACTAAATTGTAGGTTGTTATTTAAATATAACCGGTAATCGCTCTTATTATGCGTGAGAACGATACGCTGATATTGGGTTGAATTAGTGTAAATGATATTCTCTCCATAAAGCTTTCCTTCTGAATAAGACAAAATGGAATCTGAAAAAACAAAAACACCTAATAAAACTAGAAATGAAGTAACTGCTTTTGCTTTTAAGAAATAACCGTTCTTTAATTCTTTTTTTAGAAGAAAACACAAGACAATTGCAATACTCACATTAATCATTCCGAAGAATAATGATGTCCCCATAATTCCTAACTTCGGAACTAAAATTAACGGAAAGAGTATCGATGCCAATAAAGCTCCGATATAATCAAAAGTAAACACATTAGAAACTAAGTCCTTAAACTCTACTTTATCTTTTAAAATATTCATTAGTAACGGTATTTCTAATCCGACTAAAAAACCTGTTACAAAAACAAGGAGATATAAAACGAATTGAAAATACTCGACACTTTCGAACAATAAAAACAAAACAACAGAACTCAATCCGCCAATTAGTCCAACTAATATCTCGATTTCAACAAAAGTATTGAGTAAGTTTTTATGAAAAAACTTTGAAAAGAAAGAGCCTATACCCATTGAAAACAGGTACACTCCAATAATAAATGAAAATTGTTTTACCGAATCTCCTAATAAATAACTAGCCAGAGTACCCGCAACAAGCTCATAAACAAGCCCGCAGGTAGCAATAATAAATACTGCAAACAGCAATAAAAATTCAAATTTAAGAAACTTTTTACCCATGAATTGCGGCACTTATAATCATTGAGATACCAATGATGAATGATGCAAACACAATTGCAACAGCTATATTATTTTTCTGAGCTACCTCTTTCCAAGTATTCTCAGGAGTAATTTTTTCGATTATGAAATAGGCAACCAATAAGATTACGATTCCTATAAGAGAAAAAATGATCGAATTAACGATAGGTTGTAAATGTATTAAGTCCATACTTTATAGGTTTATTTATGATAAAAGCGGTTAACGGAACTACGATTTCCTGATGTACTATATTTTTCTGTTGTTTCGCAATCGCAAATTCTGTTTCCTGAATAGGCGAAATACAAATAAGTTGCAAAGCAAAATAGTCCTATTGCTAATGCTGCTAAATTATTCTTTATAAAATCTAAAAAATCTTTCATATTACTCGTCTTGATAAGGTGAATAATCGCTATACTCCCATCTTTTCTTTTCAAAATTTATTTTACAATATCTAATAACAATAAAAACAACTATCATAAACCCAATAACTATCCATACGTTGTAAAAGGATGGTTTGTTCCAAATTGCGTTTACTTTTATTACATTATTACTTATATCCTCAGGAGCTTTTTGTGGAGTAATTACAAAATGGTATTTTCCTGCTTTAACTCCGCATATATTAAACTCTACCGATTGATCTCCTTCAATCCAATTTTCGCCATCTGTATAACCATGATAATACTCTACATCTTTATTAGCATGTAACTCTTCATTTGTATTTTCATCGACCAAAGCAATATCTACGTTTGCCCAAGAATTATCTACATCAGAAGATACACGAATTGTCATAGGAGCAGATCCACCTTTTAAAACAAACGAAGAACCAAAGATTTCTTTGTTATTAAATTCATCAAAAGTGGCTTCTTTATAAAACACACTTTGTTCTGATTGATCTTTGTATATAAGCCAGTTAACACATACAATTATTAAGGCAACGAAACAAAAAATTATTGCTGTATTTCGTAAATCAAAATAGTATGGTCTCGTAATATTTACACCCGTCTGGTATGGTAAATTAACCGCCGGAAATCCTTTTCTTATTTCAGTTTTACTAATATACTCTCCTAGAAAGGCAGTTTCAACACCATTAATTTTTTCAACAGAAATCATTAACGGCGGGTTAATATATTCTACCATATGAATTTTGTAGACAGGCAAAGAGAAATCAAAATATCCCTGAGCATTTTCTATATCTACATCGCAATATTCATAAATATCAAATACAATCCCGTTATGAGTTACTATTTCAGGATGTTGTTTTGCATTAAATTGATCTTCTATTTCGGTTAAAAAGATCCAATTTCCATCTGATTCAGAAAGATAAACCAAATCCCCCTTTGGGCTTTCCAAAATGTATTCTGTCCAATTATAACTCTCAGATACTTTCTTAACTATTGCAGCGACAACGGTATATTCTATTCCTTTAAGAACTCCTTTATCTCCTATTTTAAAAGCAAAATCATTTACTTCAGGTTTGAATTTTGATTTTAAACGAAGTTGTCCATCGCCCTCAGATGAATATAAACTATGACAATTCGGGCAAACAAAATTTACGACTTCAAAACCTATTTCTAAATCGGTAACGGTATCACAACTGAAACAAGGAACTTTCATATACTAACGATTAATTTCAAAATCTTTTATAATTGTTCCTTCAAAATAACTAATATAATCAGCCATAACATCTCTTACCTTTTTAGAATTATCTTGCTGATAATTACACAAATAAACATCTAAAGTTAACTGATTGTATTCGGGCCAAGTATGTATACAGATATGAGATTCTTTTAAACAAAATGAAATAGTAAAGCTATCATTATCAAAATCATGGACAACAATTCCTACTTTTTCTAATTGATAAGTCTCTAGAATTGAATTGGTGATAACAACAAAACCATTACTATCCTTTAATTTTTGAACTTTATCTACGTGTAAGGTTACCAGTTTATGCAAACCTGGTGAATAAGCGGGTAAATCCATTAAAATATTTATATACGCTCCAAATGTATAATAATTTTTGGATAATTTTAACAAGAAGGATATGATTTGAATTCCTCATATAATTACTTAAACAAGTCTGATTTCACAAACTGTTTTCAAGATTAGCTAAAGCTTTATGCTTAAATTAAAAGTAAAAAAGAGTTTAAGGAAATAAGATTTTTTAAATTTGCATCTAAACTTTTTTGAATTTAATAAACAAAATAGGTTTTTATGCAAGTTTTACCTCCAAAGGAATTATCACCTTATATCAAACACTATCTTTTTTTAGAAAATAAAGGTAATGATACTCAGAAGCTTCGTTTGTTTTCTGATGGTAATACTGGCGTTGTGTTCTCTTTAAAAAGTAAGCTTATTTCAGGTTATAGCAATTATGAAGCGCAGAATTACTTGCCAAGTTCGTTTTTGTACGGTCAACTAAATGGTTTTAAAGATATTTATTCGGGCAGCGAAATGTCTATCGTAATTGTCGTTTTTCAACCTAACGGAATCAATCAATTACTAGGAATTACAAGTAGCGAACTCCGTGATACTATAATCACTATCGATGATATTTTTGGTTTGGAAGGAATTGAGCTTCAGGAAAAACTATCCGAACAAACTACTATTCAGGAAAGATTAAACCTTTTAAATCATTTTTTTAAAACGCTTGAAGCGAAAAAACCACTATCAAACCAATTGATTGCGGCGGCTTCATTAGATTTCATCTTTAAAAGCAAAGGCCAGTTTTCGCTCAAACAATTAGTTGATTATACAGGTTATACCGAAAGACATATCGAAAGAAAATTTACAGAATGCGTTGGATTAAATCCAAAGAAGTTTGGCAATATTGTAAAGATTCACGGCTTTTTAAAACTACTCAAGAATAAATCGGAAGACACAAATCTTACCACAATTTCTTATGATGCAGGGTTCTCGGATCAATCTCATCTTATACGGGAATTTAAAAAACATACCGGAATGACTCCCAAAGAATATTTGTATAATGCAGGAAAACTAACGAATAACTTTATAGAAACTGTTCCTGCTAAAGCAATTTAATACGTTACTAACTTAAGTTGTCAAAAAGGAACGCGGATTATACGGATTCGCTAAGGCGAAAACACGGATTAAAAACGGATTTCATATCTATCTATTTTAAAAATCCGTTTTAATCCGCGCTTTTACTTTTGTAAATCCGTATAATCCGCGTTCCTTTCGCAAAGAGTTAAATAGAATTTCACAGATTAAAATGTCGGTTTTATACAATTTGTAAATTATCGGCAACGCTATTTTTGCCTAAAATTAATAGCGTATAATATGAAAAATCTAAAAATAGCCACAGCACAGTTTGAGAATAAAAGCGGCGATAAAAACTATAATTTATCTGTAATCGAAAAACTCTCGCAAAAAGCATCTAGCGAAGGTTGTAATGTAATTGCGTTTCACGAATGCTCTATAACCGGATATACATTTGCAAGGCATTTATCGAAAGAACAAATGCTGAGTCTTGCAGAAGTTATCCCGAGCGGAGAAAGCATCTTAAAACTTACCGAAATAGCCAAAAAGAATGACATCGTAATATTAGCAGGACTTTTTGAAAAAGATGAGAACGATAATTTATTCAAAGCCTATGTTTGCGTAGATAAAAATGGTTTGGTTGCCAAGTACCGAAAACTACATCCATTTATAAATCCCTACCTAACACCTGGAGATAACTATTGCATCTTTGAAATCAAGGGTTGGAAATGCGGAATCTTAATTTGCTACGACAATAACATTATCGAAAACGTACGTGCAACAACACTTTTGGGTGCCGATATTATTTTTATGCCACACGTAACAATGTGTACTCCTTCTACCCGACCTGGCGCTGGTTTTGTTGCACCTGAGCTTTGGGAAAATCGCGAAGCCGACCCAACTTCGTTACGATTAGAATTTGACGGAATGAAAGGTCGTGATTGGTTAATGAAATGGTTGCCTGCAAGAGCATATGACAATGCTATTTATGCTGTTTTCTCAAACCCAATTGGTATGGACGATGACCAATTAAAAAATGGTTGCTCGATGATTATTGACCCTTTTGGTGATGTAATCGCCGAATGTCGTTCTTTTGATGACTCTTTTGCAACAGCAATAATTACTCCCGAAAAATGCATTCAGGCTGGTGGAAATCGTTACATAAAAGCTAGAAGACCAGAACTATATAGAGATATTATTGAGCAAGAACACAAATCGGAACAGAATGTAGTCTGGTTAAACACCAACGAAAAAAGTAAAAACTAATAATTTTACAGACGTAAAGCATCGGAAAGATTTATCTTTGAGGAATTGATTAATCTACAGAATAAAACACTACAATGGAATTTTTTAAAACTACAAACGAAGATATTGATGCCGTTTTCGATATCTATAATGAAGCTACGTCTTATCAAAAAACAGTTAATAACAAAAGCTGGAGAGGTTTTGAAAAAGCATTAATAGAGAAAGAAATTGCCGAAGACCGCCATTTTATAATCAAAGATGAAGGGGAAGTTGCCTGTACATTTGTGCTTACTTTTAATGATTTGATTATCTGGAAAGAAGCTGCTCAAGATCCTGCAGTATATCTTCATCGTATTGCTACGAACCCAAAATTTAGAGGTCGTTCTTATGTTACAAAAATCATAGAATGGGTAAAAATATATGCCAAAGAAAATGGTAAATCTTATATAAGACTAGACACACATAGCGGAAACGAAAGAATAAACAAATACTACACGAGTTGCGGTTTTGATTTTAAAGGTGTTAGCGTTATCGAATGGACTAGCGAATTACCGGAACATTACAAAGAAGGTTCTTTTAGCTTGTTTGAGATTAAATTATAAAGATTTTCTCAAGTATTTTAATAAACAATAACCTCATAACAAAATGAAGAAATTACAAATTATTTTATTTTTTGCTGTATTACCGATATGCAGTTATGCACAAATAGATCAATTAACTTTTAATCATCAAGTAATTGATTTCTCAACTCCTCCAAGAACTGGAATATATCCTATGTCTTTGAAATTATTGGATAGTTATAATTCGGGAGGACCAACACAATTTGGAACTATATTGGAAATTTATGGTTTGTATGCACACCAAACCAGTCAATTAAATTTCGGAGGGTGGGATAATTCAAAAATAAGATACCGACAAGCATTCTACGGTGAAAACACTTGGTCTGAATGGACTACATTACTGGATTCTAAAAACGATGTTGAATCAGCAGGAAGTTTAAAAATTAATGGGACTGCAAATCATTATATAGCAAATGGCAATTTATTGATTGGGAAAACTACTCAACAAAATACCAATTATAAACTTGATGTTAATGGATCAATTAGAGCTAATGAGATTAAAGTAAATCTAGATGGAGCCGATTTTGTTTTTGAAAAAGATTATAAGCTAATGCCTTTAGATGAATTAGAGAAATTTGTAACAGTTCAGAAGCATTTGCCTGAAGTTATAACTGCCGAAAAAATGAAAGAAAACGGAGTTGATTTAGGAAGCTTAAATTCCAAATTTTTACAAAAAATAGAGGAATTGACGCTTTATGTAATTGAACAAAACAAAAAAATTATTGAACTTGAAAAACAGAATGAAAAAATTAAAATTCTCGAAGAAAAAATTAAAATAATAGAATCTACTTCCAAATCAAAATAATATCAATTCAGAGTATGAATACACATAAAGATTTTCAGGTTGGACAATGGGTTAAATCCTATTCAAAAGGAATTCATCGAATTGAGAAATTTGTTCCTATTGAGTTTGAAGAATATCATTTCTTCGTTCGTGCTATAACAAAAGATAAGATTGGAACTTTAGATGAACCTTTTGTAATACTGAAGCGTCTTTTTAATTCAAAATTCAAAAAGCAAGTAGGTACAGATTTTTGCTCGAGTACATTCTTAAAACCAATATCTGCAGAAGAAAAAGCTAATGTTGACGAACAATTAAAGCTAAATCCAAAATTCATAACAGATTTGGACAAGTATAGTCTTTCAAAATTTGAATCGAGATATGGATTAAACATACATATTTCTGAAGAAACAAAATCTATTCTTCCGGAACTGGCTTTGTTTATAAGAGAAAGAGGTAAAACGTTTACAGAAATATTCGAATGGCTAGATAATAAAAACTGTAAAAATCTTTTGGATAACAGAAGTAGTTTAGGCAATAATGATCGTTCGCATTATCTGCAATTTATAAATTGGAGCTACGAAACGAGAGATAACAAACTCCTGTTTACAGATTTACTAGCATTTACTCCTAACGTTGAAAGAATTGATTTAGGATAACAAAGTTAAAATCTACTAAAGATGGACAAATTGAATTATTTAATAGAATATGTTTTTGTTGGACTTGAAAACCTAAATGATGGATTTGATTCTGAATCAATATATTATTTTTCTGAAGATGATTTTGAAATCGTTCTTGATAGAGTAGAAAAACTTGGAATTGAAATTTTAGGAATTGAACCTTGGAAAAACGGAGAGTTTTATGATGTACTTGGTCCAGACGATTTCAACTCTGATTTAAAATGGTACCGAAAAGCATTTATTAAATTTAAAGAAAGTGGAGAAAATCTTCAATATGCCGCAAGTTATAAAGTCTCATCTAAGCTATTAAATAGATAAAAGAGATTTGTAATTATATAACGAACCCCTTGTGCATAAAATAAATCAACGCTAAATGTTGTAAAGAAACATAAAAAAATATGCTCATTAATTATTTTTTATCACGGAGAACGCAAAGATTTTCGCAAAGTTCACTACCATTTAAGTTGTGTTTACATAATTTAAGTACACAAAGCTTTGTGAACTTTGTGTTTTTACTAAACTTAGTATATTTAAAAACTTTGCGTTCTCTGTGGTAATTTTTTTTCTCTCCACACATTTAGCGTTGCTCCAATAAAACTTCGCAAGGGGTTTTAGTTTAAATTTAAAACTTATTTTGCTTCCCAAAAACAACGTTTAGGAGAAACTATTAAGCCTTCGTCCTTCAATTTTTTCATAGCCTTATCTACTTCTTTACGATCTAATTTAGTTAACTCAACTACTTTACCTGCATTTACAGGCTGTTCAGCTTTTTTTATAGCATCTAATACTTGATTTTTGATTTCCATAATTTCTATATTTTGGTAAAATGCAAAAATAGTCAATATTTACTTACAAAAAATAAATATTGCTTTTGAAAATTGATAGATTGTGTTTTAATAAATCATCTGAAAAACTGTATTTTTGTATAAATATTGAAAACCGTATCTTACAAAAACAAGCCTGTTTTTTACTAAAATCTATTTTCTCTAAAAATTTTAAATATCTTTGATTTATGAGCGCAACAACAAAACCATATCATATAGGGCGTAAAATAAGCCGTATTCGTGAACTTAAAGACATGAAACAAGAAGCACTTGCACAGGCTATGGGAACAAATCAGCAAGCAATTTCTGCTATAGAAAACAGTGAAAACATAGACGAAGAGAAACTTAAAGAAGTAGCAAAGGCTCTTGGAGTAACTGTTGAAGCAATTAAAAACTTTTCAGAAGAAAATGTGATTAATTATTTTAATAACATTTATGATAATGACTTTAGCTATAGTAATGGAGCCATTCAATCAAATAATTGTTCATTTAATCCTCTTGACAAAGTTGTCGAACTTTACGAACGTTTAGTTCAGGCTGAAAAGGATAAAAATGAATATTTGGAAAAACTATTAAAAGGGAAGTAAATGTCCTTTAAATTTATATAAAAAATAAAAAAGCGCAATTTCAATTAATTGAATTTGCGCTTTTTTTTGCAGAGAGGAAGGGATTCGAACCCTCGATACAGTTACCCATATACTAGCTTTCCAGGCTAGCTCCTTCAACCACTCGGACACCTCTCTAAATTAGGTTTGCAAATAACACGAAAAAAAACGAGGTAATAAAATAAAATCGACTAATCCTTACATACTTTTCTTAAATTCTTCTATAAATAATTTTACTGCCTTTTTTTGATACGCCCCTTCTATCGTTAACATAAATGAATCTCGTTTAGTCTCGACTCCAGTAATGTTAATCGCTTTTATATTATCCCATCCTCTCAGAGCTTTCTCGGTTACAACTGTTGCCCAATAATCGCCATCGCCCACCAATCGCAATAATGCCTGAACTGCATTTAATTCAATAGAAACTTTAGGTTTCATGTTATTTTTCAAAAACAATTCATCAAGAAACTCTCTAGAATTAAATCCTTTTACGGGCAAAATAAGCGGAAGTTCTTCTATCTCTTTAAAGGGGATTTTATCTAAAACGGCTAATGAATGCGTTTTTGAAACTGCCAACACCAACTTTGATGTAAACAATGGAAATTTTTGAAAAGGAAGTTCTATTTCATTAGAAGAAATGACCAAAACCAAATCTAATTCATTATTCAATAGCTTTTTTTCTAAAGGCTCAGTTGTGCCATATTCAACAACAATTTTTAAATGCGGGTATGTTTTGGCAAACAAATCGACAATTGGCAAAACCAAAAGTCCAAAAATATAAGTAACTCCAATTCTGAGTTCTCCGCCAATCATTTCGTTCAAATCATCAATAGCCTGTTTACCACTCTGAACGTTTTCTATAACTTGTTTCGCATGAATCAGAAATACCGAACCCGCCTCCGTAAGCTGCACTTTCTTGCCAATCCTAACAAACAAAGGAAGACCGAGTTCCTCTTCCAACTTTTTTATTTGTTGTGACAATCCCGATTGGGTCACAAAACACAATTCGGCCGCTTTGGTAAAATGAAGTGTTTCGGCAGTTTTTATAAAATATTCTAGTTGAAAGATTTCCATATCGATTAGACAAAGTAATTATTATCAGTAAAATTATTAATTTTTCTAATGAAAACATAATCCCGAACTTTGTAAAAAAGTTTCACAATCATGTTTAAAGCATTAAAATCAAAGAACTTCAAGTTATTCTTTTACGGTCAATCAGTTTCGGTTATTGGCACGTGGTTGCAAAAAACTGCCGTAAGTTGGATGGTTTATAGCATTACGGGTTCCGTATTCCTTTTAGGACTAACGACGTTTTTAAGCATGATACCGTCTTTATTCTTAGCACCATTAGCAGGAAGTATTATTGGACGTTACGACAGACATCGCAGTATGATTGTACTACAATCTTTGGCAATGCTTCAAGCGGGTGCATTGGCCTTGCTGATTTATCTAAAAATATACAACATCAATTATATCTTAGGGCTAAGTTTGTTTCAAGGAGTCATAAATGCATTCGACATGACTTGCAGACAAACCATGATGGTCGAGATTGTAGATAACAAAGAGGATTTACCAAATGCAGTTGCCTTAAATGCTACTCTAAACAATTTTGCCCGAATTGCTGGTCCTGCTTTGGCTGGAATTATTTTGCACAATTATGGCGAAGACATCTGTTTTATTGGAAACTTCCTAAGCTACATTCCTGTTTTGGTTTCTTTATTAATGATGAAAATCACGCCTCACATTAAAGCAACCGATAAGCTTAAAATGCTAGAAGACTTTATAGAAGGTTGGGATTACGTTAAAAAAGAAACCGAAATGGCAAAAATGCTTCTGATGTTAATGTGCAGTAGTTTATTTGTAATTTCTTTCAATACACTTATGCCAGTTTTTGCAAAGGATATCTTTAGCGGAAACGCGCAAACTTTTAGTTGGTTCGAGAGTGCGGCTGGTATTGGTTCTGTCTTATCGGCTATTTATCTGGCTAACTTAAAAACATCGCAAAACATGAATAAAATAATGATTGCTGCCAGCTTGTTGTTAGGATTTAGCATTATTATTTTGGCTTATTCAAGCAGTTTAACCATAGCACTTATTTGCATGGCATTGAGTGGCGTTGGGATGATGGCACAAACCTCATCAATAAACATATACATACAAACCCAAAGTGCCACACATATGCGTTCCCGAAGCATTAGCTATTACCTTATGGCATACCAAGGAATGATTCCTGTGGGAAGTTTAATAATTGGATATCTATCACATTTTATAGGAACCCGAAATACTGTTGCCATTCAAGGAGTAATCTGTATACTTTCAGTAATTGTTTATGTGTATTATAAAAACCGTAGTTCTCAAGAAGAGTTTGGAACTTGTGAGGTTCGTTATAAAAACTAGTTTTACAACAATTCATTTTTTTTTTACCATATAAGTGATGTAAGTTCATTAAAGTTTGAGCTTCTTTAAGTTTAGCTTATATTTACTTAAATCACTTATATGTTTAATTGAATTTAAAGAGAAATCTTCGCAAGTACTGCCAATCTTTGTCGAGTTTCTCGTGAAGATTTCTCGTCCCTCGAAATGACAATATTGGGGAAGATTTTCACTAAAATGAACTTAAATCACTTATATCTTTAACTAAATTTAAAGAGAAATCTCACCGCGTAAAGCAGTTTCAAAAACAGTCTTGAAATTTTCTGCTTCGATTCCGTGACCTAACAAGTACATTAGTTTTGTAATTGCTGCCTCAGTTGTGATGTCTTTTCCAGAGATTACACCAAGTTCTTTAAGAACTGTACTTGTCTCATATTGTCCCATATTCACACTTCCACCCGAACATTGTGTTACGTTTACAATGTGCATACCAGACTGAATGGCTTTTTTAATAGCATTAAGAAACCAATCTTCTGTTGGTGCATTTCCAGATCCGTAAGTTTCCAGAACAATTCCTTTTAAGTCCGGAATTGCCAATATTGCTGCCAAAACTGGTTCGCTCATTCCAGGAAACATTTTTATTATGGCAACGTGATTGTCTAATTTTTTGTGAACGATTAATTTCGAAGACGTTTTTATAGGCAAAAACAAATGCGAATTTAATTTTAAATGCACTCCAGATTCTACCAATTCTGGGTAATTTGGAGCTGTAAAAGCTTTAAAATGTTCCGCATTTACTTTAGATGTTCTGTTACCACGGTATAATTTGTATTCAAAATACAAACAAACTTCATTGATTACAGGTTTTCCGTCTTGCTGAAGTGAAGCTATCTGAATCGCTGTGATAAGATTTTCTTTAGCATCAGTTCGCAAATCCCCAATTGATAATTGCGAACCCGTAAAAATCACAGGTTTAGATAAACTCTCCAGCATAAAACTTAATGCCGATGCAGAATATGACATGGTATCTGAACCATGAAGAACTACAAAACCATCAAAAGACTCATAATTATCTTCTATAATCACGGCAATTTTTGTCCATTCTTCAGGATTCATATTCGATGAATCAATTGGAGTATCAAACGAAACCGTTTCGATTTCGCAATCCAATTGTTTCAACTCAGGAATTTTTTGTAATAATTTACTAAAGTTGAAGGCTTTGAGCGCTCCAGTCTCAAAATCTTTGCTCATACCGATAGTTCCACCGGTATAAATTAAAAGTATTTTGGCTTTAGATGACATCTTGGTATTTTAATTTGTTGACAACAGGATTTGCATACATACATAAAAAACCTTGTCTTGTAACAGGATTATCACTTCCGATACGCATTTCTAAACGACGCTCAAAAAGTAATTTTTCATTTTCTTTATACAAATGAGCAAATTTATCGGTTTTGTTTAAAATATCGTAAGCGATAAAATTAGTTGGCCATAATTTATAATTCTTTAATATCGAATCATCTATAGCTTGTGCCAATGCTTGAATTTGTTTATTCGAATTGTCATTTTCAGCAGCAATCAGGTCAATTTCTTTATCTAGAACATCTCCTACCGAAATATGTATTCTCTTTTTAGTTCCCATGATACCACTTAAAATGGTCATGAAATCTTCATTTTTTTCTTTAATGTAAATCTCATTATTCGCTTCTGCCATTAATTGTGGCATTTTCAAAGCATCGGTTGGGTCATATTCGTATGAAATCGAAACAGGAACTATTTTCATTTTCTTGAAATAATCCATCAGGTTCGCTTCATCAGATCCCATTCCTAACATTTTAAGAACACCAGGATTTGTAGCGTCATTTCCGTCTTTGGTTCTTCCCTCACGTTGTGCAATCCAAACCGAACGGTTCTCACGAAACAATAAATGTCCGATATACTCCGATAATAACTTAGAACTTTGCAACATTTCACGAGGCGAAAGACCACGTAAAACCAAGAAATTACGATTTAATTTAGCCAAAACATTCAAGAACGCTTTTTTAACCAAATTATCTCCAATTGCCGAAGCAGTCATTACCAAACCATGCTCAAACAAGCAAACATTTAATAATGTTGTATCTAAAAGAATGTCTCTATGATTAGAAACAAATAAGTAAGAAGTGTTTTTTTCTAGTTTCTCGAATCCCGAAGTTGTTAATCCTTCTGAACTTCTTTCGAGAACTTTTTGAATTGTCTGATAAATAAAATTGCATTGAAAATCACGAATAGAGTGAGTTCTCTTCAATTGTTCCTTCCAAACTTCGTCGTCTAACTCTGGAAATGAAAAGTTCATCATGGCTTTCATCATAGGATGATTTGCTACACCATGAAGGGCTTCATTTACTTCTGAATCATAAAACGGTCGAATCGCATCAAATTTCTGCATTATAAATATCTATTTTTAAGTGGACAAATGAACAAAAAAAAAATTAAAGTATCATACGTTCTAAGTTAAATCCCAAAAACGTCTTTTGAATTTTGGGTAGTTACCACTGCTATTTCTTCTTCAGAAACGTCATATATATCGGCTAATTTTGATACAACGTTCAGCAAATAACTACTTTCGTTTCGCTTTCCGCGAAAAGGAATTGGTGCTAAATATGGCGAATCGGTTTCGAGAACAATATGTTTTAAATCGATTTGATTCAGGAATTGGTCGATTTTTCCGTTTTTAAAAGTCACCACACCACCGATTCCGAGTTTCATATTATAAGAAATCGCCTGTAATGCTTGCTCGTGAGTTCCAGTAAAGCAATGAAAGATACCAAATAATTCATCTGATTTTTCTTCTTCTAAGATTTCAAAAATCTCATCAAAAGCATCACGACAGTGAATAACGATTGGTAATTTATATTGTTTTGCCCATTGAATTTGAGTTCTAAAAGCAATTTGTTGTTCTTTTAAATGGGTTTTATCCCAGTATAAATCAATTCCGATTTCGCCAACTGCGTAGAATTTTCGTTTTGCTAATTCTGTTTCTACATGTTTAAGCTCATCGACATAATTATCTTTTACGTAAGTGGGATGCAAACCCATCATTAAGAATACATTATCTGGATATTTTTGCTCCAAATCATACATAGATTGGGTGCAAGCTGCATCGATAGCAGGAATAAAAAAACGAGAAACACCAGCATCAATCGCTCTCTGAATCATCTCACCTCGATCTTGGTCAAATTCCTCTGAATATAAATGTGTATGTGTATCGGTAATAATTGTTGTTGGGTTCAATTTTATAATTTTAAAAGCCCAAAATTACGACAATAATAAAAACTTTCCCAATTTGATTACAATAACCAAATTTTGCTGTAAAATACAACATCAAGCCTCATGATAAATAGTACGCAGATTAAACGGATTCACTAAAGTGAAAACGCGGACAAAAACTGATTTTCTATTCGTAATCTTTTCAGAACGAGTAACAAGTAATAAGTATTGCGTAGACGCACTGCGGTGCGTCTCTACAGAAAACCTTTGCGACTTTGTGCCTTTGTTCCTTTGCGCCTTTGTTCCTCTGAACCTAGTCCCTTCTCCCCAATATTGTCTTTATTGACAAACTGAGTCACTATACTCCTGTTTCAATAAATTTTATTGCACGGTCTAGAACCTCATCTTTCCCTTGCTGAATCCCTTCAATTGTAGGTTTAACTTCGATATCAGGAACGATTCCTATTCTTTGTGTTTCGCGTTTATCAGGATAATAAACACCAATTCCTGAATATCTTGTATGAAATTCTTTAAAATCAAGTTCTGTTACATTTCCATCAGCTCCACCCGTTTGGCTTCCTATAATTGTAGTATTTCCAGCAGTTTGAAAAGACATCGCAGTCCATTCAGCCTGACTCATAGAATCTTCGTTAAGCAATACAATAACTTTACCCTTATAATGATCTTTGTTTTCAGAGCCACAATTTGTTCCTTCTGTCCATTTAAATCTTCCCGGATAACTAAAATCAGGATAGGTGTAAATTGCAAATTTTTCTTCGTGAGCATTTAAAAATTTAGAGATTTCTTCATAAGTTCCGTTTGGATAATTTCTCATATCAAAAACAATAGCTTTTGTAGATTTTAGTGCTTCAATCATATCCGGAATATGTCTAACTTTTATAACTCCCATATTCACATATCCAATATTTTTATCCAAGAGTTTAAACTTATCCTTCTTTTTCATTGCTCCCTTTTTAAACTCATTTCTATGAGAATCATGATAATCAAACCAAGTCATTGCTTTTATTTCGGACTTTCCATCCTTTAAAAATTCAACTTTAACATTATCTGAATCAGACATCAAAATTGAGCCTACAATTTTATTTAGATAAGAAGCTTCGTTTGAAGCACAAACAAGATCCCTATTTTCTAAAATAAGCGTTGCAATGGTTTTATCATTTATTTTAACAATTACATCTCCTATTTTAATATTACTTGCTTCTGCCAGACTATCACCCAAAATTTCTGTAACCACCATTTTCTCATCAATTATTTTACAATCAGCAGGGAAATAGTATTTCATACTTTTGTTAGATTCATACGTCACAAATTCAACATGACTATCATTGAGTCTAGTAGACATTCTTGTCATTGTTGCGTAAAAATCATTCTCGTTTTTCGCTTCAAGAACTAAAGGCAATATCTCATCTAGAGTTTTATCCCATTTTTTATCCATAAGATATTTGTCTGGAAAAAAGTATTCTACTAGATTCCAATACATACACATCCATAAAATTCTTGAATTTTTATTATCGTACTTAAGATCAAAATAATTTCCGTTTTTAAAAGGATTATACCCTGGTCCTATTTCCTCATCGGTCTGGAATCTATTATCCTCAATAAACCTCAATTTGGCAGAAAGTTTTTTCGAAAATAATTTATTGCTGTCAATCCAGCTTATGTCAAAGTTCTTATCAAAATACGCTACATCTTTTGGCGCAATTATTGGCGCAATATCTTTTACTTCACCTAGAGAATCTATCCAATTTTCCATAACCAATGAAAACTCTTTTTTAGTTTTCGCTTGTTCTATTTTCGGTAAGACTTCGAGAAGTTGGTTGTCCCAGTTAAAATCGCCTTTGGCAACTTTTGGGTGGTAATATTTTAAAAAGCCCCATACTTTACAGGTAGCAGCTAATTTTTCGGTTTCGGTAATTTTGGTTTGGCTAAAAATGGTATGTGAAAAAACAAGAAGAATAAATAGGGTAATTTTTTGCATTCAGTAAAAAGGTTAAAATTATAAATAGTTTGAGGTTAGTGTAATTGCGGAATCGAATTTAGAAATTAAAATCCGAATTTGATTACAATCATAAAAAAAGCAACAAAAAAATGTTGCTTTAATTTCTATTTATCATTGTTTTACACGCAATCTTGTTAGGCTGAGCATATCAATAATATTATGGTAAATGGTACGCAGATTAAACGGATTCGCAAAAGCGAAAACGCGGATAAAAACTGATTTTTTCTATTCGCAATCTTGTCAAACTGAGCGGAGTCGAAGTCCTGTAAG
The DNA here is from genome assembly GCF_000737695.1 of Flavobacterium hydatis. Classification (GTDB taxonomy): domain Bacteria; phylum Bacteroidota; class Bacteroidia; order Flavobacteriales; family Flavobacteriaceae; genus Flavobacterium; species Flavobacterium hydatis. The sequence goes on from NZ_JPRM01000015.1 coordinate 227,794, forward strand.
TAACTCCACAAAAAAAATTCGCAAAGCATCTTAACTCTTTGCGAATCTTTGTGTGTTTAGCGAAATAATCCTTTAATCTAATTCGTTCAAGAGATCTTGTACATCATCATAACCTTCATAATCTTGAGAAATCGTTTCTAAAATATCTTTGCACGATTGATAATCTTTCTGTTTTAATTTGCTCAAAGCAAGATTCCATAATGCTTTGTCTTTATAAACAGATGTTCCCGTTTTTAATTCATTAAAGACAGCTTCGGCTTTCTGGAACTCATTTTCTTGTAATAAAGCAACACCATAAAAATACTGAATCTCGGGTGTTTTAATTTCTTTTAGAGTTTCCTCAAAAAGCGGAATTGCATCTTTATATTTTCTGGCATTAAATGCTACTTCAGCTTGTTTTAATGCAATATTTGCATCTCCTCTTTCGGTAAAAGTAGCTTGCTCTGGATGATTAAAATCTTCAAAAACAGGATTCGAATCATAGTTAAAAAAGAACAAACCAATTAAAACTGCAACAGAAGCTGCAACTGCATAATACCAAGGTTTTAAAGATACCGCTTTATTTTTTTTCTTCTTTTTATTAAAATGAGTATTCGAAATCTGAGTTAGATTTTCTTTAAATTCTTCTCTTTCTTTTTTATACCCAAATTTGGTTTCCAAATGAAGATTTACGTTTTTAAAAGTCTCAAATGCCGTAACAAATTCTGGATTTTCGGCTAATTGTTTCTCAAAACTTTTTTTTTCTTCAACAGTCATTTCTCCCTGAAGATATTGATCGAATAATATATAGCGTTCTTCGTTCATGACTACTTATTTTTTAGAGATTTAAAGTTCTTACTTTCCTGAATCCACTCTGTTAACTGACCAATACAAAGCGATTTCTTTTTGCGAACATAACCATAAGTTACATTTAGTTTCTCGGCTACTTCTTCCATCGATTTTATCGTAAAACTCAGCTTTAACAATTCCTGACATTTCTCTCCTAATTTATGGAACATGACATCAAACAATTGTTGTTTCTCTTCAAATTCTTCGGTTTGATCAACCAATTCATGTGCAGATTCATTTATAGATGCTACATCTTCGTTAATTGTTACCCCTTTATTCGATGTTTTTTTTAATTCATTAAGCCACTTTCTTTTACATAGCAAGAAAAAGTAAGCATCAAATGGGCAAGTCAATTGTAGTGCATTGGCTTTAGCCTGATTAAAAAGCAAAATCATTATTTCCTGAACCACATCTTGCGCCTGATCCTTATCGCCAGAATTGTTCATTATATACGAAACCACTTTAGGAACAAACTTTTTATAGATAGATTGAATCACCGCCGAATCATTTGCGGCAAGCCCTTCAATATACATTTGATCAGGATGAATTTTAGTTTGGCCCATAAAACGACTTTTTAATTAGCTAATGTAAAAAAAATCCGAAAATAAATCTCCATTTCAGGGGTAACAATTATATAATCAAGTTGATATACCAAAACAAGAATCTTTTAAAACAATTAAAAAATTAAGAGAAATGGAAAGTTATCAATTTATAAACGAGAAAAATTTAGACCAATTTCATAAGATGCTTTCTACCAAAATCCGAAATGGTTTTGTAATTGTCGAGCATAACGAGAAACTTCCTTATGTAGTTTTATCCAAAGAGAAAAAAGAAATAAACCATTCCCTGCACTTATTCTTTACCTGCATTACTCTAGGCTTATGGTCGATAGTTTGGATTTATCTAATCATCACCCTTTCTAAGAAAAAAAATATTCTTGTTGCCTTAGACGAAGATGGAAATCTATTTGAAGAAAAATGCCTTTTAAAATAAACCCGAAACTAGGGTAACAATTATTCCAACAAAAACATCTATTACTATAATAACTATTAAAACTAGAAATCATGAAAACACTACCAACTTTGATATTATCTATCGCAGTTTTTGCAATCTCGAGTTGCGATAATGACAATGACCCAACAAATAATGTTTGCGACTCAACCTATGTTTCTACACTTATTACAACTGCCTTTACAACCGCAAATGGTTATGACGACATTACAACAATGGATTTGGAAACACACGAATATACCATCCAGATAAATGCTAATGGAGAAATTTGTACTGTAGGATATCAAAACCCAACTACTTATACAGGCGGTTATACTATCGAGATTACAAACACTACAACAAGTGCCACTTATTCAGGGATTCATACTTTTTCTCAAACCACACTAGATTATCAATCTATAACTCCAGTACCAGTAGCTTCAGGTGATATTATTACTGTAAAAAGAACCATTCTGCCAGGTTACACCGTACTCAACCAAACTGTAGGGCGTATTTTAAGAAAAAACAATTTTACAACCGTGCCATATCCTATCACTCAAGGTAATGCTGTTTTCTTAAGTTCTAATTTTTATGGTGCCGGAGGTCCTGTTCCAGATTACGCACAACCCTATATTGCCCTTGGTTTTAAAGTAATTTAAAAATAAACCAAAAACAGGGGTAACAAATCTTTAACCCAAAACATCTATTACTATAACAACCATTAAAACTAGAAATCATGAACACAAATTTTAAAACAATCGGACTTTTATTCTTAGCAATATTCACGTTTGTTAGTTGCGACAATAGCGATGACAACAATTATGGCGACAACATTGTTATCCCACCATCTGGTGCAGCGTTTAAAAGCATCAGCGAAAAAGGACTTAAAAAAAATACCCAAAACTTTACCATCACAGCAGGAACTGGCGCAGTAACCCTTACTTCTGCCAAAGGAGTTAAACTAACCATAAACGGAGATTGCCTTACCAAAAACGGAAATCCTGTAACTGGTGTTGTCGATATCGAATACGTAGAACTTTTTGATAAAGGCAATATGCTTATCTCAAACAAACCTACCATGGGAGTTATGCCCGACGGAAATAAAAATTTATTAATCTCAGGTGGAGAATTCTTCGTTAAAGCCACTCAAGGCGGCGTAGAACTAAAAACAACTTGCTACATGAATTTAGTTGTTCCTACAGCTTTAACTGGCGGAGTCGATAATTTAATGACCATCTGGAAAGGCGCAATCGATGATAAAGGAGAATTAGCATGGGAACAACCAAAACCCGATGCAGGAGGAAATGGCGGTAAAGATGGAGTTCAGGCAGAAGGAGGCAATTATTATGTACATTTCGGAAGCTTTGGCTGGACAAACGTAGACCGTTTTTATAGCGACCCAAGACCTAAAACTACACTTTTGGTAAAAGCACCACAAGGATACGACAACACAAATAGTGCAGTTTATTTATCTTACGATGGCGAAGGAACAAATGCACTTGCAAAATTAGACACCTATACATCAGCAGGATTATTTAGCGAGCATTACGGACAAATACCAATTGGGCTTGCTTGCCACGTAATTTTTGTAACCGAAGATAATGGACAATGGCGTTACGCTATCAAAGCAGTTACAGTTGCTGCCAATGATGTTTACACCTTTACACTAACCGAAACAACAGTCGGTACCGAAGCCCAACTGATAGCGGCAATCAATGCTATTCAGTAACTTACAAAATACTTTTTAAGAAAAAGTGGTGATTTGCTCATCACTTTTTTTTACATTTAATCCAGTTTTAAGATTTAATCCTGTGATTTTAAGAAGCTAATCCTGCTATTCGTTGCAATCTTTTCCTTCCTAAAGAAGTCAGGAAAAGGATTTCCGCTACTATCAGGGCTAAAAACCAATAGTTATGAAACCACTACTATCTATCCTCTTTATTCTTTTTTCTATATTCTCGTTCTCACAAACCAAAGTAAAAGACACCATAACCCGAAGAGCTAATATTGGTTATAGTGTAAACGGAAATCTGGTAAGTTTCAAACCCGAAACTCCGCCATTAATTCCTATTGCGGGAGCGCCAAAACCTAGCTATTCTTATTTATGGGAACTTGGCGACGGTCATTACAGTAAACAAGCCGAACCCAAACATGTTTATAAAAACAAAGGAACATATACCACAAGACTTGCCGTAACCAACAATTACGACAACGGAAAACCTCCCGCAACACGACCTAAAAAAGTTGCCATTAATGATATTACCGACAACAGTTACAAAGATATTGCCTCGATTGTCGATCAAAACGGATTTGCAATCCTAAAAAATTGTGACCCAATTCCCGATCAGGAAATGGTAGTTGTAGTAAGTTATCAAAATCTGGAAAACTATGTTTCTAGCGGAAAACTCTATCTTTTTTATAACGAAAAACAATTTAAAGACAATAATTTCCAATTAGTCGATTTCCGAACTTACGCTGGCGAACGCGAAATAAAAGAAAACACCGTTGCTGCTGTAAATGACCTTGATGATACCAGAACTTATTTGGCTTCAGCCGAAAACAACATTCGAACTAAAAAATATAGAAACACAACCACCGAAGAAAATCTAGATGCATCATTACTAGACGCAAATAAAACCTATCATAATGTTTCGATTATAGAATTTGACGATGTCAACCCGAGTGAAACCCGAAATGTATTTTACACTTTTAAGACCACTCCCGAAATGATTAAAGATACCAGTGCAACCGTAACCATGCGAGGGATATTTGTACCCAACCGAAGTTATAAAAACCATAAAATAAAAAATCTCGAAATGGAAATTGTGACTTCTCACGACCCAAACAAAATGGGATCTAACGGAAGTTTTATGAATTACAGATTGGTACGTTTTAAAAGAGTCAATTTTAAGACCCGTTTCCAAAACAACGGCGAAGGTCCAGCCCGAATGATCCGACTCGAGACGGATATTCCTGATATGTTCGACAAAAAAACATTTCAGATAGAAGATATGTACCCAAAATGCCCTATTTGCCCCAAAGACGAAATCCCAACCACAAGCTGTTTAGATACAATTATCAAACAAAAGCAGATATTCTTTACTTTCAAGAATATCTATTTGCCCGGAAGCGAACAAAAAAATGTAAAAGAAAAAGACAGTACCAAAGGTTTTGTAAAATATTCTATGAAGTTTGGCGATGACTTTCATAAAGTAAAAACCCGAAGCCGAACCGCCATAATATTCGATAAGAATGAACCTATTATTACCAATTATGCCACTACAAGATTCCTACCCGGAATATCTATTGGTGCAAAAGCAGGTTATAATCTATATCCCGATTTAGACAAATCGACAAGTTATTTTGTAGGTGCAACAATTTCGCCTTTTAAATCTTATCGATTTTATTGGCAAGCCGAATGGCTCAATGCGATAAACAAATACGAAAGCGGCGTTACAACACGAGAAGGAATTGGGGTAAATGCAAATGGCGTAAAACAATTCCAGCGTATGACAACCAGTACCGAAAACAAAAATATCAATTGGGAAGTTCCCGTTCTTATTCGTTACAACATTAATAATTACATCGGGATTGGCACTGGTTTACAAGCCAACATCAATGTCTCGGAAGAACAGACTCAAACCATAAAATTAGAAACTTTTGAAGGCGGAACGGATCAGTATTTACTAGACACCAAAACGGAATCAACTTCTGTCAAGAACTCATTTGCCGATTTTAAAACAGGTCTTTTATTCGACTTAACAGCTGGTTTTGCTAGAATTGGCCCGAGTTTAGGCGCGCGTTATGTGATAAACTTTGAACAGAATTTTAATTATTTCCAGTTTTATGGAATTTGGAGGTTTTAATTATTAGCTATTACGCTAAGTTACACAGAGATTTTTCACAGAGATTTTTCACAGAGATTTTTCACAGAGATTTTTCACAGAGATACGCGAAAAAGGTTTACCACGAATGGCACGGTTATTCTACCATATAAGTGATATAAGTACATTTAAGCTAAATCAATATATGCACAAAAGTTATATGACCTTAAATAACTTACATGGTTAATTCTAGCCTACAATACTTAACTAATATGAAATTAACTTGCTTATATATTTTAATTTTCTTCTTTACAAGTCTGAATGTTTTCGGGCAACGTCAGGAAGACAAAATATATCTTGCAATTGATTCTTTTATAGCGCATCCATCTGCGAAAACATTACAAAATCTAACAAATACAGAAACCACTTTCTGGAAAAACCAAAATCCCAAAACCAAAGACGAGTTACTCGCCATTGTAGTTTTAAACTGCAACAAAGCCTATTATGAAAATCAGTTTGGGCAAACCGAAAAGGCAATTACGAGTTACGAAAAAGCCTGGCAGATTTACGAAAAAAACAAACTGAAAGATTACGATATTATCGAATATTGCCTGAAACCTTTAGGCAATTTATATACTGTTTTGGGCGATTATGATAGTGCCGAAAATACCATAAAACAATATTTTTATATCGTAAATACCTCTAAGAATTACCCGGAAGCTCAGAAACAAAAATTTGCAGCAATTCTTAATTTATCCAATGTTTACATAAGTTCAGGCAAAAGTACATCAGCAATCGATTTACTCGAAAGCACTTTAAAAACCGAAAAATTATCAAATGCTCAAAAAGGGATTTTATGGAATAATCTGGGGAATGGTTATTTATTGAGTACTAATGGATTTATCGTTAAATCGAATGCCTATTCTAATACTGAAAAAGCATTTGAATCGGCTGCACAATATTTAAAAAACGAAAAAGGTCAATCAGAAACTTTATCCAATTCTTACCGAAATTTAGCAGCTTTAAACAGACAATGGCAGAAATTTGATATTGCAAATTCTTATTTGGAGAAAGCGGAAAAACTATTTCTAGAAACTCCAAACCAACAACCTCGTAAAATAGCCAAGTTGTATTATGAAAAGGCATTGTTACTTTTTGACCAACGAGAATATGATGAGTGCTCCAAACAAATAGATATAGCTTTCCGTCTTTTAATTCCGAATTACAAAATCTCAAAAAACAGTTTACCCAATAAAAATCAATTATACGCCGAAACTGTTTTAATAGATTTACTCGACTTACAAGCGGATATTTTCAAGAAACAAAGTCAACCTAAAAAAGCGCTCGAAGCATTTAGTCTTTCTTTTTATATTGAAGATTTACTGATGAATGCATTAGTCTATGAAAACTCTAAAATCATTACACAAATACGAGCTCGTAATCGTACTGAAAAATGCATTTCTATTTATGGTAGATTATACGAAAAAGAAAAAGACATTAAATACATAGAACAAGCTTTTCAATTATCCGAAAGAACCAAATCGGGTATACTGAAAAATTATCGTTCGAATATTAAAACCTCTACATCAGAAGAAAAATCATTATTACAACAGATTCAAAACTTAAACAATGAAATTTTAAAAGAACAGCAAAAAGGAGATTCAGCAAACATTGCAAACATCAATAGAGCCATAAAAAAGCAAAACGAATTGATGCTTTCTTTAAAACAAATACAATCTAAAAATCCTGATTACATTCCCGAAACCTGTGATTTAAAAACGCTGTCATCAAAACTAGAAAAAGACAAAGCTGTAATGGTTTATTATTTTATGGGGTTTGAAGAAATCTATTATTTTACATTACATGACCAAAGAATTGCATTGAACCATTTTAATATCACCGATACGGCAATGCCTCAAATTATGGAATTCATTCAATATTTCAGCAATTCAAATAACATTAATGATGATATTTCTGGATATAACAGAGTCGGAAAAAAAGTTTTTGATATGCTGAAATTACCTAAAAATACTATTTACAAAAACCTCATTATTGTTCCCGACGGAATCCTTAATTTCTTACCGTTTGAAGCTTTGATTACGCAAGAATCATCTACAACGAATTTTGCTAAAATGCATTATTTACTCCATGATTTTAAAATTGCATATAACACTTCGGCTAGTAATTATCTGAATTCAAAACCAGTTTCAAAATCAGAAAAAACTGTTTTGGGTATTTTTCCTATTTTCGAAAAAACGGCTTATGAATTGAGTTATTCCAAAAAGGAATTGCAATCGATACAAACAAACTTTCAAGGCAAGTTTCTTGAGAACTCTGATGCTACTTTTGCCAACTTCAAAAACAATGCTTCCCAATACTCAATTTTGCATTTAAGTACACATGCTTCTTCTGGCGATGTCGAAACTCCGGCAAGCATCAAATTTTATGATCAGGAAATACTGTATTCAGAATTGTATAATCTTACTCTAAATCCTGATTTAGTTGTTTTGAGTGCCTGCGAAACAGGAATAGGAAAATTATATAAAGGCGAAGGTGCAATGAGCATTGCAAGAGGCTTTCAGTTTGCGGGAGCTCAGAACTTATTGTTTTCATTATGGAAAGTAAACGATTATACAACATCGGTTTTTATGGCTGATTTTTATAAAAACATCAAAAATAACGTTTCGTATTTTGAAGCCAATACCAATGCTAAACTTGATTTTTTAAACAACAAATCGATTCCGAATGCCAAGAAATCTCCTTATTATTGGAGTTCTTTTGTGTATTATGGCTCAATTTCTACTGAAGATAAATCTTCAAATTATATGCTATACATCATTAGTTTATTGGCCGTAATTGGTTTATTTTTGATATTCAATCAGTACCAAAAATGGAAAACCTTCACGATGTTCTCAAAAAAGAGAAATACAAAAAAATAAAATTCAAAGTTACCAAAACACAACACCTTTTAATAAAAGCCAAAATCAATGGTATTTCCGGGAATTTTATATTAGATACTGGTGCATCTAATACTTGTGTAGGTTTTGAGAGTATTGAGCGTTTTGCATTGGGCGCTGAAGCTTCAAAAACTAAAGCTGCCGGAGCTGGAGCAACGGGAATGCTTACCCAAACGGCGTCTAACAATATATTACAAATTGGTTCTTGGAAAGATTTAGATTTTGCTTTAGTAATTTTTGACCTTTCACACGTAAACGAAGCTTTACGACAATACAAAGCAAGACCTGTTCATGGTATTATTGGAGCCGATGTTTTACTTCAGGGTAAAGCGATTATAGACTATTATAATCATTATGTATATCTGCAATAAAAAAAGGCTAGTATAAAACTAACCTCTTTTAAATCATAAATTAATCTGCGTACTAAGAATTTGCCGATGGATTAGGAATAATACATCCTGCCCAATTAAAAGCTCCATTGGCAATATTATTATAGGTTACATAAAAGAAACCGCTACGTCCCCAGCCTGCTCCCCAGGAATTTTGCACTTTAAATAGTTGTGTTGCATCATCGTATCCTACAATACATACACAATGTCCGCCTTGTCTACCTCCGTAAAGATTTGCCCAAACATGGTTGTTGTTACGAATATCATAAAAACTCTGATTTACATCAAAACATACTGCAACGGCATAGTTCTGATTCAGGTAATATTTAATATCTGCCGCACTTCTTGGATTTACATTAAACCATCCGCCTGATTTTCTAGCCGATGCCCAGTTTTTTTGTTGTGTAGATGGTTGTGTGTAGCAACCTCCCGCAATATACGGCATCTGAAATTCGGCACATTCTCCTTGGTTTTTTATCAAATTCATGGCGTCATTAGGATAAGAACCTGCTCCGCAATTACCCAATTTTATCTGGTTATACACATAAGCCGCACTTCTTGATGCATTATACCAATTACTCTGATGCACGGTATTATTAAGATATCTGGCAATACTATGTGCTGCATAACCTACGCCCCATCCTACACAAGATCCTTCGCTCCCCTGATTTCCAACTGGCGGAGTTGGCAAATTTTTGCTAGCAGCAATTTTTGCCGTTAGACTAGATCTTTGAGTTTCTGAAACTAAATCAGGTCTTAACTGGGCAATTTTTAAACGGTAATCGTTTGGTGTTAAAAACTGAATATTCTTTAAATATTCATCAGACATTGGGGCTAGTCCGTATCTTCCTTTATCAAGAAGATTGACATCTCCGTCCATTAATTTCTCCTGAACATCGCTCTCTGCTTGATCATTACCTTTCTCGCAAGAATAAAAAGCTAGTAAGGCAAAAAACAAAAGGGCAATTTTTTTAATCGAAAATTTAATAAGTGGTTTTTTCATGGTTTTGTTGTTTTTAGTTATTAATTATTTCGTACAGCAATTATTTACGAATTTATTAGTATTTTTAGCATAACCTTAACATTAACAGACTCATAACTCCAACTTATCTTACGCATAACTATGCTTAGAGTATTCCTATAACATGAATTAAATTTAATTATCGAAGAAGAACAATGTCAATTATTAAACAACATTCACAATATGGAAATCATAATAAACAAATTAATAGAAGGCATAAAATCCCATCCTATTATACAAAACAGTACTTTATCTGGTGTTAAAGAATGGAAAAGGGCTCATTATATTATTCTATCGGAAATAATATCTGATTGTTTAGAAAAATCAGAATTCATGCAAGGTTCTAAGAGAAATGAACTTGGGTGTTCTATCTCGAGTGCCACCTTGCAAAGAATATTTACAAACGATTCTTCTCAAACCAAAAAATCTGATTTACGTTTTTTAAAAAGTTTAGACAAACTGGCCATTTTTATTGGTCATCCATCTTTAAATAGTTTCCTGAATTGTGAAGCAACTGATTATAATAAACCATCAGGACTTGAAAACAAAACCGAATCTGTCTCTTTTTTTGAGTCATTGATTGCCGATTATTGTCAGGGAGAATTTAATTGTTTGAAAGAATTACCCGAAATTAATATTTCGAACTTATCAAATTACGTCTTTGCAGAAAGCCCTTTTGCAAAAAGAATTAAGGATCTTTTCGAAAATTATTCGAGATTAAATTATCATTTAAACTGTATCGACAATCGATCTAATTTTGAAATTTTCGATTTTAAAGTCTCTAGTATTACCGATGATATTGCTATTCTAACCGTAAAAGAATTTTGGAACTTGGAGTGGAAAGACGAAAACGATGCCATATCGATTGTTCTTAATAAAGTAAACAGGCAAACTTATTTTATTAAAAAAAGAGAGGATGTTTGGAAAATATGGGATAACTACAATCCTGATTATAATGAATTATCTACAAGGATACACTCGGCTATAGAAAACCAACATATAAAAAAAGCTATTCTATAACAACGGAAACTCATTGCTTTTCACAAATCACATCATTATAAATACATATTTTATTAAATTTCAGTTTTTTAAGTATATTTGTTGACAATTTTAACAAACCGATACTTATGAAAAAAACTTTACTTTATCTATTATTTTTATTTACATCTTTTAATTTTTATGCACAAGAAATTAGAGTCGTTACCCCTATTGTGCGTTGTAATGGAGACTCATTTTTTGATTTAACTATTAAAAAAGATGAATTACTTGGAGACTTCAATTCTGCCGAAACTACAATTAGCTATCATATTAGTAAAGATGATGCTGCAAACGACATTAATGCGATTCCAAATCCGACTTCGTTTGTAAGTACAGTACAATCTTATAGTATTTATGCCCGAATTAATAATAAAGGAAATATTATTTTAAAACTTTTTCGTTTAAATGTTAGCCCGCGTCTATCCGTAGATGCTACGATTAGGTATTCGGGATGTTACACGCCAATAGTCCTTATAAATGCTACAGGAGGCGTACCTCCATTTCAATATTCAATGGACGGAACTAATTACCAAATAGAGAACTTTTTTTATGGTAAAAAGCCAGGAACTCATACAATATATACCAAAGACTCTTATGGCTGCATCGCTTCAGCACCTATAACGATACAAGATATAACTATTCCCCCTTTGGAAGCGATGACAGTAAGTACCATGATTAGATGTAATGGTGATAGCGACGCAGAAATAATGTCAATTGTATCTGGAGGAACACCTCCATATACCTGTTTTGTTGAAGAAAAAATGGATGCAAGAGTGAGTGTATATGAAAACAGGTACACTATTCATAATATGCCTGCAGGCATGTACAGGGTAGTTATTAAAGATGCAATGGGATGTGCTGTAATGAAACCTATAGAAATTCAGGAACCTAAAGCACTTAGAGCTACTGCTGTAATTACTGACCAAACAATAACGGTTAATGCAACTGGCGGAGTTAATCAATACACCTATGCCATCACACCTACTTTATATAAATTCACAGAAAACAATACTTTTACAAACCTGGAGCCTGGCACTTACGAAATACTTGTAAGAGATTCTTATAATTGTACTTTTAGCTTTGTCTCTACGATTAACCCACCTGCACCTCTATTTGAGGGCAAAAAAGTAATTACCTTAAATCTTACTGCTGGACAAACTCTTGCTGATATTAATGTTTCTGGTAGCGGTATTAAATGGTATAGTAATGCAACTTCACCATCTGGTAAGACTAAAAGGGTAAACGAAGCTTTTTTACCGTTATCAACTGTATTAGTAGACAATACTACTTATTATGCTTCTCAAACCATTAATGGTATTGAAAGTAAAGAAAGACTTGCGGTAACTGTAAAGCTAAATACATTATCAAATCCTGACTTTGTACTTACCAATTTTAAGTATCATCCTAATCCTGTAAAGAATGTATTAAGCATCGAGAACTCATCTGTAATTGACGAAGTAACTCTTTTTTCTGTTGCTGGAAAGGTTCTTTTGGATAAGAAAATAAACAGTTTGCATTCTGATCTTGATTTATCACATGTAGCAACAGGAATTTATTTCCTTAAAGTGAAATCTGAAGGTCGTGAAAAAACGATAAAGATTGTAAAAGAATAAAACTCTACATCGATCAGAATAAAAAAAGCCGTCATTTAATAAAAAATGACGGCTTTTCAATTGAAAATTATTATAAACTATTATAACTCTAATGCTTTCTTAGGATTGTTATCCATCAATAATTCAACTGGGTTTTCTAATGCTTCTTTAATGGCAACTAAGAATCCTACTGACTCACGTCCGTCGATGATTCTGTGGTCATAAGAAAGTGCCACGTACATCATTGGGTGAATTTCTACTTTACCATTTACAGCAATCGGGCGCTCAATAATATTGTGCATTCCTAAGATTCCTGATTGTGGTGGATTGATGATTGGTGTACTTAACATACTTCCGAAAACTCCTCCGTTTGTAATTGTAAATGTACCACCTGTCATATCATCAACTGTAATCTGTCCGTCACGCGCTTTAATAGCCAATCTTTTGATTTCTGCTTCTACACCACGGAAAGTCAAATTCTCTGCGTTACGAACTACAGGAACCATTAATCCTTTTGGTCCTGATACTGCGATAGAGATATCACAGAAATCGTAAGCTACTTTATAATCACCATCCATCATAGAGTTTACGTCTGGATATAATGCTAAAGCTCTTGTTACTGCTTTTGTAAAGAATGACATGAATCCTAAACCTACACCTCCGTGTTTAGCTTTGAATGCGTCTTTGTATTCGTTACGTAAGTTGTTTATTGGTGTCATATTAACTTCATTGAATGTAGTTAACATAGCTGTTTCATTTTTAGCTGCTACTAATCTTTCTGCTACTTTACGACGTAACATAGAAAGTTTTGTACGCTCTGAACCACGGTTTCCTCCTGTTGGAGTTCCCATAGAAGGTACTGCATTTAGAGCATCTTCTTTAGTGATTCTTCCATCTTTACCTGTTCCTGAAACTGTAGATGGTGTTATATTTTTTTCGTCTAATATTTTTCTTGCTGCTGGCGATGGCGTTCCAGATGCGTAAGTTGCTGCTGGTGCTGGAGCCGCTTTTGGCGCTTCTGCCTTAACTTCTGCTTTAGGAGCTTCAGCCTTTGGAGCCTCTGCTGCTGGAGCAGATCCAGATGGTTTTGCTGCGCTTGTATCGATTAAGCATACTACTGCTCCTACTGCTACTGCATCTCCTTCTTCCGCTTTTAATGTGATTGTCCCACTAGCTTCAGCTGGTAATTCAAGTGTTGCTTTATCAGAATCAACTTCAGCAATAGCTTGGTCTTTTTCTACATAATCTCCGTCTTTTACTAACCAAGTTGCAATTTCAACTTCTTTTATTGATTCCCCTGGTGATGGGACTTTCATTTCTAAAATCATGTCTTATTATTTTAAATTATGAATTTTATATTTTAAATTGTTTTGAAAACAACTTTTGTTAATTAGATTTTTATTCTTTTAGCCCTGATGGTAGCGGCATCCTTTTTCTTTTTTCTTTAAAAAGGAAAAGATATAGCGTACAGCAGGAAATAGCTCCTTATTATCTGAATAGATTTTTATCGAAAACCATTCTGATTGCATCTGCATGACGACGTTTTGCACGTGTATAACTTCCTGATGCTGGCGCAGCGTATGCTTTTAATGATGCTAATCTCCATTTTACAAGATCAAAGTTCATTAACATAAAGCTATAAGCTCCCATGTTTTTAGGCTCTTCTTGTGCCCAAACATAATCGTCGGCATTTGGATATTGTGCAATAATCGCTTTTAATTGCTCTGCTGGGAATGGGAACAATTGCTCGATACGAACAACTGCAACATCATTACGTCCGTTATTTTCTCTTTCGGCAACTATATCATAGTAGAATTTACCTGTAACAAAAACTAGCGTTTTTACGTCTTTTTTGTTAACTGTAGTATCATCTATTGTTTCTTGGAAACTTCCTTTTTCTAATTCCTCTACTGTTGATACACATCTTGGATCACGCAATAAACTTTTTGGAGAAAAAACTACCAAAGGTTTACGGAATGTTGTTTTCATTTGTCTTCTTAACAAGTGGAAGAAGTTGGCTGGTGTTGTACAATCGGCAACATACATATTTTGTCTTGCACAAAGTTGTAGGTAACGCTCCATTCTTGCTGAAGAATGCTCTGCTCCTTGTCCTTCGTATCCGTGTGGTAATAATAGAACGATTCCGTTTTGGTTGTTCCATTTATCTTCTCCACATGAAATATACTGGTCGATCATGATTTGCGCTCCATTTGAGAAATCTCCAAATTGTGCTTCCCAAATTGTCAATGCATTAGGGTTAGCCAAAGCATATCCGTAATCAAATCCTAAAACTCCGTACTCTGATAATAGGGAATTAAATACTCCGAATTTTCCTTTTTTGTTCTCGATAGCATTTAATAGAATTACTTCTTCTTCTGAATCTTCTACTTTTACTACTGCATGACGGTGTGAGAATGTACCACGCTCTACGTCTTGCCCAGAAATACGAACATCAAATCCTTCTGTTAATAGTGAACCGTAAGCTAATGCTTCTGCAGTTCCCCAATCGATAGTGTTGTTGTCGTAACCTGTTTTTCTATCAGTAACAATTTTGGTTATTTTGTTGATGAATTTTTTGTCTGATGGTAAGCTTGAGATTGTTTTTATGATTGAATCTAATCCTTCTTTAGCAAAAGTAGTATCAAATTTATTCAACATCACAACATCTGATACTTGCTCAAATCCTTTCCATTCATTTTGCATGAATGGTGTAATGATAGTCAAGTCTTTTTTACGAGATGCTTCAAGGTTTACCTCCATTGTCGATTTGTATTCTTTCTCTAATGCATTTACGTAAGTTGCATCGATAATACCTTCTGACAATAATTTTTGCGCATAAATATCTCTTGGATTTTCATGCTTTGCAATGATTTTATATAAAACCGGTTGTGTAAAACGAGGCTCATCTCCTTCGTTATGACCGTATTTTCTGTATCCTAATAAATCGATAAATACATCACGACCAAATGTCATTCTGTAATCTAATGCAAATGAAACGGCATGAACTACTGCTTCTGCATCATCTGCATTTACGTGTAATACTGGCGAAAGTGTTACTTTGGCAACATCTGTACAATATGTAGATGAACGTGCATCAAGGTAGTTTGTAGTAAAACCAACTTGGTTGTTAATTACAATGTGTATTGTTCCTCCGGTTTTGTAACCGTCTAATTGTGCCATTTGTATAATCTCGTACAAGATACCTTGTCCTGCTATTGCAGCATCACCGTGAACGGCAATTGGTAATACTTTTGAGAAATCATCTGCGTAATATTTATCTTGTTTTGCTCTGGTAATTCCTTCAATAACTGCTCCAACTGTCTCTAAGTGAGATGGGTTTGGTGCAAGGTTGATATTGATATTTTTTCCAGTTCTTGTTTTTTTATCGGCAGTAAGTCCTAAGTGGTATTTTACGTCTCCATCAAAGTACTCTTGGTCGTAATCTTTACCATCAAATTCTCCGAAGATGTCTTGTGTTGATTTGCCAAAGATATTTGCCAAAACGTTAAGACGTCCACGGTGAGCCATACCCATTACAAATTGCTCTACACCTTTTTCGGCTGCTTTTTCTATCAAAGCATCTAGAGCTGGGATGATTGATTCTCCTCCTTCTAGTGAGAATCTTTTTTGCCCAACATATTTGGTATGCAAGAAGTTCTCGAAAGAAACTGCTTGGTTTAATTTATTTAAGATAACCTTTTTCTCATCTGTAGAGAAATTAGGTTGATTGTCATTTACTCCAAGTTTGTCCTGAATCCATTTTACAACATTTGGGTTACGAATATACATATACTCTACACCAATGTGTTGGCAATAAATTGCCTGAAGACGTTTCACAATATCTTGCAATGAGCAAGGTGGAACACCAATTACTTTGGCAGCATCAAAAACAGTCGAAAGATCTGCTGATGTAAGTCCAAAATTTTCGATGTCTAAAGTTGGTGATGATGTTCTACGATCTCTTACTGGGTTTGTTTTTGTAAACAAGTGACCACGAGAACGGTATCCGTCAATCAATTTTAATACGTTGAATTCTTTTTGCAATTTCTCAGATACCAAACTACAATCGGTGTTGTTAGCTGCGAATTCAACAATTTGCTGAACTGGCGCCTCGTCGTTGTAAGTTGTCATTCCAAAATCGAAACCTTGAAAAAAACTTCTCCAGCTTGGCTCTACGCTATCTGGGTTTTGAGTATATTGGTCGTATAATTGTGCGAAAAACTCTGTATGCGCTGCATTTAAAAATGAAAACCTATCCATAATATTTGTGAATATACTTTTTGTTAAATAGAATGGCAAAAGTACAATAATCGAATTTATTTAAATCTTTTTTTTACGTACTTTTACGTAAAAATTTGTTAAAATCCGCTTAACTATGAAGAAAAATCATTTTTCAATCGTTTTCAAATCATTTTTTATGATTTTGGCTCTAATATTTTCGAGTGGTCTGATGGCGCAACAAAAATATTATATTCCACAAAAGCAAAATGATTTCTGGAACAATGTACAATTTGGAGGTGGACTTGGTTTAGGAATCGGTTCCGGATATACAGATATTTCTGTTATACCAAGTGCAATTTATAATGTAAACGAAATTGTATCCGTGGGTGTTGGATTGCAATTTGGTTATTTGTCATCAAAAAATTATTATAAATCGTTCGTTTATGGCGGGAGCTTAATAGGTCTTATAAATCCTATTCCGGAAATTCAGTTATCTGCAGAGTTAGAACAAGTTCGCGTAAATACGGATTATAACTCGACTCCTTACCAGCCAAGCTTTTCTGACAATTACTGGAATACAGCTCTATATCTTGGAGCGGGTTACAGAACAGGAAACGTTACTATTGGAGCGCGCTATGATGTTTTGTTTGACCAGGACAAAAGTCTTTATGGATCTGGATTTATGCCGTTTGTAAGGGTATATTTTTAAAACATAAAATAGTAAAAACGAAAAGAGCGACTCAATTGAGTCGCTCTTTTCGTTTGGAATGTAGTTTTTTTTAACTTCCGCAAAACATAGAATACATACTTCTAGGGTCTGTAATATCTATGGCATCTGTAGCACCACCTCCTACAATTAATCTTGCTTCTTCTGAATTAAGCTCTATAATATTAGTTTTTTTTAACACTAATTTTTTTGTTTTAATTTTTTTCATAATCTTTGGGTTTTGAATGTGTATTGAATTGATTTTGAATTGGTTTCGAATAACAATGTGAATTTATCCCGAAAAAGCCACTAAAAAAAGTCATAAATCCCCAGATTTATAAAAATAGCACTCTCAAAAAACCAAACAACCTACTGATTATCAATGCCTTATTTAAAAAATTGAGTGAATATGAATAGACTAACCAAGGTTTACTGCTTACTTTTATTATTTACAATAAATTTTATCTTTTCTCAGAATAAAATTGAAACCTATAAAGATTCCGTCAAAAGCTTATTATACAACAATCCTACTCAAGCAAAATTCTACTGTCATAAATTATTAAAATATGCTAAAGCGAATGATTTAGCGATAGAAGAAGCAAAATCATATTGTTTTCTAGCCGATTTAAGCGGTGCTCTGGCACAAAAAGACAGCGCTTTTTATTATTTTGATAAGGCAATCCAAAAAGCCAATACAACTAATGACGAAAAGCTTCAAATGGTCTTTAAAATAAACAAAGCCAACTATTTATTTAATGAATTTGATTTCCAGGAAGCCTTAACGCTGTATGAAGAATGTGCCATTTTATCCCGAAAACTAAAGGATGACAACGCTTACAACTACATTTCGATAAAAAAAGGAAGTATTGCTTATGAATTAGGAAGATATCAGGAAGCTCTAAAAATCTACAAAGAGAATTTATCAAAGAATGGTTTTGATAATGTTAGTAAACTAGATATAAAACTCGGATTAGTTAAAAGTTATATTAATTTGAATAAACAGGATTCTGCCTATGTTTTTATAAAAAGTGGCATTGAAGAATCACAAAAAAACAACCTAAAAGAGCATGAAATCCATTTTCTTGCACAATTGGGCTCAATTTACATTGATAAAAAGGACTTTATAAACGCAAAATTAACCTTCGATAAAGCACTGATTATTGCCCAAAAAATTCAGAGTAGCAATTTGACTACAGTAATAAATATCAAGATTTCTAAATTATACTCGATTCAGAAAGACTATGACAAGGCTATAACACTCTTAAAGTCCCTCATTAAGAGTGAAACTCAACTAAATATGCCCGCCGAGAATTTATCTGAAATATATTATCTACTAGCGGAGAACTTCAAATCTATCGAAAACTTCTCTGAATCTAATTACTATTATAGTCAGTTTATTGAACAATCTAAAAAGATTGGGGATAAAAAGATTGAGGCTATAGATCACTTACATAAAATTGATATTACAGAGAGTAAAGAACGAGAAACTGTCCAGGAAAATCAAAAATGGATATTGTTTGGATCCACAAGCTTTTTGACTCTTTTATTTATTGGGTTTTATATCAAAAGAAAAAAAGAAGGAATACAAAATCAAGTAAAATTTGAGGAGTTATTACTTAAAATAAAAGACTTTGAAAGCCAGAATCCTAAAAACAGTAATGAAATACAGCAAACCAACATTAGTTTAAATAAAACCGATATTAAGGAGGAACCTGATGAGGAGGAAAAAGAATCTGATATTGAACTCATTCATAATAGTATTGTAACAATTGATACTACATTACAAGAGGAATTAAGCAGTGAAGATTTAAGTATCGATGATACTATAGAAGCTGAAGAAATTACCAATCCTAATTTTATTATAAAGGATGAAACCAGAACAGAAATACTAGACAAATTAATAAAGCTCGAAGAAAAGAAGCTATTCTTAAAACAAGACTTTACTCTTCATAATGTTGCTAAAAAACTAAAAACAAATACCGCTTATTTATCTAAAATTGTCAATAGCGAATTGGACAAAAACTTTAGTTCTTATGTAAACGAATTAAGGATTAATTACATTGTTATTGAACTAAAGAATAATGCCAAACTAAGATCCTATTCTATTAATGCCATTGCAGAAGAAATTGGGTATAAAAGTCCCGAGTCTTTTACCAAATATTTTAAGATTGCAACAGGAATTAGCCCCTCTATTTATATAAAAAAGATAAATCAGATGAAGGAAAGCGAAAAGAACTAAAAAACTTCAAAACACTTTAAAATCAAATACTTACAACCAAAAAAGAACCCCCTTATTTTATAAATATGGGGGTTTATTGTTTTTTTTACAGAAAAAAAAGATTTTACTTTGTCTCAGAAATAATCCGAATAACAGATTATATCTACTTTGGTTTTGAAGGGTGGTGAAAATGCAAATGAGTAGCCACTTCAAACCGAAAAAAAATAAAACAGAGTGTGGAGACTCTGTTTTATAAGGTAATTTAACAAAACGTAATACCTAACAAGTTGCCAGAAATTACTTCTACAAAAGTAAAAAAAAATGTCTTTAATAAAACTTTTTTTTACTATTTCTAAAGTACTTCTTCCGTGCACACTTGTTAGTCAAAAAAAAATCATTATGACTAAAAGTAATCAACCAAGCCAAAAAAGGCTCAGCAAAAATTCAATTTTCAAAATTGAAGACGATTATAGTGCAAAACAATCAAAATCTTTGTTTTACAGTATTAAAAAACGCATTACAAAACTCTTTAAATAGGTCTGGATTTTTTTCCAGAACTAGTTTATGATACGCTCTTTGGAGCGCTATCAAAAATTAGACTGTACAAACCTATTTTCAAAATTCATCTTATTTATTAGATCGTGCTAAAAGCAATTTTAGTCAGCCCAATTATGCCTATTTGAATCATAGATTCTAAATACATAACTATTAATTAAATCTAAACAAAAATGAAAAAACCAAAACAAAACAAATTGGCTTTCAACAAAGCCGTTGTTACAGAATTGAACCTTATGCAATTAAAAAATGTTAATGGCGGAACAGGAATAAGAGGTTATGATGATGAAACAAATCCTTGCTCTGGATGTGTTTGTGATCCTATTACAGTTAAAATGACGATTAACCAATTAAATCAACTATAAAATGAAAAAAGAAAACACCAATAAACTAGCTTTCAACAAAGCTGTTATTACAGAATTGAACCCTCAGCAATTAAAAAATGTTAATGGCGGAACAGGAATAAGAGGTTATGATGATGATACAAATCCTTGCTCTGGATGTGTTTGTGATCCTATTACAGTTAAAATAAAAATTACAATAATAAATCAATTGTAAATGAGAAAGCAAGACACCAACAAACTTGCTTTTAACAAAGCTGTTGTTACTGAATTAAACTTTCAGCAATTAAAAACCATTAATGGAGGAACAGGAATAAAAGGACAAGACATTGACACAAATCCTTGCTCTGGATGTGTTTGCGATCCTATAACTGTAATACTAACCAATTATTAATCCTAACAAATTCTAATGAAAAATCTAAACCTAGACAACAAACTGTACTTTAAAAAGGCAGATGTTACAGAACTAAACGACAATTTACTTAGAGAAATAAATGGCGGAACATCTATAGATGGCGGCGGAGACACATGTACTGGCTGCTGCTGTCTGCAAGTAACTAACGACTTAATGTAATTAACAACCAAAAAAATATTAAAAATGAAAAAACAAAATCCAAACAACAAATTGGCTTTTAATAAGGTCGTTGTTGCAGAATTAAATGATAACCAAATGCATGATGTAGATGGTGGAACTACTCCTGTTTGTCTTCCAATCACTATCAGCATCTATATAACACTAATACCAAGTGATTTATAAGATGAAGAAACAAAACACAATCAACAAGCTTGCTTTCAATAAAGTGGCTGTTATAGAATTAAACGATAACCAGATGTATGATGTAGATGGTGGAACTACTCCTATTTGTGTAGGTGTGATCATCGGCTTAACAATACATATTGCAATGGACAACTAATTGACTAACCTCTGAAAATTTAAAATCATGAAAAAACAAAACCCAAGCAACAAACTTGCTTTCAATAAAATGGCTGTTCTGGAATT
>NZ_JPRM01000016.1 GCF_000737695.1 Flavobacterium hydatis
GCCTAAAGCAACTAACGACCTTAAGGTGGTTATTGCGGCGGGGCTCACCTCTTCCCATCCCGAACAGAGTAGTTAAGCCCGCCTGCGCAGATGGTACTGCAGTTATGTGGGAGAGTATGTCGTCGCCTTTCTTTAGAATCCTCATCATTTATTTGGTGAGGATTTTTTTTTGTGCCTTACTTTTTGGAGGAGAAATAGGCAAAAAGGTTTTACCGCAAAGAGCGCAAAAGATTACACAAAGGTTCGCAAAGTTTAATTAATAGACTTAGCGAACCTTTGTGGCTTCTTATCTTTGCGCTCTTTGCGGTAAAGTTTTATTTATAGTTACGATGAGTTAATGTAATCTAGATTGATTTATAAGCTAAGTTTTCTTTTGCTGTCTGTAGTTTTATAATCTTACTATTAGAAACAATATTATTTTCCATGAGTAAACTGCTGTTAAATAGCATATCGTAGACTCAGCGCCTTGATTTAACTTTGCATTTATTTGATTTAAAGGTTAATTCTTAAAATTAGGATTAAGTCTTTAGAAATGTAGGTTTTGATGGATTATGTGTGTTATAGTGAATATTTAATTTATTAGACTCTGTTTTTATCAATTTGTTCAAAAAATGAATCTTTATAAGTAGCTCCAATGGGTAATTCTTTTGCATTGATGAAAACAGAAAAGCTATCTGTTGATTCGATTTGTTTTAGGGAAACTATATATGATTTATGAATCTGAATAAAATTATTTCCAAGTAGTGATTCAATTATGTTTTTTAAAGATGAATGCGTGATAATTTGTTGTTTTGCGGTATGAATGCAAACATAATTTTGTAGACTCTCTATATATAAAATGTCATTTAAAAATAACTTATGAAATTTATTTTTACCATCAGTTTTTATAAAAATAAAGTCAGTGGAGTTATTGTTTGAGAATTCTGTTTTTGAGTCAGTATTTAATTTGGAGACTGCTTGATAAAAACGTTCAAAAGCTATGGGTTTTAGTAAGTAATCAACTGCATTCAGTTCAAATCCTTCTAATGCAAAATCAGGATAAGCTGTTGTGAAAATAACTTTTATATCTTTTGAAATAATTTTTGAAATTTGTAAACCTGTTAATTGAGGCATTTGAATGTCTAAAAAAATGACATCAACTGTTTGTGTATTTAAAAACTCTAAAGCCTTTAATGAATCATTAAAAACACCAGTTTTTTCAAGAAAATGAACTTTATCGATATAATTCTCTAGAATACGTGTTGCTGGTGGTTCATCATCAACAATAATACATTTTAAAGCCATAAATTATTTATTTAGAGGTATTTTTAAGTAGGTTTTAAAGATATTATTTCCTTCGGTTTTTTCAAGAGTAAATTTGCTTTTATACATGTACTCTAGTCTTTTAGTTAAATTATCAAAGCCTATTCCGGTTGAAGAATAATTTTCACCTTCAACGGTGTGATTGAAAGTTGAAATCTCTAAAAAATCTTCTTTTATTTTGATTGTAATAGCTGCTTTTTCTTGCTCAGTATTGAATTTTCCGTGTTTAAAAACATTCTCTATAAAATGAATTAAGGCTGATGAAAGAATTCTTTCATTCGAATAATTTCCTTCAATGGTAAAATCTAAATATAACTGATCTTCAAATCGCTTTTTCTGTAAATGAATATAGTTCTGGATGAACTGAATTTCTTTTGAAAGTACTGCCTGATCTTTGTCTGTTTCTGTAATAACATAACGAAGTAAATCGGAAAGTACTAAAATATCCGAAGCCATTTCATCATTTTTTAAAATTAGCTGACTGTAAAAAGAATTCAATGTGTTAAATAAAAAATGAGGACTCACCTGAGCTTTCAATATTTGAAATTCTGCTTTTTTGTTTTCTAAAAGTAATTCCTGATTTTGCTGTTGTGCACTCTGAAATTGCCAAAAAGAATAGCTTAAAGCACTAAAAATAACAGCAGGTAAACCAAAAAAGAAATTATCTGGAATGTAAAACTTCCATTCTAAATCGCCAATAGCATAGTTGTGTACTCCAATAATATGAAACATAATTACTTCTTGAAATAAATATCTGACACCAGCGAAAAGTGTCAATGAAAAAGGAATGCTTATAAAGTAATAATGGATTTTCGTTTTATTTAAAAACCAATCACAGACTGTATAAAAATTTACAATATATACCACAAAAACAGAAAGTATGAAAGTTGATGTCATCCAGAAATAAAGCTTGGACTGCTCTATCATTACTGATCGATTATTAATTCCATAATCCCAAAGACAGTAGGTTAGGAATAATCCAAAGAAAAGGATTATATGGTAGTAAAAAGGTATTTTAAGTTTCATAAATGATAGTTATAAGCTCAAAAATACAATTATGACTTTAAATGGAAATGATGTTTATATGAAATCTTGTTTTTTAATGACGAACCTTGAAAAACATTATATGAACATTTTGAAAGCAGAATATTGGCAGTTGGTCAAGTGAAACTTAGTGTTCATCAAAACTGAAAAAAATGCTTGAAATCTGCTCATACATTTGCAATGAATTTAAACACAAAATCATCATGCAAAAAATTATTTTATTACTAGCTCTTATTACGTTTAATCTATCTTCTGCTCAAACAAAAAAGAAACAAATCTTGCTAATTGGAACTTTTCATTTTGCAAATCCTGGAAATGATATTGCTAAAACAAAAACGTTTAATGTTATGTCTGAAAAAAGTCAAAAAGAGCTTGAAACTATTAGTGACAAAATCAAGAAATTTGGACCAGATAAAATTTTTGTTGAATGGAAATTTACCAAACAAGCCGAATTAGATAAGTTTTACAATAAAAACATAGATAGTCTTTTTAAAAAAGACGCAAACGAAATTACGCAACTGGCACTTCGCACTGCTAAAAAACTAAATCATAAAAAATTATACGGAATCGATTATCGTAACCGCTTTTCTTATGACAGTTTAATGATAAGTATGGATAAAGCTAATCAAAAGGATTTAAAGGAAAGGACTGCGGAATTGATGAAAAAATTTGAGAATGATCAAAATGAAAGAATCTCAAAAAGTACTTTGACTGAACTTATATTATACTACAATGAAAAAGAAGCTGATAAAGATAATTTACAATGGTACTTTGAAGTAGCAAATAGAACTGGAAATTCAGATGATTTTACAGGAGCTTCTTTAGTAGCAAACTGGTATAAACGAAACTTGTATATGTATTCTTTAATCCAAAAGTTAACTGAAAGCAAAGATGATAAAATAATGGTTTTAGTTGGTGCTGGTCATGCTGCAATGTTTAGACAGTTTATTGTAAATGATCCAACATTTGAACTTGTGGAATTATCTACTGTTCTGAAATAATTAATTTAACTAGCAAAACATACTTAGTTTTTTTACATAGTAAGAACTCTATAATAAATGCAAAGTTTGCAAAGTTATATTCATATAGCTTTGTGAACTTTGCGTTTTAATCATAAGGCTAGAGGGAACTTTAGTGTGTTTCTTAGTTAAAAAATAGTATGGATTACACGAAAGGTTGTACGCACTGCAGTTTATCTCTATTATACATACGACTTTATAAAACAAAAAAAAATCCCTCTGATAATATCGGAAGGATTTTCTATATAATTGATTTCTTATTTGATTAAGAAAGTGCAGCTTTAACTTGGTCAGCAGCTTCTTGAAATTCTACTGCTGATAAAATTGGCATTCCAGAATTGTCAATTAGTTCTTTTGCAATAGCAGCATTTGTACCTTGTAAACGAACAATGATTGGCACTTTAATAGCGTCTCCCATGTTTTTGTAAGCGTCTACAACTCCTTGAGCAACACGGTCACAACGAACGATTCCTCCGAAGATGTTGATTAAGATGGCTTTTACGTTTGGATCTTTTAAAATGATACGGAAAGCTGTTTCAACACGTTTAGCATCAGCAGTTCCACCTACGTCAAGGAAGTTTGCAGGTTCGAAACCAGCATACTTAATTAAGTCCATAGTAGCCATTGCTAATCCAGCACCGTTTACCATACATCCTACAGTACCGTCAAGATCTACATAGTTTAATCCTACCTCTTTTGCTTCAACTTCGATTGGGTTCTCCTCACGAATATCGCGCATTTCAGCATATTTCTTTTGTCTGTATAAAGCATTATCGTCGATATTTACTTTAGCATCTACAGCCATGATTTTATTATCCGATGTTTTTAAAACTGGATTAATTTCAAACATAGAAGCATCAGAACCAATGTAAGCATTGTATAATGAGTCAATGAATTTTACCATTTCTTTAAAAGCATTTCCAGAAAGACCTAAGTTAAAGGCAATTCTTCTTGCTTGAAAACCTTGTAATCCTACAGATGGATCAACTTCTTCTGTAAAGATTAAATGTGGGGTGTGTTCAGCAACTTCTTCGATGTCCATACCACCTTCAGTAGAATACATGATCATGTTACGACCTGTACCTCTATTCAATAAAACAGAAACGTAAAATTCTGAAGTTTCGCTTTCACCAGGATAGTAAACATCTTCAGCAACTAAAATTTTATTTACTTTTTTACCCTCAGCAGAAGTTTGAGGTGTAATCAATTGCATTCCGATGATTTGTTCAGCTATTTCTTCAACTTGTTGTAAGTTTTTAGCTAACTTAACTCCACCGCCTTTTCCACGTCCACCTGCGTGAATTTGTGCTTTAATAACGTGCCATCCTGTACCAGTCTCAGCAGTTAATTGTTTTGCAGCAGCTACAGCTTCAACCGCATTATTAGCTACAATTCCGCGTTGGATGCGTACTCCGTAACTAGCTAAAATTTCTTTTCCTTGATATTCGTGTATGTTCATAATATAGAATTTGTCTGGTTCTGAATTAATTTCAGAATAAAAGTGGGACAAAAATAGCAAAAATCAACTTTAAAAAGAAATCTTTTTGGAATAAAAAGCAAGACTTATTTCGCAATGCTTTTTCTTTAAAATTAATTAAAATTTTGAGTTAAATAATTGTGCAATGAATGTTAATTCAAAGACACTATATCGTTTGAGATTTAACATAAAATGTTGCTGTTTTTGGTGCGTAATCGGGATTTTGTCTATAAAAATGAAATTCCAATTATGATTTTGTCAATTCGGGGTGGGTTAAATAATGTTATTGATAATTTAGGATTGTTTTTCTATTATTAGTATAAAAATGTAAGTGATATGCTTTATTTGATAAAGTATGTTTAACAGAATCTTTATTTTTGTAAAAAAAATATCAAGAATGAAAGTTAAAGAACAAGGGCTATATCTGCCCGAATTTGAACACGACAATTGTGGTGCAGGATTTATTTGTAATTTGAATGGTATTAAGTCTAATGACATCATTCATAAAGCATTGGATATCTTAATAAAATTGGAACATCGTGGTGCAGTTAGTTCTGATGGAAGAACTGGAGACGGTGCTGGAATTTTATTTGATATCCCACATGATTTTTTTAAGAAAGTTTGTGATTTTGAAATCCCTGAAACACGAGAGTATGGAGTAGGAATGGTTTTTTTACCTAAAAGTAAAAATCAAGTAGCATTTTGTATAAATGCATTTGAAACAACCATTAAAGAGCAAAACTTAGCTATTTTAGGCTGGAGAGATGTCCCGGTTGATGTAAATAGTTTAGGAGAAATTGCAGCAGAAAAAGAACCGACCGTTAAGCAGGTGTTTGTTAGTAAAAATGGGCAAGAACTAACAGAACAACAATTTAACGCTAAGTTGTTTGCAGCTCGCAAAATAGCAGAACACGCTGTCAGAAATTCCAAGACTTCTGAGAGTCATATGTTTTATTTTTCTAGTTTATCTACAACAACCATTATATATAAAGGTTTGTTGATGCCAGAAGATATCAGCGGATATTATACCGATTTAAAAGATACTGACTTAGTTACACGTTTGGCATTAGTGCACCAACGTTTCTCTACAAATACATTCCCATCTTGG
The DNA here is from genome assembly GCF_000737695.1 of Flavobacterium hydatis. Classification (GTDB taxonomy): domain Bacteria; phylum Bacteroidota; class Bacteroidia; order Flavobacteriales; family Flavobacteriaceae; genus Flavobacterium; species Flavobacterium hydatis. The sequence continues at coordinate 5,951 of NZ_JPRM01000016.1, forward strand.
GAGTTGGCTCAGCCTTTTAGATATATGTGTCATAATGGAGAAATCAATACACTTCGCGGAAACATTAGCAGAATGAGAGCTCGTGAAGAATTGATGCAAAGTGATATTTTTGGAGATGATATTAAAAGATTATTTCCTATCATCTTAGAAGGGAAATCAGATTCAGCTTCTATGGATATGGTGGTAGAATTACTGTTAATGACTGGAAGATCACTGCCTGAAGCCATGATGATGGTTGTACCAGAAGCTTGGGAGAAACACCAAACAATGTCTGAAGATAAAAAAGCATTTTACGAATATAATGCTTGTATTATGGAGCCTTGGGATGGACCAGCTTCTATTCCGTTTACAGATGGAAATGTAATTGGAGCCTTGCTTGACAGAAATGGATTGCGTCCTTCTCGTTATACTTTAACAAAAAGTGGTTTCGTAATCATGTCATCAGAGATTGGTGTTCTTGATATTAAGCCAGAAGATGTAATACAGCACGGTCGTTTAGAGCCAGGAAAAATGTTCTTGGTAGATATGAATGAAGGTCGTATTATAGAAGATGATGAGATTAAAAATGATATTGTAACAAAAAGACCTTATAAAGAATGGCTAAATGATAATTTATTGCCATTAGCTAAGGTACCTTATACTAATAATCCTACTCCTATCGAGAGTATTGATTTCGAGACAAGACAACGATTATTTGGTTATACAATCGAAGATTTAAAAACAATCATTAACCCAATGGGATCTCAGGGAGCAGAGGCAATTAGCTCTATGGGTAATGATACTCCATTGGCAGTTTTGTCGGAGCAACCACAGTTATTGTATAATTATTTCAAACAATTGTTTGCTCAAGTAACCAATCCGCCTTTAGATGGTATTCGTGAAGAAATTATCACAGATATCAGTTTAGCAGTAGGAGGAGATTTTAATATTTTTGAAATTGAATCAAAACAATGCAAAAAATTAAAAATCCAAAATCCAGTTATCTCAAAAGAGGATTTAGATAAAATCAAGAATATAGACCACGCAGATTTTAAAACAGCAACAATTTCTACTTTGTATAAAATAGAAAAAGGAGTAAATGGTTTAGAGCGCGCTTTAGAAAAATGTGTTCAGGCAACTTTTAAAGCTGTAAACGAAGGACACAATATTATCATTCTGTCTGATAGAGGAGTGAGCAAAGAATTAGCACCAATACCTATGTTATTGGCTTGTTCTTATATTCATCATTCATTGAATATTTTGCAGGTTCGTTCTAAATTCGGAATTATAATCGAATCGGCAGAACCACGTGAGCCACATCATTTTGCATTATTATTTGGTTATGGAGCAAGTGCTATTAATCCTTATATGGTAAATGAAATTATTCATAATCAAGTTGAACAAGGTTTTATTACAGGAATAAAAGCCGATTATGCTATTGCAAATTATAATAAAGCTATTGCAAAAGGTATTCTTAAGATTATGAATAAAATTGGTATCTCTACATTACACTCATATAGAGCTGCACAAATTTTTGAAATTTTAGGTTTAAATAAAACTTTTTCATCTAAATATTTCCCATATACACCATCTCGAATAGAGGGAATCGGTTTAATGGAAATTGAAAAAGAAGTTAAGAAAAGATACCAAAAAGCATTTCCAAATTCTAAAATTGCCAATTTATTGCCATTAGAAATTGGAGGTATTTACAGATGGAGAAGATCAGGTGAAAAACACATGTTCAACCCAACTACAATTGCCAAATTACAACAAGCAGTTCGTTTAAACAGCCCAGAAAGTTATAAGGAATATTCTAATATGGTCAATGAGCAAAGCTCAAACCTTATGACAATTAGAGGATTATTTGAATTTAATAACCTAGATCCAATTTCTATTGATGAAGTAGAGCCTTGGACAGAAATTGTAAAAAAATTTAAAACGGGCGCAATGTCTTATGGATCTATTAGTAGAGAAGCACATGAGAATTTAGCAATTGCTATGAATAGAATTGGCGGAAAAAGTAATTCGGGAGAAGGAGGAGAAGATCCTAAACGTTTCCAGAAAGAAATTAATGGAGATTCTAGAAATAGTGCTATCAAGCAAGTTGCTTCAGGAAGATTTGGTGTTTCTATCAATTACCTGACAAATGCTAAAGAGATTCAGATAAAAATGGCTCAAGGTGCTAAACCTGGAGAAGGAGGACAATTGCCAGGCGAAAAAGTAGTGCCTTGGATTGCTGAAACTAGAAATTCAACACCTTATGTTGGGCTTATTTCTCCACCACCTCACCACGATATTTATTCTATTGAAGATTTATCTCAATTAATTTTTGATTTAAAAAGTGCCAATCGTGAAGCGCGTGTTAACGTAAAATTAGTTTCGGAAGTAGGAGTAGGAACAATCGCTGCTGGTGTTGCCAAAGCAAAAGCAGATGTGATCTTGATTTCTGGTTATGACGGAGGAACTGGAGCTGCACCATTAACATCTTTACAACATACAGGTATTCCTTGGGAACTTGGTTTGGCGGAAGCCCAACAAACTTTGATCTTAAATGATTTAAGAAGTCGTGTAGTATTAGAGTGTGATGGTCAGTTAAAAACGGGACGTGATGTTGCTATTGCAGCTTTATTAGGAGCGGAAGAATTTGGTTTTGCTACGGCGCCACTTGTAGCTTCAGGATGTATCATGATGAGAGCTTGTCATTTAAATACTTGTCCAGTTGGTATTGCTACACAGGATCCAGAATTAAGAAAAAATTTCAAAGGAACACCAGAGCATGTAATCAACTTTATGTATTTTATTGCAGAGGAGTTAAGAGAAATCATGGCACAATTAGGATTCAGAACTTTAAAAGAAATGGTAGGGCAATCACAAAAATTAAATGTGAACAAAGCTATCAAACATTATAAAGCTAATGGATTAGACTTGTCTTCTATTTTATACAAACCAGAAAAAGCAAAAACAGAACCAAATCATAATACAACAACTCAAGATCACCAACTTGAAAATGTATTGGATTTTGACATAATTAAAGAAGCTATTCCGTCTATCTATAGAAAAGAGAAAACAAGAGTAACTTTTAAGATTAAAAATACAGACCGTTCTGTAGGTGCGATTTTGAGTAATGAAATCTCAAAAATCTATGGTGCACAAGGATTACCCGATGACACTATTTTAGTTGATTTTGAAGGTTCTGCCGGACAAAGTTTTGGTGCTTTTGCAACAAATGGATTGTCATTTAAAATTCACGGAAACTGTAATGATTATTTAGGTAAAGGTCTTTCTGGAGGAAAATTAATTGTAAAAGTACCTCCTACGGCGACTTTCAAACCTGAAGACAATATCATTATTGGAAACGTTGCCCTTTACGGAGCTATTACTGGTGAAGCATACATTAATGGTATGGCTGGAGAACGTTTTTGTGTGAGAAATTCTGGAGCAACTGCTGTTGTAGAAGGAATTGGAGATCACGGATGCGAGTATATGACGGGGGGAACTGTCGTTGTTTTAGGTAAAACCGGAAGAAATTTTGCTGCAGGTATGAGCGGTGGTGTTGCTTACGTTTACGACAAGAATAGAAAATTCGATTCTACATTATGTAACATGGAAATGGTTGCATTTGATCCTATGGAAGAAGATGATTTTATCAAGTTAAGACGTTTAATCAAGAACCATTCGTTATACACAAATAGTCCATTAGCAAAAAGACTTTTGGCAGACTGGGAAAACGAACAGGAACATTTCATCAAAGTAATGCCAACAGATTATAAAAAGGCATTACAGAGAATAGCAGAAGAAAAGCAAATTGAAGAATTAATAGCTGATTAAGAGGTTCTGAGTTACAAATGTGCAGAGGTACTAAGTTTGATTTTTTCAACTTACTTCTCACATCTCACTACTAAATTTAATAAAAAAGTCATGGGTAAGATAGGTGGATTTAAAGAATATAATAGAGCAGACGAAAGTAATATTGCTGTTAAGGAACGTATCTCAAACTATAATGAGTTTACGATAACCTTAGAAAAAGATAAGATCAAAGAACAAGGTTCAAGATGTATGGATTGTGGTATTCCGTTTTGCCACAGTGCATGTCCGTTAGGGAATTTAATTCCTGATTTTAATGACATGGTACATCAGGAAGAGTGGGAGAGTGCATTAAAAATTTTGCAGTCTACAAATAACTTCCCTGAATTTACAGGTCGTTTATGCCCAGCTCCATGTGAAAAATCATGTGTATTAGGAATTATCAAAGAACCAGTTGCGATAGAAAATATCGAAAAAAATATTATCGAAAGAGGTTTTGCTGAAGGTTGGATTAAACCACAACCACCAAAAAAGAGAACAGGAAAAACAGTTGCTGTTATTGGTTCAGGTCCTGCAGGTTTGGCAGCGGCACAACAATTAAACAGAGCTGGTCATACCGTTACCGTTTTTGAGAGAGACAATGCAATAGGTGGATTATTGCGTTACGGAATTCCAAATTTTAAATTAGAAAAAGGAATAATCGACAGACGTGTAGTAATATTAGAAGCCGAAGGAATTGTATTTAAAACCAATGTAAATGTTGGAGTTAATTATAGTATCGAAGAACTAAATGCATTCGATTCGATTGTTTTATGTGGAGGAGCAACCGAAAGAAGAAGCTTACCAACAAAAGGAATCGAAAGCAAAGGCGTTGTTCAAGCAATGGATTTCTTAACACAACAAACAAAAGTTTTATTTGGAGAAGAAATTCCAAACCAAGTAAAAGCTACAGGCAAAGACGTTATTGTTATTGGAGGTGGAGATACAGGATCAGATTGTATCGGAACTTCAAACAGACACGGAGCAAAATCGGTTACTAATTTTGAGATTTTGCCTAAACCACCAGTTGGAAGAAGCGAAACTACACCTTGGCCATTTTGGCCGTTGCAACTTAAAACATCATCTTCTCATGAAGAAGGTTGTGACAGAAACTGGTTAATAAATACAAAAGAGTTTCTTGCAAACGAAAAGGGGGAATTAGTAGGTTTAAAAACTGTCGAAGTAGCTTGGAAAATGACACCAGGACAACGACCAGAACTTATAGAGAAAGAAGGTTCAGAGAAAATTTGGCCATGTGATTTAGCTTTATTGGCACTTGGATTTACAGGACCAGAAAAAACATTAAGCGATCAATTAGGATTACAGTTGGATATGAGAAGCAATTACAAAGCAACAAATTATCAAACAAATGTTCCTCATATTTTTACAGCTGGTGATATGCGCAGAGGACAATCCCTAATTGTATGGGCAATCTCCGAAGGCCGTGAGGCAGCAAGAGAAGTAGATTTATATTTAATGGGATCTACAAATTTACCAACAAAAGGAAGCGGAGACTTACCAAGTCTATAAACCAACAAACAACACAACAAAAGAAAACCCTTGAATGTTATTTATTCAAGGGTTTTTGGTTTTAAGTTATAAGATTGTAAGGCATTAAAGTTCAAAGGTTTTTTCTGAAAAAAACTTAGTAACTTAGCAACTGAGAACCTTAGAAACTAATTTCTAATATTGTGCACAAAATGTTTGTTTTTAAACAAATTGTTATAATTTGTTATTATTTTGCATTTTATTGGTGGGTATTCAAAAGAGTAATAAATTTGTCAAAAATAGTTTAACAATGCAATCAAAAGATTTACTGCAATTAGCAGACCAATTTGGAAGTCCATTATATGTGTATGATGCTGAAAAAATCCAATCACAATACAACAGGTTAACTAAAGCGTTCTCTAAAGTAGAGAATCTTAGAATTAACTATGCCATGAAGGCTTTGTCTAATGTAGCAATACTTCAGTTGTTAAAGGATATGGGGTCTGGATTAGACACAGTATCTATTCAAGAAGTATTACTTGGACTTCACGCTGGATATGAGCCTGAGAGAATTTTTTACACACCAAACGGAGTTTCTTTAGAAGAAATTGAAGAAGTTGCTGCAATGGGTGTGCAAATAAACATCGACAACTTATCTATTCTGGAGCAATTCGGAACCAAATATCCTAATACACCAGTTTGTATTCGTATCAATCCGCACGTAATGGCAGGAGGAAATGCTAATATTTCTGTGGGACATATCGATAGTAAATTTGGAATATCGGTACATCAAATTCCTCATATATTAAGAATTGTAGAGAATACAAAAATGAGTATTGTAGGTATTCACATGCACACAGGATCGGATATTCTTGATATCGAAGTATTCTTGTATGCTGCCGAAATCTTGTTTGATACAGCAAAACACTTCAAAAACTTAGAGTTTCTAGATTTCGGAAGCGGATTTAAAGTACCATACAAAAAAGATGATATCGAAACTGATATTGAAGAATTAGGTAAAAAACTATCAAAAAGATTCAATTCTTTCTGTGCAGAATACGGGAAAGATTTAACGTTGATTTTCGAACCAGGAAAATTCTTGGTAAGTGAGGCAGGTTTCTTCTTAGCGAAAGTAAATGTTGTAAAACAAACAACATCAACTGTATTTGCTGGAATCGATAGTGGTTTTAATCACTTAATTCGTCCAATGCTTTATGGTTCACAACACCATATCGAAAACATCTCAAACCCAAAAGGGAAAGAGCGTTTTTACTCAGTAGTAGGGTACATTTGCGAAACAGATACCTTTGCAAACAACCGTAGAATTTCGGAAATTACCGAAGGTGATATTCTAGCTTTCAGAAATGCAGGAGCATATTGTTTCTCTATGTCTTCAAACTACAATTCAAGATACAAACCAGCAGAAGTTCTTTGGATGAACGGAAAAGGAATCTTGATTAGACAACACGAAACATTCGAAGATTTACTTAAAAATCAAATTCCGTTGCCACAAGAAATTGCAGCAACAGTTTAAAATAAAAAAAGAGAATATCTTGTTAATCCCGTTTCTTAATTGAGGCGGGATTTTTTTTATACTTTTATGCGAATTTAAAAAAACCTATATTAAGACCTATGAAAATTTTAAGAATTATTATCCTATTTAGCTTTATAGTACTATCATCTTGCTCAAACAATGCTGAATCCCTTGATGACTTCTCTCAAGAAATCATTACTAATATTAAAAATAATGATGCTGAAAAAATGTACTCTCTCTTTTTATCTCCTGACGAAACAGCATTGTACGGTTTTTTAGATGGTTCTGTCAGTTCAGACGAAATGTCAAATCTACAATCACCCCAACAACTAATGGATTTAATTATTGAAAAAGGAAAAAAAAACAAGCCCTTTGAGATCAAAACGATAAATCAATACATTTCGCATTTTAAAACAATGCATGACTGGGAACAAGTAAAATATGTTAAAACAGAATCTGTTTTGGTAGAAAAGAGGCAAGTTACTAATTTAAAGAATAAACAGAAAGTAGATTCAGACATCTATGATCTAAAAATCATTTTGAAATTAAATGACAAAAAAGAATATTTCATCAAAATAAATAAAGCCATAAAATTAAATGGCAGATGGGCAATATTCCCTTTAAAAAGCTTTGGAATAGAAATTCCAGAATAAATTTGACTTTTATTTCTTACTACATTTGCTGCAGTAGTTTAAAATAAAAAAAAGAATATAAATTTTAAAAATCCCATTCTCAAAAGGTGAATGGGATTTTTTGTTTTATAAATACTCCAATTGTCAGGCAGAGCGGAGTCGAAGCCTTAGCGTTGTCTTGACAGAAAAGATAACGTATAATCTTTAACCAACCAGTTTAATTTTAAAACTTTTAATATTTCGGACGTGTCCCTCCGGGTCAGGCTTTCGGCTTTATCTTTTGTTCCGTTTCTCTTCACAAAAGGATATCGCCTCTATCTTTCACGCAGCATCGTTTTCATCAGAAAAATATAAAATAATTAAAGATTTGTAAGTATTATTTTAATATTTTCGCAAGACAAGCTAGGTCTTTTCAGAATTAAATATTAGAACTAATTATATAAAAACTCAATAAAAACCAAAACCAAAAAATGAAATTTGAATTCAATAATTTTTTTCAAAGTAGCAAAAAATATTCACACATGCTTTGTTTGTTATTCTTGCTATTTTTTAATTGCAAAACAAAAGAGAGTAATATTCAAAAAAAACACAAGAATCCAACATCAGATACTATAGCATCACAAAGTGATGATTCAGTAGATCATAGTAGTGAAGACGAAATTGCTGCGAGGAAAAAATATATAGCTTTCTTAACCGATTTTTTAAATCAAAAAGAGTCCAAACAATCCATTGATACTTTAAACAATAGAGTAGAAGCTGCAATGGAAATATATGCTAATTATAATGCACTTAAAGATTCAGATTTTGTAGATATAAACGACAAATTAGTCAGTTTTATTGAGAGTAAAAATGATTTAAAAATGCCTGAAAGTTTTTATACTGCGGGATTAATGGAATCTTATGGTTACTTTAGTATTGCCGATGGACACCCTATAAATCATTTTAAAAAAGGAGCAAAATTAGGGAATGTAAATTGTGTAAAATATTTAGCGATAATTTATTTTGAACGAATTTTATCGAAACATAATGCAACAGAATTATGTGATCCTGTTTGTATGTCACACCGAGGCAGGAATTATATTGAAGAGTCTCATTTAGCAAGTTTAAGTAAAAAGGATATCTTAGGCTTTACTTCCCCTTCAAATAATGTTTTATTAAAAACAATCACTGATCATATCAATGCAAAAATGACGGATGAAGAAATATTAAATTATGTTATTCATTTACGAACCCATTCAAATCTTATTTTTAATTTGAATGACATACAAATTAAAGAAGCTTTAAATAATTACAAAGCAGATTCTAAATCATATCAAGGGAGTAATAGCAATGAAGTGTTTAAAAATGTTTTAGACAATAATTCGAATATTGATATTAGCGATGTTGCAGAACTCTACACTTTTAATTATCCAGCTTACGAAAATGATGCTGTGTTTTTATTTTGGATTACATTAGATTTTGAGAAAAAAGGAATTGTAACCTACAATCAATTTATGGAAGAGTATGATTTACAAGAAAAATACGGAATTATTGATTTAGGATCTCGAGAATTAATTAACGGCATATTAAAATATTTTATCGAACATGGAGATGCTAAAAGTGAAGAATTACTAAAAGAATATGCTAGTAATGATACTTCAAAATAAAGATGTAATAAAACGCATAAGCCTAAAAAAATATAATTTATAAATAATTACACCAATGAAAAAAGTATTTTATCTGAGTATCCTATTCTTATCAATTCAAAATTTATGTGCTCAGAATATTGTAGATTTCTTTTATTCGATTCCAGCACAATACCTAGATAGTTTAAGTTATGTTGAAAGAAAAAGTTTGATTAAAAATAAAAGACTTGAAAAATACGATATGTTATACACAGTAGAGTATGATATTAAAAATGGATATTTGCGGTTAGAACAAAGTTATACTGAAGGACAATCAGGATATGGAATTTACGAAATAGTATATTGGAATGTTAAAAATAAAAAGTTGATTGCCGTTTCTAGTGTTTTGGGAAGTAATGGAGGATTTCATCAAAATAATTTTAAGTTTTTTGAATACAAAGACGAGAACTTATCAGAAGTAAGAAATGGCTATTTAAAAAGTTATACTTCAAATTTTGAGGTTTTTATAAATAACCTTGTTGGTGAATTCACTAAGAAAAATACTAGTCAATCGGTTAAGGGGGACTTGTCTCAATCTCAGTTTACAATTGCGTTGCCACGAAAAGGTAAAAATATTGCCGTATCTTTTAAGGAAAATAATATGAGCGATCCAACGTATTTTGATAAAAACTATGCTAGATATTTAAATTTTAGAGAGAAAGTGTATAAATGGAATGAAATTAAAGAAGTTTTTGAATAATAATTAATCCGCTACCTGCTCTGCGAAGCCTCCCGACTTTGTAGAGACAATAACAAGGCATTACAAAGATTAAAAAGAATATAGGAACGTGTACGAAGTTGGGAGATTTTCACCATCACGGAACCTGCTCTGCGAAGTCTCCGGACTTCGTAGCGACAACAAAGGGTATAACAAAAAATAAAAATGATATGGAAAACGCTGGAATATTATTCGAGAATCATTTTAAGATTTATGTTTTGTTTAAAGATAAAATAGTATTTGAGAGTGAATTAGAAAAGCAAAATATTGAATATTATTGTGACATAGAAAATCAACCAAACTTTGAGAGTGGTATAAGGTATTTTATAAATGAAAGTAATCGAGTACAAGTTGATACAATATTTAAAGAAAATAAAATTATTGCTAGTACAGAAACGATAAGGATTTCTGATTATCAAGATGGCAAAAAAAGTATGGTATTTTATTTTAAAGTAACAGGACTTGTTATCGGGATAACGATTTTGATAATGTTGCTTGAAAAAATATTAAAATAAATGGAAAATGAAATTGAAAAAGCAACAATAAGTTTGCTAAAAATGGTAAATGAAAGTTGCAGGAATAATATTTCTGAAAATCTAATGTTCATTTTATCTAATGAAAATGAGGTACAAGCAGACAATTTCGAAATTATTAGAAAAGAAAGAGTAAAAATAAATTTAAAAAAGCAGCCCAAAAATATCACTGAAATATTCAAAGAATTATCGGATTTATACGAAAAAATATATGATTTAAATCTTTATGTTTTTAAATCAGAAAAGAATAGGACAATAATTGAAATAAGATACTATCTAAAAACTGAATTAGAAACAGAGTTTTTAAAAACTGTTATAAATAATCCTGCAATGCTTCATTGTAAAATTATACTTCCACCATATCGAAAAAATGACAAAGAGAAATTTGATATTAATTGGCATTTAGGAGGAATTATTCATAATTGGAGATCTTTTTGGGGGAAAAGAAGAATAAGTAAGGAATTAAAAAAAATGGAAACTTTAAGGAATCATAAATAAAAAAAACGGGCGCAAGACACTTTTGCACCACTCTGCGAAGTTTCTCGACTTCGTGGCAAAAACATTGAGACACAACACAGAAACGTTGAATATAAATATAAAACCAAAAATATGAATAAAGTAAATTTAATGTTCGTGCTACTTTTTCTCTTGCCAAATTTTATTTTTAGCCAAGATATTATAGATTACTCTAATGTAAAAACGAAATCAGGTGAAGTAAAAATACCTGGAAATTGGGAAGAATTGAATAGAGTGGATGATTCAGGTCAAACTTATCTAAAAAATAAAGATGGAGTAATTATTGCAATTGCCCAAAATCCTAAAAATTCGTATCCTTTTTTCAAAAGTAATAAATCAGATTTTGAAAACGTAAAGTTGTTTTATGTTTGGGATTCAGATTATTTGAAAGAAAATAAATTCAAAATCCAAAAGATTAAGGAAAATTCTAAATTAGAATATATAATTTGGAAATATAATGATAAGAAACTCGATAATGTATTTCTATTCGGTTCGATTAAAGATAATTTTTTAAATCTACTTGTTTATACAAATATTTGGAGCGAAGATGAAAAGATAATTTTTTTAGAAAATCTATATAAATTAAATAAATAATTATTCACTTTTGCTATTAGAACTAATTTGGTCAATAAGTATTGGGAAGTTACTCTATTTGAAAAAGATGTATACTAATCTTAGCTAATTTTCGATGTTAAAGTTGAGGGAAAGCTCCTATAGATATCAGTTTGTAATAAAATTTTAAAACTATGAATTCCTTTGAAACAATTTATGATTTTTCATCTGGAGATGGAATCAAAAAAATCTGGACATTATTTATACCAATTGGTATTTTTATATTTTTAAAATTTTTTTTATTCTTGATTGAAAACGATGAAGAAAAATTTTTATTTAAAGATCCTGAACACCAAAAATTCATGGTAAAAATATTCCAGTATGTATCGATATTCTTTTTTTTACTATTCTCAGTCTTATTTGCCCACGGATATTACAAAACAAATGATTTATACAATAATGCCAAATTACAAACAGAAGGATTTGTTACAAAATTTCATCCAATGCCATCTGGCGGTCATGATAGTGAAAGATTTATTGTTAACGGAGTAGAATTTGAATATTCAGATTTTGATATATCTGGGTTTGGATACAATAATGCTAAGTCACATGGAGGAGCGATAGACGAAAATAAATATGTAAGGATAGATTATATTAAAGAAAAGAAAGAAAATCAAATTCTGAAATTAGAAGTAAGAAAGTAAAGGATAGTTGAGGTCTACTGACTTCGTAGCGACCACTATGAGACATAACAAAAATTAAAAAGAATATTAGGAATGGGTACGAAGTCGGGATACTCTGCATAATAAGAGAACTACAGATATAATCCATAAAACATAATTAAACTATTTATAAAGATATAATCGAAGTAAAAACAGAAATGAAACAATCAAATCACATAATCAAAACAATTGCAATATTTGTTCTTTTTTTATCAAGCATAGCTATAAATGCTCAAAATTCTGATCTTTTAAAAGGAAAATGGGTTTTTAAAAAGGCACTAAATAAAGAAGTTGATGAACTTGGAAAAAAAACTTTAAATTCAGACATAATTAATAAAATGACTTTTGAATTTAAAAGTAATGATGAATTTGTTGCGTTTTTAATGGGGCAAAATGCGAATGGAAAATGGACGTTGTCTAAAAATTCAAAAGTGATAATTCTAAATTCAATAGATGGAAAATTTGAGTTGTCTATTCTTAAACTAACTAAAACTGAGTTGATATTAAAATTAGGATTGGGTGAATTTTTAATGAACAAAATCTGACATGACAATCATGCTTAAAAAGAACATTACACTTTTTCTATTATGTTTAACAGGAATCTGTTTTAGCCAAGAATTTCCTGAAAAAGAGAAAAAATACGACGTCGATATATATGAATTTTTAATGAAATCTGTCGAAAAAGATTCTGTCTCATTTGAAACATTTTTGATTAACAGTAAACCATTTTCAAAATGGGATATCAGACCTTTAAAAAGAGAACAAGTTTGGGCTTTAGATACTTTTTATAATGCAAACCAAGTACCTAACTTTATTTTTGGAGCGTTCTCTAACAAATATAATATAGCCCAGAAAACGGCAATGAATATGCCTAATCAGTTTTTAGCAAAAGGGCATGATAAAAAAGACTTTTTGGAGAATTATTTAAAGGAAAATTTGAAAAAATTCAAGAAGCTTACTACACTTATTTCTGCAAATAAAAGTGAAATTTTCACATTTTACGAAAGAATCCAAAGAGTTGATAATTTATATAAAGAAAAGGAATTGTATTGGAGATATATAATTCCCATAGACTCTCCTTTTCCTCTATCGAATAAAATTGAAAGTGACGTAAATGATGGTTTTTCTAAAGAACAAATTAAGATTCTTGATTTACTTCAGGAATTAAATATTTATTCTGCTGTTAAAACAAAAAAAGGAATTTTTTATCTAGTCGACGGGCTTACAGATAATTCATATGGATTCTATTTCAATTCAAAAGAAGAAATGGAAACAGATAATTTTCTATTCCAGATTCAGAGGTTTGAAAAGATTAATGATAACTTTTTTTATTATATAGCAAATTAATTAGCAAGGATTACATCCTTTGTCCTAAACGATAAAAAAATAGGTCTTCTTGTTTTGATATAAATTTTGGGTAAAGAAAAATCCCCCACCATTGTGGTCTATATTCAATCTCATATACGAGTTACAGGATTGAGAAATTAAACAGAAAAATATGCATTACATTGAGTTATTGAAAGCTACTAATAAAGATTTTAAGATTAAATTTATAAATATATTAAAAGACAGAAGTATTTTTGATACAAAAGAACTTTCTTATTTATATGATATTTTATTAGATTCTAAAAAAGTAGTAATTGAGTTTAAAGAATCTGATTTAGAATCTTTAAATAATGTAGTCATAGAACTTATGGATATCGGCATATGTTTTGGTGACTGTTCATTTCATGAAGAATTTGAGTGAACGATTAAGACCTTTTATGACACATTTACACTAGTTAGCATTATTTAAATAAAACCGAATAAATTCCATCATAATGAAAAATATAATAATTCTATTTTTACTATTTAGTAATGTTTTAATTGCGCAAGAAAATATATTTCTTGATCCAGATAAAGAGCCAAATTGTGAAGAATTGAAGAACGGAAAATTTGCAAGCATAAGTTATAGTCCAAAAGAATATTATATGATTGTTAAGGACGGAATACAAACGGAATATCTTGAAAATGGTCAATATGTTAAATCAAAAATGGAGTTTTTAAATGACTGTGAATATAAAACCACAATTCTAGAAGTTACAATACCTAATTACTATGCTAAAGTAGGAGATTTTTTGACCACAAAAATATTACAAACACAATGTGAATACATTAAAGTTAGGAGTACAATGCTAGGTAAAGACTATGAATTTGTTTTTGTAAAGATGAATTAGCGAAGCAAAGAAAATTATTTTTTGTCTGAAAAAACGTATTTTTGTTCTGCACAAAAAACACATAAAAACAGTATCGTACCAAAAAGGTATGTTTTTTACCAACTTTCATTTTATAAAAGAATTTTAAATACCTTTGAATTATGAGTACAGCAACTAAACCTAAACATATCGGCAGAAACATCAGCCGAATCAGAGAACTTCGTGGTATGAAACAAGAAGCACTTGCACAAGCGATTGGTTCAAACCAACAAGCTATTTCTGGAATTGAAGGAAGCGAAGAAATTGATCCTAAAAAACTTGTAGAAATTGCAAAGGCACTTGGAGTAACAGTAGAAGCTATTGAAAGTTTTTCGGAAGAAAATGTGTTTAATTATTTTAATACTTTTCATGAGTCTGTTTCAGGAAGTTTTATAACAAATAATTCTTGTACATTTAATCCTCTTGATAAAGTTGTTGAACTTTATGAGCGTTTGGTTCAGGTTGAGAAAGAAAAAAATGAATATTTAGAAAAATTACTAAAAGGAAAATAATAGTCTCTAATGAGATTTTTTATAAAGTAAAATGTGTAAATGTCTCTTTGACTTTACACATTTTTGTTTTTATTAAAATGAAACTTTGCTAACAACAATTTGCAACATTAAGAGATAAATATGAAAGATCTGGAAAAAATAAATCTAGTTAGATCGAAACTAAATATAGGTTTAAGTGTTGCAAAAGAATTAATTGAGAAATTTAGTGATATTGATTTGGCTATTGCGTCTTGGCAAAAACAAATTGAAGATGAAGAAAAAGCGAATTTAAATAAGAAATATGATTCTCTGAATAAATTCTATTATTTTGAAAATGAATATTGTTATCCGACTTTAAGTGATTCTGATAAATTAGAAATAAATGCTTTTGCAAATAATTACTGTTCCCAACTTTGGAATAAATACGTTTCGGAAAGTAAAAAACATCTTATGCTCATAAATAATCCTGAAGAATGGAAAATAAAAAATGAGATTAAAAAAGAATATAATTGGCAAAATGACTGGAACGAAACTAATACAGAAGCTTTCAGCGAAAACGTAAAGTCATTAATTGATTGGGAGGAAGATGATGAGGTTATGTTTTTTTGGAATAAATATTCAGGAATAGAATCTAAATGGAGGATAATTTGCAAATATTGGATTTCATTTTTATACGATGATGAATCAAATATTATCATAAATCCTAAAAATAAAAAAGTAATAATCTTGAGTACAAATGGAAACTTATCTATAGCTGAAAGAGATTAGACTAGATTTATTTTTTACTAATTGTTATCATAGAAAAATTAAATTAATGAACATTAATCAGAAAATTCTAAAAAATATTTCTTTAGCTCTCTTATTAATTATTTTATTCAGTTGCACGAAAGAGAATAACAATGAATTAATTAAAAAGTTTGAAGGAGAGTTCAAAGATTCAATATCAAAACATAAAGCTGAAAAATTTGAATATCAATATGACGGACTTGTCCCTCAAAGTTCGTATTTAGTAAATGGTAAAATAAAGTATTTAACTTTTCGTCATGGTCCCGAAAATGGTTCGATAGAGTCAATGGTTTTCTTTGATTTATCTTCTGATTCAATTCAGAAAATTATTAGACGAAAAATTTCGTTTGAATGGGATGATATTAATAATCTTAAAACTGAAAAAAAGACTGATACAACGTATGTGATTCTTTTCAATCCAAAAAGAAAAGTTTTAAGATATGTAGGTAATAAATTAGTAGATTCTTTATTTGATAAATCGCTATTTGAAAATGATAGAACTTTTATTTATACCATGAAAAAACAAACGGAAAAGAAATATAGCAGTAGGTAATAATCATAATAAAAGTGGTAACTCCGCTGGCGCGAGTGTCCCACTCGTGCCCACAATCTATTTTCCGTTTTTTATCTATATCATTTATATTTACGAGCGGGACACTCGCGTTAGCAAGAGTAGTAACTCAGATTAGTAACATGAATTATAAAGTCTAACCTAATCTAAGCTTCATTTTTAATTTGTAATTTCGGCGAATCAAAAAAAATAAACAAAAAATGAAATTACAAATACGCATTCTGATTTATTCGATATTATTCTTTACATATAGTTTTTCAACTTCTTTTTTATTGACGTTGGGCGAAAAATTGAAAGATCATAGATTTATAACTTTAGGCTGTGGTTTTCTTCTTATCAATTTAATTTTCTCTTTCAGGGTATTAAAATGGACTCCTTTATTAAATATAGTGTGCTCTGTTGTAATTGCATCTTTAGCCTTATTCTTATCATTGAAGTTTGGTGATTTACACCTGTTTTCAAAATATGATCCTTATGGGATTAAAACGGCATTAATGACTTATACTTTTTTGTCTATTTTGTTTTGGGAAATTGTGTATCAAATTAAAAGTAGAAAACAATTAAAATAGAACTTTGTGTTAGGTGTGTACATTGTTACGCAAAACAAACATTATCTTATATCCGATCTTAATCAGAGGTGCACAATAGTGCGCCTCTATTTTTTTAATTTAAAAATTCATAAATTTAGTGTACAATTAATTCTTTAAAATGAATCTTATGAAAACTAAAAAAATATGGGCAAATTTGGGAGTGGAGGATTTAGAAAGAACAACCAAATTTTATAGCGAATTAGGATTTAAACGAAACGGACACAATGCGTCTAAAGAGCTAACAAGTTTTATTTTTGGAGACGATAATTTTATAATTCATTTTTTTATAAAAGAACAATTCAAGTGGGCTGTTGATGGTGAAATGACTGATTTAAAACTCGGTAATGAAATTATATTTTCACTTTCTGCCGAAAGCAAAAATGAAGTAAATGAATGGGTGAAAATTGTAGAAAAGGCTGGAGGACGAATTTTTGCTGAACCACAAGATTATGGAAAAGGTTATTTTTTTGGTTTTTCTGATCCGGATGGTCATAAATTTAATGTTTTATATTGGCCTGAATAAAATCGGTTCTTGATTGGAATCTGAAGAAACGTATTACCGCAGCATCTTCATATTGAAAAAATATACCTCTAATCTAGCCCCGATGGGAGCGATATCCTTTTTCTGGCTTTTTTAGACAGAAAAAGATTTAGCGTACAGCGGGACGGTTGGTTGTTATGAAAATGAGAGTTTTTGCTTCTTAAAATTTTAAATCATGCTGCTGTTTATCTCATTTGATCTAAAACAGATATATTTGCACTTTAAAAAAATTAAGGAATGAAAAAGATTATAATACTTTTTTCAATATTGTTTTTGGTGCTTTCGTGTGGTGTAAAAACTACTCAATCGTTGTTAAGTGATGGTGATTATGATGGAGCTATAAATCGTGCTGTTGAAGGATTAAGGAATAAAAAGGATTCTAAGGGGAAACAAGATTATGTTTATTTGCTTGAAGAGGCTTTTGCTAAAGCTAAAGAAAGGGATTTACGCAATCTTGATATGATGGCTAAGGAAGCTAATCCTGCTAATATTGAGCGTGTTTACAATACTTACATACAATTAAATAACCGTCAGGAAAAAATAAGACCTTTGTTGCCATTGCAATTAATGAAACAGGGGAAGAATGCTTATTTCCCGTTTGATAATTATTCGGAACAAATTGTAAGTAGTAAAAATGCGTTGTCTAAATACTTATATGAAAACGCTTCGACTCTTTTAAAATCTAAAAACAAACTTGATTTTAGAAAAGCTTATGATGATTTTGCTTATCTGGAAAGTATAAATCCGGGGTATAAGAATACTAAAAAGCTTATGGATGAAGCATTGTTTAAAGGAACTGATTTTGTGGATGTTTATGCTAAAAACGAAACGAATATGGTTATCCCAAGACAACTTCAAAATGATTTATTAGATTTTAGTACTTATGGATTAAATGATAAGTGGACTGTTTATCATAATGCCAGACAAAAAAATGTTGTTTATGATTATAGTTTGGTACTGAATTTTAGAGAGATATTTATTTCGCCTGAGCAAATTAAAGAAAAAGAGTTTATTAAAGAAAGACAAGTTAAGGACGGTGTAAGAACTCTTTTGGATGGTAGAGGAAGACCTGTTAAGGATAGTTTAGGTCGCGAAATAAAAGTGGATAATTTTAGAACACTTCGTGCGAATATATATGAGTTCAGACAATTTAAATCTTGTCAGGTTACGGCAAAGGTTGACTATATAGATTTAAAAGGGAATCAGTTAATACAATCGTTTCCTATAACGAGCGAGTTTATTTTTGATTATACTTATGCAACGTACAAAGGGGATAGAAATGCTTGTGAGGATAGTTATATAAGTTATTTTAATAAACGTGCTGTGCCTTTTCCTAATAACGAACAAATGGTTTATGATACGGGCGAGGATTTAAAAGCCAAGCTTAAAGATATCATTGTTCGGAATAGATTTAGGTGATAGTACTTTATAAAAGTAAAAAAGAGCAGAAACTATATTTTAGTTTCTGCTCTTTTTTTATGTGTTGGAGTAGGTGTGGACACTTTGTGCTGCAGATGGCATATAATTTACACCAAACCAGCAAAGTAATAATACAACAAATGCTAGCGCCAAGGTTATTAAAACTGGTTTAATGCTATCTGGGTATCGGTAACGCATGTGTATATAAATTAAGTATCCTAACCAGGTGAGCATTGCCCATGTTTCTTTAGGATCCCATGTCCAGTAATGTCCCCAAGCTTCTTTTGCCCATAAGGCACCAAACAATAATCCTAAGGAGAGGAATCCAAAACCTACGTATACTAGATTGTTTGCCAGTTGTAATATCGCATCTTTGTAATTGCCTCTGTAATATTCATATAATCCATAACAAGCTACAATTGATGATGCAGCAAGTAAGGCATAAGAAAAAATGTAGACCAAAACATGAGGAACAAACCAAATACTTTGCAAAGCTGGCATTAGGGCTTTATTGTATGTATCTGGATTAAGATAGTTGATGGTTAAAAACACGGTTGCCATAACCAAACTATAGTTTAATAGCCATTTGTATTTCCAACGGGTATAGGTTATGACTCCTATAATTGGTAAGAATACGGCATACCATAGTCTTGTTTCGCCAAGTGTACGCATAGGTGGTCGTCCTAAATGTTGCCATAAGTTATAGGTAAATACAACCATGGCCAAACCTCCTAATATTGCAAAAAGGAGTATAGGCGCAGTTTTATTACGAGTACTTTTAGGAACTTGTAAGAGCATGCAGATTATCCAACAGATAATCGCCACAATGGCATAGTGAGAAAAATAGATCCAATAATTCATTTAAAAATCTTTATTTATATACAATTCCAAACATTCATTTAAGGAGGTAGTTATTTAAACTACCGTTCCTCTTCCTTTAA
Source organism: Flavobacterium hydatis (assembly GCF_000737695.1). Classification (GTDB taxonomy): domain Bacteria; phylum Bacteroidota; class Bacteroidia; order Flavobacteriales; family Flavobacteriaceae; genus Flavobacterium; species Flavobacterium hydatis. The sequence goes on from NZ_JPRM01000016.1 coordinate 25,705, forward strand.
ATATCAAGTAAACAGCCCCAATTATCATCATGAAAATTCCGGAGTAAACAATAGGTAACCATGGATCGCGAACTAATTCTATAACGCTTAATTTAGACCATTTTCCGAATTTTTCATCATAACTTAATTGGTACACTTTCCATCCGTTTACTCTATATGGTTTATTGACTTCGATTACTGTTTTGTCATTTTTTTGGTCTTTAACAAACACATTTACGTGGGAACTGTATTTTTTTGCTTCGGGTTGCAGCATTACGATTGCTTCTTTATCGTTTAATTGTAAATAGGAATATTCGGTTGCAAAACTTCCGCAACTAATCCATGCTGTAGTATCTATTGTGGCCGATTTTACTTCGACTAATGCTGCAGGAGTTGCACCTTCTTCATTTACCTGAAAATAACCATTGCCTGTAAACTTGCTGTTTTCTATATAATTGATGATTTTAATTTTATAGCCTTTGTAATCATAGCTATCTCCTTTATTAATCATCCTAAGTGCATTTACTCCTTTTGTCTCAATGCTATTGTTTGTAATATCGGCAAAGGCAAGTTTTGGAGCAAAGGTTTCCATATCAAAGCTCGTGAGTTCAAAGGCAATAGGCATTGGTATCATGTCTCCTTTTTCATTTTCGGCTCCCCAAACCAATTGGTTTTCGTATAACTTCATGGTATAGCGTTGTAAATCTCCGCTACCCAAAATTCCTGCTGTCATTGCGATAAAAAGTCCTAAGTGATTTAATATGAATCCCCAGTTTTTCCATTGCCAAGGCGTCATTCTATTAAGAGTTGCGAGACCAAGTGTAATAAGAAAATACAATTGTGCTATGATAAATGGCCAACTGGTTAATACAAACGAAAATCCGAATAAATCTGGTTTTACTCCCTCGACAAAATTTTGTTGAGGTAGTGTTCCCATAATAACGGCTTGTATTAAAACCAAGACAATCGCACTAACGGATGCTGGTACTGACCTCAGCCATTTTACCCAAGGATGTGTCCTACTGGTAAAATGTAACAAAAGCAACATACCAATAAATAAACCTCCTATAATGTAATTTGTAGGTGCTCCAATGGCTTTAATACTAGTTCTGGTTGTTATTTGTAGCAAATAACCAGTTAGTAATAATCCGGCAGCGATTATAAAAGATTCTTTATAATCCCAGGGATATTGCCAGAGCTTTCTTTTAGGCATTTTATGTTTTTCAAAATTAACTAATCTCATTCTTATTTTTAATTTGGAACTTTTAATTAAAGAGGGTTCTGTATGGTTGATAATAACATATACGAACCCTCTCTAAACTTATTTGGTTTTATTTGGCCTGATCAGAATATAACAGTTGCTTTTTTTTAGCTTCGTCTAGCCATTTTGGTAAAACTGTTTTTTTGAATTCGGCTTTATTGGCTTTTTCTTTGTCTATATCAAGTCCTATGAATTTCTGTGCTTTTTCTTTGGTAGAAATATCAGGATATTGAATAGGTCCAGTTTGTCCTAATGAAGCTAATACTTTGCTTAAACCTATTCTTGCTTCAGCTGCTTTATTTAAACCATTTGTAATAACTCTTGCCGTTTCTAATGGAGCATGAAATGATCCTCCGTGTGATGCTGCAGCATAGTCCCAACGCCATTGTGATTGACGTATTAATTTTAAGATACCTTTCATCTGAGCTTCTGTAGCTCCTTTGTCCCAAGCTAGTTTTGCTTCTAGATGTGCTTTTACCAATTGATCTTCTAGCTCAATACGTATTTGATGAATTTTTTGCTGACGTTCATTTACGTTTGCAACTAATGTTTTTTCTTCTTCTCGGTGACAAACCTGACAAGAATTTGCTACGTTATTAAGTGGAGATTGTATTTTATGATCGGTAAATTTTTGTCCACCTTCACTTTTGTATGGCATATGGCAATCGGCACAAGAAACACCTCTTTGTCCGTGAATACCCATTTGATGAATTTCGTAATCTGGATGTTGTGCTTTAAGAATTGGTGCTTTACTTAGTGCATGGGTAAAGTCTGTAAAATCGATATCATCATAATATTTCTCCATATCCTCTACAGTCATACCATTTTTCCATGGGAATTTTACTTTAACAGCTCCTTCTACAGTTTTTTTATCAAAATAATATTCTACGTGGCATTGTGCACAAACCAATGAGCGCATTTCGTTATGTGTTGCTTTGGTAATATCTTTTCCTTGCTCTTTAAACGCTTCGATTAATGCAGGACGTGTAATTTTTAGGTTCATTGTTTTAGAATCATGACAATCGGCACATCCGATAGGATTTACAATTTCAGGTCCTAAAGCTGCCCAAGTTTGTTTGTAAAATTCATCTATACCTAGTTTATCCATCATACGGGGTACATCTGGAGATTTACATACCCAGCAACTAGAGGGTTGAGGTCCGTCTTGCGGGCCTTTTGGAGCTCCGGTTCTTAGGGTATTATTAATGTCATCTAATGCATAAAAGTGACCTCTACCTTGATTATAATCTTTAGAGAAAGCATAACCTGCCCAAAGAACTACCATACGTGGATCTTCATGTAGCATATCTCTCATTTTTCCGCCACCATACATACTTGTAAAACTTGTATCGGCAGTTTGGTAGTAGGTTTGAAATTCACGAGGATAATTTGCTCCCCAAACTTCATTTCTTGATTCAAACTCGCCTACAGGAGCTAATACTTTATTAACAAACAAAGCTTCTGTACGACGTTCCATTACGCTATTAACTAATAAGCCAAGCATAAACACTACTAACATGGTGATGCCAAACATTACCCATCCTAACCAAGGTTTGCGTTTTATAATTTCTTTTAGAGGTGCCATAATTATATCTGTATTTAATTGAAAATTTTAATTCTATTTTGGTTTATTCGATTCTTCTTTCTTTGCAGTTTTTGTACTGTCGGTTTGTTTTTGTAGCCATTCTGGAATAGGAGATTCTAATAAAGGAACTCTTGCATTTGGCACAGACGATAAACTATTTACTCTGCCGTGAGGAACTTCGCGATGACAATCCCAGCATAATTTTCCTTCTCCATGTTTTTTGCTTTCTAGAGTAACTCCTTTTGTACTCACATTTGCATTAAGATCGCTATGACAACGCTGACAGTTTTTTTGAACTACATCTGTTCCTGCTTCCTTTATATGTATAACTTGTGGCTCTGCCCTCCATGTAAATATGGTTGCATGATAAATCCCATCTTTTGCTTTAAAAAAGTATTTGTTAAAAGCATTGTTGTGTGGTACATGACAATCATTGCAATTGGTAACTCTAGCGTGTGAGCTATGTTGCCAAGTGGCATAAAAAGGAGTCATTACATGGCAGTTAACGCATGTTTTAGGATCGTCGGAGAGGTATGATACCGCATTAGATACATACAATAAATAAGCAAATAATCCCATCCCTATTCCCACTGCCATTATAACAAAGGGTACCCATTTACGTGGTGGTAATAAATAATTTAAAATCTTAATCATAATAATATCCCTTAATTGTAGTATTAAATTTATTTACTTAATACCTACATTATGATGATATTTATCAGATAGTAAAGTTTGATGTATAATGAGGTAAATTATCTTAAATATAAGGTAATATGAGGTGTTTTAACAATTTATTGGAGTATTGTTTTTTTAGTTTAAGAGATTTACTTGTAAGGTTTGTTTGCGAAGTTTTAAAAGTGCTAATAAATTAATACAAAATAAAGGAGAAAAATGTCTTTAATTAAGAGGTGGTGATATAAAAACGAACAATATGAGAGGTAAAAGAGAAAATAGGATATAGCAAAAAAGGACTGTATTTATTAAATACAGCCCTTTTTTATGAGTATGAAAAAAGATTATTTTTTTTCTTTATCTAAAACTTCTTCCAGAACATTTGCTTCAGTTCCGTTCGGGAACGTTACTTTTATTTTTTGTGCAATTGTTGGTGCAATCTGAGTAATCGTTTTCTTATTGTATGATTCTCCTTTTTTAATATGCCAACCGTAAAAAATTGCAGGAACGTGTGTATCATAAGTATATGGTGTTCCGTGAGATGTCCCTGTTCCCATATATTCGATATAACCAGGTTTGTCAAGAACAATTAAATCTCCGTTTTGAGTTACATCATATCCTTTTACAATAAAGTTTAAATAGTAATCATTACCTGTAGCATTTAAAATATCTTCTTCAGTATATACTCTTTTTACATAATCCTGAGTCATTAAATAATCTTTGAAAGCTTGTTTAACTTTTACTAAATCAAGTTTTTTGGTTTTGATTATTTCTTTATTAAAGAATAAGTTGAAACTAGAGTAGTTTAAAACTAAATCTACACCAAAAGTTTTTACTGAAAAATCAGTTAGATTTTTACGAGTATCTTTTGGACTAACGTTGTCTACATTGTATTTACGATCTTTAAGGTAATTTACATTTTCTGCTCCTGCGTGATCAGCAGTTAAGAAAAGTAGGTAATTATCTTTACCAACAGTTTTGTCAAGGTAAGCTAAAAAGTCGGCTATAGTTTGATCTAAACGCAAGTAAGTATCTTGTAATTCCATAGAACGTGGTCCTAATAAATGTCCAACGTAATCTGTAGATGAGAAACTAACAGTTAAGAAATCTGTAATATTATCTTTTCCTAATTCTTCTTTTTCGATTGCTCTTTTTGCAAAATCGGCAAGTAAGTCATTTCCGAATGGAGTAGAACGAATAATTCCTGCATCATTTTTATCATACATATCTTTTAAGTTGTATGGAAAAACTGGTGCGGCACTATTGTATAATTTTCCTTCGTATGGATTATTATCTGGTAAACTTTTACTAGTATAAACAGAAAGAGGTTTGTAAAGATCCCAACCTTTATTTATATATGATAAATAACGTTTCTCACCATTAAATTCAGTTACCCAATCAGGTAATTTATCTCCGTAAAAAGTACTAGAAATAAATGATCCTGTTTTGCTATACCAAAAAGCCCAATTAGCAAAGTGTCCTGCTGGCAAAATAGCCCCACGATCTTTAAGACTCACACCAATTACTTTTCCTTGAAAATTGGTAGCCATTCTTAACTCGTCAGTTATAGTTGTGCTTAATAAGTTTTTTGGAGACATTGCGCCTTCTTCCTTTGTACCATCACCTACAGTTACTACACCTGCATCATCAGTACAATACATTTGTTTTCCTAATTTTCGGCTAAACCATTCGTTACTTACAATTCCGTGTGTTGCAGGAGTTGTTCCAGTGTAAATAGATGCATGTCCTGGAGCAGTGTAAGTAGGCATGTAATTGTAATGCATGTTCTGAAACGTGTATCCATTATTCATAAGCCTTTTGAATCCATTTGGACTAAAGTCATCTGAGAACCGATAGAGATATTCCATCTTCATTTGATCCACTACAATACCAACTACTAGTTTTGGACGTTCTTGTGCATGTATTTGGGTAACGAATACGAATGCTAAAAATAAAATAAGTCTTTTCATGTTTTAATATCTAATTTTAGACAAAAATACAGATTCAAATTCAAAAAGAATTCAGAATTGGGATTGAAAACACAGAAATGATTTTACTTTAACATTATGGTATAAAAAAAATCCTAAGTGTGAGCTTAGGATTTTTTGTTTTTACCGAAGTTGAATTTTACTTTTTCAACTACTTGTATTTTTGGAGTAGACTTACTATTACTCTTTTTGAATGGCTTTTTAGCACCAGTTCCAGATTTAGATGGCCTTTGATCTCCTCTGGCACCTTCTTCATCTTTTGGTTTTGCTTTAAACTCTGGTCTTTCCTTTGTGCTACCTTTTGCAGGAATTTCTGCTTTGTGTTTAGCTAAAACCTCATTAGGGTTTTTAGGATTTTCTTTTGTTCCTCTTAAATGAATTACTAATCCGTTTAAGAAGTTACGCAATACCTGATCCCCACACTCCATATAGTTCTCATGGTCTTCGGCTCTAAAAAAAGCACCCAACTCTGATTTTGAAATTCTAAAATCTACCAATTCTAATATTTCAACTATTTGGTCGTCACGGAGCATTAAGGCCACGCGTAGTTTTTTTAGGATATCGTTATTTGTCATCGTTTAATTTTTTACAAAGGTACGTTTCTATATCTTTTAAATTATAGTTGGTCTCAAAATTTTAATCTAATCGAATGGATTTCTCTAATTCCAGAAGAATCAAAATTATTTAGCCTTACAGTATAACTATAAAATTATCTATTAGCATTTTAGTTAGTAGATAATTATTACAATATAATGCTTATAAAATAAGAATTGTTCTATATGTTGTTATAATAAAAATCACTTTGTAAGTGTAAAGTGTTAAATTGCGTTAAAATAAAACCAAACTATTAACCAATTTTAACTAAGTTTTATGAAACAGAAAGAAATCATTTTTTCCTTTGTTTTGTTCTTATTTGCGACAACAATTTTATTTGCGCAAAAATTAACGGTAAAAGGAATTGTAACTGATGAACAAGGTATGCCTATACCGGGTGTAAATATTCAGGAAGAAGGCGGGACAAATGGAACCTCGTCAGGATTAGATGGAGATTATAAAATAAGCGCCAATAAAGGTTCTGTTTTAGTTTTTTCATATATCGGATATAAAACTTCTAAAGTTACTGTAACCGATGAGGTATTAAATGTCAAGATGAATTCTGGTGCAAACGAACTAGATGGAGTTGTCGTTACTGCATTAGGACTGAAAAGAGATCAAAAATCTCTGGGTTACTCTACCCAGAAAGTTAGGGTGGCAGATGTTGTTACGGTTAGAGAAACAGATATTAATAATGCCTTAGCAGGTAAAGTTGCGGGTGTTCAGTTTCAAGGTTCTCCTAGTGGAGATTTTAGAACATCAGAACTACGACTCAGGGGGAATACAGGAGTATTATATGTTGTTGATAATATAAAAGTAGCCTCAATTGGCGATATTAATCCAGAGAGTATTGAAAGTATTAATACTTTAAAAGGACTTTCGGCAACTGCGTTATATGGTCCAGAGGGTAGGAATGGAGCTATTGTAATTACTACTAAAAGAGGAAAAAAAGGTGCTACCTCAGTAGTGTTTAATTTGAGCTCTTCATTAGAAAATGCTTATTTATTTCCCAAATTCCAAAATGAATATGGTGGTGGGTATTCACAAACGTTTCCAAAATACACTTATAATCCAGCAACAGACCCAGCGTCTTTTGCAAGTTTTAATGGTCAGGATATTGTAGATTATGCTGCTGATGAAAGTTGGGGACCAAGAATGCAAGGGCAAATGGTTAGAGCTTGGAACAGTTGGGAAGAAGGTACTCCTGAATTTGGAAAGCTAACCCCATACGCACCTAATCCTAATAATATTAAGAATTTTTACGATACAGGAGTAACAAAAAGAGCAAGTCTATCCGTAAGTAAAGGAGGAGAAGATTTCTCTATAAATTTTGGTTTGACAAAAACAGATAGAGAAGGTATTGTGCCAAACACAGCAAGAACACAATACGATATTAACCTTACAGCAGAAGCTAATCTGGGTAAAAAATTCAAAGTGTTTTCTACGATATTGTTCCAGGACAGGCAAACTACAGGATACAATCGTAATAACTTAATTTTGCCAGCCGTAGCTAGTTTGAGACAATGGTTTCAAAGACAATTAAACATGGACGATTTACGTGATTATCGCATGAATGGTAAAATTGTAACTTGGAACAGAATGAGTCCTACTAATGGAAAATCAGTTGGATGGAACTCTCCTTTCTTTGATCAATACGAACAACCAAATAAGGAAGATTATAAATCCTTTAATGGGAAAATAGGCGGCTCTTATGAAATCATTAAAGACTTTATAGCAAGTGTTGAGCTCAGAAAAACATATATAGGAACCGATTATTATGATATTACCAACGCTTGGGGAGGAGTTGCTATTCCGGCTTATTCAGAAAGTCTTCAGATAATTAATAAAGATGAAGTTTCAGGGATTTTAACCTATAAAAAGAAAATTAATAAGTTTGATATTAATGGGACTCTAGGTTTTGAATATCAATTTTACAACAGGACTTATATGCAAAATAGTACTGTTGGAGGTTTGGTTTCAGAAGGTTTTTATAGCATAAGTACTTCGGTTAGTGCTCCATTAATAGATAATAAAAGATTTAAGTCACAAAATCGCGCTGCTTTCTTAACAGGATCAGTTGGCTACGATGATTTCTTATACGTTGATGCTTCTTATCGTAATGACTTTGCATCAACGGCAGATATTAATGACAATAAATTAGCGACTTATGGAATATCTGGAAGTTTTGTTTTTTCTAAATTCATTCCTGAAAATAGTATTTTTTCATTCGGAAAAATTAGAGCAGGATTTGCAATGGCACCGCAATTTCCAGCAATATATCAAACGAGTCCTATTTATGTAGTCGGGACAACTTATGGCACTTATCCTACTTCGTCTACACAATCTATACCTAGTAACCCAAGATTAAAAGGAGGTAACCGCCAAGAAAAAGAATATGGTCTGGATTTAAAATTCTTTAATAACAGGCTTTCATTAGATATATCTTATTTTGATAGATTGGATAACAAATTACCCTCTCTTATAACTCTGGATGCCTCTACTGGAACAACGGGAACGTATCAAAACGGAGGGAAGCAAACGTACAAAGGTTTTGAACTTGCGTTATCTGGAACACCACTCAAGACTACTAATTTTGAATGGAATATTGGGGCCAATTTTGCAACTCTAGATAGGCAAGTGGTCGCTATTGCACCAGGAATAACAAGAAATATTATTCAATCTGGAAATTCAAACATGGGGAATGTTCAGTTAGTTGAACAAGTAGGACAGGAATGGGGAGCCATTTACGGAAGTAGAATTGAGAGAGATGCAAACGGAAAAGCAAAACTGAATGCTTCTGGTGCTTATGTGAGAGAGTTAGGAGTGTATTTAGGAAATGTTTTACCAAAATATACAGGAGGTTTAACAACTTCTGTTAGAGTGAAAAATTTTGATTTGAGTTTAGGTTTTGACTTTCAGCAAGGAGGAAAATATTATTCCCTTTCTAATTCATTGATTAATAGAACTGGTGTTGGTATCGAAACGGTTGGTAATAATGATTTGGGTAACCCAAAAAGAGATCCTGTAGTAAACTTGGCAGGTGTAAGTTCCCCAACAGCTACGATTCTTAATTCGACAGCGGCTCCAAATTCTGGAGGACTTTTGGTTGAAGGTGTAGATGCTGTAACGGGTAATGATGTTGCTTACCGTGTAAATACAAAAACATATTGGGCAAATATTAGAGCAATAACAGAGCCTTTTCTAGAAGATGCTTCTTATGTAAAATTAAGAACTCTTAGATTAGGTTATACTATGAATAGAAGTGTGCTAGAAAATACGCCTTTTCAAAAAATTAATGTTGCGGTTTATGCCAATAATCTTTGGCTAATTTATGCAGCAAACCGTAATATCGATCCATCCGAACTACAATCGTATAATACGACAAGTACCCCATTTATAGAAACGGCTCAATTACCGAATTCCAGATCTATTGGTTTAAATGTTGTTTTAACTTTATAATTATTAAAAATGAAAAAAATAATAACATCAATTATAGCGCTAACAGCGACCATAGTTTCGGTTTCATGCGATAATGCCGATTTTGGAGATACTAATTTAAATCCAAATAATCCAAATATAGCCAATACCGCTTCCTTATTAACAGGGGCAGAAAGGTCGATGTCTTCTTTGCTTAATGCTACAGAACCACTTTGCTATGTACAGTATATAACTAATGGGCAATATCCTAAAGAAACAATTTATGACGTAACCAATTTTGAATATACCATAGGTTATGTATCGATTTTAAACAATTTACAAACAGTCATAAATGTAAATAAAGATGCAACTACGGCAGTTTCTGCTTTAGGAAATGGATCTAATAATAATCAGATTGCAGTTGCAATGATTCTTAAAGCCTACATTTTTCAGCATATCACAGACCGTTGGGGTATGGTGCCATATTCTCAGGCATTGCAAGTAGCAACTATTCCGTTTCCTAAATTTGATACTCAGGAAGAAATCTACGATGGTTTATTTAAAGATATTGATAATGCACTTGCTTTAATAGATGCTGGGGCTGGGCCAAAAGGAGATATAATTTTTACGGTAAAAGCAACACAAATGTCAGAATGGAAACGTTTTGCAAATACCTTAAAAATGACAATGGCTTTACGTTTGTCTAATAGATTTCCTGCTGCAGGCGGATATGCTGCAACAAAATTTATTGAAGCGATGAATGCGGGAACAATTGCTTCGAATGTGCAAAACTTAACATTTCCATATATTACAGATGAGGCTTATGACAATCCATGGGAAGATCGTTTTGAAACCAGAACAGATTATCTTGTAAGTGAGCCTTTTGTAAACATGCTAATTGGTACGGGAACTAATGTTGCACCACAAGATCCGAGATTGGAGAAATTTGCTGAAAAATCGACTAATGGAGGAATATACAAAGGAGGGCTTACCTCTTCTGTAGGGAATGTTACAGTAGCAAATTATTCTTTTATTACTAATACGATTATAAAAAACAAAACAGCTTCTGCCTTTTTCTATACGTACGCTCAGGTTAATTTTGCGAAAGCAGAAGCAGCTTCTTTAGGTTGGATTTCTGGTAATGCAACTAGTTTTTACACTGATGGAATAAAAGCCTCGATGACGCAATGGGGAGTTACCACTGCAGCAGCTGATGCTTATGTATTACAATTTCCTTATGCAGGCATAAAATCGATTGCTTATCAAAAATATATTGCATTATATATGCAAGGGTATGAAGGATGGTGCGAGTGGAGAAGATTTGGAGCTAATGCAGTACCACTAACCGTTCCTGCTGGTGCTATTGGTTCTACAACAATTCCTCAAAGGCAAGCTTATGGAGCTAATGTAAAAACATTAAATGCGGTTAATTATGATGCGGCAGTTGCTGCTCAGGGCGCTGATAGAATGGAAACTAAATTATGGTGGGCTAATTAACTATGGGATATATAAAACAATAGAAATTGTTGCATAGTTAAAAATGGATCAACGCTAAATGTTGTGGAGAAACATAAAAAAATATACTCATTAATTATTTTTCACCGCAGAGAACGCAAAGATTTTTGGCAGAGTTCACTAAGGTTTAAGTTGTGTTTACACAATTTAAGTACACAAAGCTTTGTGAACTTTGTGGTTTTACTAAACTTAGCATATTTAAAAACTTTGCGTTCTCCGTGGTAGTTTTCTCTCTCTACAGGTTTTCGTATTGATCCTTAAAAACATAAAAGAGGAAATCTAAGCATATTGAGATTTCCTCTTTTTTATAGTTTTAATTGAAAAAAATAATAGATTAATAATTGTTCAGGATATCAATTATTTTGTCTAAATCTTCGGCTGTATGATTAGCTGTAATTACAATTCTATTTAGGTCTTCTGCATTTTCCTGATATTTAAAATTAGCAATGATAATCTTGTTTGCTTGCAACACATTATTTCTGCCATTTGATTTTAAATAAATTAAAGGATATGTTCTACTAAAATTAATAGTGTTCTTAGGAATTAGTTTCGTGCTGATGTAATCCAGATTTTGTATTAATTTTTGATGTTGTAAAATATAAATAAGAGCAGCATCTGCCAATGTTTGAACAAAAGCAGGATTCATCCCAGCGGCAGAAACAAAAGTATCTAGTTTTTTTATTTGATTGATAAAAGAAGCATCGCTTGCAATTACACCACCAGTTAGGCCCATAGCTTTTCCTAAAGAAGAAACCATGATTTTTCTTTTAATCGGAAGATTAATTTCAGAATAAATTCCACAACCATTTTTACCTAAAATACCAAGAGAATGAGATTCATCAATGATTAAAGTAATTTCTTTATGTTTCGGAATTTGATTTAAAATAGATAAGTCAATTGGTTTAGTTTCAGAAGAAGGAACTCCATCTACTAAAATTGTAATTTTCTCCGTTTCAGCATCTAATAAACGAGGATTTATTTTATTGTTTATTACAAGAGGTAAGCTACTATTTTTCTGTATTGCAGGATGAATATCTGAGAAATGAAAAAATAAATCTGTTTGTTTCCCTATTTCATCTATAACCATTTTTCCTGCAAGCATACCAGAAGAAACTGTGACAGCAGCCTCTGCTTTTATAAAATTGGCTAAAAAAGTTTCGCCATTCTCATAAGCCGTAAGTTTTATGTTGGCACTTCTGGAACTTCCATAAGTAGTTCCCCATTTTAAAATGTTTTTTATAACCAATTCCTGGAAAGCACTATTTGTAGGTAAACCTAAATAGGCTGTTCCGCCAAAATACAAATATTGTTCTTGGTTAATCTCGATAATTCTATCAGGGAATTGATTGACATTCATGGATGCTGTTATATTAAAGTAACTCCGGTTCCGTTAAGCTCTGGATAACTTATTACACCATTTTTTATTGTTACACCAGTTGCAATATCTTCTGCTAAAAGTAATGCGCCATCCATATCAACATAATCAAGTTGAGGTAGTAAATGAGCAATTGCAGAAATCCCAACAGTTGATTCAGTCATACAGCCTACCATTGTTTTTAAGCCTAATTTCTTAGCCTCTTCAATCATGCGTTTGCCAGGAGTTAGGCCACCACATTTTACCAATTTTACATTTACACCATGAAAATGATTGAAACATTTAGCAACATCTTCTTCAATAATACAGCTTTCATCAGCAATTATAGGTAAAACAGAATGCTTAAAAACAGTTGCATGAGCTTCCCAATTATCAGCTTTTATAGGCTGTTCTAAAAATTCTACGCCTAGTTTTTTTAATTCAATTGCATTATTAATAGTTTCATCAACTCCCCAGCCGCAATTAGCATCGATTCTAAAAATGGCATCGGTATGTTTTCTGAGTTCTTTTACAATTGCAATATCTTCTTTGGTTCCGAGTTTAATTTTATAAATTGGCCAAGGTAACTCTTGCATTTTTGAAACCATTTTTTCAATAGAAGCAATTCCTATCGTATAGTCAGTTAATGGATTTTTATCAGTAGTATAATTCCATAATTCATATAATTTTTTGCCTTTTTTGCGTGCATATAAATCGTTGTAAGCAAGATCTAAAGCGCATAAAGCAAACATATCATCTTTTAAATACGGATGCATTTTTGCCCAAAATTCTTCAGGAGTTTCATTCTCTGTTGCTTCAATGATATTTCTGATTTTTTCTAAATCTTCCATCATCATCGGAACCGTTGTTTTATAATAAGGGTTTGAAGTAGCTTCTCCAAAACCAGAAAAGTTATCACTTTGTAATTCGACAATCAAAGAAGGTTGAAAATCAATTGATTCTCTCGAAATAGTAAAAGTGTGTTTAAGTTTTAGATTGTATTCTCTTAAAATTAATTTCATGATTTGTCTTATTTTTTCTATAAATTTTTGTCAATAACCGAGCCAAAGTACGGCTTGTACAAAGCCGTCGCGCCATAATTTTTCATTATGTTCACCTCCTTTTATAATTTTTGTTTTGGTGAGATGTAAGCAATAGCAGCGTTTCGTGTCTAATAAACGTTCCATTTTGTTTAAATCCGTTACCATATCGTCACTTTCTTTATCGCCGCATAAAAAATAAATTTTGGTTTTAATTTTAGGAATCTCTTTCGTTTTGGTATAAATGCTATTTGAGAACCAAAAAGAAGGGGAGAAAATCCCCGCTTTACCAAAAATTTCTGGATATTTAAGAATAGCATAATAGGAAACTAAACCTCCCAGCGAACTCCCAAAAATGATTGTGTTTTTTGCTTTTGTCTTGGTTCTAAAGTTTTTATCAATATAAGGTTTTAGGGTTTTAACAATGAAATCTAAATAGTCATCAGCATTTCCACCTCCATATTTTTCATTTTTATACGGAGTTAATTCGTCTAATCGTTTTTCGTTTCCGTGTTCTATTCCTACCACTATAACTTGTGCTTTTAAACTATCCAGTTTTTCATCAACATTCCATTCGCCTGCATAGGAAGTTTTAGCATCAAATAAATTCTGAGCATCATGCATATAAATGACACTGTATTTTTTTTTGACTGAAGTCGAATAATTTTCAGGAAGATAAAGCCAGATTTTTTTTGTGGTTTTTAATTGAGGGGCTTCAATAGTAAAAGTAGAAACGTTCTTAGAGGCTGTACTTTCTTGTGCATTTCCGATTGTAATCCACAGAAAAATAAAAAAGAAAAATCCTCGAATCATCACTTCTTTGTATTTTAAATTTAAAAACAATATTTTAGCTAAAAATATGAATTTGATGAATACGGATGCCGAAAAAATAAGTTTACTTTTAGAAATGATTTCTTTCTCTACTGTTGATGGAGAATTACATAAGAGGGAATTTGATTTTTTGTCGCTAGTTGCTCAGGAATTAAAAATTGATGAAGCAACTTTTAAAGATTTGTTTCATCGGGAAGTTCCTCCTTTGGTTATAAAATCAGAGTTTCAGCGCATTCAGCAATTTTATAGATTGGCATTAATCATGCATTGCGACGGAATATTGCATAGCAAAGAGGCTGCTGCAATACAACAAATTTCTATAGATATGGGATTGAATCCTGTAGCGACTAAACGTATTCTTAATTTAATGAAGAATGCACCAAATGCGATGATTGATCCTGAAGTATTATTGAAAATTTTTCAGGAGCAACATAATTAAGCCAATTGTTCTTGTAGCTTTTTAATATCATCACGTAATTTTGCTGCCTGAAGAAAGTCTAATTCTTTAGCTGCTTTCTCCATCGATTTGCGTTTCTCACGTATCATTTTCTCTAATTCGGCTTTAGATAAGTAAGCAGTTTCGGGTTCGGCTGCTACACTCAAGGTATGACCTAATTCATATTCTACCAACGGATTTTTGGTAAATGCACTATCAATTTTTTTGTTTAATGCCTGTGGAGTTATATTATTCTCGAGGTTGTAATTAATTTGTTTTGTACGACGGTAATTGGTTTCATCAATGGTTTTTTGCATACTTGCCGTAATTTTATCGGCATACATAATTGCTTTTCCGTTGAGGTTTCTCGCTGCACGACCAATAGTTTGTGTTAATGATCTGTGGCTACGCAAAAATCCTTCTTTATCGGCATCAAGAATGGCTACTAGAGAAACTTCGGGTAAATCCAAACCTTCACGTAGTAAGTTTACTCCAATTAAAACATCAAAAATTCCTTTTCGTAAATCTTGCATGATTTCGATACGTTCCAGAGTATCTACATCAGAGTGTATGTAACGACAACGAATGCTTACTTTGGTCAGGTATTTGGCTAATTCTTCGGCCATTCTTTTGGTTAATGTGGTAACCAAAACACGCTCGTCTAACTCGCAACGAATCTGGATTTCTTCGATTAAATCATCAATTTGATTTAAACTAGGACGTATTTCGATAATAGGATCTAATAATCCTGTAGGTCGTATTACTTGCTCTACATATACACCATCTGTTTTTTGTAACTCATAATCTGCTGGAGTAGCCGAAACATAAACTACCTGATTTTGCATGGCTTCAAATTCTTCGAATTTTAAAGGGCGATTGTCCATTGCTGCTGGCAAACGGAAACCATATTCTACAAGGTTTTCTTTACGACTTCTGTCACCTCCATACATAGCATGAACCTGAGATATGGTTACGTGACTTTCGTCGACTACCATTAAATAATCATCAGGAAAATAATCTAGTAAACAGAACGGTCTTGTTCCCGCTTCTCTTCCGTCTAGATAACGAGAATAGTTTTCAATACCGGAACAATAACCCAATTCACGAATCATTTCTAAATCAAAATTGGTGCGTTCTTCAAGACGTTTGGCCTCCAGATGTTTTCCTATTTCTTTAAAATAATCTACTTGTTTTACCAAGTCTTGCTGTATTTGCCAAATTGCTCCTTGTAATACATCTGGAGATGTTACAAACATATTGGCTGGGTAAATAGTAAGTTTATTGTATTTCTCGATTACTTGAGAAGTTTTTATATCAAATGATTCTATTTCTTCAATTTCATCTCCAAAAAAGTGAATTCTGAATCCATCATCGGCATAACTAGGATATACCTCAACAGTATCTCCTTTTATCCTAAAACTTCCGGGATTAAAATCGGCTTCGGTTCTGGAATATAAACTTTGTACCAGACTATGTAATAATTTGGTTCTCGATATTACCTGATCTTTTTCTATCGCAATAACATTCTTTTGAAATTCTACAGGATTTCCGATACCGTATAAACAAGAAACGGAAGCTACGACTAATATATCTCGTCGTCCTGAGAGTAGGGAAGATGTTGTGCTTAAACGCATTTTTTCCAACTCTTCGTTAATAGATAAATCTTTCTCGATAAATACGCCTGTTACCGGCATAAATGCTTCTGGCTGGTAATAATCGTAATAGGAAACGAAATATTCTACTGCGTTGTTTGGGAAAAATTGTTTGAATTCTGAATATAATTGTGCTGCTAATGTTTTATTGTGTGCCAAAACTAAAGTTGGTTTTTGCACTTCCTGAATAACATTTGCAACTGTAAATGTTTTCCCTGAACCAGTTACTCCAAGGAGGGTCTGGTATTTTTCACCGTCAATTATACCTTGGGTCAATTTTTCAATTGCTTGCGGTTGATCTCCTTTTGGGCTATAATCTGAGACTACTTGAAAATTCATTTATATAATTTAGAATTGTTGGGATTGTAAAGTTACAAAGTAAAATCTTAAATTGAAATTTGTAGATAAAAAAGGTTCTGAGTAGCAAAGGTTTTAATCGTTATAATTCTATGCGAAAGGAACACGGATGAAACAGATTCGCTTAGGCGAAAACACTGATAAAACGGATTTTTTATTTATTTTTTTTAAAATCCGCTTCATCAGTATTTCTTTATAAACAATTTAAGTTCGTGGGGTTGCCAATGTTCGCAAAGTTTTAAAATTTGTGCTAATTGGAGAAATTTGTGGCAAAAAAATAAATAATAAGAGCTTGTATGCGTTGAAAATTATTTTAAAAAGTCAATCATTAGTTTGTTTACTTTTTCGGCTTGATCGATACTTAAAAAATGACCTGCATTTTGGATGGTTTCAGTTTTACTATTACTCAGAAGTTCTTTAGCTCGCATTACACTTTCGTCTGAATTGATGACATCATGATCTCCGATAAGAACTAAAACAGGAATGGTTATTTTTTTTAAATCTTCATCAGAGAATGGTTGCATTTGCAAAAAGCTGGTGTTTGATCTTGCATATTTATTGGCTAAATAAAATTGCTTTTTATAAATGGGATTTATTTTTTCGGGATAATAAGAAAAGGTTTCTAGTGTCTTTTTTAATTTTTTCTCATTTGGGAAAATTTTTAAAAAGAATGCCGAAGATGCTTTTCTCATTTTATCGATGTTCTTAAATGTTTGTGCAGGGCTTATTAAAACCAACTTGTCGATTTTATTTTCTTTTTGAGTTGCCAATAATGTAGCAATCCAGCCTCCGCGTGATGCGCCAATTACATCAAAGTTTTTTAATTTATAGTGATTAAAAATCTCATTGTACCAAATTACTATTTCTTCGCTAGTAAGGGATTTTTTAGGAGCTTGAGACTTTCCTGGTTCCATTAAAAAATCTATTGCGTAAACGCGATAATTTTTAGATAATGCTTTAATATTCGGAAACCACATGGTAGAGCTGGCATCCATTCCGTGAAGTAATACTAAATCTTTTCCGTCTTTTGGGCCAGTTACAATTATATGAGCTGTGCCATAACTGGTTTCTATGTTTTCTTCCTGATAAGGAATACCCCAAAGTTTTAATGCAGCATTATAAGAATTGATGTATTCTTTTTTTTCGCTTTTTGTTTTGAAAATATAATCGTCAATCTTTTTCTCTTTTGTTGCGCTGCAACTTGCAAATAAAAGGATTACGATAACTTTTAAAAATAATTTCTGCATAAGACTTAAGTTCAATTAAATTTAAAAGTACTAAAAAGCAAATGATTATAGTATCAGCTTTTTAGTTATATCTATCATAATTACAATGTTATAGAATAATTAATTCTATTTAATTTTCGCTTTTAAAACTCCACTTACCTTGTTGTGCTTCGGTAAGGAAAGACCATGCTACAATGCGACTTGTTTTCTGACCTTGTGCCATATCGATTGTTTTTACGATTGAAGCATTCACTTTATTTAATGTTTTATAGATACTCGAAAGGTTCTCTCTTTTAGATACTAGTGTTGTAAACCATAAACATTGCATTGGATATTTGGCACTTTCGTAAATCATTTGGGTTACAAATCCGATTTCTCCTCCATCGCACCATAGTTCGGCATTATGACCTCCGAAGTTTAAAACAGGGGCAGCTTTTCTATTTGCTTTTGGATTTAGACTTGTTACTTTTCGAACAGCACTTTTATTAGCTTCTTCTGACGAAGAATGAAATGGTGGATTGCAAATTGTGAATGTAAATCTATCTTCGGGTGTAATTATATTTTTGAATATAAAACGTGCTTCTGTTTGTTGTTGTAAACTGATAGCATCTATTAGCTTTGGATTGGCTTCGATTATTTTACTGCAATTTTCGATTGCTTTTTCATCGATATCTGTTCCAACAAAACTCCATCCATAAGCTGCATTTCCTAATATTGGGTAAATACAATTTGCACCAACGCCTATATCTAAGCCTAAAACGGCTTCGCCTTCTGGAATAACTCCATTATTTGTTGTGGCTAATAAATCGGCTAGGTAATGAATATAGTCAACTCTTCCTGGAATAGGAGGACAAAGATACTCTTTAGGGATATCCCAGTTTTGTATGTCGTAATAATGAATTAATAATGCTTTGTTAAGCGATTTTACAGCCTCGGGATTACTAAAATCAATTGTTTCGATATCATGCTCGTTTATAATGACATGCTTCTTTAATTCGGGACAATCTGTGATTAGTTGTTCGAAGTCATAGCGCAAACGATGCGGGTTTCTAGGATGCAGACTTGTTTTCTCGGAGTTGTTTATAGCTTTCATTATTCTTAATTTCCGTGCAAAGGTACGTAATCCTAATTTGGAAATGTATGTAGTGGTTGTTATGAAATATTTTGGCCTAGCCCCGATGGGAACGGCATCCTTTTTCTGGCTTTTTTTGACAGAAAAAGATATAGTGTACAGCGGGAAATAGCTCCTTATTTTAACTTAGATAATAATTAATCCATGCATTCCATTAGCAATAAATCGCCATCGGTATGGGTAATTGTAACGATTCCGTCTTTGGCAACAGCATTGCTACTACCAGTTCTGTAACCTATTGTTAGGGTGTCGTTTTGTAAAGGATATACTAAGTTATCCGAAAAGATTCCGTTTACGACTCCAATCGGGATGAGCGAGATTGGTGTGTTGGCTGTATACCATTTTTCGAATTTATTAGGTAATAAAAATATCTTAGAATGATCATCGAGGATTACTATCTTGAGTAAGTTTCGGTATCGAACGATATTGGTGAGATTTGTAATGGTATGATCGGCTCTTTTTCCTGTTGCCCAAACTACATTTGCAGCAGGGATTTTTCGTTCGATTAAGTAATCAAATGCTTTCTCTAAATCGGTTTTGTCCTGATCTGGAGTATGTACAATCTCTATAGGATATTGTGATGTTTTATATTTTTCGGGGTCGAATCCGCGATCGAAATCGCCAAGAAGGACGTCGACTTTTATCCCTAGGTTAACTACGCGCTCTATAGCCGAATCTAATACGATTACTAAAGGCGACCATTCTAACAATTGTCCTAATAACTCGGGATTGCAGGCAGCGCCATTTGCAATGATTAATGCTGGTTCTTGGTCGTCGCGTACGATATGGTGTGAGGACATTTATAGTATGGATTTATAATGTACTGCAAATGTACGAAAGTAAAAAGTAAATATTTTTCTACGATTAAGGGATTAAGTTTTTTTAGCCCGAGATTATAAAGACTATTTGTGTTGTCTAAGAGTTTTAGTGATATTTTTACCATATAAGTTATTTAAGAAAATATAAGTTTGTGTGTTTTCTTAAATGAGCTTACATAACTTATATGGTTAGTTTTCTTTGTCGCACATTCTTAATTAAGCTTAATCACTTAATGGTATAAAAAGTTTTATTTTTTTGCTTTGTAAGCTACAGCATCTACTTCTATTAGCATTCCGTCGAGGGCTAGTCTAGGAACGGGAATTAATGTACTTGCCGGAAAGGGCTTGTTTTTCCATACTTTACTGATTTCTTCATTCCATATTTTTAGTTTTTCTTGAGAATGGTCTACTATCAGGATGGTAATTTTCATAACATTTTCCGGCTTTAGATTATAACTTTCCAGTACTGTTACAATATTTTTTAATGCTACTTGGGTTTGTTCTCTAAAGCTATTGCTCAAAATATGTTCTTTGCCTAATCCGCCGCTTTGTCCCGATATAAAAACAAGTTCGCCTTGAGCAGAAACCGATGCCGCATGACTGAATCCGTAAGGTGCTGGATCGAATAAAGATTCTGGGTTTTTGAATATTTGTGCTTTTGCATTAAAGACACAAAGAGAAAATAAAGTAATAAGTATCTGTTTCATGTTTTTTAAATTTTGAATTAACTTGTAGCAAAGGTTGGCTAATTCTAATTCTGAAACATTTACATATGTTGAGAGATTGTATTTTTTTCAGAGTAACGCATAAAAAAATGCTCTCGATTAGTGAGAGCATTTTATTGGTTTTAATCTTTATGTTTTATCGGAATCCAAATTTCCTCTTCGGATGTTGGGTCTTCGTGTTTGTATTTTTCGCCCATTACGGCAAAATGTGGTCTGTTCTCTAATACATATTCTGACTTTGGTAACCAATTGGTAAAGATGTATTGATAGGTTTCGTTACCATTACTCGCTGGACCTTTATGTATAAAAACTGCATAAAGTCCGTTTGGGATTATGATGGTTTCCATATCCTGTGGAACGGAAAGAAAGTCGGTAACTTCTATACCTGCCCATTTTTCGAATTGATTACTCGGATTGAAATTTATAAAATGATTTTCTGTATAGACTTCAATAGAATATAAATCTGAACCGATATTGTTTTTTATCTCTTTTCGGTTTGGCATAAAACTTTGCCACAGCTCTTTTGTTTTATTGGTAGTGAAAGATGTTGTTATTTGTTTTCCAATGATTTTCTTTTCGGTTAAATTTTCTATTCTTGGTTCCATATTAAATCTTCAATCTGTTTAAAATTACTCCAAAGATATTACTTAACTGTATATTTTTGAGTAACGGCTTCGCTAAGCGAAAAATATCCTAAAGGAAAATTGTCCTTATCGTTTTCATTTATAATGTTTCCTCTTATTGATGCAAGCGGGGATTGGAACGGTATACGACCTCCATCACCAGCAATACTAGCCATAATAATCATATAATTATAATAATCTTCAGAAATACCAAAATGGTTTATTACAATCTCATCACCAGGTTTTAGATCATCATTATTAGAAACACTAAAGAATTCGTTTCCTTGAAAAAAACGATCTTCTTCGGCAGAAAAACTTGCAGCTACCTGATTGGAGTAGTTATAGGTATAAAAATAATAATTAAGTTCATTTGGAGGATCATTAAAATAGGCTCTTATTTCTATTTTATCTTGTGTAAGTCCACCATTGTCTTTTTGTGTTATTTTAGTAATCGGTACTATCGATTTTAAGGTTTCGATTGCTTTATATACTTTTCCGTTGTGAATAATTGTTAAAATATAAGTTTCGTCAATAACAGGCTCAAAATCGGTACAAATGTATTCGCCAGTACTGCGAATTTCTATAAAGTTAAATCTCTTGTTAGCCTTGTTTTTTATGTAAATTATAGCGTCAGAAACCGCAGGGATTTCATCATCATAAAAACCCGTGGTTGTCGTTAATTTTATTTTTTGTTCATTTCCTTTGGTTTCTTTATACCAATAAATGGCAGCTTCGATAACTATTTTTGGTCGTTCAGTATCTAGATCAATATTTACAGATTCTTCGCAACTTGCAAAAAATAGTGTTGAGATTAAAAGGATTATTAGATTGATTTTTTTCATATCAAGAAATATTTGTTTAGAAATGCAGCATCAATATTTTAATTGATGATTGTTTTGCTGTATGTTTTATTTTGGTTTGTTTGCCGGAAATTTAAAATTGTAACTCACAGATGGAATAATTCCGAAAATATAGGTTTTCACCGCTTCATTATTCCCAGTTTCAGCGTTCTGCTTAAAGTTTATTGAAGCAGCATTATGTCTGTTATAAAGGTTGTAAACACTAAATACCCATTCTCCAGTCCAGGATCTGGTTTTGCTTTGCAAAGGAATTAATGTTGCCGAAATATCTAAATGATGGTAAGCAGGGAGTCGGTTTTCATTTCGTAAACCATAGTTAGGGACTTTAATTCCTAAATATTCATATTGCGATTTAGGGTAGGTAACTGGTTGTCCCGATTGTAAGGCGAAGTTGAGCCCAAATGACCATTTATTATTTAAATTATAAGAACTTGTTATTCCTAAATCATGTAGTTTATCATAAACTGAATTATACCATTGCCCATGATTGATTCCTATTTCCTGAGGAGTTCTTCCCGGAGTTTTTTGTTGTGATTTTGATAATGTATATGAAATCCAACCATTTAATTTTCCTGTATTTTTTTTGAATAATACTTCCAGACCATAGGAACGCATTTGTCCGTTTAATAGAACTTGCTCGAGTGCGTTGTTTGCAATTAAATTTGCTCCATCTATATAATCTAATCTATTCTGAATTTCTTTATAATATGTTTCTATTTCTATGGAGTATTTTCCATCTCTCATGTTTCTAAAATATCCTAAGGCAATCTGATCCGCAATTTGTGGTTTTATGTATTGATCACTAGGCATCCAAACATCGAGTGGAGTTGGTGATGAGGTATTAGAAATTAATTGCAAATACTGCGTCATTCTGTTATAACTGGCTTTGATAGCTATATCTTCATTAACCTGATATCCGATAGAAAAACGTGGTTCTAAATTATTATAGCTAAACATTGTTTTGTTATTGCCATAATACTCTGTTGCTATAGGTGATGCTTTCCTGTAAATTTGTAATAATGGGTCAAAAAGTATAGGATTGTCATCCTTGTAGATATTAAGTGTTGAAGCTCCTAAGCGATAGAATAAGCTGAAACGGAGTCCGTAAGAAAGTGTGATTTTCTCACCAATTTTATTTTCTGCTTCGACATAAATAGCTGGTTCAAGTGCATATTTTTTATCTAGCTGATCGGCATTTATTCCAGATTGATTATTTAAAGGTTCTAGTGTTCCGGGATTAAACTGATAATAGATACCATTTACACCATAATTTAATTTGAAATTATCTGAAATATAATTTTTCAGGTCATATTTTAGGTTGTAATTTTTTATTCCTGAGTTCCATTTAAAACCAACTAAATCTAAATCCATACCATAATAATATTCACTATAAATCAGGGATAAATTAGAAAATAGGTTGCTGGAAAATAAATGATTCCAACGGAAGTTTACTGTCGTATTACCGTATGTGTTTGAAAAACTATCGTTAATACGAAGTTTGTCACGCCCATAATACCCTGATAAATAAATGTTGTTATTATCATTTAATTTGTAACTCAGTTTAGCATTCAGGTCATAAAAATATGCTGTTTTATTATTATCTTCTTCTGAAAGTTTTAGGAATAAGTGTGCATAAGAACTTCTTCCTGCTATCAGGAATGAGCCTTTGTCTTTTACTATTGGGCCTTCGGCAAGAAGACGACTAGAGATTAATCCGATTCCTCCGTTTACACTAAAGTTTTTGCTGTTTCCATCTTTTTGATAAATTTCTAACACAGACGATGCTCTGCCTCCGTAACGAGCAGGGATTCCGCCTTTGTATAGTTTTAGATCTTTTAACGCATCTGGATTAAATACCGAGAAAAAACCAAAAACGTGAGATGAATTAAATATTATAGCTTCATCGAGCAAGATTAAGTTTTGATCGGCTCCACCACCACGAACATTAAATCCTGAAGCTCCTTCGCCTGCATTAGTAACACCGGGAAGTAGCAAGATAGATTTCAATACATCTACTTCGCCCATTACAACAGGCATTTTTTTTATGGTCGAGATAGAGAGTTTATTTACACTCATTTCTGGTGTACGGATATTGGCTCTTTTTCTATTGTCGTTAATAACTACTTCCTTGAGTTCCTCGCCAGCTTCTTTTAGAGAGAAATTGGTTTTTGTATTTTGGGTAACTGCAATTGTTTTTTCAAAGAATTGATAACCTACATATTTTATCTCTACTTGATATTCTCCTTTTGGAAGAGTTAATGAATAAAAACCATATTCATTTGTTGTTGTAGCGATGTCTAATGCAGGAATGTAGATGTTGACTCCTATTAAAATTTCGTTGTTTTTAATGTCGAATATACTGCCACTTAAAGTTACTTTTTCTTGAGAGTAGGAAGAGAAAGTCGTAAAAATTACAATAATAAGTGCTTTAATCTTTTTAGAAGCCATATTGTAGGTTTATAGTTACATAATTAGGCTAAATTACGTCATTATTACTACAAAATGATATTAAAAGATGATTGGTATTACGAATTAGCTAATATGGTTTTTAAAAGATAAATAAATAAAAAAAGACAACCGTTTTAGGTTGTCTTTCTTATAAGTAGCAAGGATTTAACAAATCAAGCAGCTTTTTAGGATATTACTCAATCGTATATTTTTTAGTATCAACCTCTCCAAGAGAGAAATAACCTAAAGGGTAGTCATTTGCATTGGTTATATTTATAACATTTCCTCTTAAAGTTGCTGGAGGAGATTGAAAAGGTCCACCACTATTATCACCAGAAATACTAGTTAATATATTCATGTAATTATAATAACTTTTAGAGATTCCGATGTGGCTTATTTCAACCTGATCTCCAGGTTTTAAATCGTCACTGTGTGAAGTACTAAAAAACTCGTTTCCGTTAAAAAACTTATCATCAACTGCTGAATAGCTGGATAGTATCTGATTAGAATATGTGTAATGGTATAAGTAATAATTTGTTTCATCTACAGGATCATTGTAGTATGCTTTTAACTCAATTTCATCTTTTGCAAAACCACCATCATTAGTTTGTACTATTCGGGTAATTGGAGATACCGATTTTAAAACTTCGGTTGCAACATAAGTATTTCCGCCACTAATAACGGTTAAGACATAGGTTTCGTTAAGTACAGGTTCAAAATTTGTACATACATATTTTCCTGTTTGAGGGATTTCTATAAAATTGAATACTTTATTGGTGCTGTTTTTTATAGATATTGTAGCTCCGGAAACAACAGGAATTACGGGATTGTAATAACCAGTTGTAGTGGTTAATTTTATCACTTGCTGATTTCCTGTAGTTCCTTTTACCCAACTAATATCAGCTTCAACTACTAACTTAGGAGGTTGTGTTTTTAAATCTACTTCTACAACTTCTTCGCAGCTTGTAAAAAATAATGCGGAGAAAAATACAATTAATAGGCTTATTTTTTTCATATAGATATATTTTTATTTCTCTTAGAGAGAAGTGAATTAAAATTTGAAATTATAACTAACAGCAGGAACCATTCCGAAAATCGAAGTTTTTACAGCTTCATTGTATCCTGTATCACTATTTTGTCTAAAATTAATAGAGGCAGCATTTTGTCTGTTATATAAGTTATAAATACTAAATACCCATTCGCCTTTCCAGTTTCTGTCTTTGTTAGATCGAGGAGTTAATGTTGCCGAAATGTCTAAGTGATGGTAAGCAGGTAATCTGTTTTCATTTCGTAAACCATAACTCGGAACTTTTACACCACGATATTCATAATACCCAGTTGGGTAAGTTACAGGTTGTCCAGATTGTAATGCGAAGTTAGCGCCAAATGACCATTTCTCGTTTAGTGTATAAGCAGTTGTTACAGCTAGATTATGTAGTTTGTCATAGGCTGAATTGTACCATTGTCCGTTATTAATTCCTGGTTCGTCTGGAGTTCTTCCCGGAGTTTGTTGTTCAGATTTAGATAAAGTATAAGAAACCCATCCAGTAAGTTTTCCGACATTCTTTTTAACCATTAACTCTAAACCATAAGAACGCATTCTTCCGTTTAAGATAACTTGTTCAATGGCATCATTTGCAATTAAATCTGCACCATCAATATAGTCCAGTCTATTTTTAATTTTTTTATAATACGTTTCTACTTCTAGAGAATAATCTCCATCCTTAAAGTTTCTAAAATAACCCAAAGCAACCTGATCCGCAAGTTGTGGTTTAATATACTCATCACTCGGCATCCATACATCAAGAGGAGTAGGAGATGAGGTATTAGATATTAATTGTAAATACTGAGCCATTCTGTTATAACTAGCTTTTACAGCTTGGTCTTCGTCGATTTGATATCCAATAGAAAAACGAGGTTCTAAATTATTATAACTAAACATTGATTTGTTTTTGCCATAATATTCTGTTCCTATAGGAGTTGCTTTTTCATAAATTTGTTGAGCAGGATTAAAAAGAACAGGATTATTGTTTTCGTAAAGATTAAGAGTCGAAGCTCCTAAACGATAGAACAAACTAAAACGAAGTCCGTATGAAAGGGTTAATTTCTTAGCAATTTGATTTTCGGCTTCAATATAAATAGCAGGTTCAAAAGCATATTTTTTATCTAATTGATCAGGGTTAACACCAGAGGTTACATCTGTTGGTTTTATAGTTCCTGGATTAAATTGATAGTAAATACCATTTAAACCATAATTCAATTTGAATTTATCAGAAATATAATTTTTGAAATCATACTTAACGTTGTAATTCTTGATACCAGAATCCCATTTAAATCCTGCTGTATCTAAATCTAGTCCGTAATAATAATCACTGTAAATTAAAGATAGATTAGAGAATAATTTATCAGAGTATAAATGATTCCAACGCAGGTTGAAAGTAGTGTTACCATACGTATTAGAAAATATTTTACTTATTTTAAAAACGTCACGTCCAAAATAACCAGATAAATACAAACTGTTATTATCATTTAATTTATAACTGAATTTAGCATTTAAATCATAAAAATATGCTGAATTGTCTTTCATATCATCTGTTAGTTTTAAGAACAAATGGGCATAAGAAGCTCTACCACCTATTAAGAACGATCCTTTATCTTTTACTAATGGACCTTCGGCAAGAAGACGACTCGAGATTAATCCGATTCCACCATTCATATGGAAATCTTTACTATTCCCGTCTTTTTGATAAATATCCAAAACAGAAGAAGCTCTACCACCGTAACGAGCAGGAATTCCGCCTTTGTATAATTTTAAATCTTTAATAGCATCAGGATTAAATACAGAGAAGAAACCAAAAACGTGAGAAGAATTAAAAATAGTAGCTTCATCAAGAAGAATTAAGTTCTGATCTGCACCACCACCACGTACATTAAAACCTGCTGCACCTTCGCCAGCATTAGTAACACCAGGCAATAATAAAATAGATTTTAAAACATCGACTTCACCCATAACAACAGGCATTTTCTTTATTGCCGAAATAGAAAGTTTGTTTACACTCATCTCGGGAGTACGAGTATTTGCTCTTCCTCTATTATCGGTAATAACTACCTCTTGGAGTTCTTCGCCACCTTCTTTTAAGGAGAAATTATTTTTAACATTTTTTGTCAAAGAAATGGTGCTTTCAAAAGATTGATACCCAACATAACTTATTTCTACCTGATACTCTCCTTTTGGAGCTGTAATAGAGTAAAAACCATATTCGTTTGTTGTAGTGCCAATTTTTAATGAAGGGATGTAAATGTTGACTCCGATTAAGGTTTCATTATTTTTAGAGTCAGAAATGGTACCGCTTAGGGTAAATTTTTCTTGTGCGAAAGAAGAAAAAGCAATGAGAAATACAATAAGAAACGAGCTAACTTTTTTTGTGATCATTGTTTAAATTTTGAATTCCCTAGTATGACGGTAGAAGATAGAAAATATTACAAAACTAATGTTAAATATGCGTTAAAAAAAAGGCAGCCGTTTCGGGCTGCCTTTAAGGAGAGAAATATAATGAGAAATTATATTTTAGCTATTTTAGCCAAGATTGTATTAAATGTTGAGCTTGGACGCATTGCTTTACTAGTTAATTCAGGACTTGGTTGGTAGTATCCACCTATGTCTTGAGGTTTTCCTTGAGCAGCAATTAATTCAGCGTTGATTTTATCTTCATTCTCAGCAAACTCAGCTGCAATAGGAGTGAAGATAGCTTTTAATTCAGCATCTTTATCTTGAGCAGCCAAAGCCTGAGCCCAATAGAATGCTAAGTAAAAATGAGAACCACGGTTATCAATTTGTCCAACTTTACGTGCTGGAGATTTATCTGTAGCAAGGAACTTGTCATTTGCCTCATCAAGAGTTTCAGCAAGAACAATTGCTTTAGAGTTGTTTAATGTTTGACCTAAATGCTCTAATGAAGCACCAAGAGCCAAGAATTCTCCTAATGAATCCCAACGTAAGTAACCTTCTTGAGTAAATTGCTCAACGTGTTTAGGAGCAGAACCTCCAGCACCAGTTTCAAACAATCCACCACCATTCATTAAAGGAACGATAGATAACATTTTGGCAGAAGTACCAACTTCAAGAATTGGGAACAAATCTGTAAGGTAATCACGTAATACGTTTCCAGTTACAGAGATAGTATCTAATCCTTTAATGATTCTGTCAAGAGTAAAGTTTGTAGCATCAATTGGGTTCATGATACGAATATCTAAACCAGTAGTGTCATAATCTTTAAGGTAAGTTTTTACTTTCTCGATTAATTCTCTATCGTGTGCTCTGTTTTCGTCTAACCAGAAAATAGCAGGAGTGCTAGATAAACGAGCTCTGTTTACAGCTAGTTTTACCCAGTCCTGAATAGGAGCGTCTTTTGCCTGACACATTCTAAAGATATCTTTATCCTCAACAGCCTGTTCCATTAAAACAGTTCCGTTAGCATCAACCACACGTACAACACCATCACCTTTTATTTGGAAAGTTTTGTCATGAGATCCGTATTCTTCTGCTTTTTGAGCCATCAAACCTACGTTTGGTACACTTCCCATTGTAGTTGGGTCAAAAGCACCGTGTTTTTTACAAAAATCGATAGTTGCAGTATAAACACCAGCATAAGAACGATCCGGGATAATAGCAACAGTATCTTGTTGTTTTCCTTCTTTGTTATACATCTGTCCAGAAGTACGAATCATAGCAGGCATAGAAGCATCTACAATTACATCCGAAGGAACGTGTAAGTTAGTAATCCCTTTATCAGAGTTTACCATTGCTAGAGCAGGACCGTTAGCAATAGCAGCATCTAAAGCAGCTTCAACTTCGGCTTGTTGAGGAGTTCCTGCAATTTTTGCATAAACATCACCCAATCCGTTTCTAGTATCAATATTTAATTCGCTAAATAAAGTAGCGTATTTTTCGAATACATCTTTAAAGTAAACCTCTACAATTGCACCAAAGATAATTGGGTCAGAAACCTTCATCATAGTAGCTTTCAGGTGAACCGAAAGTAAAATGTTTTCTTTTCTGGCTTCTTCAATAGTTTCAGCCACAAAGCTTTTTAAAGCTTTTAAGTTTAAAACAGCACTGTCAATAATTTCCCCAGCTTTAAGCGGAGTGCTTTCTTTTAAAACAGTAGTTGTTCCGTCTTTAGCAACAAACTCAATT
The DNA here is from genome assembly GCF_000737695.1 of Flavobacterium hydatis. GTDB lineage: Bacteria > Bacteroidota > Bacteroidia > Flavobacteriales > Flavobacteriaceae > Flavobacterium > Flavobacterium hydatis. The sequence goes on from NZ_JPRM01000016.1 coordinate 55,415, forward strand.
TTTACATCAGTAGGATTTGCAACAGTAAGCGATTTTTCACTTCCGTAAAAATCACCGTTTGGCATAGATGCTACGTGAGTTTTAGAGTCAGCAGACCAAGCACCCATAGAGTGAGGATTTGCTTTTGCAAAATTCTTCACAGCTCTTGGAGCTCTACGATCAGAGTTACCTTCACGTAAAACAGGGTTTACAGCAGAACCTAATACTTTAGCATATTTAGCTTTAATTTCTTTTTCAGTATCGTTTTGAGGATCTTCAGGGAAATTAGGGATTTTATACCCGTGAGCTTGCAACTCAGCAATAGCCGCTTTTAATTGCGGAACCGAAGCTGAGATGTTAGGTAACTTAATAATGTTAGCCTCCGGTTTAGTAGCAAGTTGCCCTAACTCAGCCAAGGCGTCCCCTGTTTTTTGAGAATCGGTCAAGTACTCCGGAAAATTAGATAAAATTCGAGACACCAACGAAATGTCTCTAGTTTCAATAGCAATACCCGCTGTAGCAGTAAATTCTTGTACAATAGGCAAGAAAGAATAAGTCGCTAATAAAGGCGCCTCATCAGTTAAGGTGTAAACAATTTTTGAATTCTGTGTCATTTTTTTTTTTTTTAATATAATCGTATCGCTAGGAACGGCGATGTAAAAGGTATGGTTGTCTCAAAATGAGCGGAGCAAATATAAGAAAAACAGTCCGAAAACGGTTGCGTTTTTATTAGAATTCCTTAAATTAACAGATTGCCATTTTAAGGAGTTATAATTAACAAATCAATGGTTTTCAAGCCAAAGAATTACTGTTTTATCAGTTTGTTTAGAACAAAAAAAATCCCGATTCACAAATAATGAATCGGGATCTTTATGGTAAAGAGATAAAAAATTATCTTCTTTTGTCTCTAATCTTAGCTTTTTTACCAGTAAGTTCTCTGAAGTAGAAAATTCTAGCTCTACGTACAGCTCCTCTTTTGTTAACCTCAACTTTTTGTAAAGCTGGTAAGTTAACTGGGAAAATACGCTCAACTCCAATAGCACCAGACATTTTACGAATAGTAAAAGTCTCTGTGTTAGCAGAACCTCTTCTTTGGATAACAACTCCTTTAAAAAACTGAGTTCTTGTTTTTTCACCCTCTCTAATTTCGTAGTAAACTGTGATAGTATCTCCAGCTCCGAAAACAGGAAAATCTTTTCTTGTAACAAATTCGTCTTTAACGAATTTCATTAAATCTGCCATGATATCTTTAAATTATGGTTTTGTAATAGAGTAACATACACGGACTTCGCCAGAGGTTAGTCTAATTTGGCTGCAAAGATAGAAAAAATGTTTAAAGTTTAAAGTTTTTCTTCTTTAAAGTTTACTGTTACAGTGTTCAGTCTCAGTTTTTAGTATTCAGTCTCAGTTTGCAGTCAGTCAGTTAGTTGCAGTTTACAGTTACAGTATTCATTTTGTAGTGTTTACTCTCAATATTTGGGCGTAAATATAATTTATAGTCTTTACTCTCAATCCTTAATACGCCAGTTTGTAAACTGTAAACGGCAAACTGAGACTGACTGACTGTAAACTGAGACTGAATACTAAATAAAAACTGAATACTAAAAACTTATTTCTCTTCAAGAAGATCAGGACGTCTGTTTTTAGTATGTTCATACGCCATATCTTCCCTCCATTTATCAATTTTAGCAAAGTGACCGCTGGTTAAAACATCAGGAACTTTCCAACCTTTATAATCGGCAGGACGAGTATATATAGGACCAGACAATAAATTATCCTGAAAACTATCTGTCAAAGCCGAAGTCTCGTCGCTTAAAACACCAGGAATCAAACGAATCAAAGCATCAGATAAAACCAAAGCCCCCAATTCGCCACCAGATAAAACATAATCGCCAATCGAAATTTCTTTAGTAATAAAATGATCGCGCACACGCTGATCTACACCTTTATAATGACCACATAAAATAATAATGTTTTCAAGCATCGACATCGTGTTAGCCATTTTCTGGTTTAGCGTTTCCCCGTCAGGCGACATATAAATAATCTCGTCGTATTCTCTTTCGCTTTTTAAATGCGTGATGCAAGCATCAATTGGCTGAACCGTCATAACCATTCCAGCACCACCGCCAAAAGGATAATCATCAACACTCTTCTGTTTATTGGTTGTATAATCGCGTAAATTATGAAAATGAACTTCGACAATTCCCTTGTCAATAGCACGTTTCATAATCGAAGCTTCAAACGGGCTTCGCAATAACTCAGGTAAAACAGTAATAATATCTATGCGCATTTTTTCTTTTCAAAAGGTTCTAGGCTGCAAAGATACAAAGTAAATATTTGAGAAATTTAAAGATTTAAAAATTGAAGGATTTAAAGATTTTTGAATTAAGCATGTCACTTTTACATTTCACAATTAAACGATTAGCCAAATCAACATCACATATCTTGCGATTAAACAAATTACCTAATCAGGATGTCACAATTAAACAATTAACCAAATCAACAATTCATAATTAATAATTCACAATTATAATAAGGAGCTATTTCCTGCTGTTCACTATATCTTTTTCTGGCAAAAAGAGCCAGAAAAAGGATGCCGTTTCCATCAGGGCTAGACACATCAGAAATCATGATTTTTGAATGGATATATTATTTTTAATTGTATTTTCGGCTAAAGAAAAACCCTCTATACTATATTGAAAATAAAAATGAACAGCGATTACACAAAAGATTATATAGAGTTATCTAAAGAGTTTAGAAAATCGAATGCATCAATACAAAGTGTCGAGAAACTTTATGATTTACTTTATGAATTAGAGAATACCAACAGAACAAAAGAAGAAGATTTAGTTCTTTCAAATATTTACAGCCTGTTAGGATTTCATAAATCAGCTTACGAAGTTTTTAAAACAATTGCCGATTTAACCAATAGAAAAGAGGCAACCAAAATGTATGTACTGGAAGAAAAATCCAAATCACACAAAAATAACTTCATCATAAAAGATATCAGAAAATATCGGGAAAAGAAAGAACAACCCAAACTAGAGATAAGTGATTTTGTAGTATCAAAGAATTATAAAAACCAATTTAAAATCGTTAATAAAGAAATCATCATATTTAATAAAACAATTAAAGAAGATACAATTTCAATTCAACTCCCAAGCGAACATATTGAGAATTATTCAAATAAAATAATCAAGTGTATGAATTGGTTAAGTGATTGCAAAACAGATTTAATCGATTTTTATAATAGAGAATATAAAGAAGATATAGCAAATAAAGATTGGTACGATACGTTAGTAATTTATAACACAAGAATAATTATAGAAGATTCTGGAGTTGTCTTTTGTTCCATTTCAGGAGGAGATGATTTTTATCAAGACCATTTATTAGATATAGAAATAACTAATGATATAGTAATATCGATGAATTATAATGGGTAAAAGAAAATATAATTCCAGTAAAAAAAACAACCTTTTATGAAAAAACTAATACTCTTACTATTCCTGACTATCTGTTCGTGTAATCAGAATAAGGAAGATCAATACTTTGATGCTATAGCAGACAATGATGTGAAGTTATCAAGACCTGTTGAAGGAGAGTGGCTTTTTACACATAAAGAAAAGGGACAAAGTTTTGAGCAATTTATAAATTCTAGACACGTAGTTCCAACAGATAATTCAAATATTATTTATATAAGACCTATTGGGAATTTTAATGATTTACAAAAGAAACAAATCGAATTAGTTAGAGAATATCTTGAGATTTTCTTTCAATTAAAAACTAAAACATTAGAAAAATTCTCTAATGATATAATCCCTGGTTCAGCCAGACGAATTGGACATGAAGATAATGAACAGTTCTTGGCAGGTTATATTTTAGATAGTGTACTTAAAAAAGAAAAACCATTAAATAGAATTGCTTTAATGGCATTAACAGAAGTAGATTTGTTTCCTAAACCTGAATGGAATTACGTTTTTGGGTTAGCATCTTATAGAGATAAAATAGGAGTAAGTTCCATTTATAGATTACAAGATGAGGTACTAACACCAACTAATTTTGATTTATGTTTATCTCGATTACTAAAAACATGTTCTCACGAAATAGGACATATGTTCGGATTGTATCATTGTATAACGGCCGATTGTGTCATGAATGGGACAATTAGTTTAGTAGAAACAGACAACAGCACCATTAGGTTATGTTCAGCTTGTCAGAGAAAATTAAATTCGAGTATAAAGTATGATAATAAGAAAAGATTAATCGAACTAGAAAAATATTTTGAGAAAGTTAAACTCGGCGATGCAACACAATTAATGAAGAAAGATCTAGAAAAGATTCAATAAAAAATAAGCTAATAATAAATAAATAACAAAAAATGAAAACTCCAGCACTAATCCTATCTTTTTTTTTATTGATAAACCTAAACGCAAGTTGCCAATCTAAAAACAAAGAAAACAAGCCCGAAACTAAAAAAGAAACAGGAAAAGACAAAGAAGTTGTTGTTGCTGAATTTGGAAAAATCCTCGATAGCTTAAAAGTAAAAGGTTCAATATTAGTTTATGATAGCAATAAAAAGACCTATTATTCTAATGATTTTAATTGGGCAAAAAGAGGAAATATTCCAGCATCGACATTCAAAATTCCTAATTCGATTATAGCATTAGAGACTGGAGTGGTAAAAAGTGATTCGTCAGTTTTTAAATGGAATGGAGAAAAACGATGGATGAAAGCTTGGGAACAAGATTTAACACTCAAGCAAGCGTTTAAAGTTTCGTGTGTTCCTTGTTATCAGGAAATCGCAAGAAAAGTTGGAGTGAAAAGAATGAAAGCCTATCTAAAAAAACTAGATTACAATACAATGGTTTTTGATACCCTGACAATTGATAATTTTTGGTTAGAAGGGAAATCAAGAATTACTCAATTCCAGCAAATTGATTTCTTAAAAAGATTATATCAGTCTGAATTACCTATTTCTAAAAGAACCGAATCGATAATGAGAGATATCATGGAAGTTGAAAAAACGAATGATTATGTTTTAAGAGGAAAAACTGGTTTGTCTAATACTAACGAAATCAGGAATGGTTGGTTTGTAGGTTATTTTGAAAATAAGAATGGAGTTTACTTTTTTGCAACAAATATAGAACCAACTAAAGAAACTAATCAAGATGATTTTATAGCTATCCGACTTAATGCAACCAAGGCGGCATTAAAAAATCTTCAAAAAAGATAAGTTTTTGGTCTTCTTTTTGCTAAATATTCAGAATTAACCAGTGAATTTTAGAAGGATTTATTATTTAAAAATATTTTTGTTTTATTAAATAAAATACTACTATTTTAGCGAAAAATTAGAAAATTAACTAACCACAAAACCACATTGAAAAAAGTCCTTAAAATTATTGGTAAAATACTACTTGCCTTCGTAGCATTTATTTTACTGTATGTTGTTCTCGCATATTCTATTTCGAGAATTACAGTAGAAAGAGAACCAAATACCAAAGAAGAAGTTACTATTTATATCATGACAAACGGTGTGCATACCGATATTGTAGTTCCAACCCGTAATGAATTTATGGACTGGAGCAAAGAGATAAAGTATGAAAATACGATTTCTAAAGATACAACCTATCAATATCTAGCAATGGGTTGGGGAGATAAAGGATTTTATCTAGAAACGCCAAACTGGTCAGACCTTAAAGCATCGACAGCGCTTAAAGCTGCATCTGGATTAAGTAATACTGCCATACACGCAACCTACTTTTCGAATATAAAAGAAAACGAAAGCTGTAAAAAAATCGTAATCAGTAAAGAACAATACGTTCGCTTAGCAGATTATATAAAAAACAGTTTCAAGAAAGATGAAAAAGGACAATTTATACACATAATAACAGATCAGAACTACGGAAAAAGAGATGCTTTTTATGAAGCAACCGGAAGCTATAGTTTGTTACATACCTGTAATACTTGGGCAAATAATGCCTTAAAAGTAAGTGGTCAAAAATGTTGTTTCTGGACACCGATAGATTCTGCGATTTTTGCGAAATACGAAACCAAATAAAATGGAGCCAGTTACCAAAAAGAATCTTGAAAAAGTAATAGGAGGACTATTCCTGATGATTATAAATACTATAATCTGGACATTAATTACTGAGTATAATCTTGAGAATAAAGAGAGAGTTGTAGGAGCTTCATTAGGAATTATAATTTTAGGCTTTTTGTTTTTTTACTTTCGATTTATAAAGTTTTATAAAAGTATAGTAGATGGTAATGATACTATTAAAACAAAAGAAGAAGAAAAAAAAGACAAATGGTTTTTAATAATATTTGGGTTAGAAGCATTAGCAATATTTCTGGTAAAAAATATTTTAGTCAACATAAACCACAATGAATTATTTATTCCTTTTTTCGCCCTGATTGTTGGATTACACTTTTTTCCATTAGGAAAGTTGTTCAATAGAAAATTCGATTTTTATATCGGAGCCTGGACAACAGTAATTGCAATTGTTGGTATTTATATAATAATTCAAAAAAACACCACAGTAAATTTTGCTAATGTAATTGTAAGTATTGGTTGCGCAATAGCGACTATTAGTTACGGTACAAAAATGATTATCGAAGGGCAAAAAGTAATAGCCAATAGCAAAGTTTCTAAAAAATAATACATTAACTCAACTATAAATTAAACTTAAAAATGGTACAAAAAACGTCGAATGCGTTTGTCGCAGCCTCATGGATTGCTATGGGAGCGGGAATTATTGGTTACTTAGTAGGACTTGCCAGAGCCGAAATGTTATTAAATGAAAAAGGATATTACTTTACGGTTTTAATGTTCGGATTGTTTGCCGTAATCTCATTACAAAAAAGTGTACGAGATAGATTAGAAGGATTTCCTGTAACTGATATTTACTACGGAATTTGCTGGTTTGGTACAATTTTGTCAATTGCTTTATTAACGATTGGACTTTGGAATGCTACTATTTTGCCAAGCGAAAAAGGGTTTTATGCTTTTGCATTTCTATTAGGAATTTTTGGAGCAATTGCAGTTCAAAAAAACACCAGAGATAATTTAGCTATTAAGGAATAAAAAAAATACTTTTACAATAGCGGTTTCAAACGATTTGAGTCTCAGGCTTATTTTATAATCGTTTGAAACTGTTTTGCTTTGGCGATAAGCTATAATTAGTTAAATAAATATATTGATATGAAAAAAATTGGGCTTGTTGGTGGTATTAGTTGGGTTTCGACAATAGATTATTATCGATTTATAAACGAAGGGATAAACGAGAAATTAGGCGGACTTAATTTTGCCGAGTGCATTATTTACTCCTTAAATTTCGATGATTTCCAAAGAAATAATACAGCCAATAATTGGGATGTAACATTTGAGTTAATCACTAATGCTTGTAAAAACTTAGAAAAAAGTGGAGCCGAAGCAATAGTTTTATGTGCTAATACAGCACATGCAGTTGTAGAAAGAGTAGAGAAAGAAATTTCGCTACCAATTATTCATATTGCAACAGCTACAGCAAACGAAATAAATAAGAAAGGATTAAAAAAAGTAGGTTTGTTGGGAACAAAATTCACAATGGAAATGGATTTTTACAAAGACAAACTTGCTGAACATGATATCGAGACAATTATTCCTTATCTTCAGGATGAACGAGATTATATCCAGAAAACATTAAAAGAAGAATTAGGAAGAGGAATCATCAATGAGCAAACTAAAAGAGCTTATATAATGGTCATTAATAAAATGATAGAGAATGGAGCCGAAGGAATTATTCTTGGATGTACCGAAATCCCTATGATTATAAGTCAGGATGATATCTCAGTTCCAGTTTTTGATACAACAAAAATTCATTCAGCAGCAGCAGTAAATTTTGCATTGTCATTAAGTTAAAGAACTATATAATGCAGGAGATAAAATAACAAGAAGAAGAGTTAAACTAAAATATAGATATTATGCAAAGTTTAGGAGCAAGTGAAAAATTTCTATTTAATGATGAAATAGAGTGGGAAGTTGTTGGCGAAGGGATCAAACGTAAGATAATGGCATACGACGACAAGATAATGTTAGTTAATGTACATTTTGAAAAAGGAGGCATAGGAGTTTTACACGAACATTATCATTCGCAAGTTACATATGTAGCTAGCGGAAAATTTGAAGTAACTATCGATAACGTGACAAAAACATTAAAAGGAGGAGATAGTTTTTATATTCCACCACATGCAATACATGGAGTTGTTTGTTTAGAAAGTGGACTCTTGACGGATGTTTTTAGTCCAATACGCGAAGATTTTCTGAAAAAGTAAAAGAATCGTCTAAAATGTTTATTTGGTATGGTGTCAAGAAGAAACTTTATAATCAATACGAGTATTGCTGCCGCTACAGTTTGTTTAATTCCATCTTTTGCATTTGCGTCCAATAAAAAAACAATTGGATTACAGTTGTACACATTAAGAGATGAATTACCGAAAGATGTAAAAGGGACTTTAGAGAAAGTGGCGCTTGCGGGATATACCGAAGTTGAGTTGTATGGATTCTCCATTAAAGATAAGTTTTGGGGGTTATCACCTCAAGAGATAAAGAAACTGCTGGACGCTAATGGATTAAAAGCTGTGAGTGGCCATTACGGATTAGGAACATATTTGTCCGACGGAAATACTACTGAACTAGAAGCTGCGATAAAAGCAGCTAAAATTTTAAAGAGTGAATATATTACAGTTCCGTGGCTCGACGAAAGTTTAAGAAAAAGCGCAGATGATTACAAAAAGATAGCTTCGTTGTTAAACAAAGCTGGGGAAATGTGTAAAGAAGCAAGTTTAAAATTAGCGTATCATAATCATGATTTCGAATTTAAAAAATATGGAGACATAACAGGTTATGAAATTCTGCTAAAAGAGACCGATAAAAAGTTAGTTTCTTTTGAAATGGATTTATATTGGATGGCGTATTCTAAAATTGATCCAATACAATTGTTTAAACAAAATCAAGGACGTTTTACAATGTAGCATGTAAAAGACATGGATAGAAATAATGTAACTTTAAATACAGAGATAGGTTCAGGAATTGTCAATTTCAAATCTATTTTTGCAGAAGCAGAACTTTCTGGGATGAAACATTTCTTTGTAGAACAAGAAACAAACTATAAACCAAATGCCATTGAATCAATAAAAACTAGTTATAGATATATTACAAATGATCTTATTTAGGCTTGTTGATTTTTAGATGATTAGCTTGTGGTAGAGTTGCGTTTGGGGAATTTTATGCTTTTTTTAAAGTTTTGTTAAAAATTAGAGTAGTATTTTTGCAAAATGAATTTATCCAAAACTAGTGTCATGTTTATGGCAGTTTGCACTGGACTTATAGTTGCAAACCTTTATTATTGTCAGCCCTTAATTGTTTTAATTGCCAACGAATTTAAGATTCCTGAAGCCGATGCAGGAACAATAACTTACCTTACTCAAGCAGGTTACGCCATCGGACTCTTTTTTATGGTACCGCTTGGTGATAAAATCGAACGTAAAAAACAGATTTTAATTACTACACTTGCAACAGTAATTGCATTAGTAATTGCAGCTACAGCCCAAAGTTTTTTAGTATTAGAAATCGCATCACTTCTTATCGGAATTACCTCAATAGTTCCTCAATTAATATTGCCTTTGGCAGCCTCATTAAGTGAGCCTAGCCAGCGAGGTAAAGTTGTGGGAACGATTATGAGTGGTTTACTTGTCGGGATTTTATTATCTAGAACTTTAAGCGGAATTATTGGTGATCTTTGGGGTTGGCGATCTATGTTCTGGATTGCTGCCGGAATATGTTTGCTAATGTTTTTTGTTATGCAAAAACAGTTTCCATACAATAAACCAGTATTTCATGGTTCATACGGGCAATTATTGCAATCGCTTTTTACACTTATAAAAACACAACCTCTATTACGAGAGGCAACAATAATCAATGCATTTTGTTTTGCACAATTTGGTGCATTCTGGACAACAATGGTATTATTACTATCAGACACGCCGTTTCTTTTTAGCAGTTCAACGATAGGACTTTTTGGTATTGTTGGAGCTTCGGGAGCTTTGGCAGCACCATTAGTAGGAAGATTAGGAGATAAAGGAAACTCAAGAATAGCTGTAGGTTACGGTTGTTTATTAATGCTGATAAGCTTTATTATATTCTACTTTTCGGGAAGCAGCATCGTAGGAATCATAATAGGAATTGTTTGTATAGACATAGGAATTCAAGGAGTACATATTTCAAACCAAACAAGAGTTTACTCATTATTACCAGAAGCAAGAAATAGATTAAACACCGTATTTATGTCATTTAGCTTTTTAGGAACAGCTGCAGGTTCAGCTTACGGACTGTTTTTATGGAAACTAGGAGGTTGGCATGCAGTAACTATAGGATGTGCTGTTCTGGCATTGTCATCATTATTAGTTTATGGATTAACATATAAATCTAAAAAATAGAAAGATAAACGAATATCAAATTAATTCGTAAATTTGCTCATCAATAAAAAATAAAAACAATGGAAAACGGAATATATGCTAAATTCAACACTAGTAAAGGTTCGATTTTAGTAAAATTAGCTCACGATTTAACACCTGGGACAGTTGGTAACTTCGTAGGTTTAGCAGAAGGAAATTTAGAAAATAAGATTAAACCACAAGGAAATAAGTTTTACGACGGATTAAAATTTCATAGAGTAATTCCTGATTTCATGATTCAAGGTGGTTGTCCACAAGGAACTGGAACAGGTGGTCCTGGATATAAATTTGATGATGAATTTCACCCAAGTTTAAAACATGATCGTCCAGGAGTTTTAGCAATGGCAAATTCAGGACCTGCAACAAATGGTTCTCAATTTTATATAACTCACGTTCCAACAAGCTGGTTAGACGGAAAACATACTGTTTTTGGTCACGTTGTAGAAGGTCAGGATATTGTTGATGCAATTGCTCAAGGAGATGATTTGACTAATGTAGAAATCGTAAGAGTAGGTGAAGAAGCTGAAAAGTGGAACGCTATCGAAGCTTTTATCGCTTTTAAAGGAGAACGTAACAAACGTGATGCTGCAATGAAAGCTGAGGCTGAAGCTGCAATAGAAAAACTTGCTGCAGGTTTTGAAAAAACAGAAAGTGGTTTACGTTACCAATTTATCCAAAGAGGAGATGGTAAAAAAGCAGAAAACGGAAAAACTGTTGCTGTACACTACGAAGGATCATTAGATAATGGTAAAGTATTTGATTCTTCTTACCCAAGAAAAAAACCAATCGAATTTAGATTAGGTCAAGGTCAGGTTATCGAAGGTTGGGACGAAGGAATTGCTTTATTGAAAGTTGGAGATAAAGCACGTTTTGTAATTCCATCTCACTTAGGATACGGTCCATCTGGAGCAGGAGGAGTTATTCCACCAAACGCAAACTTAATTTTTGACGTTGAATTAATGGACGTTAAATAATAAAAAATAAGCAAAATTATATTTTGTAATATTTGAATCCCAAAGCGAGAGTTTTGGGATTTTTTTTATATTTACTTCAAAAAAAACTAAAAAATGAAATCAAGAATTTTAACCATAGCAGCATTAGCTGTGATTGTTTTTTCGTGCGCTACTAAAAAAGAAGCTACAAAAGTTGTAGAAACTGCTGAACCTGTAAAAGCTACAGAAGTTACTCCAGCATTAGCTTCGGGGCAAAGTCTTTACGATAATAATTGTGGCAAATGCCATAAATTATTTAAAGCTACAGATTTTACAAAAGAAGATTGGAAACCAATTTTGGTACGTATGCAAAAGAAAGCGCATCTTGATGATACACAAATGGCTTCGATTTCAGATTATATTACTTCACAGTTGTAAAAGAATCTATATATAATCAGTATTATAAAACTATTCGGTGAGATATCTGGATAGTTTTTTTGTTTTAAATCAGGCATAAAAAAACACCTTCACGAGTGAGGTGTTTAAAAAATTACGGATTGCTTACAGGTAAAGCATTAGATACCGCGATTATTTTTAAAGTCTTTATTCCAGCAGGCAATTCCCAATCTACTTCGTCATTTTCTTTAAAGCCGATAATAGCAACACTTAATGGAGCTAGTATAGAAATTCTTCCTTCTTTTACGTCAGCGTGTGAAGGTAGAACGATTTGAATTTTCATCTGTTTCTTTGCCTTGACATCTTCAATTGTGACATGCGAATTGATTCTTATAATCGAATCATCAAGTACATCTCCTTTACTAATAATAGCTCGGTCTAATTCTTGTGCAAGTTGTCCGACCTCTTTAGAGTTTGTAGCGTTTTTACTTTTTAATATCAATTCCCTCAAGAGTTGATAATCTGTTGAACAGAAAGTGGGTGTTGGTTTCATATCTATTGTATTATTTTTATTAGAATGAGATTTTTATTCTAGGCAATCTCAAAAGCCTCGTATTTGTTTTAATTTAAAATACAGGATTTATGTTTATTATAAATGCAAAAAATGTAAAGTGGTAAAAGGCGTAGAAATTATAAATTTTAGCACAAAGGAAAAATCCGTTGTGAATAAAATGAATAACTAAATTTTAAAATGTAATCCTCCGCCTGAAAGAAGAAATTGAAATAGACGGAGGCCTAATTTACGAAGGCCTTGGTGTGCGAATTTAATACAACGACACGTGGTTTTCTTGCGAAAGAAAACAACAATGAAATGATTGTCAATTGTATAATGCTCAACATGAGGATTGTTTATTATGAATTGCAAAGTTAATCAAAGTTTTTCAATGATTAATTTTTATTTCCATTTAATATTGCAACCGATACTTGGCTTCTGGGGATTTTTAATATTTCGGTTGTAAATTAAAGAGTCTATAGCATTTCTTAAATCGCTTCCGCTAAGAGTAATTCCGTTGCCAGGTCTTGAATCGTCTAGCTGTCCACGATAAAATAATTTATCCTGATTGTCAAATAAGAAAAAATCAGGCGTACAAGCAGCATCATAAGCTTTTGCAACTTCTTGAGTCTCATCATATAGGTAAGGGAAGTCCATTTTGTGAGTAAACGCAAATTCAGTCATAAAATCTGGCCCATCCTGAGGATATTGAGTGGCATCATTGCTAGAAATAGCTATAACGCCAATTCCTTGTACACGATAATCATTGGCAATCATAACAACTTCCTCGATAACATGAAGTACAAATGGGCAATGATTACATATAAACATTACTAGAGTTCCTTTTGTACCTTTTAAATCGTTATAAGAGTACTCAAAATTAGAATTAGTATCTTTTAGTTTAAACTGTGGAGCAAGAGTACCAAGCGGTAACATGTTTGAAAGAGTTCGAGCCATTATTTCAGAATAATTAATTAGTCAAATTTAACTTTAAAATTCTGCATAAGAGGGCATAAGTGATAAAAAAATATCCAAAGAAGCTTTTATTTATTAGTAATTAGCTCTTTGGATATTTATATGGGATTTAAGAATTTAAGAAACTCAATAAATCTGAATTTAGTCTGTCCTTTTCAGTGTAAAATATTCCGTGTGGTTCCCCTTCATAAATAATATACGTATTGTCACGAATTGATTCGGCTGCCTTTTTTGATGTCAACTCAATAGGAACTATTTTATCAGCATCACCGTGAATAATTAAAGTGGGTACATTTATAGCGTCAAGTTCATCCCTAAAATCAGTATTCGAGAAAGATTCTGCACATTTTAATGTAGCTCGAGGAGAAGCAAATGAACACAACATTTTATAATATTCCAATAAAGAAGTGCTTAGAGGGCGGTTGATGATCGTTATCCCAAAAAAAGTCTTTCCGAAATTATCCAGAAATTCGATTCGATCCTCTTTAATAGCATTTGCAGTTATTTCACTTTTTTCTTTTGGATGACCTTCGGGATTATCATCGGTTTTTAATAAAAAGGGAATAATCGAAGAAATTAATGCTGCTTTAGTAACTCTCTTTCCGCCATGACGGCTAAAATAGCGTACCACTTCGCCACCACCCATAGAAAAACCTACCAATGTTGCATCCTCAAGTTCTAATTGTTCGATGATTTCTTTTAAATCATCGGTAAGAGTATCATAATCATAACCGTCCCAAGGTTGTGAAGATTTACCAAAACCGCGACGGTCATACGCAATTACCCTATAATTATTCTGAACTAAAAAGTCTATTTGGTATTCCCACATTTCATTAGAAAGAGGCCAACCATGAATAAGAATAACAGGTTTTCCCTGGCCATAATCTTTTACATATAGTTTTACATTTGATGCGGTTTCTATATATTTGTCTGTAGATGGTTGAGTTAAGTTAAACTGAGAATCTCTTAGAGATTGACTAGGGCTAATTTGAATATTTTCCATTTTATATTTTTTAAATTAGAGCAGATTATTTGGTTTTCGTAAAAGTAAAAGCAATAAAAAAAATATATGTTATATAATTAACTGTAATACTTACAATATTAATAGGTTGCAAAATAATAATTTAGTAAAAATAAAATATGGATTTAACTTGGTCGGAATTTGAAAGAGTAGAAATGAGGGTAGGAACAATTATACAAGTAGATGATTTTCCTGAGGCTCGTAAACCTGCTTATCAGCTTACAATAGATTTTGGAACAGAAATCGGAATTCGAAAATCATCTGCACAAATCACCAAGCGATACTCCAAAGAAGATTTAGCAAATAGACAAATCGTAGGTGTAGTTAATTTTCCTAGAAAACAAATAGGGAAATTTATGAGCGAATGTTTAGTAATTGGTGCAGTAGGCGAGGATGGAGATGTTATCTTGTTAGCGCCTGATTTTAAAATCGAAAACGGTTTGAGAATAGGGTAATTAGTTTACAATCTCAGTTTCAGGTTACTCAAACTGAGATTGTAGACCAAGAATGTAAACTGAGATTGAGTACTGAGATTGAGTACTGGGACTAAATTTTTATATCAATCTTCTCAATCAATTGTTTTAAAATTTCTTGTCCTTCTTCCCAGTATTCTAAGTCAGATGCAGAATTGATATGTCCTCTTAAGCCAACATCTACAAAATCGCTTCCCCACACTTGGGCAAAATAAGCAGTTCTTTCTATAGTGGCATATTCATCATTTTGACTTCCTACGACTATAGATGGGAATTGTAATTTTGTTGTAGGTATAGGAGAGAAATTACGAATACTATCAGGAGTATGAATTGGAGAATCTACATCGGCAGGAGCAACAAGTAATGCGCCTATGATATGAGGATTGTTATTAGTTTTTGCCCAATGCATAACAAGTGAAACGGCCAAACTATGAGCAACTAAAATGGTTGGTTTGTCTATTTTAGAAATTATTTCGTTTAATCTTTCTAGCCAATCTTTTAATACAGGTTCATCCCAATTATCCTGAACGAGTTTGGTTGCATTTTTAAACTTTTTAAGCCAATAAATTTGCCAATGTTTTTCGCCAGAATCACCAAGACCTGGTAATATTAATAGATTTGCTTCCATTATAGGTGTTTTTGAAATTTAAAAGATATAAAAAAAGTCCAAAAAATGACTAGATTTTGGACTTTCTACTTCTTAACAGTGATTTGATTAAATATCATCAAAATCAATATCTGTAAAACTCGACCTGTGAGATACAACTTCTTCTTTATCTGAACTGTATTCTTTCTTGAAATCTTTCTGATGTCTTTCAGAGATTACTTCTTCTCCTTTATGATTTAAAACATATGAAGTCATTTCTCCCAGAATTTCTGCGAAAGCGCTAAAATCTTCTTTATACAAGTAAATCTTATGTTTCTTAAAATGGAAAGAACCGTCTTCTTCTGTGAATTTTTTGCTTTCGGTAATCGTGATATAGTAATCGTCTGCTTTTGTAGCTCTTACATCAAAGAAATAGGTTCTTCTTCCTGCTCGTAGTACTTTAGAAAAAATCTCTTCTTTTTCTAACATGTCATTTTCTCTCATAATCCGTTCTATCAATTTTTTTATTTAATAGCAATCAAAAATCTTAAAAAAATATCTATTATACAACAATTAAAGTAATTCTTTTTCGGAAAGTTGTTTTAAATATAATGCCGAATAATAGCCTTCTTGATTTATCAATTGATTATGAGAACCTTGTTGGATGATTTTTCCTTCTTCTAATATGATAATTCTATCTGCGTTTTTGGCAGACGATACACGATGACTCACAATAATGGTTGTTTTGTCTTTACAAATTTGAAACAAGTTATTTAAAATTGTTTCTTCAGTCTCAGTATCCACGGCAGATAAGCAATCATCAAAAAGTAAAATAGCTGGATTCTTAATAATAGCTCTGGCGATAGAAACACGTTGTTTTTGTCCGCCTGAAAGAGTGATTCCTCTTTCTCCTAGTATTGTATCGTATTGTTTATTAAAACCAATAATGTTATCATGAACAACGGCATTTTTTGCAGCCTCAATAACTTCTTCGTCGGTTGCATTTTGGTTACCAAACTTAATATTGTTTTTAATACTATCAGAGAATAAAAATGCGTCTTGAGGTACTATGCCTATATTGTTGCGTAAATCATTAAGATTTAATTTGCTTATTTCATTACCGTCAATCGTAATTTGCCCTTGAGGAACATCGTATAGACGTGAAATTAAAGATAATATTGTTGATTTTCCTGAACCAGTCTTGCCTAAAATAGCTAAAGTTTCTCCTTTTTTTACAGTAAATGATACATTTTTTAAGGCAGTTATATTAGTGTCTTCGTAAGTATACGTTACGTTTTCAAAAGCAATTGTACCATCGATAGGCGAATGATTTGGATTATTGTTCTTGATTTCCGGTTCAATTTTTAAAAACTCATTTAATCTTTTTTGTGATGCTTCAGCTTCCTGTACCATTGATGAAACCCAACCAAGAGAAGCTACAGGCCAAGTAAGCATATTTACATATAAAATAAACTCGGCAATTGTTCCAAGGCTTTTTATACTTGCGTTAATGTACATTACACCACCAAAATAAATTACAACAAGATTACTGATTCCGATTAAGGCAATCATTAATGGACCAAATAACGATTGTACTTTGGCAAGATTCAGACTTTTGCTTTTGCTTTCATTTGCTAAATCAATCATATTGTTTTGGTGCTGATTTTCTAATGAATAGGCTTTAATTACTCGAATACCTGAGAAAATTTCTTGAGTAAAGCTTGAAACTTTCGATAGGTATTGCTGAAAAACAGTGCTTCGTTTATTGATTTCTGTGCTTAATTTAAAAATACAATACGATAATATAGGAAGCGGTAAAATGGTATATAAAGTTAAAAGCGGCGAAACATTGTACATATATATGATCACGATTGCAAATCGAATAAAAGTATTAATCGTGTACATTACCGCTGGACCTACATACATACGAACTTTAGAAACGTCTTCGCTAATACGATTCATTAAATCGCCAGTTCGGTTTTGTTTGTAAAAATTCTGAGATAGTTTTTCATATTGCTGAAAAACCTCATTTTTCAGGTCAAATTCGATATGGCGAGACATAACAATTAAGGTTTGTCTCATTAAAAAAGTAAGGAAACCAGCAACAATAGTTGTAGCTATAATTAGTAAAACGTTGTGTATGAGTTCTTCTCTGTAAAAAGACAATACAGCTTCAGAAGCTTTCTCCGCTTTTGGGAGTTTGTCAAACTTCTCAATTGCACTTAATGACTTGCTAATCAGTTTAGGAGTAAATAAAGAGAATATTTGTGCGATTATTGTGATAAAAATTCCTAAGGAAAAACTGTATTTATATTTAATAAAATATTTGTTTAAATAACGTAATTCTTTCATTTTTTTAAGATATTCTATGTTGAATTAAAATTGTTTTGCTAATAAGCTTCAATTTAGAGCAATTCACAGGATTTTTGTTAGAAAATATTTAATTACTGGATTGTTATTTTTTAATTAAAAAAATGCTGTATGTATATTTTTTGTATAAATTTGAAATGTCTTTTTGACAAATTCGTAATTTTAACTAATAAAAATTATTGCTATGAATGCAGCTTTCGCAACTGGAAAGGAACTTCAAAAAATGGATCCCGTTTTTGGTCAACTATCATTTGATGATCACGAACAAATTGTATTTTGCAACGACAAAGATACAGGTTTAAAAGCAATTATTGGTATTCATAATTCAGTTATGGGACCTGCTTTGGGAGGAACAAGAATGTTTAATTATGCTAACGAATGGGAAGCATTAAATGATGTTTTACGTCTTTCTAGAGGGATGACTTATAAAGCAGCAATTACAGGATTAAACATTGGTGGAGGTAAAGCCGTTATTATGGGCGATGCTAAAACTCAGAAAACACCTGAATTGATGCGTAAGTTTGGAGAATTTGTGCATTCTTTAAGCGGAAGATATATTACAGCCGAAGATGTTGGTATGGAAACCAGAGACATGGACATTGTAAGAGATGTTACTCCTTATGTAACTGGAATTTCTGAAGAAAGAGGTGGTTCAGGTAACCCTTCTCCAGTTACAGCTTACGGTGTGTTTTTAGGAATGAAAGCTGCTGTGAAACAACAATTTGGTTCAGATAGTGTAGCTGGTAAGAAAGTATTGGTACAAGGAATTGGACACGTAGGAGAAACTCTAGTTGATTATTTAACTAAAGAAGGAGCTATCGTAACTATTACAGATATCAACGAAGAAAAATTGTATGAAGTAGCTGCTAAATACGGTGCTACTATTTTTGCAGGAGATGATATATATAGTGCAGATGTTGATGTTTATGCACCATGTGCAATGGGAGCAACATTAAATGATGATACTGTAAAAAAAATAAAAGCTAAAGTTATTGCTGGTGCAGCTAATAACCAATTGGCAAACGAGAATGTTCACGGTTTAATATTACAAGAAAGAGGAATACTTTATGCTCCGGATTTCTTAATTAATGCTGGTGGAATTATCAATGTTTATGCAGAATTAGAGCATTATGATAAAGCTGAAATCATGCGTAAAACAGAAAATATTTACAATACAACGCTTGAAATTTTTGATTATGCTATTAAAAATAACATAACTACACATCAGGCAGCGCTAACAATTGCTCAAAATCGTATCGATTTAAGAAAAATCGAGAACAGCAAAAAGTAAAAATTAGTTTAGTTTAAAGTCTCAGTTTTCAGTCCCAGTTCCTAAGTGTGAATTGAGACTGCGAACTGAGACTTTTTTTTGTACTAAAAACTGAAGCTCTTTTTTATTGTTATAAAGCATAATTGTGACTGAAAACAATTCTTAAATAAAATAAATATAAATTTCATTATAAAGTATGAAATTCTTATTTTTGCAAACTAATTTTTAAATGTTCTTACAAGGTGGTAAATAGAAGACACATACGCGTTAAAGTAATGCAGTCCATTTATGCGATGCATCAAAACGGTTCTGATAATCTTGAAAAAGAAGAGAAATTTCTTTTTTATAGTATTGATAATATTCAGGATTTATATCTTGTGATGCTTTCTTCGTTAATCGAAATTTGTAAAAAAGAAACGATTTTTTTACACTTATCAAGCAAAAAACATCTTGCAACTCCTCAAGAGCGTAATCCTAATGAAAAATTCATTAAAAATGCAATTTTTCAAATCCTAGCCGAAAATAATTCTCTTAGTATCGCAATGGAGAATCGTAAAATTGATAATTGGACATTAAATGACGATTATATTTTACTGCTTCTTAATGATATAAAGGCGAGTAAGCAGTATGCTAAATACATGAGTAATGCAGTAAATACGTTTGAAGAAGACAAACAGTTTATTGTTGATTTATTTACTGAGGTAATCGTTCCTAATGAAAAATTATACGAGTATCTAGAAGATGATAAACTTACTTGGGTAGATGATATTCCTGTAGTAAATACACATATTATCAAACAATTAAAAGCGATTACGGCTGGAGAAGATGATAACTTTAGAGTTCCAAAATTGTATAAAGACAATGAGGATAGAGATTTTGTAAAAGACTTGTTTAGAAAAACAGTTTTAAACGAAACTGAATTTGCTAAAGAATATGTAGATAAAACTCCAAACTGGGATAGTGATCGTATTGCTGAAATTGATACAATTATCTTGAAAATGGCAATTTGTGAATTCTTAAAATTCCCTTCAATTCCAGTAAAGGTAACTCTTAACGAATATTTAGAAATTGCAAAAGAGTATTCTACACCAAAAAGTAGTATTTTTATCAACGGGATTTTAGATAATCTTGTAAAAGAACTAGAGACTAGCAAAAAGTTAATTAAAGCTGGTCGTGGTTTAATGTAATAATCAATTAAATAAAAACAGAATTTAAATTATGGAACAATTAACTCAATTTGCACCGTTTCTATTAATGTTTGTGGTAATCTATTTCTTTATGATTAGACCACAACAAAAACGTGCAAAAAATGAAAAAGAATTCGAAAGTAGCCTAAAAGTAGGTGATAAGATTATAACAAAAAGTGGTCTTCATGGTAAAGTTTCAGAGCTTGCAGAAACAACTGTAGTGATCGAAACAATGTCAGGAAAATTAAAGATGGAGCGTTCAGCAATTTCTATGGAAATGAGTGCGTCTTTAGCTAAGAAATAGTCAGCTTTAAATAAATAGTAAAGTCCCAATCCGAAATTTCGGATTGGGACTTTTTTTTGCTCAAAATAATTCTCTTCTTTTTTGTAACTCCCGTTCTGGAGAGTTGTTTTCTTTTAAATTTTTTTCAGACAAAGTATTTGTCGGTTAAAAGATTTCTAAAGTTTTTAAACAATGCTTTGTTGTGTTTAACTCTTTTTTTTAGTCATTTTTTTATAGTTGCGTTAGTTTGTTTTAGGTATTGTGTTTTGTAGGAATTTAATTTAGAAGTTTTTGAGACTGTGTTTAAGTGGTGAATTTCGGGTTTATTTATATTTTTATTTTTTAACCCTATTTTTTTATGGGTATATTGTTTTAAAAGTTATTATTTTTAAAAATAACCCCTAATTAATTTTTAAATTATTTTGTGTTTTGTTGTTTTTGTGTTGGAATTGTGTTTTTGTTGATTGTTGTATCTTTTAAAAATACACCAGTAAAATGTTAAATAATAATAATTGAGTAGTGTAATTTCTGTAATCTGTAATTCTTTCCAAAACGAGTCAAAAAAATAATTTTTATGTGATTAACTAATATAAAAGTTAATAAATTCGCCTCAGAAACATGTTTTAAAATACTGCAGTTCTTTGATATCATATAGAATATAAATGGCATTTATAAAAAATAACCAAACCAATTATTAACTATAACCAGATTATAAATTAAAACCATCTAAAACATGAAAAAAGTAATACATATTTTAGCTTTGATGTTAACGAGTTCTTTTGCTTTTGCCCAAGAAGACAAAGAAACCACTGCTCCAGCAACTACGTTTGGAGGATCAGCGGATGTTTATTACAAATATGATTTTTCTAAACAACAAAACGGCTTAACTAGTTTTACAAATTCTCAGGACTCATTCGAACTAGGAATGGCATCGCTTGAAGCTTCACATAAATTCGGAAAAGCTTCTGCTTTTGTAGATTTAGGATTTGGAACAAGAGCAACGGAGTTCTCTTATAATGAATATAATAATAATGAATCCTCTTTCTTGATTAAACAATTATTTTTGAGATATGATTTAACGGATAGTTTTTCTATAACAGCAGGTAGTTTTGGTACTCATATAGGATATGAGTTATTAGATGCCATAGATAATAAAAATTACAGTATGTCTTACGCGTTTTCATACGGGCCATTCTTTAATACGGGAGTAAAAGCGCAATATTCAAACGGAGAGTTTAGTGCTATGTTTGGTATTACAAACCCCACAGATTTTAAATCGGCGATGGAAGCAGGTTCTAGTCAAAAAACGTATATTGGACAAGTGGCATATATAGCTGATACGGGTAGTGCTTATTTAAATTTTACATCAGGTAGTACAAATCCGACTCCCGGAACTACAGTTGTGCCAACGGGAGAAAATAAAACACAATTTGATTTTGTGGGAACCAAGGCAATTAACGATGCGCTTTCTTTAAGTTTTAATGCAACTTATGCTAAAACGACAAATGATTTTGATAGTGACCTTAATGGAGAATGGTTTTCGTTAGTAGGATATGCATATTATAAGTTCAAGGATAATCTTGGATTAGCTTATAGAATAGAATATTTTGATGCCAAAGATGCTGCCGTGAGTTTAGGAACGCTTGCGGGTTCTAGTGTTTTTGCAAATACGTTATCACTTAATTATAAAGTTGGAAATATGACGATAATTCCAGAGGTAAGATTAGATAGTGCTTCCGAAGATGTTTTTCTTGACAGTAATTCTGCCCCAACTGGCAAGATGGTCTTCGCATTGGTAGCTGCTACTTATTCTTTTTAAGATATTAAGATTGATATTTTTTTTTTTTTTTAAGCTGTCAAAACATAACTATGTTTTGGCAGCTTTTTTATTTATAATTGTTTCTATAAAAAAGAAACACGTTTTAGAAGTTTCTAAAACGTGTTTTATATATTGAGTAATCTCTTTTTTATTGTTTTTTGTAGATAGAATAAATAGTATTTATTGTTTTTCGATCTAGTACACCATCAACTTCAGTTTGAATATAATGAAGTTTAAAAGCAGTAATTGCAGATGTAAGATTTTTTGTATTGTATCCTATAATGCGTAAAGCAGGTTCTATTTTAAAATCAAACGGAGCTTCTTCTAAAAATTCATCTTGCCAAATTCCAAAACCTAGACCAGCAAGTGTTTTCCAAGGAAACAATTTACTAGGGTCTTGTTTTCTTCCAGGGGCAATATCAGCATGTCCTAAAATGTTTTGTGCTGGAACGTTGTATTCTTTTTTTAATCTCGTTAATAGAGCTATTAAGCTGCTTATTTGTGATTCAGAGAAAGGTTCAGTTCCGTTATTGTCTAATTCAATACCTAGCGAAGAAGAGTTAAGATCTGTATTTTTTCCCCAAGTCGAGTTACCTGCGTGCCACGCACGTAAATAATCGTTTAGCATTTGTACTACCTTACCATCTCTAGATATAATATAATGAGCACTTACTTGTGTTTTTACTTTAGTAAAAGTATTTACCGTTTGTTGTAAAGAATCCTGTGCTGTATGGTGAATAATGATGAAGTTTGGTTTACGTAAATTAAAATTTACCGTACCAATCCATTCTGTGTTTATACCATTTTGCAAAGAAGTAGATCCGGTTATCGAAAGTGAATCTCTATAAATATGTAATTGCTTAGCATACGAAGTGTCTATACTTACAGCTACGGCAGGTGCTGGTATAGGCTGAGCTTCTTTGCTGGTAATTTTATCTTCAAGAGTCTTAAGCTGTTGGTCGTATACTTTTTCGCTAGACTTATAAGGATTTGTTGAGCAAGAAGTAATTGCAATTGCTGTAATCAGACAGTAAAAATACTTTTTCATATCTTGAAATTGTTTTTAGGTTTCGTGAAAACAATTATTTTTTCTTTTTCTTAGATTTTTTAGAGCTAGTTTGATTTTTGCGTTGCTCCATAAAAACAGTGTATTTCTCCTTTTGATCTTTATTTAAAAAATCAGATACTCTCTTATTAGTAACTTCAGAAAGAGCTTGAATTTGTTTTATTTTATCATCTTGGCTGCTACTTTCGTTTTTCAAAAGTATGCCTTGTTCTTTTATACTTTCAATCAAAACATTCGATACTGCAATTTCTTGTAATGCATCAAGGTTAAGTTCAGGCTTTAATTCTTCCATTATTGTGGCAACAATTTCCTCAACAGGAGTCTCTTTGGGTTTGCTGGTGTTACCCATCTGTCCCATACCTTGGCTCATACTACCATTCATTCTGCCGCCGTAGCCACCACCACCATAACCATTACCGTAGCCGTTTCCATAACCATTTCCGTATTGAGCAGAAACAGGGTTTGCAAAAAATAACATAAAGGCAAATACTATTGCTGCTTGAATTGTTTTCATGTCTTATGTTTTAAAATCTAAATATTCAAAAAATGTAATGTAAATTTAAACAGGTTCACCGTATAAATCAAATTCTGTAGCTTCTATTATTTTAATATTAACAAATTCTCCAGTTTTTAGATAGTTTTTAGACGCATCAATTAATACTTCGTTATCAACATCAGGGCTATCAAATTCTGTTCTTCCCACAAAATGAGCACCTTCTTTTCTGTCAATAATACATTTAAAAGTTTGTCCAACTTTCTCTTGGTTTAAATCCCATGAAATTTGCGATTGTAATTCCATGATTTCGTTAGCACGAGCTTGTTTTACATCATCCGGAACATCATCTTCTAGTAAATAAGCATGTGTGTTTTCTTCATGAGAATAAGCGAAACAACCCATTCTGTCAAATTTCATTTCCTGAACAAAATCTTTAAGGATATTAAAGTCTTCTTGAGTTTCTCCTGGGTAACCTACAATAAGAGTCGTTCTAATAGCCATTCCAGGAACAGCATTACGGAAATCTTTTAATAGTTTAGTTGTTTTTTCCTGAGTTGTACCACGACGCATCGATTTTAAAACCGAATCCGAAATGTGTTGCAACGGAATATCAATATAATTACAAATCTTTGGCTCGCGTTTCATAATCTCAAGAACATCCATTGGGAAACCAGTAGGGAAGGCGTAATGCAAACGAATCCACTCGATACCTTCTACTTTTACTAAAGCTTCAAGTAATTCACCTAAATTTCTTTTCTTATATATGTCAAGACCGTAGTAAGTTAAATCCTGAGCAATCAAGATTAATTCTTTTACACCGTTTTTAGCTAAGCCTTCAGCTTCTTTTACTAATTTTTCAATAGTTTGCGATACGTGTTTTCCACGCATAAGCGGAATTGCACAAAAACTACAAGGTCTGTCGCAACCTTCAGCAATTTTTAAATAAGCGTAATTTTTAGGAGTTGTAGTTAAACGTTCGCCTAATAATTCATGTTTATAATCGGCACCTAGTGCTTTTAATAATAGGGGTAATTCAGTTGTACCAAAATATTGGTCTACATTAGGAATTTCTTTTTCTAAGTCAGGTCTATAACGTTCAGACAGACATCCTGTCACAAAAACCTTATCTACTAATCCTTTTTCTTTTTTATCGGCATACTCCAGAATCATGTTTACCGATTCAGCTTTAGCGTTATCGATAAAGCCACAAGTATTTATAACAATAATATTGCCTTCTTCAGCAGCAGGAGCTTCATGTGTTACTTCCTTTCCGTTAGCGCGAAGTTGACCCATAAGTACTTCACTATCATATACATTTTTCGAACACCCAAGAGTGATTACGTTGATTTTGTTCTTTTTTAAAGACTTGGTTCTCATACTTTTATAAATTGGAGTGCAAAATTACATTTTTTATTCCTAGAAACACCATGATTCCTCCTTTTTTCTGATGTTGTTATAATTGGTTTTAGAAGCTTTTCCTGCTGTCCGCTATATCTTTTTCTGTCTAAAGAAGCCAGAAAAAGGATGCCGCTCCCATCAGGGCTAGTGTAGAAATAAAAAACCACTTCAAGGATATAGAAGTGGTTTTAGGATTATAGAAAATTTAAACTAGTTTTTAATTAATTTTTTTGTTACAAGTGTATCTTCATTAATGTGTACAATATAGATTCCTGGTAAAGTTGAATATGTGCTTATTTCGATTAAATTATCAGAATGCATTGTTTTGTCAATTCTTATTTCGTTTCCAGACACATCAAAAAGTTTTATTTTTTCTGGATTTTTAAATTTGTTTACGTTTTGAATGTAGAAATTATTTGTTATCGGATTTGGGTATAAACTTAAATTACTGTCTATTACTAAAGAATTGTTGTCAATGTTTAGTAAGTTGTCAGTTGCAAGATTAGAATGTAAACTTTCCTGATTTTTTGCTGTAAGCGTGGTCTCGTTTTCATCATTTGTTGTTAATCTTGCGCTTCTTCTTCCTATGGCTGGCGATGGAGTTCCTCCTGAAAGACCTCCTCTTTCTATGATTCCTGTTCCTAGAGGTATTGGTTTTATGGTAATGTTTATTACGTTGCTAATGCCGATTATTGCGTTGTTTTGAATGGCGAGTCTTCTGAATTTACCGCCACCTTCACGATTTCTTTCTCCTAATTTACCTAATCCTCTTTCGGGAAAAATATAGGTGCAACTGGAGTTTGTGGCATTTGGGATACTTGTCCATATTGTAGTTCGAGTACTTCTTTGTTCTTCTTCTATTTGCCATTGATAAGAAATGGAATTATCCAATACGTTTCCTGTGAAAGCTGTAGGCTGAGTTGTTGCAGATGCTAATTCTTGGTCGCAACAAATAGTATTTTTAGGGGATGGAATGGTTGAAACCGTAATGTATTCGCTAAAATTATATTGTCCGTCGTTACTTATTGCAATCCTTCTAAATGAGGTTGTTTGAGTGAATGCATTTGTTGGGGTGTAATTTTGAAATGTTGCACCAGTAATGTTAGCCCAATTATTGCTTCCTATTTTTTGTTGCCATTGATAGTGCGTTATATATGTGTTTTCAAAAGATCTACTTAGGCCTGTAGTTGAAGCTGTACCGATTAAAGGAGCGGACTTGCTTCCAGGAGAAATTGATTGGTTGTCAAAAATGTAATTGTTTTGAATTAGACCGCTAGTTTTTGCTGTAGCATAGATGGTAATTGTCTTTATTCCTTGGAAGCTGAATGAAATTTTTAAATAGGAATCTGGAGTTATGTCAGAAGATTTTATTTCTATGTTATTAAATGTTATGATGCCATTGGTAATAGTCGGTGTTATCCCTTTCCCTTGATTTAAACTTACCTTTGTCTTTGTTTTGTCACCTATTAAAATGCCAGCAACCGGATAGTAGCCGAGCTCAAGTTTTGATCCATAGGTACAATTGTAATCAAATGTCAAGTTAATACTGGTAGTTCCAATTTCACCACGTTCGTAATCGGGAACGACTATTGTGTTATTTATTAATGGTAATCCGTTGCTGTATGAAATACTTCTTAAATTTATATTTGCTGTTGCTGGTTTGTATGGTTCATTTCCTGTTTTTGTACCACCAATAAGTTTGAATGTTAATTTGTTAGAAGTTTTTTTTGCGTTTTCTCCTCTGTAAGTAAAAACAATAGAGCAACCAGTATTGTATACAGTAGCTCTTTTTAAGCGTAATTTTTGGCGATAAGTATGACTGTATCTTGTGCCGTTGGGAGTTAGTTTTATTAAATTTTCAAAAAGAAAATGAGGAACAACTCCGTTATTGTAATATTCAGCAGGTTCATTATCAAAAGAATTTGGCTCATAAAAGTAACCATTTGAAAAACCTTGGTAGATGTTATTATCGCTACCTGTATATGATACTTTTACATCAAATTCTATGTCTAAATCATCGACTCCGTTAAAGCTGATTGTGTTATTTGGTAGAGCCAAACCATTGGTTACTATGTTTGATATTTCGATACTAACCTTAGGGTCGTAATTAGTGTTTACACTTTTGTTTGTTGAGTACAATGTAGAGTTAACTAATAGCAATGCAATAAAGTAATTTTTTAGCTTAATCATAATTTATTGTTTTTAAGTTAATTACTAAAATATAGTAAATAAACTACAAAAACAAATGCTACGTGATTAATTGTAGGATTTTATTTAAAAAAAAACAGTCAGCTAATAGCTGACTGTTTTTAAATTCATTTTTATGTTTTAACTACAATTCAAATAGCATAGTCAAAGAAACGTTGTTGAATTTTGTATTAATATTAGCTCCGTCTGTAAATCCTTGGCTAAAAAATGCTTGTTGAGAATTTCTCTTAGCATAAGAGTAAGCTAAATCTACTTTAGTAGAGCCGAAATTATATCCTAAACCTCCAGAATACCCGTTTAAATCACCAATGGTAGAGCTGTTTTTGTATGGGCTTTGTTCAAATCTGTAACCAGCTCTTAAGCTAAGTAGTTTGATTTTGTATTCCGCACCAATACGTACTTCACTACTATTTGTTAATTGGTCGCTCATGGTGTTGTTTACCCCTCTAAAAAAGCTATCGTTTGTAGGTTTGAATTTAGTGTTGCCATAATCTTTAATAGCGTAATCAACACTTAGTAATCCAGTTTTCCCAAATACGTATGCAAAACTTGCGGTCCATTTTCCAGGAGTTTGTAGTTTGTAAGGTTCAAGTACATTGATAATTTGTGGATCCACTATTCTATTAGGTAGTTCTCCGGCATTGTTGCTACTTACTGTTACTAATGATTGAGTGGTTTCGTCATAGAGTTTGTACCAAGTATTTGATTCGTAGGCAAGACCTAATCTTATTTGGTCAGTTACTTTTGCGATAGCTCCTATTTGGAATGAAAAACCATTTCCGTAAGTATATAGTTGATTGTCAAAACGCAATCTATTTATTCTGTCAATTGCTGTTGTATTATTGTTGTTATCTTCGTAAAAACTAGTATTTCTGGTGTAATCGGTAAAATGAGAATTTAAGTTTACACCAATGTATAATTTGTCTTTATATGAAGTGGCAAAATTGAATGATAATTTGCCGTTATAGCCATTCGAATAAATTTCATTTTCCTGATAGTAATTTCCTCCGGCTGGAACATTAGACGTGTATTGGGTATTCTTGTCGTCCAGAGTCACAGGGTTAATGATGTATCCTTCGTAGCCCATATAGGCCTGTTGTGCACCATAGTTTAAGTTGCGATAATATGAATTTTTTATTAAGCCTAATGGAACAATTCCGTCAGCGTAATTTAAAAAGTATTTGTCTACAGAATTTGTCGGGTTTGTTCCAGCTGAGAATATTGCATCGTTGTAGTTGTTAGTGTTCTCGTAATTAACGGCTACAGCTAATTTTTTCCAGTTGCTTTTGGAGTCATAGTTGTTAAAAACTAAAACTCCTCCAGCTTGGTTTAATATAAACGAATTTTCGCTTTCGTTAGTTTTTGTTCCAAAATAATTGGAGTTATTCTTGGTGTTGTAATTGCTTAATGTTACGCCAAACTGATTGTTTGCAAATACAGCAGAACCTGCAGGGTTAACATTTAACGAAGATAAATCTCCACCAAGTGCTCCAAATGCACCACCCATAGCGCGGAAACGAGCAGTTCCGTTTAGGTTGTCTTGTGAGTAACGCATTGCGTCAGATATACCTTGTGAGTGTGCTGCGCTAATAGATAGTCCGGTAAGGATTAGGAATATATACTTTTTCATGTTCAGATAAATAGGTTTTAATTTGTTTTAAAGAAGATGTAAATTATCTTCTTCCACCACCAGAGGATCTTCCGCCTCCGCCACCTCCGCCGCCAGACATTCTGCCACCGCCACCACCTGATGAGCTAGGGCTATATGATCTTGATGGAGTGCTAGAAGGGGTATAGCTTCTAGTTGGACTAGATGAACCAGGATTGTAGCTTCTGCTTGGAGTGCTACTGCTGTTATTTCTTCGTGTTGGAGTATAAGTGCTATTTTGTGAACCTGAAGATTGATCTCTTCTTGTGTAATTAGAATTACCGTTGTTGTTATAAGAGTCGTTTCTTCTGTAATCAGTATAATTTGTGTTACCGCTTCCTCTTCTGTTAGTGTTATAGTTAGAGTTTTGAGAATCCGTTCTTCTGTAATCACTATAGTTACTATTTCCTCTTCTGTTAGTGAATTCTGTAGGTCTGGAATTTGTATAATTAGTGCTTCCTCTTCTGTTTGTAGAGTAGTCAGAGTTTCTAGAATAACTTCTGTTGTTATAATATGTATTGTTACGGTTTATACTGTTATTATAGTAAGAACCTCTACGGCCATAGTTATAAGAGTAGTTATTGTATCGGTAGCCACCATAATAATAAGGTCTGTATCCGTAATAAGGGTAGTAGGATGGATATCCCCATCCGCCACCATAATATGGGTAACCCCATCCGTAACCGTAGCCAAAGCCACCATAATAAGGATAGCCAAAACCAAAAGATAATCCCCAAGTATTTGGGTATATGTTTACAGATACATCCTGAACATTGCTTCCCCAGCCAGCATAACTAATGCTTGAGTTTGTTATACTGTCATCAGATTCGTTATAAGAACCGTAATTATCAACATTTGTGAAGATTTCTGTAGGTTCATCATTGTTTTGTAGGGAGCTAAAATAATCTTTGTATTGATTATTAGTGCCGCTTGTAGTAACTCTTTCGGTGTAATTATTAGATGATGTTCTATATATGCCATCATTGTCATAGTAAGAACTATTTTGATAAGAACCACACGAAGTTACTAGAAAACACAATAGGACTGCAATGGAAAAAAGAGCCGTGTTTTTTTGGAAAAAAATATTAGTTTTCATATCTGTGGATTTTTTATTGTTGGACAATACAAAAATAGTTAGTTTTGTGAAACTATTTAGTTAAAATAAGTTAAACAAAATTTGTGCCAAACTATTCAATATGAGTAAGAACCTTACTACAAGATCAGAAGATTATTCAAAATGGTATAACGAGCTGGTTGTAAAAGCGGATTTAGCCGAGAATTCAGGAGTTAGAGGATGTATGGTTATTAAGCCGTACGGATATGCTATTTGGGAAAAAATGCAAGCTGAGTTAGATCGAAAATTTAAAGAAACAGGACATCAAAATGCTTACTTTCCGTTATTTGTTCCAAAAAGCATGTTTGAGGCTGAGGAGAAAAATGCAGAAGGATTTGCAAAAGAATGCGCCATTGTTACTCATTATAGATTAAAGAATGACCCCGACAAACCAGGGAAGCTTATGGTTGATCCTAATGCGAAGTTAGAGGAAGAGCTAATTGTTCGTCCTACGAGTGAAGCTATTATATGGTCTACCTATAAAGGATGGGTACAATCATATCGTGATTTACCTTTATTAATCAATCAATGGGCAAATGTGGTTCGTTGGGAAATGAGAACTCGATTGTTTTTAAGAACAGCCGAATTCTTGTGGCAAGAAGGACATACAGCTCACGCTACGAAAAGTGAAGCTGTTGAGGAGTCTGAAAAAATGATGAATGTATATGCTGAGTTTGTTGAGAATTTTATGGCAATTCCGGTTGTAAAAGGAATCAAGACAGAAACAGAGCGATTTGCAGGAGCGGAAGAAACCTATTGTATAGAAGCGTTAATGCAGGATGGTAAAGCATTGCAGGCAGGAACGTCTCATTTCTTAGGGCAAAACTTTGCAAAAGCATTTGATGTGAAATTTGCAAATGCCGAAGGAACGCAAGAATATGTGTGGGGAACTTCTTGGGGAGTTTCTACGAGATTAATGGGAGCTTTAGTAATGACGCACTCAGATGATAAAGGATTAGTATTGCCTCCAAATTTAGCACCTATACAAGTGGTGATTGTTCCTATTCATAAAACAGACGAGCAGCTGGATGAAATTACGGTTGTGGTAAATGAATTGGTTTCTCAGTTGAGAAAACTGAATATCGCTGTGAAGTATGATGACAGAACTACACAAAAGCCAGGATTCAAGTTTAACGAGTATGAATTAAAAGGAGTGCCGATACGAATTGCGGTTGGTCCTAAAGATTTAGAAAATGGAACTTTTGAAATTGCAAGAAGAGATACTTTGACAAAAGAAACGGTTTCGAAAGATGGAATTGTGACTTATGTGAACGATTTATTGACTCAAATTCAAATTGATTTGTATAATAAAGCATTAGATTATCGAAATACTCATATTACAGAGGTAAATAGTTTTGATGAATTTAAAGATGTTTTAGAGAATAAAGGTGGCTTTGTATCAGCTCATTGGGATGGAACTGCAGCTACAGAAGAGAAGATTAAAGATTTGACAAAAGCAACAATTAGATGTATTCCTTTAGATGGGGTAGAAGAAGCGGGAACCTGTGTGTTTACTGGGGATTCTTCTTCAAGAAGGGTGCTTTTTGCTAAGGCATATTAATTTTTTTAATTTTTTTTGCTTCAGCTATTGTACATCTAAAAAACAGTTGTATCTTTGCAACCGCAATACAGAAGCAGGCCCGTTCGTCTATCGGTTAGGACGCATGGTTTTCATCCATGTAAGAGCGGTTCGATTCCGCTACGGGCTACTACTTTTTTTTGCGAGTTAAAAGTTATTTGAAGATTGAAAATAAAATGGCCCGTTCGTCTATCGGTTAGGACGCATGGTTTTCATCCATGTAAGAGCGGTTCGATTCCGCTACGGGCTACAATTTCAATTTTGAATAATTAATAAAAAACTTAGAAGAATACTGGTCCGTTCGTCTAGGGGTTAGGACTTCAGGATTTCGTCCTGGTAACAGGGGTTCGATTCCCTTACGGACTACTAAAATTAGTTGTGAATAAGTTTTGTAAAATAAGAGCTGGTGTCTCGGTTTTTGTTTTATTAGTTAAAGCTAAAGTGATTGTTTTTGCAATTGTGGGAGGCTTTTCTTTTTTAACTAGTATTTATAATTATTACATCTAAAATTAAAAGAAAATGGCAAATCATAAGTCAGCATTAAAAAGAATCAGAAGTAACGAAAAAAGAAGAGTACTTAACAGATATCAACACAAAACTACTCGTAATGCTATCAAAGCGTTAAGAATAGCTACAGATAAACAAGATGCTACTTCAAAATTATCAACTGTAATTTCTATGATTGATAAATTAGCGAAAAAGAATATCATTCATGATAACAAAGCGTCTAATTTAAAATCTAAATTAACGAAACATGTAGCTAAATTGTAATCATACAATTTGCTAAAATATATAAAAAAGCTCTCTTTTAGAGGGCTTTTTTTTATGCTCAAAAGGCTCCTTAAGTAATTAGTTTTAATTGTTTAAGGAGTTTTTTCTGTTTAATCCATTTTGTCTTTTATATATTCAAGCATCTGTAGTGTGATGGGTTTCGAGAGGAAGTCAAGTATCATTGGGTATCTTTTTGCTTTTTCTAAATCTTCAGGATCTATGGTAGAGGATAGTATGATTACATTGGTGGTGTTAAAATCTGAGTAATTAGATGTAGAGAAATGATCAAGGAATTCCCAGCCTCCCATTACAGGCATATTTAAATCTAAGAAAATAAGCCTTGGTTTTTTATTATCAAGATCATTGAGTTTGGTGTTGTATTTAAGGGTGTTGAAATACAACAAAGCTTCTTCTCCGTTTTGTGCGGTTATTATTTCATTGGAAAATGCAGCTTTAGTGATTACTTTTTTGCATAGCATTAGTGCTATGGGGTCGTCGTCTATGCATAAAATTTGATCAAACATTTTATTTGTTTTTGAATATTAGAGTAAATGAAGTTCCTTTATTGACTTCGCTATCTATGCTAATTGTACCTCCCATTGTTTCGACTTGAGATTTTACAAGGTATAATCCAAGGCCTTTGCTGTCGGGGTAGTTGTGAAATCTTTGGTAAAGTCCGAAAACTTTATCTTTGTTTCTTTCAAGATCAATTCCAATTCCGTTGTCATTAAATGTTAATATGATGTTGTCGTCTATTTGATCAGCTGAAATAGTGATTTTTAATTTACGGTCTTCAGATCTGTATTTAATGGAATTGGTTAGTAGGTTTAATAATATGCTTTCTATGTAGGCTTTATTGATGTTTAGTACAGTTACTTTTTCAAACTTTAGTTTTATGATTGGCTTGTGTAATTCGATTTGAAAATTTAGTTGATTGAATACGTTTTCGAAAACTTCATTTAGTAAAACTTCTTCCTTTTGTATTGATGGATTGTCTTTGATTATGATAACTTTTACTAAGTCATTAATCGTTTCGTTTAATAAATGAGTCGACTTATTAAATCCGTTTAGGATTTCTTTTAATTCTTCGTTTTCAATCGGGATATCTTCTATTAGATTTAATAATCCAGTTAGATTTGATAAAGGTGATCTAAGATTGTGAGAGGTTATGTACGAGAATTGTTTTAAATCTTTATTATTTTGAGTTAGTTCTCTAATAAGGTGTTCTTTCTCTTTTTCTAGTTTTTTCTCTTCTGTTATGTCTCTTTGTATAGAAATCCAATGCGAAACTACATTTTCAGCATTAAAAATTGGAATCATAGAGTATCGAACCCAATATTCTTCTTTGCTTTTGGTGTAGCTAATGGTTTCTATTAAACATTCTTCTTTGTTCTTTATCGCTTTTATTAATTTTTGAAGTTCGCTTGAGTCGGAATTTGGGCCTTTAAAGATATTAGGTGATTTTCCTACTACTTCTTCAGATTGGTATCCTGACATTCGTGAGAAAGATGGATTTACATATACAATTCGTGGAATTTTACCATCATGAGAATCTGCTTCAGTAATTAGTATCGAATCTCGGGATTGGGTGATTACGGTTTCTAGTAGTTTTAGTCGCTGCTCTTCCTCTTTTTGTTTTGTGATATCTTGTATGGCTCCAATCATTCTAATAGCTCTTCCGTTTTCGTCTTTTAATAAAAAACTACGGTGAAGGACGTATTTATAAGTAGCATCGGCACATCTAAAACGGTATTGATCTTGCCATTTTTCGGTTTTTTGTTCTATAAATGAATATAGTTTTACCGACATTCTGATGCTGTCTTCAGGGTGGATTTTGTCAAACCACCATCTGGAATTATCTCCAACTTCTTCGGGTTTGTATCCAAAAACATTTTCGATTCCTTTATTCCAGGTGATGTTGTCTTCTTGGATTTTCCAATCCCAAATAGTGTCACTAGTAGCTTTTGAAACTATGTTATATTTTTCATTTGATTCTTTAATTTCATCATTCGATTTCTTTAGTTTTTCGAAAATTGTGATGTTTCTCTCGTCGTTTTTGGATAAGATATATCTGTAAAGTAGTCCGGTTAAGATGATGAAAACAAGGTCTTTTATGAAACTGAAGTAGTAGTATTGAGTGTTTGAAATATTGTTAAGGAGGTATTTATGGCAGATGATTGCCAGAAATAAAGAAATGACAAAGTAAATTAATGTAATTTGATTGGTTTTGTTTTTCATTACTCAAATATAATTAATAATTACCAAATTATTAAACATCAATTATAAGATATTTAAAAGCCTTGAAATAAAAGTGTTTTTTGAGTGTAATTGGTTAAGAATATGTAAACTATTCTCTAAATAGTTTTTATATTAAAAAAAAGTGTACCTTTGCACCCATTAAAAATCTCAGATGGAATCTATTAGAAATATTGCAATTATTGCCCACGTCGATCACGGTAAAACCACTTTGGTTGATAAAATTATGTATCACTGTCAGTTATTTCGTGACAACGAAAACACAGGTGATTTAATTCTTGATAATAATGATTTAGAGCGTGAGAGAGGTATTACTATTACTTCTAAGAACGTATCAGTTCAATACAAAGGAACAAAAATCAATATTATTGATACTCCTGGTCACGCCGATTTTGGTGGTGAAGTAGAACGTGTACTAAACATGGCCGATGGTGTGTGTTTACTAGTAGATGCTTTTGAAGGACCAATGCCACAAACTCGTTTCGTATTACAAAAGGCAATTGATTTAGGATTGAAGCCTTGCGTAGTTATCAACAAAGTTGATAAAGAAAACTGTACTCCAGAAGAAGTACATGAAAAAGTTTTTGACTTAATGTTTGAATTAGGTGCTAGTGAAGAGCAATTGGATTTCCCAACTGTTTATGGTTCTGCTAAAAACAACTGGATGTCTGATGATTGGAAAAATCAAACAGAAAACATTGAGCCTTTACTAGATATGGTAATTGCTAATGTTCCAGCTCCTAAAGTTTCAGAAGGAACTCCACAAATGTTAATTACATCTTTAGATTTCTCTGCATTTACAGGTCGTATCGCTATTGGTCGTCTTGAAAGAGGAGTTTTAAAAGAAGGTATGGCAATTTCTTTGGTAAAAAGAGATGGTAAAGTTATAAAATCAAGAATAAAAGAATTGCATACTTTTGAAGGACTTGGTCGTAAAAAAGTAGAGCAAGTAATTGCAGGTGATATCTGTGCGATTATTGGAGTTGAAGGTTTTGAGATTGGTGATACCATCGCTGATATTGAAAATCCAGAAGCTTTACAAACAATTGCTATTGATGAGCCTACAATGAGTATGTTGTTTACAATTAATGACTCTCCTTTCTTTGGTAAAGAGGGTAAATTTGTAACTTCTCGTCATATTAGAGAAAGATTAACAAAAGAATTAGAGAAAAACTTAGCTATGAAGTTAGGTGAAACTGATTCTGCTGATAAATTCATGGTTTTTGGTCGTGGAGTACTTCACTTATCTGTTCTTATTGAAACAATGAGAAGAGAAGGTTATGAATTACAAATCGGTCAACCACAAGTTATCATCAAAGAAATTGATGGTAAAAAATGTGAGCCAATTGAGGAATTAACAATCGATTTACCAGAAAATCTTTCAGGTAGAGCAGTTGAGTTCGTAACAGTTCGTAAAGGTGAAATGTTAAGCATGGAAACTAAGGGTGAGCGTATGATTATTAAATTTAATATTCCATCTCGTGGAATTATTGGTTTAAGAAATCAATTACTTACTGCTACTGCTGGTGAAGCTATTATGTCTCACCGTTTTATCGGATATGAGCCTTACAAAGGAGAAATTTCTGGACGTAACAAAGGTTCATTAATTTCTATGGAAAAAGGAAAAGCTATTCCTTATTCTATCGATAAATTACAAGATCGTGGTAAATTCTTCGTTGAACCAAATGCTGAAATTTACGAAGGTCAGGTAATTGGAGAAAACTCTCGTGCAGATGATATGTGTGTGAACGTAACTAAAGAGAAAAAACAATCTAACGTTCGTTCTTCTGGAAATGATGAAAAAGCAAGAATCATCCCTCCAATTATTTTTTCATTAGAGGAAGCTTTAGAGTACATTCAAAAAGATGAATATGTAGAGGTAACACCAAAATCTATTCGTTTGAGAAAAATCTATTTGACTGAAACTGATAGAAAAAGATTTAAAATCTAATCAGGATTTATATAATACTAAAAAAGCCATTCACATTGTGAATGGCTTTTTTATGTCTTATGATTTCTAAAATTAAGATTTATATTTTATGTATTTAGGAATTAAAAAATTAGATAGCTATTAAATTTTAT
Source organism: Flavobacterium hydatis (assembly GCF_000737695.1). Lineage (GTDB taxonomy): Bacteria > Bacteroidota > Bacteroidia > Flavobacteriales > Flavobacteriaceae > Flavobacterium > Flavobacterium hydatis. The sequence goes on from NZ_JPRM01000016.1 coordinate 92,371, forward strand.
TTATTGATTAGATGAAGTCATTTTTGATTGTCTAAATAGAAAGCATCAACAGACTTATTAATTAAATCTGTTGATGCTTATTTAATGTTTATCTTTTTAGGCTAAAGTGTCCTTTAATTTCTGTGCCATCAACAAATTTTAATGTAAACCAATAATCATCTGATGGTAGTTGACGGCCTCCGTAAGTTCCGTCCCATCCTGCACTTAGGGTATTCATTTGTTTTAATAATTTTCCATAACGATCAAAGATAGAGATGGTATAGTCTGGTAAATGCTCTAGATATTTAACTTTCCAAGTGTCATTATATCCATCTCCATTAGGAGTGAAGAATCTTGGATAGTCAAGAACATAAAAAGGAGCAGACATTGTTGTTCCGCAACCATTTTTATCTCTAGCAAAAGCATTGTAAATTCCAGCAGGTGTACCTTTGAATAAAGGGGCGTCCTGATAATTTTCTCCGTCTAATGAAAATTCATAATTTCCTATTCCTGTATATTCTATTAAAACTGAATTTTCATTTGCAGAAAAATCTTTAACCTGAGTCCCTGTAATTACTGCTACATCAGAGGCTATGACTTTAAATTTCTTTGTCTTTGTACATCCGTTTACATCTGATACGGTTACAGAGTAATTACCAGCAATATTAACAGGAATAGATGCAGCGGTAGAACCTGTATTCCATAAATAGCTTTCAAATCCAGTTGCTACAGATAAATAGATTGTAGCGTTTTTGCATAAATACTCCGTTTCATCTCCAAAATTAATAGGATCGAATACATGTACTATTAATTTTATTGGAGTTACTGCATAACAATCAGGACCATTTAGAATACGAGCATAAATGGTTTGGTCAAAAGCAATTGTATTGTTGAAATTATTAGGCAAACGATTTGTTTCAGTAATTGCATCACTTTCGCTTAAATAATAATTTACCACTAATCCAGAAGGTAGTCCATTTAAAAGTTGTGGTGTAACCTGTGTGTTTAAATTAAATTCATAAACACCATCAGTATCTTGGTCACATACTTCAATAGGAGGTGGAGAGAGTACAATGTTGCCAGCAATTTTTAAATAAAGCTCTGCATATTTAGTACAGCCGTATTTGTTTTCGACTCTTGCGTAAAGAATTTGTTGATCTATTCCATTAACAGGTAATGCATCAATATGTTGAGTGTTGGTATAAGTTGTAGGATTAGGAATTTGATTCAACTTATTTTCAGCGTCTGTTAATGATTCATAATATACTACAGTTACTTTTGGATCATTGTTTTTTATTAAAGGATCAGCTTTGGTTAAATTAAAGGTTGTGTATCCATCTGTGTCTATATCACATTGAACTAATGAACTATTAGTTACTACAATTTCTGGAGCATATTCAATTTTTATTTCAGAATCAGCTTCACAAGTTGTTGGATGCATAAGAACATTTACTCTGTATGTTCCGTCTTCTTTAACGGTGTAAGTAGGACCTGTTGCAGCATTGTCTTTTATACCGTCTTTATACCATTCGTAAGCGTAGTTTGTTCCTGCAGGTGAGCCAAGTTTTGTATCAAGGATTACTTCGTCGCCATAACATACGGGATTGTCTGTGCTTGTATCTCGATCTATACCTAAATTGATTTTAGAAGTAAAACTACCAGCCTCAAGAAAAATAGCCGAATCATAATATATGTTTCTATCGTCGGCAACTACTAATTTAATGTGATATGTTTTTCCAGCAATTACATCGCTTTCTGACTTCATTACGACAGTTTGTGCAGCATAATTTATAGGACTGGAAATTGGATTTGTTGAGTTGTATCCATTAAAGTATTTTTCATTTTCAGGCGGACATCCTTTTCTTCCCTCGGCAGGTTCTATTTTTGGATGAACAGTTGTAGATGAAACAGGGAAATCAGAATTTGGTAATATAGCCAGATTTTTATAAGGATCTGTGCTGCCTACTTCTTTTATAAGAAAGGCAAAACCATCTGAATATTCACATGGGTAGTATGATTGGTACTCATCTGAAGCAAAAATATAATTGAAGCTTATAAAGTTTGTTAAAGGAGTAAAATCAAATTCTAAAACTGTAGCATTTATAGAGGTTGTTATACCTAATGCTTGATTTAAATCGGCATCTCCTCCCCACAATGGGCTTGAGTTACCGCCGTTACTTTTGTTAAAAGGACCAACGGAGCTTCGACTTGTACCGGTACTCAGTATGACACCATCTTTAAAAGGAAAGTTACTTGTGCCTGCCGTAAAGTAAGCATAACTTTTTCTTCCGGTAGTATAATTATCTCCCGATGCTTTAGGATCCGATGTTGTCGCACAAGAACTATTAACTAATACTTTTTCTACTAATTCTTGTGCGGTCTTTGTATCATCGACAGTTATGTATTGTGCATTGGCTTTTATTCCGAGGCAAAATATAAATAAACTTGCTAATATTATTTTTTTTGATTCCATGATTTGCTAAAAATATAGCAAATATACTACAAATCTCGGCTCTTTAGTAGTTTATAAGAGAAGAAAACAAATAAGAGAGTCCAGATTAGAACGATTATGACTGAAATGTAGTCTACACTATAGTTTTTAGTGTTTTCAACTCCTATCTGTTCTCCGATACTTTTAATAACTGATAATCTGGAAAATGGCTCTATAATTAAATTAGACATAGCTTCTAAAGGAAGTAATCTGATAAAGTAATCGGCGATTTTACTGTCAGGGAAAATTACAAAAGCAAAAACAGTTTTTAAAATACCCTCAAGGATACTCCAAACTAACAGAAATCCTAAAGCGAATGCGGAACGTTTTACTAATATTCCTAAGAATAAACAGAAAGAAAAGAACCCCGTTAGCTTTACAAAAAAGGCTAAAAGATATTCCATTCCCGAAAATATGATTCCTACTTCGGTATAAGAAGAAAAGCATAATCCTAGAATTAAGCTCATTATAAATACAAATACAGTTGAGCAAAAGGCAAATAAAACTACTGTTAGGAATTTAGATAAAATAAATTCTTTCTTGCTTAAACCATCAATAAGGTTTTGCTTTAAAGTTCCATAACTATACTCATTGGCCATCATAGATACGATTACAATTGCTAAGAAAAACTTTAACCAAGCTGCAATGTAAGTGTTGAAATGCCAAATAAAAGGGAAGTTGAAAATTCCCATTTCGGCTAAATGAAATTTAAAAACGCCTAAATCAAATTTTATAGAGGCAATTAATGCGATAAAGGAAAGAAGGATAAAATAGGCTAACGTTAATGCACGACTGGCTTTGTTTTTCCAGATTTTTTGTAGTTCTATAGAGAGAAGTCTTTTCATGGTTTAATTATTTTGTGCAGAAGCGTTATTGGTTAGTTCTAGGAATTGTTCTTCTAAACTATTTTTACGTTTTACTAAATGACTTAGGGTGATGTTTTGTGAGAACAAAAACTTATTTAAGTCAGTTGAACTCAAGTCATTTTTTAAGTAAACTAAAACTTTTCCTTCTTCTTTAGCAACACGGTCTACTGCAGGATGAGTTTCGATTACAGTAATTAATTTTTCGGTATCGTCTGCCTGAACTTCAAAGAAACCTTCATTTGCTGACATTCCTCCAACTGGACCTGAATATAAAATCTCGCCTTTTCTTAAAACGACAACATGGCTACATACTTTTTCGACCTCATCTAATAAATGGGAAGCAAGTAAAATTGTTGTGCCTTGAGAGGCTATTTTTTTGATAATATCACGAATTTGGTGAATTCCTTGTGGATCTAAACCATTTGTTGGTTCATCCAGAATTAAGATTTCCGGGTCATTTAATAGAGCAGATGCAATAGCCAAACGTTGTTTCATACCTAATGAAAAAGTACTAAACTTGCTGGTTTTCCTTTCGTTTAAACCTACTAACTCTAATTTTTCGTTTATCTTAGAATAATCAATACTCTTAATTTTACAAACCAATTTCAGGTTTTCTTCGGCAGTCATGTAGGGATAAAAGTTAGGTCTTTCGATAATTGCACCTACTTTTTTTAATGCTTCATGAGTTTGTACTTTCCCGCCAAACCAACTGTATTGTCCAGAAGTTTTATTTACAACATTTAAAACAATTCCTAAAGTTGTAGATTTTCCGCTTCCGTTGGGACCTAGAATTCCATAAACGCGGCCTTTTTGAATCTCAAAAGAAATATCTTTAAGGGCCTGAATACGCCCATATCTTTTATGAAGGTTCTGTATTGTGAGTATTGTTTCCAAAATTATTTGTGGTTTTAGTTTTTAGTAAGACGTGTGAGATTAGTTTTTGTTACTGTTCAATTTTTATTTAATGTAAATTTGTATCAAATATATTCAAAATGAGTGAGCCTTTAATGTTTTTTAAAAAACCATCTTATCCATTAACAAATCCACTGTTGGATTATTTAGAACGTTATGAGCGAATCTCAAAAGTTTCGGTTTTTTATGATGATTTATTGCGATTTTCTGGTTCTATAACTGTGTACGACAAGAATGATAAAGACACTTTGTGGATTCGCGTTTATTATAATGAGTTCGAAAGAAATGAGATTGATTTGAATCTGAAAAAAATCTATTCTCTTTTGCATTCTGATGGTAATACAGATATTATTCAGTACTTAAATGTCGATGCAATTGATTATTGTACGTTTGGAAATTCTAAACCTTTCAGGATTAAAGTTCGAAATATTTTAAATGATAATTATGTCCATTTTTATATAAAAAAGGCTGATGCTTCGCGAATTTATGGTCTCGAATTAGAAGAAATATTATCTCCGGATAAAATAAATTTTTTGGTTTATAAAGACACTTTAATCGAAGAGCATATAATTGGTATTCCAGGAGATATTTTTATGAATACCTTGCTTAAAAATTGTACCGAAACCGAAAAATCACAAATTGCCAAAGAGTTTGTAAAGTTTAATGAACGTTGTATGATTAGGCTTTTGGGAGATATGCGAGCTTATAATTATGTTATTGTCCCAATTCATGATTTTGACCAAGTAGTATATAAAATTCGTCCAATCGATTTTGATCAGCAATGTTATGAAGGGAATTTTAAAGTTTATCGTCCTCAGTTTTTCAAAGAAAATTATCCTATGATTGAGTTGGTTAAGGATAAATTAGAAGATCGATCGATAGTACAGTATAAAGACGAAGAACGAGCTATTTTGGCCAAGCGTATTCACTCGGCAGATAACAGAATTAAAAAATTATTGCATATTATGAGTGAGGATAATATTTCGCCTGAAGCAAATTTGAATCAACTAAAAATGGAATTGTATCGTTATACTAATGATTTGAATTTTAAAAATGCAAAATCAATGGGACACATTATGTCAGCAGCATTTGGTTTTATCACTAGGAATTTTAAAAACACTAATTTAATCTAGAATCTTAAATTACTATTATATGAAAAATTATATCTCAATTATTGTTGCATTTATTTTGTTGGCTTGTCAGCAAGATTCTACCGTATTGGAAACGTTATACTCTCTGCCTAAGAAATTAAAAGAAGTTTCAGGGATAATTTATTCTCCTGAAAACAGTATACTCTGGACTTTAGAAGATAGTGGTAATGCTAATAAAATTTATGGATTAAACGCTCAAGGCGAACTTGCCAAAACGGTAACAATTACAAATGCTACAAATGTAGATTGGGAAGATATTACAAAAGACAAAGCAGGGAATTTATACATTGGCGATTTTGGAAACAACGATAATATTCGTAAAGATTTATGTATTTATAAAATTGACAAATCAGCTTTAGGAAAAGAAAATGCCGTTTCTAGTTATAAAATTTCATTTGCTTATCCTGAACAAAAAGATTTCCCTCCTAAGAAATCCGAAATGTTTTACGATGTCGAAGGTTTCTTCGAATTTAATAATAACTTCTATTTGTTTACTAAAAACAGAAGCAAGAATTTTGACGGAACGGCTTCTATTTATAAAATACCAAATGCTGCTGGAAAACAAAAAGCAACTTTAGTAGGCACTTTTAAAACATGTAGTAACTACAATCATTGTGCAATTACTAGTGCTGCAATTAGCCTAGATACTAAAAAAGTAGTTGTTTTATGTCATGATAAAATAATCCTTTTTCAAGATTTTCAAGGAGATAATTTCCTTAAAGGAACACAAACCGAAATAGATTTAGGTCATTTTTCTCAAAAAGAAGCAGTTGCCTTTAAGGATAATAAAACGTTATTAATAGCCGACGAAAAAACAAAAAAAATAGGAGGTATGGTATATGAATATAGTTTTAAAAAATAATTAAAACCCAAATCCTATACCAAACGCAATTCTAGCTCTTTCGTCTACGCTTTTAAAATAAGTAAGTCTAGCAGTGATAACATCCAATCCGTTGAGCCATAAACCGCCTCCAAAGGATTGGTGCCACTTGTTAGAATCTTCTCCTGTAACCCAAACACGACCATAATCAAATCCGCCAAGGATTCCGTAAGACATAGGCAAGATGCTTTTTCTTATTTTTCCAAGATTCCAACGGATATCACTACTTTGGTAAAAAGATTGGTTTCCTAAAAAACGTTGGTTTCTGTACCCTCTTAAATCATAATCACCACCCAAAGTTGCTCCTTGATAAAAGTCGAAATTATTATTAAAGAGAATTTTTGATTTAATAATAGTAGCAAAAACAAACTTTCCATTAGAATCAATTTTGTGATTAAAGTTGATTTTACTTTCTAATGTTGGGAAATTTTGTTTGCTATTATCCAAATTCATTTTCCAGCTTCCAGCTATCGAAAATCCAAACCCCATAGAAGGGAATGATTGTAAATCGTAATTTTCAAAACTATATTTTACTGTTGCTCCAGCAAATTGCTGACTCTGGAAAACATCAGGATTAGTAGCTCCAGGAACATTTATAAATCTTCCAGAGGTTTCTTCTATTCTGATTTTTTCGAAAGTTGTGGCAAAGTTTATTTCACTTCCATATTTACCTACTTTTTTAATAGATGGAGTTACTTTTAGAGCTCGCATACGAACACGGTTGTAATCCATTCCTAAATCTTCATCATTATTAACGGTTTCGTTACCATAACCAAAATAGTTAATAGTAAAATTAGGACTGGTTAAAATAGATTGAATATCAAAATCCCATTTGCCTAAAACTTTAGGGAAATGCCCATCGTAAATAAGTTCGTATCCATTGGTTGCAAAAAAGTAATTGGCTTTTAAAATGTGTTTTTGCGTATATGGATTCTGTTTAAATCTGTTTACAGTATAATTAGCAATAAACCCTAGTTTTACTCCATCATCTGGATTATAACCGCCAAAAGGCAAACCAGAGAAAGCATTGTATTTTACTTTTTCATAGTCATAAAGATTAGTTTGGTAATCATCTGTGAGTACTGTTCTGGTTTTAGAATCTATATTGTAGGTATTGTTTTTTGATTTAAAATCATAAATTTTGACTCTTTTTCCGTTAGTAATGGCGTATGTATCATTGTTCTGTCCGCCAATTAATCGAATATTTATTCGAGAATTATGATCTCCTTTTACTTCAAAAATATCATCATCATCTAATCCATAAACCCAAAGATTTTTGGTTTTGCCAGCGGTGAAATTTTTAGTGTAAATTAATTCATCGCCCGTTTTCTTAATACGATATACATCAACATCAAGTTTGTCTTTTGCTTTATGCGTAATTATAAATTTGTCTTTTTTGTCGGTTCCAACTATTAAAACTGTCTTTTCTAAAACTTTATAATATTCGGTTGCATATTTTTGAAGCTCCTTTTTTCTAAGTTTTAATTTGCGTTTAATATCTGCAAGAGTTCCATCTTGTACTTCTTTAGGTAAATTATTAAAAGCTGCATCAATATCGGCATCGCTAAGATTTTCCTGAATATATTTGGCTTGATCAATCCAATCTTTTTCATGAGCAGTTTTAAGGAAAGCAATATCTTGTGGATAAGGTTCACGATTAAACCATTTTACATTTTTAATGTCATCTTTAAATGTCTGCATATGGCGTAACGCTGGCATATGCATTAAAAGTGAAAGTAATGCACCATCATATTTTGTAAACGCTTGATCTCTATCTCTAGGAATTGGTTTGTAAACTATTTTATCTCCTTCATGATATTCGCCCCAACGCCATTGGTCACTATGTCTGTCCCAATCGCCAATAAGCATATCAAATAATCGGGCTTTTATGTACTCTTTTTCATCAATGGTATACTTTTCATCCTTATGAAGATTTTTCATTACATCATCGGTGCTAATAATGTCCAACGGATTACCAAAACTTTTTACACTTATTTGGTTACTTGCCGGACGTTCCTCAACCATGTATAATTCATTTCCAAAATTATAATTATACCCTTTAAGGGTTTCTTGCTTTGGTATATAATACAAAACAGGATTAGTATGCGATACTCCAATTTTATCTGCCAGATTTCCTACTGCAAATGGGGTATAAGGATGAGAAGTGGTGTAAAAGTCGAATAAAAAGTTCTCGGCGTATGTTTTATCAAATTGATTTTCGACAAACTGATCCTTAAATGCTACGGCTTGAAGAAAACGTGATGCACTTTTTTTCAAAGCACGCATAACATATTCTTTTCCGTCTTTATCTACAATTCGTAAGGATTTAGATTGATGTCCTCCTCCTTCACGTTTTGGTTTTACACCTCCAAAAAGAGTATCTAAGGAAAGTGTTGTAGCTTCAATGGGTAAGCTGTAATATTTTCTGTAATGTTGCCCAAATAAAAACTTATGAAAAATACTTTTCTTAGTCATTTCGGGTGAGTAAATAGAAGCTTTTGTAATTGCATTAAATTTACTTGGTAGGTTCTCGTGGTAAACAGTATCTTTTACTGTGATGATGTTTTGATCAAACAAGAGTTTTTCTTTGTTATTTTCATTTCCATAAAAAGCAAGTCTTGTATCTCCATTTTTGTAGAGAGATAATGAAGCATAACCATTCCCTCCGTATGAAAAATCATTTGGGAATACTGCTTTTGCAGCTTCAGATTTTGAACCTGCACCACTTATAATTTGCTTTATACTACTATTGTTAATGTATTGTAGGTTGTGATCATGACCAGAAATTACAATAACATTATCCTGACTTTGCAAAAGCGTTTTTACTCTTTTTATAAATTGTGTATAGGTCTTATTTTGTATGTCTTGCGGACTTACTCCAGAAGTTTTTCTGATTAAGTTTATTACGGAACCAACTACTGGTAACGGGATTTTTTGTTCAAGAGGGAATAACTGTTTTTCTAATGAAAATTGACCTCCGTGTGTGCCATTACTCATTAAAGGATGATGAACTGCTATAAGAACTGTTTTGTCTTGGTTTTTGTTTAAAATACTTTCTAGTTCATCAAAAAAAGCATCACGAGTTTTAATGTCGCAATTGTCATTTATAGTCGGGTTATCATCCCAATCTTCTAGAAACCATTGGCTATCTATAACAATTAAAGTAGTTTTTTTATTGATTTTTAATTCTTCGATAGCACAAGTTTTTTGTGGTAAGAATGCTTTTTTATCGTTTAGATAAGTGGTCACGAATTTTGACTGACGTTCCATTCCTTTAATTCCGCTATACCAATCGTGGTTACCAGGAATAAAAATTGTTTTTCCTTTATACCCTTTAGTTAATTCTAACTGGTTTGTTAGCTTTTTTTCGGCAAGATCTTTTGCTTCTGGGTTATCATTATTAGGAAAACCTTTAGGATAAATATTATCTCCTAAAAATAAAAGTGTCGAGTTTTTATCTGAGTTTTGAAGCCTTTTATGCAAAAGTTCAAGCGTTTGTTGAGCTTGCACTTCGTCAGCATTTCCTGCATCTCCAACTAAATACAGAGTATGGGCAATTTTTGAAGTATCTAATGCGTTTTGTGAAATAGGATTTTTGACATCTTTCCCAAATTGTGCGTGATGTGTTGCGCAAGATTGAATTAAAAATGAACCTGAAATTCCAATTAAATAAGGGTTAATCTTATTTATAAAATGATTATCCGAAAACAATTTCATAATTTAGTAGTATAAAAATATGTTTATGACCCTATTAGAGCAGTCCGAAGATTTTGTTTATAACTTACTCAAAGATAAACTTTCTATTTTATATTCGTACCATAATTTTAACCACACAACTAATGTTGTGAATGCTGTTAAGGAGCTGTGTGCCAATGAAAATATAGGGGTAGATGATAAAGAGATGCTTTTGGTTGCAGCTTGGTTTCATGATACAGGGTATGTAAAAGGGAATAACGATCATGAAAAAGAGAGTGTAAGAATTGTAACCGATTTTTTAAGTGATAAAAATAAATCCGTTGAGTTTATCGAGAAAGTTTCCGATTTAATTGCTGCTACTGCAAAATGTTATGAGCCTAAAACGCATTTAGAAAAAATTATAAAAGATGCTGACTATGTTCATATTACAACTGTTGAGTACGTTTATAGTTGTGAACTTTTAAGATTGGAATGGCAGAATACTGAAAATAAGCTATTCTCAAACGAAGAATGGGCAACAATAAATCTTGATTTTTTAGAAAATAAACACCATTTTTATACTGATTATGCCAAAGAAAAATGGCAACCTTTGAAAGAGAAAAATTTAAAAAAGATTCATAAAGAAATGGATAAACAAGAATCGAAAATTAGTGGAGAGTTTGGAGAAGTAGCTAAAAAGAAAAAAAATAAATTAGAAAAACCAGATAGAGGAATTGATACCCTTTTTAGAGTAACATTGGGTAATCATACCCGATTAAGTGGCATTGCCGATAGTAAAGCCAATATTCTTTTGTCTGTAAATGCTATTATTATTTCGATAGCGCTTTCTACAATTATTCCCAAATTAGATAGTCCTAAGAATGCACATTTGGTAATCCCAACTTTTATAATGTTGATATCTAGTGTTATCACTATAATTTTTGCCATACTTTCGACAAGGCCAAAAGTTACGACTGGAGTTTTTACACGTGAAGATATCGAAGCAAAAAAAATCAATTTATTGTTCTTCGGGAATTTTTACAAAATGCCTTTGCATGAGTACGAATGGGCAATGAATGAAATGATGAAAGACAAAGATTATCTATACGGTACAATGATCAAAGATTTATATTATCTGGGAGTTGTGCTCGAAAGAAAATACCGCTTGCTAAGAGTTGCTTACAATCTTTTTATGATTGGTATCATTATTACAGTCTTAGCATTTGTAGCAGCTTTCAGAATGCTTTAAACTCATTTTAATTCATCTAGTAAATCCTGATATGTGATTTTTAGAGCAGATGGAACATTATTTACCACTTTTACCCGAATAGCTTTTAGACCAGATACACCTTGTAAATCTTCTACCTCAAATTGTTCTATTTGAGGTTCTAGTATTTTTTTGAATTGTAGGTATTTAATATATTTTAAATACTCTGCTTCTTCATTGTTATGAGAAAATACAATCGTTATTTTTTCTTTTTCGGTAATACGTTCTTTGCTATCCTTGATGTGTGCTTTATCAATACGTTTTTTTACAACTTCATATCGTGCATTATAAGTTCCATCTACATCAAAACGTTTTTCATCCATTCGGAAACGGATAGAAATAGGGGAGCTAAATACCAAAATCAAGGAGGTAACATCAAGGTCGTATGGCAATGAAGTTTTAAGCTGATGATGCTCTAATTCCATTTCGCATAATGTTTGTAACTGCCACAATCTTAAATTATGCAGATACATTACATCAAATGGTTTTGTTGGCGCAATAGAAGCTCCTATGTACAAATTGTGTTCAACACCATCAGTCTTGAATCGTTCGTAATAATGCGGATATATTTGTTGTGCTTCAATTTGCTTTTTATCAAGAATAGCAGCAAGTTTTTTGTTGATAATAGACATTGCATTATCAAATTTCTTTCTTTCCTGATAAAATAAACCAGTTTTCTCGTCTAGACTTTCAAAGTATTTTTGTTCAAGTTTCTCTGCTTTAGAATTGCTTTTGGTGTTTCTTAAAATCGGATGTATTTCGTCTTCAATATACCGCTGAATGTGTTGTTCTGAATCTGCTTTTAAGGGTGAATCAAGTTCTTCCAGTAGCGAATGTAATTCGAACTTGCGTTGTTCCAGAAGAATTAAGTTTGAATTTTCTTTTTGATTTTCAAAAATTTCCAGCAACATTTCCAATTGATTTTTCAAATCACATTTTACTGTTTCATTTCGGTGTTCCGAAGAACCTTTAATGTCAATTTGTCCATATAAAGGGAAAACTTCTTTAAAGACAATTTCTTTAAAAATATAATCTTTTGTCTGATTGCTGTTTTGGAAATATTTTTCAGATTCTTTTCTAAATTTCCAATAAACACTCGGATGGATAGTAGTATATTCTCTCTGAATTACTGCTTCTATCTGATGTTGCATATCGATATTGTATCTTTCGATGGTATCGACCAAATAAGGAATAATCAAGTTTAGTTTGGTTGCATTTATGGTATTAAGTACTCTTGGGTCAGACGAAACTAATTCGACCACGCCCAATAAATGACCGTCTTTTATAATTGGCGCAAAAACACAACTGTTTATGTTTTGTTTTAGTAAGTGCTCACCAAGTCTTTTGTTATCTGATTCTTCTATGAATTTTTTGACATTAGAAATTACAAGTGGTTCTTTTTTATTTAATAGATTTTCAAAAGAACATCCAAAAAAAGCATTTTTACAATCTATCTCCTGATCTTTAGAAAGTAAAAAACTTTGTAGCTTATTTTCAAATTTCATCGGGCGGATGAATTTTTCTTCTTCTGGATTGTAAATAATGAAACCTACTTTTAAGTTAGGAACTTTAAAAATTGATTTAAAAATGCCTGTTATAATTTCATCAGTTCCTACAGTGTTTGCGTCCGATTTTAATAGATTACTTTTAAAATTAGAAATAGCATTCTCAGTTGTAGCATCAAATAAAACAATAATACCAAATCCTTTTAGAGTCCAACTCCCTACAGGGAATTTTTCTTTCCACAAAGCAACATTATCATAATTATCAATCAGCAAATCGATATCTTCTTGTGTTAGTTTTAGAGCATCGTCAGAAGGAATTATTTCCATGAAATCGGCATTATACAAAATTCGATAATGATTTATGATTCCGTCAGCATTTGGAATATCATAGAAAAAAGGTTTGTTGAAGTCTATATTTTGTTTGTAGTAAGCACTCAAAATTAAGCAACAATTAGTGATATAAAATTCCTGATCATCAAAGTCACGTATGGTCACGTCAAAATTTGTACCTGCGTCTTTAAGTATCTTTTTGAATCTTTCGGTATAGTTGAATGTGAAGTTCTGAAATGGAACCGTAACAGCTTTAATTTCATTATTAGTTAATGCTGTAGGGAATAAATCGGCTAATAAATGGCTGATTAAAGTTTCATTTTTTTTAATCACCGAGAAATCTTCTATTCCTGTTCTAAATTCAGGGAAATTCTCTACTTCTTTCAAAAGTGCCTTGGCATAATTAGAACGATAATCGACGTCTGATTGTGCAATTTGCTCTAAAACTTCAATAATTTTATGAAACGAGATTAGAGTTTTAAAAGGGCTTTCGTTGAATAAATGATATTTCATAGGAGTATTATTTATTAGTATACAAAATTACTAATAAACAGCATCTAAGCCCTTTATTTTTGCCTTTATTTTATAAAAAAAAGCCTCAACTATGCAGTTGAGGCTTTGATTTTGAGTAAGTGTGAAATTGAATAAGAACTAATATTAACTCTTCTCTTCTTTATTGAAGTAAACTAAGTAGTAATACATTTGTTTTTCTTCATCCCAACCTTTTTCTACAAATTTCTCAGCACTTTCTGGATTAATAAAATCCATCTTAATTTGTATATGAGTATCTAAGTTGATAACGTTTTTGATAGATTTTCTTGCATCAGAAACTGCAGAGTTTGCAATAGGGAAGGTTGTAACATCTTCTATACTGTATTTCTCTCCTTTATCAACTTTATAATTTTTAAATTCAGGAATTAAATCTGGATTGTCTAATACTTCGTTAAGGAAGTTAGTTTCTTCAAACTGGTCGTTCTTTGCAAAATAATTCACAGAACGGTTCATGAACATTACTTCTTCTTTTTTGTCTTCTGCTGGCAATACTACATCTTTTGCAAAGCTCTGACAGAACTTTAAATATTTTTTTGTGATGAAGTTTTCATCTTCAAAAGCATCTACAGATAAAAAGTGCTCTAACCAGTAACGTGCATCATAACGGTTACTATCTACAGTTAGGATTTTATAACCTTCCTCTTTTTTATAATTAAAGATTAAACACCCTTTGTCTAGTTTGTTAAGGTTGATGCCTTGTTGCAAAATCATCTCAAGGTTGCTATCTTTTTCTTCAAATTGTAAAAAGTCTGCTTGTAACTCACTTTTAAAAATTCCAATTGCATCAACAACATTATTATCGATGCTTAAGTTGGTTAAATACGTTACATAAACCTCACCGTTTTTAATATGCGGGTGGTTTGATTGCTCGTATAAATGCGTAGTAATCCTTTTTGAAACTTCTTGTAAATTTCCTGGATTGTCAAAAATCTCAGTAGCATATTTAAACATGTCGTTATAATCCAAATCGACTTCGTGCGCAAACTGATAATAGTTTTCTTCTTTCTCTCTAAAAGGCTTGAAAAAGTATTCTTTTATCAAAGGAACAATCTCATCATTTAGATTAAATGGTTGGTCTGATAAAAAAATAGCTTCGTTTCTGCTCTTGTTTCCTACGCGGTGAATCGCAAGCGTGTCGATGTGGGTGTTGAAAAGGTTTATCATCTTTTTAGGTTCTGAGTTGCTAAGTTTTAAAGGTACTGAGATTTAGTTTCTTTCTTTTAATTTATTAATAAAAGAAACCAACATTCTCTCTACTTCTCGACTATCCTCATATAAATTATTAAATTCGTCTTCGTTTAGATATGATATATTTTTAGCAATTTCTAATTGCGTTTGCATTTCAAATAAAGAACCTATTGAAATGTTTAAAAAACGTAAAAAATCTTTGTTACTTTCTCTTCCATATCCTTCAGCAATATTGCTTGGAATTGAAATCGAGCTTCGTCTTATTTGTGAAGTTAATCCGAAGACTTCTTCTTTTGGAAAATTATTTGTTGAAATATAGATTTTGGTAATTAGGGACATTGATTTCTGCCAGATTAAAAGCTTTTTGAAATTGCTCATATTTAGAAAATTTAATTTCAATAAATATAAGAATATTCTTTAATGAAAAGTCTTAGAATCTTAGCGACTCAGAACCTTAGTACCTCAAGAATTTAATTCCAATTCTCTTCAAATCCATAATCTTCGAAACTATCGTCTCCTTCAAACATGTCTAAATCGTCTTCGTCTAGATCATCTTCAAATTCGCCATAGATATCATCATGCATATCTGCTTCAAAGTTTTTTTCTCCTGAATCATCTGGCATTTCACCATGAGAGAAAAGAGTTTCTGGGTAGGTATTACCAACAGCTTGGTCTTCTATTGCAGCTAGTTCAACCAAAAATGTCCACATATGGATAAAATCGTAGACATATATAATTTTAGTGTTTTCTTTATCTAATATATCTGATAAAGTATAATCACTCATTGTTTTTTGTTCGCCAAGAACATCTCCGGTATCAAAAAGTGGAATTTCATCCTCTTGATTCCAAGTTTCATCGCAGGTATAAAATGAAGCTACTTCCATTCCGTCAAAACCAAAAGCATTGAAGATGGCATTGTGTAAATCTTCTAAAGTATCTTCTTCAAGAATTGCTATATCTCTAAAAATATCTTCTTCTGCATCTAGAATTACTCTAAATTTATAAACCATAACTTAACTATTTTTTTGTTTTTATTGCTGCTAAAAAGCAAGTGCAAATATACTCTATAAATATTATTTCGCAATGAAATAAATCTTTATTGTGTTTGGTAATACCACATAATTATTCGTAAGAAGGTTGTATAATATGAGGTCGTATTTACTAATAAAGATAGTTTTTTATCCTAAATAAAGT
>NZ_JPRM01000017.1 GCF_000737695.1 Flavobacterium hydatis
AAGATTGAATCGGATAATTATTCAAATTCAGAAGTGAAAAATAATTTTACACTTGGATATTTATTTTGAGTCATTTGTATCGTAAAATCAGAATCGGCTAAAAACACTAATTGACCGTATTTATCTTTTGCTAAGAATTTTTGTTTGATACGTTTAAATTCTTTGAATTCATCATTTTTTGCATCATCAGGTTTTACCCAACATGCTTTGTGAACAGGGAAATTTTCATACGTACATTTTGCACCATATTCATGCTCCAAACGGTACTGAATTACCTCATATTGAAGAGCTCCAACAGTTCCGATTACCTTACGGTTATTCATTTCAAGAGTAAATAACTGCGCAACACCTTCATCCATTAATTGATCAACACCTTTGTCTAATTGCTTAGCTTTCATTGGGTCGGCATTATTAATGTATCTAAAGTGTTCTGGTGAGAAACTTGGGATTCCTTTAAAGCTCATTACTTCACCTTCGGTTAATGTATCACCAATTTTGAAATTTCCTGTATCGTGTAAACCAACAATATCACCAGGATATGAAATATCTACAATTTCTTTCTTCTCTGCGAAAAAAGCATTCGGACTAGAAAATTTTAGATTTTTTTTCTGGCGAACGTGGTAATAAGGTTTGTTTCTTTCGAAAGTACCCGAAACAATTTTGATAAATGCTAAACGGTCTCTATGTTTAGGATCCATATTGGCATGTATTTTAAATACAAAACCAGTCATTTTTTCTTCTGTTGGATCAACTAAACGAGTTTCAGAATCTTTTGGTCTTGGTGATGGAGCGATAGTAACAAAACAATCTAATAATTCACGTACTCCAAAGTTATTTAATGCAGAACCAAAAAAGACAGGTTGCAATTTTCCATCTAAATAATCCTGACGATCAAATTTAGGATAAACTTCATCAATTAATTCTAATTCTTCACGAAGTTTTTCCGCTGCTTTCTCTCCAACAATTTTATCTAGTTCTGGATTATTTTGAACATCAGAGAAAGCGATAGTTTCTTCGATATTTTTACGGCTGTCTCCACTAAAAAGGTTGATGTTTTGTTCCCATAAGTTGTAGATTCCTTGAAAATCGTAACCCATTCCGATAGGGAAACTTAATGGAGTAACAGTCAAACCTAATTTTTGTTCTACTTCGTCCATCAAATCAAAAGCATCTTTACCTTCACGATCTAATTTGTTGATAAAAACAATCATCGGAATATTACGCATTCTACAAACTGCAACCAATTTTTCAGTTTGTTCCTCAACTCCTTTTGCAACGTCTATTACAACAATTACGCTATCTACAGCAGTTAAAGTTCTAAAAGTATCTTCAGCAAAATCCTTGTGCCCAGGAGTATCAAGGATATTGATTTTTTTATCTTTATAATTAAAGGCTAGTACAGATGTAGAAACCGAAATTCCTCTCTGACGTTCGATTTCCATGAAATCACTCGTAGCTCCTTTTTTTATTTTATTGTTTTTTACTGCACCTGCTTCTTGAATAGCACCCCCAAATAACAGTAACTTCTCCGTTAAGGTTGTTTTACCGGCATCAGGATGCGATATAATTCCAAATGTTCTTCTGCGTTGTATTTCTTTTAAAAAGCTCATATTTCGTATAAATAGGTTGCAAAAGTACTATTAATTACGGCTTAATAAAAATATTAGCTTCTTATTTAAGCCTGTTTGGTTTAGAAAATTTGTTGTTATTATTAGATTGTTTGAATAAAAAAGAGGCTGATTATTTAAATCAGCCTCAAAATTAAATCAGTTTTATTAGTTAATAATTAATTATTAATCGACCAGACGGTATATCCTTTTGGCGGACATTGAATTTTTACCCACTGATCAGCTTGTGTTGTAGGATACCAACTAGAACTTCCTGTAAAATCTTTTATTTGAGTATTAGCCCAATTAGTTTGGATCCATCTTTCTTGCCATGATGATGAGTTATTGATATATACCACTAAACCGGGGTTTCCGTTATATCCGTTTCTGCGGGCAATATATTCGTCGTTGTCAGAATATAAAATAGAAGTTGTTCCTGTTGCTTTATTATTATGAATCCAGATAAGATTATTTAATTTGCTTTTATCTAGCCATTCTTCATAATCTCTGTAAAAAATAGTTGGATATCCTTCGTGAGTTAAAATATAGGAATAAGCCAATAATTTGTTTGAAATTTCATCAGTATCATGATTCGTAACAAAAGTTACCGCTTTATACGGGTTTCTTTTCCACATCATATCATCATTTAATACGGCAAGATTATTTCCATCAAACGCATCATTCATTTTGTAATAACAAGCAAAATCAAAAACAGAACTATTGGCATTATTAGCCCAGTCATTTAATACGTTTACATTCGAATCCCATAATTCGCCAACCGAAAAGCCGCCTACATTTGCATTCCAAGCATTTACGACCCACGCACCAAATCCTTTAACGTAATCAAATCTCCAGCCATCAAATTTCATGGTATTTTTATAATATTTACCAACACCATCAGCTCTAAGCCATAACCAATCTTGGACATGAGGATTTGCGTGGCATAAATCTGGGAAACCACCAAAAGATCCTTCGTCATTATTACCGTAGCTATTTTTATAAAAGTCATTATAATTACGAGTGAATTTTCCTGAAGCAACTCCGCTAAAATTAGTCCAAGTATTTGTTCCAGTAAATGGATTTGCTTCCGATTGTCCTCCACTGTTATGATTAATTACAATATCGGCATATACTTGCATATTTTCAGTATGTGCTTTGCTAATCAAACTTACCAATTCAGTTTTAGAGCCAAATCGAGTTTCTGTAGAGCCATTTTGATTATAATCTCCAAAATCAAAATAATCTGTAGGATCATAGCCCATAGAAAAAGCTCCGTTTTGTGCTTTTGATGCAGGAGGTAACCAAATTGAGCCAATTCCAGCATTCGACCAGTCGGTAATTTTGGTGTTTATTGTATTCCACCAATTACCGCCAGCAGGAACATCCCAATAAAAAGCCTGCATCATTACGCCTCCACCAGGATTGGCAACGTATTTTCCAGTAGTAGGAGTTCCTGTGCTAAATGGACGTCCATCATGTTTAGTTACGTTAATAACTTTGAACTGAGTATTTGCAGCAGCAACTTCAGATTCTGCATTTTCATTTGAGCTACAGGAGTAAAAAAATGCTGTTAAAGCAGTAACTAAATAGAGTTTTACAATTTGTTTTTTCATGATTAAATGATTTTTAGGTTAATTAAGGATTTGGGTAATCAAATTGTGATTAATTAAATAATTAGCTAATTAATTGTTTAATTACTGTTTTTAAATGCTAAATAGTAATAATCACATATCGAATGTATGCAAAACTTGTTTACCTAATTATTTTGAAATTTTATTTAATAAGCGAAAACGTTGTAGTGTTGAAAACTTTGTTGTATTAAGTTAAAAATGAGTGATTTGATTGGGTGTTGTTTTGGGTTTTATAGATAAAAAACAATGAGATAATAGGATAGATGATTCTTAAAATTGCTTTAAATATTAGATGTAGTGAATTCTTGAGAATAAGATTTTTTTTAGTTGCATATAATTTTTTGTTAATAGTATTAACTATACTTGTATTATGTGATTGAATTGTTATTTTTGTTCGTTATAAGTTAATTAAGCAATGTTTGTTAGATTTGTAAAGATTTTTATTTTCTGAACATTTAAAATATATATTGAAATATGCGGTTTACTATATTTGTAAGCCAATAATGCTAAATAATAAAGCTACTTTACATTAAAATTAAATTTTAAAATAATGCTATTAAAAAAATTACGAATAAAAACTATCAATTGTCAATTTGTATTTACAATAAGTTTTTTGCTTCTTTTCAATTCGCTAACCAGAGCGCAAGAAATTATTAAGGATACGGTTATAGCAAAGCCAGTTGTAGTTAAAAGTAATCAGAAACAAAAAATTGATGGTATTATCGCTACTGTAGGTGATTACATTATTTTAGATTCAGATATCGATAAAGGATACCTAGAAATTAGTAGTCAGGGAGGATCTATAAAAGATGTTTCTAGATGCCAGATGTTAGGAAAACTTCTAGAAGATAAACTATACGCGCACCAAGCTATTCAGGATAGTATTATTGTAAGTGATGCCGAAGTAAAAGGTATGATGGATGAACGATTAAATTATATGGTTCAGCAAATCGGAGATATAAATAAGGTAGTTCAGTATTACAAAAAGAATTCTATTGAAGAATTTAAAACATATTTTGCCGACATCTTAAAAGAGCAAAAGTTAGCATCTGAAATGCAAAAAAAGATCATCGATGGAGTTGAAATAACTCCAGAAGAAGTTCGTAGTTTTTTCAAAAAAATTCCTGAAAATGAATTGCCAACATTTGGAGCAGAAATGGAAGTGGCACAGATTGTTGTGAATCCTAAAATTTCTGACGCTGAAAAGAAAAAAGTAATCGATCGTTTAAACGGTATTAAGAAAGATGTAGAAGACGGAGCTAGTTTTGCAACCAAAGCTGTTTTGTACTCACAAGATCCAGGTTCTAGTTCGAATGGAGGATATTATAAGATGACAAGAAAGACACCTTTCGTAAAAGAGTTTAAGGAGGTAGCTTTTAGTCTTCAGGAAGGAGAGATTTCTGCGCCTTTTGAAACTACTTTCGGGTTTCATATTATAAAAATTGATAAGATTAAAGGACAAGAAGTAGAGTTGCGTCATATCCTGATAGCGCCAGTAGTTTCTGAAGATGCTTTAAAAGAAGCAAAAGAAAGAATTACAGGAATTAGAGAGAAGATAATAGATAAGAAAGTAACTTTTGCTGAAGCAGCCAGAGCAGATTCTGACGAAAAAGAAACACGTGCAAACGGTGGAGCTTTGATTAATCCAAATACGCAAGATACACGTTTTGAATTAACAAAAATGGATCCTACTTTATATAGTCAGGTTTCTAATTTAAAAGATAATGAAGTTTCACAACCAGTTTTAGATACTGATCCACAAGGGAAAAAGAGTTATAAGTTAATTACTGTAACAAAAAGAATCGAAGCACATACTGCTGATTACGGTAAGGATTATATCAAGATTAAAGATTTAGCTTTAAAAGAAAAACAAATTAAAGCTATCGCTAAATGGTTTGATGAAAAAATAAAAGAAACTTACATTAAGATTCTTGGTGAGTACAGAGATTGTACTTTTACTAATAATTGGTTGAAAAAATAATTTTTATATAATAAATAAAAAGAGTTAGTTTTATGTGTTCATAGAACTAACTCTTTTTAATTTTAAATACATTCATAGATGTCTGATGTAACAGCAATTCATAACTTAGTTCAAAAACGTAATGAATTAAAAACCGAAATCGCAAAAATTATTGTAGGTCAGGATGCAGTTGTAGATCAAATTTTGATTTGCATTTTCTCTGGCGGACATGCTCTTTTAATAGGTGTGCCTGGATTGGCAAAAACATTATTGATAAATACGCTATCTCAGGCTTTAGGACTTGATTTTAAAAGAATTCAATTTACTCCAGATTTAATGCCTTCTGATATTTTGGGAAGCGAAATCTTGGATGAAAACAGACGTTTCAAGTTTATAAAAGGACCAGTTTTTTCTAATATTATTTTGGCAGATGAGATTAATAGAACGCCGCCAAAAACGCAAGCAGCTTTACTAGAGGCGATGCAGGAGCGTTCGGTAACGATTGCTGGTGAAAATCATAAATTAGATTTGCCTTACTTTGTATTGGCTACACAAAACCCGATTGAGCAAGAAGGAACGTATCCTTTGCCAGAAGCACAATTGGACCGTTTTATGTTTGCTATAAAATTAGAATATCCAAGTTTTGAAGAAGAAGTACAAGTTGTAAAGCGTACAACTTCAGATAACACAAGTACAATAAATCCGCTGTTTACTGCTCAGGAAATTATAGATTTTCAGCATTTAATTCGTCGAATTCCAGTTGCTGATAATGTGATAGAATATGCTGTAACGTTGGTGAGTAAAACACGTCCTGATAATAGTCTGACGAATGATTTTGTTAAAAATTACCTGGATTGGGGAGCAGGTCCAAGAGCTTCGCAAAATTTAATTTTGGCGGCAAAAGCACATGCTGCATTCAATGGTAAATTCTCGCCAGATATTGAAGATGTAAAAGCTGTAGCGACTGGTATTTTGAGACATCGAATTATTAAAAATTATAAAGCCGATGCCGAAGGAATTACAGAAGAAATCATCATTCAAAAATTGATGTAAATTATAGGAAAAACTTTTAGAGTAAGCCTGATGATTGTCGTCAGGCTTTTTTATTTATGTTGATTTGAATTTTAAATAATTATCAATTTTGTGATAATGAGAAATGTTTCAGATGATGTAAAAAGGTGTAACTATAACGTTGTAAATTTTAATTTAGAAAGATTCTTAGTTAAAAACGAGGTAAAATCTGACTTCCTTTTTAAGGTCGAATTTCGACTTTGCTAAAGAAAAGATTTTAAAATGTTAATAATTCATTTTTTTAATTCAAAACTGTTGTTTTGACAAAAACAAGCAGTCAAAATCGTTTTTTAATAATAATAATTTTTGAAAAGGCGAGTTCTGTTATATTTTTTTTAATTCTCGGCTTTAATTTTTAAATTTGCGTACAAAAAAATAAGATACCTAGAAAATACTTCGATTATGAATACTTATAACGATTACATTAAAGAGATTGCAGAACGCAAAGACCAAGGACTTCACCCGAAGCCAATTGATGGTGCTGAGTTGTTAAGCGTGATTATTGACCAAATTAAAGATTTAGATAACGAATATCGTGAAGAATCTATTAAACACTTTATTTATAACACTATACCAGGAACTACAAGTGCTGCAGGTGTAAAAGCTAAGTTTTTAAAAGAGATTATTCTTGGAGAATCTGTAGTGAAAGAAATAACACCAGCTTTTGCATTTGAGTTGTTATCACACATGAAGGGTGGACCTTCTATTGAAGTGTTGCTAGATTTAGCTTTAGGTAATGATGCTGCTATTGCAAAAGAAGCTGGAGATGTTCTTAAAACACAAGTTTACCTTTATGAGGCAGACACAGATCGTTTAAAAGAAGCGTTTAAAAATGGTAATCCAATTGCTATAGAAATTATTAAAAGCTATGCACAGGCAGAGTTTTTTACTAAACTACCAGAAGTAGTAGAGGAAATTAAAGTAGTTACTTTTATTGCTGGTGAAGGTGATATCTCTACCGATTTATTGTCTCCGGGTAATCAGGCTCACTCACGTTCTGATCGTGAACTTCATGGGCAGTGTATGATTACACCAAAAGCACAAGAAGAAATTAAGGCTTTACAAGCACAACATCCAGACAAAAGTGTGATGTTAATTGCTGAGAAAGGTACTATGGGAGTTGGTTCTTCTAGAATGTCAGGTGTAAACAACGTGGCACTTTGGACAGGAAAACAAGCAAGCCCATATATTCCATTCGTTAACATAGCTCCAATTGTTGGAGGAACAAATGGTATTTCACCAATTTTCTTAACAACTGTAGATGTTACAGGAGGTATTGGTTTAGACCTTAAAAACTGGGTTAAAAAGCTAGATGCAGATGGTAACGTTGTTCGTAATGAAAGTGGTGATCCTGTTCTTGAAGAGGTATATTCAGTCGCTACAGGTACAGTACTTACAATAAATACAAAGACAAAAAAACTTTATAACGGAGATAAAGAATTAATTGATATTTCTAAGGCTTTTACGCCTCAGAAAATGGAATTTATAAAAGCTGGAGGATCATATGCAATTGTATTTGGTAAAAAACTTCAAACATTGGCAGCTAAAATTTTAGAAATTGAGGCTCCTCTTGTGTTTGCTCCGTCAAAAGAGATTTCTCTTGAAGGACAAGGACTTACAGCAGTAGAAAAAATCTTCAACAAAAATGCTGTTGGTATAGCTCCGGGTAAAGTATTACACGCAGGTTCAGATGTTCGTGTAGAAGTAAACATTGTAGGGTCACAAGACACTACAGGACTTATGACTGCTCAAGAATTAGAGTCTATGGCAGCTACAGTAATTTCGCCAATCGTTGATGGTGCATACCAATCAGGTTGTCACACCGCTTCAGTATGGGATAAAAAAGCTCAGGCAAATATTCCTAAACTGATGAAATTCATGAACGATTTCGGATTAATCACAGCTCGTGACCCGAAAGGAGTTTATCACGCAATGACAGATGTAATTCACAAAGTTCTTAATGATATTACTATTGATGAGTGGGCTATCATTATTGGTGGTGACTCACATACAAGAATGTCAAAAGGTGTTGCTTTTGGTGCTGACTCAGGAACAGTTGCACTTGCACTTGCTACTGGAGAGGCTTCTATGCCAATTCCGGAATCTGTGAAGGTGACGTTTAAGGGTGAGATGAAAGATTATATGGACTTCCGTGATGTGGTTCATGCTACACAAGCTCAAATGCTTAAAAAGTTTGGTGGAGAGAATGTTTTCCAAGGTAGAATTATCGAGGTTCACATCGGAACTCTTACTGCTGACCAGGCATTTACATTTACAGATTGGACTGCAGAAATGAAAGCTAAGGCTTCTATCTGTATTTCTGAAGATGACACCTTGATTGAATCATTAGAGATTGCAAAAGGAAGAATCCAGATTATGATCAATAAAGGAATGGACAATGAAAAACAAGTTCTTCAAGGGTTGATCAACAAAGCAGATAAGAGAATTGCAGAAATTAAATCGGCTGAGAAACCAGCTCTTACTCCAGATGCAAATGCTAAGTATTATGCAGAAGTTGTTGTAGATCTTGATCAAATTATTGAGCCAATGATTGCTGACCCAGACGTAAATAATGCTGATGTTTCTAAGAGATATACGCACGATACAATTAGACCTCTTTCTTTCTACGGAGGAGAGAAAAAAGTAGACTTAGGGTTTATTGGTTCTTGTATGGTTCACAAAGGAGATATGAAGATTCTTGCTCAAATGCTTAAAAATATCGAAGAGCAACATGGTAAAGTTGAGTTCAAAGCGCCACTTGTTGTAGCGCCACCTACTTATAATATTGTAGATGAGCTTAAAGCTGAAGGAGACTGGGAAGTTTTACAAAAATACTCAGGTTTCGAATTTAACGATAGCGCACCTAAAGGAGCAGCACGTACAGAATACGAGAATATGTTATACTTAGAGCGTCCAGGATGTAACCTATGTATGGGTAATCAGGAAAAAGCTGCAAAAGGAGATACTGTAATGGCAACATCTACACGTCTTTTCCAAGGGAGAGTTGTAGAAGATACTGAAGGTAAAAAAGGAGAATCATTACTTTCTTCTACACCGGTAGTAGTTTTATCTACAATTTTAGGTAGAACTCCTACGCTTGCTGAATATACAGCTGCAGTAGATGGTATTAGCTTGACTAGGTTTGCACCTTCTCATAAACTGTTAGTAATGTAATTTACGATTAGTTATAATCATTATATATAAAAGGCCTGAGTGATAAACTCAGGCTTTTTTTCTTTTCTACCTCTTCTATTTTTTGTAACTTGTGATGTTCAAAAAAAATAAAAAAAAACAAAAACAATTATACTTATGGCTTTTGATATTGAAATGATTAAAAAAGTGTATGAGAACATGCCAGGTCGTGTTGATAAAGCACGCGAGATTGTTGGTCGTCCACTTACTTTAACGGAGAAAATTTTGTACAATCACCTTTGGGATGGAAATCCAACTAAGGCGTTTGGTAGAGGAGTCGATTATGTTGATTTTGCTCCAGATCGAGTAGCATGTCAGGATGCAACAGCACAAATGGCATTATTGCAATTTATGCATGCTGGTAAGGCTAAAGTAGCAGTGCCTACAACTGTTCATTGTGATCACTTAATTCAAGCTAAAGTAGATGCTGTAACCGATTTGGCTAGAGCAAAAACTCAAAGTAATGAAGTTTTCGACTTCTTGTCGTCAGTTTCTAATAAATACGGAATTGGTTTCTGGAAGCCAGGAGCAGGTATTATTCACCAAGTAGTGCTTGAGAATTATGCTTTTCCTGGAGGAATGATGATTGGTACCGATTCACATACTGTAAATGCAGGAGGTTTAGGGATGGTAGCTATTGGTGTTGGTGGAGCCGATGCAGTAGATGTTATGTCAGGAATGGCATGGGAATTAAAATTTCCTAAATTAATTGGAGTAAAATTAACTGGTAAATTATCAGGATGGACAGCTCCAAAAGATGTTATCCTTAAAGTTGCTGGTATTCTTACTGTAAAAGGTGGTACAGGAGCAATCGTTGAATATTTTGGCGAAGGAGCAACTTCTATGTCATGTACAGGAAAAGGTACTATTTGTAATATGGGTGCAGAGATTGGAGCTACAACTTCAACTTTTGGTTATGATGATTCAATGAGTCGTTACCTGCGTTCTACAAATAGAGCCGATGTTGCAGATGCTGCAGATAAAGTAGCTTCTTACTTAACAGGAGATCCAGAAGTTTACGCTAATCCAGAAAAATATTTTGATCAAGTTATCGAAATTAACTTAACGGAATTAGAGCCACACTTAAACGGTCCTTTTACGCCAGATTTAGCTACGCCAATTTCTAAAATGAAAGAAGCAGCAATCAAAAATAACTGGCCATTACAAATTCAGGTTGGTTTAATAGGTTCATGTACAAACTCATCTTACGAAGATATTTCGCGTGCGGCATCTTTGGCAAGACAAGTTTCGGCTAAAAAATTAAAAACAAAATCACAGTTTACTATTACTCCAGGTTCGGAGGTAGTTCGCTATACAATCGAGCGTGATGGTTTTATCGATACATTCCATAAAATTGGAGCGACAGTATTTGCTAACGCTTGCGGACCGTGTATTGGTATGTGGGATAGAGAAGGAGCAGAGAAAGAAGAAAGAAATACAATCGTTCACTCTTTTAATCGTAACTTCTCAAAACGTGCCGATGGTAATCCAAATACGCTAGCTTTTGTAGGTTCGCCAGAATTGGTAACCGCTATGGCTATCGCAGGAGATTTAAGTTTTAATCCATTAACAGATACTTTAATCAATGAAGATGGAGAAGAAGTAATGTTAGATGAGCCTACAGGAGACGAATTGCCTCCAAAAGGATTTGATGTTAAAGATCCAGGATTCCAGGTTCCGGCAGCAGATGGTTCAGGAGTTCAGGTAGTTGTAAGCCCAACATCAGAGCGTTTACAATTATTAGCTCCGTTTGATGCTTGGGATGGTAAAAACATTACAGGTGCTAAATTGTTAATCAAAGCATTCGGAAAATGTACTACAGACCACATTTCTATGGCAGGACCATGGTTACGTTTCCGCGGACATTTAGATAATATTTCTAACAATATGTTGATTGGTGCAGTAAATGCATACAACCAAAAAACAAATTCAGTTAAAAATCAATTAACAGGAACATACGATGCAGTTCCTGCAGTTGCACGTGCATACAAAGCGGCTGGAGTTCCATCTATCGTTGTGGGAGACCATAACTATGGCGAAGGATCTTCTCGTGAGCACGCAGCAATGGAGCCACGTTTCTTAGGAGTTAAAGCGGTATTAGTAAAATCGTTTGCTCGTATCCACGAAACAAACCTTAAAAAACAAGGACTTTTGGGATTAACATTTGCTAATGAAACAGATTATGACAAAATCCAAGAAGATGATACAATCAATTTTGTTGATTTAGTAGATTTTGCTCCAGGAAAACCATTAACGTTAGAATTCGTTCACGCAGATGGAACTAAAGATATAATCTTAGCAAATCATACATATAATGCAGGACAAATTGGCTGGTTTGTAGCTGGTTCAGCATTAAACTTAATTGCAGCCGGAAAAGCGTAATTAAAGATTTAAACTATACTAAAAACTCTCAAGGCAACTTGGGAGTTTTTTTATTTGGAGCTATTTCCAGCTATCCGCTATATCTTTTCTTTTTTAAAGAAAAAAAGAAAAGGATGCCGCTCCTATCTGGGCTAGAAAACTCGTTTACAGGATTAACTTTTTTATAAATTATAAAAATTTACTTCTATTAGTTTTTGTGTTTTCAAATTCCGTTATATCAATACTATAATTGTTTGATGATGGGGATCTGGAATAATCATTCTCCGTATAACCTCCAAGTAAATACAATTTGTTATCACTGTAAAACATTTCAGCGGCTTTTAGTGGTAATGAAATTAAGTATTCTTTTAGTTGTTTGGTTAAGATATTGTAGGTGAAAATTTTTTCATTTTCAAGAATATAAATTATACTGTCATTATAAGTAACGGCAGGTTTGCTTAAACCATAAAATAGTTCGCCTTCAGTTTGCCATTTCTCAGTAGTTAAATCAAAAGATTCCATTTCAGATATAGGCTTTCCATTAAAACCACCAATTAGATAAATTTTATTTCCAATCAAAACTCCTTCCGTTTCTTTAGCAGTAAGCATATCTGGTAGTTCATACCAATATCCTGAAGATATATTATAAGAATGTGCTTTTTTAGAGTATTCCTTTATTCCATTTTCGGTCATTTTTACAGAACCGCCCATAACTATTATGTTGTCATTATATGTAAAAGAAGCAAAATCGGCTGCTTGATGTGGGTTTGTGTCATCTATAGTAATTGATCCTTTGTTTATGTCAAAAACTTCAATCTTATTATCCAGATATTCAAATTTTCCATTTGCCGAAGAACTTTTACCGCCCAAAACATAAATTGTATTATTGTAGAAATTGAGATTATGATAGGCTCTTTTTCTAAATTTTATTTTTGATGTTTCCCAGCTATCTGTTTTTATATCATAAATTAATAACTTGTTGCTGTATAATTTTAAGGTCATTTGCTTTCTAAGTTCTTCAATGTAGTCATTCAAGGTGAAATCTGCTTTAGTATATTTTGCTTTTTTAAAAGCATCAGATTCAAAAGAGGCATCACCACCAATAACATAGATTTTATTGTCTTTTAGTACAGAGCCAAAAGAAGAGATAGCATATTTTAAAGGAGCTAACTTGGTATAGGCAATTTTCGATTTTAGAGATCTATTCTTAGTAACAGTTACTCCATTTAAAATTTCTACTTCGGGGTCAAGAGAAATAATAGAATTATTTAGCTTTAATTCCGTAAAAGGAACTTTTTTGGCAATGTATCCAATATGCGATATATATAAAGTATCAGTCTCTTGAATTTTGCCAGAAACGACTAGTTTAAATTCTCCTTTTTCATTCGTTAAACTTCTTGTATTTAATTGTTTTACAAAAACATTAGCGTCTTCAATCGGAGTGTTATTTGTTTTGTCGATTACGATTCCTTTTATGTTTTGAGCAATTAATACCGCTGGAAAGAATATGGAAATTAAAATTAGCTTTTTCAAGAATGTTATTTTTTAGTCGGTTATTCCTTGTTTAAAAGTAGGATTATTTTTTCAGGTAAAATAATTGAATTAATATAGAATGATTCTTTTTTATGCGGAATTTGTTAATTTGAATATAAAGAGTTGTTAAAAAATAGCAATTTTTAGTTTAAAAAGTTAAATTAGCTTTTTAAGTAATTGGATTGTTGTTTTTTGATTTTTTTTAAATGAATTAAATGTAATCTGCGAATGTAATTTGAATAAGAATGAAAAGTTTTGGACTGATATTAGCGTTGTTTTTTTTTAGTTTTAGTGTTTTTTCACAAGAAAAATATATTAAGCATAAAATTTCTGAAGGAGAGAACGTTAGCGTTATAGCCAAAAAATACCATGTAAAAGTAAAGGATATTCTAGATTTAAATCCGAAAGCTAGTAAATTGTTAAAACTAAATTCAATTTTACTAATTCCAAGTTCAGAGAAAAATGTTGCTAATAAAGATAAAGCAACAAAAACAAAAACTAAGACCAAAGAAAAAGAGGTAATTGCAAGTAATAAAAGCAATTCAGACAATTCGAATACTGCAACAAGTAATCAAGAAACAACTACACATGAAATCCTACCAAAAGAAACATTGTACGGAATTTCAAAACAATATCAGCTTACAGTTGAAGAATTAAAAAAAGCCAATCCAAAATTAGAAAGTGAAGGATTAAGAATTGGACAGCAAATTATAATTCCAGGTAATGCTAAGCCAATTATAAAAGAAACTGCAATAGTTGCTACTACAATTGTCGCAACTCCTGAGCCAGAGATAATCGAAAAACCAGTAGAAGCCGAAATTGTTCGTGAAGTTTTACCTAAAGAAACTAAATATGCAATTGCCAAAGAATACGGACTTACGGTTAAAGAATTAGAAAGACAAAACCCATTTATAAAAGGAAAATTACCAGTAGGTTACGTTCTTAAAATAAATCCTTCAAAAACATATGTGAAGAAAGAAGGAGTACAAGAAGCTAAAACTTTAATTGATAATACAGCTACAGCAGTAGCAACAACAACGATTAAAGATACTGCAACAACCAACAATATAAAGTTTGTTCATAACTCAGATTTATTAAATCAATTGGTATTAAACGCTACTGAAAACGTAGGAGTCCGGTACCGTTCGGGAGGGACTTCGAGAGCAGGTTTTGATTGTTCAGGTTTAATGGTAACTACATTTGGAAGTTTTGATATTAAGTTACCTAGAAGTTCAATCGAGCAATCACGTATTGGAGTTAAAATAGCATCGGAAGATGCACAAAAAGGAGATTTAATCTTCTTTAAAACCAACGGAAGACGCCAGATAAACCATGTTGGGATGGTAGTTGAAGTATTAGATGGCGAAATTAAATTTGTTCACTCATCTGTACATGGTGGTGTAATTGTATCTTCTACAAAAGAAGCGTACTACGAAAGAAATTTCACCCAAGTCAATCGTATTTTACAATAAAACATAATATAAGTTTTAAGCTTTTAGGCTTACTTAGGTAAAGAATTTTCATTTCTTTATTTTTTCTAGATTTTCTTTCACCCGAAATTTTACAATCTTCGTTATTAAATCCAAAGGCATAGGTTTATTTAATGGAAACTGAATAGAACCTTTTCCTGATTTGTAGATGGAAAGTTGTTCTTGAAAAGCTTCGTTCCCTGAAGGCAACGCATAAAATCCAATATGATTTTTGAAAGCCGCAAAATGCACTAAGTTACCATTGAGCGTAAAAGTAGGAATGGCGTAACTTATTTTCTCTTCAGCATTTGGAGCTGCCTGTTTAATTGTCTGTCTAACTTGTTCTAATATTTCCTGAATTTCTACAGGAAAACCAGCAATATATTCATCAATAGTTTTAGGTTTTGAGCTTATCATAACTTTGAGTTTTATAAAAACCAAAACCGCAATTTTCTTAAATTGCGGCAGTTTAGGTAAATTTTTAAATGTATTATTTAGATATTTCTTCTAATGTTTTCTTTCCGCTTTCATTTTTTGGATCAAGTTGTATTGATTTTTTATAGTTTAAGATAGCGAGTTTTTTATCTCCATCTTTTAAATAAGCCTCGCCTAAACTATCATATACATTTCCTGATTTAGGAAAAGCATCTACATTTGCTTTAAAAACAGCTATTGCTTCTTTAGTTTTTCCTGATTGTAGTAATTCATATCCTGCATAATTCATCTCGTTTTCCTTAACAGCGTATTCATTAGATTTATTTAATTCTGCAAAGTTTTTCAATCCAGTTTCTAATCCTTGAGATTTAATAGTGTTTAATAAAGCATAAGCAGCAGACTTTTTTGGGGCATCATACGGCATATCGTATAAAATTGCTCGTATTGCTATAGACATTTCATTAAGACCAGTTCCTCCGGTATTGTTTAATAAAAGTATCAAATCTTTAGATGATGGAATGCGTGAGATTAATGTATTGAATCCATTTATTCCACCGCCATGTTCAATAATCTGGACTTTTTTATCAGTTTTATCAATGCTAGCTTCCTCAATAAACCAACCGTATCCATAATATGATGTATCAGAGAATCTTGTGTTTATGTATTTGTCAAATAGTAATTTTTTAGAATTAGCAGATAATAATTTTTCTGTATAAAGTGCCTGATCCCATAAGTATAAGTCTTCTACAGTCGAATACAAAGATCCTGCAGCATAAGGAAGAGACATATCGATGTAACTAGAATTTACATAGTTGTTTGTGCTTCTTTCTTTTCTTTCATATCCTGTGGCTCTATTGGCTAAAATAATGTCATGATGGTCGAAACCAGAATTATTCATCTTAAGAGGTGTGAAAATATTATCTTGTAAATATTGCTCATACGTTTTTCCGGTAACTTTCTCTATAATATAACCCAATACAAAATAACCAGAATTGCTATAAGCAAATTTTTCTCCTGGTTTAAACTCAAGAGGTAAGTCGGAAAATATTTTTACAAAAGCTTCGGGAGTGTAAGGATTACGACTAATATCTGAGAAAAAATTAGGAAAAGAAGTGTAATTGGGTATTCCTGCAGTATGTGTAAGTAATTGGTGAATAGTTATTTTATCTCCATTAGTTTTAGAGTAGTCAGGAAGATAAGTAGAAATTGGAACATCTAATTTAAGCTTTCCTTGTTCAACCAATTGGAGGATTGCTAATGCGGTAAATTGTTTGGTAATAGAACCTAACCTAAACTTTGTATTAGGTTCATTTGGGATTTTCCATTCCATGTTGGCCAATCCAAAGCCTTTTTCATAGATTATCTTTCCGTTTTCAGCTACGAGCACAGTTCCATTAAACTGATCATATTTTGAGTATACACTTAGTAATTCGTTAATTTTATCGGCCTTGCTAGTCTGACCAATACATACATTAACGAATAATTGGAAAGCGATACTGAAAATTAGTGCTTTAAATAAAGAGCGATTTGATTTTGTTTCCATGATGATTGATTTGATTGATGATTTTTTCAGTTACTCTACTTTAAATATATGTTAGAATAGACGGTAAATATTTAATAAAGTTACTAAAAAGAAAAACTATCTTCAATAAAGTGCTATAATTGTCGATGTTGTCGTCGTAACCCTCAGCGATAAGTTATGGCTAATCATGTATGCTATAATTTTTGTAGATTTTAGAATAGATGTTTGGTTAGTGTTTATGGCAATACTATGATTATAATAAGGTTCATATTTTTTTTGCTCACTAATTGAGAATAAACCTACAGTTGGTGTTTGTACTGAACTTGCTAAGTGCATGATTCCAGAGTCAGCCCCAATAAAAGCTTCGGTGTTTGCGATTAGCGCACCAATTTCTCGAATATTTTTACTGTAAAAATGAGTGGCTTTAAAGCCAATTTGAGAGACATTTTCGATAGGTAAAATTTCAATAATATTATGGTCAGGATATTGCGTTTTTAGTTTTTTATAAAACTTGCCCCACCATGATTCAGAGTAACATTTGTCACCAGTTGCATAAGTATAAATGCAAAGCGTTTTTCTATCGTTATTGACTAATTTGTCTAGAAGTTTTTTCCCTTCGGCAATTTCAGATTCACTTAATTTCAGATCTAATGGAGCGATAGGTTTGTTATTTGGAATAAAGCCTAATTCGCTTAAATAACTTCTGAAGTTGTATACAGGATATTTTGCGATATGTGCGTAATCAGAATATTTTGATTGGATGTCTTCGACTGTAGAATCTCCAAAGAATTTAAATTTGGAATTTGAAAACTTAACAGAAAGCCTCCCTGATGAAGAATTTTTGTCAACATTAATGGCAATGTCATACGGTTGTTTTCGGAGAGATATCCATGTTGCGATATATTGCAGCAAGCTCTTAAAAGGTTTTTTGGGTAGCTTAATAATTTTATCAACGTTGTCGTAGTTTTCAAACAATATAGGGGCGAGGTTACCTTTTACAAATAAATCTATTTTGCATCCAGGAAATGTAGTTATGACTTCTTCTATGAGTGGGGTGATTAACAGCAGATTTCCTAATCTGGCATTTGGGCGAGAGATTAAAACTCTTTTAATCTCGGGTTTAATGGTTAAGTGTTTTTTATTAGTATTTGTAGAGTGGCCAATATTTTTAGTTAAATTATACATTAACTTTCGTCTAATTATGTTTACGCTTTTTAAGATTTTCATAATGTAAATAATTATTTATTAAACTTATTTTGGTTAAAAAGAAATAAATGGCAACCCGAAGAACAGAAAGAATTAAAAGCAAATTGTAAAAACTTATTTTAGACTCATTGTAATGATAACTAAATGAGGTTGTTATCTGACTTGCTTAAAGTAAAGTTAACTAATTCATTTATAAGGCCATTACATAATTTCCTGTTTTTTTTATACGATCAATCTAAATTGAGTTTTTTTAGCTAATTAACGGTTAATCCTTAGTTAGCTTATAATTAAGTTTTTAGCAGTTGCATGGTGTTTTTAATAAATAGCTTTGTGAATGATTCTAAATGCAATTATTATTTAAAAAACTTCTAATGAAAATGGGATTTGCGTGAGGGGTAGAGGTGATATCCTTTTGCGAGCGAAGCAGAGTAAAAGATAAAGCCGAAAGCCCGACCCGCTTTTTCTGCGGGACACGCCCAAAACGGCATTGTTGTATAAAAGAGAATAATTTATTGGTTTTATCTGATAATGAAAAAGAACTTTGTCTATGCTTTATTTGTTAGTACGACTGAAACTAAAAACAGTGATTGGGGCATGATCTAAAATCGAGTGTGTAAATTCTAAAACTTCTTACAAATTGTATATCTTTAACCAACCAAAAACCAAAAAACATGCAAGAAAACAAACCAGAAGATTTTAAAAGAGAACTCGGATTACTAGACGGAACCATGCTTGTGGTAGGGTCTATGATTGGTTCGGGAATATTTATTGTAAGTGCCGACATAGCTCGACAGGTAGGTTCTGCAGGTTGGCTAACTTTGATTTGGCTAATTTCAGGATTAATAACAGTTATTGCTGCTGTAAGTTATGGAGAGCTCAGTGCGATGTTTCCAAAAGCAGGAGGGCAGTATGTGTACTTAAAAGAAGCTTATAATAAATTGATAGCATTCTTGTACGGATGGAGCTTTTTTGCCGTAATACAAACAGGTACAATTGCTGCAGTAGGAGTTGCATTTGCTAAATTTGCGGCTTATCTCTATGAACCTTTAAGTGATGAAAATATCCTTTTAGAGTTAGGTTCTTTTGATTTAAATGCTGCTCAATTAGTTTCTATTGTAACGATTATTCTATTAACATATATAAATAGTCGTGGAGTTAAAAATAGTAAGATTCTACAAACGGTTTTAACGATTATCAAGATCTTATCACTTTTAGGATTAATTGTTTTCGGGTTAACCCTTGGAGCAAAAGCTTCTGTTTGGGATGCAAATTGGGTAGATGGTTGGTCTACTCGTGCTTTTGATGCAGATACTAAATCTTGGTTTCCGATAGGTGGTACGGCTTTGCTTACAGGTATTTCGGCAGCGATGGTGGGATCTTTGTTCTCTAGTGATGCTTGGAATGGAGTAACCTTTATTGCGGGAGAAATTAAAAATCCAAAACGTAATGTAGGTTTGAGTTTGTTCTTGGGAACTTTTACTGTTGCAAGTATTTATGTTTTAACAAATTTAATGTATCTGGCTGTGGTTCCTTTTGATGAAATTGCAACGGCAAAATCGGATAGAGTAGCAGTTGTAGCATCACAATATATTTTTGGTAATATAGGAACGCTAATTATTGCAATTATGATTATGATTTCGACTTTTGCTTGTAACAATGGTCTAATAATGGCTGGAGCAAGAGTGTATTATACAATGGCAAAAGATGGCTTGTTTTTTAAGAAAGCGGCTGTATTAAATGAATCTAGCGTTCCGGCTTGGGCATTATGGGCGCAATGTGTTTGGGCTTCGGCTTTATGCCTGACAGGAAAATATGGTGACTTGTTAGACTTTGTTATTATCATTGTTCTGATTTTTTACATTCTGACTATTTACGGAATTTTTATTCTACGCAAGAAAATGCCAGATGCCGAGAGACCTTATAAGGCTTTTGGATATCCGTTCTTATCATTTTTATATATTGTAGTAGCATCGGCAATTTGTATTTGCTTATTGCTTACTAAATTTTCTACTTGTGGATGGGGAGTTTTAATTATGTTAACCGGAATTCCAGTTTACTATTTAACAAAGCCAAAAGAATAAGCGAGATAAATCATTAATCTGTGGCAAAATCACTGAAAATAATCAGTGGCAAGTAAAACTATATAAAAACAGAAAACCCGTCCTAAAGACGGGTTTTTCTAGTGTAGTAAGCACTTATGTAGTGATAACTAATTATTTAGCTAACACTAATTCTTCATTAAATGGAAGATTCCAAGCTTCTGCAACTCCTTTATAAAGGATTTTTCCATTAGCGATATTTAATCCTTTTTTCAATTCTTCGTTTTCAGCACAAGCTTTTTCCCATCCTTTGTTTGCTAATTGTAAAGCATAAGGTAAAGTAGCGTTTGTTAAAGCAAGTGTAGATGTGTAAGGTACAGCTCCTGGCATATTAGCCACACAGTAATGTACAATATCATCGATAATAAAAGTTGGGTTTTCGTGAGTTGTTGGTGTACATGTTTCGATACATCCACCTTGGTCAACAGCAACGTCTACAACAACAGTTCCTGGACGCATTAATTTAAGCATATCACGAGTAACTAAGTGAGGTGCTTTTGCTCCTGGAATTAATACTGCTCCAACTACTAAGTCAGCATCAGCGATTGCTTTTGTAATGTTATAGTGGTTAGACATTTGAGTGTTTACGTTTGCAGGCATAATATCATCTAAGTGACGAAGACGTGCTAAACTTACATCCATAATAGTAACTTGAGCTCCTAAACCAGCAGCCATTTTTGCAGCTTGAGTACCAACGATTCCACCACCAAGTACTAATACTTTAGCTGGAGGAACACCTGGAACACCTCCTAAAAGGATTCCTCTTCCTTTTAATGGTTTCTCAAGATATTTAGCTCCTTGTTGGATAGACATACGTCCAGCAACTTCAGACATTGGAACTAATAATGGTAAACTACGGTCAGTTTTTTCAACAGTTTCGTAAGCTAAACATACAGCTCCTTTTTCGATCATTGCGTGTGTTAACGGCTCTGATGAAGCAAAGTGAAAGTATGTAAATAATAATTGATCTTTTTTGATTAAATCATATTCAGATGCAATAGGTTCTTTAACTTTAATAATCATTTCAGCAATAGCATATACCTCTTCAATAGTTGCTAATACCTGAGCACCAGCATTAGTATACTCCTCATCGCTAAATCCACTTCCTAAACCGGCAGTTGCTTGAACGTAAACAACATGTCCGTGTTTTTTCATTTCCGAAACTCCAGCTGGTGTTACAGCTACACGGTTTTCGTTATTCTTGATTTCTTTTGGAACACCTATTATCATTTTTATATCTTTTTTTGTTTTTGTTAATTTTGTTTTACAAAGCTACATATAGAGAATATATTATCGATATTATGGGTATAATTAAGAAAATATTGTTTTTATTTAATATTTTTACAAAAAAATATTCTTTTTAAGGAGCTTTAATCGTCTGTAAAAAGAAAAATTGACTGATTAGCAATAATTTTTGAAACACTTTTTACTATGCTTTTAGACGAAACTGACAAAAAAATCCTACGCCTTTTACAAGAAGATGCGCACTATACCTTAAAAGACATTGCAAACAAAATAAATTTGTCTCTTACACCTGTTCATGATAGAGTCAAACGACTTGAGAGAGAGGGAGTTATTGAGAAATATGTGTCTATTTTGAATAAGAAAAAACTAGGGAATAATCTTACGGTTTATTGTCAGGTTACGCTCACAAAACAGACTTATGATACCTCAGAAGGGTTTAATCAATCTATTTTGAATTTACCCGAAGTTGTGGAATGTAATTATGTGTCGGGAAATTTTGATTATATGCTTAAAGTTATCATTCCGGATATGGAATCCTATCATCATTTCCATCAAAAAAAATTATCAATTTTACCCGAAGTTTCTTTGATCAATACAGTTTTTGTAATATCCGAAGTAAAAAGCACGACGGTTTTACCTATAATATAATTCAAAATAAAAAAAGCATCAAGAAATCTTGATGCTTTTTAGAAAAAGTTGGTTTTGGTTGGTGTACATCCTAGTAGTAAGTAAAACGTCTTACTTTCGCGATATATTTTGCTAATCGAATAACTTGGTGGCTATAGCCATATTCATTATCGTACCAAATATATAATACAATGCTTTTTCCGTCTTTAGAAACTATTGTAGCATTACTATCATAAATTGATGGTGCCGATGTACCGATAATGTCAGAAGAAACCAATTCTGTATTCAAAGAATATTTTATTTGTTCTACCAATTCGCCTTCAAGCGCATATTTCTTCATTATTTTATTAATTCCAGCAATCGAAGTTGCTTTCTTAACATCAAGATTCAATACAACAAGAGAGCCGTTAGGAACAGGAACGCGTATAGCATTTGAAGTTAATTTCCCTTCAAGCGATGGTAATGCTTTTGCAACAGCACTTCCAGCTCCAGTTTCGGTAATTACCATATTTAATGCAGCTGCTCTGCCACGACGGTATTTCTTGTGCATGTTATCAACCAGATTTTGGTCGTTGGTATAAGCGTGTATAGTTTCTAGGTGACCTTTTACAACACCTAATGTATCTTCAATTGCTTTTAAAACAGGCGTTATAGCATTTGTTGTGCAAGATGCGGCCGAGAAAATATCATTTTCGTCAGGATTGTATTCATTATGATTTACTCCGTGTACAATATTAGGAACTCCTTTTCCTGGTGCAGTAAGTAAAACTTTGCTAACACCTTTAGAAACTAAGTGTCTGCTTAATGCTTCTTGAGTTGTAAAAGCACCAGTATTATCGATTACAAGAGCATCATTTATACCATATATAGTATAATCTATTTCTTCTGGTGAGTTTGCCGAAATAATATGTACCGTAGTACCATTTATTAAAAGCGCATTATTCTTTGGGTCAGCAACTACAGATCCCTGAAAATCTCCATGAATAGAGTCATATCTTAATAAAGAAGCTCTTTTTTCAAGATTAGCTAATTCGCTTTTGTCACGAATAACAATTGCTCTTAATCTCAACTGATTTCCTTTACCAGTTTTAGACATTAATTCTCTAGCCAATAAACGACCAATTCGGCCAAAGCCATAAAGAACAACATCTTTAGGTTGAATTTCTTCAGATGTTTTAGCTTCTTTTAATTTTTCGATTACAAAATGGCGAGCATCTGGATATTTTTCATCCTCCAAACGATACTCATAAGTTAGTTTTCCGATATCTATTTTAGATGGAGGTAATTTTAAAGATAAAACAACTCTAGCAATTTCAACAGAGTCAAAAATTGTAATTGGTTTGCCTACAAATTCCCCAGCGTATTGATGTAAATTAATAATGTCGCTTACATTTTTATCCAGTAATTGATTTTTGAATAAAACCATTTCGATAGACTTATCATACCATAAATCACTTATGATTTTAATCAATTCTACTCCGGCTTTTCGTCTGTCGACTTGAAATGATACTTCTTTTTGGTACAAAGATTTTTTGCTCATAGTTGAAAATTTGTAAAAATAAAACAGCTTGTTTTTTTAAATTTGGCGCAAAAGTACCCATTTCAATCGATTTCGTAAACTATTTTGTGATTTATTTTGGAAACCTATGAAAAATAATATTCTCCTATAAAATGAAAATTAGGTTCTCTGAAAACAAAAAAATAAATTTATTATGAGAAGGAAATAAAAAAGCCATCCTGATTTTACAGGATGGCTTTTAAACTTGGGAAATAAAAAGATTTAGATGATAACTCGAATAACTTGACCGTTTCTATTAATCATTTCAATTCGTATACTTTGGTTTTCATCTTTTTTACTTAGTAAACTTGAAACCGTTTCGATATCGGTTGCTTTTATATTATCAATGCTCAATATAATATTGCCTTGTAATTCATTATTATATTGTTTAAGATTTTCGTTCGTTAGTGCTTTTATTTTTACACCATAGTTTATACCGAATCTCTTTTTGTCGGTTGCATCAATATTCTCTAATTCGATTCCTTTATATTCAGTACTAAAAAATTCATTTTTACTTAAAGTAACAGGAACAACTTTGTTTTTTCCGTCACGTATATAAGTTACCTGAATTACATCATTAGGTCTTTTAGTATTAATATATCCAGAAAAATCAGCATAAGTAGCAATATCTCTATTATCTAATTTTACAATGATATCTCCTTTTTGAAGACCCGCTTTTTCAGCCCCAGATTTTTGAGTTACTTTATTAATGTAAAAACCTTGAGTTTGAGGAATACCTAATTCTTTAGAAGCAGCATCATTAAGTTCGCCACCTTCTACACCTAGTATCGCTCTCTGAACATTACCAAACTCCATAATATCTTCGATTATTTTTCTGGCAATATTAGATGGGACCGCAAATGAATATCCTACATAAGAACCAGTTGTAGATGATATCATAGTATTAATACCAATTAAGTCACCTCTGGTATTTACTAATGCACCACCACTATTACCTGGGTTTACCGCAGCATCAGTTTGGATAAACGATTGAATTCCGTTTGTATCTAAATTTCTGGCTTTCGCCGAAACAATCCCAGCAGTTACTGTAGAAGTTAGGTTATAAGGGTTTCCAACTGCAAGAACCCATTCGCCTACTTTTACCGCATCAGAATCGGCAAAAGCGGTATAAGGTAATTTTTCGTCAGCATTAATTTTTAATAAAGCAATATCCATTTTAGAATCAGTTCCAATAAGTTTTGCGGTATATGATTTTTTATTGTTTAAAGTAATTTCAATTTCAGTAGCATTTTTTATCACGTGATTATTGGTTACGATATATCCGTCAGCAGAAATAATTACACCCGAACCCGTACCAACTTGTTCCTGTGTTTGCTGACCTCCATAACCATAAAAATATTCTAACATAGGGTTAGTAACAGTTCTGCGAGATACATTTTTTACGTGTACTACAGTATGAATAGTCTTATCGGCAGCAGCAGTAAAGTCTACAGTTTCGGCTCCTAATCCTACTGGTTTTGAGTAAGGATCTGAAGCAAGAGTTACTATCGATTTCTTTTCGCCAAAAAGAGAACCGTTATTATCAAATAATAACTTGTATGCACCAAGAGTAGTAGCACCACTTAATAAGGATACTAAAAATAAGGTTGAAAATCGTTTCATAGTTTTGATTAGTGTTTAAGTTATCTATTATAAAATTATATCAAAAAAAAACTGAAGTAAAGTGGTTTAACGCTCTTTAACAATGATTAACATTTCATTAATAGTTTGTACTTTTGTATTTCTCAATTCAATAAAAATGCAAGTAGAATTTTATAAATATCAAGGTACAGGAAATGATTTTGTAATGATTGATAATCGTTCTGATTTTTTTCCAAAGAAAGATACGAAATTAATTGAACGTTTATGCGACAGACGATTCGGAATTGGTGCAGACGGACTCATTTTGTTAGAAAATGATTCTGAAACTGATTTTAGAATGGTGTACTACAATGCCGACGGAAATCAAAGTTCGATGTGCGGAAACGGTGGTCGATGCTTAGTTGCATTTGCAAAAAAACTAGATGTAATAGAAAACGAAACTACCTTTATAGCTACAGATGGTTTGCATCATGCTACAATAGCGCCAGATGCTATTGTCTCTTTGCAAATGATTGATGTAGACGCTATAAATAAATTTGATAATTATACGTTCTTAAATACAGGATCTCCACATCATGTACAATTAGTAGACGATTTAGAACATTATAATGTAAAAGAAAACGGTGCTGCTATACGTTACGGAGAATTGTACGGAAAACCAGGAAGTAATGTAAACTTTGTAAAGAAAGTAGATGATAAAACTTTCTCATTACGTACTTATGAAAGAGGAGTAGAGGATGAAACTCTTGCGTGTGGAACTGGAGCTACAGCGGTTGCAATAGCTATGAATGCAATAGGAGAGACTAATGAAACTGATATCAACTTAAATGTTGAAGGAGGTAAACTAGTGGTTTCTTTTGATAAAGTTGGGGAGCATTTTACAAATGTTTTTCTTAAAGGACCGGCCGAATTTGTATTTAAAGGAACAATTGAGATTTAATGTTTCAGACTGAAATCTGAAATCTATCCCGATAGTTTCGGGACTAAAATCTAAAAAAATAAAATGATTACATTAAAAGGAGATACTATATATATACGAGCATTAGAACCCAATGATTTGGAGTTTATTTATGCAGTCGAAAATGACCTTAGTATCTGGGAAGTAAGCAATACTCAAACACCTTACAGCCGATTCTTGATAAAACAATATCTGGAAAATGCTCATCAAGACATTTATGAAGCTAAACAATTAAGACTTGCTATTTGCCAGGATCAGGATTTTCCTGCCATTGGTCTAGTCGATTTATTCGATTTTGACCCTAAAAATAATAGAGCAGGTATTGGAATTGTAATTCAGGATAATGAGAGAAGGAATCAAAATATTGGCTCAGAAGCTTTAACATTATTAATTAAGTATTCTTTTTATCATCTTAATTTACATCAATTATATGCAAATATTGGTGTTAAAAACGAAGCAAGTAATGCACTTTTTACTAAATTTGGCTTTGAAAAAATTGGAACAAAAAAAGATTGGCTTTTAGTTAATGGTGTTTATCAGGACGAAGCCATTTTTCAATTAATCAATAAAGAGTTTTAAAATTTAGTTTTCAAATTGTTATAATTAAAAAAAAATACTAGCAAGTAATGCAACCACATATGAATATAAAGAAAATTATAACAATAAGTGCCGTAATAGTAATTTCGGTTTTGATGGTTTATGGGTTTATTTTGATAAGCCAAATTTTTAGTGCTAATACTAAATTTTCTGAAAAAGAGGTTTACGTTTATGTACCTACGGGATCTACTTACGAAGATGTAAAAAAGATACTAGAACCTTATGTAAAAGATTTAAATAACTTTGAAATGGTTGCTAGTAAAAGAAGTTATCCTGATAATGTAAAGCCAGGACGCTTTTTGCTAACCAAGGATATGAATAATATGGATTTGGTTAGAGCTATGCGATCTAATGTTCCAGTAAAACTAGCTTTTAACAATCAGGAACGTTTAGAAAACTTTGCAGGACGTATTGCTTCACAAATAGAAGCTGATAGCTTATCATTGATGAAGGTGTTTAAAGACTCTATTTTCATGAAAGAAAATGGGTTTAACGAAGATAATGTGTTTGCGATGTTCATTCCGAATACATACGAAGTTTATTGGAATACTTCAGCTCTTAAGTTTCGTGATAAAATGATTAAAGAATATCATAATTTCTGGACTAAAGAAAGAATTGATCAGGCTGCTGCACAAGGATTAACTCCAGTAGAAGCTACAATCTTAGCTTCAATCGTACATAAAGAATCTGTAAAAAAGGACGAGAGACCTAGAATTGCAGGAGTTTATTTAAACAGATTGCGTTTAGAAATGCCATTACAAGCCGATCCAACGGTTATTTACGCAATCAAAAAGAAATCAAATGACTTTGATCAGGTAATAAAAAGAGTTTTCTATAAAGACTTAACCATGTCGTCTCCATATAATACATATATGAACACGGGACTTCCTCCTGGACCAATTG
Source organism: Flavobacterium hydatis (assembly GCF_000737695.1). Taxonomy (GTDB): domain Bacteria; phylum Bacteroidota; class Bacteroidia; order Flavobacteriales; family Flavobacteriaceae; genus Flavobacterium; species Flavobacterium hydatis. The sequence goes on from NZ_JPRM01000017.1 coordinate 27,577, forward strand.
CAATGCCAGATATTACAGCATTAGAAGCGGTTTTAAAGCCAGAAAAAAATGATTACATCTATTTCTGCGCAAGTGTTGACCGTTTTGGATATCATGAGTTTGCATCTACACTAGCACAACATAATGTAAATGCAAAAAAATACTCAGACTGGATTAATAGTCAAGGAGTAGTAAGATAGACTCAGAAATAAAATATAATCTAAAAAAAGATGCCGAAGTTAATTATGACTTCGGCATCTTTTTTTTTATGAATATTGATAATATAAATTGCTCTCATAATTGAATTTATTTTTAGTTAAAAGGTAGAATTGTTTTTGTTAAAAATATCGTGGAAAACGATACTAATTTAACGGTTTAGAATTTTTAAATAGATTACTAGTTCTTATCCTGTCTCGACGTTTTTCTTACAAAAAATAATAAAAAAGTCTTTTTTTTGAAAACGTTTTCATTGGGATTCCGCGTTATTGAGAATTTAAATTTGTTTTTGGAACGCTCTTCTAACTAGACGGTTACGGGGCGTATTTTGTGTTTTTTGAAAAGTTTAACTGGTTGATTTATAGCTTTGTAAATTTTGTTGTATCTTTGTGGGCAGAAATTTTTGAATGGGACAGCGTTCAAAAGAAAAACAATCTATGATAAAGAAATGGTATTTTTACACAACATTAACCGTTATTATTGGGTTTTTAAGCTCAGGTTTTAAGTCCTTTAATTTAGACACCACTCCTTGGTTTCTTACAGAAAAAACAGATGGAACAGACTACTTATTACCATCTAAAGAAAAGAAAGATTATCCTGTCGCAGACAGTATCCCTTTCACCGGAAACCACCTAATCGGTTTCAAAGAAGCAATCGCTTTAAGAGAATCTCAAGGCAAATACAGAAAAGTAAATACACTTGGTTACATGGGAAAATATCAATTCGGAACCCAAGCTTTAAGAGCAATTGGAGTACGAAATGATGAAGCATTCCTAAAAAACCCTGCGTTACAAGAAAAAGCTTTTATTGCTTTATTGTCTAAAAATAAATGGATTTTAAGGAAGGAAATCGAGAAGTATGAAGGAAAGCTTATCAGCGGAATTTATATTACCGAATCAGGAATATTAGCAGCGGCTCATTTAGGAGGTGCTGGTTCTGTTAAAAACTTTTTTAAGTATAATGGACAGAAATATTTCAGAGATGCTTATGGAACGTCTATTAGAAGTTACATGAAAGCTTTTGGAGGTTACAATGTCTCTTCAATCGAAGCAGATAATGATGCCACAGTTCACTCGATATAATTCATTACGAATTAAGAATATAAAAAAACCTGCAAGAGATTGCAGGTTTTTTACTTTTTAGTCAATTAAGATTTCTAGGATTGTAATGGCAGCTTCGCTAATTTTTGTTCCAGGTCCAAAAACCGCTACAGCACCAGCATCAAATAAATATTGATAATCTTGTGCAGGTATTACACCTCCTACGATTACCATAATATCTTCACGACCATGTTTTTTAAGTTCTTCGATAACTTGTGGTACAAGTGTTTTATGTCCCGCAGCAAGTGAAGAAACACCTAGGATGTGGACGTCATTTTCTACAGCTTGTTTGGCAGCTTCTGCCGGAGTCTGAAAAAGCGGACCTATATCTACATCAAAACCTACATCGGCATAACCAGTGGCAACAACTTTTGCGCCTCTGTCATGACCGTCTTGCCCCATTTTGGCAATCATAATTCTTGGACGACGACCTTCTTGTTTGGCAAAGGTATCGGCCAGTTGTTTTGCTTTCTCAAAGCTCTTGTCGTCTTTTATTGCTGCACTGTACACGCCACTAAAGGATTTAATTTGTGCTTTGTATCTCCCGAAAACAGTTTCTAATGCATCGCTTATTTCGCCAAGTGTAGCACGATTTCTAGCAGCATCAATAGCTATTTCAAGTAAATTACCGTCGCCGGTTTTTGCACAATGAATTAATTTTTCGAGTATTGCTTTTACTTTTTCAGAATCTCTGGTTGTCTTTATGCGTTCTAGTTGAGCAACTTGTTGTTTACGTACCATTTGGTTGTCAACATCGAGAATCTGTAAAGGATCTTCCTTTTCTAGTCGGTATTTATTAACACCTACAATAATATCTTGTCCGCTATCTATTCGGGCTTGTTTTCTTGCCGCAGCTTCTTCTATTCGTAATTTAGGTATTCCAGCTTCGATAGCTTTTGTCATTCCACCAAGTTCTTCAACCTCTTCAATAAGTTTCCAAGCGTTGGCAACAATTTCATTTGTTAGGCTTTCTACATAATAACTACCTGCCCAAGGGTCAACGGTTTTAGTTATTTTGGTTTCTTCCTGCAAGAAGATTTGTGTATTACGAGCAATCCTTGCCGAAAAATCTGTTGGTAATGCAATGGCCTCATCTAGTGCATTTGTGTGTAATGATTGTGTACCACCAAACGCTGCTGCAGTAGCTTCAATACAAGTACGTGCTACATTATTAAATGGATCTTGCTCGGTTAAACTCCAGCCACTTGTTTGGCAATGTGTTCTTAGTGCAAGAGATTTATCGCTTTTAGGATTAAATTGCTGAACAAGTTTTGCCCAAATCATTCTTCCTGCACGCATTTTGGCAATTTCCATAAAGTGATTCATTCCTATTGCCCAGAAAAAAGACAATCGTGGAGCAAACTCATCTATCGGCATTCCTGTTGCTAATCCAGTTCTAATATACTCTAAACCATCGGCTAGTGTATAGGCTAATTCGATATCGGCTGTAGCACCTGCTTCTTGCATGTGATATCCAGAAATTGAAATAGAATTGAATTTCGGCATTTTTTTGCTCGTAAATTCAAAAATATCAGCAATAATCTTCATCGATGGAGTAGGTGGATAAATATAAGTGTTACGCACCATGAACTCTTTTAGGATATCATTTTGGATAGTTCCCGAAAGTTTTACAGGAGGAACACCTTGTTCCTCGGCAGCAACAATATAAAAAGCCATAATTGGTAAAACCGCCCCATTCATTGTCATAGAAACCGACATTTCTTCTAGCGGAATCTGATCAAATAAAACCTTCATGTCTTCGACAGAGTCTATCGCAACTCCGGCTTTCCCTACATCACCAACAACACGCTCGTGATCAGAGTCGTATCCGCGATGTGTAGGCAAATCAAATGCAATTGATAGTCCCTTTTGTCCAGCAGCAAGATTACGTCTGTAAAAAGCGTTGCTTTCTTCAGCAGTCGAAAATCCTGCATATTGCCTGATTGTCCAAGGACGTCTTACGTGCATAGTTGCATAAGGACCTCTTAAATTGGGCGCAAAACCAGCTCCAAAATCAAGATGTTCAATATTCTCAATATCTTGTTTTGTATAGGTTGCTTTTAGGTCAATCCCTTCGGCTGTTTCAAAGTTACTGCTTGTCGGTTGTTGGTCTTTAGGAGCAACGTCTAACTTCTCACTTTTAACATCTAACTTTATATGTGTAAGGTCTTTTCTCAATTGTAAAATTGTTATTAAAATAAGTTTAATTCGTTATCTCTCGATGTATGAAAAATGGATTTTATAACAATACAATTTTCATAAATAGAATAATGCAAAGCGTATGGAAAAGATTTAAAAAAAATGATTCGAACGTTGTCATATCTTATCTGAAATAATAATGGATTTTTTTTAATGATGGTTATACTTTTTTTAAAGGAATCATTAAATCTGACAGCTAATTTTGGATGTATATCTTTATAAAAGAACAAAGATTTTTTATAGTCTATTTTAGCTTCTTCAATAATAACTACTTTATAAATCATCTTCAATTTCTTTTAAAAAATCATCAATGTCAGTAACATTCTTTGGATTTTTTAAATAGATTTCTGTTCTTTCTCTAACTTGATCAATTTGCCATTGAGGAATTCTATATTCATCATTTTGAACAGGTAAAATAATTACTTCTACTTCATCTGCTTTAAAATCATCTGGTAGAATAACAGTTACAGAATGATTTTTGACCGATACTATTCTTCTAATTGCTTCCATAATTATTTTAGGTTTGTATTCAAATATAACTATTTGAAATTAATTTATTCAAGCTCAAGTCTTTCCTGTTCTAATTTCTCGGCCAACCGTTTTTCTATTATTGGTGTAATTAATGTCTTTCTTGGTTTTACTTTTACAAAAGGGAAGAGTTCCAAATCATGTTTCATTTTGTCGTCTTTGTTCGGATACTTATTCGTTCCGAGTAAGACCTCTTTCTTTGTGTCAAATAATTCTTGTTCCTTATCGGCACTTTCCTGAATTTTTCTTTTGATGACTCCTTCGTTTAATAACTTTAAGAAACCTCCACTGGCTTCAATATCTTTAAACAAGTTTAATGATTTCTCCGCAAGTTGGTTTGTAATACTTTCTATGTAATAACTTCCGTCGGCAGGATTATTGACTTTATCAAAGTAACTCTCGTTTTTAAGAATCAATAATTGATTGCGTGCAATTCTGTCTCCAAATTCGTTGTCTTTATGATATAAAGCATCGTATGGTAAATTTGCAACGGCGTCTGCACCACCTATTATTGCCGACATACATTCGGTTGTGGTACGTAACATATTTACATTGTAATCATACAAGGTTTTATTTCGCTTTGTAGGCGTAACAAGTAAATGACATTTTAGGTCAGGATTGTATTCGGTTGCAATTAAATTAAAAAGCAATCTTAAGGCACGAAGCTTAGCAATTTCAAAAAAGTAGTTTGTTCCTACGGCTACTTGTAACACAATGGTTCCGTTTATAGAGGGAATTCGGTTAAAGTATTCGTTTGCATGTGCAATTGTATACGCGATTTGCTGTACCATATTGGCACCAGCATTTTGATATAAACTAGCATTAATGCTTATTAAAGATGTATTAGGGATTTCTTTTGAAAGTATTTCAAGAGTTTCGAAATTGTTTTTCTCCTTGGTTGTAAATGAAAACCAATTTCCCTCTTTTGCTAATTGTCCGAGTGGGTCTAGATTATAGAAAAAATTTGCTTTCTTCTGTATTGAAATTGTATTTAATCTTTTTACGAAATCGATTGAAATGAAATTCAAATTAAAGTAAACATTGCTGTTTTCTAAAGGTAATTTTTCGAATAATTTATCAATGTTGATGGTGTCATTTTCAATTGTAAAATACAAACTTTCAGCACCTCTTTTTAGGGAGTCTAAAGCCCTTTCAACTGATTTTGAAACGTCGTGAACAAAAATGTTCTGACATATTTTAAAATCAGTTGATTTGGTTGTTACTTCAACAGGCTTGATGTCTTCATCACTATGATAAAATGGTTTTACCTGAATGTCTTCTGGCGAATTCCAAATCAGAGTTTCGTTATAATCGGCACCATCCAATTCAAATTGAATTTTTTGTTTCCATTGTTTGGATGATACTGGACTAAAATTATCGAAAAGGGGAGTAGCCATTTTTATCTTTTTATAATTCTGAAATTTATTTTTTTTCGATAGTGTCACCTTCAAACTCGATGATGTAAATGTCTTCACTATCTTTTTTCATAAAATACTTTTCCCTAGCATATTTCTCAATTTGCTCTGGGTTTTTAAGTTCTTTTATTTGTTCCTGGTCTTTTTTTATCTCTTCTTGATAATAGGTTTTATTGTCTTTTAACTCATTTATTTGGTTATCGAGAAAACGATGGTCAAAATAGGAGTAATTATCTAGAAAAACCATCCAGATTATAAAAAACAACAGTACCCAAACATACTTGTTGCTCAGGAATTTAAACCAAGGTTTATTTTTATACGGATTTGTCATTTTTTATTTTTTAGCCCCGATAAAGCCGATATCCTTTGAGAGGAACGAACAAAGATAAAGGCGAAAGCGGGAATAGCTCCTAATTATTAATGCAATAAAATTACAATAAAATTATAGAATACGTTGATTAATTACTGCACGAACTACATCTATTGCTACAGTATTGTACTTGTCGTTTGGTATAATAATGTCTGCAAAAGCTTTTGTAGGTTCGATAAATTGCTCATGCATAGGTTTTAAGGTGTTTTGGTAACGTGTTAAAACCTCGTCTAGATCACGACCACGTTCTGCGATATCACGCTTTAAACGTCTGATAAGTCTTTCGTCAGAATCAGCATGAACGTAAACTTTAATATCAAAAAGTTCTCTTAGTTCTGGATTTGTCAGGATTAAAATTCCTTCTACAAGCATTACTTTTCTAGGATGAGTGCTTATTGTATCGTCGGTTCTGTTATGAGTGATAAAAGAATAAACTGGCTGATCGATAGTTTTTCCTTCTTTAAGGTCTTTTAAGTGGGTAACTAATAAATCGAAATCGATCGCACGTGGATGATCAAAATTTATAAGGGCTCTTTCATCAAAAGATAGATTTTTATTTTCTTTGTAGTATGAATCCTGAGAGATTACGCCCACTTCTGTATGAGGTAATTCATTCATGATTTGATGTACTACGGTTGTTTTCCCGCTTCCTGTTCCGCCTGCAATTCCAATGATGAGCATAAAAATATTGTTATAATTTGAAGCCGCAAAAATAAGAATTAATACGGATTTGTCATTAGATAAAATTCCTAAAATTCGGTGTAGCTTTTATCTTGTTTTAATTTATTTATTGATTCGGTTTTTAATTCAATAAATAATCCTTGCCTGAAGAAAGGTTTAATGCTGATTTCTCAAATTTGCACTAATCAGTACTTTAGATTGGTTTGAATATCTTCGATAAAAAAGGACTTAAAAGAAAAGACCTCGATTACTTAGTAATCGAGGTCTTTGGTGCAATCAGTGATTTTTTAGGAATACCTGACTTTAGTAAGCACTTATTATTTGTTTTTCTTTGCTTTTATCATCATTTCAAGCTGATCCCAAAGTTCTTCCGGAATTGCTTCTAATAAATTAAATTGTCCAGCACCTTTTAGCCATTCGCCACCATCGATTGTGATAACATCACCATTTACATAGGCAGAGAAATCAGAAACTAAATAAGCAGCTAAATTTGCCAATTCCTGATGGTCTCCCACACGTTTCAAAGGTACTTTTTTTGCCATATCAAATTTTTCAGCAAGATCTCCTGGAAGTAATCTGTCCCAAGCTCCTTTTGTAGGGAATGGACCTGGAGCGATAGCATTAGTACGGATTCCGTATTTTGCCCATTCTACAGCAAGACTTCTTGTCATAGCTAGTACTCCAGCTTTTGCAGTAGCACTTGGTACAACATAAGCTGATCCTGTCCAAGCATAAGTAGTTACGATATTCAATACCGTAGCCGATGTTTGTTTAGTGTCAATCCAGTGCTTTCCGAAAGCAAGTGTACAGTTTTTAGAACCTTTTAATACAATATCGATAACAGTGTCAAAAGCATTAGCAGATAATCTTTCGGTTGGCGAAATGAAATTTCCAGCCGCATTGTTTAGTAAAACATCTACTTTACCAAAAGCTTTTAAAACTTCTTGCAGCATGTTTTCTACTTCTTCGTAATGACGAACATCACATTGTAGTGGTAAACAAGTTCCTCCTGTTTGGCCCTCAAGTTCTGTAGCTGTGTTTTTTAGTTTTTCTAAATCTCTCGACGTTATAGCAACTTTAGCACCTAACTCCAGAAAGTATTTTGTCATGGCTTTTCCTAGACCGCTTCCTCCACCGGTTACCACTATTACTTTGCCTTTTAAAGCATCGTCTCTTAACATTTTATCTGTATAACTCATGTTTTTTTAAATTTAAAAGGTAAATATAAGAATTAAATAGTATGCATGCATAATAAATGTGTTAATTTTAGTTTATGCTAAATGTTACATAATCTTTCGGCAGCAGCCTCGAGTGTTGCATTATCTTTGGCAAAACAAAAACGGATTAGTTTTAAATCTTTTCCGTTGGCATAGAAAGTTGAAATAGGAATTGCGGCAACTCCATATTCGGTTATTAGTCTTTTGCAAAAAGTTACATCATCTTCGTCGGAGATAGATTTATAGGATGCAACCTGAAAATAAGTTCCTTCGCATGGTTTTAATTCGAATCGACTTTTTTCTAGTAATTTTTTAAAGTAATCTCGTTTTTCCTGATAGAATTTACCAAGTTTAGTAACATCTACAATATCTTGGTATTCGCTTATTGCAACTTGCGAAATGCTGTTTACACTAAACACTAAAAACTGATGTACTTTTTTGATTTCTACCATTAAATGTTCTGGCGCTACAACGTAACCAATTTTCCATCCTGTAATATGAAATGATTTCCCGAAAGACGAAATCATAATGCAACGGTCTAAAAGTTGCTCACGGGTATGTGCCGAGATATGTTTTTCTTCAAAAGTGATGTACTCATACACTTCATCGGATAATACTAATAGGTCTGGATATTTTTTAAGAATGTTTTCTAATCGCACAAAATCTGCTTCCGCTAAAATTTTTCCTGTTGGGTTGTGCGGATTATTAATGATTATCATTCTTGTTTTGGCTGAACAAGCTTTCTCGATAGTTTCCCAATTTGGTGTGTAATCATCGTTTAAGGGAACTCGAATAGGATTTGCGCTGCTTAATAAAACGGGTGCTTCGTAACAATCATAACTCGGGTCGAGGATAATTACTTCGTCGTTTGCTTTGATTAATGCTTGTATGGTGGTAAAAATACCTTGAGTTGCCCCGGCAGTTACAAGGATTTCGGTTTCTGGTATAGCTACTCGGTTATAAGAGTCTAGAACTAGTTTTGCTATTTTGGTTAATAATGGCGGGTAACCTGCCATTGGGGTGTATTGATGTACGTTTTCGGTGGCAAGTCGGGCTACAATACTAGTTAATCGTTCGTCAACAGGAAAATTAGGGAATCCTTGCGATAGGTTAATGGCATTGTATTCGTTTGCCATTTTAGACATTACTGTAAAAATACTTGTGCCAATGTGGGGGAGTTTGCTCATAAAAATCTATAATTACTTTTATAAAGATAGCTTTTTTATGATAATTTTAATTTCTTTTTCTGAAACGAATATTTTTCTAAAAAGAGAATCTATAACTTATTAGTTGACAGTTATAGGGAGAGAATAAAGAACTCTTACTTCTTTATTTTTTAGTTTTCCAGGTGACCATTTTGGAGATATTTTTAAAACGCGAATGGCTTCAGCACTGGTTCCATAGCCAATATCTCTTAAAATTTTGATATCACTTAATGAGCCATCTTTTTCTATTATAAACGTCACATATATTTTGCCATTTAGATTATCTGTTGGGTTTTTATAATTTTGTTTTATAAAACTGTCCAAACCGATCAATCCTCCGGGAAATTCAGGCTTAACTTCTATGCCAGCGGTATTATAGATGTAATCCGGACCTTTTGCCTCTTGACTTTTAAGTAATTCATTTGAGGGTATTTCAGTTTTAGAATCTTCTTTAATAGTCTGAGAAGTTATATTTTGTACTGAATAAATTAAAATCAGGATTAAAAACTTCTTCATTGATGATGGCTTTAAGGTTTAATTACATTTTATGAATAATAAAAATCGTAGGACGATTGTGTAAATCTACTTTAATTTTTTTCCAATCAGAAATACGCATTGTTTTGATAAACTCGGTTGGTAGCGTAATATCTGTTGCAATACAAAGATGTGTTGAAGGATTTACTATTTGTAAAATATCTTCGACTAGTTTATTGTTTCTGTATGGAGTTTCGATGAAAATCTGAGATTGATTTTTGTCTTGTGACAATTTCTCAAAATGTCTCAATGCTGATTTTTTCTCGTCTTTATCTATTGGTAAATACCCATTAAAGGTGAAGCTTTGTCCGTTCATTCCAGAAGCCATCATGGCGAGTAGGATAGAAGAAGGCCCGACAAGTGGTACTACCTGAATTCCTTTTTCATGTGCTAATTTTACAATTACAGCACCAGGATCAGCAACACCAGGACAACCTGCTTCGCTCATTAATCCAACATTTTTTCCTTCTAATAAAGGTTTGATGAAATCTAAATGCTCGCTGTTTTCGGTGCGCTTGTTTAGTGTAAAAAGAATAAGTTCAGATTGTTTTTTTTCGGGAGAAACTGCTTTTATTGATTTTCGAGCAGTTTTTTCATTTTCAACAATATAATGGTCTATAAAATCAATGCTTCTCTTTATTGTTTGTGGTAAAACATCCATAGGGTCACTTTCGCCTAAGGTTGTCGGAATCAAATAAAGTTTTCCTAATAAAGAAGTTGATTTCATGTGTTTGATTTTTTTATTTATTAAGACAGATTTTTATTATTGATGTTTGTCTATTAGTTTCTTGGCAATCACTTCAGCAGCTTCGTCCAGCATTTGGTAAACTGAGTTAAAGCCGTTTGGTAAGCCGTAATAAGGATCGGGAACATCAACGTTTTCTGCGGGAAATAATTCGTTCAGAATAAGTTGTACTTTATCTTTTTGCTGTTGATTTTTTGTCAATGCAATAACGTCATTATAATTGGAGGCATCCATGACGTAGATATAGTCGAAGGTGTCAAAATCGGAAGTCTTGAATTGTCTTCCTTTTTGATTAGATATGTTTAAGCCGTTTTTTTTGGCTACTGCGATAGAACGTTCATCGGGACTGCGCCCAATATACCAACCGCCCGTTCCTGCCGAATCAACTAAAAAAGTGTCTTTAGGTAATTTTGAAGCTAGAATGCCTTCGGCTAGTGGTGATCTGCAAATATTACCCAAGCAGACCATTAAAATTTTTACGGGCATGGTGCGTTTATAGCGTTAATTTTTTATTGATGTCTTCGACAAATTTCTTGAATTGTTTGTCTGTAGAGACTAAATTATCAACTGTTTTACAAGCGTGTAATACGGTTGCGTGATCACGATCACCAATTTGTGAGCCAATGTTTGCTAAAGATGCTTTAGTGAATTTCTTTGCAAAAAACATAGCCAATTGTCTTGCCTGTACAACGTGCCTCTTTCTAGTTTTAGATTGAAGTGTTTCGATATCAAGCTGGAAATAATCGGATACAATTTTTTGGATGTAATCGATAGAAATTTCTCTTTTTACATTTTTAACGAATTTTTCGACTACACTTTTAGCCAATTCAATCGTTACTTCTTTTTTGTTGAAAGAAGATTGTGCAATCAACGAAATAATTGCTCCTTCTAGTTCACGTACATTAGATTTAATGTTGCGTGCTACATATTCGATAATATCATCAGGCATTTCAACTCCGTCACGATATAATATATTCTTTAAGATAGAAATTCTTGTTTCGTAATCTGGCTGATGTAACTCAGCAGATAATCCCCATTTAAAACGTGATAATAAACGTTGTTCAATGTCTTGCATGTCAACAGGAGCTTTGTCAGAAGTCAAAATTACCTGTTTTCCGTTTTGATGTAAATAATTAAAAATATGGAAGAAAACGTCTTGCGTACCTGATTTTCCAGATAAGAACTGAACATCGTCTATAATTAAAACGTCAATTAACTGGTAAAAATGAATGAAATCATTACGATTATTCTTTTTTACCGAGTCTATATATTGTTGTGTGAAAATTTCGGCAGAAATATATAAAACCGTCTTTTCTGGGTATTTGTCTTTTACTTCAACACCAATTGCGTGAGCCAAGTGTGTTTTTCCTAATCCAACTCCGCCAAAAATCAATAAAGGATTAAATGATGTTCCTCCAGGTTTATTGGCAACAGCCATACCTGCAGAACGAGCTAACCGGTTAGAATCTCCTTCAAGGAAATTATCAAAACTATAATTAGGATTTAATTGAGACTCAATTTTTAAATTACGAATTCCTGGAATTACAAATGGGTTTTTTAATTCTGGGTTTAAGTTTTTAAACGGAGCATCAACATCTTGGGGTTTCATTGGTCCTCTATTGGCACTTGGCAATTGTTCCGTAAACGGTTGTTTGTTGCCATAAGTGTTTTCCATTTTGATTTTATAGAGTAACTTTGCATTTTTTCCAAGTTCTTTGGTAAGTGCAACTTTAAGTAATTTTACGTAGTGCTCTTCTAGCCATTCGTAGAAAAATTTACTTGGAACTTGAATATATAATGCGTTGTCGGTTAGCTCAACTGATTTGATTGGTTCAAACCAAGTTTTGTACGCTTGATCTTGAATGTTGTCTTTTATAAAAGACAAACAGTTTTCCCATACCGATTGTGCAGTTTTAGTCATAGATTCAAATAAATTATGTGAATTGATAATATTACTCTTATAAAAACGAGGTTGAATTATTGTCATTTTTCAAGATAACAAATATGTGAACAAATTTCGTTAAAAAAAAATATTTAGGGTGGTAATTATCTAAAATATTGTTGTAAGGCGGAGTCTAAAAATTAATTTTTTTTAATAAATAAATAATGAAAAATCATCAAACTCAAGTGCGTGTTCGTTACTCTGAAACGGATCAAATGGGAGTCGTTTATCATGGGAATTATATTCCTTATTTTGAAATTGGTCGAGTGGAATGGCTTAGAAACAAAGGGGTTTCGTATAAAAGCATGGAAGAAAGCGGGATTGCTTTGCCAATTGTTTCCATGAATATAAATTACAAAAAATCGGCACGATATGATGAGTTGTTAACGGTGCATACAACATTTAAAAGTCAGTCATCTGTTAAGATAGAATTTGATTGCGAGATTTATAACGAGGCAAATGAGTTATTAACAACTGCTGTCTTTATTTTGGTTTTTGTGTCCTTAAAAACGGGTCGTCCAACTGCTCCTCCAAGCTACATTTTGGAGCTTCTTAAAAAGATTGAATAATTGCTAAAATTTACCATAAATGAAAATGATTTTAGCATAATTTTATTCCTATTTCAAACATTGAATCAAAAATGTCGAATATCATTTCGGCATTTTTTTTGCGAATTTGGATCGTTATTTTGCCAATTGGAAGACCAGAATCTTCGTTAATTTCCATTTCTTGTGAAACAATCTCTAATCTTTTTTCTTTAATAACACGCATTACTTTATTCATGTTTTTGTAGTCAAAAGAAATTAAAAACTGTTCATCGATGGTTTTTTCGACAATTTCACAAACTTCTAATGCCATTTGTGCTGTTGTTCTGTAAGCTGCGATTAATCCTCCTACGCCTAATTTAATTCCTCCATATATACGTACTACTACAATAAGAACGTTTGTTACATTAAAAGATTGTATTTGCCCATAAATAGGCATTCCGGCAGTATTACTTGGTTCTCCATCATCGTTAGCTCTATAGCTTACATTAGGTTCGATTCCTAATTGATAGGCATAGCAATAATGTACAGCACTCGGGTGTTGTTTTTTTAAGGATTCGATTATGGGTTTTACTTCCTCTTCGGATGTGATGGGATATGCATAACCAAAAAATTTGCTGCTTTTTTCTTTATACAGTACTTCTTCCGATGGGAATGCTATCGTTTGATAAGTATCTTTAATTTCCAAGATTGTTTTCTAAATTATTTTTTTATCAAATAAATCTACGACATCTTCTTTTCCTACTTGTAGGTTCCATACCTGAAGACCAAGTTCGGCAGCAGCATTGGTGTTTTCGATTTTGTCGTCAACAAACAAAGTTCGTTTTGGGGATAACTCGTGTTTGTTTATTATATAGGTGTAGGCTTCGTGATTTGGTTTTCTCATTCCGATTTCAAATGAAAAGTAAACTTTTTCAAAACATTGGTAGAAATCACTATAAAATGATACTCCAGTTTTATGTTCGAATGTTTTAATATGAATAGAATCGGTGTTGCTTAATAAAAACAATCTATATTTCTCAGAAAGCATTTGTAGAAACTCTAATCGATATAATGGAAAATCTAGCAAAACAGCATTCCATGCATTCAGAATTTCTTTTGCAGATGCATTAGGAATCTCTTTTTGAAATCCTGATATAAATTCTTCGGCAGTAATGTTACCTGTTTCGAATTTAATATTCAATTGATCTAAATTATTATTCCATTCTGATAGGCCAAGCTTTTTTAGTCCATCAATTGTGGCTTGTTTATCTAAATTGATAAATATATCTCCAAAATCAAAAATAATAGTATCAATCATGGTTTCTAACTTGTATTAATTCGTCTTTACCAATATAGGTTTTTTTATTTTTTTTGCCAATAACTACAGGAGCTTTAGTACCTTTTGTAAAGGAGGTGTTTCCGATAAAAAAGCGTCCTTCATCCCATAGATTACTATCGATAAAGGTTTGTAAAGTTTGTAACCCGCCTTCGATAATTATCGATTGAATTTGATGTTGGTATAAAACGGCAAGTATTTGCGGGATTATATTTTCTTTAAAATCAATTACTTCAAAGATAAGGTTTTCTTTTTCAATGGCAATTTTGGATTTTGTAAATACGATAGTTTTAACATCGTTGCTAAAAATATGACTGTCTTGAGGAATGCGATTGTTTTGATCCAGAACAACGCGTACAGGATTGTTTCCAGCCCAATCACGAGTGTTTAATTTAGGATTATCATCGATAACAGTTTGTGTCCCTACCAAGATAGCTTGTTCTTCGCTTCGCCATTTGTGTACCAATTGTCGTGAATAGGTATTGGTAATCCAGATAGGTTCTCTTTTTAAAATTGAATCGTTGTCTTTTTCGGGAGCAAGAAATCCATCTTTAGATTCTGCCCACTTTAAGATTATATAAGGTTTTTTTTGTTGATGAAAAGTAAAAAAGCGTTTGTTTAGTTCGTTGCATTCCTCTTCAAGAACTCCAATAGTAACTTTTTTTCCGGCTTCCAGTAGTTTTTTAATTCCTCGACCAGCAACTTTTTCGTTTGGATCTACAGTTCCGACAACCACATTCGGGATTTCGTTTGCAATAATTAAGTCGCAACAAGGAGGTGTTTTGCCAAAATGACTGCACGGCTCTAAGCTTACGTAAATAGTTGCTTTTTTGAGCAATGATTTATCTTTTACTGAATTTACAGCATTTACTTCGGCATGTGGTTCGCCTGCTTTTTTATGCCAGCCTTCTCCAATAATAGTATCATTATAAACGATTACGCTACCAACCATTGGGTTTGGGTATGTAGTTCCTAAGCCATTTTTGGCAAGTTGTATGCAGCGTTTTATGTATTTTTCATGTATATTCACAATGCAAAAGTAGTTATTTTTGAGTTTATGATTTAGTTTTGAAACTGCCTAAAGTGATAATCTAGCGTAATCTACTGAGTGTATTTTTTTTAACAGATAGAATCATAGTTTGCTAAGTCTAAAAAAGGGCGCTTCACTCAAAATAGATAACATAAGACTATGTGAAAAGATTGTAATTTTCTAGAAAAACTTTTAGATTGTAATTTTAAATCTATGTATCTATGTGTTGAATATTTTTTTGCGAATTGCAGCCAGCGAATTAAAGTATATTTACTTTTGTACTTAAACAAGACAGAATAAGAAGGAATGGAAAATTGGATTATCAGAAAAATAACTAAAGAAGACAATCAAGCTGTGGCACAATTAATAAGAGCCGTTTTTGATGAGTTGAATATCCCGAAAGTAGGAACTGCGTATGAGGATCCGTATTTGGATTTTATGTTTGAAGAATATAATAAGCCAAAAGCGGTTTATTATGTAGTCGAAAATAATAACAAAATTGTGGGTTGTGCAGGAATTGCTCCGTTAGAGAATGAAGCACCAACAATTTGCGAATTGCAAAAGATGTATTTCTTACCAGAAACTCGTGGTTTGGGAATAGGAAGTAAAATGATGGAAAAATGCTTAGAGAGTGCTAAAGATTTTGGTTTTGAAAATTGTTATATCGAAACAATGCCATTTATGCATGCTGCCCAAAAATTATATAAAAAATCAGGTTTTGAATATCTAGATGCTGCAATGGGAAATACGGGACATACTTCATGCCCAGTTTGGATGTTGAAAAAACTATAACATTATGAAAAAATTAGTTATTGGAATTGCTTTAATTTCAATCTTGTCTTCTTGCAAAGATTCTAAAGAAACTAAGATTGAAAAAACGATTAAAGTTGGAGAAAAAGAGGTTGTTAAAGATTCTGTTCAGGAAAAAGAAATAGTTTCGGATGAAGAGTTTAAAAATGACTTTGATATTTTGCTGCCACGAAGTTACCGAAGTTATATTGGTGAAAGACCTGGTATTGACTTAACTGAAAAATGGATTGATTTGCATGAGCAGAACGGAGAATACTATTTAGGAAAGGCAGATTTTAAAATAGAAAAAGGATTTGATGAATGTTCAGGAGATTCTTTAATATCTATTATTCCTAAAAAGAAATCTATTGTTTTTATGGATTATCCTAGTTTGAAATTAGGGAAAATAAAGTCTTTAAAAATTGAAGAAGATAAAATTTGGCCTGACGAGAAAATGACTTTAGCATTTAATAATGTTAATTATACTTTGCGTGCTGAGGGAAAAGTGTTGTCTTCGGAAATGGTTTCTACAGATGATAATACGGAAGAAGTTTTTAAGAAGGTCGAAAATTATAAGCTTTATCTAACTACGGGAAATACTACCGAAAAATTACTTTTAGCAGAGCAATCGTTTAATGATACTTTTGTAGAGTTGCTTTTTGCAGGAGATATTGATAACGATGGAAAATTAGATTTCATTTTTAGCGCAAATAGACATTATGAGGAGGAGCGAGTGATTTTATTTCTTTCGTCTAAGGCTAAAGACGGAGAAGCGATGAAGAGGGTTTCTGAAATTGCAGTAGGATTTGATTGCTAATTAAATCTATTTTTTAACAACAAATATATAATGAAAATAAAACAATACAGAACACAATTTATTCAGGAGCTTTCGGGGATTTATGATGTTCTGGAAGTGGAGAGTTTCTTCTATTTAATTCTGGAAGAGAAACGAAATCTCAAACAAATAGATTTGGCTCTAAATCCTGATTTGTCTTTTACAGACGAAGAAATTGCAGATTTGAGTATTCTGGTGACTGAATTGAAAAAGGAAATCCCAATACAATATCTGTTAGGGAAAACGAATTTTTACGGATTAGATTTTGAGGTAAACTCAAATGTTTTGATTCCGCGTCCAGAAACCGAAGAATTGGTTGAGTGGATTATTAAAGAAAATTCAAAGATTGAAAAATTCAAAAATTTAAAGATTTTGGATATAGGAACGGGGAGTGGTTGTATTGCTATTTCGCTGGCTAAAAATCTTCCTCATGCGCAGGTTTTTGCAATTGATGTTTCGGAGAATGCTTTGGCTACTGCCAAAAGAAATGCTGAGGCTAATGGAGTTTCGGTTACTTTTTTGCTTCAGAATATTCTGGAAACCGAAGATTTAATGCAGGAGTTTGATGTAATTGTTTCGAATCCGCCTTATGTAAGGAATCTCGAAAAAGAAGAAATTAAGAAAAATGTATTAGATTATGAACCTCATTTGGCGCTTTTTGTAGCAGATAATGATGCGCTTATTTTTTACAGAAAAATAGCTGAATTAGCGCAAACAAACCTGAGAAAAAATGGAAGTCTTTATTTTGAAATCAATCAGTATTTAGGAAAAGAAACTATTGAATTACTTGAGAATTTGAGCTTTAAAAACATCGAATTACGTAAGGATATTTACGATAATGATAGAATGATTTTTTGTGTTAAATAAGTTTTTAGTAGCGATTTAGGTTTTTATCCTGCAAGGTTTCTGGAACCTTGTAGGTATCTAGTTATTAGATTTTTTTTTTTAACACATAGAAACATAGATTTTGTATTCTCGAAAAAGACGTTTCACTTATTTAAAGTGCACATAGCTAGCTATGTGAGAGAAATGTGTTTCTGTTTGTGTTCTTTTTATATGTAAAATCTATGTTTCTATGTGTTGAAATTAATGGTGTATATAAGTGTTAGGTGAGTTTGCTTTCTTTAGAATTTAAGTCATATCAAAACATTGTTTTGGCTTTAAAAAAAACATACAGAATTATATACCTGCAAGGTTTTAAAAACCTTGCAGGATGAGAACGTGACTTGAAAATGTAAGTTGTAAAATAGCCCCGATTGCAGTGAAAATCCTTTTATCTTGATTTTTTCAAGATAAAAGATTGGAACGTAAAGCGGGACAGTTCGTGTTATGAAACGATTATGTTGTGCTCCTGCAAACTTTTAGTAAAATAGTTAAGCTGAAACTGAAAACTGTGACTGAATACTATTCGTAGCGTAAAGCTTCGATCGGGTCAAGTTGCGAAGCTTTTATTGCTGGATATAATCCTGACACAATGGCAACTACAAAGCTAGTACCGAAAGCAGCGAAAATTGCCATCCAAGGAATTACAAATACAAATTTCATTGCTGATGCAAACGCAAAACCAACTAGGATTCCTAGAATAATTCCGATTAAACCACCTAGTTGTCCTATAAGTAAGGTTTCGATAAAGAATTGTATGGCAACGGTTGACTTTTTTGCTCCCAGAGCTTTGCGAACTCCGATTTCGCGGGTACGCTCTGTTACCGATACGATCATGATATTCATTAAAGCAATCGATGAACCTAAAATAGTAATGATACTAATAGCCCATGCTGCTAAGCCAAGGTATTGTGTGATGCTGAGGATGCGATTGATAAGATCATCGCTTCGTACTACGCCAAAATTATTATCGCGTATTGGGCTTAATTTACGAACACGACGCATAGTACTTGTTGCATTGTCGATAGCTTGATCCAGTAATTCTTTTTTGGAAACCATTACACTTATCGTGTAATTTATATTTGGTGCTGTAAATAAGGAACGCGCTACTTGTATAGGAATTAATACTCGTAAATCCTGACTGTTCCCAAATGTAGATCCTTTTTCTTTTAGTACACCAATAACTTTAAATCGTGCGCCACGAATAGAAATGATTTTGTCGATTGGGTTTACATCTTTTAATAATCCTTTCATAAAATCGGAACCTAATATACATACATAAGTATTGTTCTCGATATCAAACTGATTAAATGTTCTACCGATACTTGTTTCCAGACCTGAGTTACCAATAAAATGTTCGTCGACACCTAGAACTTTAATTTCGGGATCGGTTTTAGTGCCAAGGTATTTTACTTCGGCAGTAGATGTTGCTGTAAATGAAAGAGATGTTTCGGTAAAAGGATATTTGTATTTGTTCTTGAATGCTACGGCTTCGGGATAGGAAATAATAGGATTTATAACTTCTCTTTCGTTACCACCACGGTTTCGAACTTCGTTTTCGTATTGGTTTATATTAAAGGTATTTGCTCCCATAGAAGCAAAATCGTTAGAAATAGTGTTTTCTAATGCCGAAACCACGGTTAGTATCCCAACTAAAGCTGTGATGCCTATTGCAATAATTAATACGGTAAGAATGGTACGTAATAATTGTGTTCGAATGGAACCAAATGCAATTCGAATATTTTCTTTGAATAATTTTAGCATCATACTAGTTTGTCACGAAAATACAATTTTTGTTACAAGTTTGTTTTAGAAGAGTCATTATTTATTTTAAAAAGTAAGATATTTGCACTCGATTAGAATTTAAGATTTCGAAAGCAAATCTAAAGTCTAAAATCAGAAATCTAAAATAGCAAAGAGAAATGGCTTCTAAACCAAGTATTCCACAAGGAACAAGAGATTTTTCGCCTGCAGAGGTGTCAAAACGTCAATATATTATTCAAACCATAAAAAATAATTTTGAGAAGTTTGGTTTTCAACCGATTGAAACACCATCTTTTGAGAATTCTGAAACTTTAATGGGAAAATATGGTGAAGAAGGCGATCGTTTGATTTTTAAAATATTGAACTCTGGTAATTTTTTCTTCAATAAAAGTAAAATTGAATTACCAGAATCTATAGAATCTTTACAAGTTAATTCTGCTGAAAAAATTGATCTCAACGAAAGAATTGAGTTGAATAAATTTACAGGGAGAATTTCTGAGAAAGCATTGCGTTACGACTTAACAGTTCCGTTTGCAAGATATGTGGTACAACACCAAAACGAAATTGAATTTCCTTTTAAAAGATATCAAATTCAGCCAGTTTGGAGAGCTGACAGACCTCAAAGAGGACGTTACAGAGAGTTTTTTCAATGTGATGCCGATGTGGTTGGTTCTAAATCATTATGGCAAGAAGTGGAGTTGGTACAATTATATGATACTGTTTTTACTTCTTTGGGTTTAAGTGGTGTGACTATAAAAATAAACAACCGAAAAATATTATCTGGAATTGCGGAGGTTATTGGTGCTTCGGATAAATTAATTGATTTTACGGTTGCATTAGATAAGCTTGATAAAATAGGCGAAGATGGTGTGAAAAAAGAAATGGTGGAGAAAGGAATTTCGGAAGAAGCGCTTGTAAAAGTGCAGCCATTATTTAGTTTTACAGGAACAATTTCGGACAAAATTAATCAACTTTCAGATTTATTAGCTTCTTCTGAAGAGGGAATGAAAGGGGTAGAGGAGTTGCGTTTTATTTGTGACAATGTGTCTAATTTAGGATTGTCTACAGCAATTTTAGACTTGGATGTTACGCTTGCGCGTGGACTTAACTATTATACAGGAGCTATTTTTGAAGTAGGTGCGCCAAAAACTGTTGCCATGGGTTCTATCGGTGGTGGTGGAAGATATGACGATTTAACTGGTGTTTTTGGGTTAAAAAATATGAGTGGTGTTGGAATCTCTTTCGGGTTAGATCGTATTTATTTGGTGCTTGAGGAATTGCAATTGTTTCCAGAAACGGTTACGGCAACATCTAAAGCTTTGTTTATAAACTACGGTGATAAAGAGGCGTTTTATGCGCTTAAAGCGATTCAGGAATTAAGAAAAGAAAATATTAAAGTGGAGTTGTATCCAGATAATGTAAAGGTAGGAAAGCAGTTTCAGCATGCTGATAAACGTATGATTCCTTTTGCTGTTATTGTTGGTGAGCAAGAAATAGAATCTAATACGTACTCGCTTAAGAACTTAGTGACGGGCGAACAAGTTTCGGTTGATTTAGAAGGGTTGAAGAAAGCATTATTGGCGTAATAATTTAACCGCAAAGTGAGCTAAGATTTAATTTTACTCACGCATAGAAAACACAAAGTTTGCAAAGCTAGATCAACACAAAGCTTTGTGAACTTTGTGTTTTTATAAAACCATACTTTTAAAATCTTGGTGATCTTTGCGGTTATTTCATAAAGAGATTAAGCTTTTTTTAGATTGTCTATAGAGGAACGCGGATTAAGCGGATTCGCTATCGCGAAAACACGGATTAAACGGATTTTTATTTTTGTAAATCCGTATCATCCGCGTTCCTTTCGGATATAAAATACAAAGTTCGCAAAGCTAGATGAACACAAAGCTTTGTGAACTTTGTGTTTTTATAAAACTATACTTTTAAAATCTTGGTGAATCTTTGTGGTTATTTCGCAAAGTTTTTGTTTTGATTAAAGAATACGGAATTCACAAAGTTCTGGAGGTGATTGTGTTAGTGAATTGTTGAGGTTTATTAGCTTAAATCTTTTCAAATTTGCATGAAATAATTGGTGGAAAAGAAAAAAAAGCCTTTAATTTGCGGCCTTAAGTTACGGGCGTAGTTCAAGGGTAGAATAGCGGTCTCCAAAACCGTTGATGGGGGTTCGAATCCCTCCGCCCGTGCAAAAACAAATTAAATAACAACTGTTATTAATTATTTATCACAAGCTTTCGTTAGGAAAAGCAAAAAGCATAAAAAAAAGCTTCGTCTATCAGGCGAAGCTTTTTTTAATATAAGGTAAAGTTGAATTAATAATTTATTATAAAGCCGAAGCTAACCTTAAATTCAATTTGTGATAGGTAATAATTAATTTGTAATTACCTCAAATGTATTTATTCTAAATCGCAATTATCTTAAAATTATACTAATTTTTTTGAGGATATGATGGTTTTAGATACATTGGCTGAATACTTAATAGTGTGAAAATTTATCGAAAGGTGACAATTTGACATTTTATAAGGTTTGGCAGTACTTTTGCAATCCATAGAAAAGAATAAAAAATGAAGTTTAAGAATATTTTTAAAAATAAAAGTAATATGACTACGGAAAATACAGAAATCGATCAAGAAATAGATGACGTAACGTTAGAGAATAATGCCAATGGCGAACAGATTATTATTGAGGAATTAAGTGTAGAAGAACAGCTAGCTCAAGATTTAGCAAAAGAAAAAGATAAATTCTTGCGTTTGTTTGCTGAATTTGAAAATTACAAAAAAAGAACTTCAAAAGAAAGAATAGATTTGTTTAAAACTGCTAATCAAGAGGTATTATTGGCAATGCTTCCTGTATTAGATGATTTTGACAGAGCAATGGTTGAAATCAACAAATCTGAGGATGAAACATTGACTAAAGGAGTTGAGTTAATTCATGAGAAACTAAAAAGCACATTAGTAGCTAAAGGTTTAGAGCAAATTGAAGTAAGAGCAGGGGATGCATTTAATGCTGATTACGCTGAAGCGATTACTCAAATTCCAGCACCTTCGGATAAATTGAAGGGTA
The DNA here is from genome assembly GCF_000737695.1 of Flavobacterium hydatis. Taxonomy (GTDB): domain Bacteria; phylum Bacteroidota; class Bacteroidia; order Flavobacteriales; family Flavobacteriaceae; genus Flavobacterium; species Flavobacterium hydatis. The sequence goes on from NZ_JPRM01000017.1 coordinate 49,946, forward strand.
AAATCGTTGATGTTATAGAAAAAGGATACAAATTAGGAGACAAAATTATTCGTTTTCCTAAAGTTGTGGTTGGAAACTAAAATAACAAATTATAACTCCCAAACCCCAAATAAATAGTTTTGAATCTTCAGAATTGAGTTATTTATTGGGTTTTGTTTTTTTGGAATTTAAACAATTATGAAAAAAGATTTTTACGAAATATTAGGCATTTCAAAAAATGCGGATGCTGCCGAGATTAAAAAAGCGTACCGTAAATGTGCGTTAAAATATCATCCGGATAAAAATCCAGACGACAAACAGGCAGAAGAGAACTTCAAATTGGCTGCAGAAGCATATGAAGTTTTAAGCGACCCTAATAAAAAAGCCAAATACGATCAATACGGTCACCAAGCCTTTGATGGTTCAGGTGGTTTTGGAGGTGGTGGTCATGGTGGCATGAATATGGATGACATATTCAGTCAGTTTGGCGACATCTTCGGAGGCGGATTTGGTGGTTTCGGAGGCGGTGGAGGCGGAGGCCCTCGTCGTACTAAAGGAAGTAATCTTAGAATTAAAGTAAAATTAACTTTAGAAGAGATTGCAAATGGTGTTGAGAAAAAAGTAAAAGTAAAACGTAAGGTTCAAGCCAAAGGGGTTACTTATAAAACATGTTCTACATGTAATGGTCAAGGGCAGGTAATGCGTGTGACTAATACTATTTTAGGTAGAATGCAATCAGCTTCGACTTGTCCAACTTGTGGAGGTTCTGGTCAGATTTTAGATAAAAAACCTAGCAATGCAGATTCGCAAGGAATGGTTCAGGAAGATGAAACTGTATCAATCAAAATTCCTGCGGGAGTTGTTGATGGTATGCAGCTTAAAGTTTCTGGCAAAGGAAACGATGCTCCAGGAAACAGCGTTCCAGGTGATTTAATTGTTGCAATTGAAGAACTTGAACACGAATTCTTGAAACGTGAAGGCGAAAATTTACATTACGATTTATATATAAGTTTTCCAGAAGCTGTTTTAGGTATCTCTAAAGATATTGAAGCAATTAACGGGAAAGTGAGAATTAAATTAGAAGAAGGAATTCAATCTGGAAAAATCTTAAGATTAAAAGGAAAAGGAATTCCAAGTATCAATGGATACGGAAATGGAGATTTATTGGTTCATGTAAATGTTTGGACACCAAAAACATTAAGCAAAGATCAGAAGCAATTCTTTGAAAATGCTTTAACAGATGACCATTTTATTCCGAGTCCAGAGAAAACAGATAAGTCATTTTTTGAAAAAGTAAAAGATATGTTTTCATAAACACATCTTATCTTTTGTAAAACGTTACAATTAATTTATAAACCCATCTTAAATTTATTTTAGGATGGGTTTTTTTTGTAACAATATGAAGTTTTCGCTACTAATTATTTACTTTTACACACGCTAAACCAAAAAGGTTAAGTAGTCAAGTAGACGTAGTAAACCCAAATAAAAAGCATGAGCAACTTACTCGAAGTACATAATGTCGTAAAACAATACGGTGATTATGTTGCGCTTAACGAAGTTTCATTAAATGTCCCAAAAGGCAGTATTTACGGATTATTAGGTCCTAATGGAGCGGGAAAAACATCACTAATAAGAATTATAAATCAGATTACTTATCCAGATAGTGGAAAAGTAATTCTAGATGGTGAGAAATTACAGCCTAAACACGTACAACATATCGGATACCTTCCTGAAGAAAGAGGATTGTATAGTTCTATGAAAGTAGGAGAGCAATGCTTGTATCTGGCTCAGATGAAAGGATTGTCTAAAGCCGAAGCTAAGAAACAATTAGATTATTGGTTTGATAGATTAGAAATTCAAGGTTGGTGGAACAAGAAAGTCCAGGAATTATCAAAAGGAATGGCGCAGAAAATTCAGTTTGTGGTTTGTGTATTGCATAAACCAAAATTATTGATTTTTGATGAGCCTTTTTCTGGATTTGATCCAGTTAATGCCAATGTCATAAAAGATGAAATTTTGGCATTAAAAGAACAAGGTTCGACTATTATTTTTTCGACACATCGTATGGAAAGTGTTGAAGAACTTTGTGATCATATAGCTTTGATTCATAAATCGAATAAACTGATAGAAGGAAAACTGATTGATGTAAAAAGACAATTTAAAACAAATAGTTTTGAAGTTGGAATATTAACCAATAACATCGAAGGATTAATGTATGATATCTCACAAAAATTTACCGTTTTGCCTGCTCATTTTAAATCATTGGGTGACGAATTAAAACTGGAAATTCAGATAGGAAATGCAACTCCAAATGATTTATTGAATGTATTAACACAACGCGGACAAGTGACTCATTTTGTTGAGAAAATTCCAAGTGTAAACGATATTTTTATTCAAACAGTAACCTCTTAGATCATTAGACTACTTAGATTTTAGACTGAATTTAAGAGTCAAAAATGTAATTCTAAGAAGTCTAAGAAAGTCTAAAATCTAAGCAAGTCTAAGCAGTCTAATAATCTAGTAATCTATATAAATGAGTATTATATCATTAATTATAAAAAGAGAATTTATTTCTAAAGTCCGTAATAAGTCTTTTATCGTAATGACTTTTTTAAGTCCGTTATTGTTTGTTGCAATAGCTGCTTTTATCGGATATTTAAGTTCTATGAAAGCCGATACAAAACGTATTGCAATTTATGATGAAACAGGTTTGTTTGCTTCGGAATTTACCAAGCAAAATGCAAAAAATGTCGAGTTCAGGTATCTTGATTTATCCAAAATGCCTTTGCAATCGCTAAAAGATAGTATTGCTAAAGAGAGTTTAGATGGATTACTTCTGATTCCTAAAACGGGTAAAATAAAAGATTTAGAAAGTAAAATTGAGTTTATATCAAATAATAGTCCAAGTATTTCTTTTATTGAAAATACACAAAATACAATCGCCGACGAGATTACAAGACTTAATTTTCAAGAAGCAAATTTAGATACATTAGCGATAAAAAATGCTCAGGCAAAAGTAAATATTCATCTCGCAAAAGCTTCGGGAGAAGAGAGTTTAAAAGGACTTAACGAGATAAAAATCGCAATTGGAGGTTCTTTTGGTTACTTAATAATGATGTTTATCGTTATTTACGGTAATATGGTTATGCGTAGTGTAATCGAGGAAAAAACGAATCGAATCATCGAAATTATTATCTCATCGGTAAAACCTTTTCAGTTAATGATGGGTAAGATAATCGGAACTTCATTGGCTGGATTATTACAATTCTTAATTTGGGCAGTAATAGGTTTTGCTTTAATGTTTGCAGCATCGGCATTTTTTGGTGTAAATGTTGGTCCAACCGCTAAGGTTCCGCCAGAGTTAATGCATGCAGCACAAAAGGAACTTCTTGGAACGGCACAAATGTATATCAATGAATTATGGAATTTACCAATTGCAAGTATCCTGATTGGATTTGTGGTTTATTTCATAGGTGGATATTTCTTATATAGTTCATTTTATGCGGCTATTGGTGCAGCGGTAGATAACCAGACTGATTCACAACAATTTCTTTTGCCTATTATTATGCCATTGATTTTGAGTGTTTACATAGGTTTTTTTACTGTTGTAAATGATCCACACGGAACAATTGCAGTAGTGTTTTCTATGATTCCACTAACATCACCAATCGTTATGTTAATGCGACTTCCGTTTGGAGTGCCTTGGTGGCAAATACTTATTTCCGTAACTTTATTGTTTGCTTCGTTTTTTGCAGTAGTTTGGTTTGCTGCCAAAATTTATCGTGTAGGTATATTAATGTACGGTAAGAAACCAACATGGAAGGAATTATATAGATGGCTTAAATATTAATTTTTTAAGCTGCTAAGGTTCTAAGATGCAGAGTCGCTAAGTTTTTAGCTTCTTAAAGAAATAACCTAGAACCTCAAAAAAAGATACAGAGTGACAAAGGGGCAAAGGTTTTAGACTTTGTGCCTTTGTTTTTTTTTAATCTTGTTGTTAATACTAAAATAATAATAAAGCTGTGGGGTTATAAAGCGACAAAGATTTTAAACTTTGTACCTTTGCGCCTTTGCAACTTAGAACCTCAAAAGAAATGAGTAAAATACTAATTATTGAAGACGAAGCAGCTATTCGTAGAGTACTTACAAAGATATTATCTGAAGAAAATGACAGCTATCAGGTTGAGGAGGCAGAAGATGGTGTTTCGGGACTTGAAAAGATAAAGAATAACGATTACGATTTGGTTTTGTGTGATATCAAAATGCCAAAGATGGATGGTGTTGAGGTGTTAGAAGAAGCAAAAAAAATCAAGCCTGAGATTCCGATGGTTATGATTTCTGGACATGGTGATATGGAAACAGCGATTCATACGATGCGTCTTGGAGCGTTTGATTATATATCAAAACCACCAGATTTAAACCGTTTATTAAATACGGTTCGTAATGCTTTGGACAGAAAAAAACTTGTTGTAGAAAATAAGATTTTAAAGAAAAAAGTAAGTAAGAATTACGAAATGATTGGTGATAGTGAAGCTATAAGTCATATTAAAATTATGATTGAAAAGGTAGCCGAAACAGAAGCGAGAGTTTTGATTACTGGGCCAAACGGAACAGGAAAGGAACTGGTAGCACACCAATTGCATGAAAAAAGCGCTCGTTCTAATTTCCCTTTAATCGAAGTAAACTGTGCTGCGATTCCGAGTGAATTAATTGAAAGTGAGTTGTTCGGTCACGTAAAAGGAGCTTTTACATCGGCGGTTAAAGATAGAGCAGGAAAATTTGAAGCTGCTGATAAAGGAACTATATTTCTAGATGAAATTGGAGATATGAGTCTTTCGGCTCAAGCCAAAGTATTACGTGCTTTACAAGAAAGCATGATTACAAGAGTAGGAGCAGAGAAAGATATTAAAGTAGACGTTAGAGTAGTTGCCGCAACCAATAAAGACTTAAAAACAGAAATTGCTGAAGGTCGTTTCCGTGAAGATTTATATCACCGATTGGCAGTAATCTTGATAAAAGTTCCGCAATTAAATGATAGAAGAGAAGATATTCCGGCTTTGATTTCGCATTTTGCCGAAAAAATAGCTTCAGAGCAAGGGAATACAATGAAGATGTTTTCGCCTCAAGCGATAAAACTTTTGCAAGAATATGATTGGACAGGAAATATCAGAGAATTGCGAAATGTTGTAGAGCGACTTATCATATTGGGTGGAAGCGAAATTTCGGAAACAGATGTGAAAATGTTCGCAAGCAAATAGATGCTTCGCGCAATAGGCTTTAAGCTATACGCTTTAAGCTATTAATATTATTATAAATAATTTTTGCTTGAAGCGTATAGCTTAAAGCTTAAAGCATTAAAAAGATGAAACTAAAAAAAATAAACGAAACGTTACAAGAAGCATTAATCGAAAACGGTTTAACTGATGCTAATGCATTACAGCAAGAAACTTTTTCTACGCTAAAAAGTGGTGCCGATTGTATTATTGTTGCTCCAAAAGGAAGCGGAAAATCTACTACAATTGTTCTAAATGTTATTCAGCAATTGATAGGTAAAAATGAAGAATCTCCTCGTGCTTTAATTATCGTAGAAGATAAAGCAAAGGTGCTGGAAATGGAAGAACTTTTTGAGAAATACGGGAAGTATAGTAAGCTTGAAGTTTATGGTGTGCATGACAAAGGAGATATGGATTATGATAAAAACTACATCTCTACTGGAATTGATGTTTTAATAGGTACACCAAATAAACTAAGCGATATGTTTACTACTGCAGGGTATAATGTAAACCGTTTGAAGATGTTTATCCTGGATGATGCAAATCCAATTTTAAAATTACGTCATGAAACTAAAATCATGCGTATTTCTAATAGTATTGCTAAAACGCAGCGAATTATTTTTGCAGAACAACTGACAGAAAGTATTGATATTTTGGCAGATAAAATGTTGCTTGAGCCTTATTTGTTCGAAATAGATGAGGACGATGAGGATGAAGAAGAGGATATTGAAGAATAGACTAGCTTGAAAATAAGATGAGGAATAATAAATGGAAATTTTTAAAACACTTAAGTTTTTGGTTATAATAGTTTTAGGATTGTTGTTTATTGTTTATTTGTCTGTGGTTTCATATATCTATTTTAATCAGGCGGGTATGGTTTTTCAAAATTCCAAACTACCTGACAATTTTAAATTTGAATACCACCAAAATTTTGAAGAACTTAATATTCGTTCCTTCGATGGAGTGAATTTGAATGGTTTATTGTTTAAAGCAGAAAATCCTAAAGGACTGATTTTTTATCTTCACGGTAATGCTGGTACTCTGGATACGTGGGGCAGTATTGCAAGCGTTTATACGAGTTTAGGATATGATATCTTTATCTTAGATTATAGAAGTTTTGGAAAAAGTGAAGGGAAGATTGATGATGAAACCCAATTAAACAAAGATATTTCGATAGTTTATAAAAAACTATGTGAGAGATATAATGAAAACAAAATCATTATTACTGGATATTCAATAGGTAGTGGTCTTGCTACCATTTTGGCATCAAATAATAAGCCTAAAGCTTTGATTCTTCAGGCTCCATATTATAGTTTTACAGAATTGGCAGGTACCAAAGTTCCATTTTTTCCTGATTTTATGAAAAAATTTAATTTTGAAACACATGATTATTTTTCCAAAATAAAGGCGCCAATTTATATTTTTCATGGAGATCAGGATCAATTAATTCCTTTTTCTAATTCGGTTAGATTAAGTAAATTATTAAAATCGAATGGGTATCTTTATGTTTTAAAAGGACAAAATCATACTGGAATAAATGAAAATGAAGATTTTCAAAATCAATTAAAAATAATATTATTAAAATAAATAGGATATGGGACTAATGAAAGTGTTTTCGGGAAGTGAGATTTTAGCGCAAGCGTTACAACAAAAATTAGAAGAAGCGCAAGTAGATACAGTTATTAAAAACAATATCCAATCGGCTCGTTTAGGCGGTTTTGGTAATACGGATTTAGCTGTTGAGGTATTTATTCAAGAGACTGATTTTGCAAAAGCAAATCCTATTATCGAAGATTTCAGAATGAGTCTTTAAGGATAAGTAATTAAGTTTTTAGTCGCAGTTTACAGTGCTTACTGTAACTGAAAACTGCGACTGCGACTGAAAACTGAAACTGGTAACTCAAAAAAGAATATGCAATATAAAATGCTGGTTTTAGACATGGATGACACCTTGTTGACCGATGACCATAAAATATCGGATATTAATAAAGAAATGCTCCTTAAAGCTCAGGCAATGGGAGTTTATGTGGTTTTAGCTTCTGGAAGACCAACTTCGGCAATGACAGCTTTTGCAAAAGAACTAGAATTGGATTTGAATAATTCGTACATGATTTCGTTTAACGGAGCTGTGATTAGCAATGTTAAAGATGATGAAATTCTTTTTGAGCAAACTTTGTCAAAAGAACAAATTCACGAATTGTACGATTACAGTTTAAAGAATAAAACACATATTATTACCTATTTAAATAATGAAATTATCAGCGAAACTGACTCAGAATTTATAGAAATAGAAAAGATTATTACTGGATTAAAACACCATAAAGTAGCAAGCTTTAAAGAAGCTGTTACGACTGCTGCTGTGAAATGTATTTTGCTCGAAGAGCCAAGTTATTTAAAAGGACTTGAAGATGATTTAAAGGCCGAAATGCCTCATTTGAGTGTAGCAATGTCTAAACCTTTTTTCTTAGAAGTAGCTCAAAACGGAATAGATAAAGCTGCAAGTTTAAAACTTTTGGCAGCGAAGTTAAATATTAATCAGAGTGAAATTATTGCTGTAGGAAATGCAGGTAATGATTTGTCGATGATAGAATATGCTGGTTTAGGAGTTTGGGTAGATAATGTTACGCCTGAATTACGAGACAGAGCAGATGTTATTGTAGCATCAAATAATAATAATGGTGTTGCCGAAGTAGTACAACGTTATATTTTAAACTAGAACCAGATGAAAAAATCAATTGAAACCGAACGATTATTGTTAAGAGAATTTCTTTCTACAGATGATAAAGGAATGTTTGAATTAGACTCTAATCCAAATGTTCATAGGTACGTAGGGAAAAAGCCAGTAACTCATATTGACGAAAGTCGTGCTTATATTGGATTTGTACACCAACAATACAAGGATTTTGGAACTGGCCGCTGGGCTGTAGTTCTTAAAGAAACTAACACTTTTATAGGTTGGTCAGGAATAAAATTTATTACTGATACTGTCAATGGTCATAAGGATTTTTATGAAATAGGATATCGCTTTATTGAGGAACATTGGGGAAAAGGATATGCAACTGAAGCAGGAAAAGCTTTTGTGGATTATGCCTTTAATGACATGAAAGTTGAAGCGATTTACGCTTATGCAGATGCAGAAAATAGCGGTTCTAGAAGTATATTAGAAAAGCTTGGATTAAAGTACGTAAACTCTTTTATACTTGATGATGAAGAAGAAGTTTGGTACGAACTAAAGAACCCAAATCTTTAGTCTTTTTTTTAAATATGTTCCCACATCTTTACAAACTTTTGCCGATTGTTTTTAGTATGTAAAGATTTGGGTTACACAGTTCCGTTATAAGATAACGGTATTCTAAGTCATTTTAGACTTATTTTTTAGCTACAGAAATAAAATATTTATTTCCATCTCCCATTGTAAGTTTCACACGTTCGTCGCAAACATCAATAGAGTAATTAGCATTCTCGTAACAAGTACAAGTTGTATTTTTATCTTTAGACATTTCTGTTTTACAGTTGTTGCTTTTGTAGGTAGACAATTGCGGTGTGTATAAAGACACTAAATCTGTCGAAGCAGTAACTAATGAGATGATACTTGCAGTATTACCATTTGCAATTCTATAAACGATTCTGTCAGTATAAGAAATCTCGTTTACGATTACTTTTCTGATGTAGGTAAAAGCTGTAGAACCTTCTTCAACAGATTTTACTTCAAATTTAAATCCGATATTACGGATCTCTATATCAAATTTTGATTGAGAATTATAACTCGCCCAAGAAGTAAGAGTAGCAATAGAAGGAAATGGATTTGTAGTAGTACTAGCAGTTTGTGCCTGTGCTCCAAAAATAGTTAATAGCATTAATAAGATTGTGGGGAAAAATGCTTTCATTTTATTTTTTAAATTAATTTAAATACCTACTCTGTATGGTTTTCGGCTTGCCCATTTATGTTTTTTTGTTGAATAAAGAATTGCAACAACTTTATGAAAAATAGTTAACGCCAATTGTTGTTAAATAGTATTGTTTTTACCACATTTTTCGTGGTGTGAATTTAAGGCGAATATTTACGCGAACAAAGCGTATAATAGGAAAACTTTAGTTTTTTAAATCATTTTTTTAAAATGCCCGCATCTTATTAATAACCATTTAATTGGCAAGATTTTATTTGTAGATAATAATGTCGAAAAAGATATTTGAGATGCATAAAAATAGGATTTGTCTGTAGTTTAAAAGCTTTTTATATTCTTTTCAGAACTTCATTTTACAGTTTTTTTTGTAAATGGAGATTTCATTGAGTCAAAATGACGCTTTTCCTTTGATTTTTATGAAATTTAGCTTTCGTTTTTGCTTAAAAGCAAAATGAATGTTGGTTTTTAAGTATTTTTTGGAGTAAGTAAATGTTAGTACAAGACAAAATATTGATATATAGATAATTATTGATTTCGTTTTGAAGAATATTGTACGTAAATTTGCAAACTCTTTTATAAGGAGATAAATTATAATAAATACTACTTAAAACGTAGTTTATTGCCATGGAAAATAGAAAAAAAGTTGCTTTTTATACGCTTGGATGTAAACTGAATTTTTCAGAAACATCTACAATTGCTAGAAATTTTCAGGATGAAGGTTTCGATCGTGTCGATTTTGAAGATGTTGCTGATATATATGTAATCAACACCTGTTCGGTTACTGATAATGCCGATAAGCAGTTTAAGCAGGTTGTAAAAAAGGCAATGAAACTTAATGATAAAGCATTTGTTGCAGCTGTAGGTTGTTATGCACAACTTAAACCTGAAGAATTAGCATCTGTAGATGGTGTTGATTTGGTTCTTGGAGCAACAGAGAAGTTTAAAATCACAGATTATATCAATGATTTGAGTAAAAACGATATGGGCGAAGTTCATTCTTGCGAAATATCGGAAGCTGATTTTTATGTAGGAAGCTACTCGATAGGCGATAGAACACGTGCTTTCTTAAAAGTACAAGATGGTTGCGATTACAAATGTACTTACTGCACAATTCCGCTTGCGAGAGGAATTTCTCGTAGTGATGCTTTGGAAAACGTATTACAAAATGCCAAAGAAATATCGTCTCAAAATATTAAAGAAATAGTTTTAACGGGAGTTAATATTGGTGATTACGGAAAAGGAGAATTCGGGAATAAAAAACACGAACATACTTTTCTGGATTTAGTTCAAGCCCTAGATAAAGTAGATGGAATCGAGCGTTTAAGAATTTCTTCAATCGAGCCAAATTTACTAAAGAACGAAACAATTGATTTTGTATCAAAAAGCAGAACTTTCGTGCCTCATTTTCATATTCCGTTACAATCGGGAAGTAATGATATTCTGAAGTTAATGAAACGTCGTTACCTTCGTGAAGTATATACGGAACGTGTGAACAAAATACGCGAAGTTATGCCACATGCTTGTATTGGTGTCGATGTAATTGTTGGGTTTCCTGGAGAGACTGATGAACATTTCCTTGAGACGTATCATTTCCTTAATGAAATGGATATATCTTATTTACACGTTTTTACTTATTCGGAACGTGATAATACAGAAGCTGCAAATATGACTGGAATTGTTCCTGCAAATGTGCGCTCAAAACGTAGCAAGATGTTACGTGGCTTATCGGTTAAAAAACGTCGTGCTTTTTACGAAAGTCAATTAGGAGCTAATAAAACAGTACTTTTTGAAAGTGAAAATAAAGAAGGATACATTCATGGTTTTACCGAGAATTACGTAAAGGTTAAAACGCCTTGGAATCCTGAATTAGTAAATACGCTACACGAAATAAATCTGACTACGATTGATGAAGATGGTAGTGTACGATTAGAGTTTGTAAATAAATTAGCCGAAGCTTAAAAGAGAGAGAAGACAGAGGAGAAGTAAGAAGTAAGAAACTATACTTATAAGTTTCTAGAAGAAAGAATTGCAACTTATTTGTCTAATTGAGCGAAGCCAAAATTTATATAAACGAGAATAGAAATACTATAAAATAACAAAACCCCTTTTGCGAGGGGTTTTATTGTATATAATAGTTAGTTTTAATTAAGGATTTGTTGACCAAATACTGCTGTTTTTAATAAAAACTCTACGGTTTAATTTAAGTTGTGCAATGATTAGTTCTGCGATATCCTCAGATTGCATTACTTTTTCTGGATTACCATCTGTTAGTTTTAATTCTTTTGCCATATCGGTAGCCACAGTACTTGGTGTTAAAGCAGTAACGCGAATATTGTGTTTTCTCATTTCTTGCATTAAAGAATCGGTTAGACCAAGAACTGCAAATTTAGAAGCACTATAAGCACTTGTTAATGCATTTCCGTTTAATCCTGCAGTCGATGAAATATTGATGATGTCTCCTATTTGGTTTGCAATCATATTAGGTAAAACGGCACGAGTTACATAATAGGTCCCCATTAAGTTTACTTGTATGATTCTTTCCCAAGCTGCTGGTTCTAATTCTAAGAAATTACCAAAAGCAGCAATTCCAGCATTATTAATTAAGATATCGATGGTTTTAAATTCGGCAATTGCTTTTTCTACTGCTTTGTTTACAGAGTTAATGTCTGCTACATCGGCAGTTATTGCCAATGATTTTACTCCAAGAGCATTTATTTCGGTAGCAACAGTATCAATATCAGCTTGAGTTCTAGCTAATAAAATTACATTTACTCCTTCTTTTGCCAATGCAATTGCAACAGCTTTTCCTATTCCTTTTCCAGCACCTGTAATTAGGGCATTTTTATCTTTTAGATTACTCATATTACTTATTTTAATGTACAATAAAGTACGAATTATTTGAATTGTTTCTTTTACAAAAATACTTATTTTCAATTTTGGAAGTGGCTTTTAATAGGGATTCTTAATATAAAATTAACTAGATTTCTACTATTACGTTTTCGGGATTTATTTTAAAATCGGTTAAGTTTTATTGCTAAATGTGCTTCGAGTATACTGCATGAAAATTTTATTTAACACATAGAAATATAGATTTTATGTAAAAAAAGAGAGCAAAAAGAAATACATTTCTTTCGTATAGTTGGCTTTGTGTTTCTAAATAATAGAAACGCCTTTTTTAAGAGTATAAAATAGATGTTTTTATTATAATGCTTATTGAAATCTTTAAATAAAGAAACAAATGCAGAAAATTATATAATGCTTTTCTCTATTTAATAAGCCAAATTTGTAATAAACACATTTATTATGAAAAAGATACTTCTTATTTTAACTATAGCAATTCTGACTTTTTCCTGTAAAAAGAAAGAGACTCCAGAGATTAAAGAAATAGAAATACGTAAAAAACCAACGGCGATTTCTTATCATATCGAGAATAGAAAAGATTGGTTAAAAGCCAATACTACAAATGATACGCAGTTAGGTATTCTCGCAGCTCTTAATCGAACTGATAAAGCAAATTTTGCTAAAATGGATTCTATTATTGTTCCATCGGATTTAAATGAAAAGATTGAAAACTATCTTCCGTTTCCATTGACAGTTCCGTTTTTGAGAGATGTTGATAAGATAATCTTCTTTTCGTATCCATCGCAAACATTTGCAGCTTATGAGAAAGGGCAATTAGTTTATACGGGACAAACTAATATGGGAAGAAAAAAAGATCCAACTCCAACAGGACTCTTTTATACCAATTGGAAAGCCGAAAAAACGACTAGTACTTTTAACGATGAGTGGGAGTTACGCTGGAATTTTAATATTGAAAACAAGAAAGGTGTTGGTTTTCATCAATATGCTTTGCCAGGATATCCAGCTTCTCATTCTTGCTTAAGACTTCAGGAAAAAGATGCTCGCTACCTTTACGATTGGGCTGATCAATGGGTATTGGCAGACAAGGAGAATATAAAAGTTAAAGGAACTCCTGTAATTGTTTTTGGGTCTTATGATTTTGACGGAAAGAAACCTTGGTTACAATTAGTTAAAGATCCGCTGGCTTTGGAAATTTCGAAAGAAGAAATAGAAAAAGAAACAACACCTTTTTTAGATAAGATTCTGACTGAACAGAAGAATAAAGAAGCGTATCAAAATAACAAATAATATAAAAGCCATGAATTCCTTTTTATTGGAGAAATTCATGGCTTTTTCTTGGGGTTTTATTTTAGCGTTGCAAACTTGTTTTGCTATCGCTCGGCTATCAAATTATTTAGTGTAAATTAGAGAAATTAGGGGCTAACTAATTCTTTAAGAAACTAATTTTTATTCTTTTAATACCATATCGATACACATTACTGCTGCAAGTATAAGTTGTCTTACGCTATCGTCTTGTGCTACTGAGTTTTCTATTTGTAGTACATAATTATCGGCACTGGTAAAGAATTCTTTCCCAATTCCAGCCCATTTCTTATTTACTTGTCCAAGCATTTTAGTGTCTTTGGTGAATTTAAAATCCCAACCTGTCCATTTTCCTTGTAGTGTACAAACGAGTCTTTCGTTTTTGTCTAAAATTTGAAATTTTCCTCCAATAGAAATTAATTTTTGTTTGAATGTTCCAATTAAACGCTCTTTCTCGTCGAATACTTCTACTGTAGAGCGGAAAATTGCTACGCCACGTCTTACACTAATTATTTTTTCTCCACTTGGCGATGCAATTTCTATATCGAAAGGAGTTGCTCTTTTAAAATCTGTAAATCGCAATACTTTGGTGAAAAAGCCTAGATTTTTTTCTCGGCAATTCATTATTAGTTCATTGTTTTCGGGATTGTAAATGTCATAGTTATTAGCTGCTTTGAACATCCCGACGTGCTCTTTTACTAGAAAAAGGTTTTGATTTAAAATAGGGTTCATTTTAATTGTTTAGGGTTAATTTGTAAATCTTAGTTTTATGAAATATACTTTTGGATTTTTAGTATAATTTATTAGGTTTTGTTTATTGTTCGTAGCAAATGTCATTATAGTATTCAACTATTTCTTTTATTTGATTAGAACTAAATTTATTATCTTTTATTTTTTTGACAAGAATGTCACAATCAGAAAAATAACTGGTTGATATTTTTTTCCAATTAGAAAGAATCCCAATATTTATATGAGTTGCATATTGATTGTTCTTTCTTTTCAAATAATAAAGGTCTTTTGTTTGTTCTGTAAAGTAAGAGTAATTTGGTAATGAAGTTATATTTTGATTTGGCGCGGCTGTTTTCTTAAGTTTTGGATTTATAAAATCTTGTGCTTTTTCCATTCTATATAAATTAACCTCTCCATCAACTATGAGTTCAACTAATTTTGGATTGCCTGAAGAATTTAGTTTTAAATATTCATAGGTTTGCACAATATCAATTCCAATAAATTTAATTTTATAGACATTTTCAAAGTCCCAAGAATCTGTTTCACTGTCCTTAGAAATTTTGAATTTTATTTTATTATTTCGAATTAAGCCGAAACCTTCAATAGAATCTCCTTCTTTAAAATAAATAATACATTCTTGATTTTGTGCATAAATAGGAGTGCTAAAAAAGAGTAAGAAGATAAGTAAGTTTTTATAGGTTTGTTTCATTTTTTTAATACTCTCGGGAATAGGAGAGTAGAACTTAATAGATTGGTATTTTGATAAATATTTTTAGCTACGAATTTTCACGATTTATTTAATTCTATCTAACTCTTTGAGAAAGGAACAAGGATTAAAACGGATTTTATTTTTAAATCAGTTTTAATCCGTGGCTTTACTTTTGTAAATCCGTATCGTCCGCGTCCCTTTATAGACAATTTAAGTTTTCGCTATCGCTCGGGTGTCAAAGTCACAAAACGGCTTTATTTGTTACTTTGAGTCTTAAATTACAAGGGTAAAGTTAATTTGTAAATCTTAGTTTCTAGAAGCTCGGTGTCATTGTCTTCGCAAAGTAAAAACTCGATTGTATTGTTAGATTTTTTATATAAGGTAAGGCCTTCAAATTTATTGGTTGTACTGATTTTTTTGGTGTAGTCAATTTTCATGGTTTTTAAGTCTATTTGCCCAATAAAACTTCCTAATATCTCACCATCGGCATAGGTAGATTTTGTGTCTTCGGCTGTAGCCAAAAAGTAAATTTTATTATCGACTAGTATGGCATCGGTAAAACTGCTGCGTACTCCTTTTATTTTAGGGAGTTTATAGTCTACAGAAATAAGGCTGAATTCTTCGCCTAGATTTTTGCCGTGTATCGTAAATATGGCATTTTTATTGGTTTTTCCGTTTCCTCGATTGAATAAATACCAATTTTCGCCATCGAAAATAGCTCCTTCCAGATTAAAATCTTCGGGTTTTATACCTGAGAAATTTTGCATTACAGCATAAAAATCGGTTAAGTTGTTTGTAGCAATTTTGGTTTTGTTTTTTAAATCGAATTCTATCATTTTGTTTCTTTGGTCCGTTGAGCCTGAACCAAAAATATAAACGGTATCGTTGTGATGTGTAATAGATTCGAAATCGGGTTTTAGATTTTTTGCAATATTTTCGGTTGGATTTGCAATTATCTCATGTTTTTTTAAATCGGAATTATCGATGTTGTATTCGTATAAATAACCACTATTGTCGCCAATTATAAATAATGAATTGTCTTGATATATAAGTCCTGATGCTGAACCAATTCCGATGATTTGGAATAGGATTTCGAGTGTGAATTTTTCCATGATTGTTGTTTTGAAGTCTTTATCTATCTTGACTTTATCTTTTTAAATATATTGTTTTTTTCTGCTTCATTAACTATTGCTTCCATGATATCAATAATTTTTTTACTTCTTAAGTTGATGTTGTTTTCGTAATTAATATTTATGGCACCTTCGCTTTGTTTCTGTAAATCAAACTTATCAAATCGTTTTTCTGTTTTTTCCCCGTTAGTAATTATCTGTAATTTTTGAAAACTTGAACTACTTATAGTAATCTGTTGCTTTGTTTTTTTTGAATTTTTAATAGTTATATATTCAAAAGGTTTAACTTTTTCATGTTTGATAATAGTTTTATTTGAAAAATATATTTCCCAAAAAGCATCGTTAGCAATTATGATTTTTGAATACTCAAAACAATAAGTAATTTTTGTAAAATAAGTTTTTCCTTCATCTTTCCAAAAAATATAAATTGGATGGTTTGTTAAATCAGTAATGCATTCTTCAATGTCAGCGTTCAAAGAAGGTTCAACAAGGGTTATACCTCCAACAGAATAATTTTCGTAAGTAAATGCTGTGTCTATTTTTTGAGTTTTAATAAAATCTGAAACTAATTCATTAATGTTAACTTTAGGAGTAGTTTGTGCTTTTCCAATAAATGTTAGAAATAAGAAAAATGAAATGAATGTAATTTTAATCATTATAATATTTATTTTGAAAATCAATGCCCAGCCCCGATTGTAATGAAAATACTTTGAGAGGAAATTGTTGTTTTTTCTTGAAGAAACAGAGCGACCAGCGGAAGCTCCTGTTACTTTTTTAGAAAAAAGCAATTTACTGAAAAGTATTGTAATGCAAAGCGGGAAAAAGCTGACCAAAAATAGTATATTTACTTTAATTAAAATGATGAAATATGAAATCAATTGACCCAAAAAATTTTAAAGTTGTTGATAAAATAAAATTATCAAAAATTCCAACCTTACTGGATATAGATGCTGATGAAAAGGAAAAGGAAGTGAAGTTGGATAAGGTTCAAGCTAAATTGAGTAAACTGCAAGATGTGATGTATGCACATAATAGGTACGGCGTTTTAATTTGCTTGCAAGGAATGGATACTTCGGGAAAGGATAGTTTGATTCGTGAGGTTTTTAAGGAGTTTAATCCGCGTGGGGTTGTGGTTCATAGTTTTAAAACGCCTACTTCGGCGGAGTTAGAACATGATTATTTATGGAGGCATTATCTGGCTTTGCCTGAAAAAGGGAAATATGCGATTTTTAACCGTACACATTACGAGAATATTTTGGTAACTCGTGTGCATCCTGAATTTATATTAAACGAGAATTTGCCTGGAATCGAGAAGGTAGAGGATATTCCGGAGGATTTCTGGAAGGACAGGATTGAGCAAATTAATAATTTTGAAAAGCATATTACTCAAAATGGAACTATTGTTCTTAAGTTTTACTTGCATTTGAGTAAAGAGGAACAACGCCAGAGATTATTGCGACGATTGGAGAAAGAAAAACATAATTGGAAATTCTCTGTGTCGGATTTGAAGGAACGCGGACATTGGGATGAATATCAGCAATATTATGAGGAAGCGATAAATAAAACTTCGACCAAAGATGCGCCGTGGTATATTGTTCCTGCTGATGATAAAGAAATGGCCCGTTATATTGTTGCCAGAATTATTTGGGAAGTAATGCAAAAACATGCTGATATTAAGGAACCCGAATTGCCAGAAGCTATAAAAGATAATATTAAAGTTTATAAACAACAATTAGAAAATGAGTCTTAGAAATAAGGCTCTTTTTTTTGGTTTGATGTTAATGCAAGTTTATGAATGTTTTGTATTACTAATTTAATGTTAATTAATTTAGCATTTATTGGATGATTTTGGTGTGAGTTTTGTTTTTTTGATAATATCTAAATCATTTTTAGTTAAAGAGTGGGGACTTACTTTGCCAAAAAAATATAAACCAACTTAATACTAAAATGAAAAGAATTATTTTACCCCTAATTATTCTAGGATCATTAATTACATCGTGCAACAACGATTCTAAAGATCAAGAAGAAGTTGCAACATCTAGTGTTGTATTAAAAGATCAATCGGTTACGCCAAGTTTATTAAAAGCTAAGGCAGGATTTGAAAGCTTAAAGATTTATTCTCTTTTTAGTTCGGATGATGTTTTTCCAGATAGTCCAAAGTTTGTTTTTGGAGGTTCTGCGGATGGTTCTGGTTTGTTAAGAAATACAGATGGGACTTTTACTTTTTTGGTAAACAACGAAGACAATTTTGCTGTTTCTAGAATTACGCTTGACAAAACATTTAAACCTACTAAAGGAGAATATTTGTTAAACTCTAGCGGAGGAACTTGGAGATTATGTGGTGCTACAATGGCTACACCAGCTGAGCATGGTTTTGGTCCAGTTTATTTAACTTGTGGAGAATCTGGAGAAGAATCTCGTACGCATGCATTAGATCCTAACGGAAGTGTAGGTTCGGCTTCAGTATCTAAGGAATTGGTAGGTTTTGGTCGTTTAAGTGCTGAAAATGCTTTGCCATTACGTTCATCTGCTTACAAAGGTAAAACGGTTGTTGTAATTGGCGATGATGACTCTGGAACTTATGGAGGTCAGGTTTTTATGTATGTATCTAATATTGTGGGTGATTTATCTGGAGGTTCTTTATATATGCTAAAAAGAAATGATGATAACCAAAGAGAGATGGATATGGCTGTTAGTAAGTCTTACCCAGTTTCTTTTGTGAAAATTGATAATCATACTACGCTTACTGGTGCTCAAATTAATGCATCTGTTAATACATTAAAAGCGATTAAATTTGGTCGTGTTGAGGATTTAGATTACCGTAAAGGTGGTGGTTCTGCAGATCGTGAATTATATTTTAACGCTACAGGACAAAATACTACAGGAACTAATGCTGATGGTTCTAGAACTAAATATGGTAGAGTTTATAGATTAAATCTTGATGCTGCAGATCCATTAAAAGGTACTCTTGAGGTTGTTCTTGATGGTGATAACCGTACTGGAATTGCTGGTAAATTTCAAAATCCTGATAACATTTGTGTAACTAAAAACTATGTTTACGTTCAGGAAGATGCTAATGGTTACGGAGACGAAACACATGATGCTTACATTTATCAATACAACATTGCTACTAAAGATTTAAAAGTTGTAGTTGAGTTAGATCACCGTCGTACGCAAGCTGATGCTGCGAAATATAACGTAGGTGGGATGTCTAACTTTGGAGATTGGGAATATGGTGCTTTAATCGATGTTTCGGAGCAAGTTGGTATCGAAGATACTTTTATGTTGAGTGTACAGCCACATACTTGGACTGGAGATAAATACAAAGGTGTTGATGGTGGAACAAACCGTCCTAACGAAAAACAAGCAAGTCAAATCTTAGTACTTAAAGGTTTAGCAAGATAATTTTTTAAGTAATTATAAAACAGCTATCCACTACTTCTAATTGAGGTAGTGGTTTCTGTTTTTCTGAATATTCCTCTTTTAATCGTTATTAAATCATGAAAAAAATATATTGTTTGTTGTTTGTAATAGCATTAGTTGCTTGTCAGAAAAAAAACAAACATCAGGAAATAAATGAATTGTTTAAAGCTGATATAACTTTATTGATTCAAAAAGTTGCCAAGCTTAAATATTCGGTTCAGTCAGATTCAACCGAAGCACAAATCCAGAGACAGTTTCTAGAAGCACACCAAAGCTATAAGAAAGTCGAAATGATAAGTGAATATTATTCGCCAACAGTTTCTAAAGCGATTAACGGACCTGCGATAAGTGAGTTTGAAGAAAATGATAAAATAACGGTTCCACCTGAGGGTTTTCAGGTTATCGAAGAGTTGATTTTTCCTAAATATAATACAGAAAGCAAAAAAGAGTTGGTTCAGGAACTGGGTGTTCTTGCGGCTAATTTAACTCGTTTAGAAAAAGTTTCGAGCACGAATGAATTAACCGATGCGCATGTTTTTGATGCCATGCGATTACAAGTGTACCGCATGATTACTTTAGGAATTACAGGATTTGATTCGCCTGTTGTTTTTAACTCTATTCCTGAAGCATTGGTTTCTTTAGAAACTATCGAAAAATATTACCGTGTTTTTATAGAAGATAATAAGGTTTCGAATGCTAAAGAGGTTCTTGATATTTTTGAAAAAGGAAAGAAATATTTAAAAGCAAATACTAATTTTAATACGTTTGACCGCGCATTTTTTATCAGAGAAATTGCGAATCCGTTGAGTAGAGGACTTCATAAAACTCAAACAGAATTAGGGATTCCGTTTATGACAGAATCCAGAGGTTTGAGACCAACAGCGCAAACTATATTTGATAAAGATGCATTTGATCCGGAAGCATTTTCGGGTTTTCCAGATTATAAAACAACGCCAGAGAAAATTGCTTTAGGGAAAAAGTTATTTAATGATCCCATTTTATCAGGAAACAATACGCGTTCTTGTGCTTCGTGTCATCACGAAGAAAAAGCATTTACAGATGGTTTAGAAAGAGCACTTTCGCTAGACGGAAAATCGATGATTCAGCGTAATACACCAACACTTGCTAATATTGCTTTTCAGCGTGTTTTCTTCTCTGATTCCCGAGTGGGTTATCTCGAAGATCAGGCAGTTGCAGTTATAAAAAATGAAAACGAAATGCATGGGTCTCTTGAGAAATCAGCCATTGCAATCCAAAAAGATCCAAACTATGTAAAAGAGTTCAAAAAGGCATTTCCGAAAGGAGAAATCAATGAATTTGAAATAAAAAATGCTTTAGGATCATACATTCGTTCGTTGAGTCATTATGATTCCAAGTTTGACAGATATATGCAAAATAAAGTAACATTTACAGCAGATGAAAAAGCAGGTTTTAATTTATTTGCTGGTAAAGCCAAATGTGCTACATGTCATTTTATCCCGCTTACAAATGGAACTGTTCCTCCAAATTTTGATAAGTCAGAAAGTGAAGTATTAGGTGTGCCAAATAAAAACAAAACCCTTGATGGTGATTTAGGGAAGTTTGTATTAACACAAGCTGCCATTCATAAGTTTTCGTTTAAGACACCAACGATAAGAAACATAGCACTTACAGCTCCTTATATGCATAATGGAGTTTATAAAACACTTGAGGAAGTTGTTGACTTTTATAATGATGGTGGCGGAATAGGTTTAGGTTTTGATCTTCCTAACCAAACGTTACCCGAAGATAAACTAAACTTAACCGAAAAAGAAAAGATACAATTAATTGCCTTTATGAAGACGCTAACAGATGAGAGGTATTTGAAAATGAGATAATAGAGGTAAGGCTAGGAAATGCTAGATTTGAGCAGGAAAAAGATTTACCGCAGAGTTCGCAAAGCTGGTTTAACACAAATCTTTTTAAAATCTTTTTAATCCTTTTAATCTGTGGCGTAAAATAAACGCAGAGTTTGCAAAGATTTACGCAAAGTTCGCCAAGCTGGTTCAATACAAAGCTTTGCGAACTTTGTATTTTATAAAAACTTGCAAATAAAAATCCTTACGAAGTCTGCGGTTAATTTTTTTGCCACAGATTTGTTTTCTGTCCGTTGGTCAAAAGAGTAATGCCGTTCATCAAACTAATTTTAATAGAGATTATAGTTTATGCTTCTTTGCTTCAAATTAATAAAAACTATTATCATGAAAATTTACAAATTAGTATTGTTGACTGCTCTTTTCTTATTAAACTTAATTTCTAGCAATGTAAATGCTCAATCTCCGCTTCCAATTCATATTGGTATAAAAGGTGGAGCCAATTACTCAGAGTTACCAGTTTCGGACGGCTTTAGTTCTAAATATGCATCAGGTTATTTTGGTGGTGCAATGGCACGATTTGATATAGGAAGATTTTATATTCAAAATGAGATTTTATATAGTGAAAAATCATCTAAAGTTGAAAATGCTTCTTTAACGGGATCAAGAAATGTAAAATGGAAAAGTATTGAGGTTCCCTTGGTTGTTGGTTATAAAGTAATAAATCTTGATGCTCTTAATGTGAGAGTTTTTGGAGGAGGAGTTTACTCTTATGTAATCGATGAAGATGTTACGTCTTTTAACCAATTAAAAGATTCGTACAAGAAATTTGATAAGTCGAATATCGGCTATCAGGTTGGAGCAGGAGTAGAGATGTGGAAGTTTACGTTAGATTTCACCTATCAAGGCGGCTTAAATAATATAAGTAAAGACTTTAACTCTAAAGTAAGTTCCTTTAATGTAAGCATCGGATATTTTATTTTATAACCTCTTTTTATAGTTAACTCAGAAGCAGCAGCAAAGAATCTTTTCGGTACTTTGCTGCTCTTTTTAGAAATATCGAGTTACTTTTGAATACTAATTTCTTCTTATTTCTTTTTTAGATGAAAACAAAAAATAAAGATCAATTTCACTGGATATTTTTAATCTTTTTTTGGTCTATACTCGGTACAACCATTTGGGCGCAACTGATAGCTGATTATGGTACAATGGCGGCTATACGCCAGTCAGCTTTAATATTATTATGCTCAGTTGTTTTGGCACACTTTCTTAGTGATGTGATGCTTCCTAAGGCATTACGCAAAAACAAAATGGCACTATTTGCTGTGCAGGCTTTTGTTGTGGTGCTTCTTTTGTCACTTTGCTTAGCTGTGATTTATGCTGTTTTCTCAGATTTGCAAACACGCAATAGATCATATCCCGAAGAAGCTGATATGACTACTATTGAGTTTTTGTGGGCTCGGTTTTGTGGAAGCATTCCCGCTGCAATTTTGATTTGTGGTACTGCTTGTGGACTTCGATTTTATCAGGAACATAATGTGATTGAAAGAAATCATGCCGAATTAAAACAAGTTCACTTAGAAGCTCAGATAAAAATCCTGCAAGATCAAATCAATCCACATTTGATGTTTAATATCTTGAATCATATTCATATTTTAATGCAAAGCAATGTAAAATTGGCATCGGATTTATTAATTCAGTTTTCGGATATTTTACGATATCAATTGTATGAATGTAATAAAGAATATGTTGCGTTATATCTCGAAATCAAGTATCTAAAAGATTTGGTTTCGGTCGAAAAAACCAGATGGGGTGATGAGTTAGAAGTAAAGACTAATTGGAATATCGAAGACGGACAATTGCAAATAGTTCCATTGCTTTTAGTGCCTTTAATAGAAAATGCCTTTAAACACGTTTCGCGATTGCCAAACCAAAAAGGATATGTGCATTTATCTTGCGAACAAAAGAGCAAACAATTGATTTTTAAAATAGAAAATTCATATACAGAGCAATATAAAGTTCCGTCGAATAGTCACGGATTAGGACTTGAAAACGTTCGAAAAAGACTTGCAATACAATACCCAAATCGACACGAATTAAGCATAAATAAGACTGATTTGGATTTTACTGTTATGGTTGTTTTGGATTTAAAGTAATACGTTTTTGTTTGATATAGATTAAGCAGATTTTACCGCAGAGTTCGCAAAGTTTTTTTACACTGATGAGGTTTATAAAAACGCAAAGTTCGCTAAGCTTTGTGTTGAACCAGCTTGGCGAACTTTGCGTAAACCTTTGCTAACTCTGCGGTAAAATTTTGCCACAGATTATGAGGATTTTAACGCAAAGAGCGCAAAGTTTTTTACATTGATAGCTTTTATAAAAAACGCAAAGTTCACAAAGCTTTGTGTTGAACCAGCTTTGCGTAAACCTTTGCTAACTCTGCGGTAAAATTTTGCCACAGATTATGAGGATTTTAACGCAAAGAGCGCAAAGTTTTTTACATTGATAGCTTTTATAAAAAACGCAAAGTTCACAAAACTTTGTGTTGAACCAGCTTTGCGAGCTTTGCGTAAATCTTTGCAAACTCTGCGGTTAATTTTCGGCTATTTAGTCCACATACCTAATTTTAAAATAAAAATAAAAAATATATAAGTTATGACAATGAAATGCCTTGTAATTGATGATGAACCTATAGCTAGAAATGGGATTGTAGACTTTGTTTCCAAAATTGATTTTCTGGAAGTAATAGGTACGTGTGCTTCGGCGCTGGAGGCTACTTCGTACATTCAGGAAAAACAAGTAGATTTATTATTTCTAGATATTAATATGCCTTATCTCTCGGGATTAGAATTTCTAGAATCTTTGGATAATCCGCCGTTGGTAATTTTTACAACAGCATATTCTGAGCATGCTTTGGATGGATATCGTTTGCAAGTGGTAGATTATTTGCTAAAACCTATAACATTTCAGCGTTTTTATCAAGCTTCCTTAAAGGCGAAACAATGGTATCAAATGGTTGGTTCTCCCAAACAAAACCAACTAGATCCATTTCTTTATGTACGCCAAGATGAAGGATTTCAGAAAATATCATGGGTAGATATTTTGTATATAGAGGGAATGCAAAATTATGCTAAGCTTCATTTTAAAGATAAAGTAATTGTAATTCATCAAACGATGATTTCATTAGAAGAAACACTTCCAGCAGAAATCTTCTTCAGGATTCATAAATCTTTTTTGGTAAATATTACCCACATTGATTCAGTTTCGGGAGGTCGTTTATTTATAAAAGGACAAGAACTACCAATTTCAAGAACACGCCGAGAAGCGTTATTGAAAGAGGTAGTCTATAAGAACTTGTTAAGCCGATAGTTTTAGAATTTCCATTTAAGAGCTACTGCTCCATAAAAAGTAGTTGTAAATTTAGGATCAGCAAGGTCTTTTTCTTTAAAGATCTCTTTTATTTTTCGGTTATTGGTTGAGTAAGAACGAACTAAAGTTGATCCTATAGTAGGTTCGAATATCCAATTTTTGCCCAGTTTTACTTGTGGTTTAATACCTGCAATAATTTGTTGATATCCTAATAGCATCGATTTGTTTCCTATTCTGGTTTCGGCTGTCATCCCGCTCAATTCCAGAACAGCTTTTAGATCAAAAGTTTCAGACATACGGTAACCTACCTCTAATCCTTCTGGGAAATTAACTTTAAAGTGAAAAGCTCCATGAGATTCCCAATTAAAATAAATTCCAGGAAGCACCATTGGCACACCAAAACTATTGGTAAGAACAGGACCTAAACCCAGAGCTAAATTAGGATTGAATTGTTTGATAAAAAGAACACCTCCCTGAACCAATACATCATCTTTATTAATTTCTTCCATATCAGTATAAACCCCCACTGAAGCCATTATTAACATTGACCAAGACTGAGAAATGGAACGTAAGTGTTTAACCCCAATTT
This sequence comes from Flavobacterium hydatis, assembly GCF_000737695.1. Classification (GTDB taxonomy): domain Bacteria; phylum Bacteroidota; class Bacteroidia; order Flavobacteriales; family Flavobacteriaceae; genus Flavobacterium; species Flavobacterium hydatis. Next base: position 75,048 of record NZ_JPRM01000017.1, read on the forward strand.
GAGCATTTAAAATCTCTGTTGGGAATCCATTTGGTAATACTGCAGGAAGCAATTGAATATCATAGTTTTTATTTTCCATTTTAGCATAAGCCCCCTGAACACCAATCGACCAGAGCCTTGGATTATTGTATTTGTCCATTTTTAATGAAATAGGAACTTCCAGAGCAAGTTGAGCTCTTTTAAAATTACTCTTTGCATCAGTTTTAGAACTGTCTATTGGTCGAACATAATTAGAAAACGGAACATAATCAATTTTGGCTTCTCCAGATATGCCAGATTGTGCTTTTACTGAAACGGAAATTAATAGTAAAAAGAACAGTTGTGATAGATAAAAAACAGATTTTTTCATGATTTAAATTAAAATTTTCCACGAAGTACCATGTTCTTTACCAATCTTAAAAAAACGTTTGACTAATGGTTATTATCTTTTGACCAACGGTAAAATACGGCTTATGTCAGATTGTATATAACTAAAAAAGCCTCTCTTTCGAAAGGCTCTTTGTAGATGTTTTATAATTTTGGTTTACAACTTAAATCCGTAAGCCAGTCGTAATGCAACCTGATTGGTATTGAATTTAGTGTAATCTTCATATCGTACACTTATATCTACATATTTATTAGCGTACCCAATTCCTGGAGCCCATAAAAATGTAGTGTCATTATTGCCGTTTGTTACTGCAAAACCAGCACCAACTTCTCCTAATACATAAAATTGATCTTCCCAGATAAAGGCTTTAAAACCAGCTTTTGCAGGAATAAACCCGATGTCTTTTAAATCCTGTTTGTTAACAAACAAATTAGTAAAACCAGTTGTTAAGGTTAATGATGTTTTCATAGACAAATCATATTGCAACCTAACATCACCGCCCAGCGCCCAACTATAAACTTTATTTGTTGGAATTCCGCCATTTAAGCCAAAACCCAAACGGAAACCTTGGTCATAATTTTTTATTTCAGTGCTTTGTTGTGCTGTCGCAGATGTGTATATAATTGCAAAAACTGCAATTAATAGCATTTTTAAGTTGAATCCCTTTTTCATAATATCAGATATTTAAGTTTATTAATGATGTAAAAGTATATTTTGGGTATTAGGAGCACGTTATATAATTATTAGCTTTTATTATATAATATTGAGGTTACCGATAAAATGAATAATAAATAGGGTTATATAT
>NZ_JPRM01000018.1 GCF_000737695.1 Flavobacterium hydatis
GTGTTATACAATTTGATAATTGTTTTTAGCAATTAATATTTCCATTTATTTTTAGATTCGGCGCTATCAGCAATAAGTTCGTTTAGGCGTTTTATTCTTGTAGCTTCTTGTTTCGCGCTCATAACCCAGTTTTTAGATACTTTTTTATAAGAAGGAGCAAGGGATTGAAAGAAATTCCATGCTTTTTCATTGGCTTTAAAAATTTTCTCAAACTCTTCGGAGAAATGAACTTCTTCAATTTCGTGCGTATAAATTCTAGATTTATCTTCTTTGCGTAATTTAAAAATGGCAATGCCTGCGGGTTGCATTAATCCTTGTTTAGTTAAATCTTCGACTTTCTTAATATTTATTGCACTCCAAATACTTGTAGTTTTTCGGGGTGTAAAACGTATAGAATAACTATCGGTATCAACAGATCTGCGAACGCCATCAATCCAGCCAAAACAAATTGCTTCATCTACAGATTGTGACCATGTCATGCTAGGTTTATTACTATTTACTTTATAAAAACCAACTAATAATTCGGTTTTGAGTTGATGATTTTGGATTAACCACTGTCTAAATTCAGATTGATTTTCAAAAAATATTGGAACCATTTAATTTTCTTCTACGAGTTTTTTTATTTCTACCAAAATCGGATTCCATCCTTCTCCATTGTTCAGAGCCTCACAATATCTTCTTTGTCCATCTGCAACTGTTGCGTAATCGCCTTGAGAAACATTCAGAATTGTTTTTCCGTTATTATCGGCTAATTCATACGTTACATTCAGGTAATTTTCTGGAATATCGGCAATAGTAGAATTCGGATCAAAAGTAGAATAAATAAGTTTCTTATTCGGTTCAATATTTAAAATATGTCCTTTTACAAAAACTAAGTCCTGACCTTCATAATTGGCTTGCCAAAGAAGTTCGCTTCCTATTTCCCAATTAGACAACGCTTCACAACCAAACATATAAATTTTTGTTTTTTCAGGATTTGTCAATGCATCCCAAACCTTACTGGCTGGAGCATTTATTTCGATACTATTGTTAACTGTTAATTGGTTTGCCATGATTATTTTGTTTTAGTTTGTTCTTTCTGTAAAAAAAAAAAAAACACATAGGAACATAAATTAAACTATGTCACTATGTGTTAATACAAATAATTAAACAGGTTACTTATTTACTTTAAGTAGAATAAAGAACCGTTATATGATTATTCAACAGCTTTTGCAGCTTCCAGAATTAGTTCTAAAACTCCTTTTGGATGTGAAGCCAAAGAAGCATGACTTGCATCTAAATGAATTATTTTTTTAGGATTCATTCTGTTAGCCATTTCTATTTGAGTTGCTGGCGGAATCATATGATCGTTATTAGATACTTGATACCAACTTGGTTTTGTTTTCCAGGCAGGTTCTCCAGATTCTGCTCCAAAGCAACTACCATGAATAGGTTTTTGTGCCAAAGCCATTGTTAATGTATCTTTTTCGTTTAAATCCTGACAGAAGCTTTTGTGATACTCGTCATATTTAATCCATAAAAAACCTTTACTATCTGGGTAAATACTTGCTCCACCTGATGGTTGCTCTCTTCGTCCGAATATACCACCTAAACTTTCGCCTTTATCTGGTGCAAATGCCGCAATATAAACTAAACCTACTACTTTATCATGATGTCCTGCACCGCTTATTACAGAACCTCCGTAAGAATGTCCTACTAATAATACTTTACCATCCTGAGCATCGATTAAATCCTTTGTTTTCTGAATATCATCATCTAGTGATGTTAATGGATTTTGTACACTTCGCACTTTATATCCTTCTTTATGCAAAGCTGGAATAATATGTTGCCAATGTGAGCCATCGCCCCAAGCACCATGAACTAATACAATGTTTAAATCTTTTGTTGCCATGATAATAATTTTAAATTAATGTTATTTGTTTTTAAAGGATAAGTTTTATTTCATTGAGGCTTTACATTTATCGATTTGCTGTGTATGAGTAGTATTTCTTTGTAATAAACGCTATAGGAATCCCGATGCAAAAAATCAATATTAGTATTGATAATAGTAACGGAAAGTCTAAATTTTTGGCGGGTAAAATAGGAAATACTATAGGAAGAACAATTAGGTTCATTATAATCCAGACAAAAATGCCATATACTACTCCAGAGAGTAAGGCATTATTTTTTAAAAACGAGATATAGGGGTAAACTTTAAAATAGATTAAAGCAAAGGTGGTAGCAATTATAAAATGAAATAGGAGTCCGTAGAATGCCATTTTTGGATCGCCCGAGTAGGCTTCTTGTTTAAATACACCACTAGCAATAGATTGTAGAATTTTAAGAGCAGTAGTTTTTTGTAAAATAACGGCATAAATAAGAATAGGGGTAATAATATCTAATGTGCCAGCAACTAAACCTGATAATAAAACTGTTCCAACTTTTGATTTCATGTAAATGACTGTTTATGTTTAGTGCTTGTAATTACTTATTAAATTTATTTTTTTGTTACCTCCTGATAAATTGTATTTAACTGTTTTATATGTCTTTCTATATGAATAAGAGAAAAATTAATCCATTCATAAATTGTGAATTTCCCAAATGTTGGAATCTCAGAATTGAGACATGTTAAAGTTAAATCATAAGTTCCGGATACATGCAATAATTCTTCTTCAATTTTTTGTAAAGATAAAGTTAGCAAATTTTTATTATATTTTTTATCCAATGGAATTATGAATTCTGGAGATTGCATTTTTATAGTAAAGTTTAGAAAAAGAGCTGCAATATCTTTTACTTTTTCATCTGGTTCCCGAGTTGTTTTTTCAGTTGGACCACTACACATTTCGGGATAACCTGAACTTGCCAGTATAAGGTGTTGTACAACTTGCCCTGCTGTCCAGCTTCCTTCATAAGGAACCGTGTTTAATTCCGTTTCAGAAAGTGACGAAATTATTTTATAGAGCTGTTCAAATGTTTCAGTGATTTTTTTTTGAAGTCTTGTTTTCATTTTTTGATTAATTTAAAGGTTGTGTTTATTGCTTATTTACAGATGTTATCCACCATATATTACCAAACGGGTCGGTTACGCCACAAGTTCTGCCATAATCCTGATTGCTTAATTCCATTAAAGATATTGCACCCTGATCTAGCGCTTTTTTATAGGTTTCGTCGGCATTGTCTACATAAACAAATAAGTTTGCTGTTTGTGGTTTCCAATCTTTGGTTGCATCAGTAAACATTATTGTGCTTCCCCCAATTGTAATCTCTGAGTGTCTTACTTTTTCTCCATCTTCATATAATTTATGCATACTTGTTATTAATTGTGCATCAAAAACATTTTTTGTAAAGTCTATAAATTGTAATGCTCCATTTAGCATTAAATAAGGCATTACAGCTTGATGTGTTATTGGGATTTCCATTTTTTCTATAATTTAAAGTTTAATAATAGAATAAAATTACAATATTTAATGTTTTTAAAATATTAAAAATCAGTTATTTATGGTATTTGTGTCTCACGGAAGTACCTCACAATGATATCCATAAGAATTGAGTAGTTCGATTATTTTTGCATTTGAAATTTTCTGATCATGAATACGCAAAATTTTATCACAATCTTCTAAATCAAAATTTATATTGCCATTAGGAAAATACTCAAGAAGTTTTGAAACAATCATCTTAGATTGCTCCACTTCTTGAACATTTGTTTTGAAAACTTCTATCATAGGTTTTCTGATTTTAAACTATAACGTATTGATTGTTAGTTTATTTTTGGACTTTATATTAAAATATTAGTCTGGTTTTAATTCTATCTAATTCTATCTAATTCTTTGCGAAAGGAACGCGGATTAAACAGATTCGCTATCGCGAAAACACAGATTAAACGGATTTTCCATTTATTATTTTTAAAAATCCGTATCATCCGCGTTCCTTTATAGACAAATAGATTTATGCATTTAATGAGATGCTTTGTAACTCAATAATTTGTGATAGCTTGTGTATGAGAGTATCAAAATTACCAAAAAGATTAATGGGAAGAATACTTGAAAGCCAATTCCGTCGACAGCATAATGACTTATCGATGCAAATATAAAGTCGAATGCGAAACCTGCATAAGCCCATTCTTTAAAACGATTAGGAATTGTTGGGATTATTAATAGCAGTACGCCACAGATTTTAAACACTACCAATGCATTCCCGAAATACTCAGGATATCCTAAATGTCTGATTCCTTCTTTGGCTAGTTCGGTTTGTGAAGTTAGGGCTGGCATAACTCCTTCAAATAAAAAAATGATAATAGTTGTGACCCAGAAAATAATTTTAGTTGATTTCATTTTGTTAGTTTTTTAAGTGGTTATTAATTACTTATACAAACTTACAGCTGTTCTTTTTGTTATTAAATACGTATTTGCGACTATTTTAGGGGCGTATGCGACAATCGTTTTTTTTATGCTATTAAGGTTTTTTACCATTAAGAGATTAAGAAAATTAACCGCAAAGGACACAAAGATTTGCGCAAAGTTCATAAAGTTTAGACAAGCTAATATTCATAATATTGTCTTTCTGAGGAACAGCAGCATCTTCACCAGAAACTCCCTAATCTTTATCGAGCTACTAGCGGAGACCCTTCCTGCGTCAGGGTGACGAAAATGAGAGTAAATGAGGGTAAAAAAGATAAAAGAATTCGTTTAAATCCGCGTTATCAGCGTGCCATTTCTTATAGCTCTTAAACTTTGTGAACTTTGCGTAAATCTTTGCGACCCTTGCGGTTAAACTAAAATGTAATTTTTTATAATAAACAAGTCTTCAAAGCCAAGTTTAGTGTAGATCCCTTTTCCCATTACAGAAGCTTGTAGTAATGCATATTCGGCTTTTAAATCTATAGCAATATTGAGTGCATATTTCATGATTTCTTCGGCAAATCCTTTTCTTCTCATTTCGGGGATTACGCCTACGCCATGAATTCCGACGTTGTCTTCGGTTTGGAATAGCATAAAAGTTCCTATTGGTTGGTTTCGGTAACTAACCAAATGAAATTGTACTTCGTTATAATTATGTATTAGAATCTCTTTACTAATTACATAACCAAATGCATTAGGATATAAATCAGACCAGATTTTTGCTTCTTCGGCTTTCCAAATACGTTTAAATTCTAGGATATTTTGTAGCTCAAATGGTTTGTCTAGTTTTAAAGACATTGCGACTTGTTCGGTTTTTTTGACCAAACCTTTGGTTTCTAGTATTTCATTAGAATTTGTTCCGTAGATATTCCAATACGGAATCACCAAATTTGGATTGGCTTTTAGCGTTTCAATTGCTTTTTCGGCACTATCTAATGTCAGGTCTTGATTAAACCACAATTTGTTTGGCCAACCTAAATTTTCTATTTTGCAATATTCGTAAGTATCTTTTTTATGGTTCGATTGAAAAGGTGTTCCTACTGTTTTCCATAAACGGGTAAGATTACTAATATTGTCTGCGATTAAGTTTGCGTTCTTTTTCATTTCGATATTATTTATAGCGGAATATTAAACAAAGATAAGTCTAGCGTTTTACTTGAATCTTTACATATGTTGATTTAGCTATTTTTATCTAAACTTTTCCGTATTCGGCTTAATTGCGTTGGTGTAATTCCTAAGTGTGATGCTATATGGAGTAGGGGAATTCGATGCGAAATATCTGGATGTTTGGCTAAAAGATCAAGGTATCTTTCGGTTGCATTTTGCATTACCAATGCTATTTCTCTTTGTTCTTTTTCGATTACCCAATTTTTTTCGAGATAAGCGATATAGTAGTTTTTTAAATCATCATTTTGGTTAATTAGTTCTCTGTATTTCTTGTAGTTTATAGCGATGAGAATACAATCTTCTAATGCTTCGATGGTAAAACTTGAAGGTGTTTGTTGTAATAACGAAACTTTTGAACCTGCAAAATAACCTTCAAGGAATATATTCTTATTATAAATGTTTCCTTCTTTATCGGTGATATAAGCTCTTAATGCTCCTTTGCATATAAAATGGATTTCTCTGGCAATCTGTCCGTTTCTTAAAAGGATTTCTCCTTTTTTTAAGAGTTGGAATTCAACGATGTTTTCTATTAATTCCCAAGATGCTCCTGTAATCGGTGCATAGCTTTGGAATTTTAATTTTAGTTCGTTGAGGTATTTATTTTTATTGATTGTCATTTTGTAATTTTTTCGACTTATCAAAAATAAGGAAATAAAATGGCTTGTGTGTAAATGGTACGCGGATGAAACTGATTCGCTATCGCGAAAGCGCGGATTTATACGGATTTTTTGTTTTTGATAATTGTATAATTAGAATGCACACCGGTTACTGAAGTTTTGAATTGCCTCCAGCTTTAGCTGGAGTTTAAAGAATTGATATTATAAAGGGCTTTAGCCAAAATAACTATTGTTTTGGCTAAAGCCACTCTATATTACCCTGTATCCCTCCAGCTAAAGCTGGAGGCAATTCAAAAATGAGATTGCAATTCGAGTAAGCTATCATTAGCAGTACGAAGTCAGGAGACTTCGTACTGCTAATGAGTAGAGTGTTATGAATCGGGATAGAAATATTTTGTTTGTCTCAATCTTGCGCGACCTTTGTCAAAGTTTTTTTAACTTTGACAAAGGTTTCATGCTGTGTGAAGTAAGGAGACTTTGAACAGTCAATTAGTATTTCGCTTTTTTTGCTTCCAGTTTTCTCCATTGTGCGATTGAAATAATATCACCAGAAACGACTTCATTTACATAGATATCATCGCAGTTTTTTTTATTTACATAAAAAATATAATAGGTTTCCCAACGCAATTCACCATTATAGCCTGTGGCTACTTCAAAAAAAGCTTTGTTTTTAATGATCTTTTCATCAGTCATATAGGAGACTCCTTTTGTGTGGTTTGAAATGGAATCTATATATTTTTGTTGTAATTGAACTTCTTTTAATTTCGAAATTGTTTGTATTGCTAAATCTTCGGTTCCGCAATTAGAAATCTTTTTATTTTGGGAAATACAGTTTATAAAAATTAAGCAAAAAAGCAAGTTGTAGATGAGTTTCATATTGGTTATTGTTTATTAATAACTACAAAAATATATTTTATTATCTGATTTAGTAGCTTTCATTTCTTTTGAATTTTGCTTTTTAGCCCTGATGGGAACGGCATCCTTTTTCTGGCTTCTTTAGCCAGGAAAAGATATAGTGTACAGCAGGTTGACCTTTGTCAAAGTTAAAAAAACTTTGACAAAGGTTTACATATTCAAAGTCATTTTGATCTCTTTAGAATGCATAGCAAAGAAATTCTTAGAAGAGATGGGATTTGTAAACATTCGCGCAATTTGTCATAAATAACTATTTGTATTTAATTATCTTAATAATTATAAATCTGAAAAATATTGAAAATATGACTTTCCAGGATTTATGACTTTACAGGTAATAATCTTATTGGATTTATCTTTTCTATAAACTTCAAGTATTTCTGCCTTTTTTACAATAATATCTCCAACTTTAATTGTTTCTTTAAGTTTATATTCATCTTCACAATAATTATTATAAAAAAAAATATTTGGACTGTAATATATTTTTGTCCCCCTCCCTTCATAAATCTTTTCTACTTCTGCAGTAAAATTTTTATTATAAAATTCGAGATGTTTCTGATAAAGTTCTTTTTTCGAATTGTAAATATTAAATCCAAATATAAAAGCTATTAATACTAATACAAAAAGAGTTATTGCTTTTTTCATGTTTTTATTTATTATACCATTTACCAGTTCCATGCTGTGTGAAGTTCCCTGACTTTGTATCTGGTCCAATTTTTATGTATTGTTGTTAATGTGAAATTGAATTCTTCGTTTCACGGGTCGACAAAAATACGGATAAAAATATCAGATAAATGTATGTGAAAAATCCGCATTAATCTGCGTTTTCGCGATAGCGAATCCGTGTCATCTGCGTACCATATAAGCATAATATTTTTTATGAAAACGAGTGCTCTAGCCCTGATGGAAACGGCATCCTTTTTCTGGCTTCTTTAGCCAGGAAAAGATATAGTGTACAGCAGGAAATAGCTCCTTATTCTGCTTAAATTTTGGATAATAAAAAAACGCTGCAAAACCTAAGTCTTACAGCGTTTCCGCCTCAAATTAATAATAAAACCTTATTATTTCCATCCTCCGCCAAGTGCGCGATATAATTCGGTATTGGCAGTTAATTGTTCGCGTTTGATGTTGGCTAGTTCTAACTCGCTTTGTAATATATTAGCTTGTGCTGTAATTACTTCGAGATAGTCTGCCATTCCGTTTTTAAACAACATAGTCGAGTTGGTTATCGCTTGTTGTAACGTTTTTACGCGTTCTTTAAGAAAGAATTGTTGTCTTTCTAATTTTTCTATTTTTACTAATGCGTCTGATACTTCGCTTACGGCAACGAGTACCGATTGGCGGAAGTTTAATACTGCTTTTTCTCTTTCGGCTTTGGCAATATTATATTGTGTTCTTATCTTTTTGCTGTTTAGTAATGGTTGTGTTAATCCGCCTATGGCTGTTCCGAATAATGAAGCTGGTATGTTGAACCAATTGCTTGTTTCGAATGAATTTAACCCCCCGTTGGCTGTAATTTTAAGCGATGGATATAGGTTTGCTTTTGTAATTCCTACGCTTGCATTTGCTTTTACCAATGCTAGTTCAGCACTTTTTACATCGGGTCTTTGTCTTACTAATGCCGACGGTATTCCTGCTGTTAAGTTTTCTTTTAGCGCAATTGAATTTAGCGTGATTGTTCTTTCTTTAGAGCTTGGGAATGTACCTGTTAATACGCTTAATGCATTTTCTTGTATTGCTATGTTTTGTTCTAACAATGGAATTAATTGTGCGGCAATTAGCTTTTGTGCTTCTGATTGCTGAATGGCTAATGAGGTTACTTGTCCTGCATCGTATTTTAACTTGATGATGAAGGTTGTGCTGTCATTTAATTTCAGGTTCTTTTTGGCAATTTCTAATTGTGAATCTAGCATTAATAGGTTGTAATATCCTTTGGAAACATTAGAAACTATTGTTGTTTGCAATGCTTTTTTTACTTCTTCGGACTGAAGATATCCTGCATAGGCGCTTTTTTTCTGACTACGGATTTTACCCCAAATATCTGCTTCCCATGATAGTCCGATTCCTGCCGAATAATCTTCGATATGGTTGGTTTGTAAGGCCTGACTTAGGTTATGCCCCATAAAACTATTTTCGGACGGACGGTTGGTACTTGCATTTACAAGCAGGTTTAGCTCTGGAATATTTCCCCATTTTGCCTGCGTTAATTGATATTGTGCTATTTCAATATTTTTGGTTGCGATTTGCAAATCATTATTTTTTGTAATGGCACTGTCTATCAGTTTTACGATGTCTTTCTCTGTAAAGAAACTTTTCCATTCCAAATTGGCAATACTTGTTGTATCGCTTGAAGCGGATGCATTCCTGAAAGTATCAGGAAATGCATCTTTTGGAACTTCGATATCCTTCGAGACTTTACAGGATATGAATGTTGTGATTAAAAGGACCGCCACAACTGTTTTGGTTATATAATTTTTCATTTTATATGGTATCATTAATTTTTTTGACATTTATCTTCTGGCGCTTCAAGTACTTTTGAAACTTTCCAGGATATTAATGCGAAGACAACAAATATTGTTATCAGAACTGATGTTATATAATTTTCCATTTTTTATTTTTCTTCGTTATGAATTACGGCTAATGATTTTCCAGAAACCTTTTCTTGTAAATGTTGGAATACGATAAATAAAACTGGGATGATTAATACCCCTAGGATTACTCCCGAAATCATTCCGCCGGCTGCACCTATACTAATCGAGTGGTTACCTTTGGCAGATGGTCCTGTGGCGCTCATCATCGGGATTAACCCTACAACAAATGCTAGTGATGTCATGATGATTGGTCGTAGTCTTAGTTTTGCTGCTTCTATCGATGCTGCTACTAATGATTTCCCTGATTTTCGTCGCTGTGAGGCAAACTCAACAATAAGAATCGCATTTTTGGCCAGTAATCCTATAAGCATGACTAGGGCAACTTGTACGTAAATATTGTTTTCGATTCCTGTTAATCCGATTGCTACAAATACTCCAAAGATCCCTACTGGTATTGATAGTATTACTGCCAATGGCAAGATGTAGCTCTCATACTGTGCAGCAAGTAGGAAGTAAATGAACACTAGACATAATAGGAATATCGTTGTGGATTGTCCTCCTGAAGAAATTTCCTCACGCGTTTGTCCTGAGAATTCATAACTATATCCTGCTGGCAATTGTTGGGCAGCAACTTCTTCGATTGCTTTAATCGCATCTCCGGAACTAAATCCTGGTTTTGGGATTGCATTTATCGAAATCGAGTTGAATAAATTATATCTCGATGCTGTTTCGGAACCATAAATACGGGTTAGTTTTACTAAGGTATTTATAGGAACCATTCCGCCATTTTTGTTTTTTACAAATACGTTATTTATAGATGATGGTTCGGCTCTGTCGGCAATATCTGCTTGTACTACAACTCTGTAATATTTACCAAATCGGTTAAAATCGGATGCTTGTGCGCTACCAAAATAGGCTTGCATGGTTTGTAAAATGTCTTTTACGTTTACGCCCAATTGGTCTGCTTTTTCATCATTAATATCCAATTGTAATTGTGGATAATCGGCTTTGAAGGTTGTAAAGGCTACTGCAATTTCTGGACGTTTCATTAACTCGCCAATAAAGGTTTGTGAAATTCCGCTAAATTTATCTAGTTTACCACCTGTTTTGTCTTGCAACATCATATCCAATGCTTCTACGTTACTGAAACCAGGAACGGTTGGGAAACTAAATACAAAGAAACTACCTGCTGAAATGGCACCTAATTTTCCTTGTACATCGGCCATAATTTGGTCAATATTCTTAATTGCTCCACGTTCTTCATTTGGTTTAAGCAATACAAATATAACTGCCGATGATGGACTTGTTGAGTTCGTTAACAAGTTAAAACCTGAAATTGCTGTTACAAATCGTGATGCGTCTAATCCTCTTAACGTATTTTCGGCTTCGGTCATTACTTTCTGAGTTCCATCTAATGATGTTCCTGATGGTGTGTTTACCGCAATGGCAATAAAACCTTGATCTTCTGTTGGGATAAATCCTGCAGGAGTAGTTTTTACCATTAATATTGTTGCTGCTGTTATTACTGCCAATCCTCCTAAACTAACCCATTTGTTGCGTATTAAGAATCTTAAACTACCTACGTAACGGTTTGTTAGGGAATTAAAACTTTTGTTGAATCCTGTAAAGAATTTTTCTTTGAATCCTTTTTTAGCTTCTGGATTATCTCCTTGTCCTGCATGGTTATCTTTTAGGAATAAGGCTGCTAGGGCAGGGCTTAATGTTAATGCATTTACTGCCGAGATTACAATTGCAATTGCCATTGTAAAGGCAAACTGACGATAGAAAACTCCTGTTGAACCCTCCATAAAACCTACAGGCAAGAAAACAGCTGCCATTACTAATGTAATAGAGATAATTGCTCCAGTGATTTCGTGCATCGCCTCGTTTGTTGCCACTTTTGGTGATAAATGTTTGTGTTCCATTTTGGCATGCACCGCCTCGACGACGACGATCGCATCATCGACAACAATACCAATGGCTAAGATTAAAGCAAATAGGGTTAATAAGTTTATCGAAAAGCCAAATAGCTGCATGAAAAAGAACGTACCTAAAATTGCCACAGGAACTGCAATTGCTGGAATTAATGTTGATCTAAAATCTTGCAAGAAGATAAATACTACAATAAATACTAGTATAAATGCCTCTATCAATGTGTGTTTTACCTGATCGATAGATTGATCTAACGAAACTTTTGTGCTATAAAAAACATTTTGTTTTATTCCGGCTGGGAAATTTTTAGCCGATTTCTCCATCAGTTTATTAATGGCTACCTGAATGTCATTAGAGTTTGAACCTGCTAACTGAATGATTCCAATTACAACTCCTTTTTTACCATTTAAACGAGTTAAACTGTTGTAGGAGTAAGCTCCAAGTTCTACTCTTGCTACATCTTTTAAACGTAGTATTGATCCATCTGCGTTTGCACGTATAGCAATATTTTCATATTCTTCGGGCTTGGTAAGTTTTCCTTTGTATTTAATTACGTATTCGAAAACTTCTTTACTTCGCTCTCCAAATTTACCTGGCGCTGCCTCTAAACTTTTGTCTTGTATGGCTTTCATTACCTCATTTGGGGTAACTTGGTAAGTAGACATTTGTGTTGGGTTTAACCAAACACGCATAGAATAATCTCTTACGCCACCAAATATACTTGCAGATCCGACTCCTGGAATACGTTTTATTTCTGGGATAATATTAATTTGGGCGTAATTGGCAACAAATGTTTGGTCATATTTAGCTTCGTCTTCGGTATATAAACCAATACCCATGATAAAACTATTTTGTTGTTTGGCAGTGGTTACACCTTGCTGAACAACTTCTGTAGGTAATTGACTTGTTGCTTGTGCAACTCTATTCTGAACGTTTACGGCTGCTTGATCTGCATCTGTACCCAACTTAAAGAAAACTGTAATGGCTAGAGTACCGTCATTACTGGCTGTTGAGCTCATGTAAGTCATGTTCTCGACACCATTTATAGACTCTTCTAGTGATGGCGCTACGGAACGCAAAACGGTTTCTGCGCTCGCTCCTGGATATACTGCCGTTACCAAAACCGATGGTGGCGCAATATCAGGAAACTGTTGTAGGGGTAATTTTGTAAGTCCAAGTACACCCAATATCACCAACAAAATGGAGATAACAGTTGCCAGTACAGGTCTTTGTATGAATATTTTGAACATTTTCGTTTAATTATTTTTTGTTAATTACTTGGGCAACTTTAGCAACCGATTTTTCTGGCTGAATCACTTGTCCTTCCTGAAGTTTGTCGATACCACTCAATACGATTTGATCACCAGATTTCACACCATCTTTAATAAGATAATCTGTTCCGGTTTTACCAATAATCGTGATTGGCATTTTGTTTACCTTGTTTCCTTTGTTTAGTGTATAAACAAAAACTTTATCCTGCATTTCGATAGTAGCAGATTGCGGAACCAGGATAGCATCGTCATGCTGAATCCCTAAACGTATTTTTCCTGTATTTCCTGAACGTAATGTTCCGTTTGCATTAGGGAAAGTTGCTCTAAGTGTGATTGCTCCTGTGTTTTTATCAAATTGTCCATCGACCATATCGATTTTTCCTAATTGGGCGTATGCATTTCCATCGGCAAGTATTAAAGAAACAGGAGGTAAGTTTTTTATCTTATCGCCAATTGTATTTCCTGAATATTGAGATTTAAAGTTGATGAAATCTGTTTCTCCTAATGAGAAATAGGCATATACTTGGTGTACATCTGAAAGTTTGGTTAATGGCTCAACATCTGTTGCAGAAACTAAACTTCCTTGTTTTTTAGGTAATCTTCCGATGTAACCATTTACAGGTGCGGTGATTGTAGTATAGCTTAAATTAATTCTGGCAGACTCTACCATTGCTTTTGCTTGCTCAATATTTGAAGCTGCAATTCTGTGAGAAGCTTTTGCCGTTTTTAATTGATAATCTGATACAACTTTGTTTTGTACAAGTGGTGTTAGTTTGTCAATTTCTAATTGAGTGTTTATTAATGCTGCTTCAGCACCGTGAAGGTTTGCTAGCGCATTGTTAAGTTGCTCGCGGAAAGGGCGTTCGTTTATTTTAAATAATGATTGTCCTTTAGAAACATAAGCACCCTCATCTACAAAAACTCGGTCTAGGTTACCGCTTACTTGTGGGCGAATTTCTACATCAATAGTTCCTTGTATTGATGCTGGATATTCAGAATCTGTGGTAGCTTCAGTATTTTTAATTGCAAGCACTGGTAATAATGGGGCTGCAGGAGCAGGTGCTTGAGCCTTATCTGCACATCCTATTGCAACTAAGGCAAGAAGGATACTGGTTAAGATTACTTTTTTCATTTTAGTTTTAATTTTAATTTGTTGGACATTTGAGTTATTTGTATTCTGATTGGGGTTTGTATTATTTTGATTCACTTTTAATAGTATTAAATTTTCTAACGTTGTTAAGTAATAAGTTGTAAAAATCCATATAATTATTCCTCCCAGTTATATGATACTATAATTGGTATTAAATTATTTATCACTGTTAAGTGAAGTGGCAAAAAAAATCAATTTATCCTTCGTCTCTTTTATGAGCGACTATTAATTGAAGATTGTGGTATTAATTACTGTATTAAATTTTCTAACGTTGTTAAGTAGAATGTTAAAAAAAACTTTATTGGTTTTTCTTTGATTCGGCTTAGAATAATAATGGAGTAATTAAATTTGGTTCAAAATTACTACATTAAATTATTTATCAGCGTTAAGTGAGCATTAAATTTTTTTTTAACGTATGGATTTTATGATTCCACCAATAGCATCTTTTAAGATTTGTGTATTGATTGTTTCTAAAACTTCACTTTTGTTAATGATATTGATTGAAATTAATCCGTGAATAACAGAAAAGAAAGTAAAATATTTTTGTTTTATTACTTCTTCAGTTGGTTTGCTATCTTTCATTATTTCGGCAATAACAGCAACAAATAATTTGTAAGGTGCTTCAGAAGCCGAACATCGTTCGTTACAACAAGTCATCTGCACTCCAAACATTAACTGATACATTTCGGTATCGGTAAATGCAAAATCCCAATATGCCATCCACATTGCTTCAAGCTGTTCTTCAGGATTATCGTATTTGTTTCTAGCTTTTTCTAGTTCAATAGTTAACTTTACAAAACCTCTACCTGTTAGTTCTTGTAATATTGCTTCTTTGTTAGAAAAGTATTCATAAATGATTGGGGCAGTATATTCAATCTTATCAGCGATTTTTCGCATACTAAGACCTTGCCAACCTTCATCTTTTACAATAGTACAGGCAGCATCCAGAATGTTCTTTCTGGTCTCTTCTTTTTGTCTTAAAATTCGATCTTTGCTTGCCATTTTTATAAAGTATTAAATTGTTTAACACCGTTAGGCAAATGTATGGCTATTTTTGAGATTACAAAATAAATCTTTCATAGTTTTTTTTTATCGTATGATAAGTAATTTTTAAAGTTGTTGTTTTTAGTGAGGAAATATGAGGGAAATGGGGGAGTTGTTTCGATAAATTTCGCAAAGGTTCACAAAGAAAAAAGTACAAAGAGGCGCAAAATCTTTTAAACGCAAAGGATACAAGGAGGTAACGCAAAGTTCGCGAAGCTTAAAAATCTGTTTTTGTCCGTGTTTTCACTTTAGTGAATCCGCTTTATCCGCGTTACATTATAGACAATCTTTGGTGAGCTACTCGTGGAGATCCTTCGACTCCGCTCAGGAAGACAAAATTGTAGATAAAAACTTTGCGTCTCTCTGTGCTTTTTTCTTTGTGTCCCTTTGTGAAATAGATTCTAATACCTACAAGGTCAAAAAAGACCTTGCAGGAAATCATTCTTCGCGAAATAACTTTACCTTACGAAATAATTTTTTCGTTTACACTTTCGTAAAAAGGCGTTAGGATTCCGTGTTTCTCGCAATTTTCGATAACGTAATCTACTAAGAATTGTTTCTCGGTTTGATTGTTGTTTTCAAAATCTAATTGTAATGATGATTTAGATTCAAACGGAAATTTAGTCAATAAGTCTTTTGAGGTTTCTATATCTTCTTTCGTCAAGCTGATATTGTTTTTGCTGGCAAGCGACTGAATTTCAATCATCATACCTTCTAGAGTATGCATTAGGTTTTTATCTTCAAGTAATTGACCAAAAGAAACATTGTAAGCTGAAGTTATTCCTGCAACAGGCGCAACAAATAGATATTTCTTCCAAAGTATCTGGTTGATGTTGTCTACATAAGTAATGTCTAAACCTCCAGTGGCTAATAAATCTATAAGCCATTTGTTTTCTTTTTCTCCTCCTACGAAAATCTTTCCTGGACCACCAACGTGCTGAACATGTCCTGTTTTTTTCACATTAGAAGCAACATAAATACAACCTTCCATGATTTGCCCAAGTTCTGGTAAAGTCTCGCGAACGATTTCTCTAGCATTTACAACATTCTGCAAAGTAATTATAATAGTATCTGCACTTATACAATCTTTGTAAGTTGCCAATATTTCGTTTACAGAGTATGATTTACTGGTGATTATCAATACATCCAGGATTCCGATTTCAGTTGGGTTATCTGATACTAAATCAGGGAATATCGTTTCTTTTGTACCTTTAGATTCAAATATTAATCCTTCATCCTGAATGGCATTTTTGGTTTCGCCTCTGCAAATGAATATAATTTTAGTATTAGTGTCTTTATATTTCTTTGCCAATGGAGCGCCTACAAATCCGCCGATTCCACCTATTCCAAGGATTCCTATTTTTATAGTATTTGATTTCATCTTTTAGTAATTTTCGTTATAAGTTAGTGATGCAAAGTAAATAGGTTCGTATTCATTAATTGATGTAAAAATATCGGTTATATTTGTATAATTTAAGGATTATGAAAGACACTTTTTTTATATATAAAGATTTCGAAATTTACTCTGTCGAAGAATTAACTTGGAAGAAAGAAGTGCACAGGCATAATTTCTTTGAACTTTTATATATCGAATATGGTACAGGAAACCACATCTTAAATTCGATTCATCATAATTATAAAGAGCACGATATTTATTTGCTTACGCCAAAGGACTATCATTCTTTTAAAACATTAGCTCCTACAAAGTTTCATTGTTTGCGTTTCTTGCCTAATTTTTTTTCGAATAAAAAAGAAATTGAAGAAATAGAGAAGTTGTTTTATTACCATAATCTACTCAACGGAAATTTGATTTTTCTGGAAGATGATAAAGCTTTCTGCGAATTGGTTATTTTAAAAATATTAGATGAAGTAGCAAAGCAAAAAGGGCAGAACGAGATTATTATCAAGAGTTTGATGATGTCGCTTATTCAGATAATACGAAGGAATGCGAGTATAAACGAAGGCAATTTAAACATCCAAGCCACCGAGGTTTTAAAGATAGATACTATTTTGAGTTACATTCGTTCGAATATTGCAAATCCGCATTTGCTAAAGAAAAAAGAAATGGCAAGTCACTTTAATGTTTCTATAAATTACATTGGTGAATATTTTAAAAATCATCTAAATATTACTTTAAGAGATTATATTGAACAAACGAAACTGAAGGTGGTAACTGAAAAATTGAGCAAAAGTAATCTGACTTTTTCCGAGATTAGTAATGATTTAGGGTTTATCGATAGTAGCCATTTTAATAAATTCATCATGCGAAGTACAGGAATTTCTCCATCTGAATTTAGGAAGAGGTTGAGTGTTTAGGGGGTAAAGGTACAAAGGTGCAGAGGAACAAAGGTTTTTTGTAGAGGCGCACCGCAGTGCGTCTTTAGCATATAGTAAAGGAACGCGGATGATACGGATTTCCTAAAGGAAAGACGCGGATAAAAACTGATTTTTAAAATAATATAACTAAAAAAATAGTTTTTATCCGCGTTTTCGCCTAAGCGAATCTGTTTCATCTGCGTTCCATTTTTAGATAATCTAGGCAACTCAAAAACGAGATAAAAAAAACACCTTTAAACATTAAGCTTAAAGGTGTTTTTGAAATTTTATTTATTCTGATTCAGATTCTGTGCTGCTAGGATCTTTTTTGCGATATACCAGATAAAATACTTGTGGTAATACGGTTAAAGATAATATCATACAGGTTATTAATCCTCCTACAATCATAATTGCTAAAGGTTTCTGTACTTCTGATCCCATTCCTGTAGACAATGCTGCAGGTAATAATCCTAGGGATCCCATAAGTGCAATCATAACAATTGGACGAATTCGGGCGTAAATACCATTTGATATTGCATCTTTTAAGTGCATCTTGGCCTTCATATTTTCCTTTATGATTCCGATGAGGACAATACTATCAATTGCGCTGACTCCAAAGAGTATAATAAAACCTATTCCTGCCGATATACCAAATACAGTTCCGGTAATCCATAATGATAAGAACCCACCAATAAAGGCATAAGGCATTGCGCTTATAGCAACCATAGTGTCTTTAAAATTACCAAAGTTGAAATACAACAGACATAAAATCAAGATTAATACAACAGGTACAATCATAGCCAATTGTTTAGAAGCTCTTTCTTTACTTTCAAATTCTCCTGCCCATTTCATTATATTTTCCTTAGGTAGTTTAACCTCAGCAGCAACTTTTTTCTGTGCTTCATCAATTGTACTTCCTAAATCTCGTCCTTCGATACTAAAACCTACAGCAATGTAACGACTGTTTCCTTCACGATAGATGAATGTTGGCCCAGTTTTATACTCTACGGTAGCGATTTCTTTTAAAGGAACTTTTTTACCATTCATAGTCGGAATCAGGATATCTTCAATTTTCTCTTTCGAGTCACGATATTCTTTTTCGAATCGTAATGTAATATCAAATATCTTTTCGTCATCATAAAACTTGGTTGCTGCTTGTCCTCCAATTGTCATTCGGATTACCGCTTGCGCATCGGCTGTTGTTATAGCATAACGCGCCATTTTTTCGTCATCAAGTTGAATTCTTAATTCTGGTAATCCTATGTTTTTGTAAACATTGATATCTTCAATTCCTCTCACATCTTTGATAGATTTGGCAACTTTTGCAGCCATTTCTTCTAGTTGGAAAAGGTCATTTCCAAAAATCTTTATTACAAGCGGACTTTTTACACCTGCAACATATTCTTCGACATTATCTTGAATTGGCTGACTAAATCCAAAACCAATTCCGGGATATACATCGAGTTCTTTCTTAATCTCGGCGATTAGCTCTTCTTTGCTAATATTACGTTTCCATTCATCTTGATGTAATAATTCTATGTGTAATTCTATATTAAAGAATCCTGTTGGATCTGTACCATCATTAGGTCGTCCTGTTTGGGTAAGTACAAATTTCACCTCTTCAAATTTCCTTATTTTGGCTTTCATTTCTTTGGTTAACCTAACAGATTCATCAAGATTGATACTATTAGGCAAAGTTGCTCTTACGTAAATCGCTCCTTCGTTTAGCTTAGGAATAAATTCTGAACCATAAAATGCAAATTTTGCACAACATACAGCAAGTAATATTAAGAAACCATATAATGTTGCTTTACGATTACGTGTACTCCATTTAAATAACTTAAATAGGTTTTCTCTAAAGAAACGCGAAATCATATTCTCTTTCTCAACTATGTTTTTGGTCAACATTACTTTGCACATTGCTGGTACATAAGTAAGTGACAAAATCAAAGATCCTAATAGCGCATAACTTAAAGTAAAGGCTAGGGGAGAGAACATTTTTCCTTCCACTTTCGTGAAAGAGAAAATAGGCAATAGTGCTACAATCAAAATAATTAGTGCAAAGAATATATAAGTAGCTACACTACCCACACTTCTTTTTATAAGCCCCATTTTGCTCATACTATTAAAGCGTTCCATTCCCACTTTATGGGCTTTCTTTTCGAGGGACACAAAGACTTGCTCGACAATTACCAACGTTCCTTCTAGCAGAAGTCCAAAATCCAGAGCTCCCATAGATATTAAGTTGGCTGGTAATCCCTGAATACGCAGCATTATAATCGCAAACAAGAATGAAAGCGGAATAACTGATGCCACAATCAATGAGGTACGCCAGTTGTAAAGGAAAATAAACACAATTAGTGATACAAGTAATATCCCCTCGATAAGGTTTTTTGTAACTGTTTTTACTGTTGTATCTACTAATTTGGTACGGTCTATAAACGGAATAATTTTTACATTATCAGGAAGTACTCTTTCATTAAGTTCAACTAAACGATCCTTAAGTCTTTTTATAACTTCACCCGGATTTTCTCCACGTAACATAACTACAATGCCTTCTACAACATCGTCATCACCATCTAAACCTACTTGTCCTAATCTAGGTTTGGCTGAGATACTTACTTCGGCTACGTGTTTTACTAATATTGGCGATGAGCCTTTGGTTTCGATAAGGATATTACCAATGTCTTCTACTTTATTAATAAGACCAACTCCACGCACTACATAAGCCTGATCACCACGTTGTATAACATCTCCACCTACGTTTACGTTACTTTTAGAAACGGCTTCGTAAACATCTAATGCTGATAGGTTGTAATTTTCTAGCTGTGTAGGGTTAATTTTTATTTCGAAGATTTTCTCTTCTCCACCAAAACTTACCACATCGGCAACACCTGGCACAGATATTAGTTCTCTTTCGATTACCCAATCCTGAATGGCTTTTATTTCCTTTATAGGTAAATCACTTTTTATAACATATCTAAATATTTCTCCTGTTGCTCCGGATGGTGGTTCGATTTCTACATCGGCTCCTTCTGGTAAATCTAATCCGTTAAGGCGATTTGAGGCATATTGTTGTGCGTAAAAATCTTCGACATCATCATCAAATAATACGGTTACAACCGATAATCCGAAAAGCGAAATAGAACGTACTTCTGCTTTTTTAGGTATCGTATTCATTTGCTTGGAAATAGGAAGTGTGATAAATTTCTCTACTTCTTCGGCACTTCTTCCTGGCCATTGGGTAATTATTCTTGCCCGAGTATTGGTTACATCAGGAAAAGCTTCTATGGGGGTATGGATATAGCTTACTATACCAGCGACTAGTAGTACTGCTGTCAGGAAAAAAACTATAAGGGAGTTTTTTAGCGAGAAAGCGACTAAGCCTTGTACAAATTTTTTCATGTCTTGTATGGGTGTTTATCCGTTTTTATGGATGGTACTTAGTTTTTTAATCTTTCGTGTATTAACAGGTGGTTTTTAGTAATAATCATTTCACCTTCTTTAACCCCTTTATCAAAATAAATCCAGTTGTTATTTTTTATAGTAGGATTGATTTCTCTGGTTTCGATTGTACAATCATCTTTATAGATTAATATATAATCACGATTATTATCAAAAATGGCTGCTTTTGCAGGAACAGCTGCCAGCATTTCGCCACCTAAACTTTTATCGATAATGATATCTGCAGTCATTCCTGGTTTTAATTTTAAGTTCTTGTTTTCCATAACAATTCTAGCTTTAAGCACATGTTCATCGGCATCGAAAACTTTGGCAAGCATGGTAATTTTTCCTTTAAAGATTTCACCAGGATACGCAGGTGTAGTAACATCTACAAGCATATTCTCAGTAACATTTTTTAGGTTACTGGTATAAACATTTACCAATACCCAAATTTCTTTTAAGTCAGATATAGTAAAAAGAGGTTCGCTTCCTTCCGTTATTTGCATTCCTGGGCTAATGTTTTTAGCCACTACATAACCTTCTGTTGGTGCTTTTATCTGAAAAACGGCTCTTTCGCTACTAGCGCTAAACATAGCAAGATTTGCTCTTACGTTTTCAAGAGATGATTTTAAAACATCCAATTCGCTTTGCGCTTGCATTAAATCTTTTTGTGAAGCAATACCATCATCAAACATTGATTTTGTAGCTTGTAGTTGGCGTTGAGCAACAGATAATTGTGATTGTAATGATTTACTTTCTGATTGCATACCGTTAAGTTCTGTACTTTTTATCTCGGCAAGTACTTGCCCTTTTTTCACATAATCCCCCAACGAAAATGTAGTTTTGGTTATAATTCCTTCTACAAGGCTATTAAACTGCACTACATGATCGTTGTTATAGGTTATGTTTCCAGTAAGATTTATGGATTCACTAACGGCACGTTTTTGTACTGGCTCGATAGTGATTTTTTCTTTTAAGTCTTTGTCAATACAAAATTTTTCTTCTTTTGTATCTTTAATTGCTTCCTTTTTGCCACATCCGTAAACGAGCATTAATCCAAGTATAGGGAGTAAAATAAGTTTTTTCATTGTTATTATCTTTAAATAATTTGGGTTTAATTAATTTCCTGTCCTGCTATATAGCGCAGTTCTTCAAGGTTTTTATTAAGGTCTTTTTTAGAGTTTAATAGTATCGATTTGTTCTCTAAATAAGCATCTACAAAATCAAGGTATTCTAGCATACTTGTGTTTCGTTGCATGAAGTTTTTGCGGTAACTTTCTAATAGCTTTTCTAAATCTCCTTCATAAGCAGCATCTACGCTATCGTGTAGTTTTTTGGTAACTATTAAATCTTCATAGGCTTGTAATACTTCGGCTTGAACGCTTATCGTTTTCTCGTCGGTAAGTAATTTACCTTGTTCGATAGCTATTTTGGCAGCTTTTATATTTCCTTGATTTCTATTAAAAAATGGAAGATCAAGTGAGAATCCAACACCAACAAAATCATTCATCAAACTGGCACCACGGTCATAGCTAACGCCAAGGGTAACATCTGGTGTGCGCATTGCTTTTTCGTATTTGTACTTATTATCGTTATACTCATTTCCTAGTTTAAGGACTTTCATATCGGGTCTATTTTCTACAGCCGACGCCATAAGATTCCCTAGGTTTATATTGTCGATGTTTTTATTATCAGGAAGAAAACCATCTTCGGTAAGTTTGATGTAACTTGTTGCAGGAAGATTCATAAGAACTTTAAGTTCTTTTTGCAATGAGTTGTTTTCTTTTTTAAGATCACTAATCTCTTTTAAGAATTGTAGTTCGGTTGCTTTTAGCCTTATATATTCGCCTTTGCCAACATTTCCTTGTGCAACTTGATTACTATAAGCCTTAAGCAATGTTTGCATAGATGAAAGTTGTTTCTGGTAAACAGCTTCTTGAGCTTGTACAAGTTGTAAATCGGTAAGATTGCCTCTAAATTCGATTTTCAGATTGCGCAAAAAGGTTTTAAAGTATTCTTTGGCGATATCTACGCCCACTTTTTCCATGGCAATTAACTTTTTTCGTTTCCCAGCCGTTTGGATAAGTTGTTCTAGCTCAGCAGTTACTTGTGATGTAGTTCCGAAATTCCCCCATAATGGTGGTAACTCTTGAGCGGTAGCATTGTTCCAAAGATTTATCTCGCCAATAGTAAGAGTAGGGTTAGGCCATAATTTTGCCTGAATAACCTGAGCATCGGCAACGTCGATGTTCAGTTTTTCAGAAATAAGAGAAATATTCTTTTCCAGAAACAAAGCCTCGGCCTGTGGTCGGGAAAGAACAATCGTATCGTTTATTGTTGCAGTTTGTGCCACACCTTTGTGCGATACAATAACGAGTAGGGTTAAAATTATACGTTTCAAATTAAGTTATTTTAAGATGATGCAAAGCTACTTGCGCCATATTAAACGATAATTTGATGTATGTTATAAAGAGATTAGAGCAACATTAGAAAACGATTAGAGTGGCGGAAATAACAATGTAACCGTTGTGCCTACGTCTTTTTTTGAAGTAATTGTAAAATGAATGTTGTTTTGCTTAAAGATAATATTAGCAAGCGAAAGCCCAACGCCGCTACCTTTTATATTATTTACATTTTTGCCTCTGTAAAAAGTTTGTTTGATAAATTTTAAGTCGTCTTCGCTAATACCAGTTCCGTGGTCCTCGATTACTATTTTTAATTGATCTTCTTGTTGTAACAAACTTATTTTTATAGGATTGCCATTTGAGTATTTCACGGCATTTTCGATAATATTGTACAGAGCGATTTTTATTTCGTTACTATTTCCTCTTATCGAAAGTAGTTTGTCATTCTCAATCTCTAGTGCAATTCGTATTTGAGAACCTTTTAATTGATATACATCTGGCAATTGGTCGTTAATATCCCAAACCAATTCATCGACTCTAAAGATTTCATTAAGCTCTGTATTATCTCTTAATCCCGAAAGCATCATAAGAGTATTCAGCGTATCTTCTATCTGATAAACATTTTCTAATACTTTTTCGGACATTTCTTTATATTCGGCACTTGTTCTTTCTTTTTGAGCAAACACTTCAAGATTTCCAGATATAGCAGTTAATGGCGTTTTAAATTCGTGAGAAACATAATTAATGAAGTTTTTCTGGATTACAAATGTATCCGATAATCGCTTAAATAAGTTATTATAGGTTTCTATAAGTTCTTGTATTTCATCCTTGGTATTAGGAGAAATAATTTGCCTGTCTAGAGATGAAGCTTCGATTTCATTTACCTGATTTACAATGTTTTTTATAGGGCTGTATGCAAGATTGGATAGTTTGCGACTTACCATATATATTATAAATAGTCCGATGATTAAAACCAAAATCATGATAATAAGTAATCGGTTTGTAATAGTCTTGAATTCGACATCGTTTTTCTTGACAAAAACAACAAAATCTCCTTGATTGTCATGGTAATAACTCCCGAAATAAAAATGATGATTTGATTTAAAACTCAGCTTTCTATTTTTTCGGATATAATCCAGTTTTTCAGTGTTTATGTTTATGTCATTTTGTTTGTCGCCGTATACAATCTGATTTTCTTTGTTATAAACACGAGTCACTATTTCCAGAGAGTTTTCTCTGAATTGCTGTCCGATAATTAAATGTTGATTTTCGGGCAATTCATCTTTCTCTAAATAGAAAATACCAGTTAGCAAACACGTTTTTTGAAGTTCATTATACATTATCTTTTCTGAATAGCTGTAAAAAGAAAGGTATGTTATAATCGAAGCAATTATAAATACAATGCTAAACGTGAAAGAGGATATTAATGTAAATCGGTTACGTATTTTCATGGTTATTCTTTAATCATATATCCCGTTCCTTTTATGGTATGGATAAATTTATGGTTTTGCTCAATTTTGTTCCTTAAATAAGAAATATATACATCGACAACATTGGTGTTATTATCATAATTAATTCCCCAAACAGCATTTAATATTTGGGTTCTGGACATTACTTTATTTCTGTTTTCTAATAAAAATAATAGTAGTTTGTATTCTCTTGGCGATAAATCGATAGGTTGGTCATTCTCGGTAACTTTATGTTCCTCGGGATTTATGGTTAAGCTCCCACAAGTATATAATGTTTCGACTTTATCGTAGTTAAATTTTGTTCTTCGCGTAAGCGCATTAACTCTCGAGATTAATTCCTGAAAATGAAAGGGTTTTACGAGATAATCATCGGCACCAGAATCTAATGCATTTACTTTATCATCGGTATTACTAAGTGCGCTAAGCATTAATATGGGAGTATGAATTTTTTTGAAACGCATTAATTTAGTCAACTGAATACCGTCAATACCCGGAAGCATAATATCCATTAAGATAATATCCCAAGTGTTGTCTTGTATCAAGTCACGGGCAATCTCGCCAGTTTCGGCAAGATGCACGGTAAAATTGTTTTCTTCTAACCCTTTTACTATAAATTCGCTTATGCGTTTATCGTCCTCAATGAGTAAAACATTCATATAATAGTAGTTTCTTGTATTTATTCTAATTACAAAGATTGCGTTAAGATGGGACGCGGATAACGCTGATTTACTAACGTAAAGACGCGGAAAAAAAACTGATTTTTTAAATTATGTAAAGATGAAAATCTGTGTTTTTCCATGTTTCCGCTTTGGCGAATCCGCGTTATCCGCGTTTCATTTTAGACAACGCTTCTCATAAGTCATTTTAAAATGATTATCAAAAATAACACTTAATTACGGGAATCTACTATTAAAACGGAAGGTTATAAAACGGAACAGGGTATTTTAATATTTTGTTATGAAACAGAAATCTGAAATAATTAATATCAATTCGTAAATTAGCGGCGATATAAATACATTCGGATGACAGTACTTACATTTACCCTGATTATGCTTTTTGGTGCTTTTTTAGCAGGTTTCATAGGTTCATTATCAGGTTTAGGCGGCGGAATAATAATTATACCATTATTAACAGTCATTCTGGGAGTCGACATACATTACGCCATTGGTGCGGCTCTTGTTTCGGTAATTGCAACTTCATCTGGTTCTGCCGCAGCTTATGTAAGGGAAGGAATTACCAATATGCGTTTGGGAATTTTCCTCGAGATAGCAACTACTATTGGGGCTGTTGGAGGCGCATTACTTTCTACAATTGCACCAACTTCTTTTATCGCCGTTTTATTCGGACTTACATTAATCTTTTCGGCTATTAATTCTTTAAGAAAAAAAGAAGAACATATTGTTTTAGAATCAAGTCCATTAGCAAAAAAACTACATCTGGAAGGAACTTATCCTTCGCACGATGGTGAGGTTATTAGCTACGGAACTAAAAACGTTGTTGGCGGATTTAGTATGATGGGAATTGCTGGTATGATGTCGGGATTGCTAGGGATAGGTTCTGGTGCTTTTAAGGTAATTGCAATGGATAATATTATGCGAATTCCGTTTAAGGTTTCTACTACAACTAGTAATTTTATGATGGGAGTTACAGCAATGGCAAGTTCTGTAATATATATCCAAAAAGGGTATATAGAACCAGGAATATGTATGCCAGTTGTTATAGGTGTATTATTTGGAGCTATGGCTGGAGCCAAAGTATTAGTAAAAACAAATCCTAAAAAGCTTCGTATCTTTTTTGCCTGTCTGATTTTTGTACTTGCAATAAATATGATTTATAACGGAATTAATGGAAAAATCTAAGGTTATGACACATGAAAAATTTGGAGAAAAAGATTTTCAGACCATTATAGGTAATTTATTGCGCTACGGAGTATGGGTTTCTTTATCGGTAGCTTTTATTGGCGGAATTGTTTATTTGATGCATCACGGCAATGATATCGAAGATTATTCGGTATTTAAAGAAAACGACAGAAATATCTTCGAAGTAATTACAGCGATTTATAACGGAGTTATTCAGGGAAACGGAGAATCGATAATATTTTTTGGAGTAATACTACTTTTTCTTACCCCAGTATTGCGTGTATTATTGTCGCTATTTTCTTTTTTACTAGAAAAAGATTATCTGTATGTAGTAATCACTTTAATTGTAATTTTTATAATTCTGGTAAGTGTTTCATTAGGGTTTTCTCATTGATGGTTGAGGTGGAGTAGATGAACTGAATATAGATATAAAACTTACTTCGCAATTTCAATTTTAAGTAATTCATTATCGATTTTTCGATATGTTATTCGAACTTTTAATCCATTTTTTATAATATCGTCATTGGTATTGCTATAGGTATTAAAACGCCCCAATAGTTGATTACTATAACTAAATTTTACGGAGTCAACGTTAAAAGATTCATAAGTAATGGAAGCAAGTTTTTTTTGTACGAATGTGCGATTAAAGT
This sequence comes from Flavobacterium hydatis, assembly GCF_000737695.1. Lineage (GTDB taxonomy): Bacteria > Bacteroidota > Bacteroidia > Flavobacteriales > Flavobacteriaceae > Flavobacterium > Flavobacterium hydatis. The sequence goes on from NZ_JPRM01000018.1 coordinate 27,204, forward strand.
TAGAAAGCACACCTTCGACTTTTCCAACTTGTTCAGAAGCTAAACTTTCACGAATTCTCTCATCACTATTATCTATTGTATAGAGTTTTAAATAAATGAGTATAAAACTTGATAGAACAAATAAAAAACCGATTGACCATAATAGAATGGATTTTTCGTAGTCTTCATTTTGCTTTTTTAGTTTTTTTATTAGAAGCCAAACTATCATTGTGATGATTGCTATATATAGAAATACATCAAATGTTTTAATTGAGTTTGATGGTAAATCTAATACAGACCAATAGGTATAATAATTCAAGATAACTCAAGATTTGATTCAACTAAAGGTTCTGTAGTTTTAAATTGTTTCTCGTTATTTTCTACTTCAACAAGTAATGGTTCCACACTTGAATAATTTTTAATAATTTTTACAGTAATTAAAGCGAGAGAAATTCCGATAATATTTGATACTATACTTGCAATTGTGATATTAATTAACTCTCCAATACTATTTGCCGGGTATCTATAAATAATTTGTCCTAATATGTTATTTACAATCCAAAGTGTCCACCATGGAGTTAATAAACTGGTTGTAAAATTATCACTGACTTTTATCCCTTTTTCTATCAAAAAAGATTTTGTTTCTTCATACAATTCCCTCATTATTTGTACAGGTCTGTAAAGAGAAATAATTGGGACAAACCAACTTCCTGCAGCCCAACCTTCAGAATGAGATAAATATTCGACTTTTAAGTGAAGATTATAGTAGGCACGCCTAAACCATTGGATAAAAGTTACTGCAGAAATAATATAAACAATCAAATATATGTATGCAATAGTTTGTTCTGTAGTATCATTTGCAATTGCTTCATCTGTAGTTATAGAACCCCCATTTATAGCAGTTTGTAGTAAATTATATTGAAAACATTTAGAAATTAATGCTACTAATTCAATTGCCATAACAATCCATATTAATAGCATTGCATTTTTAGCTCTTTGTCCGTTAGGTCTTAATTCTTCCATTTCTCTATAATTTCCGTTTTGCTTTTTAGCGCAGCGAATATATTCTTTTTTGTACTATAATTACTAATTAAATTTATTTGATATTCAAATTTATGTTTTGGAATAGTTTGATTTTAGATAATCTTGTCATTCTGATGAAAGAAGAATCTCCGTAAGAAACTATATAACCTTTGTCGAGCTACTTGATGAGACCCTTCCTTCGTCAGGGTGACAAGTTTGAGGCTGTTTTGAGATTAATTGATATAACACATTACAAACATTGCCTACGGTTTCAACCGTAGGAGTGTAATGTATAATCGCAATTGGTATCACACGGTTGAAACCGTAAGCTATGGCCTCATGCCTTTGTGTTTATTTTTGATAAATAAGATTTCTTTGTTACTAATATCTATCCCATTGGCGTACAAACCTCAATCAAGAAACCATCGATATCTCTGATATAAGCAACAGTTTGTTCCCAAGGTTTTTGTTTTGCTTCTTGCAAAATAGTAGCGCCAGCTTCTTTAGATTTTATAAGAATTTCATTTACATTATCGGTTATAAAACCCAATTCGGTAGCAAAAGGTTTATTGGCTAAATCACTTTCGATAAAACCGTCTTTTAAATTAGAATTAGCCAATTCTTTTGAAGCAAATGAAATTGTAGTTTCTCCTGTACTAAGTTCTCCGTAATCATTTTCGGGAGTCACAAATTTTCTCGTAAAACCAAATGCATTTTCATAAAATGAAATAGATTTACTTACGTCGTTAACGTATAATATTGTATAGCCGAATTTTACCATTTTTGAGTTTGTTTAATTATTTGTTTTTATAATAACGTGTTAGTAGTATAACTCATTAAATTTTATTAAACACATAGAAACATAGGTTTCATGCGTAAAATAGAACTCAAAAAGAAATACATTTCCTTCACATAGCTAGCTCTAACTCTGTATTTTTTAAATAAGTGAAACGTTTTTTTTGAGAAAACAAAATCTATGTTTCTATGTGTTGAAATTAATTATAAATAGCAGATTTATTATTAATAATCTCAATATTTATAAAATTAAAAGGTTCGACGAAATAGAAGCAAAGTATTTTGTATTGAACGAAAATACAAATAAAAACAAGCTCCTATCTCGCCAAACCTAAAATTATTTACATATTAATTTGCTACTTTACTCGTCCATTCTGTTCCGCTAATATCGGTGAGAGTTAACGTGTAATTGGTGTTTTTTTGCAATTGATAATTCGTTAAATCAATATTCAAGATTGCTTTCGCGCCAAGCGGAATTATTAAACTGTGTTTGCCAGGTTTTACTTTGGTGACATATTTGTTGGCTATATCTTTTTTAGGGAATTTAGCTAAATTTTCGCCTTTAAAATCGAAGATTATTTCTCCTTGCTCATTTTTTAGCTGAATACCAATTAAAAACGAACCGTAAACATCAACGCCTTCTGTGCGATATATCTGGAATTGTAAAGCTTCATTTTTTATAGTTGCGTCGCTAATTTCGACTTTTGGTTTTACCGATTTGTTATGCAGTTTTCCGAATACTCCACCATGAAAATATTGGTTAGTATACAGAGTAAGCGAGAATATAAGTAGGGAAATAACAAGAACTACGGGTTTAAGATTGGTAATAGGAAGACTTCCTGAACCAAGCCAAGAGAACCATTTTGTTTTGGTGAATGCATAATTCTTGTTCATGAAATAATTGTCTAGAGAATATGAACCGCTTCCGCTTAAAAATAGCGTAAAACCACAAGCAATTCCTAATACACCAATTTGCCATTCGTCTAAACAAGTGGTGCCTATCCAACCAGAGCCTAGCAAAATACCCATGGCCAAACTAAAGACTCCAACACTCATTAATCGGGTAAAGAATCCTAACATAATTAGTAATCCTACAATGGCTTCGATAATGGTAAAACTAACCATAGACCACCAAAGGGCTTCTGGATTTGTAACTAAGTATTCGATTATAGGTTTTATTCCTAAGGCATTCGGGAGGAAATGATTGAATTTTTCGCCAATATATCCTGCTTCATCTTGAATTAATTTGTTCTCGAGAATTAATCTTCGCCAGAAAGCCGAGAAGTATGTCCAGCCAATAACTAGCCTAATAGAAAGCGTAAAAAGACCAGCCAAATTGTATGACTGATTCGAATGAATATTTTTCATAAGTGTATATTTTAATTTTAAAAAACGATTGTAAATAAAATGCGACTGTTCTGGATTATGCCAAATCGGATTTTAATCGTTTATACAAAATATACAAAGGGGGAGTGTTTACAGCAGCTACATTTATATAAATGTGTTTTTTGTGTAATGCTGTTGCTAATAAAATTTGATTTTGAGAAACAGAAACTGGTAAAACAGGAATTTGTTTCTGGAGTTTGGTAACGCTACTTTCAGACTGATTAACGCTCGATTCTTGTACTTCGCAATAAGAAACTCCTGTTTGGGTAGTTTGGTTCTTATTAAGCGTCTGGAAGTATTCTAAATCAAAAACAGAAAACAAAGAACTTTTTACCGAACACGGAGCAAGTGCAAATACTACTGCAAGTAGTATCACGACAAGTCGTATGTTTTTTCGGTAGGTTCTTTTATTTTTCATATTTTTCAAAGATATGCTTTTGTTTTGCTTTTTTATGAATAGAGGAATATTTTGTTGGATTGCTTCTTGCTAAAGCATAATATTATTAAGTAAAAAACTCTTTAAATACTGTACTGAATATATCTCTCGCAAAGACGCAAAGACACAGAGAAATTATGGGTAATTTGGCGACTTGGTGTCTTTGCGTGAAAAAAATTACTCCGAAAATTTAATGGCATTGACTTAAAACTTAAAGTAATCCAAAAGATTTTTTTTATAATTGGGTTTCATGAAAAAGTAAATATCCATTTTTTAAATCTACAAAATAAATTGAACTTATGTCATTTGGAGATGAAAAAGCAGTGAAACCTATTTTTGGTTTAAACCAAGAAGGGGCATCATTTGGTAAATCAATTTCTGAGGTGTGAACTTTTAAATCATTTATTTTGATGAATTCCTCTATCCATTCCTGAGTTGCATACAGTTCCATATACATTTTATATTCTAGTGTAAAATGAGCAGATTGCCAATATTGCCCTTTAAGAATCTTCACATCCTTTTCGGGTTCGCGCCCTGACCATAATTGATATACTTCATTTGGGTCATCGGAATTCTTCTCTATACAAGAAGTAAACAGAAAGGAGAATAGAATAATTGCAATATAAAATGAACGACTTGATTTCATGGAGCTAGTTTATATATTGTTATTTTATTGAATCGCCTTAAAATTACTTTTTGATTAATTAAATGACTTACAATTTGTGAATGTATTTTTCACTTCTAATTCCTTTCTAAACTCTGTAGGTAATATTAACTTTATTTCGCAAAAATCCTTAACCTCATACAATTGTGTATCAGGATTTAATATAATAGCTTTTGAGGAAGAATAATCAGAATTATAAAACCATACATTAGCTTGTTCATCTACGTATAAGCACCAATAATGGTAAGGACTAAAGGTTTTATTTAATTCTTGTTGAAATAATATTTTATTATGAAAGTCTGTTATTGCAAATATTATAGATTCATCCTTAAATTGCTTTAAGACTATTTTTTTAGTTTTAAGATCTCGTTGAAAAACAGAATATATTCCTGGTTTATTGATGAATCCTGATTTAATCTGTTGTCTTTTTAGTTCGGATTCATTGCATGATACAAAGAGTAGAAATATTAGAAATAAGAGGATTCTTTTCATTTATTTAATTAAAATTTTTCTCAGATAATTATAGATTATGCGATTCTCTCAATATATTCTCAACCATCTCTTTAGCTTTTTCTAATGTTATTCCGTTTTCTTGGTCGATAGTTAGCGGATGATTTTCTTCGATACATTTAATCTCAGGGATAAATCCGAGTTCTTGTTCGATGGCAATTGTTTTTAAGCTTAACGTTTCTCCGTAATTAGGAACCATGGTTTGTAACCAACCGAAATAAGGTTCTTGTTTGGTTCGGTTTTCGTCTTCCCATAAATTTATTCTGATTTCAAAATTCTCAGGGCTTATAGATGTCCAGATATCAAATGCAAAATCTTCATAATGGTCAATTATCGGAATTGTTAATCTGCCACGGTGAAAAAAATATGTATCATCGATAACACATAAACTTTCTTCGAGTTGAATTCTTTGTTCTCTTTCTTCTGGAGGAACAGAGAAATAATAGTCAGGATAATCGGAACCAAAACAAAGCGGAAGCTCATTGTAAACAACATCACAACATTCGCATTTATAAGCTGTTTTGTTTGTTTCGGGATTTAAAAAGGGGATTAATTTCAATTTGTATGCTGTTAAGTTTTATTATGTTTAAAGAATATTAGCGTTTTTCAATTGATAAAGGTTTTGGCTTTGTTTGATAATAGCTAAAAATCTCTTTTATTTCATTTTTAGTTAAAATTTTGCAATCAACTGTAGCTATAGCTTCTTTCTCATCCATCATTGAACGCATTAAGATTAATTGGAAAACTTCTGTTTTTTTATTTAGTGTAATTTCATTTCCTTCTTTTGAAATAAATTTTTCATAAGCATCCAGCATTTCCATCCAAATATTAATTTCGTTATCTGGATTTCTATCCCGTTTAAAATTTGTTATGGTTTCTTCTAAACTTATAGGCAACACATCAGCAAGGGAAGATTGAATTTTTTTTATTTTTTCAATCTGTTCTTCAGTTAATTCATTATGAACTATTGGGCCTAGTTGTATTTTACTAGGATCAATTTCCTGAACTTCATTTTCTTTTTTAGGTTTACAAGAATAAAATATCGTTGCAATTATTATTAGCGTTAATGCTAGTAGAATAAGTTTAGAATTCATATCGGGTTTTACTATTTATATTTGCTCTTAATCTTGTAACAGTATTGATCGCTCTTATCAATCCAATTGCAGCTTTTCCTGTCTCCATCTGAAAATTTTGTTCTTCACCATAAATATCTACAATTCGGAACATCGATAATTCAGGTTTATTTATTCGTCCTTTAAAATCTCCAAAAATTATATCGTCAATATCATCAAAATTAACTTCATGCAAAATTTCTCCTTCTTTTTCTAAAATTCGACGAGTTGTGATAATTGTTTTTGCTTTAGGAGTTTCAACTTCAAAAATAGGCAATTCATTATCCTCAAATGAAAAAGTATCATTTTTTAAATCGGTTGAAACTTTAGAATAAATCCACTCCTCAGGATTCATTACAGACCGATTTATTGCAGCTATTGTACGTTGTCTTATGGAGCTGTCTTTTTTCATTTTAAAAAATTACCTAATGGTACTATTATGATTAGCACTTAGCGAAGATATTAATTAAAAAGATAGGAGAGTTTCTGAAAAATACAGAATTTATTCAAAATTGAATGTGAAATTTGTAGTACATTTAAGTAAAGTTAAGATAGTCTGATAGTTAAGCAGAGTGTCTGAATTGATTAAATGGTTCTTTTTTATTCATCTAATTTTATTTAAAAATGAAAAACACCTTTCTTTTATTGATTCTGGCATTTAGTATTTCTAAAGTATGTGCTCAAAAATTCGAATTATCAAAAACAATTCCTGTTGCTGGCGATGGAGGTTGGGATTACCTTGCTGTTGATGAGGTTGCGCAACATTTGTTTGTTTCTCATGGCAATGTAGTAAATGTTATCGATTTAAAATCGGATAAAACGATTGCTACAATTCCAGATACAAAAGGTGTACACGGAATTGCAATAGCCAATAATCTGAATAAAGCTTTTATAACCGATGGTAAAGATAATGCGGTTACGATTATCAATCTTACAACATTTGAGTTTATCGAAAAAGTAAAAATTGAAGGCGTTAAACCCGATGCTGTTTTATACGACCAATTTTCTAATAAAGTTTTTGTTTATAATGCCAAAAGTAATGATGCGACAGTTCTGGATGCTACTACAAATAAAATAATCAAGACTATTCCGCTAGACGGAAATCCTGAATTTTCGGTGACAAATAACAAGGGTTTGGTTTATGTAAATATTGAAGACAAAAGCCTCATACAGGTTATCGATACCAAAACGCTTAAAGTTGTACATACATGGAATATCGCTCCAGGCGAAGAACCAACAGGATTAGCATTTGATACTGTTAATAATAGATTATTCTCTGTTTGTGCCAACAAATTATTAATTGTTACAGATGCTATTACAGGAAAAATAATAAAAAAACTTCCTATAGGAGATGGGGCCGATGGTGTTGCATTTGATGCTAATAAAAAACTCATTTTTAGCTCTAACGGCGAAGGAACGCTTACCGTTATTAAAGAAGACAGTAAAGATGCTTTTTCGGTATTAGAAACCGTTAAAACACAAAAAGGCGCCAGAACAATTGCATTGAATAAAACTACAGGACAGTTGTATATGACTACAGCCGATTATGGAAAAACTCCCGAGGCAACAAAAGAGAACCCTAATCCTCGTCCTGCAATAATGCCAGATTCTTTTAGAGTTTTGGTAATGAAACAAATATAAAAAGAACGAACCTTTTTTTTGAAACATTCAGAAGATGAAATTCAAGATTTTTTTTATACTTTTTTTGTTTTGTGTGAAATCCTTTTCGCAAGAAAAAAACTTGCAATATTTTATCGAAAAAGGGCAGAAGAATTCGCCTTTGCTTAATGATTATCAAAACCAGATAAAGTCGGCTACGATTGATAGTCTGGTAAACAGAGCAACTTATAAACCTCAATTATCAGGAAATCTTAATGCGAGTTATGCGCCAATTATTAATGGGTATGGTTATGATACAGCTTTAAGCAACGGACAAACTGTTTCGGCACTTGTTGGTTTTAACCAAAAAATAATAGGAAAGAACAGGATTAGTTCGCAAGGAGAATCATTTAAGTTAATAAAAGACGCTTTGGTTTTGAACAGAAAGATTGCTATTAAAGATTTAAACAAAGCAATTACTGCACAATATATAACAGCATCTGGTACAGCGGTGCAAATTAAGTATTACCAAAAATTAACCTCACTATTAAAAGAGGAAGAAGCGGTTCTTAAAAAACTAGCACAAAACTCGATTTACAAGCAAACGGATTATTTAATCTTTAATGCTACGGTAAAACAACAGGAATTGGCCACTTTGCAGCTTAAACAACAATATCAGAATGACTTGGCTATGCTTAATTATCTTTCGGGCGAAACAGATACTAGTTTGGTAAATCTTCAATTTCCAGTAATTACAATTAATACATTAGAGGATAAGGGAGAAGTTTTCTTTCAGCAATTTAAAACCGATAGTTTAAAAGTTCAGAATGCAAATACATTGATTGATAATAATTATAAACCATCATTATCCTTACTTGGAGATGCGGGTTATAATTCGAGTTTTGCGTATCAGGCGTATAAAAATTTTGGAGTAGGTGTTGGTTTAGGATTATCAATTCCTATTTATGATGGGAATCAGAGGGATTTGCAACACCAAAAAAATGAAGCTGCTCTGGAAACTATCAAAGGATATAAAAGCAATTTTGAAAGGCAATATACGCAACAGCTTTTTATGCTTAACCAAAAGCTTAATCAGACTATTGAAACGGCCAATGTATTACATTCTCAACTTTTGGTTGCCGAAGCATTGATAGAAGCTAATAAGAAATTATTGCTAACGGGTGATGCTCAAATAACGGAGTATATTATTGCTTTGGGTAATCTTATTGCTATTCAGGATGGGATAGCACAGAATAATGTAAGCAAGCTACAAATTATCAATGAAATTAATTACTGGAAATCTAATGAATAGAAATATGCGAAACGCCTTTATATACCTCGTATTGCTCTCGGTTGTTTTTGTTTCTTGTAACAAAAAGACTGAAACAGAAAAACCTATAGAAACTAGTGTTCCTGTAACAATAACACATATTGATACAACTGCTATAGAAAGTTTTATTGATCTGAATGCAACAACAACCTATTTGATAAAAAACACCATAAAATCGAATGCAACGGGATATATAGAGCTTGTAAACGTAGTTTCTAACGATTATGTAAAGAACGGACAGGTTTTATTCTCGCTAAAAACCCGTGAAGCAAAAGTGCTGGGAAATACCATAAATAAAATTGATGCAAGTTTAAATTTTGGAAAGGCAATAGTACTCAGAGCAACTTCTGATGGATATGTAAATGCAGTAAATGTTCAAAAAGGAGATTATGTTCAGGACGGAGATCCATTGGCAGTAATTAATGATGCAAAGAGTTTTTCGATAGAATTGAGCCTTCCGTATGAACTCATAAAGTATGTTCCGATTAATAAAGTATTAAATGCTTTTTTGCCAGACGGCACAATTATTCCGACCAGAGTAGAGAAGTTTATGCCAACTGTAGATCCCGCCTCTCAGACTCAAAACGTGATTTTGAAATGTGTTAATAAGCAAAACATTCCAGAGAATCTGATAGTAAAAATAAGAATCGATAAAACCGTTGCCAAGAAAACAATAAGCCTACCAAAATCGGCTGTTTTAAGTGATGAAACCGAAACTGATTTTTGGATTATGAAGATGATAAATAATACCACTGCCGTAAGAGTTCCTATAAAAAAAGGAATTGAAGCAGGTAATAAAATTGAGATTTTATCGCCAAATCTTGAGTCTGGTGATAAGATTTTGCTAACGGGTAATTATGGTGTTGCCGATACAATAAAGGTTAAAATCTTAAATAAATAATTATTATGCTGCCTTTTTTTGCCAGACATAAAAACGGATTAAGTACTATAATCTTCCTGATTATTTTGGGAGGGATATTTTCGTATTCTAAAATTCAAACAGGATTATTCCCTGAAATTACGTTTCCGAAAATAAAAATTATTGCAGATGCTGGACAACAACCAGTAGATAAAATGATGATTACGGTTACTAAACCACTTGAAAATGCGGTTAAAAAAGTACAGGATTTAAAAACAGTAAGAAGCACAACTAGTAGAGGAAGTTGTGAGATATCGGCATTTATGAATGGTAATACCGATATCGATTTGAGTAAAACGAGAATCGAGGCACAAATAAATCAGATAAGAAACGATTTACCGCCAGATTTACAAGTTACGGTCGAAAAAATGAATCCTTCGATACTTCCTGTAATTGGTTATGCTATCGAAAGTAAAGATCGTTCGCCTATAGATTTAAAAAAAATAGCCAATTATACCGTAAAACCTTTTCTTTCTCAGATAGAAGGAATTAGTGAAGTAAGGATTGTAGGAGGAAAAGAAAAGGAATATTGGTTATCTCTCGATTTTGATAAAATGAGCGCTTTTGGCATTACGCCAGCCATGGTAACGCAGGTAATGAGCGAAACTAATTTTATAAAATCTAATGGGTATTTGTCTGATTATCATTATTTGTACCTTACTATTACCGATGCACAACTAGACAAAAAAGATGAACTAGAGAATCTTGTTATTCGTAATAACAGTAAAGGAATTGTAACGCTCAAAGATATTTGTACGGTCGAAATAAGAGAAGCCAAAGAATATATAAAGGTGAATGCAAATGGCAAGGAAAGTATTCTTGTAGCAGTGATAAAACAGCCAGACGCAAATCTTATTACGGTTTCGGACGCTATGAACGAGAAGCTAACAGAATTAAAAAAGATTCTGCCAAAAGATGTTATCATTAAACCCTTTTATGAGCAAGCTAATTTTGTTAACGACGCTGTTAAGAGCGTAACCGATAGTTTATTAATAGGACTATTTCTTGCCATCATTGTTGCTATTTTGTTCTTGAAATCGGTAAAAGCCAGCGCAACTATTTTAATTACAATTCCCGTAACGCTCGGATTAACATTAATTGTTTTGCACATAACAGGGCAAACATTTAATATTATGACACTTGGTGCTATTGCAGCAGCTTTAGGATTAATTATAGATGATGCTATTGTGGTTGTAGAGCAAATACACCGTACACATGAGGAACATCCCGGAGAACCTACAATTACGCTATTGCAAAAAGCTATAAATTATCTATTCCCAGCAATGTTAGGTTCATCGATAAGTACGATTGTAATTTTCTTTCCATTTGTGTTAATGAGTGGTGTAGCAGGTGCATATTTTAAAGTATTAACCGATACAATGATTATCACGCTTGTATGTTCATTTCTTGTTACATGGTTATTACTGCCAGTTATTTATTTGTTATTATCCAAAAAAGAATCTGTAGGTGTAGAGTCGACGGAATCTATTCATGAAGTTAAAACTCAAAATTGGGTTTCCTATTTTATTGGTAAACCTATTATAAGTTTTGTTTTTTGTTTTATCCTTATTTTATCGGGAGTTTTAATTCTGCCTAATCTGGAAACTGGTTTCTTGCCCGAAATGGATGAGGGAAGTATAGTTATGGATTATCAATCGCCTCCGGGAACATCGCTGGAAGAAACAGACAGAATGCTTAGAGAAGTCGAGAAGATAATAATAAAGAACCCAAATGTTCAGGCTTATAGCCGCCGTACAGGAACTCAGATGGGATTTTTTATTACCGAACCCAATAATGGCGATTACTTAATTCAGCTAAAAAAAGACAGAAATAAAACTAGTAATGAAGTCATAGACGAAATAAGAGCAGATGTAGAGCTAACTCAACCAGCTTTGCGTATCGATTTTGGACAAGTGATAGGGGATATGTTAGGAGATTTAATGAGTTCAGTTTCTCCTATCGAAGTTAAAATATTTGGTAGCAACCAAAAAGATTTACAAAGAATAGCGCATCAGGTTGCCAGTATTGTAGAAAAAACAAAAGGAACTGCCGATGTCTTTGACGGAAAAATTCTTGCTGGCCCAAGTATTAATATTGTACCCAATTATTCTAAATTGGCTCAATTTGGGATTACTCCAGCCGATTTACAGTTTCAGATGCAAACGGCTTTAGAAGGTAATGTTATAGGTGGCTTGCTAGAAAATGAACAAGTAACACCAATACGATTAATCTACAAAAGCTCTGAAAAAAGAAGTCTCGATGAGGTAAAAAGAACCCAATTGTTTTTGCCAAACGGTCAGTTTGTTCCTATTACAAGTTTAGTAACAATTACTGCAGAAAAAGGAAGCTCGGAGATAGAAAGAGAAAACCTTCAGATGATGAGTGTCGTTACCGGAAGACTAGACAATAAAGACTTAGGAACTGTAATGAAAGAAATACAGAGCAAAGTAACCAATGAAGTTAAACTTCCGCAGGGATATTATATTGAGTATGGAGGTGCTTACAAAGATCAGCAACAATCGTTTAAAGAATTATTACTGATTTTAATTACATCGTCATTTTTAGTTTTTGGTGTTATTCTGTTTCTTTTCAGAGATTTCAGAGCGGCATTAGTTATCCTTTTCATTTCGGTATTAGGAATTACAGGGAGTTATTTATTGCTCTTTATATCAAATGTTCCGCTGAATGTAGGGAGCTATACAGGAATAATCATGATAGTTGGAATAATTAGCGAAAACGCCATTTTTACCTTCTTGCAATTCAAGGAAACTTATAAACTCACAAAAGATATTAATAACTCCCTTGTTTATTCTATCTCTACAAGATTACGACCCAAATTAATGACGGCTATTGGGGCTATTATTGCTTTATTACCATTAGCAATAGGTATAGGAACAGGCTCAGAGTTGCACCAACCTCTTGCAATAGCAGTTATCGGGGGCTTTATTGTAGCATTGCCTTTATTGCTAATTGTATTACCTAGTTTGCTAGCGTTGATTTATAGAAACCCTAACCATCTTAAACATTTATCATGATATAAAATTACGCTTGTTTGTTACTCGTGTATTATTAACTTATAATTTTAAAAAAAATGCTAAAAATCATTCTATTTTCATTGTTGAGCGTTATAACTCTTAAAGCTCAAAATACTGTAAAAGATACCGTAACTGTGAAAAATGATACGGTTCAGAACTTAAAATTCAATTATAAACAACTAATCATTCCAGGTGTTTTAATTGGTTATGGGCTTATAGGGCTTGAAAGTGATTACCTAAAAGGTTTTAACTCCCAAATTCATGATGAAGTCAATGAGGATATTGATAGAAGAATAACTATTGATGATTTTTCTCAATATGCTCCGGCAGTTTCTGTTTATGCATTGAATGGGTTAGGTATTAAAGGAAAGAATAATTTAAAAGACAGGACAATAATCTTAGGAACATCTTATGTTATTATGACAGCAACCGTATTGGCTTTAAAATCTATTACAAAGGTTGAAAGACCAGACGGAAGTTCGAATAATTCATTTCCTTCGGGACATACAGCAACTGCTTTTGCGGGAGCCGAATTCTTGTATCAGGAATATAAGGATAAATCAATCTGGTACGGAATTGCTGGATATGCTGTAGCAACAGGAACAGGAATATTCAGGATGGTAAACGACAGACACTGGCTTACAGACGTTGCAGCAGGAGCAGGAATAGGTATCCTGAGTACAAAAATAGCATATTGGGTAAGTCCTTATGTAACTAAGAAAATTTTTGGCGAAAGAGAAAAAAGAGTTACTTCGGTAATTACACCTTTTTATAATGGTAACCAAATAGGATTTGGGTTTGCAATGGGGTTTTAAGACATAGATTTATTTAAAGCCATATAAGTAATTTAAGGAAATATAAGTTTTTGCAAAAGCATTATTTAAATGGACTTACATAACTTATATGGTTAACTTTTTGACCTAGTTTTATGAGTTTATGATTCTTATAAAAAATTAATGCAAAAATAGCGCGGCTCTATTTTTGCATTTTTCTCAATCTACTGGTTTTCTGGTCTATTATGAGGTTAAATTTGTTTCCGTTTTTTCTAAATCAGATTTAAGATCATCCTAAATAAGACTGTAATTACTGTTACAAGCATACTGATTGGGATTATGAAATATGGGAATTATCTAACAAAAATATCTAGTTGGATCTTTCTAAAATTGTAAAAATGTAACCCTAAGTAATTATATATACAACCAATTAATATTTCCGTCTTCATGAGCCGTTATTCTGTTGAAGAATGACTTAGGAGTAAAGCCAGTTATAGATTTAAAATCTTTGATAAGATGCGATTGGTCAAAAAAATCAAGCTGATAAGTCATATCCGAAAAATTATTCTTTGTACGCATATTCATTTGTTGGTGCATTGCCTGTCGAAACCTTATAATTTTGCGGAGTTCAGATGGTGTTTTGCCAATATGTATTTCAAAATGTTTACATAATGTTTTGCGGCTTATTTTGTATTTATCGGCAAGATCTTTAATTGTATAATTCCCTTCAGTATTCTGCATATCTTTAAGGATTGACCCTAAAAAAGGGTGACTAAATCCTTTGAATTTACTAATGAAATACTGCTCTAATTTTTTTATTTTCTCTTCTGCCAAAACAGTATTCATAATATCCGACATCGATGCACTAAAATCACTAAAAGGATTAAAGTAAGAGAACGATTTTCCGTTATAAAAGTTGAGGTTTTTTTCTAAAAAAGCATTTAAACCTAATGGCTTAAAGCTAATCGTAATTTCATGAATATATCCCGGAATGTTAATTTCTATAGGTTTTGTATACCCACATATAAGCGTGGCTAATAGCGTATTATTGATATTTTTACCAACGGTTAGTTTATTCTTTTCGAATATAAATTCAGGAAATTGATTAATTGAAACTATAGAGTTTACGTAAGGAAATGTATAATAGCTTACGTTTTCTGTATCTGGACTTTTCTTGAGGATATAAAAATAATCGATATAGTTTTGCAATAATTTACTTTGAGGAATGAAAAGTTTCAGATCCATAATTGCAATGAAATAATAATTGGTTATAAGTTGATTTAGCTTTCAAATATAATGAAAAAAGCAGAGCATATTTTTTTTGTTTTTAATCATTTGATTAAATCTAATGTTTAAATAAAAAAATATTTTTATCTTTATACAACATTCGCAAAATTATGGCATCAAAAAGTAAAGACGCAAGCACAGAAGAAAAAATCAAAGAGGCAGCAAGAATAGTATTTACCCAAAAAGGATATTCGGCTACACGTACTCGTGATATAGCCGAAGAAGCAGGGATAAATCTGGCGCTTTTAAATTATTATTTTAGAAGCAAAGAGAAACTTTTTGAACTTGTAATGGCAGAAAAAGTAGGGGAGTTATTTGGCGTAATTGCTCCTATTGTAAATAACGAGAAAACATCTCTTGACGAAAAAGTTATCCTAATTGTCGATGCATATATTACAATGTTAAGTCAAAATCCTGGTTTGCCTTTATTTGTTTTAAGTGAGATAAGAAACAATCCAGAGCATTTTGGAAACAGAATGCAAGGGGGAAGATTACTGACAGAATCTTTCTTTGTAAAGCAACTTGTTGAAAAAAAAGCAGACATACATCCTTTACATTTTGTTGTAAACATCTTATCGATGTCGATTTTTCCGTTTATAGCAAAACCAGTTTTGGAGTCAGCAGGAGTTATGACAGTTAACGAATTAAGAGATTTTACAGAAGAAAGAAAAATATTGATCGTAAAATGGTTTAAAGCTATGATAGATTCGTAGCTATTTTTTTGACTCAATTTTAATAAGATGAATAGAATGAAATAATAAATATTAAAATTTTGAATATGAAAAGGTTAATTATAGTTATACTGGTTTTTTTTCCTGTATTTCATTTTTATGCACAGCAAAACGATAAGTTATTACGACTTCAGGATTGTTATGCATTGGCAGAAGAAAATTATCCATTATCCAAAAAAAGAGATTTGATTGCAAAAAGCAGCGAATTTACGATTGATAATATTGCTAAAGGATATTATCCTCGATTTGATGTTTTTGGTCAGGCAACCTACCAATCAGATGTTACAAAACTCCCCATTAGTTTGCCGGGTATTGATGCTCCAATTTTAAATAAAGATCAATATCGCGCTTACGCAGAAGTAAATCAGCTAGTTTATGATGGCGGAGCTTTAAAACAACAAAAAGAAATTGTCGAGAAACAAACTAAAGTTTCAGAACAACAGCTCAAAGTCGATTTATATGCTGTAAAGCAACGTATAACCGAACTTTATTTTGGAATATTAGTTTTTGATGAACAATTGAACCAGAATGATTTACTCAAGAACGATATTAATATAGGTATTAAAACTGTACAGGCACAACTTGTTAACGGAACAGCTTACAGAAGTAGTCTTGATTTGCTTAAAGCAGAATATTTAAAAGTAGATCAAATGGCAATAGGGATTCGCAATTACAAAAAAGCCTATCTCGATATGCTCGGACTTTTTATCAATTTAGCATTAACTCCAAACACACAATTAGAAACTCCCGAAAACATTGTGAATTCAATCGAAATAAATCGACCTGAACTTGAACTTTTTAAATACAGAAACGAAAGTTTAGAGTTAGGAAAAAAGACAATTGAGATTGGAAATTTACCTAAGTTTAATTTTTTCCTACAAGGAGGTTATGGTAATCCGGGACTTAATATGCTGCAAGTGGGTTGGGAATCGTATTATATTGGCGGTGTACGACTCAATTGGTCTTTGACAGGTTTATATACAGATAAAAAGCAAAAACAAATTATAGATATTAATAAAGAACAACTAGAAGTAGATAAAGAAGTTTTCCTTTTTAATACCAATCAATCCATTAAACAACAAAGCGCAGAGATAACCAAGTTAGAAGAATATCTAGTTTCGGATAATGAGATTATAAGGCTTAGAAATAATGTAAAAAAAGCAGCTTTGGCTCAATTAGATAATGGAGTAATTGATTCCAGCGATTATTTGCGTGAGGTAAATGAAGAAAATGCTGCAACGCAAAATAAAATTATTCATGAAACAGATTTGCTTTTGGCAAAATACAGACAAAAATTAATAACTGGTAATTAATCATAAAGATGAAAAAAATAGTATTTATAATAATAGCAGCCTTCTCAATTTCATGTTCTAGTACTAAAGATGAATTTGATGCAACAGGAACTTTTGAAGCCGTAGAAACTATTATTCCTGCCGAAGCTACAGGAATAATCAAAGATTTAAAAGTCGAAGAAGGAAATGCTCTAAAAGAAGGTCAGGTTGTAGGTTATATCGATACCATACAACTTTCGCTTAAGCGAGAACAATTAATAGCACAAATTAAAGCAACACAAAGCAAAAAGCCAGATATTAATTCGCAATTAGATGTATATAGAGAACAACTAAAACAAGCTAAGATAGACGAACAGCGTATGCAGAATTTGGTTAAAGCAGATGCTGCAACACGTAAACAACTAGATGATGCAACGACCAAAGTAGCAGTAATTCAGAAACAAATTAATGCATTACAAAAACAATTGGATATTAATACCACAGGAATTGATGATGAAACTCAGACGTTAAAAGTTCAGGTGAGCCAGATAAAAGACCAATTAGCCAAATCTAAAATTGTAAACAAAACCAACGGAACTGTATTAACAAAATATGCCGAGATAGGAGAGATGGCAACTATTGGTAAACCATTGTATAAAATTGCAGATTTATCTACAATAATTCTGAGAGTTTATATTACGGGAGATCAATTGCCAGGTGTAAAACTAAATGATAAAGTAAAAGTTTTTGTAGATGCAACAAATAAAACCTATAAAGAATATAGCGGTATTATAGAATGGATTAGTGATAAAGCCGAGTTTACACCAAAAACAATCCAGACTAAAGACGAACGTGCTAATCTTGTTTATGCTGTAAAGGTGAGAGTGAAGAATGACGGATATCTAAAAATAGGCATGTATGGCGAAATAAAACTTTCAAAATAATGGAATCTGTAATTGTAAAAAATATTACAAAAACGTACGGAAAAGAAAAAAAAATAGCCGTAGATAATGTTTCATTTTCTGTAAACAAAGGGGAACTTTTTGGATTAATAGGACCTGATGGTGCCGGAAAAACCAGTATTTTCAGAATCATGACTACGCTTTTATTGGCAGATAATGGTTCCGTTTCTATTGATGGGCTTGATGTGGTAAAAGATTTTAAATCAATAAGAAATACAATTGGTTATATGCCCGGAAAATTCTCTTTATATCAGGATTTAACCGTTGAGGAAAACCTAAATTTTTTCGCCACATTATTCGGAACCACGATTCAGGAAAATTATGATCTGATAAAAGAGATTTATGTTCAAATCGAACCTTTTAAAACCCGAAGAGCAGGGAAATTATCAGGCGGAATGAAACAAAAGCTGGCTTTGTGCTGTGCTTTAATTCATAAACCAAATGTTTTGTTTCTGGATGAACCCACAACAGGAGTTGATCCCGTATCTAGAAAAGAATTTTGGGAAATGCTGAAAAAATTAAAACAACAGGATATAACGATAATAGTTTCTACGCCTTATATGGACGAAGCTAATCTTTGCGATCGCATTGCTTTGATTCAGGACGGAAAAATACTTTCTATCGATACCCCAGAGAAAATAATCGAGAATTATCCTGATGCGCTTTTTGCCATTAAAGCTGATAAAATGTATCCGCTTTTGCAAGCTTTGGCATTATATCCTAACCGATTAACAAGTTATGCTTTTGGAGAATTTGCTCATTTTTCTTTTCAGGGAAAACCAAATCAATCAGATTTATTGCAGTTTCTGGAAAACAAAGGAATTAAAAACATAGAGATAAAAGAAGCAGCCGTAACGATTGAAGATAGTTTTATTAAATTATTGAGTTGAGAATTTGCCTAACGTCAAGCTTTGTCAAAGTTCAAAACTTTGACAAAGCTTAATCCAACGGTTAAAAAACATTTTATGAGCGAAAAAGTAATTTCATGTAAAGGATTAACCAAGCGATTTGGAGATTTTATCGCCGTAGATTCAATCACTTTTGAGGTTGAAAAAGGGGAAATTTTCGGTTTTTTGGGTGCAAATGGAGCAGGGAAAACTACAGCGATGCGAATGTTGTGTGGTTTGTCTATTCCAACATCTGGCGAAGCAAAAATTGCTGGTTTTGATGTATATAAAGAAACCGAGAAAATAAAGAAAAGTATAGGATATATGAGCCAGAAATTCTCCTTGTATGATGATTTAACCGTACAGGAAAATATTACTTTTTTTGCTGGAATTTATGGGTTGGGCGACAAAGCCATTAAAGAGAATAGTGCTGCACTTTTAAAACAATTAGGCATGGAAGATCAGGCTAACAAAAGAGTTAGTTCGCTCCCGTTAGGATGGAAACAAAAACTAGCATTTTCGACAGCTATAATCCATAAACCCGAAATTGTATTTCTTGATGAACCAACTGGAGGTGTAGATCCTGTAACGCGCAGACAATTCTGGGATTTAATTTATGAAGCATCAGGAAACGGAATCACCATTTTTGTAACCACACATTATATGGACGAAGCCGAATATTGTAATCGGGTTTCGATCATGGTCGATGGCAGGGTAGAAGCACTAGACACGCCAACTAATTTAAAAAAGCAATTTGGTGTAGAAACGATGGATGAGGTGTTTTATCATCTTGCCAGAGAAGCAAAACGAGGAGAATAGAATACCTGTTAGGATAACAATAGTTTTAAGAAAATATAATCTGAATATGAAACAGTTTTTAACATTCGTAAAAAAGGAATTTTTGCACGTACTGCGTGACAGGAAAACATTACTGATTCTATTTGGGATGCCAGTTGTACAGATTCTTATTTTTGGTTTTGCATTGACAAATGAAGTGAAAAACTCCAAAATTGTAGTGGTAGATTATGCTAAAGATATTGCTTCGCAGAAAATAATTGCTAAAATAGAAGCCAGTCGATATTTTGAAATTACAAAAAGCCTTGCAGGAAGTAAGGAACTCGAAGCAGCATTTAAAAGTGGCGATATAAAAATGGCAATTGTATTTCCAGAAGGATTTAACAATCAATTATTACATCAGAATAAAGCACAAATTCAGGTTATAGCAGATGCATCAGACCCAAATAATGCCACAACATTAACCAATTATGTTTCGTCGATTATAAACGATTATCAGGCACAATTAAATCAAACAAATCCTATTCCGTATCAAATTAAACCCGAAGTAAAAATGCTGTATAATCCGCAGCTAAAAGGAGCTCCAAATTTTGTTCCAGGAGTTATGGCTTTGGTTTTAATGTTGGTTTGCGTTATGATGACTGCAATTTCTATAGTAAAAGAAAAAGAAATGGGTACAATGGAAATTCTTTTGGTTTCGCCATTTAAACCCATTATGGTAATACTTTCTAAAGCAGTTCCTTATTTGTTACTTTCGATGATAAATGTAGTTTCTATTTTGTTGTTAAGCGTCTTTGTTCTCGATTTACCAATTGCGGGAAGTATACTTTTGCTTTTTGCCGAGAGCACTTTATTCATTATAACCTGCTTGACATTAGGAATTTTTATTTCGGTTAAAACCGATTCACAACAAACCGCAATGCTCATTTCGTTATTAGGAATGCTTTTGCCAACATTACTTTTTAGCGGATTTATGTTTCCTATAGAGAATATGCCACTTCCGTTGCAATGGTTTTCAAATATTGTACCTTCTAAATGGTATTATATCATCGTAAAGGGAATTATGATAAAAGGATTGGGATTTTCGTATGTATGGAAAGAGACTTTAATTCTTCTCGGAATTACTGTTTTCTTATTGATAATAAGCCTAAAAAGCTTTAAAATACGTTTGTCATGAGAATCATCAAATTTTTGCTCATAAAAGAGTTCAAACAGATATTTCGTAATCGTGCTATTTTAGCTGTTATTATGGTAATGCCCGTTATGCAACTTATTATTTTGCCACTTGCCGCTAATTATGAAATTAAAAATATTAATCTGGCAGTTGTCGATAATGATCGTTCGGACTATTCCAGAGATTTAATTAATCATGTAGTTGCTTCGGGATATTTTAAATTAAGAAGCTATAATGATTCCTATAAACAGGCTTTTACACAAATAGAAGATGACAATGCCGATTTAATTCTGGAAATTCCTCGTGGATTTGAGCAGGATTTAATACGCGAGAATAAACAACAGCTTTTTATTGGCGTAAATGCCATAAACGGAACAAAAGCGGGTTTAGGAGCTGGATATATTAATGATATTATAAGAGAATATAATAACGGAATACGAAAAAAGTTGAATGTTCCTGGAAGTTTTAATGCCATTCCTGTAATAGAAATTACATCATCAAACTGGTACAATGTGCATTTAAATTACAGACTATTTATGGTTCCCGGAATCTTAGCTATTCTTGTTACGCTTGTAGGAGGTTTTCTTTCGGCATTAAATATCGTAAAAGAAAAAGAAGCTGGAACTATTGAGCAAATCAATGTTTCTCCTGTCAAAAAATATCATTTTATTTTAGGAAAATTAATTCCGTTCTGGATTTTGGGTAATGTAGTTTTTACGCTGGGATTATTGGTAGGTTGGATTTTTTACGGAATTGTTCCTTTAGGAAATATAGCTGTTTTGTATGCTTTTGTATCGGTTTATCTTTTGGCCATTTTAGGTTTTGGTTTATTAATTTCGACTATATGCGAAACCCAGCAACAAGCTATGTTAATCATGTTCTTTTTTGTAATGATATTTGTTTTAATGGGAGGATTATTTACACCAATAGATAGTATGCCAGATTGGGCAAAAACAGCTTCGAAGTTTAACCCGATAAGTTATTTTATCGATGTAATGCGAATGGTTATTATAAAAGGAAGCGGGTTTAGAGATATCCAGAAACACATTTTAATTATAATCGGGTTTGCCGTTGTACTAAACACTGCAGCTATTTTTAATTATAGAAAAACTTCTTAAAGCAAAAAAAATCTATTACAAAGTCTTAAACTTTATAATAGATTTTATTGAGATAATATAAGCTATTTTAGTGTTTATACTTAATTTTCTAGTCAGTAATAACAGTAAGCCCGTTTTTAATGATAGATACTTTAATACTATTGGTTTTAATAGTATAAGATTCACCATCTATTTGCGCATCCAGAGATGTTGCCGTAGGAACCTCTATAGTTAAGTCTTGTATTAATGTATGTTGGGCTTTTTTAAATTTTTCGACAGTATTACGTAATACATGATATCCAAGTGTCATTTTTTCTAGAAATGATAATTGCGGAACCACAATCATATCCAACCAGCCGTCATTAAGACTTGCCTTTGGCGTTAAGCTCATATTATAACCCAT
Source organism: Flavobacterium hydatis (assembly GCF_000737695.1). Taxonomy (GTDB): domain Bacteria; phylum Bacteroidota; class Bacteroidia; order Flavobacteriales; family Flavobacteriaceae; genus Flavobacterium; species Flavobacterium hydatis. The sequence goes on from NZ_JPRM01000018.1 coordinate 49,372, forward strand.
CTCGTTAGAGTTTGAAATAAATAGTAAAAACGGGTTGGCAATTATCTCTTTATTATCAAAAGATAGTTTTGTTTCCTGTGTTTTAAATTCAAAACTAGACGATAATGCCGCTTTTACATAAGCAATAAGCGTACGTTTTCCTGATTGCTCATATTTTTTTATAATCATCGAATCTATTCCGATTCCTGTATTACTAAAGAAATAATGCTCATTTATTTTACCTACATCTATAGTCGAAACGGTTCCTTTGCGAATGATTTCGATTGCTTTTTCAAATTTTCTTGGAATATTTAAGTTAGATGCCAAGCCATTTCCTGAACCAACAGGTATAATTCCTAATTTTATAGTAGTACCAATAAGGCAAGAAGCAACTTCGTTTATAGTACCATCACCACCACAAGCCACAATATAGTTTGGATTATTGGCTACAGCCGCTTTCGTTAGTTCGATAGCATGTTTCTTGCGGTTTGTATAATCAATTTCGATTTTAAATTCAGAAGCAGGGAAAGAATTTCTTAAAAAAGCTTCTGTAATATTGTGTTTACCATTGCCTGAAATTGGGTTAACTATAAAGTGGATATATGTCATTATTTATTTTAATTTTTTTGTAAAAAAACAGTCTGCAATCTAGCATTTTTATATAAAATGGTAAATCAAATTTTGAATTATAATTTTAAAATTTATAGCTGTAACCAAATCGTACTACTTGTGTTTCGTAGTAGTCCCTGCTGTTATAACTAAAACCATCACCTTGAATCTCTTTTTTGATTACAAGCGTATTTAAGATATCTGTTGCATTAAGAAAAACTTCGCCTTTTCCTTTTTGAACCGTCTTTTTAACTCCTAAATCTATAGAGAAACGAGAATTTATCTTTCCTTGCGGAATGATATCAGGGGCCAAATATACGGCAGATAATTGACCACTCATGGTTTTATTTAACTGAAAAGTATTATTCCACTTTACATTTCCAGAAATAATCTGTTGTCTTTTGCCAAAATAGGTCGTTGGTACAGGATATAAATTGGTTACAGTAAATGCTTCAATATCGTTTTGATAAGCGTTTCCGTTTAAGTTAAAAGTATACCAAGAGTTAACTTCTTTAGAATATACTACTTCAATTCCTGTTGATGAACTTCTGCCTGCATTCTGGAAAACATTATAAATAAGGTTACTATCTGGCACAGTGGTGGCAATACGGCTAATAGTACCGTTTACAAAACGATGATAAAGTGATGTAAACAAGTAACCTTTATTAATGGTTGCTTTATATCCTAGCTCAAAAGCACTTGTAAATTGTGGTTTTAGCGCAGGATTCCCCACTTTTATAATTTCGGCATCGTCGTATTTAGGAAAAATTCTAATATCTACTTCACTTGGTCTGTCGACTCTACGATTATAAAAAGCGGTTAATTTATTCTTGTCATTTATTTTATAACCAAATCGTAGGCTAGGGAAGGGTTGTGTATAATCGTATCCATCGCTTTTGTAAGTAGGATGATTGGGGTTTACGTCATATTGTAACTTAACGTATTCTACACGAAGACCAACTTCGGCTTCAATTTTATTATTCTCGAATATATAGTTTCCGTACAATGCAGGAATAATTTCTTTGTACGTTGCCCAGCCACCAGCATCTGGATCTAGTGGAGAATTTACACCAGGATAAAATTGCATATTGGTAGGGATTTCTCTGTTTCGGAATTTTAGTCCAGTTTCAAAACGACCATATTTTAATGGCTGAATATAATCAACATTAATATCGATTACTTTTTCATCAGATAAGAGTTTAAAAGAATCTTTTCCTGTAAAGGTGGGCATAATATTATCAAAGAAATATTTCTCGTCTTCTCTATGATAAGTATAATTTATTCCTGCGTTTAATTTATGACCAGCTTCTTTAAACTTATGTTGGTAAGATGCCGATACCATTGCGGTTGTTTTTAACTCATCTTCTAGAAATTGCCATAGGCGTAAACGTTGCGAATAGTCTTGGTTAAAAAAAGGTTCATCGCCATTATCGATAATCTTTTCGCTCCCAAACATACCCGATATAGCAAATGTATTTTGCTCATTATAGTTCCAGTCCAATCCTATTTTAATAGTGGTAAAATGAGTATCACGATTTCTTTTTGTTTGCTGGTTTATAACTGTACCATCATCATAAGTTCGGGTTACAAACTCATTTTTATTAAGTGTTTCGGTATATAAATAATCAGCTTGCAAATAAGCGTTTATTTTGTTCTTTCGATAGTTTAGCGATAGCGAAGGATTAATCTTTGGCGTAACCTGGTATTGAGGCCTTATGGTTGGCAAATTGGCTTTGCGTTCCCATAAAGAACCATATCCAGATGCAATACCTACTTTACCATTAAAACCTTCTTGTTTATTTTTTTTGTAAATGATATTAATGATTCCTCCATTACCATTTGCATCAAATTTAGCCGAAGGATTATTTATAATCTCTATTTTTTCGATTGCCGATGCAGGAATGTTATCCAATCCCGATTGATTACCAAAACCAGTTAATGCCGTTTGCTTCCCATCTATAAGAACCATTACTTTGTCATTACCTCTCAATTGTACTTTTCCGTCTTGTACTGTAACACCGGGAAGACTTTGCATAGATTGCAAAACCGAACCACCACTTTGGGTAATATTATCGGCTACCGAGAATACTTTTTTATCCATCTTAGCTGATACTTCATCCGTTTTAGATGTGGCAATAATCACCTCATTAAGCGTGTTTATATCTTCTTCGAGTTCAATATTTGGCACAACCAAAAATTCCGATAACGAGCCTACAAATAAAGATTGTGTTTTGGTTTTATATCCTATAAAAGTAATTTCTAGTGTATAATTGCCAGAGGAAACATTCGAAAACGTAAAACGACCTTCGTCATTACTAACTGTTCCTGCAACGAACGCCTGATTTTTGGATGATTTTAAAACAATATTTACATAAGGAATAGATGTTTTTAAACCCTTATCCTTGATTATTCCAGATATGGTGACCGTCTTGGTCTGTGCAGTTGCCTTTGAAACTATAAGCATAGCCAAAGTAAGTAACATAATTATTCTTGCTTTCATATTATATTTTGTTCAGTGATTTGTTGCCTAAAAAATAGGCAAATGGATTCCTTTGCTAGTTATAGGCGATTACACTATATAGCATTTGTAAATTCTTTTTAAAATGTGTTTCAGCTAAAAAAATGTATCTGTATTTTGGGATTTTGATACAATCTTTATATGAAAGGTGTAGGGTTTATTCGTCGATTTCTTTTACAAAATTTCCTTTATGATCAAAGATTATATCCTTTTTATAAATTTCGACTTCAAAATATACTTTTCCGTTAGGTTCAGTGATTTTGGAGAAGTCTCTAATTTTTTTACGACGGTAATTAACCTTAACGTATGGTAAAATGCTATCAGGTAATTCGTCTTCAGAGATTTGAGTTTCGGTTTGAAGTAAATTTCCAGAACTATCTATTAAGGCTGATTGTTCCTTATTATCGATAATAAATGAAACTTCGTAATTTTCCTTTTCTTTTTCCCATTTCAGATTTTTTGCATCTGGGAATTTAATTATAGCAGTCGATTTTACAATTCCAGGAACATCTTTTATGTCTAAATCCTGTGCTATTGCAAAAGCCGAAATTAGTAGTGCAAATAGCGTTAGTACTGAGGTTTTCATATTTTTTTGTTTTTAGATTGATGAATATCTAGGGCAAAATTAGTCGTGGAATCTGTAGGAAGTTTGAATTTTTAGAATTTAACGGTAAAACTGTGTAAATTATTTTCGAATGCATAATCTATTTTCCAACGGCTTATCTCGGTAATTTTTTTTATAATTGCCATTCCTAGTCCGTTACCTTGCGAAGAAGGATTAGATTTAGAAAAGCGATTGAATAATTTATCTACAACCAATGGGGTTTCCTGACCTGTATTTAAAAACGTTATAGAATCGCCAGTAATTATAATACTGATTTCACCATTTTTTATATTGTGTCTAATTGCGTTAAGAAACAAATTATTAATAAGTACTTCAGTTAGCGATGGATTTCCTTCAATTTTTAGTTTTTCGGTATATTCGATAACAATGTTGAGGTTTTTGGCTTTAGCTTGTTCTGTAAAAAAATCAAGATGTTTTTTTAAATACTCATTTATAACGATGGGTTGTTTGTCGAGATAATTTCCGTTTTCAATTTTAGATAATAACAAAAGATTTTTATTTAGACGATTAAGTCTGGAAACATCTTTGTTTAGAGAACTTAAAACCCTTGATTGTTCTTCGGTTACGTCAAGCTGAAAAAGAGTGTCAATTTTTGTCTGAAAAAGAGCCAAAGGTGTTTGTAACTCATGTGCAGCATTCTCTACAAATTCTCTCTGGTTGTTATAAATATCGATGTTTTTTTCGATAAGACGATTAAGACTTTTATTAAGACGGTTAAATTCCTCTACGTCGGTATCCATAAAATGAGGCGTCTTATTTTTATCTATTTCAAATCCCTGAATTTGGTCTAATGTATCATAAAATGGTTTCCAAAGCTTTCTTGACGAAATTTTAGTGATAATTAATATGCCTAGAAGTAAAATGATAATTACTACCAAAAATAACATGGCGATACTTACAATTAAATCTTCTTTTTCTATTAGGTTAATTCTGCCTACATAAGTATACGGTTTGCCTTTTATTAATATTGGAGTATTTAATTCTCTATAAGGTTCGTTTTCGTCTTCGAGTTCATCAAAGTACACTTTTTCAAAAATAGTGTCTTTAGGAACGATATGATTAGAGAAAATCTGTACGTTTCGGTTGTATTTATTCCATAAAGCGATGTCTTTAGCATCAAATTTAGGCAATTCGTTTTTTAAGAATTCATCTCTGTGTAAAACCAGAGTTTCGTCGGTTTCTTCGATATACAATCGCTCTGTAATGTAGTAAAAAACAGGAACAGATATTAACAGCACAAAAACTGAAAATATCAAAAAAGTGGTCGTTGTTTTATTTAAAAGTTTCTTATTCATTGTCCCATTTATATCCTAAACCATACACCGTTTTTATATAATCGCCACTTCCTGCGTTGTTTAGTTTCTTTTTTAAGTTTTTTATATGAGCATAAACAAAATCATGATTATCAAGCATATCTGCCATATCTCCCGAAAGATGTTCAGCAATAGCACCTTTAGATAATACCTTGGTTTCATTACCAATTAAAAACAGTAACAAGTCAATTTCTTTTTTTGTAATGTCTAGTTTAGTATTGTTTACAGTGACAGTTTTAGAGAGAATATCAATAACAATTTCATTAAAGATAACATTATTGTTTCCCTTAAAGTTTTTACGTCTAATAAGTGCCTGAATTCGAACTAGTAATTCTGATAAATGAAATGGTTTTGTCAAATAATCATCCGCTCCAAGGTTAAAACCTTCAATTCGTGTATCCAATGTTTCTTTGGCAGAAATAATGATAACACCTTCGGTTTTATTTCTTTTTTTTAACTCTTTTAAAATGTCAAATCCATCGCCATCAGGAAGCATCAAGTCTAATAATACACAATCGTAATCATAAGAATTGATTTTATCAAGAGCATCTTTATAAGTTCCAGAGGATTCACAATGAATACCATTGGGCTTAAAGTAGCTTTTAATACTAGCTGCTATTTCTAATTCGTCTTCTATTATCAAAATTTTCATACCGCAATTTACTAATTCAATTTTGAATGAAATCTGAATTTATGAATATGCTTGATTTTTAATAATGAAAACAACTCTGAATTTTAAGAAAATATCGAGTTGGATTTTATTAATTATTTAGAATATATAAAGTATTTATGAGATATAAATCTATTAAAGTTTTAGTTTCAATAAATTCATTTAATATAATTAATTTAGTATTGCATTAAAAGTTTAAGTAATTACTGATAAAAGGTAGTCTGATAGCTTTTTGTGCTAAAAAATATATCTTTAATTTATTTAAAACAAACATAGATTAGAATCCAGAAAAATATATTTTTAGCTAAATAATAATCTATGTTTATTTGTATAAAATGTATTGTTATTTAATATTCTTTTACATCGGCTATTAAAAAAGATTTGCCTGATTGAATCACTTTTATATCTCTTTTATAACTTGTTTTAAAAGTAAGATCTTTAATTATGGTCTCAAATACATAGCCTTTATCTTTGGATATATATAATAATTTGCAGCTAGATACTTTTATTTTTCCATAATCCTGTGTTGGTATAAGAAAACCATTCATACCGACATATTTAGTATCGAATTTATTTTTCCATTTTTTCTTAAATGACTCTTCTGTTAGCCCATTATCATACTCGATATTTATGGCATCACTTTTATACTGAGCATAAGTTTTGGTTGTCATATCACTCATTTCATAAGTATCTTTATTAAAATTAGTTTCAATGGTTTTTATCAACCAATTTTTAGCATTTTCCTGATTTTGATTTTCTGTTTTTTGCTTATTAGCCGCATTATTTATTGTGGCATTTGATGGAGATATTAAGCCTTTATTAGACTGTGCATTCCCATTTTGAATTATTGCTAATGTTGATGCTAAGATGAAAGAAAATTTTAGCGCATTAAATTTGTGCATTATGTAGTTGTTTTTAGATTGTTGTAACGGTTTTATTAAAAAAAGTATTCTTTTTATTATTTATTTTTCTGTAATGTTCTGCAATAGATTCCAAAAAATTCTGAAAGTTAAATTCTCTTCATCTACTGCAAATATTGACTTGAGCGGATTAATATCGAGTCAAAAAAACTAAGTTATAAATTAATAAGACTTTTTGGGATAAAACAAGAATTATATTTCTGTTTAATTAATCAGAAAGAAATAATTATTTAAAGCGAATGTTTTTAGTTGTTATTTTTAAATTTGATACGAACTACGTTCCATTTTTAAAAATGAAACATACTTATTTGAGAAAAATAGGCTAAATGAAAAAGTAAGATTAATTTTAGATTTACAATTTTAATTGTCCCCAACGGATTTACATTTAATAATCAAAAAATCAAAAATTATGAAACATTTCAGTCTATTGTTTGTTGTCTTTTTAGTATCAATGGGGGTGAAAGCCCAGGATGCAAACTCTCTTTCTCTTAACTTATACGGAGGATATACTTTCTCTGATAAGGTATCGTATTATAATACCTCCGGAGATGTAGGAGATGGATTTGAATATGGAGCTGGTTTGGAGTATTTTGTTACAAAGAACGCTTCTATCGAATTAAAATATTTAAGACAAGAGGTTGATTTACCTATATATTATTTAGGAAATCAAATTAATGCTGGTGATGATAAAAGTTCTTTTAACTTTATTATTGGTGAAGGAACTTATTATTTCGACACTGGTTCTTCTAATGTTTCCCCTTATTTAGGAGGAGGTCTTGGAGTTGGTATCGTTAACATACCGCGAAATGGTAGTGATACTAATTTTGCATGGGATATTAAAGCTGGTGTAAAACTAAGAACAAGTTCATTGTTATCAGTAAACCTAAATGCCTACTTACAATCTATGAGTGCTGCCGTAGGAAATAGTTATTATTGGACGTATTATTTTGGACCAGTAGGTGTAACTGATTATGTAGCTACTTATCAGTTCGGGTTAGGAGCTGTATTTAGCTTTAACTTCAAATAAGGAACTTTACTTTTATAAGATAAGTCAAAAGCATCCATGATTGGATGCTTTTTTTGTTTATAGATTAGACTTAACCGCAAAGTGAGCAAAGATTTACGCTAAGCTCGCAAAGTTTCTCAGTACCTTAGAACCTTAGTTTCTTAGAACCTTATAAAGAATGAGCCTTATAAAGAAAGAACCTTTAAATTTAATTACACTTTACTATCTTTGGCTATCATAATTATTTATATCTAAAAACGGTTTTGAAAAATACTCTTCTGTTTCTTTTCTTTATTATTGTATGCTATCCTGCTTATGCAGGAAACAAAGCCGATTCGGTGTTTGTAAAATTAAATTTAGCATTAAAGAACAAGCAGAAATATGTTGAGTTAAAAGAAGAGCGAATAGCTAATTTCAAAAAGATAAAATCGACTGATTTAACCGATTATCAAGAGTATAATTATAACAAAAGTTTATATAAAGAGTACCAGAAATTCAACTCAGATTCGGCTATTTTTTATGTAAAAAAGAATCTTAAGATTGCCAGCGAACTACACAAAAAAGATTTAGAAGAAACGGCTCAATTGCAATTAGCAAATTTATATTCCTCTTCGGGAAGATATCGCGAGTCTGAAGAAATCTTAAAAAGTATAAACAAAAAGCAATTATCACCACAATTACTTCCGGATTACTATGAAGGATATCGAGAGTTTTTCTCGCATTATTCGACCAATAGTTATAACCCGATGTATGTAGAACAGGTTGTAAAGTATCGCGATTCGTTATTAGCAATACTAGATCCACAATCGCTGAAATACAAAATCAATCTGGCAGAAAAGAATATTTCTGAAGGAAAAATTGATAGTACAGAGAAAGATTTGATAAAATTATTGCAAGAAACAAATGATGACAATCCGCAATATGCCATGATTGCTTATCTTTTGGGAAGCATCAATAAAAAGAAAGAGAATCTAGAATTAAAGAAAATATACTACGCAATTTCTGCTACTGCAGATTTAAAAAACTCTATAAAAGACAACGCTTCTATACAAGAATTGGCATTGGTTTATTATGAATTAGGCGATGTAGATACCGCTTATAAATTAACAAGATCAGCTATCGAAGATGCTATTTTTTGTAATGTACAATTTCGAACCTTACAAATGTCCGAAGTATATTCGATTATCAATACTGCCTATTTAGAGAAAGAAGCCAAAAGCAAAAACCAATTGCAATTGTATCTTTTATTTATAAGTCTGCTTTCTATTTTTCTTGTTGTGGCAGTTATCTATGTTTACAAACAGATGAAAAGAGTTTCCAGAATTAAAGAAGAACTTTCTAAAACAAGCGAAGAACTGGTTAAACTAAACGCAGATATTAGTAAAACGAATAACCAACTACAAGAAAGAAACGCTCAATTATCTGAATCTAATCATATTAAAGAAGAATATATTGCACATTTTTTTAGCCTTTGTTCTACTTACATTAATAAATTAGAGAACTATCGTATTACCTTAAACAAGAAGGCTACCGCCAAACAGTTTGATGAGTTGTATAAAATTTTAAAATCAACCACTTTGGTCGATAATGAACTCGAGGAGTTATACAAAAACTTTGATACTATCTTTTTAAATCTATATCCCACTTTCGTGAAAGACTTTAATTCTTTGCTTATAAAGGAAGAACAGATTGTACTTAAACAAGGTGAATTATTAAATACCGAACTACGAATTTTTGCATTAATACGTTTAGGAATTAATGATAGTGTAAAAATTGCTGCCTTCCTACGCTACTCTTTAAGCACGATTTATAATTACCGAACAAGAGCAAGAAATAAGGCTGCTGTTTCTCGTAATGAATTCGAAGAAATGGTTATGAAAATCGGTCTAATTGCGATTAAAACACAATAATTCATTTCAAATTCACTACTTTTTTTGCTGGGTTTTAATTATTAATCTTTTGATTAATAATAACTTATATTTTTAAGGAACTACTTTTGCATAATAAGACTTCTGATGTATACTATAACGTTTTAGTTTTACAATATTAATTATAGGAATCTTATTTAAGATTAACTAGAATTTAAGTTTAGTCTTTATATTAAAATAAATAAGTAGTTATGTTTAGAAACATTAAAGCAGTTGTTGTTTTGCTTTTATTAGGTTCATTCGGAATGAATGCACAAAATAAAGTGCCAGTTTATCTAGATGATAAAAAGCCAATTCAGGAACGTGTAGAAGATGCGCTTGCAAGAATGACCGTTGAAGAAAAAGTAGCAATGGTTCATGCACAATCAAAATTTAGTTCGCCTGGAGTAGCACGTTTAGGAATTCCTGATTTCTGGATGACCGATGGACCTCATGGTATTCGTCCAGAAGTTTTATGGGATGAATGGGATCAAGCAGGATGGACAAACGATTCTTGTATTGCATTTCCTGCGCTTACAGCTCTTGCTGCAACATGGAACAAAGAAATGTCTGCATTATACGGAAAATCAATAGGAGAGGAAGCACGTTACCGCAACAAAACAGTTTTGTTAGGACCAGGAGTAAATATTTACAGATCTCCTCTTAATGGACGTAACTTTGAATACATGGGCGAAGACCCGTTCTTGGCTTCAAAAATGGTTGTACCTTACATAAAAGGAGTTCAGCAAAACGGAGTTGCAGCTTGTGTAAAACATTTTGCATTAAACAATCAGGAAACAAATCGCCATACAGTAAACGTAAATGTTGATGATCGTGCTTTGTACGAAATCTATTTGCCAGCATTTAAAGCAGCAGTTCAAGAAGGTGATGCTTGGACAATTATGGGATCTTATAATAAATACAAAGGTCAACCTAACTGTCATAATGAGTATTTGCTAAACGATATTCTTAGAGGAGAATGGGGCTTTAAAGGAGCTGTAGTTGCCGATTGGGGAGGAGTTAGCGATACACGTCAGGCAATTACAAATGGTTTGGACATGGAATTCGGAACTTGGACAAATGGTTTATCTGCAGGAACAAGTAATGCTTATGATAACTATTATTTGGCAAAACCATACCTTAATTTAATCAAATCTGGACAAGTAGGAACTAAAGAATTAGATCAAAAAGTACGTAACATACTTAGATTAGCTTTCCTTACTACAATGGATAGAAACAAACCTTATGGATCTTTTGGTACTGAAGAGCACGGTCTTGCAGGTCGTAAAATTGCCGAAGAAGGAATTGTTTTATTGCAAAACAAAAACAATATATTGCCAATAAACCTTAACAAAACTAAGAAAATTGCAGTTATTGGAGAGAATGCTATTAAGATGATGACAGTAGGTGGTGGAAGTTCATCACTTAAAGCAAAATATGAAATTTCTCCATTAGATGGTTTAAAGAAAAGAGTTGGAACTCAAGCTGAAGTTATTTATGCTCGTGGATATGTAGGCGATGCCGAAAGTAGTTATAACGGAGTTGCTTCTGGACAAGATTTATCAGAAAAACGTTCGGCAGAACAATTATTAGCAGAAGCTATAGATGTAGCTAAAAAAGCCGATATTGTATTGTTTATTGGTGGATTAAACAAAAGTAATCATCAAGACGCAGAAGGTGTAGATCGTTTATCTTTAGATCTTCCGTATAACCAAGATAAAATTGTAACCGAGTTACTTAAAGCAAATAAAAACCTTGTGTTTGTAAATATTTCAGGAAACGCAGTAGCAATGCCATGGGTAAATGAAGTACCAGGAATTGTACAAGGATGGTTTTTAGGTTCTGAAACAGGAAATGCTTTAGCATCAATTTTAGTTGGAGATACTAATCCATCTGGAAAATTACCATTTACTTTCCCAGTAAAATTAAAAGATAATGGAGCGCACGCTTTAGGAGAATTTCCTGGAGGACCAGAAGTTACTTATAACGAAAGCATTTTTGTAGGATATCGTTGGGCAGACAAACAAAAGGTAAAACCACTTTTCAGCTTTGGTCACGGATTGAGTTATACTACTTTTCAATACGGAAATGTTACCGCTAGCGCGAAAGAAATAACGGCTGCCGATAAAATTACATTTACTGTAAAAGTGAAAAATACTGGAACTAAAGATGGTTCAGAAACAGTTCAGTTATACATAAGTGATTTAAAATCTTCTTTACCACGTCCTATCAAAGAATTGAAAGGATTTGAGAAAGTAAGCTTAAAAGCTGGAGAAGAAAAAATAGTTTCAATTACAGTAGATAAAGCAGCTTTAAGCTTTTTCGACCCTGTTAAACATGACTGGGTTGCAGAACCTGGTGATTTTGAAGCATTAATTGGAGCTTCTTCTACAGATATTAAAACGAAAGTGAAATTTAAATTAAAATAGTTCACTAAAGATGCTTTTGAAGCTTAATAGTTAGGGCTTCAATGGTTGGTTAGTTAGTTTGCATGATCCCGATTACTTTATGTAATCGGGATTTTTTTATGTCTAAATTCACTAAGTCTGTTTCATATTTTAAAATGCAACACAGTTCGCAAGTTTAAATAGGATAGGTTAAAAAGTAAAATTAATTTTAAGGTTTGAGAATTTAATTATAAAACGTAACTTGTAAGAAAATTTTTAATTTGTTTTGGTTGACTCCAAAATTTATTTAATAATTGATGTTTCGAGAATATTTATTAATTACAAAGTATATAATTTTGCTTTGTATTAAATTCCAAAACGTATGAAAAACTTTACTATTGCCTTTTTTACAATTTGTCTATTTATAGGATGTAAAAAAGAGGAAAAAAAAGAAAACAAAGCAAAAGAAACAGTTGCTGTTGCTGACGATAATACTATTATTGAAGCAGCCGAAGCAGCCTATTTATATGGCTTACCATTAGTTATAATGGATCTTACCCGCAGACAATCAACCAATACAGAACTACCCACTAGTACAGGAGCACCGATGAACCAGTTTAGCCATAAATCAGTATTTCCTGATGCATCTCTTAAAAGTGGTTTATATCCTAATGCCGACACGTATTCATCATCGGCTTGGATAGATTTGCGCAAAGAACCTTTGGTGCTTTCAGTTCCAGATACATACGGGAGATATTATCAACTTTCGATGGAGGATGCTTACACAAATATTTTTTCGTCATTGGGCAAAAGAACTACAGGAACAAATGCAGCAAATTATTTAATTACAGGTCCAAAATCTAATGAACCAGTTCCAATAGGAATGCAGGAAATTAAATCACCGACCAATATGGTTCGCATTATTAGCAAAATCCAGATGAATAGTTATGCCGACGGGCTAAAGGTTTACAAACTACAACGCCAATACAAGCTTATACCTTTAAGCAGTTGGGCTACAGATTATATTGTACCAATGGGAAAAATTGATTCATCGGTACCAAAAGGAGCACCAAATGAAATTGTTTCGAAATTTCCTATCGGAGAGTTTTTTAATTATGTAAACCAGTTAATGGCTAATAACCCACCAAAAGATATAGATGCCGAAACAATAAAAAGATTTGCTATTATAGGAATTAAACCCGGAGCCAAATTCAATTTAAGTTCTTTTAATAGTTCAGTACAAGCTGCATTAAGAGGAATTCCAGACAAAATACTCGGCGAACTTAATAAAGCTGTAACTACGCCTCCAAAATTAGAAAATGGATGGAGTGTTATAGATACAAAAATAGGCGCATTTGGAACCGATTATAAGCGTAGAGCAGAGGTTTCATATTCAGGATTAGAAATTACGCTTCCACAAGATTTAATTTATTCTTTTTCTGCAATTGATGAGGAAGGCGAAAAACTCAATGGTGCTAATAAATACACCATTCATTTTAACAAAGATCAAATTCCGCCAACAAATGCTTTCTGGTCATTAACAGCTTATGATGCTAAAGGAGCATTTGCAACTGGTAATCCTATGAATCGCTTTACGATAGGAAATCGTGATCAGTTAATTAGGAATGCAGATGGTTCAATAGATATCTATTTTCAGAGATCCTATCCAGGCAAAATAAGAGAAAGTAATTGGCTGCCAGTATCATCAGGAGATTTTAATATCGTATTACGCGTATATTCTCCAAACGAACAAATGCTAAAAGGAAATTGGGAAATACCAGCAATTAAAAAAATAGTACCAATTGCACCAGCAGTTGAAACAGTAGCAATGATAGAATAAATTAGTTTTTACGAACAAAACAATAATTTTATATGTATCAATACTTTAGCAAGAAAAATTACTTTACTAAAGCTGCAATAATATTGTTGGTTATGTTCATGCAAAATAATGTGATTGCTCAAAACGAAAAAGCTATTTGCGAACCCAAAACATTCTTTGATTTATTTGCAAAGAAAGATACACTTAAGGCTCCAAAGCCTGCTAAAAACAGTTTTTTTATAATCCTTCCAGTAATTGGCTCACAGCCAGCTACTGGATTTGTGTTTGGGGGAGTTGCCCAATATACATTTAAAGGTAAAGAGGCACAGGATAAGTATTCGGTTGTGAATTTAGGAGTAACCTATACCACAAAAAAACAATTACTTATTAATGCAAAAAATAGTGTTTTATTAAAAGAGAATAAAATATATCTAAGCGGGGATTATAGATTATACCTATTTTCTCAACCCAATTACGGATTAGGAACGTCAATTATTCCTGGTAATAATCAAGATCCTGATTTTGATATTGATGCAATAGCGCAACCAATGGATTACAATTATTTTAAATTCCATCAGGCAATGTCATGGGAAGTAAAAAAGAATTTTTATGTAGGTGCAGGAATCGATATTGATTGGTATGCCGCAATAAAAGATAAAGATTTAGATGTTGCCAATGAACAATATACTTATCACTATAATTATAATCTAAAAAATGGTTTTGATGATTTAGAATATTTTGTAAATGGTTTTAGTTTAAATCTTGTGTATGATTCCAGAGATAATCAGGTTAATGCAACGCATGGAATATTTGCTAATTTAAATTATCGAATGAATCCTGATTTATTCAATAATCAGCGAAATAGTACAGTTTTATATACAGAGTACAGACAATTTATCCCATTAAGTAAAACAAATGAACGCTATGTTTTGGCCTTTTGGACATATGGTCAATTTGTAACAAGCGGAAAAGTTCCATACCTAAATTTACCCGCAATAGGTTGGGATCAGCGTAACCGAAGTGGGGAAGGATATACACAAGGATTATTCAGAGGATCTAACTTAGTGTATTTATCAACCGAGTTTAGGTTCCCTCTTTCCTGCAACCAAATGTTTAGTGGAACTGTATTTACAAATTTTACAACAGCAAGTAATTCAGAGACTAATGAAAAGCTTTTTCAATACGTACAACCAGCTGTAGGCATTGGTTTACGCATTTTGATAGATAAAGCAACCCGCACAAACCTTATCGTCGATTATGCTTGGGGACGAAAATCAAAAGGATTTTATCTTAATGCAGGAGAAACGTTTTAATTGATAATTGACAATTAATAGTTGACAATTGATAATTTAGGATTGCCTGCGCTAGTGCGAGCGTCCCGCTCGTACCCATTAAGAAATAATCTAAATTTGATTGTGTTCACGAGCGGGACGCTCGCGCTAGCTTTGGAAAGAAAGGAGCACGGCAACTTCCACAAAGCATTTCCCTCAAAACCTTAGCAACTTAGTATCTTAGAATCTTAGTATCTTAGAAAAAACCTTAGTACCTCAGAGCCTTTGTAACTTTGAACCTAAGAAAAAAAAACTACTTTATCTTCACAGGAATTGGTCCGCCACTAGAAACATAACCACCACCAACTTTATCAATATTTACATCGACCTTATTGTTAACATTCACGTTTAAATTTGGAGCGCAGGATTTAATATTTACATCAATAGTTCCATTTGCATTTACAGGAACTAATCCATAATTTTTGGTAGATAGTACATTAAGATTATCATTTTTCTCAACAGCATAAGCTTTAGGAATTAGGTCTACATTTTGTAAAGTTAAAATAGTCAGACATACAGCAATTACAGTTAAAATGAATTTAGTATAAAAATCAGTTTTCATAATTTTAAGGTTTAATTGATTTAGTGATACTAAGATATTCTATTTTCTGGTTGAAAGAAATTATTTTATATCAATCAATTTATTCTTGTTAGGCAGGATAATCCTTTAACTCAGAAAGAGTTTGTAGCTTTGCATAAACTCATTAAACTAACAAAATTTACAATGCATACTAAACTACTTGAACTTGTGGAGACTATTATTACCATCGACAAATCAGATGAGATATTGGTCGAAAGTTTTTTTGAGTCTATAAGTTGCAGTAAAGGTGAAATCTTAGAAAAAGAGAACAAGGTTGCTCAATATCTATATTTTATTAATTCAGGTTTTATCAGAGTTTTTTATAACCAAAATGGAGATCAGGTTACGACACATATTAATTGTCCTTCAGGGTTTATTACTTCCTTTAATAGTTTTGTAACAGGAATTACAGCATTAGATAATATTGAATGTATTACTGCATGCGAAGTGCTACGAATTACCAAAAAAGATTTCGATATATTATGTCATAAAAGCCAAAATTGGGCAGATTTTGCCAGAATCATTTATGAAAAATCTTTGGTTTACAATGAGCAAAGAACCAATGACATTATTGCTTTATCGGCAGAACAGCGGTATCTAAAAATACTAAAAGATTATCCTGCTATGATACAGAATGTTCCACTACAATATATAGCGTCGTTTATAGGGATAAAACCAGAGAGTTTAAGCCGTATTAGGAAGCAAATAATTTCCTAACATACATCAAGTAGAATACTTTGATTATCACTGAATTTTGTATCAGATAATAATTAAAGATATGAAAACAGTAAAAAATAAAACAGCACTTATTACCGGAGCGTCATCTGGAATCGGCGAAGCATTTGCTTATGAATTAGCAAAACAAGGAGCAAATCTTATATTAACAGCTCGATCTGAAGATAAATTACAAACTCTAGCCAGTAAAATCTCAAAAGAATACAATGTAAAAGTATCCGTATTTACTGGAGACCTTTTGCAAAAAGATACACCGCAGAATTTATACAATCAGATTAAAAAAGCGGGTTTATCGGTCGATTTATTGGTAAACAATGCAGGATTTGGTAAATGGGTAAATTTTCTTGACGAAAGCACGAAAGGTTACGATGAAATGATTGAGATCAACATTAATGCACTTGTAAAATTATGCCATCTTGTATTACCAGAAATGCTGCAAAAAGGAGATTGCGGAATCATAAATGTAGCTTCGACAGGAGCATTACAACCCTGTCCGTACGTGGCAACATATTGCGCGAGTAAATCATTTGTATTAGATTTTTCAGAAGCATTATATGGTGAATATTCTAAAAGAGGAGTTACGATTACAGCACTTTGCCCTGGGAATACCACTACAGGTTTTCAATCGGTCGCAAAAGCAAATACAAAAGGGATGACAGCAGATACTCCAGAAACAGTTGCGAAACAAGGAATTTCGGCATTGCTAAAAGACAAAAGTTTCAAAATAGTTGGAACAGCCAACTACTTACAATCCTTTTTACCAAGGTTATTACCTAGAAAAACAGTAATTAATATTGTTAGCAAAATGATGAATGCTAAAGTAAATGGATAAATAAAAAACGTAAGTCTAATTAATTCTTAAATATAAATTCCACAAATTCTCACTAATTTATTCGTGTTAATCTGTGGAATTCGTGTTTGTTATCATAGTTTAGTTTTATCTCTTTTTCTAATAAAATTATTTAGCAGCGGCAGCATTTTTTTCTTCGAGTGCTTTTTTCTCCGCAGCTCTTTTTGCAGCTTTACCTTTTCCTATTGGCAATGCAGCAGTTAAATAAATAGAGCGATTATATTGGTTAGGTCCATCACCTTTCATTACAGGAACTAAGCCATAATAATATTGCAGCCCTACATTTATGCCATTACCAGCTGTTATACGATATCCTAAACCAAGAGCAACACCAGCATCTATAACTCGTATTTGATCTTTAATATCGTTTTTGTAAATTACATTTTCACCGTCAATTTTGTTTCTAAACCTATCAAAAGCTTTGCTTAGTAATCCAAATTGAGGCCCAGCTTTGACATAAATATTATTGTCGAATTTATATTTAAGTAAAATAGGTACATTAAAATAACGAATTTCTCTATCAACATATCCACCAGAAAAAGTATTGTCTAAGGTTTCGTTTTCTAGAGAATAAACAGGTAAACCATGCGCTCCCATTGGAGATTTTACAATAACTCCTGTATTCACCATCCAATTTAAACTTTTTTTCAAATGAATATCAAAGTAAAAACCAAGGTTAAATCCTATGTTCGAGCCAGTCGTTTCCTGATTAGAAATGGTTGATAAATTGACACCACCTTCCAGACCAAATTCAAGAAAAGGAGAGTTGAGTTTGTCACCAAAGACCATAGAAATTAAAACTTGAGAATAGGAGGTAGATACGAAAAAGAATGTGAGAAGTAATAGTATATTTTTTTTCATAAAATCTTTGTTGAAGTTTAAAATAGTACTGAGCATCACTTGATTAACGAAGATACAAAATAAAGTTTTTCTCTCGTTAATTTATTTCTTTAACATTTCATTTAAATCACTATATAAAATTAATTATGACATCCTTAACGTACTTTAGTTAGCAAAATTCTTTAATTTAACAAAAGTTAAAAATTAAGATTGCTATGGAAAACTCAAGACTCAAATCCTTTATACCTCTTTTTTACCTTGTTTGGTCAGATGATCTTTTAACCCAAAAAGAGTTTATTACGCTGCAAGAATTTATTCGTTCTCAAAACTGGCTCACCAAAGAAGAGCAAGAAGAATTACTTTCTAAAATAGACATTTCTGTACCACCATCAAGAGAACAGCTTACTAGTTGGAAGCTTGAAATCGAGAAAAGTATTCAGGAAAAAAAGTCAGTTAAATCTATATACGATATTGTTGTTGCCCTTTCGGGAGATGATAAAAGTCTTACAGAGCTTGAACCTGTTTTTGCAAAACTGGAAAATGATCTTGGTGTTTTTGGACAGGAAGCCATTGGAACTTTCAAAAAAACGGCAACTTCGCTTACTTCAAATTATAAAACCGAAAGTAGTTTTGACACCAAAATATTAACTGAGATTTTAGACGGAGAAGAAGCCGCAATTATAAAAAGAGTAAAATCGGTTATTAGTAAGCCTGAATTTGCTTACGAAACCTCTACAGATATTAATGTATATCGTGTAAAAGTATTTGAATGGTGTAAAATCCTCGCCAAAGAAAATTTTGGAAACATGGCGTATCCAAAGCAATATGGCGGAGGAGATAATATAGCCGATTATTTTGCGATTATGGAAACATTAAGTTACCACGATTTAAGTTTAGTGATAAAATTTGGTGTGCAATTCGGACTTTGGGGAATGAGTGTGCAATCTTTAGGGACTGAAAAACATTACAGTAAATATTTAAAAGATATCGGTTCTCTTAAATTACCGGGTTGTTTTGCCATGACCGAAACACATCACGGTTCGAATGTTAAAGGGCTTGAAACAACGGCTACTTATAATCACGAGAATCAAACATTTACCATTCATACTCCGAATAAAAATGCACAAAAGGAATACATAGGTAATGCAGCGGTACATGGACAAATGGCGACCGTATTTGCAAAGCTAATCATCAATGATGTTGATTATGGTGTAAACGCATTTGTTGTGCCTTTAAGAGATACAAATGGCGTAAATATAAAAGGTGTTACTATTGGTGATTGCGGTCATAAAATGGGATTAAATGGAGTGGATAACGGAACAATTAGTTTTGATAATGTGGTTATTCCAAAAGAAAATATGCTGGACAGGTTTGCTTCTGTAAATGATAAAGGAGAATTTGAGAGTCCGATTCCGAGTGATAACCGACGTTTCTTTACGATGCTAGGAACATTAGTTGGCGGGCGTATCGGGATTCCGCGTTCGGCTTTGGCTGCAGCCAAATCAGGACTCGCAATAACAATTAGATATAGTGATCAACGCAGACAATTTGGACCAGAAGGAGGTTCGGAAGTTCCGATTTTAAACTACCGCATGCATCAACGCCGACTGATTCCACAACTAGCAAAAACCTATGCAGTACATTTTGCTTTGCAATACTTGACAAATCGTTTCCTGAATAAGAAAGAATCCGAAATGCAGGAAATCGAGGCACTAGCAGCTGGAATGAAATCATACTCGACTTGGAGCACAAGAGATATTTTGCAAGAATGCCGTGAAGCTTGCGGAGGAAAAGGATATTTGTCTGAAAATAGAATCGATGCTTTAAAAAATGATACCGAAATTTATACCACTTTCGAAGGTGATAATACGGTATTGATGCAATTAGTAGCCAAAAATCGCTTATCAGAATTCAGGAAATCATTTGGAGAAATGGGAGCAGTAGGAATCATAAATTATGTTTATGAAAATGCTAAAACTGCTATTTCTGAAAAAAATCCTATTGCAACACGTAAAACAGAAGATGCTCATTTGCTTGACAATGAATTTCATTTATTAGCTTTTCAGCACAGAGAGAAAACAACTTTGGCATCTGCTGCAAAGCGAATAAAAAAACTTATCGATAGCGGACTCGAGCCTTACGATGCATTTAATGTAGTACAACACCAAATGATAGATGTTGCTCAAGCCTACTTAGAACGAATCGTTTTAGAGCAGTTTCAAATTGCTATAGAAACAGTTAAAGATGTAAACGTTAAAGAGATTCTATCGAAATTATGTCATTTATATGCGCTTGCTCAAATCGAGAAAAACAAAGGTTGGTATCTAGAAGATGGCTATATGGAAGCTGTAAAAACAAAAGCAATCCGTAAAATGGTTAATCAGCTTTGTTGGGATATAAGACCTGATGCTGTTGCTTTGGTAAATGCATTTGATATTCCGGAAAGTTGTCTTGCTGCGCCAATAATAGAGTAATTATTAATTGTTAGTTGTTAATTATTGATTATAGCTGTGTATAATAACACCTATATTTTTTTTCAATCTTGTCACCTTGAGTGGAGTCGAAGGGCTGCAATATATTTCACAAAGACTTACAAATATCGTAGACACTTAGTGAACACATGCAATGTAGAGACGCACCGCAGTGCGCCTCCGCAATATATTCCACAAACAGAATCCTAAAACCAAATCAAAGAAAAAATATACATGAAAAAATAACGCAACGCACAGGATAGTATTATGGAATATATTATGTTAGACGCACTGCGGTGCGTCTCTACAGACGTGGCGTGTGAATAATGGCGAACAAAAAAATAAACCATTAGGAGATTAAAATATAGACTTAACTTTTCTTAATCTCTTAATGGTTTAAAAAAACAAATGTTTTAAGTAATCTTACGCCGTTTCTTTTAGCTTTTTTATAATCTCCATATAACGGTTTTCAAAAACAGTTTGTTCAACAGGAACTACAACAGCTTGAAATAAACGCATTAAATCATCGGCATGATTTGCTACTTTTTTTGATTGAAAACTGTAATGAATAAATTTAATCCAAAGCACTGCTTTCAGTTCCGTTTCGTCTTCGTTCCACATTTTCATTTCCACCAATAATACATTATCAGTATATTGAATTAATTGAGAATCGATAACAACGGTTTCCATTGTAAATGCAGGTCTCATGTAGCTTATTTGGTTTGATGCAACCACCCAGCTTAAAGCCGAAGTTTTCATGAGTTTAAATATATCCAAACCGTAATATTCTGCCAATTGATCCTCACGGGCATTAATGAAATATTCTAGGTATTTTGAGTTATTCAAATGATTGAATGGGTCACAATCCTGAAATCTGATTTTTCTTTTTGTCTTTAATACTTTTTCCATTTTTTGTTAAATTACACTACATACCAATTGGTATATAGGGAGTTAAATTTTTTTTACTTTTTAATAGTTTCTATTATTATGTCATCAATACAATCCATTGCATTGTTTATGTAGGTTTCGTCATTATGGGTAAATGATAAAAGGGAACTTCCTTCGATAAGAGATAAAATTATCTGAGCATATTTTTTTACGTCAATATCAGGTTTGATTTCATCCAACTCAATTCCTTCTTTTAGGATTTCAGTTAATCCGCTAATAAATGTTTGTGATAGTTTCTCTGCTGCCTTAAATAATAATGGGTTAACAAATTTTGTATCAATACCAACTCTTAGCATAGGGCAGCCTCCTCTGTCTTTTACCAGATCATAATAACTACGATGATAATTGGTTATTGTGTGCAATTTATTAATACTTCCTTCTTTGGTCGCAATTAGTTTAAATAATGGTATTATGGCTACACTTACATTAAGTTGAAAAGCTTTTAGAGCCAAATCTTCTTTATTTGCAAAATTACAATAAATAGCTCCTTTTGTTAGTCCGGTTGCATTAGTAATATCCGATAAACTCGTACCAATATATCCCTGTTTGTTAAAAATAGGAGCAACTTTATCTAGTATAAATTCCGAAGTATTCATGGGGCTGATTGATTTTCGAATAAATTATAGAGCAAAAATAATAAATAAATACCAATCGGTATGTGAGAAATTATTTTTTTTAATAAAAGTTTTAGAAATATTATTTTCCGAAGTTTCTCTGTGGGAAATATTGTCAAAAAAGAAACGCAGATGACACGGATTTGCTAAAGCAAAGAGGCGGACAAAAACAGATTTTTAAAACCTTTGTAACCTTTTCAGTTAATCTTTTTGCCACAGATTAAAATACAAACTTGTCTTTTCGACGAAGGAGAAATCTCCACAGGAAACTCCGCAACGAGAGCCTTAACTTTGTAGAGTTACTCACGAAGATTTCTCCTTCGTCGAAAAGACAAAATTGAGGAAAAACTTAGCGGGCTTTGCGTAAACCCTTGCGACCTTTGCGGTTAAATTGTCGTAAACTTTGCGGTTAAATTCTCATTACATTTTACTAACCAACATACCCAATGTTTGTATTGATTGTCGTAGTTCATTACTCCATGGCAATCCGAAACTTAATCGCATGCAGTTACAAAACTGATCCTGAAAAGTAAAGATACGCCCAGGTGCGATGCTAATATTATGACTCATGGCTATTTGGTAAAATACTGCGGTATCGATTTTTTTATCCAATTCTAACCAAAGAAAAAAGCCTCCTTGTGGCTGACTCACTTTGGTTCCTGCTGGAAAAGATTCCAGAATGGTATTGATGTAATTAATACTGTTGTGATGTAAAATTTGACGTATTTTACGTAGGTGATTTTCATAGCGACCATTTTTAAGAAAATCGGCAACAACTTCGTGTGTTATAGTCGTAGAAGATACAGTGTGATAAAGCTTGGTGCGTAAGATTTCTTTTTTAAATTTTCCAGGTGAAACCCAACCTACACGATAACCAGGAGCTAGAGATTTAGATACAGAGTTGCAGCAAAGCACGATACCACTTTCGTCATAGGTTTTACAATTAGTAGGTCTGCTTGTTCCAAAATACATGTCCCCATAAATATCATCTTCTATAAGTGGTACATTGTAATGCTCCATTAACCGAACCACTTCTTTTTTATGCTCTACAGGCATCATGCTTCCCGATGGATTACTAAAGTTGCTCATTAACAAACAAAGCGTAATTTTTTTGGTTGCAAGCGCTTTTTTTAGCGCATCGAGTTCTATTCCTGTGGTCATGTTGGTCGGCAATTCCATTATGTATAGACCCAATGATTTTGCCAGTTGTAAAATTCCAAAATATACAGGACTTTCCGTGATTATAGTATCACCAGGTTTTGTTAGAGTCATTAAACAATGCGATATTGCTCCTATGCAACCCGATGTTGTAATAACATCGTCTTCGGTTAATGTACCACCCCAAGTAAAGGACCATCTGGCAATTTCTTTTCTAAGGTTTAGATTTCCTTGCATTTCATCATAGCAAGTCCCGCTATTAGGAGACTGACGCATAGCTTGTATCATTCCTTTGTTTAATTTGGTAATAGGAAGAAGCTCATTAGATGGAAAACCGAGAGAAAGCATGGTTACATTTTTATCCATCATGCTACCATAAACAAGATCTATTAAATCCTCTCGTTCAATATTAGCACAACTTGTTATTGGTCTACTAGGTGTAGGTTCAGCAATTATTCTTGCCGAAACATTACTTACATAATAACCAGATTGTGGTCTGGATTCTATAAGGGAACGACTCTCCATTTCGTAATATGCTTTACTTACAGTGCTCATACTGTATCCCGTTTCGGCACATACTTCTCGTATCGATGGCAGTTTATCGCCTACATTAAAAAGACCTGATTTTATCTGTCTTTCAATACGATCGGCAAATTGCAAATATAAATAGTTGGTATTTTTCATTATTAAAAACGATAACTGTTGCGCTGCAATTTAATAAAACTGTATCTGTATTGCTATTTTATTTTCTAGAAATTTGCTGTATTACAAAATGTAAACAAAAACTCCGATGAAAAGCACAAAATATTACTTGGCAGCTATTACAGCATATACAATTTGGGGCTTTTTTAGTCTGGTATTAAAACCAATACATTCTTATGCTTCTCTAGACATTTTGTTCTATCGTGTTTTTAGCTGTAGTATATTATTGTTACTAATAACTTTTGTTTTTAAACGCAAAAGAGTAAAAGATGCAATTGAAACTTTTAAAGCATTATCACTTGAGAAAAAACGTAAAACCATTTTGTTAAACATTGGCGGAAGTATCTTTTTAACAGCTAATTGGTTTACTTTTATTTATGTAATGAATCATGTGAGCGTGAAGGCAACATCGCTTGCGTATTTGGTTTGCCCGATATTGACAACATTATTGGCTTATTTTATTTTACATGAAAAACTTTCTAAAACCCAATGGATATCGGTAGGGTTAAGCGTTACAGGTTGTTTGCTTTTATCGTATGCTAATATTATGGATATGGTTTTTAGTATCGTAATAGGTTTAACTTATGCAAGTTATTTGGTTAGTCAGCGTGTGAATGTGGGGTTTGATAAATTTATCGTGCTTACTTTTCATATCACTTTATCAGCTTTGTTTTTATTGCCGTTTTTCCCTGCATACAGCGGACCAGTTCCGACTGAATTTAAGTTTTACTTATGTATCGAAATAATAGCTTTGGGCTTTACAATTTTTCCATTATTACTAAATTTATTTGCACTTACTGGTCTTAACTCATCTACAGTAGGAATGTTGCTGAATATTAATCCTATGATTGCTTTTGGGTTGGCAACTTTTGTATATCATGAAGAAAGCGGACCATTGCAAATTTTATCATACGGAATCATTTTTATTTCGGTACTTGTTTTTAATTCGCATCATCTTTTTAAAAACAAACAAAAAGAGATTCCAATGACAAAGTGTAGCTGATTTACAAAACGATTAATTTCATTTTAGATAATAATTTGTCAATACTCCAATTATAATATGGAATTGTCGCCAATAGTAAGGACGCAGCACTTGCAGTAAATACTGAATAATTAAAAGGCGCTCTGTATCCTGCAAAAATAAGCATGCTTAAAGCAAAAGATAAGGTTAAGGCAAAGCTGCCATAGGCGGATAATCGGGTCTTAAAACCAATAATTAATAATACACCAAATAGTACTTCTGCCAGCGTTGCAATTATTCCCATAACGTTGGCGATGTCATGGTTGAGATAAGGCATTAACGAATTGGTATAATCAACAAAATTAGTCCAGTTTCCCCAACCTACGTTTGGTTCTCCCGGAGCTCCAAGCATTCCTAAACGATCCATTACGGGTAATATAAAACCAATTCCTAAAGCCAATCTTAAGAATATTTGTGCAAATTGTTGTGTGTTTTTCATTTGTTTTATTTTTCTATAATCATTGTAATTCCTTGTCCACCGGCTGCGCAAATAGATATAAAACCTCTTCCAGAACCTTTCTCGTTAAGTAGTTTTGCCATTACACCAATTATCCTTCCGCCAGTAGCTGCAAAAGGATGTGCAGCCGCCAGACTGCTTCCTTTTACGTTAAGCTTATTTCTGTCGATTGTACCAAGAGGTTTTTTTAATCCTAACTCTTTGCTTAGTTCAGGACTTTCCCAAATTTTTAATGTTGCCAAAACTTGGGCTGCAAAAGCTTCGTGAATTTCATAATAATCAAAATCTTGTAGTGTAATTCCAGCTTTATCGAGCATTCTGCTTGCAGCAAATAACGGAGCTAATAAAAGATTCTGTTGATTTTTTACATATTCAATAGCAGCAACTTCAGCAAAAGTGATATAGGCAAGAATAGGTAGTCCTTGTTCTTTTGCCCATTCTTCACTTGCCAAAAGTATGCAAGATGCACCATCGGTAAGAGGAGTAGAGTTACCAGCCGTAAGAGTTCCATTTACTTTATCAAAAGCAGGAGGGAGCTTAGCTAGTTTTTCGATTGTACTATCTCTTCTTAAATTATTGTCTTTTTCGAGTCCTTGAAAAGGAGTTATCATATCATCAAAGAAACCTTCATCGTAAGCTTTTGCCATGTTTAAATGACTTTTGAGAGCTAGATTATCTTGATCTTCTCTAGATATTTTATAATATTTGGCTGTAATTTCGGTATGTCCGCCCATAGAAAGTCCTGTTTGGGATTCTTCGTTTCTAGGAACTAAAGGTGTAAAATCTTTTGGACGAAGTTTAAAAAACTGCTTTATTTTACCTCCTAATGATTTTTCTTGTCGAGCATTAAGCAATATTTTTCTCAAATTCTCGCTTACTGCCATTGGTATATCGCTAATAGAGTCAACACCGCCAGCAATTCCAGATTCAATTTGTCCGAGCGCTATTTTATTGGCGATATAAATGGCACTTTCTATCCCAGTATCACATGCTTGTTGCAAATCGCAAGCAGGAGTAGCAGGGTCAAGAGTCGTTTTCATCACACATTCTCTTATAAGATTACTGTCATAGGTATGTTTGATAACCGCGCCGCCAGCAACTTCACCAAGTAGTTTTCCTTTTAGTTTATGCTTTTCTATAAGTCCGTTAAGGGCTGCAATCATCATATCTTGATTTCCTACTTTTGCGTAAGCGGTATTTGCTCTTGCAAAAGGAATTCTGTTGTACCCTACAATAGCTACTTTTCTTATTTTATCGTGATTATTCATATTCAGAATTTTATTAGATGAAAATCTTAAAGCAGAAGTTTACTTTAGGGTTTTAAATTTAATGAATTAGATTTAAATGCATTGACTTATCTATAAAATAATAAGTCTCCAGCTTTAATTTAAAAACTGAAGACTTATTTATATGATTTTAGCTAAATTTTTTAGATACAATTCCCGTCAGGAGTGCAAGACTGACCATCGATGATATCCAATTTTGTAGCAGGATTATCTTTTCTCCATTCAGCAAATGATTTTTCTAATGTTTGCAAGAATGTTTCAGGAGCTTGTGCGCCATTAATAGCATATTTACGATTAAAGACGAAAAACGGAACTCCATTTATCCCAATTTCTTGAGCTTCCTGAATATCACCTTTTACTTTATCTGCATATTGATTATCAGTTAAAGATTGTTTTACATCTTCGGGAGTTAAATCAATATCTTTTCCTAATTCTTCTAGAACTTTTGGATCTCCAAAGTTTTTTCCTTCGGTAAAATAAGCATAAAACAAACGTTCTTCGGCTTGATCACCTAATCCTTTTGTTTTTGCTAATTGAATCATTCGGTGTGCGTTGAAAGAGTTTGCTACAACTGCATTATCAAAGTTATATTCTAATCCTGCATTTTTTGCAGTTTGAACAACTCCTTGGTGCATTCTTACTGAATCTTCGTAACTAATCCCTTTTCTGTTAGCAAGATATTCGTAAACATTTTCTTTTTTATCAAATTGTTCTGGAATGTTTGGATCAAGCTGAAAACTTTTCCAAACAATCTCGATGTCTTTATTATCTGCAAATTTGTCAAGAGCTGTTTCATAATTTCGTTTTCCAATGTAGCAAAACGGACACATAATGTCGCTCCAAACTTCTACTTTCATTTTAGGTGTTCCTATTATTTCCATGGTATTTTATTTTAATATTTTGTGTTAGGTTTAACCGCAAAGAGCGCAATGATTTACGTAAAGTTCGCAAAGTTTTATAATCTGTAGGTTAAAAAAGTTTTACCATTAAGGTATTAAGTTTCATTAAGGATAAAGTCTAATTTTTAATGTTTAAATTTAACCGCAAAGGTCACAAAGGTTTACGCAAAGGTCACAAAGTTAAAAGCAGTAATAAAAAAATCTAACCATTAAGGTCTCAAAGTTTTTAAAATCCGTTTTTATCAGCGTCTTTGCTTTAGCAAATCCGTGCCATCCGTGTTCCTTTATAGACAATACAAGAAATCCATTTAATCTTTTAATCCGTGGCAAAAAAAATTAGCCGCTAAGACATCAAGGATTAAGCTTAATTTTTCTTTATTTCTTAATGGTGAAAAATCATTTAATCTATGGTTAAATAAGATTTCTATACTCAACTTCTTAGTTCCTTAGAACCTTAGTCTCTCAGTATCTCAAAAAAGATAAAAGCTGATTACTTAAATGGGTGAAAGTAATCAGCTTTCTTAAGAAACGTGTACAGGTTTCTATAATTATTCAATAACCAATTGACCTAATGCTTCTTTGCTAAAGCCTTTTAGTTCGTCGGTTTTTCCTGTTTTAATTTTAGCAACCCAATTAGGGTCAGAAAGTAATGGTCTTCCAACGGCTACAAGGTCAAAATCTCCTCTGTCCATACGTCTTGTTAATTCATCTAAAGATGTTGGTTGAGAGCTTTCGCCTGCAAATGCACCAAAGAAATCACTAGAAAGACCTACAGAACCTACAGTAATTGTTGGCATACCTGTAATTTTTTTGGCCCATCCAGCAAAGTTTAAGTCGCTACCTTCGAATTCTGGTTCCCAAAAACGACGTTGTGAACAGTGTAAAATATCTACACCAGCATCTACTAAAGGAGCAAGCCAAGCTTCCATCTCTAGTGCGTTTTTAGCTAACTTATAAGTGTAATCTGCTGGTTTAAATTGTGAAAGTCTGATGATAATTGCAAAATCTTCACCAACTTGTTTTCTAACTTCTTTAATTACTTCTACTGCAAAACGAGTACGTTCGGCAAGAGTTTTTCCACCGTAAACGTCAGTTCTTTGGTTTGTAGCATCCCAGAAAAACTGGTCGATAAGGTAATCATGAGCACCGTGAATTTCGACACAGTCAAAACCTAATCTTTTAGCATCTGCGGCAGCCTGACCATAAGCAAGAATTGTATCTTCGATATCTTTTGTAGTCATGGTATTACCATTACTAAAACCCGGACGGTTTAATCCTGATGGCCCTTCAAAAGGTACTGGCGGAACCCAACCTGAGTGGTGATTATCCATGATACCCATATGCCAAATTTGTGGCCCCATTTTCCCGCCAACGGTATGAACACCATCAATTACTTTTTTCCATCCTGTAAGTGCTTCCTCACCATGAAAGTGAGGTACATTAGCATCATTAGATGATGAAGGTCTGTTTATAACAGTTCCTTCAGATAAAATTAAACCTACTTCGCCTTCAGCTCTTTTTTGGTAATATTTTGCTACATCATCTGTAGGTATTCCGTTAGGAGAAAATGAACGCGTCATAGGCGCCATTACGATTCTATTTTTAAGGTCTAGCGTCTTTAATTTAAAAGGCGCAAATAAACTAGCTGTACTCATATTCAATGTTTTTTTATAAATTAAATTCAATTATTTTACTTAATGCTATAAATGTTTTTTCGTTACGTTTATAATAAGTCCATTGTCCAACACGTGTAGATTCTATAAATCCGGCACGTTGCAAAATGGCTAAATATTCTGAAACAGTCGATTGCGTAAGTCCTGCTTTGGCTTGTATTTGTCCCACGCATACACCATGCTCAAAACCATAAGGTTCTTGACCAGGAAAGTTTAACTCGGGTTCTTTTAGCCATTCCAACATTTGCAGTCTGGACTTATTAGATAATGCTTTAAAAATTTCGATATGTTCCATAGCGCAAAGATATCGACTTTTTCCGATATTCCAATGTTAGGAATTATTTTTAGCAAATTTTTAAGACAGGAAGAGGAGTAGGAACTGTTTATTATTCAGTGCTATAATAAGGAATTATGGGCTTTTTGGGAGTTTTATAGAAGCTTTAAAACACCAACGTGCTAATGAATTTTCTTAAGAAAATTTATATTTTTTTAATTGAACAGGAGATAATCTTGTTTTTTTCTGTGAAGAAATTCAAACAATATTGAATAGAGAATTCAAATAAAACCCAAAATACGGATTACAAAGCCCAAATGATATTTTATAAGCATTGCCAACGGTTTCAACCGTTGGAGCGCAATGTATTTTGGCAATCTGTACCCCACGGTTGAAACCGTGGGCAATGATTAAAATAGGATAGAATAAGAGACGAAAGGAATAATTGCCTTTATTCTGTAGCGATATTTTATACCTACAAGGTCTGGAAAAGACCTTGCAGGATATTAATAATGCGAGTTAATAAACAAATTAGTATGAATTTATATTAACTTACTATCGCTTATATGTTTAAAATAATTTCTGAAGTTCTAATTCTTCAATGATTTGTTTTTTCATTGTAGTATTGATGTAATCTTTGGTTTCGGCATAAGATATTTTATACTTACGTTCAATTTCCTGCAGATGCGATGGGAAAGTAGCCAATAGTTTATCGTAGTAAATATCCAATTCGTTTTCATTTGGCATTTCAAATTTCAGTCGTATCTGAAACCTTCTTAATAAAGCCGTATCGATTATATTATAATGGTTTGTAGCACAAATTAGTAAACTATCATCTGGAAAATAATCTATTAGCTGGATAATTGTGTTTACCAAACGACGCATTTCGCCTACATCTTTATCATCGCTTTCTCGACTTTTTCCTATTTGGTCAAATTCATCTAGGAATAAAACAGCTTTTTCACGAATGGCTTTATCAAATATTGCCTTTATGTTCTTAGAAGTTTCTCCAATTCGAGCATTAATTAATGTGCTCAGATTTATGATAACAATATTTTTGTTCAGAGCTGTTGCAATAGCTTTGGCAGTGGTTGTTTTACCACAACCTGAGTGTCCGTATAAGAAAATCTTATTGTCTACTTTAAGATTGTATTTTTTTAATTCGTCAAGATATTGATGCTCTTTAATGGTTTGTGTCAAAGCAGTTTTATTTTCTTCGCTGAAAAGCAAATCATTCAAAGCTATTTTTTCGGTATCGTTTACGGTAAGTTCGTATAGATTCATCTCATTTTTATTTGATGCAAAAATAAGTCTTATTCTGCAATATTCTCATTCCAAATTTCTTTTCCTAAAAAACGATTTCCGAAGATAGATGTTCCAACTCGTACCATATTAGAACCTTCGGCTATAGCCAATTCTAAATCTTGAGACATTCCCATAGAAAGTTTTAATTCGGTTATGCCTTCAATTCCTTCAGCATAAATTTCATCTCTGATTTGTCTGAGTAAACTAAGTGAAGGTTGCATTTTCTCTTTTTCTACATCAAGTAATCCGATAGTCATCAAACCCTTAATATTTAAGGTGTCATATTTCTTTATTTCTCTGATAAACGAAAGAACCTCATTTGGCGGAAGCCCAAATTTACTTTCTTCGTATGAGGTATTTACTTGTATAAAAACATCTAAATTTCTTCCTTGATTTAGCAATTGTTTGTTTAGTTCTTCAGCTAAACTTATTCTGTCCAAAGACTGAATGCAAGTAACATATTTCAGAACATCTTTTATTTTGTTGGTTTGTAAATGACCAATAAAATGACGCTCAACATTTAGTCCTTTTAAACCTGAGTCTTTATCTCGTAGTTCTTGCATTTTGTTCTCGCCCATAAGAGTCTCGCCAGCCTCAATAGCTATACGTATTTTGTCGGCAGGAACGGTTTTGGTTGCTAATAATAACTGAACATCCGATATATTTCTACCAGATAGTCTACAGGCATTCTCGATGCGCTCATGAACCTGTTTTAAATTGGAAATTATCATCTCTTTCATAAGTGCAAAGGTAAGTATATGTGAATCATGGGAATAATCCAGTTTTGAGTTTTGCTTATGGTCCAGATTTTTTTTTAAGGCTCTAAGTGACAAAGATTCTGAGGTGCTAAGAAATTTAGATTTGAAGTTTTATTTAACCATGAGTTAAATAATTTTTTACCATTAAGAAATAAAGAAAAATTAAGTTTAGTCCTTGTTTTTTTGCCACAGATTAAAAAGATTAGAAAGAAAGATTTTTTTCACCATTAAGAGATTAATAAAAGTTAAGTTTTACCCTTAATGGAACTTAATGTCTTAATGGTGAAAACTTTTTAGCATAGCTTCTAAACTTTGTGCTCTTTGCGTAAATCATTGCGCCCTTTGCGTTTAATTTTTAAACATAAATGAAAAAATAATTAATAAAAGAGCGTTCATTCATTTAATGTTTTATATTTGCTAAAAAAATTCCTATTATGAGAGTAAGAGATATAGATAAAGAGAAGTTAGTTGTAACTAATGCGATAGAGTTAATTGTTCTGGATGGCTTTCAGGGCTTTAGTATGAATAAGCTAGCGAAGGCTTGTAATATATCTGTGGCTACTCTCTATATTTATTACAAAGACAAGGATGATTTGATTAAAAAAATTGGGGCAGAAATTGCGATAGAATTCTTTACATCCACCATAGAGAATTTTTCGCCAGATATGCCATTTGAGGAAGGTTTATGGATACAATGGCAAAATCGAGCTGCATTTACATTTAAGTATCCAAAGAAGGTTGCATTCTTTGAAGTAATTAAACAATCCCCACATGCTGAGGATATATTAAACTCTACAACCAAATTCTCTGATTTTAGGATAATCATGAAACAATTTATTGAAAATTCATTGCATAATAAGGAACTAGTGCCAATGCAATTTGAAGTTTTTTGGAGTATCGCTTACGGGCCTTTATATACTTTGTTGAATTTTCATAATGAAGGAAAAAGCATGGGAGGAAAGCCATTTAAGCTTACTCAGGACATGATGAAAGAAGCCTTTGGGGCTGCTATAAAAGCGTTAAAACCATAAAATAATACTATGGAAACAGATTTAGATAAAATCTATATTTTTAAAACTAACATAGAACAACTACGTACCGATTGTGAGGTGACAAAAACACTAAACAATCACGTAGATATTCTGCAATGGAGTGTTGATACCGATGATGTTGATTATGTGCTGCGCATTGTTTCGGAAACACTTAAAGTTGAAACAATTATTAACATTATTAATGATCTTGGACATGAATGCCAAGAATTAAATTAATCAAAAATACAATTACTATAATGGAAAAAACAAAATTAGAAATTCCTCCATTTTCTTCTTATCAAAAATATATTATCGCCTTATTGGCACTTTTACAATTTACAGTTATACTCGATTTTATGGTTCTTTCTCCACTTGGGGATATCCTAATGAAAAATCTAGATATGACTACTGCAAACTTTGGATTTACAGTTTCGGCTTATGCATTTAGTGCAGGTATATCGGGATTGCTTGCAGCAGGTTTCGCCGACAAGTTTGACCGAAAAAAACTCCTTGTTTTCTTTTACACAGGATTTATTATTGGTACTGTTTGTTGTGCCTTGGCAACTAATTATGCATTGTTACTTTCTGCAAGAATTGTAACGGGGCTTTTTGGCGGTGTTATTGGATCGGTTTCTTTGGCAATTGTAACCGATTTATTCGTGATTCATCAGCGTGGTCGTGTGATGGGATTTATCCAAATGGCATTTGCATCTAGCCAAATTTTAGGGATTCCGGTAGGTCTTTATTTTGCAAATCACTGGGGTTGGCATTCAGCTTTCTTGATGATTGCAGGACTAGGAGTTCTTATACTTGTTACAATTGTAATCAAGATGAAACCAGTTGCAGAACACCTCAAATTACAGTCGGATAAAAACCCTTTTTTACATTTATGGCATACTTTAAGTAATAAGAATTATCAGGTTGGTTTTGCGGCAATTGCATTCTTATCTATAGGTGGTTTTATGTTGCAGCCTTTTGGAAGTTCTTTCTTAGTAAACAACATCCATATTAGCCAATTAGAGTTACCAATGGTCTTTTTCTTTACAGGTCTTTCGGTACTTTTTATAATGCCACTTGTTGGAAAATTAAGTGATAGAGTTAGCAAGTTTTGGTTGTTTACAGCAGGGTCAATCTTATCGATTATTATGATATTAATTTATACTAATCTTGGACCAATTCTGCTTTGGGAACTTGTTGTCATAAACATGATTTTGTTTATGGGTATCATGAGTCGTATGATTCCATCGACAACACTTAATACTGGAATTCCGGATATGAAAGATCGTGGAGCATATATGTCAATCACTTCATCGATGCAACAAATTGCAGGAGGTATTGCAGCAGTTTGCGCTGGATTTATCGTGCACCAGGAAACCAAAACATCACCGCTAGAGAATTACGACATTCTTGGATATGTTATTTCGGCGGTAACACTTTGTTCGATATTCTTTATTTGGAGAGTTAATCAATTGGTGAAATCAAAAGGTAAAGCTGTAGATGCTGGAGTGAAGGTTGAAATTGAAGCACAAAGTGTTTAAGTTAGATTTAACCATTAAAATTTAACCGCAAAGAGCGCAAAGTTTAGCTGCTTTGGTTAAAAAGTTTTACCATTAAGAGATTAAGAAAAATTAAGCTTAAAACTTAATGGTGAAACTTTGCGTCCTTTGCGTAAACCCTTGCGCGCTTTGCGGTTAAATCTTAATCCCTTAATGGTGAATAAAATTGAATAAAACTAATCAAGAAATACAAGAGATAGACTTTCGGGAAATGAAACCCAGTTTTCCGTTGTCTAACTATGTTGAAAGTTTTTGGATGCTTTCGAATGTTTCTGATCACGAAAAACAAATTGTTATTTTGCCAGATGGGAGGATAGATCTTATATTCTCTTTTGAAGATAGAAATGAGATTACGCTTTTAGGAGTCGATTCTGAGCCTTCTTGGGCTGTGCTTGCGCCAAAGACTTCTATGTTTGCGGTTAGTTTTAAATTACTTGCAATCGAATATCTTTTTGAAGATAAATTTCCCGTTTTAATAGATACTGCTTATAATTTGCCTTCGGATTATTTTGGAATTTCAATTGAGAATTTCGAGAATTTTGAAGGATTTTGTGATTTACTTTCTTCGAAGTTTCTAAGCATTCTCAGTCATGAAATCGACGAACGTAAGAGAAAACTATTTGATTTAATATATAATTCAAATGGTGAAATTACGATTGCCGAAATTGCCGAAACAATTCATTGGAATAGCCGACAAATTAATCGATACTTTAGCCAAAGGTTTGGAATTTCATTAAAAGCCTATTGTACCATTCTTCGGTTTAGATCGACATTTGAACAAATAAAAGAAGGAAAACTTTTTCCTGAACAAAATTTTACTGATCAGGCTCACTTTATAAAAAACATCAAGAAATTCTCTGGTGTAACTCCTAAGGAACTGAACAAGAATATAAACGACCGATTTATACAATTATCAACCCTCAAGAAGAAATAATTTTGTCTTATAAAATTAAATGATTGAGTTATGTTGATTAAAAATAAAAAAATAGCAATTGTAGGAGGAGGGCCTGGAGGTTTAACACTTGCAAGACTTTTGCAACTCAAGGGAGCAGAAGTAAAAGTATATGAGAGAGATTTTAATTCGGAAGTAAGAGTTCAGGGCGCTACTTTGGATCTTCATGAAGAATCAGGATTAGAAGCGCTTCGCAGAGCAGGATTAATAGACGCTTTTTATGCCAATCATCGTCCTGAAGCAGGCAAATTACGTATTCTGGATAAAAACCTAAATATTGCCATGGACACACATTCTGCGGATGATTACGAAGAGAACCGTCCAGAAATAGATCGTGGACCATTACGAAATATACTTCTAGATTCTTTACAACCAGAAACTGTAGTTTGGGACAGTCAGTTTCTTTCCATATCTCCAAAAAATGAAGGTTGGGAGTTAACATTCAAAAACGAATCAAAAGCAGAAGCTGATATTGTAATCGCTGCTGATGGAGCCAATTCCAAAATAAGACCTCGTATTAACTCCATAAAACCAATATACTCAGGTGTTACAATTGTAGAAGGAAATGTTTATAATGCTGAAAAGAATGCTCCTAAGTTATATGAGCTTGTAAATGGCGGAAAAGTATTTGCTTTTGGGGATGAAAAAACATTGATTTTGAGTATGAAAGGAGATGGAACACTTTCTTTTTATACAGGTTGTAAAGCTGATGAATTTTGGGTTCGTGATAGTAATATTGATTTCTCCAACAAAGAACAAGTTTTTGAATGGTTTAAAAGCGAATTCGGCTCTTGGGACCCTATTTGGCAGGAATTGTTTAATAGTGATGATATGTCGATTATTCCACGCCCACAATATCATTTTCCGCTAGATCAGCAATGGGATGCTTTACCAAATCTAACTATGCTTGGTGATGCGGCTCATCGTATGCCGCCTTACGCAGGAGAAGGGGTGAATATGGCAATGCAAGATGCTTTTGAATTAGCAGAAGCGCTTTCTGATGATAACTTCCCTGATGTACAAACTGCGATTGCGACTTATGAAAAGCAAATGTGCAAAAGAGCTTCGGAGATTACAAAAATCACTCTGGATTCTACTGAAATGATGCATTCTAACGATCCTATCACTAAACTGATTAATATGTTTAATGGTGTTGATGAAGTGGAGCATTAATTAGTGAATAGTTTAAATAGTGAAGCCTCTTGTGATTTTTACAAGAGGCTTCTTTTTTGAGTTATTAATTTAACACATAGAAACATAGATTTTATGTGTAAAAAAGAGAGCAAAAAGAAATACATTTCTTTCACATAGCTAGAACTATATGTTTTTAAAATAAGTGAAACGTCTTATTTTGATAATCTAAAATCTATGTTTCTATGTGTTAAAAAAAATTAAGGTGTTATTGTAGCTACTTTAATAGCTCGCACTATTCTTCAAAACTTCATGTTTATTATCCTCAATAACAATTTTCGCAACGGTAAGCATATTTGTGAATTCCACTAGTTGGGTTGTTATTTTTTGTTTTTTGAATAATAATGCTACAGTTTTCATTTTCATGGATTCAATCTTGTCTATTATTTTATCAAAATCAGCATCCTTGGTAGCGTAAAAATGAGTCATCATAGCCTGAAGTTCTTTTTTTAGCTTTGTAAAATTTTTAGAATTGGTTTTAACCAAAGGCTCATTAAAGCCTAGCATAGACTTTTTTTGAGTGAAAGCTATTTCATCAATAATACTATCAATATGTTCTGAGGCTTGATGCGCAAAAACTAAAGCTTCTAATAATGAATTTGAAGCTAATCTGTTTTTTCCATGTAATCCCGTTCTTGAACATTCGCCTATGGCGTACAAGTTTTTTATATTTGTTTCAGAGTTTTTATCAACATTTATTCCTCCACATTGGTAATGTGCTACGGGAACAATAGGAATTAAATCTGTTTTAGGATGTAATCCTAGTGTCTTACAGTAATCAGTAATAGACGGGAAATGTTTATAAAAGTCTTCTAGATGCAAATGCCTGCAATCTAAGTAAACATAAGGTTTTCCAGAGATTTCAATCTCTTTGCTTATGGCTTGAGAAACGATATCTCTTGTGGCTAATTCTCCGCGAATATCATCTTTAAAGATAAAACGCTTTTGATCTTCATTAACGATATGTGCTCCAAATCCTCTTACAGCTTCTGAAATTAAAAAGAACGGATTTTTGTCTTCTTCATATAAAGCCGTTGGATGAAACTGGATATATTGCATATCCTTTATTAAGGCGCCTGCTCGAGATGCAATTGCGATTCCGTCACCAGTTGCAATTTCTGGATTTGTTGTGTTTTTAAAAAGCTGTCCACATCCTCCAGTGCTTAAAACGACGGTTTTAGCTCGTATGTATTTTATTCTGCCATTAACTTTGTCACAATAAAAAGCACCCGTGCAATAAGGGTTTCCTTTGTTTTTTTTTGCATTTACATCTATAACCAAATGATTTTCTAATACAGTAATATTAGGTAACTGATTTATGGTATTAATCAGTTTTTTTTCGATTTCTGCACCCGATATGTCTTTATGATGCAAAATGCGATGCTGAGAATGTCCGCCTTCTAAACCTAAATTCCAGATTCCAGATTTATTTTTATCAAAAGAAACACCAATATCGATAAGTTCATCTAACCTTTTTGGTGCCTGATGTACTACCATTTTTACAATCTCTTCATCACATGAACCTCCACCAGATTTTAAAGTATCTTGGATATGTTGCTCAAAACTATCTTCGATACTATCGGTAACAACTGCTATTCCTCCTTGTGCTAATTGCGTATTAGAGTTTTTGGCCTTTTCTTTGGTCATGATTGTAATCGATAATTTGGGACGTTTTTTTGCCATTTTTATTGCAAAAAATAAACCAGCTACTCCAGAACCAATTATAAGTATATCCGTTTTTTTCATGATGATAAGCTTAGGTGTTTAAGACAAATTGAGCATTCTATTTATGGGTTTTATGGCTTCTAGTCGTAATTCTTCATTAATGTTAATTTCGGGACTTTCATTCTTTAAACATAAATAAAGCTTCTCTAATGTATTTATTTTCATAAAGGCACATTCGCTACAAGCGCAAGTATTGTCTTCGTGAGAAGGAGCTGGAATAATCGTTTTGGTTGGAGCATCTTTTGCTAATTGATGCAATATTCCTGCTTCGGTTGCTACGATAAATGTTGTAGCCGAATCGTTTTTGATAAAATTGAGCATTCCAGATGTTGACCCAATATAATGTGCTGTTTCCAGAATATGTCTTTCAGATTCTGGATGTGCAACAATCTTAGCAGTTGGGTTTGTATTGTAAATTTCGATAAGTTTATCTAATGAAAAAGCTTCATGTACAATACAGGAACCATCCCAAAGGAGTAAATCGCGGTTAGTTTCTTTTTTTAAGTAGGTTCCTAAGTTTTTGTCTGGGGCAAAAATGATTTCTTGATCTTGAGGAATCGCTTCTATTATTTTTTTAGCATTAGATGAGGTACATACCCAATCGCTTAATGCTTTTATCTCTGCCGAAGAATTGATGTAGGTTACAACAACATGTTTCGGGAAAAGTTCTTTTAGTTTTTTAAAATTAACAGGATCGCATCCATCAGCTAGAGAACAACCAGCATTAAGATCTGGCAAAAGCACTTTTTTATTTGGGTTGATAATTTTGGCGGTTTCAGCCATAAAATAAACTCCTGCAAAAACAATTGTATCTGCGTTTGTAGTGGCTGCTTTTTTTGATAATTCTAGACTGTCGCCAACAAAATCAGCAATATCCTGTATGTCTTTTTCTTGATAATAATGAGCGAGAATAATCGCGTTTTTTTCTTGCTTTAATCGGTTTATTTCAGAAATTAAGAATAATTTATCCATGAATTTATTTTTATCGATACTCTTACATTTCATGTTCAGAATATCTAAATTATAGTAGTTACTTTTTTTAGAAAACAGATTTTTAAATTAAAAAAACTCCCAAACCGAAAACGTATTCTATATATAATTGCCCTGTCTTTTATGAAGGCTATTGCATATCATTGCAATTTTTGTATTCGGCCTAGGAGGAACCTAATTCCATAATTTTACTACAAATGTTTTATAACTTTTTGGATTATAATTATTTAATTATGGGTTTTAGCGTTGTAAAGATATTGTTGAGGTTAATCTTATTTCATGATTAAAGTCATGAAATGCATTTTTTATATTTTAATATTTAGCAGCGAGTAAACAGAAATAGATAAAATACAAGAAAGCCCGTTAATGCAATATTTACATTAATAGGCTTTATATATTAAAAGATATAATTTTTAAACTAATTTAGGCTAGGACCTTCAGGAATTTTAATTGTTCGTTTGTGTCTTTTTGTGAGCAATAAATAGATAATTGCAATACCAAGAACGATTAATAATGCAATTTCTAGTTGTGCTAACATATTATATTGGTTGTATGTTTTATTGGCATTTTCTAGTTGTAATTTAGCTTCGTCAACCTGAATTTTAGAAAGTGATTCTAAAGTAACCAAGGCTTCATCTGCCGATTTTTCGACTTCTTGCCATTGTTTGTCTTGAGCTTGTTTGTTTATTTTAGAACAAATTGCTACAAAATTATTAAAGTCATCCTTTTCTTTTGGAGTTAAAACCGTTTTGTGGTACAATAAATTTATTGCTTTGATATTTTGGATAGAGGTAATAACAGCCTCATTTTTATCAGCCTCATTATTAGTTTTAACAGCATTTGCTTTAACAATGTTTAATTCATTGGCATAATGAAAAATATAGGTCGAAACAACTAAGCGATCTTTATAAATTGCATTGATATTCTCATTGGTGGTTTCGGCGTTTCGTAGTGTATTAAAAGTACTTAGTATTATAATTAACATTACAATTGCCAGTATAAAAGCGGCTTTTGTTTTCTTGCTACTATTTTTTAACCCCATCATATTGAATTGATTTGTATCGCAATATAATTATTTATTTGAAACAAACTTGCTATTTCTAGGCTAAATATATCATCCGATGGATGTAATTTCTTAACACATAGAAACATAGAAGATTTACTCTTAAAAAAGACGTTTCACTTATTTTAAAAACACAGAGCAAGCCTAGCGTGATATTTATGTTTATAGAAATTTGTTTTTTAAAGAATCCACCGTAGAGGATATTTTATAATCATAATATTTCTGAATATTAATGTATATATCACCTAATAAATCTCTCGCAAAGACGCAAAATCGCAAAGAAATTATATCTAAATTTTGCGACTTGGTGTCTTTGCGAGAAAAGTGATAGTTCAAAAAACTTAACTTGGCTAAATATAGATTAAGCGATTAAGTCTTTCTTCAGAAATTTTGCATAAAAATCAGGAATTTCGCTTTCCTCGATAGCGCTTATAACTTCATTAATAGGGTATTGTAACTTAATAATTTCGGGAGTTATGTTTTCGTCAGAAATATGTAATATAAGATATGCTGCCAATGGGTTTTCTTCTCTAGATCGCCCTACAGAACCAGAATTTATTAATGTTCCTGCAGGAGATTCTGTGGTTGCTTCTATATGCCTAACGTATGGTTTATGAGTATGTCCCATAATGATGATGTCGGCTTTTTCCTGAGCAAGCATCGACTGAACATCTTCAAGATCATGATTCTCATAAATGTATTCATTATTGCTTCGCGTACTGCCGTGAACGAATAGTACTTTAGTTTCTTTTCCAGAAATGGTAAAATTAAGTAAGAACCTTTCAGGAAGAGTTTTTAAGAATGCTTTGTTCTCTGGTTTTATAGTTTGTTTAGTATAATTAATTCCGTTAACACGCGCGGCTCTTTCTTCGGGATTGTGTTTTGGCAATGGAGTTACTTCATGATCAAATGCAATGCGTTCGTCATGATTTCCCATTAAGCAAGGAATTTCTAATATTTTAATTAGTTCGATAACTTCATTGTGCCAAGGCGCAAAATCGACTAAATCACCTAAGCAATATATCGTATCAATACCCCTTTGTTTTATATCTTCGAGTACGACTTTTAGCGCTGGTAAATTACCATGTATATCACTAATTATTGCTATGTTTTTCATGGTCTGCGTCTGTTTGAAAAAATTACTATTATTAATGCAATAATACTCCATAAAAGCATTTGCGAGGTAGCCATATCCCATTTTCCTAACTTCCAACTCAAAAGTCCGAAGTAAGTTCCTACTGCGGCACCTATAAAATAAGTAGTCATGTATATGGTATTCAGTCTGCTATGAGCTTCTTCGTGTAAACTATATATACGAGTAAAATTGGTAATTTGGGTTGCTTGTACACCAATATCTAAGAAAAAAACACTAAGAATTAACACC
Organism: Flavobacterium hydatis; assembly: GCF_000737695.1. Classification (GTDB taxonomy): domain Bacteria; phylum Bacteroidota; class Bacteroidia; order Flavobacteriales; family Flavobacteriaceae; genus Flavobacterium; species Flavobacterium hydatis. The sequence goes on from NZ_JPRM01000018.1 coordinate 90,919, forward strand.
GGAATAGAATACGGGAAGATTTTTATAAGGATAATGCTGCCTATAATCATCGAGACAGTCGTTAATAAAGAGCTTCGTACATTGCCTTTATCGGCTAGTTTGCCAAAATACGGCGCGACCAATGCACCACCAATGGCGATTAACCCAAAGAGTCCGATTATGCCCGAATGATAGTTTAAAGGCGCACTGCTAAGATGAAAAGTAAGCGTTGTCCAGAAAGAACAAAACACACCAAATGTAAAGGAACCTAAAAGTGCTGTTTGGCGCAAAACGGGATATTTAGGTATGAGAGCCAAAGTAGATTTTATGAGATGAAAATAACTCCCTTTAAATTTAGACGGTACTTCTGGTAGATACAACTTTAGCATAAGCGTAACCACAAGAACCATTAATCCTGATATCCCAAAAACATAACGCCAGCCCAGTAATTCGGTTATAAAACCACTAAGAACCCGCGCTCCTAATATCCCAACCAATATTCCGCTGAAAACGACACCCACATTTTTACCTCTATTTTCTTTACCTAAAGTTGCTGCCATTGGCAATATAATTTGAGCAGGAGTAGAGAATAGACCAACAAAAAAACTGAGTATATATAAGGCTGTTAATGGTGATGTCAGGGTTATAAAAAACAAAGTAAGAACCAGCAAGCTACATAATAAAAGAATAAGATTCTTACGATTTACTTTATCGCCAAGCGGAAGCAAAAAGAACATTCCGAGTCCATAGCCTAACTGAGAAAGCATCGAGATTTTCCCGATTTGGGTTTCGGTAACTTTAAGCGATAAAGCAATTGTTTGTAATATGGGTTGATTGTAATATATATTAGCAACGATTACTCCGGCTGATACTGCCATAAGCGGAATCACCGCTGGTTTAAAACTGGTTTTATTCATAAACTTTTTTTGCAAAGCTATTGTACTCCTAAAAGTAAAAATTGTACATTTAAACTCTATTTTTGTAAAAAAACAACAGTCATTTGGAACGTTTTATCCAGCATACACCTTTATTTATTCGGCATTTTACGACCGAAACCTGGCCATTTCCGGTACACAATCACAATCATTTTGAGTTGGTTTTTATTCATTCGGGTAGTGGTTTACACCAATTAAATGGCGGAGAAGTTACGTACAAAGGACCTTGTGTATTTTTGTTATGCCCATCCGATTATCATCTTTTTATAATTGATAAAGAAACAGAGTTTAGTGTATTAAAATTTAACAATCGTTATCTCGACGGAACTTCATCTGATACCGCCAAAAACGAATGGAATAAAGTACTGGATCAGCTGCTTGGAATAAGCAATAGTTCAGACGGTAAACTAGTTGATTCACCTCTAGAATTAGATAAAATAAGCTATCTTATGCGACTCATTGTTAGCGAGTGGGATGGAGGAAGCCAAAACGGATCTAATGAGGTGCTGCTTTATTTAATACGAAGTGTGTTTGCCTTAATTAAGAAAAATGCTTTTCAATCATTAGGAACAAATATGGTTCTGAATGAAGGTTTATTGGTCGGAATTATGAATTATATCCATAAGGAAATTCGTGTGCCTTCTAATTTAAATCTAATGGTTTTGTCGGGCTATTTTAATATGGCACCAAATCATTTAAGCAGCTTGTTTAAGCGACAAACAGGTGGCTCTATAAAGAAATATATAGATGATTATAAATACAAATTAATAGAAAATCGCCTTAAACATAGCACTGCTTTAATGAAAGAAATAAGCAATGAATTTGGCTTTTCGGACGTAAGTCATTTTAATAAATTCTTAAAAAAACAAACAGGATTAAATCCAAAGGAAGTTAGACGACTTTAGTTTTTAGTATTCAGTTTCAGTATTGAGTATTTACTCTCCGTTTCAATAAAAAAAGAGATACTCAATTTTTAAGTATCTCTTTTATATTTTGTTATAATGACAAATAATTATTTAATAGTAATCGGAACTTCTACAGTTGTTTTGTCCCAACCAATTACCAAATTTGCTACAGCACCTTTATTAGTAAAAGCAATTGATAAAGCTTCTATAGGAGTCGAAACTGCCTTAACAGGAACCGATACTCTGGCAATATCTTTAGTCTCATCATACGCATAAGCTCCCCAAAGATCTATTTCTTTATTAATAATAATTGTCCATTTATCTTTTTCAGGAATGGCAAACAAACTATATGTTCCAGCCGGAATGTTTTTACCACCTATTGTTACAGGTTTGTAGAATTTGATTTCGGTGTTTTCGTTAGCACCAACACGCCAAACTTCACCAAACGGAATTAGTTCTCCAAAAATAGCACGCCCTTTTGCCGAAGGTCTAGAATAAATAACCTTAATAACAGCTGTTGGAGTATCTGTTTTTTTAGACTTAACCGCTTTATTTGGGTAATAACTAATGTCTAGCGGACTTGCATCCAGAGGGGCGAATTTAACATCTTGGGCATTAACCGAAAAAGTAGCCAATAAGATGATTACGAGTAAATTAAATTTTTTCATGGTTGTAATGATTTTTAATAGTTTACACAAAGTAAGAGAATATCCAGTAGAAATCATATAAATCATTTTTGTTTTTTTACATAAATTATACATGATATAAAACGCTTTCTTTTTTTGTGTATTATTAGTTATCAGTCCTTTATAGTTGCCCTTATTCTTAATACCTAGAAGTAGCATTTTAGATAATCTAAACTATTTAGGAGCTATTCCCGCTATCCGTTTCAATCTTTTGTGGCGAACCCCGCCACAAAAGGATTTCCACTACTATCGGGGCTAGGACATTCATTTTCACAAGAACTATTTTCTTTTATCGTTTTTTCAATGAGATCTTTAATTTTTCACAATCCCTTTGCGATCTCAAAGCAAAGCGAAATAAAGACAAAGCTTTGCGAACTTTGCGTAAACCTTTGTGCACTTTGCGGTAAATGTCATTACAAAAAATTAAATACTCGAAGCCGAAAACCCACCATCAACTTTAATGATAGTTCCTGTAACAAACTTAGACATATCGCTGCATAAAAATAAAAGCGCACCATTAATATCTTCTGGCGTTCCAAACCTTCCCATTGGGGTATGTTCTATGATTTTTTCGCCTCTCGGAGTCAATTTCCCATCAGGATTTAGTAACAAAGCCCTGTTTTGTTCCCCAATAAAAAAGCCTGGAGAAATTGCGTTTACACGAATGCCCTCACCATATTTAGACGCTAATTCTACCGCCATCCATTGCGTGAAATTATCAATCGCAGCTTTTGATGCCGAATAACCAACAACTCTCGTTAAGGGTCTTTGTGCCGATGCCGACGAGATATTGATAATAATTCCTTGTTTTTGTTTAGCAAAAAGCTCCGAAAACACCTGTGATGGTAACATAGTACCAATTATATTCAAGTCTACTACCTTTTGCAAATCATCCACATTCATATCATATATCGCCTGATCAGGACTTATAGTTGCTCCTGGCATATTTCCTCCAGCTGCATTAATCAGGATATCCAGACGACCGTATTTTTCTACGATAAAATCTTTGGCATTCTCAAGTTCCTCTTTCTTTAAAACGTTTGCTTGTATCGCAAAAGCTTCTCCGCCATTGTTTTGTATTAGAGTTACAATTTTATTGGCTTTTTCAATAGATTGAGAAACAATACCTGTAATAACACCTTGTTTGGCCAAAACAGCAGCAAAATTGCTCCCCAATACGCCAGCACCGCCCGTTATTAGAGCAATTTTTCCTTTTAGATTAAATATCGAATTCATATTTATTATTTTATGTTAATTAGTT
>NZ_JPRM01000019.1 GCF_000737695.1 Flavobacterium hydatis
TAGTAATATTTAAAATCAATAAGTTCATCGTTCCTGTTCTATAGAATTAATTATTTTTGGATTAAAATAGATTTTAATCTTTGTAATATGAAATAATTAAAGTGCTATTATACAGGGTGTAAGGTATGAATGAGTGTGCTGGTAATGCATGATTTTTATCATGCATTTTGGTATTACAATAAAGGTTTGACTTATCCTTTTCTTTGGGTTTATTAATATGATGATTAAGTAAATAAATTTTCTTGAAGATAATGAAAAATCACGTTTCTATAAACGAATTTAAAATAATACTAGGAGTAGAGTGAAATAAGAAAAGAGAATCAATCCAAACCAAAAAAAAAGCTGATACATTTTGTATCAGCTTTTTTTTAGACTTTTCTAACCTTGGTTAGAGCCGTTTTATAATTTTCGTTTATCCTTTCCCAATTAATGATATTAAAGAAAGCATCTACATAACTATTTTTTCTGTTTTGGTAATCCAGATAATAAGCATGTTCCCATAAATCCAGAGCCAAGATTGGAGTTCCAGAAATTACGGCATTTTTCATTAAAGGATTATCTTGATTCTCGGTTGTTGTAATCTGTAATTTTCCAGCTTTATCTACAACTAACCAAACCCATCCAGATCCAAACTGCTTTGAAGCTTCGGCTTTAAACTGATTTTTAAAATTGTTATAAGATCCAAATTCTTTATTCATTGCACCAGCAAGAGTATCTGTAGCTTGTTCAGCTTCTGGCTTTGGAGTCATACATTTCCAATAAAGGGAATGATTGTAATATCCGCCAGCGTTATTGCGAAGCTTAGGGTCATTTAAATCTAATTTACCTAAAATTTGCTCAATCGTCATATTTACATAATCAGTATTGGCAATAGCTTTATTTAGGTTATTAGTATACGTTAAGTAATGTTTTGAATAATGTGTTTCTAGCGTTAATGATCTAATATTTGGAGCTAATGCGTTATAAGCATACGGAAGTTTTTCTAGTTGAAAAGCTCCAGGATTTGCTTTAACATCATCTGGACTCCCTATTACTATTTTTTCATCTTTAGATGGTAGAGGAACTTCAACTACTTCGGTTAGTTTATTATTATCATTACAAGAGAGAATTGTAAGTGAAATCAAGATAAAAAACGAAAATTGAATACCATATTTTTTCATAAAATATCTATTTTGTTATTAGTGAATTAATGATTTCTATATAATTTTCTTTGGCTTCATCTACACTTAGATGACTAATTTGTATCCATGCATTTGTTTTAAAAGCATTTCTTAAGTCAAAATTTTCAGATTGGCCATATTTTGCAGTACCAAAAGTTGCTTGTTTATAAAAAGCATACAGCCTCAATTGCACATCTTGTGGCAGTGAGGCTTGTGTCATTTTGGAAGCAATTTCGACAGCATCTAAAAATCGTGTATCTAAATCTTTTTCAGTCATTACCCTTTTGTAGCAATAATGGTTTTACCCCCAATTGCTTTTTGGTCTAATACAACATTAATTGGTGTGCCCAAAGGTAAGAAAATATCTACTCTTGAACCAAATTTAATAAAACCTGCATCAGTTCCTTGTACAACTTGCATTCCTTCTTGTGCATAATTCACAATTCGGCGTGCTAATGCACCTGCAATTTGTCTGTATAAAACTTCTCCAAAAGTTTTATTTTCGATTACAACAGTTGTTCTTTCGTTTTCTTCACTTGCTTTTGGGTGCCAAGCAACCAAAAATTTACCAGGGTGGTATTTACTAAATTTTACAATTCCGTCTAATGCATAACGAGTAACGTGTACATTGATTGGCGACATGAAAATTGAAATTTGTAAACGTTTGTCTTTAAAATATTCACCTTCGTAAACTTCTTCAATTACAACAACTTTACCATCTACAGGAGCAAGAATCTGATTGATGTCTTTGATAACTGTTCTTTTTGGATTTCTAAAAAATTGCAATATTATGATTAACAATAATAAAGCACTAATCTGAATCAACAATTTAAGCCAATTGATGTCAATAAAATGATCAGTTAATAAAAGTACAACACTAACGAATATAGTGCCTAATAAAATGGATTGGGTTCCTTCTTTATGAAACATAATTTAAAATTTGGTAAAATAAAAATACAATTGGTGCTACAAATATAACACTATCTAATCGATCTAGAACGCCTCCGTGTCCGGGCATTATTGTTCCGCTATCTTTAACTCCGGCTATTCTTTTAAATTTTGATTCAATTAAATCGCCGATAGTACCAAAAACACCAACGATTAAAGCGATAATAGTCCATATTAAAATAGACATTTCACTAAAATTTGGATTAGGCTTGATATATAATTTTGAAATTAAATAACCTGCAAAACAGGCAAAAACAACTCCGCCAAGAAACCCTTCGATGGTTTTTTTGGGCGAAATACGTTCAAATAATTTATGTTTTCCCATAGATTTACCTACTAAGTAGGCAAAGGTGTCATTTGTCCAGATAAGAATAAATAATCCGATAATGATTTTTGGATTATAATCTTTTACTCCAAATGAAATTTTTGTAATAAAGATAAAAGGCAATGTAATGTATCCTAATAAGTAAATATATTTTGATACTTTGCTTATTGACTGCGTATCATCAAATAAAAATACAATACATTTTACCGAAATAAGTAAAGTAATTACCAGTAATGCCGTATTTAATTGATCTATATTAATGGTGAATTTAATATCGTCTTTTAAAAATTTATTGATGTAATTTTCTGTTTCATTTTTGTAAAAACTTATTAAAGAAATGGTTGAGTAAAAAATGGAGACAAATAAAATAGAGAATATTTTATTAATATGAGCCAGATTACAAAACTCGTAAGTTGCAATAATTAAAAAAACACCGAAAAGTATAATAAAACTTTCCGTTGAATATAGGATAGACGTTAGTAATAATACTATATAAACGGCACCAGATAGAGCTCTCTTGAGGGTTTCATTCATCTTACAGGTCTTCTAAGAGCAATAAATATAAGTTCTTCGCTACACTTCCGTATTGCGTAAAGTCTTCTTCTTTTGCTTTTTCGAAATATTTTATAGTGGTAATATTGGTAGGGTAATCTCTTTCGTACTTACGTTTTATAGCACTAAGGCCATCGCTTTTTGCAGTAAGGATTTGGCTTGTAGTTGCAAGGATAACAATGTTTATAGGCAACTCGTTAGGCTTGTTTTGTTTAATTTGTTTTGATGAAAACAATATAGAACCTTCTTCTGCAATTAGGTTTTCACAACTAGCTAATAAGAATTTAGGATTAGTTGGTCTTTGGTAAATTAATTTATTCTCTTCAAGTAAATGAAATAAGGCTGGTTCAAAACAAGTAGCTTCACTTTCAAACCAATCATTTTCTTCTAAGATGTTTTCAAATTGTTCCGTTACTTCCTGGATATTTTCGCAATATAAAAATTTACCTCCATTTTTTTTAAAATTGAAAATGAATTGCTCATCTATAGAAAGAGGATTCTCAGAAAATGAATTGCTATATTCACTTTGATTCTCTTCGTCAGATGCGTCATGGCTTGAACCAAATAATTTTTTAAAAAAGCTCATTATTGTTGAAATGCTTTACGTGTTAATTGAAAACGTTCAAAGATAAAAAAATCTTAATTCAAAAGTAGCTTTTGAATTAAGATTTTAAAAATAATTATATTATTCGAGTAGTATTAAGAAACTACTTCTTCTAGGTTTTTGTCAAAAGTACGTTTTCCGAAAATTGCTTCTAGGTCATCTTTAAAAATAACCTCTTTTTCAATTAAGATTTCAGCAAGTTGATTTAACTTATCTTTGTTTTCTTCTAATATTTGTATTGCTCTTTGGTACTGACCTTCAATTAATTCTGAAATTTCACGGTCGATAACTTTTGCAGTTTCATCAGAATACGGTTTTGAAAAGTTGTATTCGCTTTGTCCTGTAGAATCGTAATAAGTAACATTTCCGATTTTGTCATTCAATCCATAAATCGTTACCATAGCGCGAGCCTGACGTGTAACTTTTTCTAAATCGCTTAATGCACCAGTCGAAATTCTGTCAAAAGTTACTTTTTCAGCAGCTCTTCCGCCCATAGTAGCACACATTTCGTCTAGCATTTGATCTGTTCTTACGATTTGTCTTTCTTCTGGTAAGTACCATGCAGCTCCTAAACTTTGTCCGCGAGGTACAATAGTTACCTTAATAAGTGGTGCAGCATGTTCTAGCATCCAGCTTACAGTTGCGTGTCCAGCTTCGTGTATTGCAATTGCTTTCTTCTCTTCTGGAGTTATAATTTTGTTTTTCTTTTCTAGACCACCAACAATTCTGTCTACAGCGTCAAGAAAATCTTGTCTATCTACAGCAGTTTTGTTGTTTCTAGCAGCAATTAAGGCAGCTTCATTACATACGTTAGCAATATCTGCTCCAGAGAAACCTGGAGTTTGTTTTGCAAGGAAATCTAAATCAAGACCTTCTACTTTTTTCAAAGGAGCTAAGTGTACTTGAAAAATTTCTGCTCTTTCACGAATGTCTGGTAAGTCTACAAAAATTTGTCTGTCAAAACGACCAGCACGCATTAAAGCTTTGTCTAAAACATCGGCTCTATTTGTTGCAGCTAGTACAATTACGTTAGAGTTTGTTCCAAAACCGTCCATTTCTGTTAGTAATTGGTTCAATGTATTCTCTCTTTCGTCATTACCGCCAGACATATTGCTTTTTCCACGAGCTCTACCTACAGCATCAATTTCATCAATAAAAATGATTGCAGGAGATTTTTCTTTAGCTTGTTTAAACAAATCACGTACACGTGAAGCTCCAACACCTACAAACATTTCAACAAAATCAGAACCTGATAATGAGAAGAATGGTACTTGTGCTTCGCCAGCTACAGCTTTTGCTAATAATGTTTTACCAGTTCCAGGAGGTCCTACTAGTAAAGCACCTTTCGGTATTTTACCTCCTAAGTTGGTATATTTTTCAGGGTTTTTCAAGAATTCTACAATCTCTTGTATTTCTTCTTTTGCACCTTCTAAACCAGCTACATCTTTAAATGTAGTTTTGATATCAGTTTTCTCGTCAAAAAGTTTAGCTTTTGATTTTCCAATATTGAAAATTTGTCCGCCACCGCCACCAGCGCCGCCTGACATTTTTCTCATAATGAAAATCCAAACTCCAATAATAATGATAATAGGAAGTAAGCTAATTAATATGTCACTCCAATTATTTTTTTGAAGAAAATTAAAATCTTTCAGTTTGCCTTCGCTTACTGCTTTTTCTAATTTAGTTTGAAAAATTTGATCGTTACCAATTTCTAAAGTATAGTGAGGACCTTTGTTTGGTCTGTCAAAAATATCTTTAGATACTTTTTTTTGCGCTGGATCCTTAAGTGCAGCAGCATTTAGATACACTTCAGCTTCAGCTTTATTGTATACAATTACTTTGTCAATTTGTCCTTTTTCTAAAAAGTCGTTAAATTTAGAAGAAGTTAATTGGGCAGGCTCTTGTAAACTTGATCCTCCGGTTGCAAAACTGATAAATAAAAATATTAAAAGTATTGCGGTATAAATTAACCAAGGACTTATTTTAAATTTACTCGGGGTTGGATTATTATCTTTAGCCATTTGAAGAAAGTTTCTTTAGTATTTGTTTTCGATTGTAGTGATTTTGGCATCTCCCCAAAGACTCTCGATATTGTAATATTCTCGAATGTGTTTTTGAAATACGTGAACAACAATGTGCACATAATCCATAAGAACCCACTCAGCGTTATCGGTTCCTTCTACATGCCATGGTTTGTCTTTTAATTCTTTTGATACAGTTTTTTGTATTGAGCCTACGATGGCGTTAACTTGGGTATTCGAATTTCCGTTGCAAACGATAAAATAATCGCAAACTGCTGCGTCTATTTCCCTTAAGTCTAGGATACTAATATCATTTCCTTTTACTTCTTCGATTCCTTTGATTATGTTCGCTAACAGAACATCATTATTAACAGTCTTTTTCGCCATGAATTATTTTATATGAGTTTGTAAAGTTACCAATTTTTGTGATTATTTTTGAACCTTAACAAAATATTAAATTAAGTTATATAAATTATTTAGATGAAACTAATCAAACTCGATGCCATAGATTCAACAAATGAGTTCTTAAAATTATTAAGTAGCCATCAGGAGTCAGAGAATTTTACTGTTGTTACTGCTGAAAATCAGACAAAAGGGAAGGGGCAAATGGGAGAAGTTTGGCGCTCTGACATTGGTAAGAATTTAATAATGAGTGTGTTGGTAAAGGATTTCTTGGTTGATAATGAGGAGTTTTTTAATTTAAATATTATCTTTTCATTATCAGTAATAAAAGCTTTAGAAGAATTAAATATTCCTGAATTAAGTATAAAATGGCCAAACGACATAATGTCATACAATAAAAAAATAGGTGGCATTTTGATAGAAAATACGCTCAAAAGTGATGGCACTATTGTGTCAGTAGTTGGTTTGGGATTAAATGTAAATCAGACAAATTTCGAAAATCTACCTAAGGCATCATCATTAGCGGTGATTTGTAATGCCGAATTTAATAAAGAAAATCTAGTTGTTTTGATTGTAGATAAAATGAAAGAGAATATTCTGCTTTGGAACGAACAATCTACCGTTTTCTGGGATGAGTATTTTAATAAATTATTTAGAAAAGGAATTCCAATGCCTTTCAAAAATCTTCAGAATCAAAATTTCATGGGAATTATTCAGGGCGTTTCTCCAATAGGAAAACTTCAGGTTTTACTAGAAGATGATTCAGTTTCAGAATTTGAAATTAAAGAAATTAAGATGCTTTACTAGTTAAGGTGCTAAGGTTTCTTTAAAGGTACTAAGGTTCTGAGAGGCAAAGGTTCAGAGGTTTTCTGGATTGTGTAAAATTTTGCTTAAAAAAAAGATTTTTTAATCTGTGGCAGAAAAACAAAAGTCCGATTTAGCTTTGCTAAATCGGACTTTTTAAATTTTATAATTAATAATTAACAATCGATAATTAATTTAATTAAAGCTTCGTCATATTATTGGCAAGCGTTTCGATAAATTTTCCAATAGGACCTTTTATCATCATTGCCATCATAGGGTTAAATTCACCTTCAAAATCAAGTTTTACAGCGCTAGAAGAGTCCGAAACAGTTTCGATGTTAGATACCAATGTAAATGGTAGTTTATCGCTTGCAGCACCCAAAACAATCTTGCTTGGAGCTGTTTTTTCTTTCATCTTTAATTTTATTTCTGGCATACCTTTCAATCCAAAAATAAAAGCATCTTCGGCAATCACTTCAAATTTGGCAATGTTATCTGGCATTAATTTTTCAAAATTTTTCACATCACTCAATAAATCAAATAATTCTTGAGCCGATTTCTGAACAGTAACTTTTGGACTTTCTAAGTTCATATTTTATTTTCTTTTTTATTAAAATCAAATCATAAATCGTTAATCTAAAATCAACAATCTGAATTCTAAAATTACGCTTCTTGTTTCCAAATCGAAGGATTTACGCTCCATTCCTGCAAGGTAACCAAATCTTCTTCTGGAATATATTTTTTAGCAACAGCAAGATTCAGTAAGTTCGAATAGTTACTCAATGTGTACAAGTCGATTTTTGCATCCTGAAAGTTTTTCTCAGCAACATCAAAGCCATAAGTAAATATCGCAGCCATACCTTTTATATTAGCTCCAGCATTACGCAAAGCCTCAACAGCAAGTAAACTACTATTTCCTGTGCTTATTAAATCTTCAACAACAACAACATTTTGTCCCTTTTGTAAAAAACCTTCTACTTGATTTTGTCTTCCGTGTTTTTTAGGTTCTGGTCTAACATATACAAACGGTAATCCTAAGCTCTCTGCAACAAGAATACCAATACCTATGGCACCTGTAGCAACTCCAGCGATTACATCTGGCTTACCAAATTGTTTTTCAATGTTCTTAGCAAACTCATCTCTAACATAATTTCTGATGCTTGGAAATGAGAGGATTAGCCTGTTATCACAATAAATAGGTGATTTCCATCCCGAAGCCCATGTAAAAGGATTTCCTGGATTCAATTTAATTGCATTTATTTGCAAAAGCAATTCGGCTGTTTTTTCGGCAGTATCTTTATTAAAAATCATAGTACAAATGTATAAAGTTTTTGTGAACGACAAACCACTTTTTTTGACAAATGAAATCTCCAAAGAGACTAATTTTCAATTGTTCTTGTTGGAAAGTATTGACATAGAGCAAATTATTGTCAAAATGTTCCAAAATAAAATTCAAGCAGCGTATTTATATCATCCTGACGAAAAGGAAATTATGAAAACGTTAAAGTCAAAAATTCCTGTAAATAAAGCAGGAGGAGGATTAGTTTATAATAAAAAAGGAGAAGTATTATTCATCTTCAGAAATGGAAAATGGGACTTACCAAAAGGCGGAATAGAAAAAGGTGAGGAGATAGAAGACACCGCCATGCGTGAGGTAGAAGAAGAAACTGGTGTTGGAAAATTACGTATTACCAATAAATTACAAAAGACATATCACGTTTTTAAACGTAACGGAAAATACAAATTAAAAATCACGCATTGGTTCGAAATGCATTCTGATTTTAAAGGAACACCACAAGGACAATTAGAAGAAGGAATCGAAAAAGTTGCCTGGTTGAATCCCGTACAAATAAAAGAAGCACTAAAAAACTCCTACGAAAACATCAAGTTATTATTCGAAGAAGAAAATAAGATTATTGTAAAAGAGTAAAGATGTGAGACGCGAGATAAATTTTAAGAAATTAAAGAATAAATCTTAGCATCTTAGAGCCTAATAATGGCGTGCCACCATATAAAAAAAGACCCAATAAGCATTACGTTCATCGGGTCTTTTTTTTATATGTTGTCGGGCTATACGCGCTACTTTGGTAGCTTGCTGCTATCCCTCACGCGGGATTTTGTTTATGGTTAACCAGTATTCAGTCTCAGTTTTCAGTTGCGAGTGTCCTGTTCTTTCGATAGCGTGATGTTGTAGTTTTTTATTTTTAATTATTTCATGTCTCAAAAATCGTACTTTTGTTTAATATACAATAAGCAGTTATTACTGTACAAATCATTTAGAATGTATCGTACATGACAAAATATGTTTTTTATATATTGATTGTTGTTACCCTTAATATTATCTTTGAATTATGAGCACACTTACAAAACCAAACCATATAGGGCGAAAAATTAGCCGAATTCGTGAACTTCGTGACATGAAACAAGAAGCATTGGCACAAGCTTTAGGAACAAACCAACAAGCAATATCGGCTCTTGAAAACAGTGAAACTATAAGCGATGAAAAACTTATTGAAATAGCAAAAGCTCTGGGCGTAAGTGTTGAAGCCCTTAAAAATTTTTCAGAGGAAGCTGCAATTAATTATTTTAATAGTTTCACAGATAATAGTGCAGGAACGTTTAACAATCATTGTACTTTCAATCCATTAGATAAGTTAATCGAGGTTTACGAGGAAAATAAAAAACTATACGAACGTTTAGTTCAGGCTGAAAAAGACAAAGTTGAATTTTTGCAAAACATATTAAAAGATAAATAATCTTTTATAGTACTAAAATTTAACTCAACGAAATATTCAGTTTACTGATTGCTGTGCGAAGTCTCCCGACTTCGTACCCATTTCTAATAATCGGCAAAGAGAATCAAAAAAAAATCAGGAACGGCATATTGGAGTGGGTACGAAGTCGGGAGACTTCGCACAGCAATTGCGAACACTTCGTAGAGCGGAACTTGTTAAAGAAAATCAAATATTAGCTTATTCTTCATATTTTAATATTTTATCTGAGATTAATTCGCCATTCATTGCATCAATTTTAATTTCTCGGGAACCTCTTTTTGGAGCTTTAGCATCTATTAATATAATGATTAGATATACTGATTTATTATTTTCCCCACCAATAAGCACCCCTTTGCCATATGTATTCAATAAGTCGATATTAAAATCGTTTTTCATTTTGTTTATTAATTCTGGTATTGAAAAATTGTATACATCTAAATTTTTTTCTATTGTAACATTTCCATCTTCATCATAAACTTTATAAGTTCCTATCGGAATACTATAAAAATAGGTTGTTTCTATTTTAAGATTAAAAGTTTTTTTATAATAAACCTTTCTAATTTCGTAAGGACTATTTAAAGCATTCGAATATTTATAAAAACCATCATCAGTTTCCATCATTCTTGAAGTAGAGTCTTTTGTTGTTTCAAAAAAATCATTTCCTACTTTTTTATTATTAAATTCATTTAGGTTAAATTTTTCGATTTTATGATTATTTAAATTTTTGCCAACCTGAGATTTACAGGATTGAATTAATACGAATACAATTAATATAGTAACAATTTTTTTCATACTGATTTACTATTTAAGGTTGTTAATTTTTTGCTGTCAATGCCACAGTGTTATGGCATTAGGGCTATATGCTGTGTGAAGTCTCCCGGCTTCGTCCCCATTCCTAATAATCGGCAAAGAGAATGAAAAAAATTGGAACGAAATGTAGCAATGGGTTTTTTAATCCGCAGGAAATGGAGACTCTACTGTTTTGACAACACTTCCATTTAAACCATCTATTTGAATATTTATATAAGCTTGTTTTTCATAATTAGGATATCGAATAACCCAATAATTTTTATTATCTGGAATGGACTTATATTTAGATATAGTAGTCGTATAACCACTCTCTTTTTTTTCTAATGAGATTTCATTTTCTTGACAATATGAAAACACTTGATCATTAGTGTATATAAAACCATTGTCAAAATCTTCAGTAGAGACTAGATCTCCATTCTCTGAATAGCTATACCATTTACCTATTTTAAATCCAAACCAACAATAAATTCCTTTTATTTTTATATTATTATTAGTATAAAATTCTTTATATATCCCTATTATTGGATTTTCTGAATAATCATATCCTGAAAATGCACTACCAGTTTCATATCCTTTGGAATAATATACGATAGTTTTCCCATCCTTATCTCTAATATTGTATGAATTATCTGTTTTAGTTATATAAACATTTTCATTTTTATTTGTTTTACTTGTTCCAATTTCATTAGGAAGATTTGATATTTCTAATTTTTCGATAGAATTATTTATTGCTGGTTTTTTTATTTTTTTATTTTTATTTGTGGTGCATCCTTGGATAATTAATAATACTACTAGCGCTATATGTATTAAATATTTCATGAAATGTGATTTTTTAAAGTTCTATTTGTGAAGCTTGTCTTGCTATTTTTCCTTGCCAATCCCATAATGATACACGATTAATGTTGATTTTGTGAAAATAATCTGGCGCATTATCTGTAAGGTAAGGTTCATCTGTAAATTTAGCAAGTTTTGAGCCACTCCAATAATCTGCAAAGAGAATCAAAAAATAAAATTGGAACGGAATATAGTAATGGGTACGAAGTCAGGAGACTTCGCACAGCAATTGCGAACACTACGTAGAACGGGTTACAAATCCATGCTTTCGGGTTTATGTTCTTCCCAAGATAGTATATAAAATTTTTGGTCTTCTAACACTTTAATATCAAACTTATATTTCCCCTCCGTAACAGCTTCAATTCCAGTTCCGAAAAGAACAAATTGAGTAGTATCAATTTGTTTATTTCTTATGATTCCGTTGGGGACTCCAAAGGGTAATCCATCTTGAATGAAAATTTTTTTGCAATCCTTAATTACCAGAGACTTTCCTTTTTCAATATTATAATATTTATTATCAATTTCAAGAGAGTCTATATTATGATTCGTTTTGTTGTAAACTTCTATTTGCAAGTCTTTCGAAAAAAGTAAGTAATAAATACAAAAAAATATCAATAAAACAATTGTGATTAAAAGTACTGAGTTTAGTTTTTTGTTTTTAGACATTTCTATCATTGTAATATTCAGACTTAGTGATTTTTTAGATGTTTAATGTAGTTGTCAAGCAAACTTTGAATTTGTTGTGATGCAACTGGATTAGCAGAATGCACATTAAATTTTAAATTCCTTAGATCAAGTTCAGATTCATAAACTAACCATTTTGCAGCAGCATATCCATCTTCCGCAATAGTATTGTTTTCGTCTAATCCTAAGTCATTATCAAAACTAATTAATTCAGGAAGTCCATTTTCAAGTATTGCATTTTTGAAATCATGAAAATTTCTAACTATTACAAAATCGGCATCAGTTAAGTTCTTGTAAACCATTTTTACATCTCTAATATCGTCAAGAAAAAGTTTGTATGACATTTATTTAGCATTTTTTTTGTGAATTAATATGCTATTTACCTTTGTCAAAGTTGAAAAACTTTGACAAAGGTTTTCCGAAACAGCTTTGCGACCTTTGCGTATTTCAAGGAAATAAAAAAAACTTAGCGTTCTTTGCGGTTAAACTCATAAAACACGATAAACTGGATATTGCAAATGTGCCTTTTCATAATAAGCAGAATGTTTGTAAATCCAATCTAATTGCGCTTCGGGGTTTTTGGCAAATTTTGGATCATTGAGTTTAGCTTGTTCCAAATCGGCTTTTAATTTTGGGCTGTCTTTTAGAAGTTTTGCTGCGGTATCTTCAAAAACATATTCCGAATAACCTTCTTTTTGTTGTAGCATTGTATCAAAGAAATTCCAATTAAAGAAAGAGTCCACGCCTTCGGGTTCTAATGTTTCTAACAGGTATTTAATTGCTTTTTGTTGGGTCGAGAATACGTAATCGCCTTTGTAAAAAGGAACTTTTGTTATTTGTGAAGTAACTTTAGTGTTTCGGTGTAAATAATGTCCTTCGTAGGCTGAATTTGTCGTTTTAAAATCGGCAATTCTATAGCTTTCAACTTCTATTAAAGTATCTTTTTTTAATTGTGTGTAGGTAACGCCATTACTTTTGAGTAAATCGATAACATTCCAGAATCCTTTAGGAATAATATAGGCTGTAGGAACGGTAATATCTTTAACCGATTTGAACTCTTTTATATACGAAATGTCTTTTTTGTATGGTTTTGTTCTGTCATAGAATAATCTATCTCCAGTTGTAGCTTCACTCTTTTTATGACTAGCTTCATATCCTAAGAATGAAAAGGTTGTCATTTTTGTGCTATCAATTTCCCATTTTATGGTATAAGGTTTTTTAGGTGCGTATTGCGCTTCGTTTTTCAAACGCACTTCTTTTATTTTCTTATAATTTGCATCCGTAAAATCAATTGTAGATGTCATGTATTCGTAAGTTGCTTTTACACGGTCGGCATAATTTTTAAGCATATGTGTTTCGACCACAAACCCGATGGTATTAAAAAGAGAAGTATAGCCTGTTGTATAACGAGGGCTATCCGAAAACTGTATAAAACCATTATCAGGAGTTTCTTCAAATGCATTAACATAAGGAGTTGTTTCTAGATTTTTTTTCTGCAAATCTTTCACCAAAGCTGGCATCATTTCCAGATTTAGATAATCGCCTAAAACAGTACCTAACTTATTATGTTGCGTCATAATATAAGTCAGTTTGTATTGGTAATCAGAACCATTACTTACATGGTTATCTATAAAAACATCAGGGTTTGTTTTATGAAAAATTTCTACAAAACTTTTTGTATTACGCGTATCCGATTTAATTAAATCACGGTTTAAGTCATAGTTTCTGGCATTTCCTCGAAAACCATATTCTTCTGGCCCATCCTGATTGGCTCTTGTAGTCGAGTTTCTGTTTAAAGCACCACCAATATTATAAACAGGAATTGTTACTATTACGGTGTTTTTTGGTGCTTTTATCTTTCCTAAAGCTAAATCTCTAAATAGTTGCATAGTTGCGTCAATCCCGTCAGGTTCACCAGCGTGAATACCATTATTAAGAAGAATTACTGCTTTGTTTTTTTTGATTACCTCAAAATCAAATTGTTTGTCAGGATTAAAAGTTATCATGTGTAATGGATATCCACTATCTGTTAGTCCCATTTCCTGCATTTTGATAGTCGGAAAATCATGTGCAAGAAGTGTGTAGTATTTTATGGTTTCTTGATAATTAGCGGATTGGTTTCCGTTTCCTTTTTCGA
The DNA here is from genome assembly GCF_000737695.1 of Flavobacterium hydatis. Lineage (GTDB taxonomy): Bacteria > Bacteroidota > Bacteroidia > Flavobacteriales > Flavobacteriaceae > Flavobacterium > Flavobacterium hydatis. The sequence continues at coordinate 14,056 of NZ_JPRM01000019.1, forward strand.
AATAGGTATCGTATTTATTGCCTTTCTGAGCAAATGCAGCACAGCTTAACAATAAAAAACATAAAGTAAAAATTCTCATAGTTTGGTTTTTTAATAGGAACCAAATATAATTATTTTCTTTTAAGGCACTAAGGTTCAAAGGTTGTTTGATTGCCTAATATTCTGCAAAGATTAACAGCAAAGAGAGTACATAGGTTTTACGCAAAGAGCACAAAGTTGATGAAAACACAAAGCTTTGCGTTCTTTTGCGATTTTATGGAGTTTCACCTTATAAATGCTTTGCGTCCTCTGCGGTAAAAAGAACTATGATTTAGTTTAAAATTAACCGCAAAGAGAGTGCAAAGGATTTACGCAAAGAGCGCAAAGCTTTGTGTTCTTTGCGTTTTTATAGAATCTTACTTTATAAAACCTTTGCGTGCTCTGCGGTAAAAAGAACTATGATTTAGTTTAAAATTAACCGCAAAGAGAGTACAAAGGGTTTACGCAAAGAGCGCAAAGTTGATAAAATCAGCACCTTGAAACTTATAATCGTATAACTTTTCTCATAAATTATATAACTTTTTATATTTTATAATTAAGATTTTTGTTATGTTCTAATTTTAAAACCCCAAAAAACTATGAGAAATATTAACCAAATTGCTATTGTTTCGAGTATGCTAATAAGTTTATTAAGCTGCTCCAGTGATAAAGATGTCGATGTAAATCCAGGTACAATAACAAATCCTGTAGAAGGAAATGCAGCCAATACAACTTACAAACCGGCATTTGAAGGACAAACCCGAATTAGTGGTATACAAACTAATACGCCTTATGAGGGAGTTGTTATTGCTACAACTTTAACAAGCCCATGGGGAATTACAAGTCTTCCTGATGGTAGATTATTAATCACCGAAAAAACAGGAACAATCCGTATCGCTACAACTGCTGGAGTTTTAAGTACTCCAATAACTGGTATTCCTGCCGTTAATTCTGCTGGACAAGGTGGTTTATTAGGAGTATGTATTGATCCTGAATTTGCAACTAATAGTATGATTTACTGGGTTTTTGCAGAAGCTACAACTGGTGGAAACAATACAGCGGTAGCTAAAGGAAAATTATCGGTTGATGAAAAAACAATCGAAGGTGCAACTGTTATTTATAGAGCCAAACCAGCCAATGCAAGTACACTTCATTATGGCGGACGTATTCTTTTTGATAAAACAGGTTTTCTTGTTGTAAGTACTGGAGAAAGATCTGTGCTTGAAACCAGACCATTAGCACAATCGGTTGCAACAGGTTTGGGTAAAGTAGTCAGAATAACAAAAGAAGGACAACCTGCAACTGGAAACCCTATTTTTACACAAACCGGAGCTTTACCAGAATTATATAGTATCGGTCATAGAAATCCACAGGGTTTAGCACTTAATCCAGTTACTAATGAAATTTGGCTTGCTGAGCATGGGCCACGTGGAGGTGATGAAATCAATCGTATAAAAGCAGGTGCAAATTATGGATGGCCAACCATTACATACGGAATAGAATACAGCGGAGAAAAAATTGGAGCGGGAATTCAGCAACAAGATGGTTTAGAGCAACCAGTTTACTATTGGGATCCAGTTGTTTCACCAAGCGGAATGACTTTCTATACAGGAAATCGTGTTCCCGAATGGCAAAATAATCTTTTTATAGGGGCTTTAAGCGGAATGCATATCGTACGTCTTGCTATAAAAGACAATAAAGTTGTTGGCGAAGAAAGACTTTTGGCTTCAGAAAACCAACGTTTTAGAGATGTTACTCAAGGGAAAGACGGAGCATTATACGCGATTACTGATGGTGGAAGACTTTATAAGATTGACAAAAAATAACAATCAATTTCGGTACATATCTTACTTCCGAAGTCGGGAGACTTCACCTTTACTTTAGATTTGATAAAAAGCTTTGCATCCTTTGTGGTAAAAAAAACTATGATTTGGTTTAAATTAACTGCAAAGGACGCAAAGTTTTACGCAAAGTACACAAAGTTTTATTATGACTGTCACTAAAAGCTGAAATTTCAACTAGAAACATATCATAAATATTTAGCTAATTCTATAATTCCTTCTTCGATTTGTTGTTCGGTTAAAGATGCATAACCAAGTCTAAAACCTGATATTGGTTTATTAAAACTAAACTTCTCCGGAGTCATAATTTTTATTCCTTTTAAAAGAAGTTTATCTGCAATTTCAAAGATATCTACAGGTGAATTTGGTACAATCCAAAATGCTAAACCACCTTCGGGTTTTACGAATGCTGTTTTATTTTTTAAATGTTTATTACAAATGATTTCAAAATAATCTCTTTTGGCTTTGTAAATGATAGTTGTCCGTTTGAGATGTCTTTTTATTTCGCCTTCATTTATCAGTTGCAAAACAGCTTCTTCCATTATATTATCGCCTTGCACATCGATTATTTTTCGGTGTTTGGCTACTTTTTCTACAGTTTCAGTGTTACTTACCAAATAACCAATCCTTAAAGCAGGCGCAACAATTTTGCTTAATGTTCCTATGTAAATTGTGTTTTTAGCATTGCTGTAACTTGAAATGGGTAATATTGGTCTTTGTCCGAAATGGAATTCGTTGTCATAATCATCTTCTATAATAGTAAAACCGTATGTATTGGATAATTCTACGAGTTTTAACCTTCTTTTTAAGCTCAATGTAACTGTGGTTGGGAATTGATGATGTGGTGTAACGTAAATTGCTTTAATATTTGTGTATTTCGTTAAGTATTCTTCGACCTCATCAATTACTAATCCATCTTTATCAACATTTATTGGGAGTAATTGAGCTCCGGCATTTTCAAATGTTTCCCAAGCGGGTTTGTATCCCGGATTTTCGACCATTATATAATCTCCTTTGGTAAATAAACAATGAGAGGCGAGGTACATTGCCATTTGGCTTCCTCGGGTAATACATATTTCATCTGGAGTTATATTCATTCCTCTTTTAAAATTTAGCATTTGAACAATGGCTTTTCTAAATTCTAAATTTCCAAGTTCGTTGCTATAACCCATTATTTGCCAGCGCGATTTACGATTAAAAATCTGTCTGTAAGCCCTTGCAAGTTCGTTCATGGGCGCAATTCGGCTATCGGGAATACCATCGTCAAAAACTAAAAGTGGTTTTACTTCATTAGTTGTAGATTCAATCTTCCTTTTATGATTTGTAGTTTCGGTAATAAGAGGCAAAACATCGGCAACAAAAGTTCCTTTTCTTTCCATTGTAATAAGCCAACCTTCGGCGATGAGCACATCTAGAGCTTCAATAACGGTGTTTCTGTTCACTTTAAGTAGTTCAGCAAGTTGCCTGCTTCCTGGTAAAGCATTTCCGCTATTGAGGATTCCTGTTTTTATGGCATCGATAATAGCATCGGCGATTTGGAGATAAATCGCTTTATCGGAATTATTATTTATCTGAATTTCTAATTGCCAAGGTCTTAACATCTGGACTAGGTATTTGTGTTTAAACTGTGTTATATAGGTAGTCCAAAGTTACGGTAATTTTGTAACGCAATAATGCAAAAACAAATAAATTATATAATTATGGAAACTAAAAAACAATTTTCATCAAAAGACTTTCACGAAACATTTGCACGACCAACTTTTGTGATGCCAGAAAAATTAATACACAAAGATGTAGAGCAGGCTGGGGTACACAATCAATTTTCTACCGAAAGAAAGCATCCTGTTTTCTTTATTGATCTTCCGAGTAAAAATGTGAGTATGACTATTGGTGGTTTATTGCCAGACCAAATGACAAACAGACACAGACATACGTATGAAACTGTTTTGTATGTAATAGAAGGGCACGGTTATACCGAAGTAGAAGATGTAAAAGTAGAGTGGAAGGCTGGCGATGCGGTTTATATCCCGAGTTGGGCTTGGCACAGACACAAGAATTTAAGCAACGTGGTATCGGCTAAATATATTGCTTGTGAAAACGCACCTCAGCTTCAAAATTTAGGTGTTGCATTACGTGAAGAAGAAGGAAGAGATCTTTAATTTAAAAAAGAAAAGTAAATGAAAAACACATTGTTTAAAGGTATTATTGCCTATCCGATTACTCCGTTTGATAAGGATGAAAAAGTAGATATTGTCTTGTATAAAAAACTATTAGAAAGATTGATTGTTTCTGGTTCTCATGGTGTTGCTCCGTTAGGAAGCACAGGTGTTATGCCGTATTTAACAGATGAAGAAAAAGAGGCAATTACTGAAGCAACTATAGAACAAGTTAATGGTAGAGTTCCTGTTTTGGTAGGTGTATCAAACTTAACTACCGAAAAAACAATTTACCATGCCAAGTTTGCTGAAAAAGCAGGCGCAGATGCAGTTATGATTATCCCGATGAGCTATTGGAAGCTTACTGATGATGAAATTGTACAACATTATGATGCTGTTGCTAAGCAAATTTCTATTCCTATAATGGCGTATAATAATCCTGCAACGGGTGGAGTAGATATGTCGCCAGCATTATTAAAAAGACTTTTGGAAATCCCGAATGTTACTTTGATTAAGGAAAGTAGTGGAGACGTGCAAAGAATGCATTATTTAAAAAGAGAACTTGGCGATGATGTGGCATTTTTTAATGGATCAAATCCGTTAGCATTGGCAGCATTTTCTGCTGGTGCGACTGGCTGGTGTACTGCAGCACCTAATTTAATTCCGGAACTGAATGTTGATCTATACAATGCTATCCAGAAAAATGATTTAAAGGAAGCTCAAAAGATATTTTATAAGCAATTAAATCTTTTAAAATTCATTGTAAACAAAGGTTTGCCAAGAACGATTAAAGCTGGTTTGAAAATTAAAGGTATTGATGGAGGTTTTTTAAGAAGTCCGTTGAAACCATTAACTGAAAGTGAAGTAGCTGAATTAGAGTTGATTTTTAAGGAATTAGAATAAAAATCTTAACCGCAAAGGGCGCAAAGTTTTTTTATAAGTAAGATGCTGTAAAATCGCAAAGTTCGCAAAGCTTTGTGTTTTATCAACTTTGCGCTCTTTGCGTAAAACTTTGTGTCCTTTGCGGTAAAATAAACGACCATTTAGCTTGAAATTTTGCGGTTAAATTTTATGCTAAGTTATTTTTTACTATAAAGTCTGTAAAGCTTTATTGCAATGAGAAACTGCAACTGAATACTAAAAATTGTACACTGCAACTTTTTAGTTACTTTTGCAAAATGAATAAGAAACACCATTCGAATAATATACTTTTGAATTTAGGTATCGAAAGCCTAAACGAAATGCAAGAAGTTGCTCAGGATGCTATCCTGAATGATAATAATGTTTTACTACTTTCTCCAACTGGATCAGGAAAAACGCTAGCTTTTTTACTCCCAGTTTTAGAATTATTACAACCCGAAATTCTTTCTGTACAATGTTTAATCCTTGTTCCTTCAAGAGAATTAGGATTGCAAATTGAACAGGTTTGGAAGAAAATGGGAACGGATTACAAAGTTAATATCTGTTATGGAGGTCACTCTATAGATACTGAGATTAAGAATTTAAGTAATCCCCCTGCAGTTTTAATAGGAACTCCGGGAAGAATTGCTGATCATATCGAGAGAGGTACTTTTCGTTTAGATAAAATCCAGACTTTAATCTTAGATGAATTTGATAAATCATTGCAATTGGGTTTTCATGAGCAAATGTCTTTTATCATTGGTAAACTACCTAAATTAAATAAACGCGTGTTAGTTTCGGCTACATCGGATATTGAAATTCCAAAATATACAAGAGTAATTAATCCAACGATTTTAGATTTTATTCCTGAAGAGGAGGATAAATCGAATCTTTCGATGAAAATGGTTGTTTCTCCATCTAAAGACAAAATAGGAAGTCTGTTTAACTTGATTTGCTCTTTAAAATCGCAATCGGCTATTATTTTTTGTAACCATCGTGATGCTGCTGAGCGTATTAGTGATACGCTAAATGAAAAAGGTATTTATGCAACTTATTATCATGGCGGAATGGATCAGGATGAGCGTGAGCGTGCTTTGATTCAGTTTAGAAACGGTAGTGTGAGCTATTTAGTTACAACAGATCTTGCTGCTCGTGGTCTTGATATTCCTGAGATGAAACACGTTATCCATTATCATTTACCGTCTAAAGAAGATGAGTTTACGCACCGTAATGGGCGTACTGCTCGTATGCTTGCATCGGGAACGGCTTATATTCTGGTACATGAAAGCGAAAAGAAACTGGATTATATTAACTATGATATGGATGTTTTAAAAGTCGATAATGCTACGACTTTGCCTAAACCTCCAGAATTCCAGACAATATATATTAGTGGCGGAAAGAAGAACAAGCTCAATAAAATAGACATTGTTGGATTCTTTTCTCAAAAGGGAAAACTTGAAAAAGGTGACTTGGGATTAATAGAGGTAAAAGATTTTATTTCGTTTGCTGCTGTAAAATTCAATAAAGTAAAAGATTTGCTTAAAAACATCAAAGAAGAGAAGATGAAAGGCAAAAAATTTAAAATAGAAGTAGCTAGAAAAGTAATTAAGAAAGAAGAAGAGTAATTTGTTTATACACAAATAGTTATTGTGTTATTGTTTGTGAGAGCAAGTAATTATAAACAATAATTTAGATTTAATGTCAATAAATTAACTGTGTAAGAAAGGAGTTAGTTTTTTTTATTATTATGTTTGCCGCATAAAATAAATAAACCCCAAAGAATATTATGAGAAAAATTATTACTATTGCTGTTTTGTTTTTAAGTTTTGCATCTTTTGCTCAAATTAAAGTTATTGAAACTGTGCCAGTTGAAAAATTAGGTAAAGTGAATAATAATTATATCCAAAAAATTGGAGACGAATACACTGTATTTTACAACTGTATCCAAAGTGATGATGAAAACAATACATTAAGAAAGTTTACTTTTAAAAATATTGATAATGATTACCACAATCTTTACAATATTATCGTAAACGGTTTTACAGCAACTCCTTTGTATGATATTAAATTAGAATTACCTAACAATTATGTTTGGTTACATTACACAGCAAGTATTGATAAACCTACAGTTCAATTTATGGTTTCGAATAAAGAAGGGAACGCAAACAATGTTTCTGAGGCTTTAACAAAAGACCAAGTAAGTAAATTGTTCCAAAAATAATTTAGATTTATATCTGATATAAAAAAAGGCTATTCGTTATGAATAGCCTTTTTTGGTTTTTAGTATTCAGTATCAGTTTACAGTATCAGTTATTAGATACAGTATTAACTGTAAACTGAAACTAGAAGTTTATATCTTTTTCACGTACTGTGTGATAATTACAATTTGCTGACCATCTACTTTTCCTTCAATGTATTCGGCGTTTTCATGATCTAAACGGATGTTACGCACGGCAGTTCCTTGCTTGGCAACCATACTAGATCCTTTTACTTTTAAGTCTTTTATTAAAACTACAGAATCTCCGTGTTCTAAAATTACTCCATTACTATCACGGTGAATAATTTTGTTTTCATCATCTTCTCCTTCTCCAGTTGCTTGTGCCCATGCTAGAGTATCTTCGTCTAGATACATCATATCTAGCAATTCTTGTGGCCATCCTGCAGTACGCATTCTGCTCAACATTCTCCAGGCTACGACTTGTACGGCAACATTCTCGTTCCACATACTATCGTTTAAACATCTCCAATGATTTAAATCTACGTTATCTGGATTTTCTATTTGATCTACACATGTGCTACAAGCCATTACGCTTTCATCAATTCCGCCTTTTTTGGTAGGCAAAACTTGATATACTTTTAGGTTTTCGGTTGCTCCACAAAGTTCACATTTAGATCCGCTACGTTTGTTTAATTCTCTTTCTATGCTCATTTTTTAATAGTTTATTTGAAAATGCGAATTTACTTATAATTTAGGAGGGTGGCAAATTTATATTTTTGTTGTTTTTTTTTGCCACGGATTAAAAGGATTAAAAGGATTTTTTCGTTTTGTCTTTGCGAGGAACGAAGCAATCTCATTTAGGATATTATAAATTCTGAAATGTTTGTTTAGCATTCTTTACTTTAAAATAAAATATAATAACCACAAAATAGAAAATACAACACCTGTTATTAAAATTCTATTTCCTTGTTTTCTGTCATTTTCTGAATAGGCATAAATTCTATTTCCGTTAGGTAATGTCTTTTTATAAGTAAGTAGATGCCAACCTAAGAAAATGGACCAAAAACCACCTAAAAAGGCTAGGATATAGCCTAATATTATATAACCAATTTGGCTTTTTTCAGGTTTAGATAATTCTAATATTCTTTGTTCTTTAATTGCTTCTATTCTTTCATGACTAACATCAATTCCTCTTTCTTTAAGGAGTTTTTTTGCTAGAGAGACATCAAATTTATTCCATTCATCACTTTTAGTTATTACTTCAATTAATTCATCGTTAGAAAAGGTTAGTAAATAATAGTCTTTGTCAATTTTATTTATTTCATCTTCAGAATTTTCAATTAGTAATTCATTAACTTTTTCGAAATCTTCTTTTTTGATTTTTATACAAAATTCAACTCCAAATCCATTATTTGCAAAAGTTGGGTCAAAACTTAAAGAATTATTTTCTAAAATATATTCTATTTTTTTTTCGTTGAGGAATTCTCCTAATTTTTCTGCTGAATTTTGGTTTGGGAATTTTTCAAAAGTTATAAATTCTTCTTTCATTAGTTTTTTATTTTCAACAGACTAGCTATGCTGTAATAATAACAAGGTTTTATTTCTTAACCCTAACTGCATCCGGAACCAACATTTCGTATTCTCCGCCATTTCGTAATACATCACGAACGATGCTTGAACTTATGTATGATGTTCTTGCTGCTGTTAATAAAAATACGGTTTCAATTTTGGATAAGCGTCTGTTGGTATGCGCGATTGCTTTTTCGAATTCGAAATCGGCTGGATTACGCAATCCTCTTAATATAAAATGTGCTTTAAGTTTATGACATAAATCTATCGTAAGTCCTTCGTAGGTTATTACGGTTACTTTGGGTTCGTCTTTGAAGGTTTCTTCGATAAATCGCTTTCTTTCTTCGAGTGAGAACATGTATTTCTTTTCGGCATTTACACCAATGGCAATTACGATTTCATCAAATAGAGAAATCCCTCGTTTTATGATGTCTTCGTGTCCAAGTGTAATTGGATCAAATGATCCCGGGAATATGGCTTTTCTCATTTCTTTTTTAAGGTTCTAAGGTTCTGAGGGACTAAGTTTCTAAGGTTTTTTTTTGAGTTTAAAAATTAAGGTGCTAAAATCTTAGAATCTTAGCACCTTAGTGTCTTAGCCTCTTTATGAAAGAGCTAACTCAATTGAATTTGTGAACAAATCTTCTAGTGTAATTCCAGCTGCTTTGGCTTGTTGCGGAATTAAACTTTCGGTTGTTAAACCCGGAATTGTGTTCATTTCGAGCATATATGGTTCGTTGTCTACGATGATGAATTCGCTTCTTGAGAATCCTTTCATTTTTAAGACTTCGTAAGCACGTTTTGCAACTTCACTTACTTTTTGCGTCATTTCGTCTGAGATTCTTGCTGGTGTAATTTCTTGTGATTTTCCTTCGTATTTGGCTTCGTAATCGAAGAAATCATTGTCGGAAACAATTTCAGTGATTGGTAATACGACAATTTTTCCTTGGTAGTTAATTACTCCAACTGAAACTTCAGTTCCGTCCAGGAAGCTTTCGATGATGATTTCGTTATCTTCTTTGTACGCAACTTCTATTGCAATTGGTAGTTCGGCTGCAGTTTTTACTTTCGAAATTCCGAAGCTTGAACCTGCTTTATTTGGTTTTACGAAACATGGCAATCCTACTTTTTTTACAATTTCGTCGGTATTAATAATATCTCCTTTGTTTAGGTAATAAGAAATGGCAGTTTTTATTCCGTATGGTTTTAAAACGGAAAGTAAATCACGTTTGTTAAACGTTAGGGCTGCTTGGTAATAATCGCATGAGGTTTGCGGTATGTGCAATAACTCAAAATAGGCTTGCATTAGTCCGTCTTCGCCCGGAGTTCCGTGTATGGCATTGAAAACACAATCAAAAATGATTTTTGTTCCATTTACGGTTACTGAAAAGTCATTTTTATCTATCGGGAATTCGGCATCATTTTCATCTACATAAACCCATTTTTCTTTAAAAATATGGATTCGGAGTCCATTGTATTTGGTTTTATCAAGGTATTGGTATACTACATTTCCGCTGATTAGTGATATTTGATATTCGCTAGAATATCCTCCCATGATGATGGCAATGTTTTTCATTGATCTATATGTTTTTATGTTTAATCGTTTATTTGTTTAATCGTGAGTGTTATTATGAAAACGTTTTGTGTTTCTAGCCCCGATAGCAGCGGTATCCTTTTTTCATGCTTTTTTGCATGGAAAAAGATATAGCGTATAGCGGGAAATAGCTCCTAACTCTTTGGCTTGGCTCTGAGTGACAAAATATAGGATTTACTGATCTAATAATACTCTAAATCTTGGTTCAGGGCGACTATAAAGCTGCTTTCTTGTATTAAACAAAATTATCATTTTTTTTGGAACGAAATCTTTATCTTTGCCACAAATAAAAATAAATTTATGAGTTTACGTAAGTATCTAACTAGCCGAGTATTTTTTACACAAATACTAATTGCTGTTGCAATTATTGCAGTTTTAGGTTATTTGTTTATGCATTGGTTGACTTTTACGACCGATCACGGACATGAAATCGAAGTACCTGATTTAAGAAAATTGACCGAAGAGCAGGTGGAGGCAAAATTGGACGGACTGGATCTGGATTACGTGCTTTTGGATAGTGTGGATTATAGAAGTGGATTCCCAAAGTTTAGCGTTGTTGAGCAAGATCCTTCGCCAGGAACGAAGGTAAAAGTGGGTAGAAAGATTTATATTAAGATTAATGCATCTGGTTTTTCATCGGTTCGTATTCCGGATTTGATTGAGAAAACATACCGTGAAGCTATACCAACACTTAAGGCTTTAGGTCTTGAGGAAGGTACAATTACGTATATTCCGAATCTTGGAAAAGATATGGTTTTGGAGATGCGTTATAAAGGAAGAAACTTAAAAGTGGGAGATCGTGTACTGAAATCATCAAAAATTGATTTGGTGTTAGGCGATGGAAAAGCAAGTTATTTAGATGAAAGTCAACCGGCAGATTCTCTAGCAGTGCCAGGAGACGAAAAAACAGCAAATGAGCAATAATAATACCGATAGTTTAGATTTAGAAGAAGAGTTATATGAGCATTTTAGATTTGAAGTTCCTAAGGGTCAAGCGCCTTTAAGAATCGACAAATACTTAATGGGCTTAATACAGAATGCTACAAGAAATAAGATTCAGAATGCTGCAACAGAGGGTAATATCTTTGTAAATGACGTTATTGTAAAGTCGAATTACAAAGTAAAAGCGTTTGATGTTGTTACGGTGATGTTATCGCATCCTCCGTATGAAAATCATATTATTCCAGAAGATATTCCGTTGAACATTGTTTACGAAGATGATGCTTTATTGTTAATTAATAAAGAGCCAGGAATGGTTGTGCATCCGGGACACGGTAATTATACAGGAACGCTGGTTCATGCTTTGGCACATCATTTTGATAATTTGCCAATGAATAGTAGCGAACGTCCGGGATTGGTTCATAGAATTGATAAGGATACTTCGGGACTTTTGGTTATTGCCAAAACGGAAGCTGCTATGACGCATCTTGCCAAACAATTTGAAGCTAAAACTTCTGAAAGGGAATATATTGCTCTTGTTTGGGGAAATGTTGTTGAGGAGCAAGGAACGATTGAAGGAAATCTTGCAAGACACCTAAAAGATAGAATGCAAATGGCTGTTTTTGCTGATCCGGAAATAGGAAAACCTGCCGTGACGCATTATAAAGTTCTGGAGCGTTTTGGTTACGTTACTTTAATTTCTTGTCAGCTTGAAACGGGTAGAACACACCAGATTCGTGCTCACATGAAGCATATTGGTCATCCGCTTTTTAATGATGAGCGTTATGGTGGTCATTTGATTTTGAAGGGAACTACGTTTACAAAATATAAGCAGTTTATAGATAATTGTTTTAAAGCTTTGCCAAGACAAGCTTTGCACGCTAAAACATTAGGTTTCATTCATCCTACAACTGGAGAAATGATGCGTTTTGATACTGAATTGCCTGATGATTTTAAGGATTGCATCGAAAGATGGCGCAATTACTCAAAATCGCATAATACGGACGACGAAGAGAATTAAATAGGTAATGTTTATTTACCATTAAGAGATAAAGAAAAATTAAGTTTAGTACTTAGTTTTTCTTTTTTTTGTCTTTAAGATTTTAAGTTTATTAAGTGTTGGTCTTAAAATCTTAAAGACAAAATATAAAAGGCTACTGGATGGTTTTAATCGTTAAGTCGATTATTTTGACTTCTCCGTTTGTTATGAATCCTAGTTTTCCTTGTTGGCTCAGATTGTTTTTTTCAAGAGCGCATTCTAGTGTTGTTTTGTTATCTATTGTAAATGTTAATTGATTGTTTTGAACTTTAATTTTTACATCATACCATTTATTGTTTATCAATTCAATTGGTTTGGTAAATAAACTTTTGCCGCCGCGTTTGTCATATTCGTCACTGTTTTTATGATAAACACCTCTTCCGATGACAATGTTTTGATCAATTTGATAGAGATATGTTCTGATGTATTTTTCTTTGTCTATGTTTAACATAATCTCAAACAGAGATCCCTTAGTCATATTTGTTTTAAAAGTGATTTCGTAATTTTTTGGGAGCTTCTTTTTAGATTCTATTGCGCCCCAATGCATATAGCCTCCAATTCCTATTAAGGTATCTTTCTCTAGAAACCATTCTTTTGAATCAAAATTCCAATGTGGTTTTAGTTTAGAAATAGGTGTTATTTTATATTCTTTCTTTATGGTTGTTATTGTACTTGAGCAGGAAACGATTAAAAGGGATAATGTGAATATGATGAGGTACTTAATTTTCATTTTGTTATTTTAAAATTATCTTTTGTTTTTGTTGTTATGGGAATAGCAGAAGGGAGTGATGTAATTTACCAAATATCGTTGATAAATTATAGTTTTTATATAATAAATGGATAGTTTTTATATGACTTGTAATGTTGGATTAGCAATAATATACGCTGCAAAATAGTTACTTTTGTTGCGTTAATAAAAAGATTTTTTTTCGATTCCATCTTTCAGATTTATATTTAAATAATGAAGCAATATTTTAACTTATTTGATTTTACTCAAAAAGTAGATTATAAAACCGAAATTCTGGCAGGTTTTACGGTGGCTATGACTATGATTCCCGAATCGCTTTCGTTTGCCATTCTTGCTGGTTTTCCTCCTTTGGTTGGTTTATATGCTGCATTTATTATGGGATTAATTACGGCTGTTTTTGGCGGTCGTCCCGGGATGGTTTCGGGTGGAGCAGGAGCAACAGTAATTGTATTGATTGCTTTAATGAAATCGAATGGTTTAGAATATGTTTTTGCAGCTGTGGCTCTGGCTGGGGTTTTGCAAATTATGGTTGGTGTGTTTAAATGGGGTAAATTTATTAGATTGGTTCCTCAGCCTGTAATGTTTGGTTTTGTAAACGGTTTGGCAGTTGTGATTTTTATGTCGCAGCTAAAACAATTTAAAACTGTTGTTAATGGCGAAACGGTTTGGTTATCAGGAAGCCCTATGTTTATTATGTTAGGATTGGTTGCTTTAACAATTGCAATCGTAATCTTGTTTCCTAGAATAACTAAAGCTATTCCTGCTTCGTTAGTTGCGATTATTGTTGTTTTTGGTTTAGTTCTGGGTTTAGGGATTCAGACAAAAACTGTTGCTGATATTGCTTCGATAAGCGGTGGTTTTCCTTCTTTTCATTTACCTAATATTAATTGGAATCTGGAAACGTTGCAATTAATTTTTCCGTATTCTTTAATCATGGCTTCTGTTGGTTTAACGGAGGGATTGCTAACATTAAACCTAGTCGATGAGCTTACAGGAACTAAAGGAAACGGAAATCGTGAATGTATTGCTCAGGGAAGTGCCAATATTGTAAATGGATTTTTCTTCGGGATGGGTGGTTGCCCAATGATTGCGCAAACGCTGGTAAATATCTCGGCAGGTTCTAGAGCGCGTTTATCGGGTATTATTGCATCATTAACTATTCTTGTTATTATCTTGTTTGGAGCACCTGTGATAGAAAAATTACCAATGGCAGCTTTGGTTGGCGTTATGTTTATGGTTGCAATAGGAACGTTTGAATGGGCTAGTTTCAGGATTATTAATAAAATGCCCAAACATGATATTTTTGTTGGAATTACCGTTGCTGTGATTACTATTTTTATGCATAATCTGGCTTTGGCAGTTTTAATAGGTGTTATTATTTCGGCATTAGTTTTTGCTTGGGAAAGTGCTAAACGCATTCGTGCCCGAAAATATATTGATGATAACGGAGTAAAACATTACGAGATATTTGGACCGCTCTTTTTTGGTTCTACAATGGGTTTTATGGAGAAATTTGATGTTCTGGATGATCCGAAAGAAATAATAATCGATTTTAAAGAAAGTAAAATTGTAGATATGAGTGCTATTGATGCTGTAAATAAGATTACGGAACGGTATGCTAAAATCAATAAAACAGTTCGGTTATATCATTTAAGTGATGATTGCCGATTGTTGCTTAAAAATGCAAATATTATTGTAGATATTCTCGAAGATCCTACTTATAAAGTTACTGCGGATTAAGAATATAAAAAGAGCTTGAAATTATTTTCAAGCTCTTTTTAATTATAAGGATTTTGATTTTATATTTCCGATTGATCCTGTTTCTGATGGGATTAATTCGAATATTGAGGTAGGAGTAAGGTTTGATTCTATACGATGAGAAACATATAAGATTGTCATACTTGTTTCTTTGACTAAAAGATTCACAAGTTCGATAACCAAAGCTACATTTTCATCATCAAGACCTTCTACAGGTTCGTCTAAAATTACCAAAGGTGGATGTTTTAAAACGGCTCTAACTATTAATGCTACTCGTTGTTGTCCGATAGAGAGTTGTGTAAAAGTTTTATTCTTTAAATGGCTCATTTTAATCACATCAAGCCATTGCGATACAATTTGTTTTTGTAACGAAGTTGGTTCAGTATATAAGCCAATTGAATCAAAAAAACCTGAAAGAATCATATACTCTAAACTATGTTTTTTCTGAAACAAATCGGTCATGGAAGTCGAGAAATAACCAATTCTTTTCTTAATATCCCAAATGCTTTCTCCGCTTCCTTTTTTCTTTCCGAAAAGGAATAAATCTTGTCCATAACCTTTTGGGTTATCTCCGGATATTAACGATAGGATAGTACTTTTTCCGGAACCATTAGGTCCGATAAGTTGCCAGAATTCATTCTTTTTAATTGTCCATGTAATTGCATCAACAATTTTTCTTTCGTCGTAACTTACAGAAACTTCGTTCATGTGTATTAACACATCTTCGTTATAATCTGTAGGTTCTGCCGGTTTAGGAATAGAGACTTTTACTGAATTAGGATTGTTTTCGGTAGTTTTTATTTCGTTTAAAACAAAAGAATTATCTGTAATCTGAGCTTTGTTCTGTATAAAAGGAAACAAATCGGCAGCACGATTTACCAATTGAATAATTCGAACAGATTGTGCCAATTGTTCTAATGAGTTTGCCAATGTAATACGTGAAGCATGATCCAAATGATCTAGCGGATTATCAAAAATAATATAATCTGGATTTTGTTTTACACAATAATTCAAAAACTCTTTTTTGCGTTCGCCCGATGAAAATGTTCGTAGTTTCCGATTTGATTCTGCTGCGGCTTCAATTAAATCATATTGATGTTCTTTTTCAATAAACTTATCAATAGCAATGTCCGAGAATAGAATTCCGTTTAGGGAATTAAAAGCTGCTAATTCTCCTTCGGCGTTTCCGTCGAGTACCGTTTCGATAAAAGCTTTTTTATTAACTGTATTGGATAAAAGAATGTCCCAATGTTCTGTTTTGTACATTTTACGCAGAATGAATTTATAAAAAGGAATCTTGTAAAAATAAGGATTAACTTTTTAAATACAAAAACCTGATTTTTATAATTAACGGAATTCTAGCTAGCTCCTGAATGGTTTTTTAAATGTCGAAAACATCTTATTTATGTTTCATATTGCAAAATGAAACATAGTCGAATTGTTATTTTTCAAATTTAACATTAGTTGCACCTAATTTTATCAACGTTTTAAGTATCCATAAATTTTGAGACTTAAAATACAACTATCTGCAATGGATATTAGAGTAGTATCCTTGATAATTTAAATTATTTAATATGAAAATTAAGTTTAGTTTGTTAAAACCAACTTCAACTATTTTATTGTTTTTAATAACGTGCTTTCATGTAAATGCTCAGAAAAAACCTAACATCCTTGTTATTTTTGGGGATGATGTGGGAGTAACCAATGTGAGTGCTTACAGCCGTGGATTAATGGGTTTTGAGACACCTAATATTGACAAGATTGGTAATGATGGTGCGGTTTTTATACAGTATTATGCGCAGCAAAGTTGTACTGCGGGTCGTGCAGCATTTATTACAGGACAATCGCCGTACCGTACTGGTTTAACTAAAGTAGGTTTACCAGGATCACCAATAGGTTTGCAAAAGGAAGATCCTACAATAGCCGAGTTCTTAAAACCATTGGGTTATGTATGTGGTCAGTTTGGTAAAAACCACCTTGGAGATCAGGATAAATATTTGCCAACAGCTCATGGTTTTGATGAGTTTTTTGGGAACTTGTATCACTTAAATGCCGAGGAAGAGCCAGAAAATCCAGATTACCCAAAAGGAGCTGAGTTTAAGAAAGCATTTGGACCTCGTGGAGTTTTAAAAGCTACAGCAGGCGGAAAAATTGAAGATACTGGCCCATTAACAAAGAAAAGAATGGAAACTATTGATGAAGAATTTTTGGCTGCAGCCAAAGATTTTATGACAACATCTGTAAAATCAGGAAAGCCTTTCTTTACTTGGTTTAATAGTACTCGTATGCACGTTTTTACTCATTTAAAACCGTCTTCTTTAGGTAAAACAGGTCTTGGTACACAAGCTGACGGAATGGTAGAACATGATGCAATGGTTGGCGAGCTTTTAAAACTTTTAGATGAATTAAAAATTGCTGATAATACAATAGTTATCTGGACTACGGATAATGGAGCTATGAAAAATCAATGGCCAGATGGAGGTTCGTCTCCTTTCCGTTCAGAAAAAGATACAAACTGGGAGGGTGCTTATCGTGCTCCAGCAGTTGTTCGTTGGCCTGGAGTTATTAAACCTGGTAGTAATTTAACAGGATTGTTTTCGGCAGAGGATTGGTTGCCTACATTAGTTGCAGCTGCTGGAGGTGATGCTAATTTAACTGCAAGTGTACAAAAAGGAGCTCAGGAAGGAAGCAAAAACTTTAAAGTTCATTTAGATGGTTATAACCAATTGCCATATCTAAAAGGTCAGAGCGGAACAGCTCGTCATGAGTTTATTTACTTTGATGATGATGGTAATTTAGTAGCATATCGTGATGAGCGTTTTAAATATACTTTTCAGGCGCAATATGCAAAAGGAATGGAGATATGGCGTAATCCTATGATGAAATTAAGAGGGCCGTTTATTATTGATTTATTATCAGATCCATTCGAATATTCTGTAGATGGTTCTATTGGGTATGAAAAATGGATGATTGACAGAGCATTTCTTATTTTGCCAGCTGTAGAGAAAGTTTCGAAATATTTAGAAACCTATCGTGCTTTTCCACCACGTCAGGCACCAGCAACTTTTTCTATTGATGACGTAATTGCCAAATTACCTAAACCACAAATGGAACGTTAAAAATTTTCTATTATATTTAAAAAGCCTTGAAAATTAATTATTTTCAAGGCTTTTTGATTTTTAATTAATGAAAATCTAACAATTTGTTAGATGTTGTTTGTAATCATTGGTCGGTTATTTCTAGACCATTCGCTCCAGGAACCTACATAAAGTTTTGGGATTGGTAATCCTGCATAATCCATAGCGAGTAAAGTATGACAAGCAGTTACACCAGAGCCGCAATGTACAATCACGTTTTCGGGTTTTGTATTGGCTAATATATCTAGATATTTGGTTTTTAAAAGGGCAGAGGATAAATATGTACCATCTTGATTTAAATTGCTCGTAAAAGGAATATTTGTAGCACCAGGAATATGTCCTGCAATTAAATCAATAGGTTCGGTCAAACCATCAAAACGGTCTTTATCTCTTACATCGATGATAATAATATCAGGATTATTACTTGCATTATCAACTTCGGTAATATCTGCCTGAGATAATTTCCATTTAGCGATTGGGTATAATCCTGCTTCCGCAAAAGTTTCAATGCCAGTACTTACAGGATAACCTGTCTTTATAGCCGCTTGTAAACCACCATTTACTACCTGAACTTTTTCATGTCCAACTGCTCTTAACATCCACCAGAAACGTGCAGCAGCATTTGAACCATTTTTATCATCATAGATAATCACATGGCTTGATGGTGCTATTCCGAGTTTTGATACTACTTCCGAAAGTTTTGATAATGATGGTAAGGGATGTCTTCCTCCATTTGCGGCATCATCGGGAACAGTCGCTAAATCAAGATTTAAGTCAACATAACGTGCGCCTTGTAAATGGTTTGCTGTATAATTTTCCTTGGCATTGATTCCTGCTCTCGCATCGATAATTATAATATCCGATTTTTGTAATGTTATTAATTCTTCCGGATTTATGATAGGTGATATTTGCTTTGACATTTTTTATTTATGAATTAAAAATTAAAAAAAAATTAAAGTTTTCCTGTATTACTTTTTAACCACATTAGCGTGTTTATGACCAATTGACTTTGTGGTTCGTTTTCGAACGTATACGAAAGTGTTTTATTGGTCTTATTTTCATAATCAATATCATTATGTCCCATATTAAAATAGACCATCTTATATTTTTTATTTGTCCAAACCACGGGATAATAATCGCTATGCCATATCTCGCTTGGTTTTGGTCCAGTTCCAAGAGGAAAACTTGTATCATCTATTGCCAAAAGAATATTGATATCCGGATTATCTCTAAGGTCATTTTGCCATCTGTACCATTCATTTGGTGATGATTTAAATGTTTGAGGCACATCTTTGGTTATAATAAATTTGCTTTCCACTCGTAGTGTTGCCGATGTTGGTTTCCATGTATTACTACCATATTCTCCAGATCCTAAGAATTGATTGTGATACCAATCCCAGTTTTGTGGATATTGAGAATCGTTTAAAGAAAATGCAGCAAAGTGAAACCCAATCCAAGCGCCTCCATTTTCCATATATTTCTTAAAAGCTTCTCGCTGATTGGTTTTTTCGGGGCGTGTATCTAAGAAGATAACGACCTGATATTTTGCCAAAAATTTAGCATTAAGATTATCCCAATTATTGGTCGAATCGTATTCAAAATTATATTTCTCTGCCATTTTAGGAAACCATTTATTGGCTTCATGTACAAAGCTTATATGTGCTTGGTCATTTTTGGCGGTATAAAATGCAATTACTTTAAATTTAGAATTGCTTTTGTTATGCTGAGAGAATCCTGAGAATGTTGTTATGAATAGTAATAACAGGATACTTTTTTGAGCAATCGAATTGATCTTTTTACCAGAAAATTGCATTGGATAGCTTTATGAATTGATGATTTTGTTTAATTAATCAGAAATCTTTTCTATCAATATTTCGTTTCCAGATTTATCATAGTATGTACACGTCATTTCGATAATGTCTACTCTCCATTTAGCAATACCACATTCTCCAGCTTGCTTACAAAATGTCATATAATCAGTTTGCCCGTCTTGGTGTTGTAATAAAAACTCTAGGAAACGTTCTTTATTTACATTTGAAGTTACTTTAATTTCATCGTATTTATCATCAGTGGCAACTCTATAATTGTTTACACCATAATATTCTACAGTACCATCATTTACATTGGTGTCATAACCTTTTACACCCAAAATAATTAAGTCTTGGATATAGTTTGGGAAATCGGCTCCAGTTTTCACTTTCGAGTGTGCTTCTTTAATTTGCTTTATTGTAAACATATTAATTTGTATTGATGTTAAAATTATTTATTGTCTCAAAAATACGATTAATGACAATATGTTTTCTTTTTGCGAAAACAAAATGTGTAATTGAGAAAAAGAAAATTAATGTCTTATGAAATTTTACGTAAAATCTACTTTTGTAATGACTTATAAAAAAAGTAAGTATATGTTTATGTGTTTGATTATTACTGTTTTGTAAGATATATTTTAAAAAATATTGCATTTAGACGAATATTGATGCACTTAAGGGGAGTTCTTTTATTAACAAGAAAAATATATGTAAATTAGATACAGAATGCTATAAGCTAAAACAGGTATTATGAAAATAAATATACTTTTACTCTTATTTGTTATCCCCACATTTGCTCAAGAAGTCAATACATTTGATTTTGCTGTTATAAACTCAACTTTAATATCACCAAACATCGATCTTGATAAAGGACGAAGTGTTGTTGCGGGGAATAATGATGAATATTCGACCTATTTTCAGTATGCTTTTGGAATGCGTTCGGATGATATTATTCTTGGTGCTGGCATTAATAAATCTGAAATCGACCGCACTTATATTGGGTATGTAGGTAAAATATTTGAGAATTTCAGAGCAACAATTGGTGTTGGTTACGTAGAATCACGGAGTGGCTATGATGGAACATTTACTGGTCTTAGCATTTCCTGGCATCCTAAAAACAATACTTTTATTGGTGGAAGTTTAGAGAATTTGCATTCTACAAGTATGGATTATGAAACAGATGAAAGTTTTGATTACTATCAAAAAATGGCTCCAAAAGTATTTGCCAGCTACGAAATTGTTCCTCGTATAATAGTTTTTGGGCAATTGAGCAGTAGGGTGAATGATATTGCTTTAAAATACCAGATTGACCGTTTTTCAGTTGGAGGGTTTTACTCAGGACATGGAGTTGAGGGTATTTTTGGAACTCTCAATATTGGTAGATTTGCTTTTTCTTGCAGTACTACATTTGAAAAAGTAAATTTCGGTCTGAAGTTTCAGTAATAACTAGAGTTCTTTCTTTACCGTAACGACTTGTTGGGGGAACGGAATTTCTATTTTCTCGGCATCAAAACGATTTTTTATACTGTGTAATAAATCACAATAAAGAATAAATCCATCCGTTGCATCTTTGGCCCAAGCCCAAACTTTTAAGTTTACGCTCGAATCTTTAAGCGCTACAACTCTGGCAACAACAAGTGGCGCGTTATTTTTTTTGTTTGCAGCAGTTCGTGTATCTATAAAAAGAGGATGTTTGGCAACTTCATCTTTCATTATCGCCAATGCTTTATCTATATCAGAATCATAACCAATCCCAATTTCGATTATTTTACAGCATTTAGAATCATTCATATTTGTGTTTAGAATAATCTGATTGCTTATTACAGAGTTTGGAATTATAATACGGTTGTTCTCCATGTCTTTTAAAACAACTTGTCTTAAATTAATATCTTCGACTACACCGCTAAAAGTGTTGATTGTAATTTTATCGTTTATTTTAAAGGGTTTAAAAATAACCAAAAATATCCCGCTCATAATATTGCTTAAAGCTTGTTGCGAAGCAAGTCCTGCAATGACCGAAATTACTCCCGCACCTGCAAGCAATGAATGTCCTATGAGTTTAAATTCCGGAATTTGTATTAACGCGAATGCAATTCCTAGAATATAAACTACAGTAATTATTAAATGTTTTAAGAATTTATATCCTGTGCTATCAAAATCATTTACACCTAATCGGTGACGAATAAAGCGCATAAAAAGCTTATCGATTATAGTGGCTAATATGATTGTTATAATCAGTATTATTACTATAGCAACAATTAATCTAAAGTCTTTTAAGAGGTTTATCATTGGTTGATTTTTTTACCATTTAGATATTAAGTTACATTAAGCAACAAAAGCTTAATTTTCTTAATGTCTTAATAGTTAAATTTTTTTAATGGAAACACAAATTTAATTAAATTCAGAGAAATTAGAGGCTTTTAATTCGTTCCAATCTTCTTTTATAATGCTATAATAAACATCGTCTTTACTTTTTCCGTCGGCATCGATATAATTATTTCTAAAAATGCCTTCTTTTTTTGCTCCGAGTTTTTCGATTGCTCTTTGGGATTTTAAATTCTCTAAATCGGCACTAAACTGGATTCGGCGAAAGCCAATATTTTCAAAACCAAAATTCAAAAGTTCGTGTTTACAAGCTTTATTTAATCCAGTTCCCTGAAATTCTGTTCCATACCACGTCCATCCAATTTCACATTTCTGACTTGCAGTATTAAGATATCCATAACGCGTACTTCCTGCAATTTTATTGGTAAGTTTATCAATAATAAGAAAGGGATAACAAATTCCTGCTTCTTTTTGTTTGATGGTATTTGTGATATAATTCTCAAAATCAGTTTCGTCTTTTATATACATTCCCATGTATTTCCAAACTTCGTCATTATAAATGATTTCTTTAAGTTCTGTGTTTCGAATGTTTTCAAAGGGAATAAGAAGGACTCTTTCGTTCTCGAGTGTAATATTGGTTTTTAAAATTGAGGTATTCATTTTTGGTTTAATGGTTTGTCTGGTTAAGTTATTGCTATTCTCGCAAAGGCGCAGAGACACGAAGAAAATGATTTTTAAGAAAAACTGCGTCTTTGCGTCTTTGCGAGAAAATTTAGAAACAAAGCTGAAAATTGCTTTTTTCTTATACAATAATTTGGAATAATTTTATTCTTGATCTTCGAAGTTGTCGTAGTACGTAAAATCTTTTGTTATCAATCCGTTTTCGATTGTAAAGATGGTACAAATAGGTAATTCGAAAGTCGAACCATCTTCGGCAGTTCCGCTAGAGACAAACTCTACAATTACATGTTTTTCTCCTGATGGATATACTTGAACTACTTTGTCCTTTAAATCGGGGAAGATTTGGTTTAACTCACTGTATTTTTTTTCTATTTCGGCACGAGTTTGTTTTACAATTCCGATTCCTAAAGAAGGGTCTTTAAAATCGGCTGTTGGAGTATACATTTCGGACATTTTTTTCCAATCGTGATTGTTGAAATGAGTAAAATACTGTTTGACTAATTCGGTGTTTTTAGAATCCATATTTTGTGGGTTTGGGTTATTACATGATATTAATGATACAATTGTTATAAGCACTACTATTACTTTTTTCATAATTATGTTTTTTAAATTGATACTATTTTACAAAGAACCTTATAATAAATCCACACAAAATATGGAGTTACCTATGCGTATTGATGAGGTATTAACAGAGTTTTAAAGCCCTACGAAGTCTTCACTTTTTGGGAATATACTCAATGCTTCTATAGCTATTGATGGAGTAGGAGAAGCCAGTTTTCTTAGTTTTGTATCCATCCATGCACCATCAACAGTAATGGTTGCACAAAGTTTACCTTCTTCATTAATAAATTCATGCACTATAGACCAACGTGATGCATCCGGTTTCATCTTTGATGTTTTGGTATGGATTGAAATTTTATCAGAAAGTTTTATTTCTTTTCTAAAAACACATTCTTCTCTAAAAAGTACTGGTCCAAAGCTTTGTTCTTGCATTACTTTTAAAGTCAAGCCTAGTTGTTCTAAGATTTCGATACGATGTTGTGCGCCAAAATCATAATAAGCACTATGACGTAAGTGAAAATTAGGGTCTAGATCAGACCAACGGAAAGACAATTCTTTACTAAATGAAACCATTTTAATTCTATTTTTTATAGTTATTTTCGATGTATTGCCAATAATCAATCGATTATTTGAAGAAATACATTTTTTGTGAGCATCGAAAATACGAATAAAATTTTAAAAGTGTTAGTTGCAGTAGTTAAAGTATAATTAGTAGAAAATGATTTTGTGATATTATTTTGAAGAGATTATTGCAACTAATGTTGAATAGTTTTTTGTCACAAACTACACGAATTTCCGTGAATTAATTTAAATTGGAGGGAATTCTGATATTAGTAAAACTCAGTTGTAAATGGGGTAAAATCCTGTAGTTTTGGTAATGGTCGTATTAGAACTTTCTTTTGTTTTTTGGTAGGTTTTTCGTCGCTATCATCGTAACGTTCGGTGGTAGTTACTCGTATTCCGGTTGATAAATTAAAATCGACCATTCCCATTGTTCCCTGTCCATCTGAATATGTTTGTGAAAAACCGATTAATTCAAAGTTATTATTCTGATAGCGAAATTTATGTTCGAAATTACCTCTTGTTAGTTCGTTTTTAATAGTAAGGATTCCTTTTTCGATGGTGATATCATAAAAGGAATTTCCGTTGTAATAACCGTTTCTTCCGTCGGGATATTGTGGATCAATGGCTTTTGTTGTTGAAACGATTAACTTAAAAGTTCCGTTTGGTTGCGCAAAGAATACGTCTAGTTTATAAGGTGCTTTTGAGTTTATAGTATCTTGAGTTACTACAACTAAATCGGCTAAATTATCTTTGTTTAAATCTCCTTTTACTTTTTTGATCTGAACTATAAATTTATCTTTTGAGATGCTTTTTTGAGCCACCAATGTTGATGAAATAAGAATAAAAAGAAGTATTATTATTTTGTTCATGGTGTTTTTGTAGAAAGATTTCATCGTAATTATATGTGGGATATAATTAATTTAAACACATAGAGACATAGGTTTTTATTCTCTAAAAAAGACGTTTCACTTATTAAAATACACAAAACTAACTATGTAAAAGAATGTATTTCTTTATGAATTCTTTTATGCCTAATAACTATGTTTCTATGTGTTAGATAGGTTTTTACGAATTATAATCAACGGATTACTGTAAAATGTTCTATGTTATTATGGTTCGTCGCACTCTGAAGTTACTTTTATAAACAGTTTGGCAAATTCTTTTGCCATAGTACCATCATCATTTATCTTGAATGCTGCCGCATTAGCACAATTCCACCAACCATACGTCATTAATTCTAGTTTAGCATTTAGGACTCTGTCTTTAGAATTATATTTTTCCAGATGCCTTTTCATGAATTCTTGCGGACTACCATTATTCTTTTTTTGCTTTTCAGCCAAATTATTCCAGGTTTTCAGCATTAAAATGGAATCATTAGATGTTAATGCTTTTGTATATTCTGTACAATTTTTAGAGAATCGGTTGTTAAGTAAAACTGAAGGATTGGAATAGGCCTCGATAGCTATTTTTTTTAGTTCGTAGGTATCCTTCAATTCATGTAACTTCTCTGCTTTTAGTTTTTCCCAATACGGTGATGAAACTATTTTTTTGTCATAAGAAGCTTTTATTTCGTTGTATTCTGCTGTTAAATCAGAAAGACTTAGTTTATCGATTTCGTCTTGAGAACTCGGGCTTGAATTGGTGCTTAAATTACCGCCTGAGTGAGTAAACCATAAAGCGTAGGTATTTTTTAATTCTTCTTCGGTGTATTTTTCGGAGTCATATGTTCCTGTATTTGCACATAGCTCAGTGTCCCATTTAAAAATGGCAGTTTTACCGCTTGTGGTACTGTTTTCTGTAGTAGAGGTTGTGGTTTCTTCTTTTTCGTCTGTTTGTTTTTTTTGTTTATCTGAGCAAGATAATAAGAGTATTGTACTTAAGAATACTAATAGGGTTTGTTTCATTGGGTAATAATTAAATATAAAACTTAGCTTTTAATAATTCGAATTTAATACTATTTTTAATATCATTTGTTATTATAGATGTTGAATTTTTCAAACGAAATTTCTCCAAAGTCCTTTACTGTTTTTAGTTTCTCATAATCAACAACTAAGGCTTCGGCATTTTTATCATTGCCGTCATTAAGTTTGTAGTTTACGAGATGGTCTTTGTATAGGAACCAATTATTTTTGGCTTTGTTATATTTAAATGTAGTAATATGTTCCCAATGATGTCCTCCTGAAACGCCGTGTTCTATAGAGAAATAACCATTTTTTATTGTTATTCCTGTAAACGGATCTCCAAAAAGTCCGCCGCAATCTATACAATATACAGCATCATTATTTTGATACGCCAGTTTGTAAGTGCCGTCTTTTTGTCCTAACAGGATAAGTAGTGGTCTTTTATCAGGTTTGTTTTCGGCAAAGTTAGATGTTGATGCTTCGCTGCTTTTGCGAAGAACCAAAATAGCATCAGTATATTCATCAAGATTAAGGTTTCCTGACTCGATGCTTATAACGCTATATCCTTTTGGAACAAACGCTTTTAAGTCTTGGTCTAAACTATCAATGGAGTCATTAAAGGTTTGATGTTTCTCTATCGAATCGGTTTTAATTTCTTCTTTTTGAATAGAGTCGGTTTTAGACTCTAATTTATCGATTGCTTTTTCTTTTGTAGTATGATTGCAAGAAAAAAGTATTAATGATGCTAGTAGGAGGAATGCAGTATTTTTCATTGGTTTTATCAATGTTTTTAATTCTAAGAAAAGTTTAAGAGACTGTCTAAATTATGCCAGTCATGATAACAGTTACCTTGACAATATGTATTTCTTCTTTCGGTGTCCGAGATTTTAAATATCGAAATTAATGTAATAAAGGTCTTTTTTATTTCATAATCAGGGAGTAACTCAATCTTATCCAAAGCAACTTTTAGGTTCTTATGTGTTTTTAAAAGAACAATAGCTGTTGCCGTTGGTTTTAAAGGTATTAATTGAATTGCCTTATTGAATGTTTCTTCGTTAGGATGAGATTGTATTAGACACTGGCTTGTCCATCTAATAATTTTTCTTTGAATTTGAGTATCAAAATCATTAAACCAATCCAAAATTTGCTCAAGATTGATTCTTTCTTGAGCAAACTTATTAATCATTATGTCTTTTACTGTAAGCAAACTTATTTTTTTAAGAATATGTTCTATTTTTTCTTGATTTCTTGGGCTATTTTAAGGATATCCCACCATTTTTTCTCGGAACTTGGTTTTGGATTGTCTAAAATCGTTTCTCCGTTAAAGTTCAAAATGTATTCATTAGATTCAAAGTCGAATAAATGAATTTGATTATTTTCTATCTTAAATTCTGTTTTTCCTTCTGGGTTTACCCAAATATTTCTTCCTCCAAAACTCCATATTGTCTCTCCACTTTTGGTTATTCTTTTAATATCGAGTTCTCCGTGGATAATAAAATCTTCTTCGACTTTATGAATGGAAAAATTGGTTATAAAATCTATTTCTTTTCGCCATATTAAATTTAGGCTTGGTATTTCTAGGCAATATACTTTATTGGTAACGCAAATCCAGATTTTATCATCTTCGATTATAAATGATTTTTCGGTTATTGCAGTTGTACCGCCGCTTTCGCAAATTATGGCACTTGCAATTGTATTACCTGATTCTTTGATAATAATTCCGCATTTGCTGGTTGGGTAAAATTTATCTTCGCTACTTTTTCCCTGAAAGAAAACTTTATCGTAAACTTTTAAATTATCAGCCGAGTTTATCGTGTAATTGATGTCGTTTATGACTTCAATTTGATAATTATTATAGTTAAGTTTTACCATTTATTATTTTATTGCTAAGGTAGTTTATTACTGTTTTAAATGCTTAATATAAATGAATTAAAATATATGGGCTGTAATAAAAAATCTATCGATTCATATAAAATAGTAAGATTATCTCTTAGAAATGATTATTCTCCTTTTAAGTTTACTTTTTTAACTATCCACGGTAATGTAAGTCCTTGCCCAATAAGGGTTAATAATACTACGGCTACTGATATAAATATTATGGCGCTTCGCTCAGGAAACGGACTTCCGTCTTCGAGGGTTTTGGGTAATCCCATTGCGATGGCTAGCGAAACGATGCCGCGCATTCCTGACCAACTTATAATAAAGCTATTCTTAGAATCGAGTAGGGCTTGTTCGCTAACTTTTCTTCTTTTTTTGCCGTTGTTCTGAAATGCTTTCTGCAGGTTTATTTTTTGCAGAAATATCCTTGTCATTCGTATCAATAATGCTACGATTGTTATGATTACGGCATAACCTATGTAGGGTAATATAAGTCCATTATCGATGTTTTTTAGAATATACGGAAAGTTGAGTCCGATTAGGATAAAGATTAATCCGTTTAGGAGGAAAATTATAATATCCCATAATCCTTTGGATTGGTTTTTTAGACTTTCGGGGAAGATTTTGTTGCTAAAACGTGCTATTGCAAGTCCTAATATTACTACGGCGATAACTCCTGAAACATGCAGGTGCTCGGCAATCAGATAGGTAACAAAGGGCATTAATAGCATGAAGCTTATAGTGACTATTGGGTTTTTATGTACTCGCTTGAGTACAAATGCCAGTATTTTTCCCATCGTAAAACCTACTAGAAATCCGCCACCTAATAATAGTATAAATTGTAATGTTGCTTCCCATATTATAAATGAATATCCTAATGCTGCTGCAACCGCAAAGCGATAAGCTACTAAAGCCGAAGCATCGTTGATAAGGCTTTCGCCCTCAAGAATTGTTATGGTTTTGTGTGATAGTCCTAACCCTTTGGTAATACTCATGGCAGCAACTGCATCGGTTGCAGAGAGTATAGAGCCTAGTACAAATGCTAGTGGCCATGTCATTCCTGGTATCATATAACGGGCTACTACGGCTATCCAAAACGTGGTAAGAAATACTAAGGGTATTGCGAGCGTACCTATTGTATGAAGATTGGTCTTAAAATCTTTTGGTGATATATTAAATGAGGCATCGTATAATAATGGTGGCAGGAAGAGTAGGAAAATGATCTCGGGATTAATTTCTATCTCAGGAATTCCGGGAATGAATCCTATGGCTATGCCCACAATAACTAATAAAATAGGATAGGGGAGTTTTATTTGCTCGGCAAGAACAGAAAGCCCTATTACTATTGCTAGTATAATTATGATGATGCTGTAGTTTTCCATTTTTGTTTTTACTAAATGATATTATAGTTAATTTTTATTAGTCGAAGTCATACCATCTTGGGAGATCTTCATTTTCTGAAAGGTCATTTGTTGGGAATATTTTACTAAGGCGATAAATCATTTCTACTTTGATAATAGGATCTTCTGAATTTTCGGCTAAATCTTTTATTACATCAATAGCTTCTTTAGTTCCTATGCATCTTAGAGCGTGTCCGCACTGATTAATAAATTGCCCTGTTCCAGTGCAATAAGCTTCCAGGGAATCATACTTTTGTTGCATTGCAATTTTAATTACAGGGACGCTGGATGGATGTTCTCTTCTTTGCAGATCGTGAATAATATCATTGTATTCTGAATGCCAAGGCTCTAATAGTAATTTGTGAAATAAGTCGATGTGTTCATCATTTTCTTCCAAAATCCAAAGCAACCAAATACAAAAATTAACATCTTTGCTATTTTTTGAAGCTATTATATTTTCTACTATTTTTCGTCCCTCATGATATTGAGATTCTTTAGGAAAAGGAAGTTTTTTAATTAGTTCTTCCCTTGTGATCCTTCTCATTTGATAATCTCCAATATCGTTTTTTAGTTTTTCTATCATTTGTTTAATTGTGAAACGTCAATTTAAGATTTGGTGTTTTTATTTTATGTTAAATTTTAGTTTCATTTTTTTATGGGTTAATATTTCTAATCTATTTGTAGGTATTCGTATTTCTAAAAGCGAGCATAATCTTTTGTTTTTGTCAATTCTGACCATCTTGCAGACAAAAACTTAGCATAATTTGTTGCACTTATTCCGTAAGTACCTAACGAATGCCCATCGTTTATTTCTACTAATTTCATAGTGTCATTTTCATCTATACCAAAGTCTAAGGCGTATGAGGCTGGAGAACTTTTAAAATCTTTTACTGCATTTTTAATTATAGATAAGTCAAGTTTAGAATCCCAAGCACCTTTGTACTGCCTGATGTCTAAAATTTCGCCATATCTTATAAAACATCTCCATTCGGTTTTAAAATTCACTATTTCTGAACACCAAATTTGCGTTGGATCGTCATGGTCAACAATTCCGATGAAGTCTTTATAATCCTTAACGACTTTTCCTGCGAATTTTTTTGTGTCGTTTTTAGGTTTTATAAAAATATTCCAATTTTGTTCATCTTTAAATATTTCTTCAATTGTAGAAACCCAAACCTTTCGGCCTAAATATTTTTCTAATTCTTTAGGATAGTCTATTTCATTTGAAGGTCGCTGTATTCCAAATTTTTCCAATTGTTTTCTCACGTTTCCAATACCACCTACAACTAAGTTTTCTGGATTGTTGTCTGTGATGTCGTCTATTGTAAAGTATTTTTCTGTTTCCCAACCTAAAGTTTGAAAGCCTTCGTTTGCAACATAGGCGTTTACGTTGTAATAGTTTCCGGATTTGTCTGTTTGGATGTAAGCTTTCATTGAATGTTCTTATGGGTTAATATCTTGGAAAATATTTTTAATCTAGAATTTAATAATGGTGCTAATCTAGTTATTTCCTTAAAATTATTTGGAATCCTGTGGAGTTTTATATCATTAGTTGATGCTATTTTTTTTGAGAATTAAAGTTAAGATTAAGTTTCGGATCGGTTATGTTTTTTTTATTGTGACCTTGAGGTTGCTGTATTTTGGATATTTATGTTTAAATTTATGTTTTTAATAACTTTTTGAAATATAGTATCTTATATAAGATTTGTAATTTTATGTTTTCAGAAGGTATAAAAATAAAGTAACGTAATGGTTGCTGTAGCCCTGATGGGAACGGCATCCTTTTTCTGGCTTCTTTAGACAGAAAAAGATATAGTGTACAGCAGGAATAGCTCCTTATGATGACATTGTATATTGGGTTATGACGTAAATGTCAGTAGGAAAAAATGTCATGTTGTCATATAATATTTGGTATGCCAGTATGGAAAACTGACAATTTATATGGTTTTTTTGTATTGGCACAAAGATTGACTTATGCACCATGAGTTGTTAAAATAAGTATACATCAAAATTAAATATATAAAAAAATGGGTAAAATAATCGGAATTGATTTAGGGACTACGAACTCTTGTGTTTCTGTAATGGAAGGTAACGAAGCAGTTGTTATTCCTAACGCAGAAGGAAAAAGAACAACGCCATCTATCATCGCTTTTGTTGAAGGTGGAGAAATTAAAGTGGGTGATCCTGCAAAAAGACAAGCGGTAACGAATCCTACAAAAACGATTGCTTCTATTAAACGTTTTATGGGACACACTTTTGCTGAGACTACAAACGAAGCAAAAAGAGTATCTTACAAAGTAGTAAAAGGTGACAACAATACTCCACGTGTGGATATTGATGGTCGTTTATATACTGCTCAAGAATTGTCTGCAATGACTCTTCAAAAAATGAAAAAAACTGCTGAAGACTATTTAGGTCAAACTGTAACTGAAGCAGTTATTACTGTTCCTGCTTACTTTAATGATGCGCAACGTCAAGCTACAAAAGAAGCTGGAGAAATTGCTGGTCTTAAAGTTATGCGTATAATCAATGAGCCAACTGCTGCTGCACTTGCTTACGGATTAGACAAAAAAGGAACTGATCAAAAAATTGCTGTTTACGATTTAGGTGGAGGTACTTTTGATATCTCTGTTCTTGAATTAGGAGACGGTGTATTTGAAGTATTATCTACAAACGGTGATACTCACTTAGGTGGAGATGATTTTGACCACGAAATTATTGACTGGTTAGCTGACGAATTTAAAGCTGAAGAAGGTATTGACTTACGTCTTGACCCAATGTCATTACAGCGTTTGAAAGAAGCTGCTGAGAAAGCAAAAATTGAATTGTCTTCTTCTTCAGAAACTGAAATCAACTTGCCATACGTAACTGCTACGGCTTCTGGACCAAAACACTTAGTGAAAAAATTATCTAGAGCTCAGTTCGAAAAATTAACTGATTCTTTAGTAAAACGTTCTATGGAGCCAGTTGCTAAAGCATTAAAAGATGCAGGTTTAACTACATCTGATATCGACGAAGTTATTCTTGTAGGAGGTTCTACTCGTATGCCAAGAATCGCTGACGAAGTTGAAAAATTCTTTGGTAAAAAAGCATCTAAAGGTGTTAACCCTGATGAGGTTGTTGCTATTGGAGCAGCTATTCAAGGTGGAGTTTTATCTGGAGATGTAAAAGATGTATTGTTACTAGACGTTACACCTTTATCTTTAGGTATCGAAACTATGGGTGGTGTATTGACTAAATTAATTGAGTCTAATACTACTATTCCAACTAAAAAATCTCAAGTATTCTCTACTGCTGCTGATTCTCAACCATCTGTTGAAATTCACGTATTGCAAGGAGAAAGAGCGATGGCTGCTGATAACAAAACTATCGGTCGTTTCCACTTAGATGGTATTCCACCAGCACCAAGAGGAGTTCCTCAAATCGAGGTTACTTTTGATATCGATGCTAATGGTATCATCAAAGTTTCTGCAACTGATAAAGGAACTGGAAAATCTCACGATATCCGTATCGAAGCTTCTTCTGGTTTAACAGCTGAAGAAATCGAAAAAATGAAAAAAGATGCTGAAGCTAACGCTGATGCTGATAAAATAGCAAAAGAAAGAGCTGAGAAATTAAACGAAGCTGACAGCATGATTTTCCAAACTGAAACTCAATTAAAAGAGTTAGGAAGCAAATTAGCTGACGATCATAAAGTTGCTGTTGAGTACGCTTTAACTGAATTGAGAATGGCTCACCAATCTCAAGACATTCCAGCTATTCAAACTGCTCTTGACAACATTAATGCAGCTTGGAAAACAGCTACAGAAGCAATGTATGCTCAAGGAGAACAAGGTCAACAAGCTGCTCCACAACAAGAGCAAGCTCAAGGAGACAATGTTGAAGATGTTGAATTCGAAGAAGTCAAATAAGGGCTGATTAATATCGGTTAATAATAAGTGTTAAACCGTTGTAAACGAGATGTTTACGGCGGTTTTTCTTTTTTATGCATTTTTGTTTCTGCTGTTTTTTAATCGTTTTTTATCATATATTTGTACCGTATTTGTACCGGCACTTAAAAGGCGACAAAGTGTCCCTTATGTCTACTTATGGTACCTTAAAGAGGCGACAAAGGTGATGAAAAGAATAAATAAACAATGTCTTAACTGTGGGGAAGAATTTCTGCCTAAAACCGTAGCTTCTGTTTACTGCTCACATATATGCAGTAAAAAAGCATACAAAGAGAAGATAAAACAGCTTAAAATTGAAGGCGAGGTCAAAGCTCTTATAGATAAAATACCGGAAAACAGGGCATTTATTTCTGTTCCTGAAGCTGGCATGCTTTTTGGCATTGCCAAAAAGACTCTTTACCGGCTTGTCGGCCAGGGGAAAATTCAATCGGTTAATCTTGGAACCCGCCTTGTAAGGATAGACCGCAGCGTCATGGAAGAGATGTTTGGCCCTGCCCGCAGCCTGCCGCAGCCAGAAAGCGCACCCAAGAAAAAATTATACAGCCTTGAAAAAGAAGACTGCTATTCCATTGGCGAAATAGCTCAGAGATTTCAAATATCTGAAGGTTCTGTCTACAGCCATATCAGGAAATATTCCATCCCGACCAGACAGATTGGAAAGTACGTATATGCGCCAAAAATGGAAATTGATAATTTGTATAACGGAAATGATTTTATATGAAACAATTAGCAAAAACCAAGGTGACTGTACGTCTTCGTAAGGCAGAAGACCGAAAAGAATGGTATGTTTACCTAGAAAGCTATCCTGTAGAGGTTTCCGGAAAGAAAACGCCTCAGAGAATCCGTGAATATTTAAACAGATCCATAACAACAGTGGAATGGGACAAGAAAAGAACTGCCCGTACAGATACAGAAGGTATAAAATCCTACAAACCCAGACGCAGCGATAACGGAATAATAATCTGCAGAAGCGAAAGTGACCGTGAGATAATGCTTTATGCTGACGGAGTGCGTAAAATCCGGCAGAAAGAATATGATAATATAGATCTGTACAGTGATGCTGATAACCTATTGGCTGAACAGAAAGAAAAAGCAAAAGAGGATTTTATTAAATACATTGCTGCTGTGGCGGCTAAAAGACACGCCCGAGGTTCAAAATCCATTCAGATCAATTGGGAGAGGACCAAAGAGTTTTTAAAAAGCTATTCCAAAGGCAGCCTGATGTTTTCTCAGATTGACACCAGAATGGCGGAAGATTTTAAACTGTTTCTGCTGGCTGCGCCGCTCGGAGGAGGCAAAAAAGGAATCATTTCCCGCAACACTGCGGGAACGTATTTTTCCATATTTAAAGCGGCTCTGAAACAGGCCTTTGTCGATGGATATTTAACCGTTGATTTATCTTCGAAAATAAAAGGCATACCTGAGCAGGAGTCAAGACGGGAATATCTTACCATTGAAGAATTAAATGCACTGGCTGAAACGTCCTGCGAAAAAGACGTCCTTAAAAGAGCTGCGCTTTTCTCAGCGCTTACAGGTCTTAGGCATTCCGACATTCAGAAGCTCCGATGGAAAGAAATAAGTCTGGAAGACGGCAGGGCCAAACTGCATTTCACGCAGAAAAAGACAAAGGGTGTTGAATACATGCCTATTTCCCAGCAGGCTTTACAGCTCTGTGGAGAACAGAGGCTTCCCGAGCAGCTTGTATTTGAGGGTCTGCCGGATTCGTCGTGGATTTCACGCCCTCTGAAAAAATGGGTCGAATCGGCAGGCATTAAAAAAAACATTACCTTCCACTGCTTCCGCCATACATTTGCAACACTGCAACTATCGAGCGGTACAGACATTTATACGGTCAGCAAAATGCTGGGGCATACCAACGTAAAAACTACTGAAATCTACGCCAAAGTAGT
This sequence comes from Flavobacterium hydatis, assembly GCF_000737695.1. Classification (GTDB taxonomy): domain Bacteria; phylum Bacteroidota; class Bacteroidia; order Flavobacteriales; family Flavobacteriaceae; genus Flavobacterium; species Flavobacterium hydatis. Next base: position 48,948 of record NZ_JPRM01000019.1, read on the forward strand.
AGATGAGAAAAAAAACAGAGCTTCGCAGGTAATACAATTGGAATCTTTAAAAAACAAGCCGTAATGAAAACAAAATACTTTGAATATATCGCAGTGTACCTGTCTGTTTTTTTAGTCTGTATTTTTATAGGTGCAATCGCAAGATTTGTGCTGATAGAAATGGGTGCTGATGAATATACGGCCGGCGTTTTTTTCTGGATCAGCACGGGATTTGGAATTTTAATGTTTGCAATTCTAAGTTTATTTCTTAACGATTTGGCTGAGAGATTACTGAATCGTTTTTTGAAGGCAAAAAAAAATGAGTCGCCTGAAAACCGGATTCCAAGTGAAGACCTTGAAAAAATAGAAGAGGAGCAGCAGGATGTTTTAATTAAGCCCGAATTGTCTGAAAATAAAAATTCAGCCAGAGATATTCAACAGATAAGGGAGCAGCAGCAAAATGCAATCAAAAATCAAAAACAAGCCAGAATTGATATAGCCATCCGTTATGCACAGCAAGAGTTTGTGATGTATACGTCGGACGATGATTTAAAACAATTGGGTAAGAATATAATCATATATGTTGAAGGCATAAATTTCGAAAAGATTAAACCGGTAAAAGTAAAGGATTTGTCTAATCTCGATTTGTATCATTTTGGTTGGAATATCTGGAATTGCTTTAAAGTCAGCAGGCAGGACAGAACTGCACAATTTTTAAAGCTAACTTTTGCTGACGCTTTAAAAGATGTTGAAGAGAACAGTATTAAAACGCATCTTAAAGATGATGAACAGAAAGGTCTTATAAGGATTATGGAAGATTTTACAGATTTTTAAATGCCAATGGTATAAAGCACTGTGTTTGTCAAGTGTTTTTGCTGTGAAGAAAGACACAGCAAAAACACTTTTTTCATTTGCACCATAACTATTAAAAACAATTGGTATGGATGTAAATGAAATCTCTTTTGAGAACCTGCCCAAAGCAGTAGCACACTTAGTGAAAGAAATTGCCGAGATTAAACTTATGATTCAGAATGTGCAGGTATATGAATCTAAAGACAAAAGTATTCCTATTGGTGTCGAACAAGCAAGCCGGCTCATAGGAAAAGCAAAGCCTACAATTTACGCTCTTGTAAGGCAGAGAAAAATTCCGTGCTATAAATATGGTAAAAAGCTGTATTTTTTTGAAGAAGAACTTTTAGAATGGATTTCTAAAGGTAAAAAGAGAACAATACAGGAAATCGAATCAGAAGTATCCAAATATAATCATAATCGAAATAAATAGATGGTTAATAGTCAGCAGGAATACTTATATTACTCCATTAGATCATCAAAAGCATTTAATACAAAGCGATATGTTATCTACGGATAAAAATTTAATGATGTTAATTTGTTTTGAGTCAGGTATTTATGTTTTTTTTAAACAAAGAGGTCTCAAATTAGGTATCTAATTTTAAGTTGTTATTTTGTTTGGAATGCAATGGTATACCTGTTGATTCTCATTATTTTTTATATCTGTTTTGCAGTTTCCATTGTTTTATCTCCCAATGCTGTAGCGATCGTCATTTTTCTGGAATGTTCAATATAGATACTTACCTATTTAAACTGAGGATTGACATTAATATAAAATCTATGTTCATTTCTGTTTTTAATTAGAGTTACGGATTGTCCATTTCTTTATTGCAAGGCATCTTTTTATTTGATAATTCTTTTAATGATAATTGTTGCACAGCTTTTTCAAGATTGTAGTCATAGCCTGAATGAAATTCTTTGATATAGTTGGAAAGGTATTTGATGATTTGTGCTAATGTGTTTTATAATAGTTCATTAGTCTAGAGATTAGGTAAAGTGTATAAAATTTATTTGACACAAAGGTTACGTATTTTCATTTTAGATACCAGTTAAGATACCTTTTTCATATCATTCTCTGTAGAATTTGCAAAAAAAAGTTGGCTTAATAATTAATCTTGAAAGGTGAGTTTTGAGGAATAAATACAATATAAATTTGAATGTTTAATGAGTATACTTGGAATAATTATGTAGACCCTACGGTTCTTTATGTAAGATAATTGAGTATTATTATGTCTATAATGTTTTAATGAAACAGATGGGGTAGACTGTGAAACTTAATAAATGAATTTTACAAATGCATTGTTAATCAAACATTTTTTTAGTCTTAAAAGCTTATTTCTTACAAAAAACAGAAATAATCACATGGTTGTAGATTAAAGATAAAGAGTTTTTTTGTAATTTGGTATGAAATAGATTTAATTTTAATAGAAAGATACTTATGAAATTATTCAAAATTTTTTTAGTCGAAGATGATCTTTTTTTTGGAGAAACCCTAAGGTATCACCTTATGTTAAATCCTGATTTTGAAGTTTTTTTATTTAAAACGGGAAAAGAATGTTTGGATAATTTATTTCAGAGCCCTAATATAATTTGTTTGGATTTTGGATTACCAGATATAACAGGTGATTTACTTCTTAAAAAAATTCAACAAATAAATGATAAAATTCCTATTATCATTATAAGTGGTCAAGAAGAAATCGAAGTAGCAGTTGATTTTTTAAAATCAGGTGCAAAGGATTATATTGTAAAAAGCAATTACACAAAAGAGTTGCTCTGGAATTCAATTATTAAAATCAGAGAAAACTTGAATCTCATAAATGAAGTGCAAGACCTAAAGGTAAAACTTGAACAAAAGTTTAATTTAGAAAATACTATAATAGGACAAAGTCAAGGAATAAAAGCAGTTTTTAATAAAATAAATAAATCTTTAAGTACTAATATAAATGTTTCTATAACAGGAGAGACTGGAACAGGTAAAGAGATTGTTGCGAAAGCAATTCATTACAATTCAGAGAGAAAAAATAAGCCGTTTATAGCACTAAATATGGCAGCTATTCCAAAGGAATTGGTTGAAAGTGTGTTCTTTGGACATGAAAAAGGAACTTTTACAGGAGCGGATCAAAAATCGATTGGGAAATTTGAACAAGCTGATGGTGGAACCATTTTTCTTGATGAAATAGCTGAGCTAGATTTAAATCTTCAAAGTAAATTATTGCGGGTACTTCAAGAACGTGAAGTGACAAGACTAGGCGGAAAGACAGTTATTAAGTTTAACGCTAGGTTAATTATTGCTACTCATAAAGATTTAAAAGAAGAGGTTAAAAAAGGAGCATTTAGAGAAGATCTTTATTATAGAATTATTGGCTTACCAATAGAATTGCCTCCTTTAAGAGAGAGAGGTAACGATATTTTACTTTTATCAAAACATTTTATCGATTTGTTTGTTAAAGAGAATAAATTGGAAACAATTACTATTACTAAAGAAGCTAAAGAAAAACTTCTCAAACATAAATTTCCAGGAAATATAAGACAACTCAAATCTATAATTGATCTTGCTTGTGTTATGTGTGAGAGCAATGAGATTTGTGTAGAAGATTTAACTTTTGACACAATAAATGATACCAATTTTTTCTTGTCTGAAGATAAGACATTAAAAGAGTTTACTTCTGAAATTATTTTGCATTACTTAAAGAAGAATAATGATCATGTATTAAAAACAGCGAAACAATTAGATATAGGAAAATCTACGATTTATAATTTAATTCAAGCAGGTCAAACTAAAAAAAATGATTTAAATGAAAGTAGCCACAGTATTATTTAAAAACAATTCTTTTGTAAAAGAGTTAAATAATGATAATTTGGATCTTACTGACTCTGACTTAGTTTTAGGTTTTGGGGCAAGAGATTTAGTCTCTGATGATTCAATTTTTCATCAATTGAGAAATAAATTTCCATCTTCACAATTAATATTATGTTCTTCCGCTGGGGAAATTTACGATAATGAGGTTCTTGATGATACAATATCCCTTACTGCAATTAAATTTTCTTCGACAGTGATTAAGGCTTATGAAGTAAATATAACAGATTTTAAAAATAGTTTTGAGGCTGGTTCTTCCCTAATTGAGAAATTTGTTCAGGAGAACTTAAATTTAGTTATTGTACTTTCTGATGGAGGAAAAGTAAATGGGAGTGAGTTGGTAAATGGCATGAATGCTATAAAAAAAGAGAAAGTATTAATAATAGGTGGCCTTGCTGGTGATGCAGCAAATTTTAAAAAAACTGTTGTAGGATTGAATGCCTGTCCAACTCAAGGTAAAATTATTGCTATTGGTTTTTATGGACAGAAGTTATTGGTATCTCATGGTTCTTTAGGAGGTTGGGAAAGTTTTGGATTAGAAAGGATAGTTACAAAATCGGAGAGTAATGTTCTTTATGAAATTGATGGTAAAAATGTATTAGATCTGTATAAAAGTTACTTAGGGAAATATGCTGATGAATTACCTGGCTCTGCACTGCTTTTTCCACTATCAATTAAGATTGAAGAAGTAGATGAACCCATTGTCAGAACTATTTTATCTATAGATGAAACCAATCAGACTATGACTTTTGCAGGGGATGTTCCTGAGGGAAGTAAAGTACGTTTTATGAAAGCAAACTTTGACAGATTAATTGATGCAGCAAGTGATGCAGCGTCATCTTGCTTAGAAGTAAGTAGTTTCACCCCCAAATTAGCTCTCTTGATAAGTTGTGTAGGAAGAAAATTAATTCTAGGAACCCGCATTGATGAAGAAGTTGAGGCTGTTTCTGATATTTTCGGAAGTGATACTATTCTTGCAGGTTTTTATTCCTATGGAGAGATTTCTCCATTAAAACCATTTGGAGAATGTATACTTCATAACCAAACAATGACTATTACTTGTATTAATGAAATGGACTAGTTATGGATATTCATAAGCTCTTACAAAGACAAATTAATAAAAATATAAATGATGATTTGAAATATCATCCAGATTTTCAGTCTTTTATAAAAGTAGTTAATGATTCGTATTTATCATTTGAGAGAGATAAAGATTTAATGGATCACTCTTTTAAAGTGAGTGAAAAGGAATACAATGAAGTGAATCAGAATTTAAAAAAAGAATACGAATTAAAACAAGAGTCTATTTTAAAGTTGCATGAGAGCCTTACAGAATTGGATGAAGGGTATCGATTAATAAATGAAAATGAAAAAAATAATCTACTTTTTATTTCAAAATATTTAAGTGAACAGATAATTAAAAGAAAAGAAACTGAAAAAAAATTATTTGAAACGGTACAATTTTTTAAAATATTACTGGAGAGTTTACAATCAGGTATCTTAGTTGTAGATAATAATGAAACTATATTATTTGTTAATCAGTATTTATGTGAAATACGTAATATCAAAGCTTCACCTGAGGAAATGATAGGAAAAAAAACAACGAAATATTTAAATGATGCCCAATCATTATTTAAAGATAGTGAAGCTTATAGAAACAGGATCAATGAAATTTTATCTAATAAAGAAATTGTAACAGGTGAAATACTTGAAACATTAGATAATCGTTTTTTTGAAAGAGACTATATACCAATTATCGTTGACAATGAATGTATTGGACACCTTTGGAAATCAATAGATGTAACCCAAAGAATTAAAAGTAAAAATTTACTAAAGCAAAGTGAAGAACGTAATCGTATTATAATGAACTCGTCACTTAATGCAATAGTAACAATAGATAGTAATGGGAAAATAACTTTTTGGAATAATCAAGCCGAAATTATTTTTGGATGGAAAAAAGAAGAAGTCTTAGGAAAAACATTAAACGAAACCATAATTCCGAAACGTCATAAAGATAGTCATTCACTAGGGCTTAAACATTATGAAGCAACAGGCATGGGACCTATTTTGAATAAGCAAATAGAGTTACCAGCAATAAATAATGGTGGGCATGAATTCCCTGTAGAAATTTCTATTATACCTCTAGAGCAAAATGGAGAAGTATTTTTCTGTTCTTTTATGCAAGATATTTCAGAGCGAAAAAAAACAGAAACTAGGCTAAAAGTTCAAGAAGAGAAGTATCGAAACATTATTGCTAATATGAACTTAGGTCTGATTGAAGTTGATACCAATGAAATAATTCAATATGCCAATCAAAGTTTTGCTACTATCTCAGGATTTGAAGTTGAAGAACTTATTGGTTTGAATCCTTCAAAAACATTTGTTCTAGGGAAAAATCTCGAAATGATGGCTAGTAAAAATAGATTACGGGAAAAGGGTTTATCAGATGTTTATCAAATGCCAATAAAGAATAAAAGAGGTGAATTAAGATGGTGGGCCATTGGGGGAGCTCCCAATTATGATGATAAGGGCGAATTAGTAGGGTCTATAGGAATCCACTTAGATATTACTGAGCAAAAACAAATGGAAATTGAACTTGAAAAGCAAAAAATCAAGGCAGAACAAGCTTCTAAAGCAAAAGAAGTTTTTTTAGCCAATATGAGTCATGAAATAAGGACACCACTAAATGGTATAATTGGCTTTTTAAGAGAATTAGAACGACAGCAATTAACTGATTTACAAAGGAAATACGTGGAGAATAGTACCGTAGCTTCAAAACATTTGTTATCTATTATAAATAACATATTGGATATTTCTAAAATAGAAGCAGGAGAGATGTCCCTTGAAGTGGAAGATTTTATTTTTGATAATATAATTGCTAACGTTGTTAATGTACTTGAACCATTAGCAAAGAAAAAAGGATTAAAACTGATTTCGCTGATATCTAAAGATATTTATGGTGTCTTAAAAGGAGATATTTTAAGACTAGAGCAGGTATTATTTAATTTAATTGGAAATTCCTTGAAGTTTACCAGAAAGGGGAAAATAGTTTTAAAATGTGAAGTATTAAAAGAAACTAAAGTTTTACAAAGATTACAGATTTCAGTAATAGATACTGGTATTGGAATGGAACAGAGCTACGCAGAAAATATTTTTAATAAATTTTCGCAAGAAGATAAAGCAATTACCCGCCAATTTGGTGGTACGGGATTAGGTATGACCATTACTAAAGAGTTAATCCTGCTGATGAATGGTGAAATTAATGTGAAAAGCGAAAAAGACTTAGGTACTACAGTTAGTTTTATAATTGATTTGGAAAAAGGAAGTATTGATGATATTAAAAAGATTCAAAATGAGATTAATATAGACATTTCAGGCATAAATGTTTTATTAGTTGAAGATAATATTATCAATAGAATGGTTGCTATTAATTCTTTGAATTATTTTGATTGTGTTGTTACTGAGGCAACCAACGGTGTTGAAGCGATTGAAATTTTAAAAAATCAAAGCTTTGATATTATATTGATGGATGTACAAATGCCTGAAATGGATGGTATTGAAACAACTGTAAAGATTAGAGAAGAATTACAATTGCAAACACCAATTATTGCTTTCAGTGCTAATGCTTTTAAAAGTGAGGTTGACAAATGTAAAAATGCAGGCATGGATGATTATATCACTAAGCCTTTTGAAGAGTTTGATTTAATAGAAATAATTTCACGATTTACAAATAAAAAATCTGATGGGACAAATAGTTCTTACAAAGAAAAAAATGAAAAACTCTACAATTTGAAATCATTAGATAGTATTAGTAGAGGCAATTCGGAGTTTATTACAAAAATGATTGTAATTTTTATAGAGCAAATAAATGAAGTTATTCCAATTACAGAAGAGGCTTTGGTTTCGGGGGATTTTTTCACAATGAGCAGACTCATACATAAAATTAGACCAAGTATTGAAGGGATGGGAATTACTAGCATTGGAGATAGAATCAAAACTTTAGAAAAAATAACTAAAGAGGGGAAAAACAAAGAAAAAATTAGCAACCTATTCTTTCAAATAAAAAATATATTACTTACTGCTATAGAACAGTTGCAAGAAGAAATTGAAAATTAGTTTTTCTGTTCCTTGGAATGTTTTCCAAAAAATGGAAATTGTTTTAAGAAAGTTTAAAAATAAGTAGCTTATTATTAATGTATTATAACTTTGGCTTGACTATCGCTTATTTGTTATCAATATAAAAGTTAGGATAACATGGAAACTAAAGTTCAGTTTAAATTCTTTATAATAGATGATAATTTCTTTTGCGCCAATTTGCACAAGCAATATCTCACCAATATGAATTATAATGACATAACGCTCTTTGCTAATAGTAGAGACTGTATTGATAACCTGGATCAAAATCCAGATATTATTTTTTTAGATCACAATATGGAAGATATTGTAGGACTTGAGGTATTGAAAAAAATTAAAAGTTACAATCCTAATATATATGTGATTATGGTTTTGAGACAAGAAAGCATCAAAACAGTAGTTGATGCTTTAAAGTTTGGTGCTTTTGATTATCTAATAAAAGGAAATGATGTTAATGAAAAAATGACTATGATTATTACTAAAATAATTACTATTAGAGAGCAATTAAAAAAAAATATGTTCGGGTTCAATTAAACGTTTACTATGCTTTTTTTAATCAAACATGCTTACGATGAAAAGTTTTGACTTGAAAATGACAAAGAAATAGTTTGTAATGTTTTTTAAGTTAGGTATTTGCTAATTACTATTATAATTATAAATGAAAGTAACTGAGCAATATGCAGAATCCAAGTCAGTAAAATGATTTGTTTCTGCATTTTAAAATCTTAAATAGAAGCTAGTATTGAAAAAATAGACTTGAAAACAGGTATTTCTACCTATTTAAAAAATAAATAATATAATTATTTTTGGTTTAAAAGTACTGTATAGTATTTTTAAATGAATTAAAAAGTGAGCTGTCACCAGTACAATTTATTTTTCATGTTTAATCTTGATTTTAAATAATATGCTGATTTTGTGATAGTTTATTTCGTTATTTTCTTGTATTTATGAAAGCCCCCAAGCTACCATCTAAAAAAAAACATACTTATGAAAAAAAAATACTTTGAATTTTGTTTCACACAACCTAAGTGTGATTTTATTAAAATTAAATAATAGTTTTAATATAGCTTGTTTATTGTTCGTTAAAAAATGGAGTAAAATATAATCGTTTGACCCATTTCTGCAAATGAATTTTTATAAATACCACAATTCATTTGTTGTTTTTATGATATCATAAATTTATTATTTGTAAGCTAAATAATTGAGTTTATATACTTCTTACCATAGTTTACTTTTTTCCCTTTTTTTCTTATTGTCGGATTGATTCAGCAGGGCACTTGCTTTTGTTCATATGTTATTTGCTGTTTATCAGTGTTTTTTTTGTGCTTTACTTATTGTTTTAAGTTGATTGATTTAGTATGAATTGTATGTTTTAAATGTTTAGTGCTATTTCTACAAAATTGTTCTGTTTTTTTTGGAAGAAGTATTTTAAAAAAGAAAGTTATTCTATATAAATAAAGGCTTTTGATTATGAAGAAAAAATCGTTTATCACATTGTTTGTTTTATTGAGTTTAAGTCAAATTATGGCTCAAACTCCTGGAATGATATATAACTCTGCCACGGGCAGTGGATCTATAGTGTTAGATCCTAATGGAGATGGTTTTATATCAGCCACTATAAACGGTTTTACAACAGATGATCAGATTCAAAGCGAGATTCCATACAAATCATTGGTCTTTCCTATGATTGAACCAAATAGTGACCTTATTGCAGGGCCAAATTGTAGTTTTACTGATTTTGTTGATCAAGGAGATCAGGACCCGGTTCAAGCCTATTTAGATGGCAATGGGAATTGGCTTTTTAGGATGAGATTGGGAAGTACTTCTCCTAATTCGAAAAGTTATAGTATTCTTATAGATACCGATGGTAAATTTGGGGGAATTGGACCTAACGCCGATCCGCAATATTCAAATTCTAATCCAGGTTTTGAGATAGAAATAGTACTAGCTACAAATTTTGGTGTTTATGTGTATGATGTAAATAATAATAATTGTACTCCTGTTATTTCATATGCAGGTACTACAAATTACCAAAAGTCGATTGCCATGACGACAAGTTGCGGTAACGCAGATTATTTTTATGATTTTTTTGTAAAAATGAGTGATTTGACAACAACGTTTGCTCCATTATCGACAACCATCAATTCGACTACCGCAGTACGTATGGCAATGGTTGATAATATGGGAGCGCATAAATCTACTTTATGCAATCCAGAATCAGCTTCTGATATTGCTGGTATAGATTCCAGTTGCGGCAGTCTTGAAAATTGTTTTATGCATATTATTGATAATTATACTCCCTGTGCTCCTGGTGTAGTATGTCCAGATCGTTCGCTTTGCCCAGGAATTTCTAGTGTTGGTGCTGGAGATTCATCAGTATCTGGTACTTCTGTTGAGGGTGATGGTACTGTGATAACAGTATATAAGAATGGGATATCTATTGGGACAACTTCTGTTAGTTTAGGAAGTTGGTCACTCACAGGGATTTCTCCAGCTCTAATAACGGGACAGGTTATTACTGCCACGGCTACTGCTCCTGGAAAAGGACAGTCTATAGCCAACTGTAACCCTGTAACTGTTGTAAGTTGTGCCCTGATGACTACAGTACCGACAGCAGGGGATATTACAAAAATATCTGGAAGTAAAGGCTATACTGTTACTGTAAATCGACCAATTGGAACTATTGTTAGGTGTTATAATGCTAATGGTACTCTTATAAATCCAGTTGCATTAGCTTTAGAAGTACCATATAACTTAAATACGGTAACAACAACTACTAATCCTCAAGCGGTACTTTTCAAATGCCAAACAGGTAACTGCTTTGGTACAGCTGTTTATCTTTTTTCCTATCAGGAACCTGGAAAATGTGAGTCAGGCTATACGTATGATTGCCAATATTCAGCTGTTACTTCTACTGCAAATCCCACTATAACAACAAGTCCAATTCTTTCCTCGACAACTTCGATTTCAGGAGCCGTAAATTCTCCTGATAATGTTACAGGGGTCACTATAAATCTTTTAGCAAATGGGACGCTGTTAGGAACGACAACAACAGGAGCTGGTGGAGTATGGACTATTAGTGGTTTGTCTCTATCAAATAGGGAATGTCAAACTTTGTCAGTGACTGCTATTGCTTCTGGAAAGTGTATTTCTACTGGATCTGTGTCAGCAACAATACAAAGAAAAGCAATTACACCAGTTATTAATGGTCCAATTTGCTCAACGGCTGCTGTTACTAGTGTTTCTGGTTCATCAGCTGAAGCTGTGGGTACAACAGTGCAAGTATATGAAAATGGAGTTTTGGAAGGAACTACAACTGTAACTGCTAACGGAACTTGGACTGCTGCAACAGGAATCAGTATTGCCCTTGGTAGTACTATTACAGCTAAGGCATTGGGAAGCTGTCTTTCGTTAAGTAATGCTTCAAATTCAGTAGTTGTTGGTACAAGATCGTCGAATACTTTGGCAATTACGACCTCACCTATATACGAATGCGGAAGTTCGGTAAGTGGTACGGGGACTAATGGAGATAATGTTACTCTTTTTGTAGATGGATTTCAAGTGGGCGGAACTACTACAGTTTCGGGTGGTACATGGACCATTAGTGGTTTGACCGCTGATTGCTCGTTATATATGGGAGGTGTAATTACTGCTAAAGCCACTACAGGTTCAAATTGTGAAGGAAATGCTTCAGCTGGGGTCACAGTAGTATGCGTGAATCCTTTAAATAGTTTAAATGTGACTCCTGCGTCGACATCTATTTGTTCAGGTTCAACTGTTTCGGTGAACGTTCAGGGTTCAGAAAGTGGAGTTATTTATCAGTTATTTAATGGAGCCTCAATGATTGGCTCTTCAAAATCCGGTACTGGGGCAAATATAACTTTAAATTCTAGTGGATTGAATAGTTCGGCTTCTCTTACTATAAAAGCTATTAGATTAGGAACTTCTTGTTCAATAAATTTATCGAATGCTGTTTCAGCTACAATTATATCTACGTCAGTTCCAACAGGAAATGCTACCCAAAGTTTTTGTAGCGCTTCCACCATTACAACTTAGATTAGTTTGAGTTCCAGATGTTGTAATTGCTGTAGGTTCAGTTATATTAAAAACCTGTTGTTTAGAACATAGGGTTGCATCAGTTACTGTTACAGTATATGTTCCGGCAGCTAATCCAGTTGCAGTTGCAGCTGTACCTCCTGATGGTGACCAAGAATAACTAAGTGTGCCAGTTCCTCCAGTTGCAGCAGCTGTAGCGGTCCCATTAGTACCTCCATTACAACTTACATTAGTTTGTGTAGGTACTATGTTTATTGGTGTACCTGTTTCAATAATGATAAAAGTTTTAGTTGTTTCGCATAGTATACCATCTTTTACAGTTACTGTATAGGTTCCTGCACTTAAGTTTGTAGCTATACTTCCTGTACCACCAGATGGAGACCATGAATATGTATAAGTACCAATACCTCCAGAAGGGATAACTGATGCACTACCAGTAGTAGTACCTGCGCAAAGGATATTATCTTGTGCGCCAGCAAGACTTATGTTTGAAACTAATAGCGATCCAAAGTTAGAGTTTGTAAAACATGTAGGAAGTGCATTAATTGCAACAGCTCTATACCTATATGAGTTCATTGCTGTAGTTGCACCAGTTATAGTCAATGTGTTAGTTGTAACTCCTGAATATGGAGCAACATTTGCAAGGTCAGTATATGTACCTAGACCTGTTTGATCTACTTGCCATTTGTAAGCAGTTGCACCAATTGCAGTAACAGTAAATGTTGTATTGCTTCCTGGGCATAAAGTTCTATCAGGAGGGTTGGCAGTAATAACTGGAGCAGTACACGCTGGTGTTTCGAAAAGGCGGAAATTATCTACAGCAAATTCTTGCGCATCTGAACCATTTGCAGAACAATTCAATCTAATATCTAATAGTGCTCCTGTTCCAGGAATGTTAGCAGAAAACTCACTAAAAGTATATCCTAGAGGTGCTCCGTCTCCTATTAAATCACCGTTTGTATCAAGAGATAAGGCATTGGATGTTGTTATAGCACCAGCATAGAATGCAATGATTTTTGTCCAGGGACCTCCATCTATTCGATATTCAATAGCAATAAAATCCTGATTTGGTGCAAAGTTTGTACCGTTCCAGCCAGCATTCAAATTATTGGCAGCAAAAATACCTTTAAAGGATAAACCACTTTTCCCCGTAATATTAATTGTAGGCCAAGTAACTTGTTGATTAGGGCTTAACGTACCATTGACACCTGCTGAGCCTTTGTCAATGTCTTCAGCAGCCCATATTTTTGCACCCTGAAAACCTGTGTATGTTCCACTTTGTAGGGCTATACCAGTTGGGACGGTTCTAAAGAAATAAGCTGTTGGAGGTGGACCTCCAAAAGAAAATTCTGTGACAGATGGTAATCTGACACCTGAGCTAGGAGCTCCAGTATCCTCAAATGTATCGGACCAGAATTGCGTTTGAGCACTACCTCTTGTATAAAAGAGGCATAGCAATGCCGCAAAAATAATAGTAAAGTTCTTTTTCATAATCTCATAGTTTTAAATTGATAGTTAAGTATATTAGTTAGATATGGGGTTAGCCACTAATGGCTTTAATAAGGCATATTGTTTAGCCGTCATTATACCTTCGTCTGTACTAAGTATTTCGATTGCAATTTGTTTGTTGTCCTCACAAGCTACATTTATCGTATTGTTTATAGAAATAATTGTTCCTGGTTTGTCTTCATGAGGTTCATCTAATAGTGTTGCTACTATTATCTTAACCTGTTCGTTCATTAAAGTGGCATCAGCACCAGAATTCCAAGGATTGCATGCATTTATTAAGGCAATGATTTCATCTGCATACATTCGCTTCCAATTAATATAAGTATCTGTTAATTCTGGTTTTTCATAATAATATGCCAAGGATTCGTCTTGAGATTGATTGGGAATATTACTAGCAAATTGTAGCATATTCGCCATATTTAAAGCAACTTGAGCCGTACGGTTACTTAATCTTACAGTCAGTTTTCCGTAAGTGTCATTCTCTTGTATTCTTATAGGATCATTGAAAATAATATTTCCTTGATCAAATTTTTCATTCATAAAATGCGCACAAATGGCGGTCTCTTTTTCTTGATTTTTGAGTACTTCAAAAATTGGCATTACGCCACGGTATTGTGGTAATGGTCCTGGGTGGAAATTGATAAATTTATTGTTTCCATAAGACAGGACAGATTCAGGAAGAAGGAATGGAAAAGAGATACAAAATATATAATCGGGTTTAATTGTATCAATCCAACCTCTCATCTCTTCCATGCTTTTTTTAGAAGGGAATGATTTGAATCCGAAGTTATTGTCTTCCGATTCTCTTTCTAATGCATCTATGATTGTGTTATTGCTTTTTCCGATACCTATTGCGCATATAAATCTCTCATATGCTAATAATTGCAATGTGTTAAAGGCGAACTTTCCGCCACATAGTACCATTATTTTTTTCTGTGCTTCCATAGTTAAATACAGACATAACTATTATACCAAGCCGATGTCGTTTGATCTAAATCTTGGTCTGTTAGTTTCTTATAATATTCGTTTACTTCTGTTACCTCACCTTCCAATTGTAATTCGCATTTGCCTTCGGTATTTGAAATAATTGATGCTTTATATAAAGGAGAAATTGATGTGTTCGTTTTTGAATCAAAATAAATTTCACCTCTTGGGCTTATGAATGAAAGGGATTGTAAATCTTGACTAATATTTTGTATGTTATTTTTATGTTCAAGTGCTAGTTCTAATGCCTTTATCGCTATAGTTGCACTTTCCCAACTTAATAAGGAGAATAGATTAGGTGTTTTTCCTGATTCCGTTATAGTTTCAATGAAAATTTGATTCTCTGTAGATTCAATTTTTTTAGACCAACCTGCAATACCTTTTGCATTATCGCCTGGATAAACTGCATCACTCAGCATTGTTTCTTCTAATCCAAATGGAGTCAGATAAACGGGTAGATTTTCTTTTTCGAATGTGTTTTTAATTTGTTCAAAATACCATTGTACATAATCTCCGCTAAAAATGCTCAACAAGGCACTTTCAGGAAAATTGTTTAAATGTTCTTTTAATGGTTCCATTGTAAAATCTTCTGTTTTATAACCAGTTGCATGATTAAAAGATATTGTTCCTCCATTATCTTGAAATGATTTTGAAATGCTATATGTATGTAGGTATCCGCCATCATAATACCCAGTAACCATTCCTGCATTTTTATATCCATCTTTTATGGCTTCTTTAGCAGCGAGTGAAGCTCCTAAAGAATTGTGAAGCGAGTGATAAAAAATATTTGGGCAAGTTGGCCATTCAAGAGGCATATTTGCACCGGCATCCAAAACAATTAGTATTCTATTTGTCGCCAAAAAAAGAGGTCGAAGTAATTGAGCTGTACGATGTCCTATGTAAGCAATTACAATAGATGCGTTTTCTTCAAGCAAAAGTTTTTCGGCGCTGCGATAACACTGTTGTTTATCAGCACCAAAACCTATATTTTCTGTAACTATTTTGAGATCAGTCCTACCTAGCTGTTTTAAACCAGAACGGAGACCTTCATATAAATCAATACCAATTGTTTGATAATATGTAGAGCGCGACAATAGAATTCCTATTACTTGCATATATTTTATTTAATAAATAAGGAGAGCTTTATTTTAAGACTCTCCTTGATTTTATTTATAATTAATTTCTACTAGGGAATATTCCTTCTGTGGCAATAGAATAATTAATAGTTAAATAAGGGTTCTGTACACTAATAGGTATACCTGTACCAGTTGGATCAGTATTACCAGTAATTGCAGTTCCACCACTAAAAACATTATTTGTAGCTCCATTTCCAGAATAGCTTGGTGCTTGAGAAACAGCAGGGAAATTACCGTTTGGAGAAGTTTCGTCTGCATTATCAGTAGAAGCTTTTATCTTTACGGCAACATTAGTTAGGGTGTGTACGTGGGCAGGTATGTTTGATGTTAGTATCGAAACAGAGGTTATCCCTCCTGTTTGTCCCATCTGATAGCTAGCTCCTAAAGCACTTTGCCCTTGACCTACTGGCATGCGACCTTGCAGATTAGGAACCTGAAATGTTGTTTGACCATTTCCTCCATAATAAGTCCCTATAAGAGAGAACAATGCGGTGTTTTGTGCGATACCTAAAGTTTGCCCCTGACAGGTTAGGTAACCTCTAGGTGCAAAATTGAATGCTAGGATTTTAATTTCTCCAATGAATGGTTCTGTAGACATAGTTTTTGGGTTTAAATAGTTTACAATCAAAATTAAATCATAAAGAAATTCTGGTTATGCGTATTTATACCTGTTTTTGTAATTAGAATTATAAGGGATAAATACCTGGTGTGTAATACGATGTAGGTTTTTTAGCTCTTTAAATAAAAGTTTAAAATTTTATCAATAAACCTAATCTTGTTAAAATTTCGTTAACAGAAAAACATGTCTTTTTTGTTTTTTCAGTAGTCTTTTACTTGTTTAATTTTTTTTGCCAAGCAAATAAAAAAATGTAGTTTAGCACAACTATTAACTAGCCTGAGATAAATTTTAAATTATTTATAACCCTGAATTATGAAAGAAAAAAACAGATTAAGAGAAAGAGACACTGAAATTCCATTGGCAACAGCGGAAAAATGGACAAAAAACTGGAGCGATCCAAAAAATGAAATCGACAGTAAGGAAAAAGTTCGTGCATTTTTAATTCCAAAAATAAATTTAGAACTAGTTTTAAAACAAGAAATTGATGCTGTAAGAGCTTATTTAGGAATAAACGATGAAGGAGAGCAAACTTTACTGATTGTAGGAACCAGATATGACGAAGAAACAGGTATTTATGTGGATATGTTACCAGGAAGTAATCATGAAGAGAGACAAGCGGAAAATAAAGTAAATGCTATAGCACCAGCAATATACGATTTTAGCCAGCCTTGTCCTCCAGGAGGAGATCCATCTAGCCCTCTTTAATCTCACATGATTTATGTATTCATTTCTTGTTAACTTTGGATATTTTCTTTTGCTGATTAATTTTATTGTATTTGTAGTAGGTATTTCTAAACAACAAAAAACGTATGTGATATTTACAACGTATCTTTTTTTTATTGTATGCGTTCAGATGAGTACACTAGTTTTAAGTAAATTTGGGATGAACAATCTGTTTTTGTCTCATTTTTATTTTATTGGACAATTTCTGATGCTCGCTCTTTTCTATTATAATCTAATAACAGATAGTTTTCAAAAAAAAGTAATCAAAATTACTTGTGTTTTGACACTATTAAGTTTAGCTATACAATATAGTATAGAACCTGATTTGTTTTTTAAATTCAATTTATATGAAATATTCATTACTTCTTTTTTATTGATAATATATGCAACATTTCATTTTTATAATATGTTGAATGATAAAAGAGTATTTTATTATATTAATGTAGGTATTCTATTTTATTTGTTGGGAAGTACTATTTTGTTTCTAGTTGGTAATTTATCAATAACACTAAGTTCAAAATATTATAAATTACCTTCACGTATAAATTATGTATTATACATTGTATTTCAATTGTTGATTTTAATTGAATGGAAAAAGAGTTTTTCTAAAAAAGACAATCTTGTGAATTGAAGTTTAAATGATTCGCAATAATATAATGACTTATTCAGCATAAATGATATAAGATGAGGTTCACAATTGATACTTTATAAATAGAATAATTATGTAGAATATACTTTGTAAATTATACAAATACTGCATTAAGATTAATGTGATTTTTACATATAACGAACAGTTATTATAGATAAAAAATCTTTGTCGAAACTAAGTTTTGATGAAGATTTTTTATTTTATGACATATTTAATTACTCATTAAAATTATCCAGATAAAATGAGATATATTTGAATTGTTAAATTTACATATATTAAATAAGCGAAAAGCCCCAAAGACGCCTATGAATTCTAATCCTATTTCTGAAAGTGAAATTGTAGCTACAATTGTATTTAGTTGTCTAGCCTTTGTTCTTATGGGAGTTGTTCTTGTTATGTTTTTTTATTTCTCGAGAAAGAAAATAATAAAAGAGAAATTAGAAAAAAAGGATTTAGAAATTCAATACCAGAAAGACCAAGTACAAGCAGTAATTCTTACACAAGAAGAAGAACGAAAGCGTATAGCGCAAGATTTGCATGATGATATAAGCTCTAAATTAAATGTAGTATCGTTAAATAGTCATTTATTAAATACACCTAATTTAAGTGAAAGCGAGATAAACGAAATTACTGGGAATATTATTAATCTAACAGCTAAAGCTTTGGATAGTTCCAGAAAAATAGCCCACGGATTATTTCCACCAGTATTAGAGAAATTTGGTTTGCATGCAGGTATAGAAGAATTATGTTTGGAGTTTGAAAGTAGCAAAGCAATATCAATAGACTATCAAAATCATATAGATTTTGATAAGAAAGATAAAGATAAACACTTACACATTTTTAGAATTTTGCAAGAACTCATGAATAATTCATTGAGACATGGAAAGGCTACAAAGATTTCGATTGTTTTTGAAGAAAATGATGGAATTAAAAAAGGTACATATTCTGATAATGGAATTGGATTTGATTCTAAAAATATAGAAAATCAAAAAGGGCTTGGCATGAAGAATATTGAAAGCAGAGTTTCTTTTTTAAACGGAAACTTGGATGTAGAATCAGTTATTAATAGAGGAATTTCAGTAGTTTTTACTTTTTAAGCCAGATTAATAGCTATTTAAATTTACATTTTTTGTATTTTCGTAAGATAAATTACTTGTTTTGCAATTGTCTGTTTTTAATTCATTAAAGTAGTAAGCTAATTATTGATATCCCTGATAAACAAAATGAAAACTACGGTAAAAATAATATTAGTTGATGACGAAATTTTATTTCGCAAAGGAATATTGTTTTTATTGGAGAGAGAAGAAAATTTAGAGGTTATTTTTGAGGCTTCAGATGGAACAGAATTAATTTCATTTTTAGAAAGATCTAGTGATCAACCAGATATTATTATCATAGATTTAAAAATGCCTATTTTAAATGGAGTTGAATCTACTAAAATTATCCATAGAAAATTCCCAGAAGTCAAAGTCATTGCTTTAACAAGTTATGATACTAAATCATTTGTTGCAAATATGATACAAGTTGGAGCAGTTTCTTATTTGATAAAGAATGCTACTCCAAAAGATTTAATTTTTACAATTAATGAGGTAAATACGAGAGGATATTATTATAATGATAGAGTACTTAAAATTATACATGAAATAGCCAAAGCAGGTAAAAATACCAGATGCAATTTAGATACAAATTTTCTTTCTACTCGTGAAATTGAAGTTCTACGGTTAATTTGTTTACAAAAAAGTACAGCCGAAATTGCTGAAGAACTTTTTATAAGCCCTAGAACTGTTGAAGGGCATCGGAATAATTTATTGCTTAAAACAGAATCTAGAAATACAGCTGGATTAGTGGTTTATGCTATTCAAAATGATATTGCGGTACTTACAAATTAATAATTCTTAATTACTTCCGCTACTAGCTAAGAACTGGATAGATAAAACATAGTATAAAATAATGGTCAATATCAATAAACAAGCTCCTATCTTTCGAACTAAATTTGCGAGTCTAAGTTTGTTATTTGTTCCATTAAGTTTCATTGTTTGGGTTTTCATGGTCAATTGTTAATTATTTAATAAAAACAAATTTAGCCAGAGTTATCCTTACATTTATGCGTGTTTATACGTGTTTTTATAGAAAACCAATAATTGTTTAGTCTTGTGTTAGAATAGATTAAAATAAAAATAGATTAAAAATGAAATATTATATTGCTTATGTATTCTTCTTTTTATTATCATTTAATGGAAGAGCTTCGTTTATTTTACTTCCAATGGACGAAACATCACAGCAAAACCATCTAAAAGCTTATGGAATAACGTATTGGTGTTTGAACAAAAATTACAAAGCCAGTTGGTTACTTAATTATCGTGGAGGTTCTTTTTTGCTACCAGATACAGAAGAAATTCGTAAAGAATGTAAAATTAGAGGAGTTAGTTTTGAAGTGCTTTCAGATAGCGAAGAGAATTCTATTTTAAATGAAATCTCAAGTCCATCTCAGAATATGGAAACAGTTATTCTTGAGAAAGCTCCAAAAATAGCAGTTTATACACCCAAAGGAAAACAACCTTGGGATGATGCAGTTACTCTAGTATTAACGTATGCCGAAATTCCGTTTACCCCAATATATGATGAAGAAGTTCTAAGCGATCAGTTATTGTTATATGATTGGTTGCATTTACATCATGAAGATTTTACAGGACAATATGGAAAATTTTACTCAGCCTATAAAAATGCACCTTGGTATATAGAACAAAAGAAAGATGCTGAAGCATTGGCAACTAAACTGGGATATGATAAAGTATCTAAGGAAAAGGGCGCAGTAGCCAAAAAAATTAGAGATTTTGTAATAGGTGGAGGGTTTATGTTTGCAATGTGTTCGGCAACAGATAGTTTTGATATTGCTCTGGCTGCAGATGGAGTAGATATTTGCGAAGCAATGTTTGATGGAGACGCTAGTGAACCAAATTATCAATCTAAACTTAATTATGCTAATTCATTTGCTTTTAGAGACTTTACTCTAGAACGTAAACCAGAGATATATGAATTTTCAGATATTGATATGACACCAAAAAGGAGAGTACCAATGGATAAGGATTATTTTACGTTAATGGAATTTTCTGCAAAATGGGATCCAATACCAAGTATGTTATGTCAAAATCATACCCAACTTGTAAAAGGATTCATGGGACAAACAACTTCATTTGATGCTGAATTTGTAAAATCGAGCGCTTTGGTAATGGGTACATGTGAGATTAACGGAGAAGTAAGATATTTACATGGCGAAAAAGGAAAAGGAATGTTTACTTTTTTTGGAGGACATGATCCTGAAGATTTTCAACATAAAGTAGGTGATCCACCAACAGTTTTAGACTTACATCCAAATTCCCCAGGATATCGTTTAATATTAAATAACGTATTATTTCCTGCCGCTAAAAAGAAAAAACTAAAAACATAGTTTTTAGTTTAAAGAAAATTCCATCCATATTGGGATGTGATCAGATATTTTTCGAGCCTCTTTTAAGGAATCAAAATCTTTATAAAAATGAATTATGCCTTTGTTTTTTATTTTGATTTTCGAAGTTTGGTAGAAAATATTATCAAACTCAGAAGCTAAACATACATTATTAATACATTTTTGTTTCAAGGATGTTTTTTGGTTTTCTAAAATCGGTTGATAATCCATTTTCTTCAAAGGATTAAAAACAGTATGAGATTGCGGACAATTAAAATCACCCACAAAAATCAAATTTAGATTTGGATATTGTTGAGGTAAAAACTTGAAATATTTAATTTCCGTTTCAGGTTGCTTGCTTTTTGTGATAGCATGAAAGCTTACTAATGTAAAAGTTTTACCGTCTTTTTCAAAAGTGGCATAATAGGGTTCACGGTCTATTTGCTGTTCATATTGTTTTTCAAGCCAAGGTTTTCCTTTTAGTTTTACTTTGCTAGTTTTCCAGATAAAAGCATATCGCTCTGTTTTGTAAGCACTACTGCTTGTAGGATCACTAATAGAGTAATCCCATTTAGCACCTTTTCGATTGAGTTCATCAGCCAATCTCGCAACAGCTTGAGAACCTCCATGACCAGCAACAACTTCTTGAATTGCAATGATATCGTGATTCTTGATTGTATTAGCGATAAAACTAATTTCTAGATCAGATTTTGATTTACCAAAGTTTTGAATGTTCCAGGAAAGAATTTTGGTTTGAGAAAAAAGTAATGTAGAGAATAGAACAAATAGGGCAGTAAATGGGATTTTCATTCGTAAGGATTAATTTTCAAATATAGAGATTATCCTAGAGTTATCTAGTCTTCCCAACCACAAAGTGTCAGGCCATATCCTTGTGCTTGCTTTAAAGAAAGTTTAGTTATTTCCTGTTTACAAGAACTTAAACCACGACAAGATTCTTTGTAATGGTATTTTTTTGCACCACTCGCGCCACATACATATACATTGGTTTCTACCAGATTAAAAGAGGTAAGTGTAATAAATAAGACTAATGTAATAAACTTCATATTTTTTTATTTAATGTTTTCAAATTAATCTACAACTAGATTATATTCATTTCCGTTTTCGTCAGTAGCTTTTAATCTGCCATAATCAACCCATTCAGCTTTTATGTCAATTTCCTCGTCAAGATTATTTATAATAATTCCGGCATCATATTTATTTTCAATATTTATAATTCCGGTAACTAAATTGCCATCTTGGTCATATCCATTTATGTCATAAGTATATTCATAATTCCCAGATATACCAGTACGATATTCGTACCGGTACTTTATATCCTTATGGTATGTTTTGGCTTCTTCGGGAGTGATAGATTTTATGTCATCAGGAGTAATTACTTCTTTGTAAAACGCTTGAGCTTTAATTTTTTCTACCTGAGGTTGTTCGTTTTTGCATCCTAACAATGCTAAAAGAAGACTGTAAATTATGTATTTAAGTTTTATAGAGGTGTTTTTCATTTTCTTATTGTCTATTAAGAAGTATTGAATAAGCCTAAAATGGAATTAGTACTTTTAAAATAAGTATTTACATTAAATTTTGAATAGTCTAATTTTTTAATATGAAATCTTTAATTATCTTATCCATGTTTGATGGTAAGTCTGCATTTTTAATTTCAAAATGCTTTATTTTCATTTCTGTAAGCCATTTGCTCCAATATGCTTTGATAACTTTTTCTTCATAAGGAGCATTCTTTTTGGGATTTATCCCTAAAACTAAAACTTCTAGATTTGATAAATCATTATCAATTTTAATAAAACCAAAATTTTGTTCTTCTAATTTATTTTGCCAGTCTTTAGTATTTAGACCATTTTGGCGTATTAATTCGGGAGTTATATAAGTTGTTAAGTTTTCTTCCCTTATTGTCGTTCCGTCATAAAACATGTAACCGTCAGTTAATAATATGAGTATATTTCTATATCCATTCTCAATACATTGATCTTTGACTTTATTATCAAAAAAACTCCATATATCAGAGCCTACATAATTATTATCTTTTATTGCTGATGCATATATTTTTGAAGTTTGGGATGCATAATTCGAGTTTATTGAATTCAAAAAATCTTTTGAGACATTGTTTTTATCAATTGCTATTCTTAAATTTTTAGATATAGCATTGATTTCTGAATCTGAGGGTTCTGGATTAAAAAACAATTGCATTTTATCATCAATCTGTCGTATTCTTTTTGATTTCAAATGCTTAGTAAAGGCTTCAGAAATAGATTTTATATAACCCAAGTCTCGTTGATAGTATTCCATTGTTGGATTCGGATTTTTTTTAAGACTAATTCTATCCGATAAATCTATTAGTATACTGATATTGTAGTTTTCCGTTGTCCCACTTTTAATGGAATCTTCTTTTTTTTCTTTAGCAGAATTTTGTGTACACGAAATGAAAGAAAGTAATAACAAAGAAATCATGATTATTTTCGAAATGTTTTTCATAGCTATTAGTTTTTAGAATATACCAAATGTTGAAAATCTGGGTCGATTAAATTTAATTTACTTAAATGTTCCTCCGAATGAAGTTCACAGTTTTCTAATAATTCTGTTTTTTCTTTATACGGTAATGCTATTTCAGTATTAATGGCCTGAAACCATCCTTCTTTATATTGATGATGATAATGAAGATATTCTTTTACTGGGAAGACAAAGCCATCAATTTTTGATTGTAATTCTGAAATTTTTCCATTCGTAGTAATTACTTGTTGTTTGAAATCATTGACTTTATTATTAATATCGATTTTTAAATTTTCTAAATCAATTTGTTTTTCTTTTTTACCTCTAATGAATGCTCTTATTTTATCGATGTTCTCAAATTCTTTCATAACAAAATCAAAAACAAGTCCCCAGATAATATAAACTACAAATCCTGCAAATATGATCATCCAAAATTCAGCTTCACCTAATGCAATGTTTAAATTATATGGAGAAGAATCAGTAGTTTTGTTAAATTCATATATTTTTTTTTCGATTTGATAAGCCAATAATGCATCAAATAAGAATGTTGTAATAAATAATGCAATCATTCTAAAGATATTTTTTATGCCTTTTCCTTTTTGCACCATATGAATAACATAGCCTAGTCCCATAAATACAAATGGAATAGTAATAACTAGAATGCCTTCTAACCAACTAGCTTCAAAAGAATTCGTTAATGCATTTGCATCAAAAATTGCAGCTGTTAGGCTATCATTCGAAAATTCTTTGAAGAAAGCAGAATATGATGCCGAAATATAAAAGACTAATACATAAAGAGTAATGGGTAGTAATAAAATTAATCCAATATAAAATTGAGCTTTCAATCCTTTTCCGTCTTCAATTCCATATTTATCAGGATTACGTTTTACTTCGATTATTTCATTTTTGATAATATCAAGGTTGTCATTAATATCCAGTTCTTTCTTTTCATATATACCTATTGCAGCTTCAGATTTTTTAAGCTCTGTCCTATTTTTTTCCTGTTCTTCTCGATAGGGCTGTTTTAATCTTTCTTGTTCTAATTTTTGTTTTCGACATTGATCTTCAAAACTCATATATAAATTTTGAAGACATGCTTTTAAGACAATAGGTTTTCCAGTTGCTTTTACAGATGCTGCAAAACCACTTTGATAGTAGGTGATTCTTATTTGTTCTCTGTCATTTTCATTTTCTTCAGAAATATTTACTGGAGTTTCTTCTACTTTTTTTAAACTAAATAATTGTGTAAGTGGCTTCATAACTTAAGAGTTTAATTGACTAATAATTTCTTCTTTTTGAATGTTTTTTTGTACACAATCAATGAGATAATGTGTTAATTCATTAATGTTCTCATCCAAAAAATTAAAAATCCGACAATATTTTTTGAGCATATTTATTTCGTCATCAGTAATTTTTTCATCAGCCCAAATTATCCGAGCAAAATCATATAGGTATTCAATACGAGTATTTAATTCGTTAGGAATACATAACTCAGTACTTATAGGATTTAGAAAAAGTTTATCAAGTTCCTCTTTAGGAATACCTCTTTCATCAGCAAAATGATATAACATTTGGAGTTCTAATACATCAAATTTATTGTCTGATAATGCCATTTGATATAATCTTAAAAAATGGCTTTTTAATTCTAGTGTTATCATTGTTTAGAATATTTATTTAGATAAATTTTCACAAGCGATTCCATCCCCGTCAGAATCTAAATTTTTATAACATTTTTTGTTGCCATTATAAGTAGCTTGTGCTTGTGCTTGTGTTGTGAAATCACCACAAGTTTTTGTTGGGCAAGTAGAGCTTGTAGAGCTTTTTGCTTCACTAGTAGAATCCGATGATTCAGAACAAGAAATCGCAAGGCTAAATAATATTATTAAGATTAGTAGACAACCGTTATTCTTATTTGAAAATTTAGATCTAGTATTTGTATAATGCGCTTGAACGTATGTTCCGTCTTTTTTGTAATATGCTTTTCTATATCCCATGATATTAATGATTTATGATGTATATTAAATATGTTATCGCTCCAGTAAATGCAAATAGTAGCATGCAGCCACTATTTTTACTTTTATTAAAGTTATTTTGATAATTTAAACCCGATATACCTGTTTTAACAGATAGTCTTTTAGGGCTAATAGTTCCCATACTTGTTTTTAAGCTTGGGTAAATTCCGGATTTACTTATGTTTATACTAAATCCTCCTCCGAGTTTAATTCTTCTTTGAAATCGAAAACCCATGATAGTTTAAGTTGTATGGCACTCATTGGAGCAACTCTTGCAACCATTTGATTTTAAATAAGTCTTTTTTGCCTCAATTACTGCTAGTTTGCAGTCTGAAAATTCGCCTAAGTATTTTCTGTTTGTCTGAGTTGGTAAAAAAATACAATCTGCAGTATAAACTTCATGATCACCATTCAATTGTGCATTTTGGTTTACGTAGTATTTTTTCATGATTCAATTTTAGTTAGTTTAGAAAAATAATGAAGCAACTTTATGCTTCATTATTTTCTTTTTTTATAATGATTGTTAGTACTTGAGTTTTTATATTTTCCACCTTTATGTGAACTTCCTTTTCCATTTTTATAATGACCTTTTTGAGCATCAATATTGTTACTTAGTAAAAAAAAGAAGAGAGTGAATAACAGGGCTAATTTTTTCATATATTTTTTGTTTTAAATTATTAATACGACAAACTTAAGCTCATTGTAAAACAGTTTATTACGGTTTCCCGCATTCAGAAAAATAATAGATAAAATAAAATTGTCTTACTCTTGAAGTAGTACGGTAATAACCAGAAGAGGATTAGGAAAAGCATTTAAAATAGATTTATATTTTTTTGTATCTATTTATAAGTGCAAGTATGAGTAGTACGATTAGAAAAATTAGGATAGCTGGAATGAAAAGGAATCTCCAATCCAGCTCAATATATCCTGATGAGGCACTTAGAATTACTATACCAAAAGACAATAAGAAACAAAGGAGAATTGTTTTAAGTATAATTTTGTTTTTGGGAGAGATGCTTCTTGTCAGGTACTTTTTTGACAGAAGTACAAAATAATTGCTCTTTATAAAAATAAGTTTTTGGAATGCCAAACTTATAAATATGCAACAGCGTATCCTTACGGGAATCCGTAAAGCGAGTTGATGTGATAAAATAAAGGTTTATATCAAGCCCAAATCCTTAGCAATTGCCACAAGATGCGTTGGGTTATTGGCTTTAAAGTATACTTTAAGTTTATTAATGCGTTTTTCGATAGTGCTTTTACTATTAGGAGTAATACCAACTTCTTTAAATTTAGCTTCCATACTATCTTGAGAGACACCTATTGAAAGATATTTTATAAGTTGAATATCATAATTGTCTATTTCATTAGTCGTTTTATCCTGAAGAATATAGTTTAATTCTTGAGGAAGATATTTTTTATCCGAATTAAAAGCATTCAGAATTGCTTTTTTTAATTCAGGAATACTATTACGGCCTTTCATAACAAAGCCATTGATATTATATTTATCAAAAAGAGATTTTATACGATAAGCTTTATCTTCAATAGAAAATGCGATTATTTTAATCTCAGGTAATAATAGTTTCACAGCAGCAATAAGTTCCTCGCCCGAATTTAGATCAGTTTTTCTATGATCAGGTTTAAAGGATAAATCAGTTATTAATAACTGATAAGGTTGATTATCAAGGATACTTTTTCTTATTTTAAGTAAAGCATCATCACAATATTTAGCATATTCTATTTCGGAAACATTTAGTTCTTCAAGAACTCGAACAACTGCAACATCATTAAAATCTATATCTTCTGCTATTAAAACTTTTGTAAACATATGCGTATATTATTTTGGAAATGAAATTTTAGCTTTTAGCCCTTTGTTAGGCTCAGATTCAAAAGTAAGTGTTCCTTTTATGCTTTGGATACGGTTTTCCGCATTCTTGAGACCATTTCTTAAATTTATTTTTTCACTAAAACCAATCCCATTATCAGAGTAACTTATTTGTATTTGTTTATCATTTCCTTCAAAACCAATAATTACAAAAGTACATTGGCTATGTTTCTTCATATTGACAAGTAATTCTTGTAAGACTCTGTAAATTGCAATTTTCTTTTCAGTATCAATTTTCGACCAATTAATATCGTTATTGTCTTTAATAATTACGTTTATCTTATTGCTATTATAGCTAGATAACATTTCTTTTAATTCGCTTTCAAAAATTTCTCCCGTGTCTATAGTACTGTTTTGTCTGGATATATTTCGAGTTCCAGAATAAATAGTGTCTAAATTTGAAAGAAGAATTTCTTTATTCTCTTCCGTAGATAAGTCTTTTGTTTCGGCCAAAACTATAGTATGATATACTTCATTGGCAAGTTCATCATGTAGTTTTTTAGAAATTCTAGTTTCAGATTCATAAATAGCAGCAGTCTTCTCCCTTCTTCCTTTTGTCGTTAAATAGTAGTAAAGAAACAAAAGCGAACCTAAAACAAGACCAATTACTATATATAAGGTTAGATTTCTGTTTTTTACTTTTTCTAATTGTAATGCATTTTCTGCCTTTTGAGCTTTTAATTGAAGGTTTTCTTCTCGGTCTTTTTTAGAATCATATTTTATTTTTGCAAATTGGTTTTTTGCCTTTTGCCTTGTTTTGGTAATGCTGTCATTTATTTTTAAGAAGAGAAGAGTTTTATCTTTTAATTCATTGCCACTAGAATTTTTTATTATTAATTTTAATGATACCAAACGGTCATCGACATTATTGACTTTAGTTGCTTTTTGATAAGCTAACTTAGCATATTCACTTGCAAGTCGAGGATTTTTATTTGAATATAACTCTGAAAGATGCATGTAACTAGTTGTTATTCCAAAATCATCATTTATTTTTTTTCGAATTGCTATTGATTGGTTTATATATTCTATAGCTTTTGGATTTCTTATTTTATAATATGAAAACCCTAAGTTATCTAGTATTCTAGCATGATTTTCAGAATCATCGGTAATATTTTTTTCTTGGTTTAAATGGCTAAGTATATCAGATGCTTTTATATAATCCGACTTGCCCATGTATGCTACAGCAATATTATTTTTGAGAACATATTTAGGAAGATCTACTTCAACATATTTTATTGCTTGGTTATAATTATAAATGGCATCATCATATTCATGTAACCTTTCATAATTAATACCAAGTATATTATATACAGCACACTTATAATAAAAGTTTGTTTCTTTCGTAAAGAAAGGGATTGCTTCAGTGGCATTAGTTTCACTACCAAAATAATCACCTTGTATTTGCTGAGTAACAGCCATTTTTAATAATGAGTAAATTATTTTCTCCTTTTCATTAGTATTGCATACTAATTTGGATTTGTTGTAGTAATAAAAAGCACTGTCATAAGTTTTGTTATTAAAATGCTTATCGGCTAGTGCTAAATAATCACTATAAAGGGAATCATCTTTTGCTTTTGTTAATGCGCTTGATTTTTTTTCACATGATGATATTACTAGAACTAGTATCAAAATAAAAATCGGGAAATGGACTTGTTTAAGTTTCATTTCCCGAAAATACTGAAATTAATTAAATTGAGGATTTATATTTAATTAAGAAATTAATTATGGTTTTGTCTTTGGTGGAGGAATTGGAGTTTGACCATTTGAACCTCCTCCAGTTTCATCTGGAGCATCTGCAGAAATTGTTAATTTACTTTTTTCTGTCGTTTCATCATCATTAGTACATGATACAAATGCGATACTAGTTAATACAAAACACGATATTGCTATAATTCTTTTCATCTTAGTTTATTTTTAAAATTTGACATAAGTCGCCCCATCCGATTTCTGAAATCGAAATTTTGAACTGATTTTTCAGACCGCTTCTGGCGGAATGTTTCTTGTTTTTTTGAGGGAAGTAAAGCGTGTAGAAACAGTATGATTTTTATTTATACTTCCCGGATAAACTCGGTCTTACGGTTTTACACACTTTTTTAAAGAACTAGTTTTGTACATTTGTTTTAACCTGCAGATTAAACCGGTAACTAATTCTGAGGCAAAGAAATGACAGCTTTGGCGGGGCATTGAGATGAAATTCCAGTAATGCTGATAATTCTGCTGATTGCTGCAAAATGTTTAACAATTCCGATAAATGCTTATGAGTAAAATTACTTTTGAAGAATATAAAAATGCTATAAAAACAAAATACCAAACTTTTAAATTGGAAGAACCAACAGGTATTTTACTGAATCTTTCACCAGCACAATTGAGAAACTTATGTCTAATTATTTTTGATAGATCATTATCAGTAAATGATGAAAATACATTCAGAGTATTTCTAAACACAAAAGAAGGGGAGGATTTAAGGAGAGCTATAGAGAGATTTGAAATTGCAAAATTTCGACCTATCATTTCTTTCTTAACAGGGGAGAAAGAATCAGATAATCCAGCGAGGATTGAATTGGCAGCAATTTTGGTAGATTTTGAGAAGAGACCATATAATAGGTTTTTAAGAGAAGAATTGGTTATAAATACACCAAAATCTGGTTTGAGTGAGATTTCAGCACCTATCAAAAAAGATAGTGAATCACCATTTGTCAATAAAGATGTTCAGATTAATTCTTTTGTTGCAAAGCCAAATAAGCCAATTTCAACAGTAATAATTTTTAAGAAACCTTATTTAATCTTATTGACATGCATTTTTATATTAAGCGGTTCATTTGCAATTTGGAGTTTTAATGAAGAAGAAAACTGTATGGTTTGGAATAAGGATCATTATGAAGAAGTACCTTGTGAGAATGCATCAAATACAATGTCATTATTTAGTCCAGTAGTTATGAAGAAAGACGAAGTATTAATCTCTAATTTCAGAAAAATTGAAGCTTGCGATACTACGAGTTTTTTTAAAATGGGCAAACCCTGTATTTGGTACGGAAAATCATTCGATGGTAACTACGAGTATTTTACAGCACCAGGATTACATCCAGAAACAGGAAAGACATTAAGACCAATTACACAGTATATGATAGAAAAGCATATTCTAGATAAGAACAAGAAATAAAACATAGATATATACAATTACATTATCAGTTTATATACAAAAAGCCAATCTTAAGATTGGCTTTTTTGTTGTTTTACTTTCTGAAAAACAGGTGTTTATACGTTTAAAAGAGTTGTTTTATTATTGTTATTTTATTCTACTTATTTAAAGATGAAAGACAAGATTCATAAAAAATAAAAAACACGAAGAGTATAAACTCAATTATACAATTACAAATCAGAAACATAATTATAAAGATAGTTTGCTAAGGAGCAAATCTTTAGATTATTTTAAAATGATCAGCATTTATATTAAAGCAGAACACAAGTGATTATATTTTTTATTTAATAATTTAAAACGATATTCAATGGACTTTAAAAAAAAGCTAGAACAAATTGGTCAACAGCCAGACATGATTCTTATCATTACAGATGAGCAAAGAGCAACGCAACATTTTCCGCCAGGATGGGAAGAGAAAAATCTTCCGACGCTCACATTTCTAAAAGAAAACGGATTCAGTTTCGATAGGGCATTTTGCAATACCTGTATGTGTTCCCCAAGTCGGGCTACACTATTTACAGGAATGTATCCTGCCAAGCATGGAGTCAGTCAGACATTAACAGAAGGAGGACTTTTATCACCACAAGAACCAACACTCGATAACACCCTACCAAATATTATGAATGTGCTTTGGGCAGATGGATACGATGTTCAGTACAGAGGGAAATGGCATATGAGTAAAGGAGTTGCACCCAATGGCACAAAGACCAATTACGATGATTTAACACCAGCCGATATTTCATTATTTGGCGCAATGGGTTGGGTTGCTCCAGATGCAGGCGAAGATGTAAACCCATTAAATTTTGGTGGAGGTTATGCAAATCATGATGCAAGATATACGGCAGAAGCAATACAATATCTGAAAGAAGTAAAAGCAAGAAGAGCCGCAGGAGATTATAAACCATATTGTCTTATTCTATCGCTTGTTAATCCGCATGATGTTTTGGCTTATCCAAAATCTGCGGGAACTTCAGGATACCATCCAGATAGTTGGTCAGGAAGAGAAATTGACCTTCCTGTTACAGTAAATGAAAATTTGCTAGAGAATAAGAAACCTATGGCACAGGAACAAATTTTAATTAACATGGCCCTTAGTTTAGGAGCAATAGCAACACCAGAAGAAAAATTAAATTATATTAATTTTTATGGATACTTACTAAGTCATGTCGATAAAGAAATTGGTTACCTAATAAAAGAATTATACAAAGAAGATGAAAACGGAAATAAATTAGCAGACAGCGCAATTGTAACCTTAACATCAGATCATGGAGAAATGGGATTAGCGCATGGAGGCTTACGCCAGAAAACCTTCGTGGCTTACGAAGAAGCATTAAGAGTACCACTTGTAATTTCTAATCCTATTTTATTTAAAGATCAGGAAATAAAAAAATCTATGGCATTGGCAACTTTGGCAGATATCATGCCAACATTCATAGAAATTGCCAATGTATCAAATCCGCCTACAGGACTTGCAGGAACAAGTTTACTACCCATTATAGAGCATGGAACGCCAGTTCAGGAAAGTATTTTGTTTACTTATGATGATATAAAGGCAGGATCAAATAGTAATTGGACAATTGTAAAAGCAGCTAACCGTATTCGTTGTATAAGAACAGAAAAATGGAAATTCGATTATTACTTTGATGCCTCAAGTGCATATTTCAAACAATACGAACTATACGATTTAGTAAATGATCCTTTAGAAATTACCAATCTTGCTTATGATCCAGGTTATAGTGAAATAAGAATGGAATTAGAAGAACAACTACATCAGCTCGAGGTAGACAAACTTTGGGTAAATGCCCCCACAGACGTTTTCAATACAGTAAAATTCAACTAAAGATAATTAACGACATAGTAATGTAAAAAGGGAAACTAATTAATAATATAAAAACACATATTATGTCGGAAAATTTAAAACAAGTAGAAAATGCAGTTAATTATATGGATTTTAATAATCCAAACGGACAAACAACTATACAAGGAATAAGAGGAGTTTCTGGATCTGAAAATGTTTACATAACAGCAAGTTTGTTAGGACAAAATAATATTGTTCAGGGACTGATTTATGAAGGTAAGTTATTAGGTAATGGTAATGAGGGGAAATGGCATGTTATAAATTTCCCAAGTACCACATCAGAGATAGTTACCAATACCTCTTGTTATGGACCAAATAATGGGACTAATGGGAATATACAAATTGTAGGATCTTATAAGATATCAACTTCTAGTGGAGGATTTCCAAGCGGAAATCTTGGATTTTATTATGAAGGACCACTCGATGGTTCAGGAATATGGACATCAGTAACGCCAAACGGAGGGAATACAAATAATGTATTCGTTCATAGCATTATGGGAGGAATTGCAGTTGGTAATTACGATGTAGAAAACGATAAGAATGGATATGCGTTTCTATATGATATCAATACAAAAGAATATACAGAATTTAAATTGCCAGATTCATTAACCAATACATTGTATGGTATTTGGCATAACGGAGGTAATAGCTATACACTAACAGGAGGATATACCAGTCCTAAATTCGGAAAACTAAGTCAGGCATTCCTGGTAGATTATGATTCTAAAACAAAACAGATTAGTAATCTAAAATCGTTTAGTTATAAAAACGAAATAGTCTTATCGATCATCACACATTTTGAAGGCATAACATCTTCTTCGGATAAAGGTTATAATTTGGCTGCCGATTGGATAACAATAAACGGAGAGGGTAGTGGCGCATCATTTGTTTCTGTAAATCGGAATTCTGATGGTACATTTGGAGAAGCTAATTGGGTAGATGTTGAATTTCCAGATTCAAGTATCACAAGTGCCAATACAGTATATAAAAATAATATATTAGGTATTTATGTAGTAAAGAATGATTCAGCTACAACAACAATTTCTTCATTCACAGCCAGAGTCGATATAGATAAATAGCTAATTAGATGCTAAGGCTAAGCAAGCTTTTAAGTATGAGTTAAAAAGAAAAAGCCCAATCGTAAGATTGGGCTTTTATATAATAAGTAAGTAATATAAATTGAGTTTATAAAACGTTTATTTTACTTTGTTAAGTATTGCTTTGAAAGCTTCTGGGTGATTCATTGCTAAATCTGCAAGAACTTTACGGTTCAATTCGATTCCGTTAGCTTTTACTTTCCCCATGAATTGAGAATAAGACATTCCTTCTAATCTAGCTCCAGCGTTGATACGTTGAATCCATAAAGCACGGAAATTTCTCTTATTCACTTTTCTGTCACGGTAAGCGTAGCACATTGCTTTCTCTACCGCATTTTTAGCAACTGTCCAAACGTTTTTACGTCTACCAAAGAAACCTTTGGCTTGCTTCATTATCTTTTTTCTTCTTGCTCTTTTAGCAACTGAATTTACTGATCTTGGCATAATTTTTATGTGTTTTTGTAGATGGCGTCCCGAATTTAATCAAGGGAACTTATTGGCCATACTCCAAGGTTATTTTTAAATGTTTTAACCTAAAGAATTGTTAGACAATTCTTAATTGTTGTTTGATGCTTTTCATATCTGTTTTGTGAACTAGCGCTGAATGTGTCAAAGCTAATTTACGTTTTTTAGATTTTTTAGTCAAGATGTGACTTTTAAAAGCATGCTTTCTTTTAATCTTTCCAGAACCAGTAACTTTAAAACGTTTCTTGGCGCTAGATTTTGTTTTCATTTTAGGCATTTTTCCTAGTGTTTTAATTTATTCTTACTTACTTATATTTTCAAAAGCTTTAGGCTTTAGGCTCTAAGCTTTAGGCAAAAGGTTACATTAACTATTTGCTTAAAGCTTATCGCTTATTGCTTAAGGCAAATAATTTATTTTTTCTTCTTCGGAGCAATGAACATTATCATTCTCTTTCCTTCCAGAACTGGCATAGCTTCTACTTTACCGTACTCTTCAAGATCGGTAGCCAATCTCAATAGTAAAATCTGACCTTGATCTTTATAGATAATCGAACGCCCTTTAAAGAATACAAATGCTTTTAGTTTAGCACCCTCTTTTAAGAACTTTTCAGCGTTCTTTCTCTTAAACTCATAATCATGCTCATCAGTTTGAGGACCAAAGCGAATTTCTTTCACCACAACTTGTGTTGATTTTGCTTTCAGTGCCTTATCACGTTTCTTTTGTTCGTAAACAAATTTCTTGTAATCCATGATTTTACAAACTGGCGGCTCTGCATTTGGCGAAATCTCAACTAGATCTAATTCAAATTGATCAGCTAATCTTAGAGCTTCAGCTATTTTAAAAACGCCAGGCTCTATGTTTTCGCCTACAAGGCGTACTTCAGGAACACGAATAAGATTGTTTATTCTGTGTGCATCTTTTTTTTCTACGCGAGGTTGGTAACCTCTGTTGCTTCTTATTGCTATGACTTTATAATTTAAGTTAAACTGTAAATACTTTTAATGTCTTTTTTATTTCTTCGTCTACAATTGCGACAAATTCATCAATTGTAACTGTAATATTTCCTTTACCTTCTTGACCGTGACGGCGAATAGAAATCGTTCCGTTTTTCTCCTCTTCCTCACCTACGATTAGCATAAACGGTAATTTTTGCATTTCTGCATCTCTAATTTTCTTACCTATCGTTTCACTTCTGTTGTCAATTAGGGCGCGAATTTCGTGATTTTCTAGCAAATCTAAAACTTTTTTAGCATATATTTCATATTTCTCGCTCAAAGACAAGATTATAGCCTGTTCAGTCATCAGCCAAAGTGGGAAATTTCCTGCTGTGTGTTCTAGTAAAATTGCAATAAAACGCTCCATCGAACCAAAAGGTGCTCTATGAATCATTACAGGTCTATGTAATTCATTGTCAGCTCCTTTGTAAGTTAATTCAAAACGCTCAGGTAAGTTGTAATCAACCTGGATAGTTCCTAATTGCCATTGTCTTCCTAAAGCATCCTTAACCATAAAGTCTAGTTTTGGACCGTAAAAAGCAGCTTCACCATACTCAACAACAGTATTTAAACCTTTGTCGGCAGCAGCATTGATAATTGCATTTTCAGCTTTTTCCCAGTTTTCATCACTACCAATATATTTATCTCTGTTTTCTTTATCACGCAAAGAAATCTGAGCAGTAAAGTTTTCAAAGCCTAAAGAGCCAAATACGTAAAGAACCAAGTCAATTACCTTCTTAAACTCTTCGTCCAACTGTTCAGGAGTACAAAAAATATGCGCATCATCCTGAGTAAATCCACGTACACGAGTCAAACCATGCAATTCACCACTTTGTTCATATCTGTAAACAGTACCAAATTCAGCATAGCGCTTAGGTAAATCTTTGTATGACCAAGGTCTTACATTGTAAATCTCACAGTGGTGAGGGCAGTTCATAGGTTTTAATAAAAACTCTTCACCCTCAGCAGGAGTATGAATCGGCTGGAAACTATCAGCTCCATATTTAGCATAGTGACCAGAAGTAACGTAAAGTTCCTTTTGTCCAATATGTGGAGTAACTACTTGCTCGTAACCTGCTTTTTTCTGAGCCTTCTTCAAGAACTGCTCAAGTCTATCACGTAAAGCAGCACCCTTAGGTAGCCATAAAGGTAAACCTTGACCAACTTTCTGAGAGAAAGCAAATAACTCAAGTTCCTTACCTAATTTACGGTGATCACGACGTTTTGCCTCCTCAAGAAGCTCTAAATATTCAGTTAAATCTTTTTGTTTAGGAAAAGAAGTTCCATAAACACGAGTTAATTGTTTGTTTTTCTCATCACCTCTCCAGTAAGCACCAGCAACACTCATAACCTTCATAGCTTTGATGATTCCAGTATTCGGAATATGACCACCGCGGCATAAGTCAGTAAAAGTAGCATGATCACAAAATGTGATTGTACCATCTTCAAGATTAGAAATTAATTCAGTTTTGTATTCGTTATCCTTATATAGTTCCAAAGCTTCAGCTTTGCTTACAGGACGCATTTTAAATTCGTGTTTGCCTCTTGAAATTTCAAGAACACGATCTTCAATCTTTTTAAAGTCAGCGTCAGTTATCTTTTGATCACCAAAATCAACATCATAATAAAAACCATTAGAGATAGCAGGTCCTAGAGTTAATTTAATTCCAGGGAAAAGTTCCTCAAGAGCTTGAGCCATTACGTGTGAAGTCGAGTGCCAAAAAGCTTTTTTACCTTCCGCATCATTCCATGTATATAAAATAAGACTACCATCCGTCGTCAGAGGGGTTTCGGTTTCAATAGTTGTACCATTAAAAGATGCCGAAATCACGTTTCGGGCGAATCCTTCACTAATGCTTTTCGCAACCTCCATAGGAGTTACGCCAGCAGCAAACTCTCTAATTGACCCATCGGGCAAAGTAATCTTAATCATTGTTTATAATTTTATAAATGCAAATATAGTGGATTACAAAAATACATACAATATATATGTATAAGTTTATCTTATATATAGGAGTAGAATTTTTCTAAGGAGCTTAATCCTGCTATCCGCTCCAATCTTTTATGCCGAACCACGGCATAAAAGGATTTCTGCTGCTATCAGGGCTAGGAGGTAATATGGTTAAAAAGGAATCAGTGTTATTTTGTGTATACTATAATATATAGGTAAGTATAATGGTTTATTTGGAGTATCCAGGAGAAAAGAGATGTGATTGCATCTTTTAGATTGGGAAAGAAGAGAGTTTATGTGGTTGAGTTATTAATAAACGAGTGTTTTTGGTGAGAAACTCGTAATAACGACACGTTTTAAAGAAGGTTTTTTATTGAAAACACAGCGGAGTTAAAAAAAATCTTAAAAATGCTAAATTTTGTTAAATCGTAATCTTTGTGTTATCAGAGAGTTAAGAAAAGAATAAAAAATAAACGAAAAATACTCAAGAAAAGGTGTTGTTTATCTAGATAAAGGTGGTAGTTTTGCACCCGCAACAACGACAAACGTTC
>NZ_JPRM01000020.1 GCF_000737695.1 Flavobacterium hydatis
TTGGTTACAATTGTTAAAAAAGAAGCTTAAATCCCACAAAATAAAGCCATTACATTTTAACCTTCTTTCTTTTGCAATCTTAAATTACAGATATACTCGAATATAATAGACAATAATAATCTTGTAAAAAACTCGAATGTATAAACCAAATCTTTATCGCTAAAGAAATTGATTTTGTCTTTTTTCTGCTATTTTACAAATTAAGCCTAATCGATAAAATAATTATCGCATTGTTTTTTAGATAAATTGAGTCTCTATCCTTAACATAACTCAAATGAAAATTGATTACTTTTGTGGAAATTGATTTTTTGTATGCAAATTGACCTTTCTACACTCGACCCAAAGAAAAATATCATTATTAAAGGTGCTCAGGTACATAATTTAAAAAATGTAGATGTTGCCATTCCAAGAAACAAACTTGTTGTTATAACGGGACTTTCGGGTTCTGGAAAATCGAGTTTGGCTTTTGATACTTTGTATGCCGAAGGACAACGCCGTTATGTGGAGAGTTTGTCATCGTATGCGCGTCAGTTTTTAGGTCGATTAGATAAACCAAAGGTTGAATACATTAAAGGAATTGCTCCGGCAATTGCTATTGAGCAGAAAGTAAATACTACCAATGCTCGTTCTACAGTAGGAACATCTACAGAGATTTACGATTATGTAAAGTTACTTTTTGCCAGAATTGGTCGTACATATTCTCCGATTTCAGGTCAGGAAGTCAAAAAAAATACTGTTACCGATGTTGTTACCGATGTAAAAAGCTTTGAGTTAGATAGCAAATGGTTGCTTCTAGCTCCTATTCATCTTGAAAAAGGAAGAAAACTAGAAGAGAAACTTAATGTTTTATTACAACAAGGTTTTGCTCGTATCTTAATAGATAACGAAATGGTTCGTCTTGATGAATTTGCTTCTTCGCTTGACGCGAAAAAGGATCAGGATATCTTATTGATTATTGATAGAATAGTTGTAAAAGATGAGGAAGAATTTTATAACCGTCTTTCTGATGCTGTCCAAACTGCATTTTTTGAAGGAAAAGGAATTTGTTTTCTACAGGAATTAAGCACGAATAAAAGACTTAGTTATTCTAATAATTTTGAGTTAGACGGAATCACATTCTTAGAACCAAATCCGCATTTATTCAGTTTCAACAATCCATACGGAGCTTGTCCTGCTTGCGAAGGGTATGGAAATATTATTGGTATCGATGCCGATTTAGTTGTTCCAAATACTTCTTTATCTATTTACGAGAACGCTATTTTTCCTTGGCGCGGCGAAAGCATGAGTTGGTTTCGTGATCAGTTGGTAAATAATTCTCATAAATTCGATTTCCCAATACACAAACCTTACTTTCAATTAAGTGAGGAACAAAAAGAGTTAATCTGGAAAGGAAATCAATATTTTGAAGGTTTAAATGATTTCTTCAAAGAACTAGAAGAGAAAAATTATAAAATTCAGAACAGAGTAATGCTTTCGCGTTACCGCGGAAAAACAAAATGCCATGTTTGTAAAGGAAAACGTTTACGAATAGAAGCTTCTTATGTAAAAATAAACGGTAAAACGGTTTCTGATTTAGTCGATTTACCAATTCAGCATTTAGTTACTTTTTTTAATGACATAGATCTTAACGTTTACGAAAAACAAATCGCAAAACGTTTGATGGTCGAAATTAATAATAGATTATCATTTTTAACAGAAGTAGGTTTATCTTATCTTACTTTAAACCGAAATTCTTCGACTCTTTCTGGTGGAGAATCTCAGCGTATCAATCTGGCAACTTCTCTAGGAAGTAGTTTGGTTGGGTCAATGTATATTCTAGATGAACCAAGTATTGGTTTGCATCCAAAGGATTCTGAACGATTGATAAAAGTGTTGCTTTCTCTTCGTGATTTAGGTAATACGGTAATTGTTGTAGAACATGACGAAGACATCATGAAAGCTGCCGATATGATTATTGATATTGGCCCTGAAGCGGGAACTTTTGGAGGAGAATTAGTAGCTCAAGGAACGTATTATGAAATATTAAAATCGACGTCGCTAACGGCTAAATATTTAAATGGCGATTTAGAAATTTCTGTTCCTAAACACCGTCGAAAATCTAAAAACTTCGTACAGGTTATTGGTGCTCGCGAAAACAATCTTAAGAACATAGATGTTACTTTTCCATTAGATGTTTTAACCGTAATCACGGGTGTTTCTGGTAGCGGAAAAAGTACGCTTGTTAAGAAGATTTTATTCCCTGCTATTCAGAAAAAATTAGATAATGCAGCCGAAAAAGCAGGTCAGTTTACCGAAATAAAAGGTTCTTTCTCGCAAATAAAACATATCGAATATGTGGATCAAAATCCTATTGGAAGAAGTTCACGTTCTAATCCTGTAACATACATTAAGGCTTATGATGATATTCGTGAATTATATGCCAAAGAAAAACTATCAAAAATAAGAGGCTACCAAGCCAAACATTTCTCTTTTAACGTAGATGGCGGAAGATGCGAAACTTGTAAAGGTGAAGGTTCTATTAACGTTGAGATGGTTTTTATGGCCGATGTACAGTTGCCATGCGAAACTTGTGGCGGAAAACGTTTCAAGAAAGAAATTTTAGAAATTGCTTTTGACGATAAAAACATCAATGACATCTTAACCATGACTATTGATGATGCTATTAGTTTCTTTTCAAAAAACAATCAAACTAAGATTACTCAAAAATTACAACCGCTCCAAGATGTTGGTTTAGGATATGTACAATTAGGACAATCTTCTTCTACTCTTTCTGGTGGTGAAGCGCAACGTATAAAACTAGCTTCGTTCCTGGTAAAAGGCGCTACAAAAGATAAAGCTTTATTTGTTTTTGATGAACCTACAACCGGACTTCATTTTCATGATATAAAGAAATTGTTAGCTTCATTTGATGCATTAATAGACAAAGGTCACTCGATAATTGTTATTGAACACAATCTTGACCTTATAAAATGTGCCGACTGGATAATAGATTTAGGTCCAGAAGGTGGAGAAAATGGTGGAGAATTATTGGCCGAAGGAACTCCAGAGGAAATCGTTAAAGTAAAAAAATCTATAACTGGTATTTATCTAAAAGACAAGCTATAAGCTTAGATTATTCGTAGTAACATTTATCTTCAAAAGGAATTCCATCTTCATCGATGGCAACTAATATCTTTTTGTTTTTAGATGATTCTATGGTTAAATATAACCAAGCGATTGACCATAATCCGAATGTTAAGCAACAAATCAGGAAATTAAAACTATGATCAACTACTCTTTCCCCTTTTGATAAAACCGCAAAAAGCATTTCATCGTTTCTTTCTTCTAAGATAAAACCGTTATGTATTTTATTTGAAATTATATTCGAAAATACTTGTAGACTTTCTTCCTGTGTAAACTGTGGGCTTTTCATAATCGATAATTAAAATTATTTTAGCTATTTACTTTAATAATTTATTTGGGGGAATTAGTAAACAAAATTAGCTTACAATCATAAACTACACAATACCCACTTTTAGTGATATTACAATTAGTTTTTCATTATAAAATACTAAAACCTATTAATTCCACAAGATAAAGCCTCTTATCAAAAGCTTCATTACACATAAGACAATCCTCGTTTTCTTCTAGCTATCTAATTCCCTATAAACAAATTATAACTTGCCATTTATATTAAACGTAGGAGTTTCGTAATTATTACCTAAATAATCCTCTGGTATTGTTGTTTTATTTCCATCACGTAGCGCTTTATAATGTGGCGACATAATTTCGATACCAGCTTCGTTAAAACTATCCTGAATATTTTGATGTAAGGATGAATAAATATGAGGTTGTTTTTGAGGTTCTTTAGTATAAGCGTTAATTTCATAAGCAACATAAAAATCATCCAAACCTGTTTGTAACACAAACGGTGCTGGAGTAGTTTCTATAAAATCTGTTTTGGTAGCTGCATTAAGTAATGCTTTATGAACATCTCGCCAAGGTACATCATACCCAATTGTAACGGTTGTATGCATAACCAATCCTCTCGATTCTTCTTTTGTATTTGCCGAATAATTTGTTGATGTGCTCGATAAAACAGATGAATTTGGTATGGTAATATCCTCAAATTTCGGTGTTCTTATACGTGTAACTAAAGCCGTTTTTTCGATTACTTCCCCACTTACATCTCCTATTTTTATGAAATCACCAATCTTAAAAGGACGCATATATGTTATTACAAGTCCAGCAACCATATTAGCAATTGCGTTAGAAGATCCTAATGAAAATAAAATCCCCACAAAAACCGAAACTCCTTTAAATATAGGTGAATCTGAACCTGGTAAGTACGGAAAAATAATTACCAGCATAAAGGCATACATTAAAAATCGGATGATATTAAAGGTTGGTTTTGCCCAATCGCTATAAAAACCATCTATTTTAATATTTCCTTTGCTAATCTCATCAACAAAAAACTTAATCGCTTTTAAGGTGTATCTAAAAATAAATGCAATTACTAGTATTGTAAATAAATTAGGCAGAAATGCCAGAAAACTCAACACAGCCAATTTTGCAGGGGTAAGAATCCATCGTAATAAAGTTGTTGTATATCCTTCTGTAGCGGGGAAAATACTAAATAGTATCGGTAACGATAAATACACTATTAATAATAAAACAAAAACCTTTATTGCACCTATTAGTCGCAATGCTAAGAAGTGTTGCTTCCGCGGACTAAGAATCGTTATCTCATTGTACTTGTACCCAGTAAAATACTTTTTTTTATTTCTAGATACATAAAGACTCACTTTATTAAAAAGTTTGCCTACAAAAAACAATACTAGACCAAGAATTGATATTAGTAGCGCTGTTAAACCGAGTCTTTTTGGTAACAAGGAATAATTTTCGTTCTGAAAAAGAATGGCTCTTTTTATTGCTGTAAAATTACGCTTGGCAACATCGGCTGCAGGCATATTCTCTGATTTTGCATCAGCTTCCAGAATCGACATTATTACAAAATCACTTTCGTAAACAATATCCAGACTTATATCCGAAGGAATAATTTTTAGAGAATCGCTTACAAAAAAAGCATCTTCGTAAATCTTTTTTATTTTATCAGAAATCGCTTTGGCTCTATTCTCGGCAGAGAACGAACCAACTTTATTATAAACATAAAAAAGGGTGTCTTTAAAAGGAGTTACGGGATATCCTTTTAAATTAGTTTTAGCAATCGTATCTACAGTATTACTTTCTACGATTTCTTTTTCAGGTTGTTTTTTTGCCTTTTGGGCAAAACTAACTTGTGAAACTAATAGCAATGAAATAAACAGAAAAACAATTACCCTCTTTTTCATATCTGTATGTAATAAAACCACAAGCGGTTATAACAAATATAAAAACAAAATGAATCACTTTTTATTTCTGACCTTATTTCTTACTAAATTTTAATTCCAAGCTTATTTATGAACTTATCTATTACTTGGTTTATCTCTTTAGATATGGCGAATTTATAGTTTAAATACACATAAAAAACCGTCACAATAGCAGATTTTAAAGCAATTCCGATTAACGGATACACTTGAAACTCCCAGAAGTAAAACAATAAAAACAATACTGTTGTAACCAGCAATGAATACAGATTTTGCTTTGTAAAAGGATATAAATGAAGTTTCTTAACTACAAAAAGTAATTTTGCTAAACTGTATGCCGTAATAGATAGTAACGTTGCAAATGCAGAACCTTTAATACCATAAATCGGTATGAAAATTATATTTAAAACAAAGGTTAAAACAACTAAACCTAATCCCAAGAACAATACCGTTCGGTAGTATTTTGTATTAAAAATAATAGCATTATTATTCCCCAAAATAAGATCAAAATATTTAGATAATCCAATCA
The DNA here is from genome assembly GCF_000737695.1 of Flavobacterium hydatis. GTDB lineage: Bacteria > Bacteroidota > Bacteroidia > Flavobacteriales > Flavobacteriaceae > Flavobacterium > Flavobacterium hydatis. The sequence goes on from NZ_JPRM01000020.1 coordinate 5,875, forward strand.
TAAAAACAACTGGAACTCCTCCTCTATATTGCTCAGGAACTATTTCATACAACTGATTAATATTTACGAAAATACACAACATCACAAACCCACCTACAATCTGCAAGTTTATAGATGTCTTTTTGTACAAATCATTCAATTCATCATGTTTATCATCATGCATTAACTTTGCCGTAATAGGATACACAATTTGATGCATCGCACGGCTAGGAACTGAGATTACCAAGGCAATATATGTTGCTACTGAATAATAAGCAATATTCTCAATTTTCATATATTGATTAAGCATAAGCTTATCTCCATCCAAAAGTAAATTAGCAACACTTCCTGAAAGAATTATATAAAATGTATATTCCATTACACTTTTTACATTCTCTGGTATTGTAATCTGGAAGTTTGGCTTCTTGATACTAAAAGCGTAAAACATTGTTACAATAAAAGCTAAAAAATAAATCCCTGCCGTTATATATACAAATTGAATTAAGGTTATCCAATGAAAATACAATCCTATTAATACAAACGAAGAGAACAATCTTAAGCCAACTTCTTTTATAAAATTCCCAAAAACGGAATGCATATGTACTCTTGCCCAAGCATAAAAAATCTCGAAATAAGCCATGCAAATTCCAACAAAAGGAATCAATAAAATAAACTCTTTTACAACAGGATTTTTCTTTGAAACGAAGGCTGTAATATCATCAAAAAAGAAGATTCCGATTATCCCTAGCGGAATACACATTAGTATTGGAAACAAAGCCGTAAATGACAAAAACTGCTCCCTTTCTTCTTCTGTTTTATATTGAGAATAAAATTTGACTAACGTATTTTGCATTCCGATAGCAAACAAAGGCATAATTACATTTGCTGCAGAAAGAATATAATTTGTTAATCCGTAATACGTTTCGCCTAAATAAATCGGGTATAAATAAAGCGTGTTTAATGCACCAATACCAAAACCAATATATGTTATAATAGTATTTTTAAAAGACTGATTTAAGACTATGCCCATTGAAGGTATTTATGTTTTTTATTGAAATTTTAAAAAGTATTCTATTTAATCAATTGTGCTAACTGTTTTGTTAGGTTTTTTCTAGAATATTGTTGTAATCCTACTCCGTTTGATTGTAGTTTTCCTTCTAAAAATTGATTATAAAAATCCAAAATTACACTTTTTAATTTCATTTTTTCAGAATAGTCAAAAAACACACCCGTATTTGTCTGAGTTATAATATCTGAGAAGTCAGAACCTTTTGGTCCAATTGCAATTATTGGTCTGTTAGAAACCATATATTCAAACAATTTACCAGGAATAATACTCTTTGTATCTTCTGAATTGATTTCGATCAATAATAAAACCTGAGATTTTTTCTGATGTGCAATAGCTTCTTTATGCGAAACATACCCTAAATTATTCAGATAGTCGTTAAGTTTAAACTTAGTAATTGTTTCTAATACTTCCTGACTTACAGCTCCAATTAGTTTTATCTCTAAATGTTGTTTGAATTCAGGAATTTCTTGTAATAACTCAACCAAACATTCCCATAACAAAAGTGGGTTTCTTTCTGATAAAAAAGAACCAATATGGGCCAAAGTAAATTTGGTATCTAATGTTTGTTTCTCGACATTTTCTACATCATAACCATTAGTAATAACTTCAATAGGTTTTGTCGTTATTTCCTGAAATTCAGTTTTAGTCGTTTTACTCGTTACAAGAATAGTATCTGCAGTATTTAAAACCTGATGTTCTAGTTTCTTATGCTTTTTGGCAGCATAACTCGATAAACGCAATGATTTATGATATCCAATAGTAGTCCATGGATCACGAAAATCAGCAAACCATTTTACATTTAATTTTTGTTTTAATTCTAATCCAATAAGATGTAAACTATGTGGCGGGCCAGAAGTTACAATCGTATCAATATTATTCTCTATAATATATTTTTCTAAAAAAGAGACCGATGGTTTTACCCATAATACACGAGCATCTGGAATAAATAAATTACCACGAATCCAAAGAAATGTTTTATCAAGAAGAGATTGCTTTTTTTGATTCGGAATAATTCCCGAAGCAATTTTCTTTGTTTTATTTTTCGAAAAAAAAGAAGCTAATTGGTATGGTTCTATAATTTTATTCTTAATAACTATTACCTGATCCGAAACTTCATTTACCAACCCTTCATCAACAATAGGATATGTTGGGTTTTCTGGCACATATACAATTGGCTGAACACCAAATTCTGGCAAATATTTTACAAATTTTAACCAACGTTGTACGCCAGGTCCTCCAGCTGGTGGAAAGTAATATGTTATAATTAGGAGTTTCTTTTGTTCCAAGAAAAAAATGATTTAATGTTTAAAGTTGCAAACTGAGACTAAAAATCGATTACTATACAGTAACCGATTTTTTTCTTTCAAAATAAATTCCTCCAATTAAAAGAACTAGCATTCCTATTGAGCTAGCAAGTGTAATCATACTACCAGTTTTAACAACTTCTGGTTCAAATTTAAATTCTATTGTATGTTTTCCTCCAGGAACCTCAAGTGCTCTTAATACATAATCTACAGGAAAATGATCTGTAAGTTTACCATCAATATAAGCATTCCATCCTTTTTCATAATAAATCTCAGAGAATACAGCTAAACCATCATTTAAGTTATCCGATGTGTATTTGATATAATTTGGTTTATAAACGTCTAATTTTATAGTTCCGCTTGCATCCCATTTTTTCTTTAATCGAGCACTTTTAAACTTAGAACCATGGTCATGAATATTAAAAACAGCTACGTTTTTAGTATCTAAATGGTCTAAAAATTTCATTTCGGCATCGGCAGTATTTACCAATTTTACATCTTTTACAAACCAAGCATTTCCGTTTGTATTTGGATTTATTGTCGGGAATTCTTGTCCTTCTTTATTTGTTTGGATTATGTATTTTATATTTAACATATCCAATACTTCCATATTATTCTTAGCTATTTGATAATCAAACAACTGTTGCATTCTTCTAGGTTTTGCAGCATGATATCCGCCAATTGATTTATGGAAATAAGAAGCTCTCGCACTTGATAAGTTTCCATTTACTTCAAAAACTCTATAATGTGTAGTATCTTTTAAAATTTGCACATCCGAAGGCGTTTCCTGAAAAGGAACTGCTACTTCTCTTCCGCTTACAAAATCTTTAGCCGAAACATATTTTTTGTCTACAAAGAACAAATCAAAAATCATAAAAACACTCACAATAATTAATGCAGTATTTTGAGATAATTTGTTCTTGATAAAGAACCATAAAACACCAAAAGTAACTACGATAAAAAATCCTGAACGCAACAAATCTGCAGAGTATAACGTTCTTCTGTCTTCTTTAAGCGCATCTACAAAATCAGGCCCGTAACTCTCTAAGAAATAACTATCGCTACCTCCAGAAAAATTAAACATGCTCTTACAGAAAACCAATATTAGTAAAACACCAATACTAAATACTCCTGTTTGTACCAATCCTTTTTGTTGTAGTTTTGGGTCAATATCTTTTAGTTTAAAGAAAGACTGTAATCCCATAATTGCAAGAACAGGGAAACATAATTCTAAAATAACTTGTATAGAAGAAACTGCTCTAAATTTATCATACATAGGAACATGATCAATAAAGAAGTCAGTCACTATCGGAAAGTTTTTCCCCCAAGAAAGTACTAAAGCAACCATTGCTCCTGAGAAAAACACATATTTTATTTTTCTATCATCTATAAACAAAGCCAAAACTGCCAAAAAGAAAACGATAACACCAATATATGCCGGAGCAGCTACAATAGGCTGATCTCCCCAATAGGTTGGCATTGCGGTAACAAAATCCTTAGCCGTCACTTCTGGAACACCTTGTCCAATCATGAATTCGTACATCTTACTATCTGTACCAACATTTTCACTATTAGAACCACCAAATAATCTTGGCGCAATTAAGTTAAAACTTTCAGCAATTCCGTAACTGTATTCTGTAATATAATCACGAGTTAATGCGCTTCCGTTTGTATTGCTTTTAGAACCATCAGGATTAAATGTTAATTCACTTTTTCCTCTGGTACTAAAACCAGCATATTCGCTAGTTGCCATTAAATTAGTAGCATTTGCGCCTAAAGCAAAAATTCCAGCCACTGCCAAAACTCCAAATGAGATTAAAAGTGGCTTATATTCTTTTTCTTTAATAAAATTGAAAGTGTAATATCCTGAAAGAATCAATAAGAATATTAATAAATAATAGGTCATCTGGTAGTGGTTAGCATTAATTTCTAACGCTACCGCAAACATGGTGAGCAAACCTCCGAGAATATATTTTTTCTGGAATACGAGTATAAATCCAGCAATAACCAATGGCATATACGCAATAGCGTGTGCTTTGGCATTGTGGCCAACTCCAAGAATTATAATTAAATAGGTAGAGAATCCAAAAGCGAGAGCTCCAATAAAAGCCTTAAGTGGATCTATTTTTAAAACCAACAACAAACCATAAAATCCTAAGAAATATAGGAAAAGATAATCTGCCGGACGAGGTAAAAATCGCAAAGCATCGTCTATTTGACCTACATAATCATGTGGATAATTAGCTCCTAATTGATAAGTTGGCATTCCGCCAAAAGCCGAATTTGTCCAGTATGGTTCAGAATGTTCAGTTGCTCTGAAATCATTTTGCTCTTTGGCCATTCCGGTATATTGTGCAATATCCGATTGAAAAATCTGTTTTCCTTGTAATACAGGATAAAAATAAATTAAAGAAACGAGTACAAATCCCAATATAACAAGGGCATGCGGATAAAGCTTATTTATTACTTTCAATTTTGGTGGGTTTGGTTATGGATGAAAATCTCTTATTTTGACTACAAACTTAATCTATTTCTTCGTAATCAACGTAATCGCCAACTTTTTTGGTTTCACGAGGGTTTTTCGCATTAGCGGTATCAATTATTACCTCATCATTATTTCTGGTTTTTTGCCATGAATTATCTTGTGGTTGTCTATATTGCTGTTGCTGTTGTCTCTGAAAGTTTTCACCTGCTTTATCTACTACTTTTTTAACTAAAACTGGCAAAAATAATTTTGCCAAGAATCTAAAAATGTAATAAAAAGCAATCATATAAAAAATCGCTTTTATAAGACCTGAAAAAGATGCTGTTTGCATAATCATATAATTTTTTTCAAAAATAATAAATCCATTCTTCAAAATTAAAATATCAATCTTAAATTAATAATAAAATATAGTACATTTGAAATGCGTTATTACTTTTTAACTAATAAAAATAATATGTTTAAAATCAGAAACTTGATTATTTCCAGCGTTTTTTTAACGCCTTATCTATTTTTCGGACAACATACCGATGTAATCAATTCAAATCGCCCAGGCGAAACAATGTCGGCATTTGCTGTAGGAAAATCTGTAATTCAAGCCGAAGTTGGGGTTTATGGAATTAATGAAAAACACGATTTATTAAATTATAACGCAAGTGGTTTCGGGACAGATTTAACGCTTCGTTGGGGGCTTTTCCGTGAGCAATTAGAACTTATTGTCGATTTACAATATCAAATGGAGGATTACAGTACTCCTTTTGTTAGTTACAAGAAGAATGATTTTAAACAAACTATACTTGGAGCAAAGTATTTAATTTATGATCCTTTTAAAAACTACGAAAAGAAACCTAATATTTATAGCTGGAAAGCCAATCAAAAATTTGACTGGCATCAATTAATTCCTGCGGTTTCTATTTTTGCAGGAGCTAATTTTACTTTTGCAGGAAATCCGTATGCCTTTTCTAACGAATCTAGTATTTCTCCTAAAATCATGTTGATTACTCAAAACCACCTAGGCGACGGGAAATGGGTTTTTGTGACCAATATTATTGCCGATTACATTACTACCGACTATCCTAGTTATGGATATGTGTTAACTCTTACAAGAGGTTTTAATGACAAATGGTCTGGTTTTGTCGAAAATCAAGGTTACAAAAGTGACTTTTACAGTGATTGTATTGTTAGAGGTGGTGCAGCTTATTTGCTAAACAAAAGCATGCAAATCGATGCATCTATAAGTACAAATTTTAAAGATACTCCTTCTATTTTTTATGGTGGTGTAGGTTTTTCTTGGCGTTACGATGCAAAGTACAAAGAAGTACAAATGAACTTTAAAGACACGAAAGGAAAAAAAGGCAAGAAAGACAAAAAAAGCAAGAAGAAAGAAAAAGAAGAAGATTACCAATTAATGGAACAAAAACGTAAAGCAACTTTTGAATAAAGTGCAAATCATACTAAATATATTCTCTTAAAACAGTTGTTTTTTATTTAAAACAAACAATACCATCTTAATGATTACAATACAAGAAGCTAAAACAAAAAAGGAATTAACTGAATTTATAAAATTTCCTTTCTCTCTATATAAAGACAATAAATATTGGGTTCCGCCTATTATTGCAGATGAGTTGGAAACTTTTGACAAAACCAAAAACCCTGCTTTCGAGAATGCCGAAGCTACTTTTTATGTAGCCTTAAGAAATAATGAAATCGTAGGTCGTATTGCTGCTATAATTAACTGGGATGAAGTTAATGGACAACAAAAAAAGAAAGTCCGTTTTGGATGGTTTGATGTTATTGATGATATTGAAGTAACCAAAGCTTTACTTGAAAAAGTATATGAATTAGGTAAAAAAAACAATCTAGAATATATTGAAGGTCCGATGGGATTCTCTAATCTGGATAAAGTTGGCGTTTTAACCGAAGGTTTTAACGAAATAGGAACCATGATTACTTGGTACAATCATCCTTATTACGCAACTCATTTTGAACAATTGGGTTATGTTGTAGAAAAACAATATGATGAAAGTAAATTTCCGTTTGCCAATGTAAAACCGGAGACTTTTGAAAAGGCAAATGAGTTGGTAAAGAAAAGATACCAATTAAGACCGCTGAACTTCAAGACAACCAAAGATGTTATGCCTCATGTAGATAAGATGTTTGATTTATTCAACGCATCTTATGCTTCTTTATCTTCATTTGTAGCAATATCCGATGTTCAGAAAGAATATTTCAAGAAAAAATACATTAGTTTTATCAATCCAGAATTTATAAAATTTGTAGAAGATAAAGATCATAACATTGTAGCTTTTAGTATTGTAATGCCTTCCTTTTCGGAAGCTTTACAGAAAACAAAAGGAAAATTGTTTCCATTTGGATTCCTTCATTTGCTTAAAGCAAAAAAACATAGCAAGGATATGATTTTTTACTTAATTGGTGTTCATCCTGAATATCAAAACAAGGCTGTAACAGCAATTATATTCAATGAATACTACCATACATTTAAAGAAAAAGGAATTATTAATTGCTACAGAACTCCCGAATTGTCTGACAATGTAGCAATTCATAATTTATGGAAACATTTTGATCCTGTAATACACAAACGAAGAGCTACTTTTCGTAAAGAATTATAATAAAAAATCCATCCCGTTTAAACGAGATGGATTTTTTTTATCCTCTCAAATTTCAAACTATTTACAATCAACCTTTGTTAAGGTCATTTTTGAATCAAATTTTAAACTCTTTTTGTCTTTAAACACCATTTTACCATTTGTTTCTATAAGATCCCCATATCCCTCGATAAAAGTTCCTGCTTTTTTCAGAAAAGCAACTTCTCTTATAGACGAAACTCCTTCGGATTTAAAAGTATAATCGGCAATAAGTGTATCACCCTTTATATTGCCAATTATAGTTCCTTCATTTTTGTCTTTTTCGTAAATTTCATAAGTCAGCTGCCCATCAACTTCATTATGAGAGTTTGTATTTAAAGTTAATACAATCGTATCCTTATTAGTTATTGATTGAAAACATTGCTTTCCTACCGACTCTTCTATTTTTGCAGATTCAACTGTATCAGGGATTATTTCTTCTGGTTTATCCTTTTTACAAGAAACCAATACCAATGTAACAGCTCCTATTATTGCTATTATTTTTTTCATAATCATTTCGTTTAAAAGTTTGAATGTTAAATATAGCGTATAAAAACTTTAAACAAAAAAAATCCATTCGCATAACGAATGGATTCTTTTATATAATTCCCACTTATTCAATTGAATATTAGCGGATATTTTTATGCATCTACATCAACTGTAGTTCTGCTTGCAATTTCTTTGTAAGTTCCGTTTACCAATTTCTCACGAATAGCTTCAAAAGCTGTAAGTGTTTCATCAATATCAGTTAAAGTATGAGAAGCTGTTGGAATCATTCTTAACAAAATAATACCTTTTGGAATTACTGGATATACTACGATAGAAAGGAAAACACCATAGTTTTCTCTTAAATCATTAACCATTACCATTGCCTCCGGAATACTTCCTTCTAAATAAACAGGAGTAATACAAGTATTTGTGTCACCTATATTAAATCCTTTTTCTTTTAAACCATTTTGTAATGCATTTACATTAACCCATAGTTTATCCTTAATTTCAGATGAATTACGTAGTAACTCTAAACGCTTCAACGATCCAATTGTTTGAATCATTGGTAATGCTTTTGCAAACATTTGAGAACGCAAGTTGTATTTTAAATAATCAATAACAGATTTATCAGCCGCTACGAAAGCACCAATATTTGCCATAGATTTTGCAAAAGTAGAGAAGTAAACATCAATATCATCTTGAACTCCTTGCTCCTCACCTGCTCCAGCTCCTGTTTTACCAAGTGTACCAAAACCGTGTGCATCATCTACTAATAATCTGAAATTGTATTTTTGTTTCATAGCAACAATTTCTTTCAATTTCCCTTGTTGACCACGCATTCCAAACACACCTTCGGTAATAAATAAAATACCTCCACCTGTTTCTTGTGCCATTTTTGTAGCACGTTGCAGGTTTTTCTCCATACTCTCAAGATCATTGTGTTTGTATGTAAAACGTTTACCCATATGCAAACGTACACCATCAATAATACAAGCGTGAGAATCTACATCGTACACGATAATATCGTTTTTAGTAACCAAAGCATCAATGATAGATACCATTCCTTGGTAACCAAAATTTAATAAATAAGCAGATTCTTTCATTACGAAATCAGCCAATTCATTTTCTAATTGTTCATGATATGTTGTGTGCCCAGACATCATACGTGCTCCCATAGGGTATGCCGCACCAAATTTAATTGCTGCATCTGTATCTGCCTGACGTACTTCTGGGTGATTTGCTAATCCTAAATAGTCATTCAAACTCCAGTTTAGGATATCTTTTCCGTGAAATTTCATTCTAGGACCCAACTCACCTTCTAACTTTGGAAAAACGTAATATCCTTCTGCCTGAGAAGCCCATTTTCCTAATGGTCCTTTATTGTTTTGAATTCTTTCGAATAAATCTTTTACCATAAATATATTTTGAAGTAATAATTTTAATTTAAACAGCGTGCAAAAATAATGATTATTATTCGAAAATAGAGTTTGCCATTTATTTTTATTAAAAAATATTCTGAATATCAATATTTAAAAAATTAACTCTATTTTAAAGCCGTATCTTTAACAAGATTAAACATAATTATTAATGCAAAATTAAATCACAACTTATATAAGTAACATGACTTTTATCATAATAAAAGACAAAACAGTCTTTTATCTTTGTTTAAAGATTTAAAACTAAAATAAACCAACTTATTATGAAAAAGAACTATAAAATGCCCTTAAAATTAAAACTATTTTTTTGTGCAACTTTTGCAATGCTGTTATTAGCTTCTTGTAAAAAAGGAGAAGGATCAACAAATTACACAGATATTAAAACTGATGGAGAAATGGAAGCTGAACTTACAGCTCCACCAATGGTACCAAAACCTGTTGGTAACCGACCTGCCATGAAACTAAAAGTCAATATGGAAATCAGAGAACAAGAAGGTACTATGACTGATGGTGTAAAATATACCTATTGGACGTTTGGAGGCTCTGTTCCAGGAAGTTTTATTAGAACTCGTGTTGGTGATGAAGTCGAATTTCACTTAAAAAACCATCCCGATAATAAACTCCCACACAATATCGATTTACATGCTGTTACTGGCCCAGGTGGTGGAGCAACATCATCACTAGTAGCTCCTGGACATGAAAAAGTATTTAGCTTCAAAGTAATTAATCCAGGACTATATGTTTACCATTGTGCTACTGCTCCTGTAGGAATGCACATTGCAAACGGAATGTACGGTTTGATTTTGGTAGAGCCAGAAGGTGGACTTCCTCCAGTAGATAAAGAATACTACGTTATGCAAGGTGATTTTTACACTCAAGGTGAATATGGAGCGCAAGGACTTCAGCCTTTTGATATGAATAAAGCCGTAAAAGAAACACCTGATTATGTAGTGTTTAATGGAAAAGTTGGATCATTAACAAATGGAGGTGAACTTACTGCAAAAGTTGGCGAAACGGTACGTTTATTTGTTGGTAATGGTGGACCAAACTTAGTATCTTCTTTCCACGTTATTGGTGAAATATTTGATAAAGTACATGTAGAAGGCGGAAGTATGGTTAATAAAAATGTTCAAACTACACTAATTCCTGCTGGTGGAGCATCTATAGTTGACTTTAAAGTAGAAACTCCTGGAAGCTTCATCTTAGTAGACCACTCTATTTTTAGAGCATTTAATAAAGGAGCACTAGGAATATTAAAAGTAGAAGGCGCTGAACACAAAAACATATACTCTGGAACTATCCAAGAAGGTATTTATTTACCAGAAGGAGGAACAATCCAGAAGATGCCTAATAACGGAACAGCAAATGCTGCAATTCCTAAAAGAACGGTAGCAGAAAAAGTAAAAATTGGAAAAGAGATTTTTGGCACAACTTGTTTTGCTTGTCACCAATCTGAAGGGCAAGGAATTCCTAGTACGTTTCCTCCTCTTGCAAAATCAGATTATCTTAACGCAGATCCTAAACGAGCAATTAAAACAATCCTGCATGGCTTAAGTGGTGAGATAACTGTAAATGGTAAAAAATACAACAATGTTATGCCAAGTCAGAATTTATCTGATGATGAGATTGCCAATGTTATGACTTACATATACAATAGTTGGGGAAATAATAAAACAGATGTTACTCCCGAAATGGTAAAAGCACAAAGATAACAACAACAAATAGTATGCAAAAAAGCATTTTCATTATTATTCTTTTCTTGTCCTATATGGGAATGATTAGTGCACAAGAATCGAAAATGGTTCCGATAAAAGAGGGCTCCTTTGTCCCTCTTTACGGGGCTACAACAAAAACACCTGTAACTGTAAAACCTTTTTTTATAGATGTTTATCCTGTTACAAATAATGAGTTTTTGAGTTTCCTCAAAAAAAATCCAAGCTATAGCAAATCTAAAATAAAAGGACTTTTTGCCGACAAAAGTTATCTGTCTTATTGGAAATCAGATTTCGATTTCGGAAGTTCAAATCCTAAATCTCCCGTAACCAGTGTTTCATGGTTTGCTGCCAAGAAATATTGCGAATGTCAAGGAAAACGATTACCTACTATGGATGAATGGGAATATGTTGCTATGGCAGATGAAAAAAAGATTGACGCCAGAACTAAAAAAGAATTCAATAAATATATTTTATCCTGGTACGAGAAATCAAAAACGTATGAAAATCCTATCGGACAAACGTTCAAAAATTATTGGGGCGTTTACGATATGCATGGTTTAGTATGGGAATGGACTTCAGATTTTAATAGTATATTTTTATCCGGAGAGTCCAGAAAAGACAAAAGCGACGATAAGAACCTTTTTTGTGGAGGCGCATCTGTAAATGCATCCGACTTAATGGATTATGCCGCTTTTATGCGATACGCTTTTAGAGGAAGTCTTAAAGCACAATACTCAACCCGAAATCTAGGTTTTAGATGTGCTAGTACAACAAAGCTTTAATTTTAAATCATTTAAAATGAAAAAAACAATAATGGCAATTTTCATTCTTCTTTTTGCTTTGCAAAGTTGTAAAGAATCTAAAAAAGAAGACAGTTTGGAAGCTGCAAAAGACAAACCAATTAGTGATTTATCTATTTATAATTTACCTTCTGAATGGACAACGCAAGACGGAAAAAACATTGAACTAAAGAGCCTAAAAGGAAATGTTCTCGTTATGGTAATGATTTATACAACTTGTAAAGCGGCTTGTCCTCGATTGGTTGCTGACATGAGAAATATAGAATCTCGATTAAATAAAGAAACAAAGAAAAACGTAAAGCTTATTCTCGTAAGTATTGATCCCGAAACGGATACTCCCGAAAAATTAAAAGCATTTGCCATTGCTAATAAAATGGAAAATGCCCCGTGGATTTTCTTACGCTCCACAGAAGATAATACTAGAGAATTTGCAGCCGTTCTTGCCGTTAATTATAAAAAGATATCTCCGATAGATTTCTCACACTCCAATATTATAAGTGTTTTTAATCCTGATGGAGAATTAATTTACCAACAAGAAGGCTTGGGAGTAAACAATGATAAAACAGTAGACAGAATAAATCTGGAAGCAGAAAAAATTAAATAGGTTACAATTAATTCGTAAAGAACAAGGGAAGATTTTAATTAATCGACCCTTGTTTTTTGTTTTATAATATGTTTGAGGATTAGAATTAACCGCAAAGTTCACAATTACGCAAAGTTTACAAAGTTAATCTGTCGCCAGAAAACAAGACCAATTTTATTCCGAACAAGTATTTTTAGTTTTAATAATTGAAACCGTAATCAAACTTAATCCAGCAACAATAAGAACACTCGTTCCAAAAATTCCTTCATAATATCCCCAAAGCGCACCTTTACCAAAATAAAGAAATCCTCCTTGAATAAACAATAATACTTCGGTCATTATATATCCAAAAATGAAGCATTTTATTCCTGTTCTCAGCACATTTGATTGATGCGAAAGCAACTTATTCTGAATTAATACACCAAGCAAAAATCCTGTGATAATACCTAAAGTTGTTAAATGAATAAAGCCAATTATAAAGCTTCTAATTTGATGTGAAACTTCAGCTAGATTAGGTATTAAAACCAATAATTGTATGCCTATTTTCAAGAATAAAGAACACAAAGCTAAACCATATACGATTTTAGTCGTTGAATCTAAATTAGCTTTAAACCAGCTTATTTGAGGTTTTAGCATTTTATAGAAATAGACAAAAGTAATTAATTGTAAAAGAACTCCCAAAGTATTAATCCATCTTAAAAGATTGTTCTCGACGTACCAACTTACAGGAAATGCAACGGTCAAAATTGTTGCTATAATAAGTAAAGGAAAGAATCTCTTGAATGATTTTTTTTCTATTTTATTCTCGAATTGCTTTAAGAACAAAGCCAAAACCGCAAATAAAAACCAACCATTAAACTGAAAATGCAGGAAAAACTGAATGGCGATTTGATAAAAGGCACTTTGTTTACCCAACATACTTACCGCTGGTCCTAAACACCAAACTCCGAAAGTCGAGAATATCATAAATAAAATTGCTGTCAATAAAAGTTTATGGTCACTTTTTTTATCTTTAAAACCATCTCGCCAAACTAACCAGCAAAAGACATAACTCAACACAATATGCATTGTAGAAAATATAATCGAAAACAAAGCATACCCCTGAATTGGGAAAGTTACCATCATACCGATAACGGCAAATTCGGTAATCCAAAATAGCCGATTATAAATTGGTTTCTGACTTTTTTCTTTTGGAATAAAAAAGCGAACGATTAAAACATAAATCATCAAATAAGCCCATCCCAACATCGCTACATGAGAATGTGCATGAAGCAAAAAACTGTAATTTATATTTAATGGAAATAAATAGACATACCGCATTAATAACCCCATAAGCGAAGCTATTAAAAAATTAAAAAAGCAACATACAACCCAACTTTTTTGCGAACTCATTTTAGACAATAATTTCATCTTTATTTAAATTAAAAGTAGTTCAAAATATTTCTAATCTCATATTTATAGAAACAAAAATGCACCGATGGTAATTAATTTATCGGTGCATTTTTTTTCAATCAATTATACATTCTTACTTTTTAAGAGAACTCTTTTTCCAGAATCATTGCTTTAGGAAATAAGATATTATTTTCTAGGTGAATATGTGTATGTAAATTCTCTTCAAATTCTTTTAGCATTGCAAAAGTAACTTTGTAAGTAGTACATCCGTCGCTTGGTGCCTGGTAATCATTTGTTAGGCTGGCAATTTCGCGGAAGCGTTCTCCCTCTGCATCATGCTCATGCATCATCATTGCAATTGGGTTTGATACGGTTCCGAAAGGAGGTTGTGCCAAAGCTTCGTCTGTTTCTTTTGCTTTAACCATCTTTTTTATAAAAGGAAATAACATCAACTCTTCTTTTTTCATATGTTGAGCCAATTCACCTGCACATTCAGTAAACAATTGGTTAATCTTAAACAATTCAGGATGATTCCCGCCATGAACACTACAAAGCTTATTCAGGAATTGCATTATGATAATCGATTTATCCTCTACATAACGATGATGTGTTTTTTCGATATAATCAGCCAATAAATCTAATGGCCAAGAATTAAAATCTATTGTATTGGTATCCTCCGCAGATAAGGCTTCTTTAATTTTTTTTAGCAAAACTTTAGAGTCTATTTCTTGTTTTGCACAAACCTCATCGATGGTTCTGTTTCCTTTGCAACAAAAATCTATTTTATATTTTGAAAATACTGCTGCTGTTCTAAAATCCTCAGCTACAAATGCTCCTATTGTTTTATTTTGTAAATTTTCCATGATATTCTTATTTTATTATTTTCTTTTATTTTTTAATGTCAAATCAAAGACAAACCAAACCGTAGTTATAATTCCTATTCCGAAGATAGAATCTCCTATTGCACGCATCCATTTTAAAGTAATCATTGTAGGTTGTTGCATTAACTCTGACGAACGTGCATACCACATACCGTGATCAATACTTTCGATAGCTTGCCAAATTCCTATTGGTAACAAACTCAATACAGCCATTAAAAACAGCCCTATATTTAATGACCAAAAAGTAATTTTAAGTAGTTTTTCATTCCAGGTAATATGTCTGTATAAACTTCTTAGAACAAAAAGCATTAAACCAATTCCCAACATTCCGTAAACACCAAACAATGCTGTGTGTGCATGAAGTGGCGTAGTATTTAAACCTTGTACATAATACAATGCAATTGGCGGGTTAATTATGAATCCGAAAACTCCAGCTCCAAGAAAATTCCAAAATGCAACCGCAATCATAAAGTATATTGGCCATTTGTAATCAATAATCCATTGTGTAGATTTTGACAATTTATAATTTTGATATGCTTCAAAACCTATTAACGTAAGTGGCACAACTTCTAGCGCACTAAATGAAGCTCCTAATGCCATAATAGCGGTTGGTGTTCCTGAAAAGTATAAGTGATGGAAAGTTCCTAAAATACCACCCGACATAAAGATTATTGTTGCAAATAATACATTTAAAGTTGCTGTTTTAGTTTTTAACAATCCTAAACGAACAAATAAAAAGGCGATAACAACTGTTGCAAATACTTCAAAGAATCCTTCTACCCATAAGTGAACAACCCACCATCTCCAATACTCGGCAATGGCTAAATTGGTTTGTCTTCCCCACATTAATCCTGCTCCATAAAACATAGCAATTGCTGTACAAGAAATCAGGAATAAAATGATTAGATTTTTTTCTTCTGTTTTTTTCTTCAAAATAGGTATTAACGGACGTATCATTAATGCTAACCACAAGAACAATCCAACTAAAAGGAATATCTGCCAGAAACGTCCCAGATCTACATATTCATAACCTTGATGTCCAAACCAAAAGTTTTGTACCAAGTTTAGTTTTTGCATTACTCCAAACCATTGTCCTACCATTGAACCCAAAACAATGATTAATAAAGCTATAAACAAGAAGTTTACTCCAAAACATTGAAATTTAGGATCTTTTCCTGAAACTGCCGGAGCTATGTATAATCCTGTTGCTAACCAAGCTGTTGCTATCCAAAAAATGGCTAATTGAGTATGCCAAGTTCGTGTAACTGCGTATGGCAAAATTTGATCTATTGGAATACCATATAATCCATTCCCTTCTACACCATAATGAGCTGTAATTATTCCTAAAGCCATTTGTAAAATCATCAACAAACTCACGACCCAAAAATATTTTTTTATTAAATGCATCGATGGAGTCATGCCTTGATTAATTATTGGATCTTTGGTAGGAAGCGGAAACTCCTCTTCTTCACCCGATTTTGCATGATAAAATACTAAGATTCCAATGCTGAAAATCAGTAAAATAATACTAACACCCGACCAGGCAAGTAATTCTTTTGTGGCATTGTTTCCAACTAATTCATCTGATGGCCAGTTGTGTGTGTATGAAATATCCGAATCGGGACGTTGTGTTACTGTTGCCCAAGTTGCCCAAAAGAAAAATGCATTCATTTTATGCATTCTTGCCTCGTCTTTTATTGAATTTTTAGGAATTGCATAGTCACCTCTTAATTTATCAAATTTAGGATCATTGGTAAAAAGTCCTTGATAATATTCGCTGAGATATTGGATTGCTGCAACTCTATTTTCTGAAATTGTAAGTGTTTGTGAATTTTCATCGTAACGATTTGTTCTCAAATCTTTTTGCAAGCGTATTTTAAGTGCTGCTTGTTTTTCTTTATCTAAGTCATTAAATTCTTTTCCAAAATCCTCTTTTGAATATTTGTTTAGGATAAACATAGCTTCTCTGTGTAACCAATCGGCAGTCCAATCTGGCGCTACATAAGCACCGTGTCCCCAAATAGATCCTACCTCTTGTCCTCCTATACTTTGCCAAACATTTTGTCCGTCTTTAATCTCATCCTCAGAAAAAATAAGTTTTCCGCTATCTGAAACTATTTGTTTAGGAATTGGTGGTGCTTGTTGGTAAATTTCATAACCATAGTATCCCAAAACAGCAAAGGATATGGTCATTACCAAAGCAAATGCTATCCATAATTTTTTTTCTCTTTTCATTTTTTTAAAATTTCATCAATAAAAGACTTTTTTATCCTTTATTAGTTTAATAAAAAACTCTAACCCAATATTTTAGGATTAGAGTTAATTAATTACTCTACAATTAATACCCCTTTCATCATGGCAACATGCCCTGGGAAACTACATAAAAAGTTATATGTACCTTTTTTATCTACAGTAAATTCAATAGTATCCTCTTCTCCTCCACCAAGTAATTTAGTATGTGCAATAATTGAAGCTTTTTCTGAAGCTGGAATATAGTCTGTATCTTTTGCTGCAGCTGCCTTTGCTGCAAAAGCCGCTTCATCTGTGCCTTCTTGCAAAATAACCAAATTATGTCCCATAGCTTCTTTAGCAATTTTACCTACATGTTTTAATGTTAGCGTAATTGGTTTTCCTGCAACTGCTTTTAGCTCTTTGGTATTAAATTGCATTTGGTCATTTCCTTCTATAACTAAAACATTAGTAACAGCCTCTGTTACTCCTTCTGATTCTGTTGTTGGTTCACTTACCTCTGTAGATTCAGTAGTTGGCGCTGCTTCTTTTTTTCCACAAGAAGTTATTGCTAAACATCCCATTAGCATTACAATCGAAATTTTGACTTTTTTATTCATTTTTATGTATTTAAATTATATAATATTAATCGTTTTTATTTAATGTTTTAAGAAAGAAGTCTCCAGATTTCACTCCTAGAGCAAGCTCTTCTAATGTTGTTGTCGTGAGCATTTCTAGTAATAGTTCCCGTATTTTTTTAAACTCATTGTGTACTGGACAAGGACGCTTCTCTGAACATTCTTTTAGGCCAATACCACAACCTTTATATATGTTATCTCCATCGATGGCATCAACAATCTGGATTAGTTTTATAGATTTAACAGCTTCATTAGAAACTTCAAATCCACCACCCACACCTTTTGCTGAACCTATGATTCCGTTTTTGGTTAGAATCTGCATTATTTTGGCAGTAAATGGCTCGGGAGAATCTATTTCTTTAGCCACATCTTTTATCCCAACTCTAATTCCTTGTGATGATTTTGTAGCAATAAATATCGAGGCGCGAATGCCATACTCACAGGCTTTTGAAAACATAAACTAGTTTATTAAATTTTATACAAATATATTTAAAAACACATTAAAAGACAAATTTATCTTTAATAGATTTTTAAAATAAAATCTTACCTTATTTATAACCAGAATAATTTAATTATTAAGAAACACATATTATAAAGCAAGTTCTCATAAAAACTAATTTTAGTTTTATCTTTGGTAGATTATAATTTTGTAAAACCATAAAATGTCTTTAAACAGCACCAAAGAATTGAAACTTGCTGTACTTATCGATGCTGATAATGTACCGTATAGTAATGTAAAAGGGATGATGGAGGAAATTACTAAATTTGGTACTCCTACAACTAAACGTATTTATGCCGACTGGACTAAGCCTAATGCAAACGGTTGGAAAAGTGTTTTACTAGAACATGCCATTACCCCTATCCAACAATATAGTTATACCGTAGGAAAGAACTCTTCGGATTCGGCATTAATTATCGATGCGATGGATTTATTATACTCGGGTAAACTAGACGGTTTTTGTATTGTTTCTAGCGACAGTGACTTTACTAGACTTGCAATTAGACTACGTGAGTCGGGTATGAAAGTAATCGGTATTGGCGAAAAGAAAACACCAAGTGCATTTATTGTAGCCTGTGATCGTTTTATATATATTGAGGTATTAGATGGAGCTATCAAAAAGAAAGAACCAAAACCTACCGCTTCGGATTCTAAAAAACCTGTTGAAAAACCAACAGGAAAACAACCTGAAAAACAAACCGAAAAGCCTTTAAATAAAATCGACCTTCAGACAATTGAACTTATCGAAGATACAATTGAAGCAATTGGCGATGATGATGGATGGGCATTTTTAGGAGATATCGGTAATCTTTTGGTAAAGAAAAAACCAGAATTTGACCCTAGAAATTATGGATTTTCAAAATTAACTCCGATGCTAAAATCCTTAACCGATATTCTAGAAATAGACGAAAGAGATTCCGATAAAAAAGGAATCAAGCATAATTATGTTCGCTTGAGATACAGCTAACACATTTCACAATTTACATTTATACTTTTCAAATTAAAAATCAAAAACATGAGAAAAAAATTCTTTATCTACGGATTCTTATTGTTTCTAGTTGTTGCAGCAATTTATCATTATTCTGAGTCAGGACGTGGTTTCTTACTCCTTATAATTATTCCAATATTATTAATCATCGGTGTTTATAATACAATACAAACAAAACATGCTATTTTAAGAAACTTCCCTGTTTTGGGTTATTTCAGATATTTATTTGAAATGATTGCACCTGAAATTCAGCAATACTTCATCGAAAGATCTACAGATGGTAAACCTTTCTCAAGAAATCAACGCTCCTTAGTTTATCAAAGAGCCAAAAACATAGATTCAAGTTCCCCATTTGGGACACAATTAAATCTTAATCACGATAGTTACGAAGGAATTAAACATTCAATTTTTCCTGCTAAAGTAAATGAAGAATTACCTCGTGTTCTTGTGGGCGGAAAAGATTGTAAGCAACCATATTTAGCTTCTTTATTAAATATATCAGCAATGAGTTTTGGTTCGCTAAGCGAGAATGCTGTTCGTGCTTTAAATATAGGTGCACAAAAAGGAAAATTTTACCAAAATACTGGTGAAGGTGGTCTTACAGAATTTCATCTTGCTGGTGGCGGTGATGTTACTTGGCAAATAGGTACAGGATATTTTGGTTGCCGTGATGCAAATGGAAACTTTGATGGAGAAAAATTTAAAGAGAAAGCTTTACTTCCAAATGTAAAAATGATAGAAATTAAACTATCACAAGGTGCAAAACCTGGACATGGTGGTGTACTTCCTGCATCTAAAAACACAGAACAAATAGCCAAGATAAGAGGAGTTCAACCTCATACAACAATTTTATCTCCTCCTAGCCACAGCGCATTTTCTGATGCAAAAGGATTAGTTCATTTTGTAGCCCGCTTACGCGATTTATCAGAAGGTAAACCTATTGGTTTTAAACTTTGTATCGGTAGTACAAAAGAATTTGAAGACATTTGCCACGAAATGATAAGTGAAGATTGTTTTCCTGATTTTATTACTATAGATGGTGCTGAAGGCGGTACTGGTGCAGCTCCGCTAGAATTTGCAGATGGCGTGGGTATGCCGTTTGAACCTGCTTTGATTTTTGTAAACAAAACATTGATTTCTCTAAACATTAGAGATAAGATGAGAGTAATAGGTAGCGGAAAAATCATTTCTGGATACTCTATCTTACACGCTGTTGCGCTTGGTGCAGATATGTGTAATAGTGCCAGAGGTTTTATGTTCTCGTTAGGATGTATACAAGCTTTACGTTGCCATAATAACGAATGCCCTACGGGAGTTGCAACACAAAACAAAATGCTAATGAAAGGTTTAGTCGTTACTGATAAATCGGACCGAGTATATCATTTTCATAAAAACACATTGCATTCGGCAAATGAATTATTGGCAGCTGCAGGAAAAACACGCTTCTCTGATGTTGATATCAATATCTTTATGCGTGGTGATGAATTTACCAATTTATCGGAACTATATTTCCCAGATAACTTAACAAGCGTTACCAAACGCTAGATAAAAAAAGCCTCTTTGTATAAACAAAGAGGCTTTTTCATTTACAAACTGTACTACATCATTAAAACTAACAATATATAATACTATAAAAGAATTTATTTTTTCTGCTTCAAATTTAATAGTAAGAAATCTAATGCTGTTTCTTTTAGTTTTTCTTTAGGCAATGTCTGACTTTCAAATTCTATAAAAACATTAAAACCTTTCGATGTAAAAGATAAAGCATAGCCATTATATTTGGTTTCATTTTTGGAAATTTTATAAGAAATGGTCTTAGTTACCCCTATTGTATTTTCTACTTTAAACTTTTGTAAATTATTATATACTTTAATCCTTTTAAAATTAGTTTCCACATCTTCTTTTGATTCGAAACTATGAACAAATACATTTAGGTTTTTAGGTGACTTAAATGCAATTTGCAACGAATCATCGTGATTATTCTGAAAATAAAAATCTTTCGGTATTTTTATTTGTGTTGATAAATCTAAATATACTAATGAATCTTTTTTAAGCTTCAACACCCCATATGCCTCTTTTTCTGAATATGGTAAACTATCTAAACTTTCATAGCTACTATATAAGATATTATTTGATTTTATCTTTAAAACAGCCTTAATACGATTACTATTTTCTTGTTCATTTCTTTGAATATCTTGGCTTTCAATAAAAGTATTAACAACGGGATTTATAGTATTTATTTTATTTGTATGAGAGCAAGTATATATTGTTTTAGTCACAAAAAATAAAGTTATTACAACACCTAAAACAGTTCTCCAAACAGGTCTTTCATCCATTTATTTAAAATCTTTTTCGTTTAAAACAACTGTGTTAACCAGTTCTCCTTTAGTATTCTTGTACTCGAATATAACATTAACAATACCGTAGTCTTTTACCTTACTAATTATATTTTTTAAATTAGGATTCCTCAAAATATCGTCTTTTAAAACAATTTTAGAAGCCTCCCCTTTCATTGATTCAACAAACTCATTTGGAATTTCTATTTTAAAAACTAATTCATTTTTTTCATTTGCATCAATTTTTAATATTTTAGTTCCGTCTTCCCTTTTAATTGGCGCTTTTGCATTTATTATTGCTAACATTTCTTGTAGCATCGGATCGAGATTAGAATGTGAGTTTACTATTTTTTTATCCGAATTTATAGAATCCATTTTAAAAAGCTCTTCTAATTCTTTCTTATCAACCTTAAATTGGGCAAGTATATCATAATTATTAGCCAAAAAATACATGTCAAAAGTTACACCTTCATCAATCAATTCTATAAAAACCTTATCTTTTTTAAGCATTGTCATCATCATATCAGGAAATATCAAACCATAACTTGACTTATTAGATTCATTTTGTTCTAAATTAGTTTCAAATCTTACCTCGATTTTATTATCTTTTAAAAATGCCTTAGCTGAAGTAGAAGTTATAACATCATTTCTAAAAAGTACGGCTGCATGATTGTACGAACCAACAAATTCTTGAATTTTCTGCTTCGTATTTTTACAACTCAATAATAAAAGTGGAAAAACAATAACAAATATAATTTTGATAAAATGCTTACTCATAGTTTATGTTTTTTTAACAAAATTAATCCCGCAAATGTAATTTAATATTTCACTTACACAATTATGTATTATCTACTATTTTAAAATGATACATAGGTCAGAATAATAACGATTTTACTTTATTACAGAAACTTACCAAACGCTAGATAAAAAAGCCTCTTTGTTAACACAAAGAGGCTTTTCAGTTTTTAGGCTATTTTATAAGTTTACTTTTCTTTTAATAACTCTTTTAATTCTTCCTTATTAATTATCACTTTGGACAGGACTGTATTGTCTTTAGCCAAAAAGTATGTATGAAAAGATACTCCCTCTTCGATTAACTCTTTAGGAAGCTGATCTTTTTTAATCATTTCAGCCAATAAAACAGGAAATGCATTGCTGTATTTCTGTTTATTTGATTCGTTTTGCTCTAAATCAGTTTCAATTCTTATTTCAATTTTATTATCTTCTAAATATCCTCTAGCTGTTGTACCGGTAATATTTTCACCTTTAAAACTTGGCGCTATACTTGTATTATATGTTATAACATATTCCTGAAGCTTTTGTTTAGTGTTTTTACAACTTACTAATAACAATACAATAGCGATAGCAGATGAGATTTGGATAATTTTCTTAATCATAATTTTTCTTTTTGAGTTGAATCAATAAATCATTAATTCAAACATAATCTAATTATATTTCATACACAATACTTATTAATGACCAGAGCAATCACTTTAGTTTGGTTAAATATCGTGATGTGGAAAACCCTTAACAAAGTTTTGAACCAAAGAAGTTTTTCTTAAAACTATCACTACCCATTTTAATCATAGCTCACGGTTTCAACCGTGTGATACAGATTACGATAATATATTACGCTCCAACGGTTGAAACCGTTGGCAATGTTTACAACATGTTATTTGTGCTTGCAATCTGTTGTCGAGCTATTAATATAGTTTGAGTTTTCTTTACTTCAAAAATCAAAATGATGATTGTTTTAATAAAAAACTTGGCGAAATTTCAAAGGAAGTTTCTTTCTTTGACAAAGGTTATGCTGATTTTTTTGTGTGATTTTGATTATGGGGACGCACTGCGGTACGCCTCTACTCGTGTGTACAAACCAGTAGATTTTAGATTTTAGATTCTATATGCTAAATATCTTTCATAAAATTTTGAATCAAGACTACAAAGAACCTGATAAAATTTCAATTCAAATTTCTCTAGCCCTGATGGGAACGACATCCTTTTATGACTATCCCGATGTTAATCGGGATTAACATAAAAGATATAGTGTACAGCGGGAATAGCTCCATAAAAAACTACAAACGTAAAATCCCGCGAAAACTTTGTAACTTTGTATGAATATCATTTTAATTACACCTAGTATATAATGAATCTCGTTTTTGCTTCGAACAATAAAAATAAAATTCTGGAAATACAAAGTATTCTAAACGGTAGTATAAAAATATTAAGCTTGGAGGATATTGGTTGTCACGAAGATATTCCTGAAACTGCCGATACTATTGAGGGTAATGCTATTCTTAAAGCCGATTATGTAACCAAAAATTATGGTTACGACTGTTTTGCCGATGATACTGGTCTTGAGATTAGTGCTCTGAATGGAGAACCAGGAGTATATTCGGCTAGATATGCTGGAGAACAACGCGACTCTGATGATAATATGAATAAAGTTTTAGAAGGACTGAATAATGTTTCTAACCGAAAGGCTCATTTTAAAACTGTGATTGCATTAAATTTAAACGGGAAACAACACCTATTTACAGGAATTGCTAATGGAAATATTACTCAGGATAAAAAAGGAGATCAAGGCTTTGGCTATGACCCGATTTTTCAGCCTGAAGGCTATGAAGAAACTTTTGCTGAATTGCCCTTAACGGTTAAAAATAAAATAAGTCATCGCGGAAAAGCAACGCAACAACTTATTGATTTTCTTAACCTAGTTTAATAATTGTTTAAAATGCAACATTTTAGAGTCTGAAATTTAAATTTCTAGACGTTTTTTTGCAACATTTTCTAAAAAGTCGATAATAAAATACTTAATCACAAATATAACTATTTGATAATCAAATCATAATAAATATACAATTCTTAAAATAGCATTAGTTTATCTGAATAATTAACAGTAATTTTGCACCCTATTTTAAAAATACATATGAATAAATTTGAACAATTAGGATTGAGTGAATCGTTACTGAAGGCGATTTTAGATCTAGGATTTGAAAATCCGACCGAAGTACAGGAGAAAGCGATTCCCCTATTATTGGAAAAAGACACAGATATGGTTGCGTTGGCTCAGACAGGGACAGGGAAAACGGCAGCTTTTGGTTTTCCGCTAATTCAGAAAATTGATGCCAACAACAGAAATACACAAGCATTAATTTTATCTCCAACACGCGAGCTTTGTTTACAGATTACTAACGAAATTAAAAACTACTCTAAATACGAAAAAGGTATTAATGTAGTGGCTGTTTACGGTGGTGCTAGTATTACAGAACAAGCTAGAGACATAAAAAGAGGAGCACAAATTATTGTGGCTACTCCAGGTAGAATGCAAGATATGATTAACAGAGGATTGGTAAACATTTCTCAAATCAACTATTGCGTTCTTGATGAGGCTGACGAAATGTTGAACATGGGATTCTACGAAGATATCGTAAACATCTTATCAACATCTCCAGACGAAAAAAGCACATGGTTGTTCTCTGCAACTATGCCACAAGAGGTTGCTAGAATTGCAAAACAATTCATGCATGAGCCGTTAGAAATTACTGTTGGAGCTAAAAACTCAGGTTCTTCAACTGTATCTCACGAATTTTACTTAGTAAATGCACGTGATCGTTACGAGGCTTTGAAACGTTTAGCTGATGCTAATCCAGACATTTTCTCTGTAGTTTTCTGTCGTACTAAGAGAGACACTCAGGCTGTTGCCGAAAAATTAATCGAAGATGGATACAGCGCAGCTGCATTACACGGAGATTTATCTCAGGCACAACGTGATGGTGTAATGAAATCTTTCCGTGGAAGACAAATTCAGATGCTTGTTGCTACTGACGTTGCTGCACGTGGTATTGATGTTGATAACGTTACTCACGTTGTAAACTACCAATTACCTGATGAAATTGAAACTTACAATCACCGTTCTGGACGTACTGGTAGAGCTGGAAAATTAGGAACTTCTATCGTAATTGTTACTAAAAGTGAATTACGTAAAATTTCTTCTATCGAAAGAATCATCAAACAAAAGTTTGAAGAAAAAACTATTCCTTCTGGAATCGAAATTTGCGAAATTCAATTATTGCACTTAGCAAACAAGATTAAAGATACTGAGGTTGATCACGAAATTGACAACTATCTTCCTGCTATTAACAATGTTTTAGAAGGATTATCTAAAGAAGAATTAATCAAGAAAATGGTTTCTGTTGAATTTAACCGTTTTATTGCTTATTACAAAAAGAACAGAGATATCTCTAATCAATCATCTGGTTCTGACAGACGTGACGATAGAGATGGTGTTGCAAGACCTAACAATAACGGTGGTGCAACAAGATATTTCGTAAACATTGGATCAAGAGATAATTTTGATTGGATGTCATTAAAAGATTACTTGAAAGAAACATTAGACTTAGGTCGTGATGACGTTTTCAAAGTAGATGTAAAAGAAGGCTTCTCTTTCTTTAACACTGATCCTGAGCACACTGAAAAAGTAATGGAAGTATTAAACAACGTACAATTAGAAGGACGTCGTATTAATGTTGAAATTTCTAAAAATGACGGTGGTGGAAGACGTGACCATAACGGAAGAAATTCTGGTGGAGGTTTCGGTGGCGGAAGAAGTTCTGGCCCAAGAAGAGAAGGTTCTGGTGGATTTAGAAGCGACAGAAATTCTACTCCAAGAGAAGGTGGTTTTAGAGGTGACAGAAACTCATCTCCAAGAGAAGGTGGTTACAGAAGCTCGGCTCCAAGAAACGAAGGTGGTTCTGATAGAGCTCCAAGACGTTCTGAAAGCTTTGGTGATTCATCAAGACCAAGAAGACCAAGAAGAGATTAACACTCATTGTTAATTTTCTTATAATTATACTTGAAGACTACAAAATATTTAATCCTGTTTTACTACTTTTAAAGTTTTAAATCAGTTTATGAAATATTTTGTAGTTTTCTTATTTTTAGTACTTTCCGCGACCGCGTTTTCTCAAGACACTGAGCATTCTCAACGAGTATCTGGTTACATTGTTAACGACAACACAAAACTTCCTCTTTCTAGCGTAAACATCATTAACCTTAATAAGGTAAGAGGTGCTACATCTGATGCTAAAGGATATTTTGAAATTGATGTACAACCAAATGATACTTTACACTTCTCTATTTTAGGATTCCAATCCTTAAGGATTCGTGTTACTAATGACTGGATAAAAAATAAAGTCACAAAAATTCAGCTTACTGAAAAAGCAATTGCTCTTGAAGAGGTAATCATACGCCCTTTTAACTTAACTGGTTATCTGGAAGTTGACTCTAAACTGATTCCTGCAAAAGAAAATTATAGATATAGTATTTCAGGATTAACTCAAGGATATGAAGCTGGAGAATATTCGCCAAATGCTTTTGGTAAAGTATTGGGATCTATCTTTAATCCAACCGATGTACTTTATAACTTTTTCGGAAAAAACCCCAAGGAGCTCAAGAAGCTCAAGGAAATGAAAAAAGACGATACTGTACGTAACTTATTAGAATCTAAGTTTGACAGGGAAACTGTAGCTGTACTTCTTGGAGTAAGCAAAGATGAAATTCCTGAGATTTTAAAACGTTGTAACTACTCTGACTCTTTTATACAATCGGCAAATGACTTACAAATAATGGATGCCATAAGCGGTTGTTACGAACAATATAAAATACTTAAACGTAATTAAAATTACTTTTAACAATAAAAAGCAAATCCTCTCTACCAAAAGTAGTTGAGGATTTTTTTTGTGCCAATATTAAGCATCATAGCTATTTTAATATAAAATTCGTACTTTAACTGTAAATAAACTTCTATTATTATGAAACGAAAAATAAACAAAGTCTTGGATTTTATAGACCTTCATAAAGGAGAAGAAAATAAAAAGAAGGTAATCGAAAATATTACTAGCGCCATTTCTTTTAGAGGTTCTAATTTATGGATATTAGCATGTGCAATACTGATTGCATCTGTAGGTTTAAATGTAAACTCGACTGCGGTAATTATAGGCGCTATGTTAATATCGCCTTTAATGGGGCCAATTGTTGGGGCTGGTTTTGGCTTAGGAATGTATGACTTCGAATTGGTCAAAAAATCCATTAAAAACCTTCTTATTGCCACATTCGTAAGTTTAGCCATATCAACTATATATTTTTACGTAAGTCCATTTAAAGAGGCTCAATCTGAGCTTTTGGCACGTACATCTCCAAACATCTATGATATTCTGATTGCCTTTTTTGGGGGATTAGTTGGTGTAATTGCGGTAACGAGAGTCGAAAAAGGAAATCCTATTCCTGGTGTAGCAATTGCCACAGCTTTAATGCCTCCTTTATGTACCGCTGGATACGGATTGGCTCTAGGCAATATTAGTTACTTTTTTGGCGCCATGTATCTATACACCATAAACTGTGTTTTTATTTGTATAGCAACTTTTGTAATCGTAAAATTTCTAGAATATCCTATTGCCCAACAATTGGATTTAAAACGCGAAAAACAAGTAAAATATGGAATTTCAATCCTTATTATGCTCATGATTTTACCAAGCATTTACTTTGCATATCAGCTTTTTGTTGAGAAAAGCTATAATCAGAAAGCTGAAATTTTCATTAAAAAAGAATTTACTGATCATGATTATCCAATAATATATGAGAAGATTGAATATAACTCTAAGCCTAAAAAAATAAAACTAGCTTTTTTATCTAAGAAATTCAATCATGAGGAAATTGTTGATTTAAACAAAAAACTAACCGAATACAACTTACCCAACACACAACTAATTATTGAGCAAGACACTTTTAATTTAAGTAATAGTAACCTAAACAGAATAAATGCTAATAAAGATATGATAGATAAAAAAGACATCATTATTAATAGTTTACGAGAACAGCTATCTGAATATCAATTTAACAATGAACAAATTACAAACGAATCAAAAGCTTTATTTCCTCATATAACATCATTAACAATTGGAAATTACTCCTATAAAGAAGGACAAACTACCAAAATAATTCCGATCATTTTATACCAAAGTCAAAAAGGATTAGACCATGAAATGGATAATAAATTAAAATCATGGCTTAAGATTAGACTTGCCAAAGATTCGATAGAAGTATATAAACAAGTATCTAAATAAGAAAAAGCAAAGCAGGATTATTTTATAAAAAGGTTTTCGTATCCATAATCGTTAACCATCTGAAAAATAGTTGCTATATTTACTTCATTCATAAAAAGGAAATTAACTAAACTTAAATATCATGGCAAAAAGTCAAGACGCAAAAAAAACGGTAAAGAAAGAACCTCTTAAAACTGCAAAAGAAAAGAAAGAGGAAAAGAGAGAAAAGAAAAACAGTCCTAAAAGAGACTAACATTTAGTATTCAGTCGCAGTTTTTAGCATACAGTTTTTTAACTGAAAACCGAAAACTGCGACTGTTAACTTATTACTTTACTGGGATATTTGATAGAATTTCTAATACAAATTTCCAATATTTCTGAGCAGATGAAATACTTGCTCTTTCGTCTGGCGAATGTGCTCCATGAATTGTTGGTCCGAAAGAAATCATATCCATATCTGGATAATTTGTTCCTAGAATCCCACACTCTAAACCAGCGTGACATGCTACAACTTTAGGTTTTTCGTTATTCTGTTTTTCATAGATTCCAACTAAAACATCTAATATCTCAGAGTTTACATTTGGAGTCCATCCCGGATAACTCCCTGAAAGTTCTACTTCGCATCCTACTAATTCAAAAGCTGAACGTAATGAATTTGCTAAATCAAATTTAGACGTTTCAACAGAAGAACGTGTTAAACATCCGATAGAAATCTGACCGTCTTTTACAATTACGCGAGCGATATTGTTTGAAGTTTCTACTAAATCGGCCATATCAGCACTCATTCTGTAAACTCCATTATGAGCAGCGTAAATTGCACGAATAATACCTTCCTGAACACCTAAATCCATTACCTTGGCAGGCAAATCGCATTTTACGATTTCTATTGTAAGGTTTGGTTCAGTAGTTTTATATTCGGTTTTAATATCGTTGATGATTTCCTGCATATCAAAAATGTAAGCTTCATCAAACATTTCTGAAATGATTACTTTTGCTACACTTTCTCTTGGAATTGCATTACGCAAACTTCCTCCGTTAATTTCTACTACTTGTAATCCGAAGTTTTCGAAAGCATCAAATAATAAACGGTTCATTATTTTATTTGCATTCCCTAACCCTTTATTGATATCCATTCCTGAATGACCACCATTTAAACCTTTTACAGTAATAATATGACCAACTGACCCTTCTGGAACTTCTTCTTCATTATATGTTCTTGTAGCAGTTACATCAATTCCTCCAGCACAACCAATATCAATTTCATCATCTTCTTCAGTATCTAAATTCAATAATATCTGACCTTGAAGAATTCCTCCTTTTAAATTTAATGCTCCTGTCATTCCTGTTTCTTCGTCGATTGTAAACAATGCTTCGATTGCAGGATGCGGAATGTCTTTACTTTCTAAAATTGCCATTATTGTTGCAACTCCAAGACCATTGTCTGCACCAAGCGTAGTTCCGCGAGCACGAACCCAATCCCCATCAACATACATATCAATACCTTGTGTATCAAAATCAAAAACCGTATCGGCATTTTTTTGATGTACCATATCCAAGTGTCCTTGTAAAACAATTGCTTTACGATTTTCCATTCCCGGAGTGGCTGGTTTACGGATAATTACATTGCGAATTTCATCCTCAAAAGTTTCTAATCCTAAACTAGTACCGAAGTTTTTCATGAACTCAATAACACGCTCTTCTTTTTTAGACGGACGAGGTACAGCATTCAAATCGGCAAACTTATTCCAAAGTGCTTTTGGTTCTAAATTTCTTATTTCTTGACTCATTTATGTTTTGTTTGAAGTTTAACATTTTCAGATCTCAAAGTTACAAAGTTTAAATTCTTTTTTACTGGGAAACTATTTTAAAATTTTCACCAGAAATATTATAAATTAAAAGATCACTTTGGGTATTTAGAAGGACTTAGCGATGTATTAAAAACAGATAGAATATAAATTGTTTTCAACTTTTCATCGATAAAGTAAAAAATAATGAAAGGGAATTTTTTCGTAGGGAAACCGTGATAATCTTTATATCTAATTTGAAAGAAAGGATTTTTAGTCAATGTTTCTATATGACCATCAATTACTTCATAAAAATATTCCCCTAACCCACTTTGCTTAGATTCATAATAATCAATCGCATCTTGTATATCTAGAATTGCTCTTGGCTCAATTACAACTTCAAAAATCATTTTCCAGATTTAAAACGTAATTGCTTTTTTGCTTCATTCCAAGGAAGAAAATCATCCGCTTTTGAAGTTGATCTTCTTTCATCTAACAAACTTTTCATTTCTTCAGTTACAGAAAATTCATTAATTACAGTTTCATAATTAAATTTTTCTATTAATTGCATAAAGAAAGACAATTCATCATCTGGAACATTTAAAGTGATTTGTGTCATTTTTCCTTTTATTAATTAACAAATTTACAAAAAAGAAAGTCAACTACTATTTTAATTATTATTTTTAACCCAAAAGCAAAACCGTGAAACGAAAATATATTCTTCCTCTTTTTTTCCTCCTACAAATCATAATCTTAAAGATTATTCCATTTTTTCCAGAGTTTATTGAAAAAAATTATAGCAACGGATTGTACTTAAAAATTGCTGCCTTTTCCAGGATTATTCTTGGAGGAATTCCTTTTTCTATAGGAGATTGTATTTATTCTATTTTGATTGTATTATTTTTAAGATGGCTTTGGATAAAACGAAAATCATGGAAACTATTATGGAAAGATAATCTCTTAACTGCTTTAAGTTACCTGTCTGTATTTTATTTTTTATTCCATTTTCTTTGGGCGTTTAATTATTATCGAGAGCCTTTATTTGAAAAAATGGGAATTCAAAAAGATTATACTGATGCTGATTTATTGGCTTTCACCAAAAAACTAATAACAAAAACCAACTCCATTCAATTACAAATAACTAAGAATGATAGTCTTAAAGTAGTGTTTCCATATTCGCAAGAACAAGTTTTTAATATGAACTTAAACGGGTATAATAATCTTGCTGCTGAATATTCTTATTTTACTTATTCGCATTTAAGCGTCAAGAAATCATTGTTTAGCTTACCGCTCACTTATATGGGTTTTGGTGGTTATTTAAACCCGTTTACTAATGAAGCTCAAGTAAATAGTCTTGGTCCGATGTATAGTTTCCCGATGACTACAAATCACGAAATGGCACATCAGATGGGTTATGCGAGTGAGAACGAATGTAATTTTATAGGTTTTCTGGCTTCTATAAAAAATGACAATATCTACATTCAATATTCGGGTTATAGTCTGGCTTTGCGCTATTGTTTAGGTATTATAGGTGCTAAAAACGAAACGTTATCTAAACAATTAGTAAAAACTGTACATCCTGGAATCATAAAAAACTATAAGGAAAGTAAGGATTTCTGGAAACAATATGAAACTTTCATCGAAACTGGTTTTCATATTTTCTATGACAATTTCTTGAAAATAAACCAACAAAAAGACGGTATGGAAAGCTATAGCAAATTTGTTGATTTAATGGTTAATTACTATAAAGGTAAAGAGCTGTAATTTATAATAAATAACAGCTCTTTACTATTTCAACTATACCTTTGAGAATTTTTTTTCTAGTTCTTCTAACCAACCTTCACGTTTACTCTGACTTACCGCTTTTACTCTATTATAACTAATCCATTTTCGGTTTTTATATCCTAATTTCCAAAATATTCCTCTCATAAATGCTTTTTGAATCGCATTGCCAAAAATCCATCGATAAATATACCTTGGAGTATTCATTGTTGTAATTACTGTAATCCCTTTTATATTGTTTAATAAGGGCTTCATTCTTGTATTCTTTTCATTTACATAATCATAAGCTAATCCCGGAAAAATAACTTTATCAATAAAACCTTTCATTAAAGCAGGCATTAATTCCCACCAGATAGGAAATATAAAAATAAGGTGATCTGCTTTTTCTAATCGTTGCTGATAACCTAAAACTTGCTCATCAACAGGTTTTTTATCTCTAAACGATTTTAGATCTTCGGCCGTCATTACTGGGTTAAATTGCTCATTATCCAGATGAATTAAATCCATAGAATGCTGAGCAGCTTTAAGTCCTTCTTGCACCGCATCAAGCAAAGCATTACAATAACTTCCTTCAAAAGGATGATTAAAAATGATTAAATAATTCATAGCTTTTTATTTAATTAGAACTAATTTTACTAACATAAGAATCGATATTTCTGATAATTTTATCGTAATCATTAACTTTTCCTGTATCAAAAATAAATTTATCGGGTCTAATTACAACAAAATCTACTTTATTTTTTATCATCCATTTATTCAGAAAAACGGATTTAATTCCTATTGCAGACTCTGAAAAATCCTGAACAACTGAAATGTATTTTAAAAACCCACTCGGGTTAAAAGGAACTATTTTAGAATCTGAAAGAAACAATACAACCCAATGAAAACCACATAGTTCATCAAAATATACTTTCCTTTCATCCTTTAAACTTATAAATGGCTGAGGAATTCGTTTGCCAACCAAAGGGTGTTTTATTCTTGAAAAGTTTGTCACTTCTAAACCATAAAGATGTTTCTCTATAAGTGTATCAATAGGTTTGCTGGGCAAGACATTTAGTAATCGCAAAAAACCATTTCTAAAAGAAGACAAAATAGGATTAGAATATTGAATAAATCCTCCTAAAATAGCAGCTGTTTTAATTATTTTTTTCACCTGTGGTGCTCTCTCCTTGTAATAGGAGTCTAACAATTCATTGGTAGCAACATTAAAATTTGTACAAGCACTAACGATTTTCCATGATAAATTTTTAGCATCTTTTATCCCTGAACACATTCCTTGTCCTAAAAAAGGCGGCATCTGATGTGCTGCATCGCCTGCAAGAAAAACGTTGCCTGAGCGCCAATCTTTAGCCACTAAAGTATAAAACACATATTTTTTCTTTCTGATAATTTCAAAATCATCTATCGGAAAATATGACGCCAACTTAGGAATCATAGTATCAGCAAGCATCTCGTCTGAATATTTAGCATGTTTTTTAGAAACCATAAATTCCCATCTAAAATGGTTTTTAACCCCATTTACATACGTCATAGGCTGGTTTGGGTCACAATATTGTTTATGATCTTCAGAGAAAATATTATCTCCACTATAATTGGTATCTATAACAAACCATTCTTTTTTAAATCCAAAATCATGAACATCTATATTCATTTTTTTTCGAATGGCACTTCTTCCTCCATCGCAAGCAATAAGAAATTTAGCTTTTACATGTAAGGATTGCTTTTTATTATCAGTTAACACTAAAGAAATTGAATCTTTTTTTTCGTGCAAATCTTTCCAATATGTTTCTTTTAGAAATTTGACATTTGGATATTGCAAAAAACCATTTCGCAGATGTCTTTCGATTTCGGGCTGCAAAATCCAACTACAATCAGGAATATCCTCTGAAATACTTGAGTTTGGCTGAAATTGAAAAAGCAGTTTATCTTTTTTTGAAACTAGTGAATAATTTACAAAAGGTTTTATAGCATCTTTTTTCATTTCTTCATAAAGTCCTAATTCCTGAAATATTCTGATTACGTCTTCATCAATATGCACTGCCCTAGGATATTCAATAACATCCGATCCTCTATCAAAGAGTAAAACCTTTAAATTTTGTTTACCAAAATAATTAGCAAATGTGGCTCCCGTAGGGCCACATCCTGCAATTATTACATCGTATTCTTCTTCCATATAATAAAATTATAGTTTCTCAACTAGCAAAGCCGTTGCAGTAAGCCCTGGGCCAAATGCTACCGCAACAATTTTTGTTCCTTGCTTTATTGTTGGATCATTTATAATTTCATTAAAAATATGAGGTATTGTGGCTGATGACATATTACCTTGACGGCGCAATATTTCGTAAGACCAACTTGCTTGCTCTTTAAAAACACCTATTTCCTCAACTACATAAT
The DNA here is from genome assembly GCF_000737695.1 of Flavobacterium hydatis. Classification (GTDB taxonomy): domain Bacteria; phylum Bacteroidota; class Bacteroidia; order Flavobacteriales; family Flavobacteriaceae; genus Flavobacterium; species Flavobacterium hydatis. The sequence goes on from NZ_JPRM01000020.1 coordinate 40,403, forward strand.
CAATTATTTTAGGTCCACCTGGGTGAATAGCAAAGTGCATATTGTATTTTTCTTCTTCAAGATTTATAGCCGCTTTTTCACAAAGTGTTGACAAAAATGATTTAATATTTTTGCGAATAAAAACAGGAACTCGCTTAGAGAGTGTCATTAAAAAATTAAACTCTCCTAAATCCCATGACATATCCTCTAAAGAATCTGGTATAATAACCTCATGTGAAGCCAAAATACGCAATCCTTTTTTCTCCTTTATACTATCATCATTCATGAAAGATTCTTCTTCGAGTAAAGAATATCCAATAAATCCATCGGCAAAAAGAGAACAGATCATAGTATTAGAAATAGAAAACTCGGTTAAATTAAGATGTGCAGATAGTAATTCTGTATGAATAACATCTACTCTTCCATTGTTTGTACTTGCACTTATCAAACTACTTGCGGTACGAATTGCTGGAAATGCGCCATAACATCCCATTTGATATGAATGTGTTACCTGTGCAGTCTCCCATTTTCTTTTAATAACAGCTTCTTGGGCAACACTAGGCGAAGCGTAACCCGAACATGTAACATGTACAAGGTTTTCTGGAGCGGCATCTGTTTTAGCATAAAATTCGTCAAAAACATGACTCATTTTTTCTTTAAACCATTGCATACGATCACCAATTTTAGGAATACATAAATCTCCAGACTTATCGGAAAGGCTATTAGGAAATTGATAATCCAGATGCGATACGCCATCCATTTCGGCATTAATGAACTGTTCTACTTCTTCAAAAATTAAAATCTGTCTTTGACTAATGTGTTCTGGAGAGATAGAATATCTATTAACTTGTTCTGAGACAAACTCAAAACTGGTTGATACTTCAGTTTCTCCTGCAATTGCCAGATTAGATTGGTTTTGAAAATGATGGTACAGGAATTTAGTGTACTGATTAAGTTTTCTCTGGTCGATTAATTTTCCTACTAGAATAGGTTGAAAATTGAAAAGAATAATTTTTTTGTCCATTTTTTTTGGGGGTTTGTTTAAAACAAATTTCTTTCTAATTTGCTTCTAAAAAATTAACAATTGTTAATTAAAAAGGCACTTACACCCCATCTTCAAAATATCTTTTTTATGTTATAAAATCTATTTTTTATTCTTCCTTGCCCTAATACGACTTAAGGATACCGTAGTGATTCCCAAATAGGAAGCAACATATTGTAAAGGAACACGCTTTAAAATATGTGATTTATTTTTTAATAAATTTTGATATCGTTCTTCGGGTTTCTCTTTTATATAAGATAAAAAATGATGTATGTAATTGATGAATCTATCTGAAGTAAAATCAAAAAATAATTCTTTTAAGAAAGGATTCTCATCCATAATAATTTTCCAATGTTCTTTTTTAATTACTAAAACAGTAGTATTCTCGATAGTATCTAAACTAAAGAAACTAGGAGTATCTTTTAAAAAACTCTCAAAAGAAGCAACAAAATCGTTTTCAAAGAAAAACTGGATTGTTATTTCATTTCCATTACTATTATTAGAGAGTCGCATACTTCCTTTTACTACAAAATATAGTGCATTAGAAACATCTCCCTCTTTTAATACTGTTTGTTTAGAAGGTATATTTATTTCTGACCAAAATTCTTTATAATTAGCAATGACATCACCAAATTTAGGATAGGCAATAGATATTCTAGCTAGCATTTATTATAGAATTAAAATTTCAAATTTCGTTGCTTACAAATGCACCATATCTTTGTTTATATAACAACCAACAGATGTACTTCGTAATCAAAAACTATTATTTGTATTTCAATATTTTAAAATTCTTCTATACAAACTATAATTTCAGTTCTTATATTTGACACTTGTTAAACACTCATTATTAAATCATTAAGCATCTTAGCTTATAAAACACAAAAATACAACTACTCTTACAATTTATACAAATCTTGAAAGGTAAAAATTGTTATTTTTGTCTTACATTTTTTTTCTTTTGTTAAGAAATAAAGTTAAGAGTCATTAACTTGCCGCTATATTATATTTGGATCTAGCTGTAACATACACAGATATATAGTATAAAACTGAACAGTAATAATCTTATTAGAGATGTATACTTCAAAAAATCATAGAGAATTAGAACAATACTTTGTAACAAAATCAGTGTTTACAATACTAACATAATATGAGCGATAATTTAGAACATTCATTTGTTGTGCAATTGCAGGCAAACCAGAATATAATCCACAAGATTTGTAGATTATATACTGCCAACCAAGATGCACACAAAGATTTGTTTCAGGAAATTACGATTCAGCTATGGAAAGCATATCCAAAATTTAGAGGCGACAGCAAATTTTCTACCTGGACCTATCGTGTCGCGTTAAATACCGCTATTACTTTATATCGAAAAACGAAACGCTCGATAGCAACTGTAGAGTTTGAAAATCACCAACATTTTATAAAAGAAGTTGATTACAACTATGAGGAAGAAGAACAAATTAAGTTAATGTACAAAGCCGTTTACCAACTAAACGATATCGAAAAAGCATTGGTTTTTATGTATCTAGAAGATAAAGATTACCAAGAAATTGCCGAAACGTTGGGTATTAGTGAAGTGAATGCACGAGTGAAAATGAATAGAATTAAAGGGAAACTTAAAAAAATATTAAATCCTTAAAAAGAATTATGAAAGAACTGGATTTACTAAAAAAAGATTGGAATAAAACCGCAAATACTTTTCAACAAGTGTCTGAGGTCGAGATTTATAATATGATTCATAAAAAGTCGTCTTCGATTGTAAAATGGATTTTGGTTATAAGTCTTCTGGAAATATTATTTTGGACTATATCGAATTTTGTATTTAGCATTGATGATTTTTTAAAACAAATCAATCATCCTGAATATATACTATATCTTGAGGTAATCACTTACTTTAATTATGTAGTAGTATTAATTTTTGTGTATTTTTTCTATAAAAACTACACTACTATATCTACTACAAAATCTACAAAATTACTAATGAGTAGTATTTTAAAAACCCGTAAAACGGTTCAATACTATGTTTGGTATAACTTGGCAATGGCAGTAATAACTTCTATTATAAGTTTCTTTATAGCTTTTTCAAGCCCAGAAATGAATTATCTTAAAGAGAAAATTGCTACCAATGGTACGGTAATGCTTATGGTAATTGGTATACTAGTATTGGTAACACTTTTTTTCCTAGGGCTTTTCTGGTGTTTTTACAGACTAATATATGGTACCTTACTACGAAGACTGTATGCCAATTATAAAGAACTTAAAAAGATTGATTTATAATCATAAGGTTCAAAGATTTTAAATTGAGGTACTTCTGAAACTTCTATATAACAGTTTGTCTTTCAAAAAATAGAATACTATTAAACTAAAAATGGAGATGTAAAATATATTTTACATCTCCATTTTTTATGAAAATCATTTTTATCTAGAAAACTAATACCCCCATCTACGCATTTGGTTCAGTTCTTCCTGAAGTTTTAGTTCTTCAGATGGAATAACTTTTAAAAATGAAGGATGTTGTTCGATAGCATATTCTACTTTTTCTACAATTTCATCTATAGTATCATTATCATAATCAATAACAAGTGGCTCTTTGATAATAAATGATTGCAGTATTCCTTTCTTTTTCATTCGTAACCCTTTTTTGTCAAAAGAACGACGGAAACCATCTATTACAATCGGAACAACAATAGGTCTGTGTTCCTTAATAATGTGTGCAGTACCTTTACGAACAGGCTTAAATGACTTGGTTGTTCCTTGCGGAAACGTGATTACCCAACCATCGTTAAGCGCTATTTTAATATTCTCGGTATCATTTGGGTTTACTTCTCTCTTTTCGGTAACATCTACACCTTTGGCACGCCAAGTACGCTCTACCGATATTGCTCCTACATAAGATAAGATTCTTGGTAACAAACCTGCTCTCATTGTTTCTTTGGCAGCAACATAATAAATATTCATTTTAGGTTGCCATAAGTAACCTACATTTTTTATATTATCTTCTCTCCCACTTAAACTTGCGTTAAAAACATGAAACATTGCCACAACATCAGCAAAATAAGTCTGATGGTTGGATATAAAAAGAACATTTGTATCTGGTAAACTTCTTATAATTTCTGAGCCATCAATTTGTAATTCGTTAAAACCACGATAGCGTCTGTGCGTAATTGCTCCAAAAGCTCGAATTAACCATTTCTTAATAAATAGTATATGACCAAAAGGATTTCTTTTAAACAATCCCATAAATTTATGTGTTATTTTGACAAATTAGAAGGACAAACTTACGAAATTTATTTTTGTCGTTCCTAGTAGAATCTAGTCTATGATTGCAAATTGCAACTTTCTAAATATCAGCATTAAAACTATAATTTATTTAAAATAAATGACTCAGTTTGTTAAATAAATGTATCCTAAAAAACAAGAACCTCTATAACTCTCAACTAAGGTATCAGCATTTAAAAACTATTTAGTTATAAAATTCTCTTTTAAAAAATCTTTCAATTCACTTAATATCATTGCAGTAGCTCCCCAAACAATATGATTCTCAATCTTAAAAGCCGGAACTGAAATATTAGCTGCATACGAAGTTGATAAAATGGTATCAATAACAATTTCATCATCTAAAAAAACTGAAAGTGGTAGCTCTATAATATCAGCAACCTCTCTTGGATCTGGATAAAAATGAATTTCCTCATTACAAACTCCAAGAAAAGGATGTACCATAAAGTTGCTAGGCGGAATATACATAGGCGTAAAAGCCTTTAATACCTTAATTTTTTCTGGCAAAACCCCTACTTCTTCATACGTTTCTCTCAAGGCAGTGTGCTCGTAATTTTCATCTTCGAGTTCATATTTTCCTCCAGGAAAAGCTATTTGCGACGAGTGAACTCCATTATAAGCATTACGAACAATTAATACCAAATGTGTTCTCCCGTTTTTAGGATAAAACAACATCATAACCGCAGCAATCCTGGGGTTCTTAGTACTCATATCCTGATTTTTCAAGGACTCAACTCTTTCCAAAGGTGCCATTTTTAAGTGAGCATCAACAGCAGGAAGTTTTGCATGTGCAAAATTGGGAACAAAATGTAAAAAGTCTTGAAAATCCATAATCAAAGTCTATTTTTGTAGTCTCAAATAATATATAAATATACTTTAGAAAATAGTGTCTCACAAATTTTCTAGACCTTAAGCCAATAAAAATGTATAGTAAAGAAGAATCACAAAAATTAAAACGAGAATTCTGGGTTTCTTTCGCAGAAAAATATCCTCGAAAATGGGTGCTTTATGATACCAAAATAAAAGATTTTTCATTTAAGTTTTATGTCGATAACAAAAAAGCTCAAGTTTTAATAGATATCGAACATCGTAATGATGACAAACGTAATGCATACTTTGAAAAAATAGAAGCCTTAAAAAATATCCTTGAGGAAGAATTTATTAAAGACCTTGTTTTTGAAAAAGAATATACCTTAGAAAGTGGTAAAACTATTAGCCGAATTTGGGTTGAAAAACTTGGAGTTGGTTTTAGCAATCGTAATTATTGGGATGCAATTTTTGATTTCTATTTCGAAAAAATGAATGCGCTTGAAATGTTTTACCTAGAGTATGATGAATTTATTAAAGATATTGAATAGTTTCTTTTTAAGGTTCTAAGGCACTGAGGCGCAAAGTGACAAAGGTTTCCTGAATTGTGACAATGTACTTTCATAAAAAAAACAAACAAACCCGACAGGTTCTATAACTTGTCGGGTTTGTTTTTTTAGTTACCAACTATAGCGATAAAAGCTGAAAATCAGTTCGGTTTTGCTCTAAAAACAGCAAATTACCACAGCTAAAAAAACTCAAATTAAAACACTTAATTTCTTACAAACGTTAATAAAATTTTTATATTTGACAAAATTAAAACCATCAATGAAAAAAATTTTACTCGCAATTATTTTAGTTTCATTTGCTAAAACCTATTCTCAAACAAATTATGCATTCGTTTATAATAATGATTCTATACTTAAAAAAGGAGTCTCCCTTCACGATGCTAAAAAGTATGATGAAGCAATTAAAGAATATGAAAAAATCAGCAAAACTGATCCTAAATTCTTAAATGCTCAATACGAGAAAGCCCTTAGCCTCAAACAATCTGATAAAAAAGAAGAATTTAAATCCTTTATTGAAGATTTATACTCAAAAAATGTAATGCCAGAATACCCTGAGCTTTACACGGTTTATGCTAATTTTTTGAGTGATGAAAAAGAATACGACAAATCAGAGAAAATTTTTAAAGAAGGAGAAAAATACTTACCAAACTCTTCTTCATTCTTGTACAATTTTGCAATTCTTTATGTTCGAAAAGGAGACACACAAAAAAGTGTTGATATACTTGAACGTATAATTACAAATAATCCTAATCATCCTTCCTCTCACTTTTTTTTGGGAACGATTGCATTAGAAAACGGAAAAATAACCGAGGGTACACTTGCTTTAATGAGCTACCTTGTAATTGCTCCAACGGGTCCATATGCTGAAGCTGCCATTTTAAAATTGAATGCTAAATATGGTCAGAATTATCTTGACGAAAGTAAAGTTGTTTTTTCTAAAACAGGAGATAATTTTGAAGAAATAGAAACAATACTTAGAAACCAATTACCATTAAATAGTGCTTATAAAGTAAAGTCTAGTATTGATGATGTTATAATAAGACAAGTTCAGGCTGTTGCCGAATACACATTAGAACACAAAATGGGTGATGGTTTTTTTGAAACTATATATATTCCGTGGGTAAAAACTATGATGGAAGAAAACCAATTTGAGGGATTCTCTTATTATATGTTAGTATCAATGGAAGAAAAGTTAGGAAAAGCATTAACCAAGAACGTAAAGAAAATCACCTCATTTAATGAAAATTTCATTACGAAAAGCTTTTGGCCAAAATATGCTAAGAGAAACTTAGACATTTTTGGAAAACAAGAAGATGTTGTTATAACATTACAAAATGGCAGACCTTATCTTATTGGTCCGCAAATAAACGGAAAATCAGAAGGTAAATACAAATACTTAAATAGTGATGGAAACCTTAATGGAGAAATCAACTTTAAGAATAATTTATTAGATGGACATCAAAAATATTATGATCCCAAAGGAAACTTAATCGAAGAGAAAAATTTCGTCAATGGAAAACTAGATGGTACTAGAACAACCTATTATAAAAACGGTTCTATAGATTTGGTTGAAAATTATAAAGATGATCTTTTAGACGGTATATGTACTTCTTACTATCCTAATGGAGGAAAAAACTGCGAGATAAGTTTTGTCAATGGAAAACGTAACGGAAAACTAATTTGTTCATATCAAAACGGAGGGAAAAAAACTGAAACAAATTATGAAAACGGAAAATTAAACGGAAATTACTTAGAGTATAATGAAGCTGGAGACTTAAAGGAAACTGCAAATTATACTAACGATGTAGTCGACGGAAAATCTATCGAATACTATGATGGTAAAGTAGTAAAAAACGAAGTTACTTATAAAAATGGTGATTTACAGGATACATATAAATCATATTATAGTAATAAAACCATAGAAAGAGAAAGTACATTTTTATCGGGTAAAATAACCAAATTAAATGATTACTTCCCGAATGGAAAAAAATCAACCGAATTAACATACGACCAAAAAGGTCTTGTAGAAGCATACAACTATTTTGATATCAATGGCAACAAATATTACGAAGAGAAATACAAATCTGGAGAATTAAAATACGGATTACAGTATTCTGATAAAAATGCAAAACCTAAAGAAATAAGCCTTTCACAAAAACCTTTTGAAATTAAAACTTACGAAGGAAAAGTAATAGCTTATGGTAATTATGAGAAAGGTAATAAAAACGGAGAATGGAATTATAACTTTAGATCTGGCAGCCCTAAAACTAAAGAATTTTATACCCGCGGTAAACTACATGGATTGTATACCTCTTATAATCAGAATGGAAATTTAGATAACATTCGAAATTATGCCAATGATACTATAAACGGAACTTTTGAAGTCTATGAGGATAACAAATTAAACAGAACTTTTTATTACCAAAACAACACACAAAACGGGCCTTTTAAATCTTTTTATCCTGACGGAACAACAAGTATTGAAGGTTATTTTGTAAATGGCGATTTAAATTTTAAAAAATACAGTTATTATCAAAACGGAACAATTTCTAGCATCGAGAATTATGTTGATGGTTATTTACTTAATAAAGAATATTATAACCTAAAAGGAATAAAAGAGAATGATATTGATTACAAGAATAAAACAGGGAAATTTGTTTTATCACGTAATAATGGTACTATTATTCAAGACTATAACCTTAAGAACGGAATATTTAATGGTGCTTATACAGCAAAAGACAAACTAAATACTCCTATTACCACAGCCGAATATGTTAATGGTAAGTTACATAATGCATACAAATCGTATGGGCCTACTGGTAGTATTTACACTGAGAGTACTTATTATAATGGAGACAGAAATGGTATCAGCAAACAATACGATTTAGTGGGTAATTTAAGACTTACAACCGAGTATACATTTGGAGATGAAAACGGAAAAACCATTCGTTATTACCACAATAAAACTAAATTATCAGAGTATAATGAACTAGACGGATTAACTGAAGGTGAACACATTTATTACAATCAAAAAGGAGAACCTATATTAGCTATTGGCTACACAAATAATCAGCCTACATATTATACTCGCAAAAGCAAAACAGGCGAACTAAATGACAAAGTAATTATAGAAAACGAAACAGCTCAGGTTAGCTCTTATTACCCTAACGGAAAAGTTGCTATACAACTGAATCTGCTAAAAGGGAATCTAGACGGTAAATTCGTTATTTATAACGCTGAGAGTAAACCTGAATATGAATCTATGTACAAGAATAGCATTCTTGACGGAGATCGTATAGAATATTATGCAAACGGCAAAATATATAAAAAAGAGCATTTTGTAAAAAATGACTTCGAGGGCAATCAGGAATACTATAAAGAAGACGGAAAACCTTGGCTTATTTCTGCTTATAAAAATGGTGAGTTTCACGGCAACACCTTAATTTATAAAGAAGGAAAGCTAATATTAACAAAAAAATACGATTCAGATGAATTGGTCAATATTACTAAATAAACACCTTTTATATATTACTTTTTTTGCGTCTTTTGCGTTAACGAGTTCAGCTCAGAAATCGCTTCAAGACTATAAAAATCTATATCCAGATTATAATGAACTTATTTTAGATGATTCCCAATCTTATGATATATCTATTAAAGATAAAAAACTAAAAATCATTCAGGATAATCATTATGAGTCAATGATTCTTAACCAAAATGGAATTCAAAACACCAAAGAATCATTTTCATACTCAGATTTAATAAAACTAAAAAGTTACGATGCGTATACAATTATAAACAACAACGGAAAAGAGAAAAAAATAAAAGTAACGCAAACAAACGAAAAGCAATCGCAACAAAGTTCCGTCTTTTATAATGACGTAATGGAGCGTCAGCTTACATTTCCGAATCTTGAAACAGGTGCAAAAAAAGTCTATGATTATCAAACTGAATTCATAGATCCGTATTTATTACAAAGATTTATCTTTGGAAATAATTTACCTATTCAATCTTCAAGCTTAGAGGTAAAAACCGATAAAAATATTTCGATAGATTTTAAGATTTTTAATGATCCTAAAAATACAATCACATTTTCTAAAACAGAAAAAAAGGGAAAATGGGTCTATAAATGGACATTATCAGATATAAAACCAGTAAAATACGAGAACAATTCTCCTGGATATTTATACCTCGTTCCTCACATTGCCTTTTATATAAAAGAGTATCAAATAGACAATAAACCAGTAGAAGTATTAGGCACAATAAATCAATTATTTGGTTATTATAAAGGCTTTGTTAAAGATTTAAATAAAGATGATAATGCTGATTTAAAAGCACTATCACTCGAAATTACAAAAGATAAAAAAACAGATAGCGATAAAATAAAAAGCATCTTTTATTGGGTAAAAGAAAACATTAAATACATCGCTTTTGAAAACGGGTATGAAGGATTTATCCCTCGTGAAGCAACATTGGTTTTCCAGAGAAAATTTGGAGACTGTAAAGACATGGCAAGCATAATTTCGTGCATGGCAAAATATGCCAATGTAAGCAATGTAACTCTAGCCTGGATCGGGACACGCAGCATCCCCTATTCATATGATGAACTACCTACACCTGCGGTAGATAATCATATGATTGCTATTTTTAAAAATAATGATGAATACATCTTTTTAGATGGTACCGACAAACAAACTCGATACGGAATCCCAACAGCATTTATACAAGGAAAAGAAGCAATATTTAGCGAAAACGGAACCTACAAAATCATTAAAGTTCCGATAGTACCAGCCGATAAAAATGAAATAAACGAAATCGTAAACATCACTATTGCAAAAAACAAATTAATAGGCTCAGGAAAAGTATCACGCACAGGGTACGACAGAAGTCATACATTAATGCAAATTGGCGATGCTACAAATAAAGCTCGATTCGAAAGAATAAAAAGTCTTGTTATAAAAGGTAATAATAAGTTTAATCTCGAGGAATACACCGAAGAAAATGTAACCGATAGAGACAAACCTTATATAATAAACTACAAATTCGATTTAGACAATTACATCGTAAAAGTAGATAAGGAAGTCTATATCAATTTATTTCTGGATAAATATCTAGATAAAACAGTTATAGAACAAAATAGAACTTTCCCGTTTGAGTTTGAATATCTAACCAAATTCAATACACAATATATTCTCGAAATTCCAAAAAATTATAAGATAAAATATCTTCCAAAAAACTTTGAGTTAGACAATGATTATATAAAAGCAAACTTTACTTATGCATTAAAGAACAATCTTTTGTATCTAAATATCGAGTTAAGCCAAAAGAAATTATTGCTTATCAATTCTGATTTTGCTGCTTGGAACGAAACTATAAAAAAACTAAAAACCAACTACAACGAGAATCTAATCCTATCTGAGAAATAATGAAAAAAGAAATATTAAGAACAATCTTAACCTTTATTGCAATTATAAACACCTCAGTTTTTTTTGCACAAGATTATAGTTTCAAAGACTATGATTGGAACGAGAAAGAAACCACTATAGAAATCCCAAAACAATACAAAGACGAAAAAGAAGTAATCTTAAATCGTACCATCAAAATAGAAATTATTGTAGTAGGAAAAGCGGCTCAACAATACCGATTACTTCATGAAAAAATTTACATTAATTCTGATGAATCGATAGAAAGAAATAATAAAATCTATATCCCTTTTAATGATGACGAAACCTTGGTACTTAACAAAGCCAGAGTAATTTTAAAAAACGGAAAAGTAATAACCTTAGACAAAGGAGATATTAAAGAAGAAGTTGATGCCGAAAAAGGGTTAAAATACCATTATTTTGCAGTAAACGGACTCGAAAAAGGGGCTGTAATCGAGAAATTATACATCCTGCAGGAAACTCCAGAATTAGATGGAAAAACAATTAAAATGCAGTCGCAATACCCTATTGCCGAACTAAATTTTGCGCTGATTTATCCATCACACCTCGTTTTTAAAACTAAATCATATAACGGTTTAAGCGAACCCGTTTTAGACGATAAAAAGTATGAAAACAAAACTGTATTAAGCATAAACGATAAAAACATCATTGCTTTAAAAAATGACGAAGCATACTCTAATTGGGATGTACAATTAAGATTACTACGCTATAAACTAGATGCTAATAATTATAGTGGTTCTAAAAACATCAATAATTTTAAAGAATATGCTACCAACTTATATGAGCGTGTAAATCCTGTATTAGATAAAAAACAGCAAAAAGCAATAACCGAGTTTTGTTCAAAAATACCTAAGTCTAATGACCTGCAAGAACAAATCTGGAATATCGAAAACACAATTAAAAAAAGCATTGCTTATGATAAATATGTAAGTCAGAAAGCAACATTATCAGAGGTAATTGCTAGCAAACAAGCTTGTAGCATCGATATCTTAAAATTATATGTAACCGTATTAAAGAATTTTAATATCGAGAACAATGTCGTATTTACTTCAAACAGATACGAAATACCATTTGATAAAAATTTTGAGAGTTATGAAAACTTAAGCGAATTTTTATTCTACTTTCCATCAATAAAAAAATACCTAACTCCAACAGAAATGGAATTTCGTATTCCGTTATTTCCTGCTTACTTAGCAAATACCAATGGATTATTTATAAAAGAAAAAGTATTTGCAGGAGTAAAAATGGGAATTAGTGAAATCAATTTTATCGAAATTCCAGATGCAAACATCACGCATGATTTTATGGACATTACTATAGACTTTACAAAAGATATAGAAAACCCATTAATAACAAGTAAACTTACTTATGGCGGATATTCAGGATTAAATTTTCAGCCTATAAAAGATTTCGTTTCCGATGAACAATACCAAACAATGCTAAAAAGCATAGCCGAGAATTATACATCCCAAACCGAATACAAGACATTAACCACCGAAAATGATGGAACCGACTTTATAGGAAAAAAACCTTTTATAATTAATCTTACGTTTGATGGAAAAGAAATAATCCAGAAAGCAGGACCAAATTACCTAGTTTCTGCTGGAAAAACCATTGGTAAACAAATGGAATTTTACCAGGAAAACAAAAGAATCTTACCTGTAGAAATTGATTATCCGCATTCATACACACGAAAAATCAAACTTATACTGCCAAACGGAGCAACTATAAAAAACCTAGAGAAATTCAATATGGATTTCAAGACCGTGCTAAATGGCAAACCAGAAGCAGGTTTTACAAGTAAATATACCAAGAATAATAACGAAGTTATAATCGAGAATTCAGAGTTCTATAATATCGTAAACTATCCCTTGTCTAGCTTTGAGCAATACAAAGCGGTTATAAATGCAGCCGCCGATTTTAATAAAGTCGTAGTTATCATCTCAAAATAAAACAAAAAACCCGACAGACTATAAAATCTGTCGGGTTTTCTATTTTGATTCTAACCTTTATTGCAACAATAAAATATAATAATTTGGGCGTGTCCCGCAGAAAAAGCGGGTCGGGCTGTTCGCTACAAGTCCTCGCACTTCCTTCGTCAGGCTGTGGGCTTTTCACTACCATCCCTCACGCAAACAAAATCCAATATCATTACATATTAAAAATATTGTATACAACAATTCGGTCGTTGTAATTTATATACAATTGCTTTCTGTTATCCTGCATTTTTCTGGTAATAATCGACAACTTAGCATCATTTCCACCTAAATCTTTGCAAATAAAAGAATACACAATATCAGTATCGTTTTCTTCTCTGGCTATATAATCTGAAATTTGAAATACCTGTACTTCCTGAGAGTTAACAACAATTCGGTTTTTATCGGTATCCAAAACAACCATAATATTAACCAATTCCAGGTCAGACCATTTGCCCCATTTTCCCTTTTCAGTTTTCTGTAAAACACTATAACCAGAAGTCCTAAACTTATAACTCTGACTATAGGTTTGTTGCAAACCAAGACCTAAAAAAAGTAATACTATATATATTTTTATGCGATTCATTTATCTAAAAATCTAAATTTAATGTTTGCTTACGTGCCGTTTCAAATTCCGAAATCATTTCATCAATAATTTCTGCAGCAGGTTTAATATCATGAATAAGTCCAGCAATTTGCCCAATTTCTAATTCACCTTCTTCCAAATCCCCTTCAAACATTCCGCGTTTAGCTCTCGCTCTTCCCAAAAGTTCAACAAGCTCTTCTTTAGTTGGACATTTTTCGTACAATGCCTGAACATCCTGATAAAATTTATTCTTAATTAAACGCACCGGAGCCAATTCCTTTAATGTCAATTGCGTATCTCCCTCTTTTACATTAACTATAGTTTGCTTAAAATTATCATGTGCCGATGATTCAGTCGAAGCCGCAAAACGACTCCCCACCTGAACACCATCTGCACCCAAAACCATCGCTGCAAGCATTCCTTTACCAGTTGCAATCCCACCCGCTGCAATAAGCGGAATAGTAATTTTTTCGCGCACCATCGGAATTAATGTAAAAGTCGTTGTTTCGTCACGACCATTGTGTCCTCCAGCTTCAAAACCTTCGGCAACAATAGCATCAACACCCGCTTCCTGTGCTTTTAGCGCAAAAATAGTACTACTTACCACATGCACAACAGTAATCCCTTTTTCTTTTAAAAAAGATGTCCATTTTTTAGGATTTCCAGCCGATGTAAATACGATTTTCACCCCTTCATCAACAATAATATTTATGATTTCGTCAATATTAGGATAAAGCATTGGTACATTAACACCAAAAGGTTTAGATGTTGCCTTCTTGCATTTCTGGATATGTTCCCGTAAAACTTCCGGATACATCGAGCCTGCTCCTATTATCCCTAAACCACCTGCATTACTTACCGCGCTAGCAAGTTTGTAGCCACTGTTCCAGATCATTCCTGCCTGAATGATTGGGTATTTAATATTAAAAAGAGTTGTGATTTTATTCATGTAAAAATGCCAATTATTGTTTTATAATTTTACCTGTTTTATGCAGGTTATTTGCCTCTAAAGTATAAAAATAAATTCCTGAATGTAATGATTGTAATGAAACCGTCGATGCCTCATTAGTAATTTGCTTTTCAAGAACCTTTTGCCCAAGAACAGAATACACCGTTACAAACGCTTCGTTAACTCCATTGGATAAAGTAAAGAAAATATCAGAATTAGTTGGATTAGGATACAGTACAAAATCAGGAATCTCATTCAATTTTACACTTAAAGCAGTATTCAAAGCCAAACTAAAATTTGGAATTCCGTAGCCAAATTGCGCATTAGGCGAAGCATATTTATCTGAAGATTGCAAAACCAATTGTCTAATTTGCTGATTGGTTTTATTCGGGAAAGCCTGCCATAAACAAGCAATTGCTCCAGCCATTATAGGGCATGAAAAAGAAGTTCCGTTTGTTGTACCAATATTTCCAGAAACATCCGATACTACAGCTGCCGTTCCCTGAGCCATAACATCAGGTTTAATCCTTTGGTCATAACTAGGGCCAATAGAACTAAAATAAGATAATGTTTTAATAGCAGTTACCGAACCTACAGTAATTACAGATACAGCATCAGCCGGACCGCCAATATGTTTCTCAGATGTACTTCCTTCATTTCCTGCAGATGCAACTACAATCATACCTCTGCTAAAAGCAATTTCAGCCCCTCGCGAAATAAAATTAGTCGTACCATTCATATCACTATATGTATGGCTATAATTTGCATTATCATATCCAAAATACCCCAAAGAAGTAGTAATAATATCAGCCCCTAACCTATCTGCCTCCTCTGCAGCTTCAACCCAAAGAGATTCCTCTACAGGATTCTCAGAGTTATCATCCTCAGTAATAAACAAATAATAAGAAGCATCGGGAGCAGTACCAACCAAAGCATTGACTTTGTATCCTCCCATTGTCGATAAAACTTCGGTGCCATGAGAAACACCTGTATAAAAATCAGGGTTTCTTAAAACGTAATTATAACCACCCAAAATCTTGTTATTATCTCTTAAACGCTGAAAAGTACTTGCAGTATTAACACCCGGAAAACCAGCATCGAGAACAGCAATAATTTTTCCCGAACCAGTATAATCTTGTTGATGCAAGATATGCCCATTGAGCATTTGTATCTGGTTTGCAGAAGTTCCATAAGAGTAGTTTATGGTTGTTTTAAGCTCCTTATCAGTTACTTTAACCTTATCCGATGCTACTTTTTTTCCTGTAAGATTTAATGATTTATTTGCAAAATCAACTTTAGAAACAAACGATAATAACTTTAGATTATTAATATTGACTTGCGTACCTCGAATATGAAGCGCATTCAACCATTTCGATTTTGCCATAACCGTAATCCCAGTACTAGCCTGTACCTGATTAACATAAGCAGTTTCGATAGGAATATCTTTAAAATCTAAAGCAATATTCTGATTCGTCCTTCTATCCAAAGCTCTTTGCGAAAGCATCAATAAAGGATTATCAAAATAGGTTTGAGAATTAGGTTTAGCGTTAAAATAAACCCATGCTTCTTCTTGCGAAAAACTCGCTGCCGAAATGAATAATAAGAGAATTATGAAATATCTTTTCATAGCTTACTTTTTTAGATAAGGTTAAACCTCCCGTAAAAAAGTACTAATCTAAGAAATTACTCCCGAACCAACTAATTCATTATCTAAATACCAAGCAACAAATTGTCCCTCTGTAATAGCTGATTGTGGCTCGTCGAAGTGAACGTACATTCCGCCTTCAAATTGGTGTAAAGTCGCTTTTTGTAAAGGTTGGCGGTAACGAATTCTTGCCATAACCTCCATTTGTTCTCCATTTTTTAAAGCTAAATCAGTACGAATCCAGTGTACTTCAGATTTTTCTATAAACAATGCTTTTTTGAACAAACCAGGATGTTGACTCGTTAAACCAGTATAAATAGTATTTGTTTCAACGTCGGTTGCAATAATAAATAACGGATCAGTTGTTCCGCCTACATTAAGTCCTTTTCGTTGACCAATAGTAAAATAATGTGCTCCTTGATGTTTCCCAACTACTTTACCCATTTTTGGTGTATAAGGTAATTTTTGAGATTCAAGTTCTAATTCTTTTTCAAAAGATAAATCTTCTGATTTTTCAGCATTATATATTGGGTCATTTTTATCAATTTGTACAATTAAACCATCTTTAGGTTGTAGTTTTTGTTGTAAAAATTCTGGCAAACGTACTTTTCCGATGAAACATAATCCTTGTGAATCTTTCTTTTCGGCTGTAACCAAATCCATTTCGGCAGCAATTTCGCGTACTTCTGGTTTAGTTAATCCTCCAATAGGAAACAACGATTTAGACAATTGCTCTTGTGACAATTGACATAAGAAATAAGATTGGTCTTTATTTGTATCAGCTCCAGCAATAAGTTGGTATACTTTTTCGCCATTAACTTCTACTTCCGTTTTCTGACAATAATGTCCTGTAGCCACATAATCAGCTCCAAGACTTAATGCAATTTTCATGAAAACATCAAATTTAATCTCACGATTACACAACACATCAGGGTTTGGTGTGCGTCCTTTTTCATATTCGTTGAACATATAGTCAACGATTTTTTCTTTGTATTCTTCACTTAAATCAACGGTCTGAAAAGGAATTCCAAGTTTTTCGGCTACCAATAAAGCATCATTACTATCTTCTAACCAAGGGCATTCGTTAGAAATAGTAACCGAATCGTCATGCCAATTCTTCATAAAAAGGCCAATAACCTCATATCCTTGTTGTTGCAACAAGTAAGCCGCAACACTAGAATCAACACCTCCGGAAAGTCCTACTACAACACGTTTCATATATTCGAAATCTAAAAAAAATTATTTTGCAAAGTTAATCCATAATTGCAGATAATAACTATTGTTTCTATTAGTTTATGCAATCGAATAGTAGATAAAAGTTATTGCAATTTTTTATTACATTTAATACTCAAATTAATTGCTATGAAAAAGTGTATTTATACCATTCTCTGCTTTGCAATAATTACCACTTTTTATGCTCAAAGTTATGTTTCTAATTTACCAAATTATGAAGCGTACAAGGCATTTAGAGGGAAACCGCTATCGGATAAATTCTCGAATATCGAATCGGTTAAAATTATCTATGATCTTAAAAGCAAGAAGATATATTATTTCAATAGCACACTAATTAAACTCCATTATGATTTTGTTGTTGATTATTTGGGTTATAGTAAAGAATTAGAAATCTTTAACCGTGATAATTATAGCAATACCGACAAAAACAGAAGCTATTTACTTGGGAATCTTAACCATATAAAAGGAACTGAAAAATGGATTTTTGAATTGGCAGCTTCAGATCATATGCCAATTCCTTTGATTGAGCAATTTTACGACCTCATTACCCAAACTAGTTTTATTGGGAAAAACCTAAAATTCTATCTCAATAACCGAGAAAATATCGATTTATACGAGTTAGGAAAGTTTAAAATTCCTTGTGTAAAATCCGATTATATCTTTAACGAACTTAAATATCAGGAAGTCGTTTCGGGAAAGAATATTGGTATTCTAAAAATGTATCGAACTAAAGATTTAGAGAAGACAAAACCCGACAAAGACGAAATTATTATCCTAGACGGAACGCCTGAAATCCTACCAAATGTAAGAGGTATTATTGTAAATGAATTACAAACTCCCCTAAGTCATTTGGTCATTTTGGGCAAAAATAGAAAGATTCCGATTATGGCTTATACCGATGTTTTAAACGACAACAAAATAAAAAGTATAGTTGGTAAAAAAGTAGAATTAAAAATTGCAATAGATACCTTTTACATTAGTGAAACTACCAAAAAGATTGCAGAAAAATCAATCTCTAAAAAGAAAAAACTCGTTGTAGACAATTCAGTTACAGAACTAGTTGATTTATCTACTATCCCGAAAAATGGCGTGACTTACATTGGTGCGAAAGCACAAAATATGGCGTATTTAATTGCTATTGCAAAAGAAACTCCTTTTAAAACACCTGAAAACGCTAATGCGATTCCTTTTTATTATTACACAAAACACATTCAGAACAAAAGTATTTCACCATTAATAGAAGAGCTTTTAGATTATCCGCATAAAGATTCTGCGCAATGGGTAAACAATCAATTAAAAAAGATTCGAACTGCAATAAAAAAAGAATCAATCGACAAAGAATTGATTTCTAAACTAAATGAGAGATTGGGAAAACAAACCGATTTTAAAAATTTCAGATTTCGTTCTTCTACTAATGCCGAAGATATAGCCGGGTTTAATGGTGCAGGTTTATACGAATCGAAAACTGGAATTTTAGGTGATACTATTAAAACATTCGAAAAAGCAATCAAGCAAGTTTGGGCAAGCGTATGGAACGAAAGTTCGTATTGGGAGCGTGAACTTTTTGGCATCGACCAACAAAATATTGCGATGGGAGTTCTCGTTCATCGTTCGTTTCCTGATGAGCTCGCAAATGGCGTTATTATTACGAAGAACATTTTTAGAGAAAGCCTTCCAGGAATTACAGTAAATATCCAAAAAGGAGAAAATTCGGTTGTAAAACCAGAAAAAGGAGAAGTTTGCGAACAATTTGTAGTTTATAATTTCACTTTCGATGAAGCTAAAGATCCCGATTTTGATGTTGACTTTACTTCTAATTCAAATTTAAACGACAATAAACCATTGCTAACAAAAACAGAAATCAATAATCTGTATCTGGTCAGTAAAAAAATAGAAAGTAAAATGTCTCGTTACTGGAAAAACTCAAGTAGCGCCATCGACATGGAATTTAAGATTGTAAACCAAAGCAGGGATTTATATATAAAACAAGTCCGACCTTTTAATGATTAGCTTTCGCCATTTTTTTACCATTAAGAGATTAAGATAAATTAAGTTTTTATTAAATCTCTCACAAGGTTTACTCCCTATATTGTCTTTTCGACGAAGGAGAAATCTCCGTAAGAAACTAACTCACAGTTTTTTTTTCTTTCTTAAATTGTCGAGCTACTCATGGAGATTTCTCCTTCGTCGAAAAGACAAGTTTGGGATTATTATGTGTAAAGCTAAAGTCCTTACACTCTTGTATTGCATCTTTGCGAAATTTATAAAACTTGGCTTAATTTTCCTTAATCTCTTAATGGTAAAAACCTTTTTTTTTTAAATCAATACAAAACCGTAACGTCGATTTCCTTTGTTACAGTATTTATGGTAATGATTTTGAAGTCGAAATTTTCGATATTAATTTGTTTTTGAATTAATTGTCGGATATTCTGAGTATTCAAAGAAAAGTCGTTTCCCAGACTTACTTTTACATCAACTGTGTTTAGATATTTGGATGCTTTTTTGTTTACTAAAACAGAAGCTATGATGTAAAAACCAATGATTATAAACTGAAAGAAAAGCAACACTTCTATTTTTTCAAATGGATACATAATATCCAAAATAGAAAGTGTAATTGTTGCAAACAGAAAGATTATAGCATTTACTGTAAAAGTTTGGGTTCTAAATCTTAGAATAGAAAAAATCGCAAATAAGCCAAAGCCAATCCCCACTCCTATTTCGATTCTGGTAAACAAATAACACAAAGAAAAAGTACATAACCCAACAATAACCATTAATGGATTTATTGTTTCGTTGTCTTTCCTGTTCGAAAAAAAGTATAAAACCAAAATTGAAAAAAACAATAATACAAACCTTCCGAAAAGTTCTTGTAAATCCATATGAATCTATTAGTTAAGACTCAAATTTAACGAATTTATCTATTGCTTTATTTTTTTTTCTTCTCGACTTTATCAGCCGTTTTGTTTGTATTTTTTGGATCGCTCATATTGATTTCTTTTACTAGTTTTCCTTTTTCGAAAAACTGCCAATTACCCGATTTTTTTCCATTTACAAACATCCCTTTTGAAGCTACAGTTCCATCTGAATTACTAAAGACTGCTTCACCATTATACTCATTATTTTTATAATTCAACAGTTCTAGGATTGTTCCGTTTTCAGCATATCTTTTATAAACTCCTTCTTTTAAACCATTTTTATAATTCATTTCTTCAGCAATTTTTCCGTTTGGATAAAAAACTGAGCGCAAACCGTTTAGCTTTCCTTTAGTGTAATTTTCAATTGTCATTACAGTTGGAGAAGCTTGATGATAGTATTTCCATTCTCCTTCAAAAAGCTTATTAACTACTTTTCCTTCGCTAACTTTATTCTTATTCTGATCATAAAAAATGGTGTAAGCGCTTCCATCATTAGCACTAAAATCTCTCGTAGCAATTACGCTAGCAGCTTTTGTATCATCATAAAACTTAAAAATACCAGTTTCCTTTCCATGACTAAAAGTTCCTTCGTAACGGGGTCTTTTTGATTCTTCATAAATTCCTTTCCAAAGTCCGTCCTTTTTTCCATCTGCGTCCAACTTATTCAAGCTTGCTTGTGCATTTATAAAAAACGCATTCAACAAAATCAATCCGAGTAGTATTCTTTTACAAATCATTTTATATTCTATTTTAAACCTTAACGAAATAGGTATTAATAAATTATGCGGGTATAAAAAAATCCCGATAAATCGAGATTTTTTTATTTGTAATTTTATATTATTTTTTGCCTTTAGAAGCTTTAGCAGCTTCTTGTTGCTCCATAACTTCTTGTAAACGTTGTTGGAACTTACTTTGTTTTTTAGGCTCTTTTAATTTGTTTTCTTGTATTTGAGCGTGAATTTTATCGCTATCTACAATGTAGTTTTTAATTACAAACATAATTCCGATTGTAATTAAGTTAGAGATAAAGTTATACAAACTCAAACCTGCACCGTAAGAGTTGAAGAATATCAACATCATAAGTGGCGAAACATAAATCATGATTTTCATCATCTTAGCCATATCTGGCATACCTTCTTGTTGTGGAGCTGCCATTTGTTGATCTCCAGATGTCATTTTCATGTAAAAGAAAATCGCAATTGCTGCCAAGATTGGGAACAAACTAATATGGTCTCCATATAAAGGAATGTGGAATGGCAATTTTACTACTGCATCAAATGAAGATAAATCGTCTGCCCAAAGGAAACTTTTTTGTCTTAACTCAAAAGCTGATGGGAAAAACTGGAACGAAGCATACATAAATGGTAGTTGTATCAAGGCTGGAATACAACCCGCCATTGGGTTTACTCCTGCTTTATTGTACAGCTTCATTGTTTCTTGTTGTTTCTTCATTGGGTCTTTCTTGAATTTTTCACCCAACTCTGTAATCTCTGGTCGCAATACTTTCATTTTTGCCTGAGACAAGAATGATTTATAAGTAATTGGCGACATCGCAATTTTTATAATAATTGTAAAAACAATAATAGCAATACCTAATGACAATCCAAGTGTAGAACTCAAGAATCCGAATAAAGGAATAAAAATAAATTTATTAATCCATCCGAAAATCCCCCAACCTAATGGAATGATTCTCTCTAAATTTGCATCGTAAGCTTTAAGAGTTTTATAATCTGATGGTCCAAAATACCAACTCATTTTATAATCAATCTCTCCATTTGAGAATGCTAATGGCAAGTTAGATTTAAATTGTTTAGTAAAAACCGTATCAATTTTATCATCATGAACTAAATCAATTGATTCTAATTTAGATTTTTCGAAAGGTTTTTTTGTCATTAAAATAGTTGAGAAAAAGTGTTGTTTATAGGCAACAAAACTTAAACTCTCAGGAGTTCTTTCTTCTTTTTTCCCTAAACCAGCGTAATCAACTTTTCCATCTTTATGCTCGTAATAAATCTCTGCATAACGATTTTCGTATGTAACACTTTTTTCATTTCTATAAGTTTTTAAATCCCATTCTAAATCCAATGGTTTAGATGTATTCAATACTTTGTTTAATCCCTGAGAACTAAGATCAAAGCCAATCATGTAATCTTTTGGCTTTAATATATATTTATATTCCAAGAATTCATTTGCACCAGCTTTTAAACGCATTGATAATATTTGATCCTCTCCATTTTTTGTCAATGTAGGTTCAAAATATAAATCCTTAGTATTTAAAGTACGGTTATCATTAGTAACCAATTGGATATTTAAATTAGCATTGTTATCTTTTATTAACTCTACTAATTGTCCTGATCCTTTTTGGAATTTCTCGTATTTTTTCAAAATAGCTTCAACTATAAAACCTCCTTTATTGGCAATTTTTAGTTTTACTACGTCATTTTCAATAGTTGTATAAGCATCTTTTGCAGAAGGAAGTGTAGCTGAATAAGCAAATCCACCTAATGTTTTTTGCAATTTTGCTAATTGCAAAGTATCTCCAGGAGTTGCTGCTACTGGTAAAACGGCTGTTTTAGCTGTAGCTTGTTTTGCTTGAGCTTCTTGTTTTGCAACTAATTCTTTTTTGGCCTTTTCTGCAGCTATTGTAGCTTCAGAAGGTTTGTTTTGATACATTATCCAAATCAAAATACCAAAAATCAATATAAAACCAATTATTGAATTGAGATCAAATTTTTTTTCTTCCATTATAATTTTTATTCAAGTTTTATGTTTGCGTTTCTCCTGTTTTTTAGAAACTTATACAAATACGTATTATTTTTTATGAGCTGTTACCGCAGCAGCTATAAAATTCACAAAAATTGGGTGCGGATTCGCAACTGTACTTTTGTATTCTGGATGGTATTGTACACCTATAAAAAATGGGTGATCTTTTAATTCTACAATTTCCACCAATCTTGTATCAGGGTTTACTCCTGATGCTATTAATCCTGCTTTTTGCAATTCATCTACATACTGGCTGTTGTACTCGTAACGGTGACGGTGACGCTCAGAAATAGTTGTTTTACCGTAAATTTTATGTGCCAATGAGTCTGGTGTAATATCACATTTCCATGCTCCAAGACGCATTGTACCTCCTTTATCGGTTACCGTTTTTTGCTCTTCCATTAAATTTACAACTGGATGAGCAGTTTTCTCATTCATCTCTGTTGAGTTTGCATCTGTATAACCTAAAATATTACGAGAATATTCGATTACTGACATTTGCATTCCTAAACAAATTCCGAAAAATGGAACTTTATTTTCACGTGCATAACGCACTGCTTCAATTTTTCCTTCTATTCCTCTTTCTCCAAATCCTGGAGCAACAAGAATTCCGTCTAAACCTTTTAATTTCTCTTCTATATTATCAGCATCAATATACTCTGAATGTATAGAAACTACATTTACTTTAGTTTCGTTTGAAGCTCCTGCATGTATAAATGCTTCTAAAATTGATTTGTAGCAATCTTGCATTTCTACATATTTACCAATCAAACCAATATTAATGGTGTGCTTTGGATTTTTTAATCTTTTTAAGAAAGTATTCCAGTTTTTTAAATCCGGAGCTGCTTTTTTAGGTAAATCCAATTTCTTTAAAGCAACTACATCTAATCCTTCTTCTAGCATTAAATTAGGCACTTCGTATATTGTCGATGCATCGATAGACTGTATTACAGCTTCTCTCTTTACATTACAGAACAAAGCAAGTTTGCTACGTAATTCATCCGAAAGTTCGTGTTCTGTTCTACAAACTAAGATATCAGCTTTTATACCGCTTTCCATCAAAGTTTTTACTGAGTGTTGTGTTGGTTTTGTTTTTAACTCTCCAGCAGCTGCCAAATAAGGTACTAATGTTAAGTGAATTACAATTCCGTTATTCTCACCCAATTCCCATACTAACTGACGAACGGACTCTATATAAGGTAATGACTCTATATCTCCTACTGTTCCACCGATTTCGGTAATAACAATATCATAATCACCAGACTTACCTAGTAATTGCATTCTATCTTTAATTTCGTTAGTAATATGAGGTACTACTTGTACCGTTTTACCTAGAAATTCTCCTCTTCTCTCTTTTTCAATAACCGAAAGATATACTCTACCAGTAGTTACGTTATTTGCCTGTGATGTAGGAACGTTAAGAAAACGCTCGTAGTGACCTAAATCCAAATCGGTTTCGGCTCCATCATCAGTCACATAACATTCTCCGTGCTCGTACGGATTTAATGTACCCGGATCTACATTTATATACGGGTCAAATTTTTGAATAGTTGTGCGATAACCTCTTGCTTGTAACAATTTTGCTAAAGATGCTGCGATAATCCCTTTTCCTAATGAAGAAGTCACACCGCCTGTAACAAAAATATATTTCGTTTGATTCATTCTGTTGTTGTTTGTATTGTAGTTGTGTAAAAAACGTGGCAAAAATAGTGAATAAAATTGGATTATTAGAATTTTATACTAGACTTCTTAGACTGACTTAGATTTATAGACTCGCTTAGATTTTTAGACAACTTAGACTTGTTTAGATTATTAGATTACCTTGAATTTTAGACTCGCTTAGATTTTTAGACATCTTAAATTGACTTAGACTTCTTCGGTTTTTAGGCAGCTTAGACTAACTGAGATTTTTAGACTCACTTTGATTTCTTAGAATTTTAGCCTTTTTACAACATGTAGATTATATACTATATAAAGTATATATTGTATTATTTACTAATCTCATGAATTTCAATTTTAACATTTTACTTTTAAGTTTAATAATACAAGTTGAAATACTTTTTAGGATAATTATAATTAAGCTAGTCTAAGCAAGTCTAAATTATTACTAAATTATAGAATGAATAGATAAAAAATGTAATACTAAAGACTATATCAAAAGCCAATACTAATTTAAAGTTTGAAAAACGAAGCATCTTATTAATGAGTAAACGAACCATTAACTGAATAAGGAAGAAAGAGAAAATTTTTAAGCTGTACGGATTGTAAGCAAGTGCTTCTTTGAAATTTAAATTTAGAATTTGAGAAAACGCTCTTGTTAATCCGCGGCTTTTACAATAACTCAAAGGCATTCCTTTGCAAAGGGAACCTATTCCGAAATTTAAAAAAGAGGATAAATAGCAATAAAAAAAGATAAACATGATCATTATAATAAAAATCATGTTTATCCTTTTGTATGAATCTATTTCGTAAGAAGGTCTTGTTTCCACAAAAAATTATTCTTTTGGCTCTTCAACTTCAATTGTATCGCTTATTGTTTCGACACTGTTATTTAAAGAATCTTGCATTTTTAATGCTTCTGTATGTATAGAATCTATAGTTGTTCTCATTTCGCTTTCATGAGATAATGATCCAGCCCAAGCTGAGCCTACAAAAATTAATACCCACATTAAGGCAAAAATAGTCCCAACAACTCCTAAAACGATTCCTGCTATTGGCATTGAGGTAGAAGCATTTCCTTTTTTAGCTTTCATGTAGCCAATTATTCCAAAAATCACTGCAAGTATTCCAAAAAACACTGATATTAATCCAACGCAAGGAATAAATGCTATTAGAATTGTTAATATTCCTAAAACTAAAGCAGCAGTTCCCATTCCTTGACCTGCATTTGATGTCTGTAAATTATTATCCATATCGTTTTTTATGTTAATTACTACAAAAATATAAAAACACTTATGTTAACAAGAAAGAATAAACCAAAGTTATTAACAAATAAATACTTATTAGACTTACTTAGATTTTTAGACTTTCTTAGACTACTTAGACTTAGACTTACCTTTACCTGTTTAGACTTATTTAGATTATAAAATCTTAAAATGAAATGTCAAAATCGCGGTTTTTACTAATCCCACATCATTAATAATCCGAGAATAAAACCATAAAATAAGGAAAAAGCAACTGCAAGTAGTAATGCTATAATTCCTATAACAAAACTGACTTTTGATAATGTAGTTGAAGCATTGTTACTTTTTGCCTGAGACATTCCTATTGCTGAAAAAATTATTGCTAAAACTCCACCAATTACAGCTAATACATTAATGCAGGGTATAAAAGCAAATATAATAGACACTATTCCTAATACCAACGCTGCAATACTCATACTTTGACCAGCATTTGATCGCCGAAAATTATTCTCCATACCTTTTTTTAGTGCTTTATTATTTTAAAGGTTTTGGATATTGTTTTTTGATATTTCTAATCAACTCTTCTAAACCGTTAAGTTTTAGTTCATAGATAAGTGCAAGTTGCTGCCCTAATTCACCATTAGGAAATCCTTTGTTATGATACCAAACGACATAATATTCAGGAAGATCAATTAAGAATCGTCCTTCGTATTTCCCGAAAGGCATTTTGGTATGCGCTAATTTTATGAGAGCTTTTTTGTCTTGTTCCATTTTTTTAAAAGAAAAAAAAGCAAGAAAAAAGAGTACAGAATGAATCTTTTTTCTTGCTTCTTAATGAATGCAAAGCTATTATTATTTAAACAACTTTTTTATTTTTTTTGCTACAGATTTCAAAAATAGCTTACAGTTTCGGTTTCAGTTCACAACTTACAAACTGACTGTTTACTGAGACTAAAAACTGAAATCTAATAATGCCATCTCACGAAAGCTTCCATTGCAGCGTAACGTGATAAACCTAATTGGTTGTATAACTCTGCAGTTTCAGCATTTCTATCTTCGGCTCTTTGCCAGAACTCACGTGCATCTGATCCTTGGAACACAACTCCATCTTTTTGAGATTGGTGTTTAAATATTCCGTGTCTTTTTGCCAGTACTTGGTCAGGACTCATTGGTACTGCCATTTCTACTTCGTCAATTCCCCATTCTTGCCAAGCGCCACGGTATAACCATAACCAACAATCATCCATGAATGGGTTTGGTTTTAATCGTTTTACGGATTCAAAAATAGCATCCAGACAAACTTTGTGTGTTCCGTGTGGATCTGCTAAATCTCCTGCTGCATATATTTGGTGTGGTTTGATTTTTTCGATTAAAGCCATTGTAAGCTGAATATCTTCTTCTCCAATTGGTTTTTTCTCGATTGTTCCTGTTTCATAAAACGGAAGTTCCATAAAATGAATTTGTTCGTCTGGTAAACCTACAAAATGACTTGTTGAGCGTGCTTCTCCTTTTCTGATTAATCCTTTTATGTAACGAACTTCTGGAATATCAATTTCACTATTCTTTTTATTGGTTAAGAATGTTACTGCTTTTTGATAGATATTCTCTGCTTCAGTACTTTTAATTCCAAATTTCTCGTTGTAATCGGTAACGAATCTTGCAAAACGCAATGCTTCATCATCTGCAACTGCAATATTTCCTGAAGTTTGATATGCTACGTGTACTTCATGTCCTTGCTCTTGCAAACGCATAAATGTTCCTCCCATACTAATGATATCATCATCTGGATGTGGGCTAAATATCAATACTCTTTTTCTTGCTGGTTCTGCTCTTTCTGGACGTTTGGTATCATCTGCATTTGGTTTTCCTCCTGGCCATCCTGTAATAGTATTTTGCAGTTTATTAAATATCTTAATATTGATATCGTATGC
>NZ_JPRM01000021.1 GCF_000737695.1 Flavobacterium hydatis
AATAGCGGAAATTTAAAAAAAATATTTTAAAATTTTAATTGATAAACATAAAGAATATTCTTTCAAAATGAATATTCTTCAATTTTATTGAAAAAAAATTTCTTTTAATAAAAGAAGAAAAAAGCATCTTCATCCCTTTTCACAATAAAAACAACCAATTATTAATCAAATAAATACATCTCAACAAACCAGATTTGGTTGTTTTTTATTATTTCGAAATGTGATATTTTTAGAATTACTAAGAAAAAGTTTTACCCAAATCGTTTTGTGTATTCCAAAAATAGTTGCATTTTTGCACCCGCAATGGCAAACAGGCCCGTTCGTCTATCGGTTAGGACGCATGGTTTTCATCCATGTAAGAGCGGTTCGATTCCGCTACGGGCTACCAAGAAAAAGCTTCAGAGAAATCTGAAGCTTTTTTCGTTTATACTTACTTTTAAAAAACTTTTTTACCACAAAGAGCGCAAAGAACTACACAAAGGTTCACAAAGTTTAATGAATAGCTTTGTAAATCTTTTCGGTTAAATCAACAAAAAAAGAAAGACTGTATTAATAAATAAATTATAGTAAAATGGAGCAAATCTTAAAGAAACTAAACTTTTTTATTGAGAACAATTTACCTCTTATGCTGTCAAATTATACTGAAGATGATTTTGACACGATTTTAGACGAAAGAGATGAAAATTATTTTTCTGAAAAATGGATGGAAATATTTGATACCATCCAAGAGAAAGTTAACGAAAGTAAAACAGACAACACTATTAGTGATCGTTCAAGAGAAAAAGTTTTTAAACTGGTATATTCTATAACAAATCACCCAGATTTATCTTCCTACGTATCTGATGATTTTGGATTAATAATACAATCATTAGAAATTAATTATAATAACTATTGGCTAAATTCCCTTTGGCTAGAATATAAAAAGGGTAATTTACCACATGGATTATTAGCGGAAACTAAAGGAGAATTAATTGATTTAATCTAAAAAAGAAAGCTTCAGATTTCTCTGAAGCTTTCTTTTTTAGAGAACTTTTGATATTATATAGTGACATTTATAATTCTTCCTTCACTCTAACTCCATCCCTTCTAATAATATATGCGGGAATACCAATTACGGTACAATTTTCAGGAACATTTTTTACAACTACTGCATTTGCTCCAGCTTTAGAGTTATTTCCCATTTTTACTTTTCCAATTATTTTAGCACCTGCATTAATTGTTACATTATCTCCTATTTCAGGACTATCCGTTGCATTAGAAAAACCAATTGTTACTTGCTGATTAATCCAGCAATCGCGACCAATAGATTTAGCAGATATTATTGTTGCAAAACCATGCTGAATATATAATCCTGGCCCAATGTCTTTTGTTAGAATAAACAGAGTATTCATTATGGGACATAACCAATTTATTAAAAAAGAAATCTTTCCAACTCTTTTATAAAAAACGTTTCTATATTCTGGATAAAATGTCATCAGCGTTAAGAAACCAAATTGAAGATTACTACCTGAATTAGTTATCTTCAGCCAACGTTCGACATCATAATGTATTACTTTTTTATTCTTATGAAAATTAAACAAAAGAATATGAGGCAAAAGCCGTATCGCACTTAATATTACAACGATTTTTTTTATATTATTTTTCATGTTATTTACTGTAAATGCAAAATCTATCTTTGCTTAAATGATATTACTGAATATAGGCGCAAGAAAACTCATATACTCCCAAGTTAAAATAAATCCGTAAAGCCTTGTTTGGTTTCATTTTTACAAATGTATAGTAATTATCCTACTTATCATTCGTCTTGATTTATATTTTAAGGAAACATTAGACTTTACATTTTTCTATAATAGATATTGAGAGCATTAAGAGGCCTAAATTATAATCTCTCATTCTTAGACTTATCTCCTTTTTTGTCTTTAATAACTATCCTAAAAGATACGAGGTTTTTATGCATTTTATAAGAGGTAAAAATTGCGCAAATACTAAGATATTAATGCAATTTTTAATAAAAACATTTTGCAGAACGCATCATTATAACACATTCATAAGTAAATCCCTTTCGATAATTACTCTTTTTCAACACATTAGAAACACAAAAATGTATACTCGTGTCTTAACAATTTAATAATATATTTTCCTAGTAACTGAGTTTGTTCTAATAAATGTTTTTATAAATTTGTGCCCTTGTATTTATTGGCTTTTACTTCATAGTATTAAGACTTGGTAACCAAATACACTTTCATTTTGTCACCTATATATTAGCAACTAATCATGAAATCCTTTTTACTTTATAGTTAATATAAAAGAGAATAATTTTCTCTTAAAAAGCCTACTTCTGAAATCTTAAATCATTTACATCAAAAAAATACCACTGCTTATATAAATCCCTAAATAACAACAACACAACAACAAAAACAGAACAACAACTTACAATCTTTATCCAAAAAAAATTATTAAATTATAACAGTAATTAAATCCAATGCTTAAAAAAAACAAATCCCAAATTCTAATTTTTACCCTTTTAAGTTTCTTTTTTTCTATCAATTCGTTTTCTCAAAAAAACATTTATGCTGGAATTGAAATCGGACGTAGAGCAATAAAAACTTCTGTTGTAGAGGTAAATAATATCAAGAAAGCAGACTATAAGATTCTCTATTTCTCGAATGAGAGAATTAGCCTTGCTGATCATATTGCTACTTACGGAGAACTTCCTCAGGACGACATCAATAAAACTGGAAATATAATTCTTAATCAATTGAGAGAAATAAGAGCGAAATTTAAAATCCCTGAAGAAAATATTTTTATAGTTGCTGCTCCTGCTTTTTCATCTGCTCGTAACATTGATGTTTTAACAAATAGAATCTCTGTTCTAACTAGCAAAAGTTTTGATATAATTAATGTTGACGAAGAAGCTAAAATTCTAGTTAAAGGTGCTATACCACCTGTTGACTATGCTAATGCTCTACTCCTTGATATTGGTGCCCAAACTACTAAAGGCGGATACATTGATGAGATTGGAGAGAACAGATTAGAGTTTATACCTCTTGAGCTTAATTTTGGTACAATGACACTTACAGATGCTGTAAAGAAAACAGTTGTTAATCAAAGTCAAGCTAATGATATGTCAACCTATCAGGAAAAGGCTTTTGATTTTAACCCTGTTCTACGTAAAAAGATAAAAGAAATGCTTGACGCAAATCCTCTTTTATTAAAAAAAGAAAAAATCTATTTATCAGGAGGAGCAGTCTGGGCATTTTCGGCTCTTTATTATGATGAAAACACTAAAGATCATTACATTTCTTTCACGTTAGAGGACGTTTTGAATTACGATGCAATCCTGAAAAATAATTTCACTAAGTTTAGTAGTTTTGCCAAAACGAATTCTGAAGCAGCTAGAGTTTTGAGTACATATGACCAGCGATACCTTATTTCAGCAAACAACATACTAGCGACTTGTCTGGAAAGTATTCCTAATTTAGAGAAAAAGAAAATATACTTTGTAAAAGACGGGCAAGTAACTTGGCTTATGTCATACATTGCAGATCGTTCTAAAAAAGTAAATACTAATTTTTAAGTATTTTTTTAGCGCTCTTACAAAGTCTATTCTGTTGTTATTATAGAACTTATATATAAACCCATTAGGGCATTAAGCAAAGCTTCAGAGAAATCTGGAGCTTTACTGTTTTTAGAACCTTTTTATTATGATTCGTAAAGCTTTAAATAAGAAAAAAAAATCCCTGGCAATTGCTGAAATTTTAATTATACTATCTTAATTAAATATTGTCTACACTATTTGAGAAATCATCATAATAGCAATAAAGGAAACCACTACAAAGACTATTGAGTTTACGATTCTATCTTTTCTCTTCATTGAGTTTTCTGATATATCCAGCGGCGTTAATTCTTTTTTTCTTGTTTTATTTGCTTTCATATTTTTTAATTTTAATTCACATTATTTTGCTTCTAACAAGGCAAATGGCATGCCAAACAAATCATAATAAATCAAACTACTGAATATCATCAAATTAAAACGAAAGCATGATAATTTTACTAATATATCCCTATCAAAACGATAAGGCCTACCATCCAAAATGAGAGCAATATCACTCTTTTAGGAATAAAAATCTTTATATTAAACTATTTTAAAGAACTAATAAATGATGTTTTACTCACAATGATACTAAGTAGCGATAACAATTAGATGTTTGCATGAAGTTAATAAATTACGTTATGCAGCTATTTTTTTGCAAGACACAATTTATAATTTTATATTTACCCTGTTCGTTTATAGCTAGCAAAACATACTAATATCACTTCTTTTTAGATACTCTTTATTGCTTGCTCACAACTTAGATAATTTGAATACAAAGAATAAATTAAACAATTTTACTTATGAAAAAACAATTTCTACTTTCAATCTTTGCTTCACTTGGTTTTATGATGGCATCACAAGCACAGGAAAAAGGTACTAGCGACCTTAGTGTTAATATAGGTTTTGCAACATCTACAGAGCTATCAAATCTTTTTACGGATGTTCTTTCTAGCGCTTTTACTGGTAATGTAGTTAAAACTAGTGATATGAAAGCAGGACCAACTTTTGGTATAACATATCGTTATGCGATTGCCAATAGATGGATGTTGCAAGCAGATGGATTTTATCAAAAAATGTCGCAAGATGTATATGTAGGAAATGCAAAAGAAGGCACTGTCGATTACTCTTACATTACTGTAGGTTTAGGTACAGATTATCGTTATATCTCTAATAATATTTTCCAAATGTACTCTGGAGTTGCAGTTGCTTACACATCTGAGAATGTAAAAAATTCAGGAGGTGAAACTTCTATTGATGGAGATGGTTTTATAAACTATCAAGTAAATGCTTTGGGCTTTCGTGTAGGGAAAAAATTTGCCGCTTTTGCCGAATTAGGATTTGGATATAAAGGTATCATTAACACAGGCGTTTCATACCAGTTTTAATATTCACAGAAAAAATATAGGGTTTTAATAAATTCCTCTATTACAACAAAGCTTCAGAGAAATCTGAAGCTTTGTTGTTTTTATTTTATGCTTGTTTTAAAATAGTATTGAAAATAAGCAAACCGAAACTACCATTTTTTTAGTTTGTGATAATTTCTTTTTTATTCTTTTTGATATAATCAATAAATTTCTTTTCTCTTATTTCGGTATTATCATACCAATTACTTTCTATCTTATCTATTAACTCAAATAATTTTGAGTCAAAATCATCTGAATCTTCGTCTAATTGTTCCGGCATTTCTTGTTCTAAAAACGAATCTTTATATGTCTCGAATACCTCAACTATTTTTTTAAAATCATTGTAATCGGATTTATTTCCTGTTGCTTCCAACATTTCTAGATATCCGTCATTATACTCTCCTAAACTTTCTATCAAGATTGAGTATATTCCGCCATTATCTATCATCCCTCCAACAATATGAAACAAACTAAAATGATTTTGAACATCATTTAATTTACTCTGATTGTTTTCAAAAATTACTTCTTGGTAGTATTCTAATACTTTCATATTGGTATCAAAATCCTCAGGAAAAATATCGAATTCTTTTATTTCTAATTTTAGCTTATCCATTATTATTTATTCTTCTATTACAAAATCAAAATTCCCATCAGCGGGGATGGTTAATATTCCTTTTTTATGCATTTCGTCTGTTGCTTGTGTATAGATAAAATGGTACCACCAAATAAAGAACTCTTCAAAAGATATTTCCTTGTCGTAGCCTAATTTAGTATAGATTTTTTTACTGTATTCTCTTTCGCTTTCCAGAATTTTTAATAAGTCTGGCAAATAGTTTTTAGCTATTTCTTCAAACAAAATATTGTCTGATTTAGAAACTAAATTTCCGAATGAATTTGTTTGTACATGAAGTCTGTTATTTCCGTAAACACAAACATCTTTGCCATCTATTCGTTCTGACTGATTTCCGTAAATTCCAAAAGATTCTGTTTTTGAGTTTGTGTTTTCGCTGATTCTGTAATAGTAATAATTTCCATGTCTTAAAGGTCTGTCTTCTTGCTTAAGAAATCCTTTTTCGACATCATTAATTTGCCAGGAATCTAGTAGTACATTACTTAAAATAAGGAATGACCATTTTTGGAAATCCTGTGTTTTTGATATCTCTGTTTTTCCAAATTGCAGCTTTATATCGGCTAAATTTTTAATTATTGATTTGGTAATTTTTTCCGAAATTGGTTTTGCATATTTATAAAGCAGTTCTCCATCTTTTGCATCGGTAATAAAAACTGTTGGTTTATACTGATTATTAATTTTATGAAGCCAATTTTTCGATTCTAACAAGGTAATTAATCGTGACATTTTTTCGTCACTAAACCTTGTGTATTTCTGAAAATCAGCTGGTAAAAAGCCTTTATGCAGCGCAAATAAAAATATATCTAAACTGTCTTTACGTGTTTTGAAATTAGGAAAATTATCTCCTCTCGAAATTAGAGATTGCTCGATTTTTAATTTAAAAATATCATCGATTTTGTTTTGAGCATTTATGTTTTTTCCAAATAATAGAAAGATAATGGCCAGTAATTTCAGTCTTTTCATTGCTTTTTTTCAGATAGTATTGCTACTTATTTTAGTTAGTTAATGATAAAAAAAGCAAATTATAAATGATTTCACATCACATAACTTGCTTTTTCACCAACGCTAATATATAAGTATTTATACTACAAACAATAAATTATATTATATTCAATCCTAACCCACTGGGTGTAATTAGTTTTAACACATAGAAACATAGATTTTGGTACTCTCAAAAAAGGCGTTTCACTTATTTAAAATACACAAAGCTAGCTATGTGAAAGAAATGCATTTCTTTTTGTGCTCTTTTTTACACATAAAATCTATGTTTCTATGTGGTAGATAAAACTTTTATGCCTCGAGTAGAATAGACGAAATAATTACA
Organism: Flavobacterium hydatis; assembly: GCF_000737695.1. Classification (GTDB taxonomy): domain Bacteria; phylum Bacteroidota; class Bacteroidia; order Flavobacteriales; family Flavobacteriaceae; genus Flavobacterium; species Flavobacterium hydatis. The sequence goes on from NZ_JPRM01000021.1 coordinate 6,954, forward strand.
CCCAACAGGCTAATTCTATATATTATATTTACCTCGGTATCTGTGGACGTTCCATTTTGTATTGTCTTCCCGATAAGGTTTTAATAAAAGAAACTAAGGCTACAATCTCATCATCATCTAGGTTTAGCGGCTGCAACAATACATCAGTTTGCGGAAATAAAGGATCTGCTGCTTTCTCGCTTTCGTCTGGATCTATCATGTGCATTCCGCTATTGTATATATTAACAATACCAGTCATATTATCAAACAAACCATTATGCATCCATGGTCCTGTGTACATGACATCGCGAAGTGAAGGCGTTCTAAATTTCCCGACATCTTCTGCCTTTTTAGTAATATGATAAAGTCCTAAATCTTCATAGTCTCTTTTGTAATAGGTAAGTCCTATATTGTGGAATGATTCATCGGTAAAATATTTCCCCGAATGGCAATTCATACAACGTGCTTTGGTACGGAAAAGATGCAAGCCTTGTATTTCCTGATCAGATAATTGACTGTAATCTCCATCGATAAAAGCGTCAAATCGGCTTCTTTTGCTTAGTATTGTTTTTTGGAAAGTTGCCAATGATTGCAGGATTTTCTCATAAGTAACATTGGCATTTCCGTAGGCATTCTGAAATAAAACCGCGTAGCCTTTAACATTTTTTATCTTTTTAGCCAGACTTTTTGCATCCATATTCATTTCATGATGTGCCGTAATTGGTCCTTGCGCCTGCTCTTCTAACGTTGTTGCGCGACCATCCCAAAAGAATGATTTTCGGGCATTAATATTATACAAAGACGGTGTATTGCGCTTGCCTTGCAAATGGTCATTACCCAAAGATACCTCTCTCCCATCTCCCCAAGCCAGTTCTGGATCGTGGCAGCTACTACAAGAAACCTGATTAGAACCTGAAAGTTTTGGGTCAAAAAAAAGCATCTGCCCAAGTATAACTTTAGGATCATCCATCCTTTCGTAATAACTTGTATCCACATCTAGCGGTTCAAATTCTTGCCAAGTAACACCTTTGTCGATTGTTGGTTTTGGCCATTGATTTATTGGCTTGCTATAAAGTTCGCGCCAATTGGTATTTGCCATTTTTTCGCTTATTGTAGCACTAAAACTCAATAACGAATGTACAATACCAATGGATAGAATAAGAAAAAGTGTTTTTAATAAAATAGACTTCATTATAAAGTAATAGAAATTTTGCAATGCTTATTAAAACGTCATTCCTAGTGACATTTGAAAATAAGTATTGTTTATGTTTTTAGAATAATTGTAGTAATCCAAACCAGTTTTGACGAAAAAATTAAGCTCTGCTTCATATTTGTAATCCCATCGTGCTGTTAGATTTACTTTAGTATAGGCTGATGATAAGTAAGCAAAATTATAATCTAACATTTCAAAAATTTGATTTGTATTTATGCGGTCACTAAGTTTCATTTTTGAATCTAAAGCCCAACTATGTTCTAAAGATGTTGAGACTTTAATTAATGATTGTGATATAAGTTTTGACACAGAAAAATCTAATCGGCCAATTCCTTGCTGAATATCAATAGTTCTTAAGGGATCGATATACTTTGTGGCTGTATTTTTAAGATTAAAACTTGGCTCAACAGACCATGATAATTCTGGGTTAAGAATACTGTACAAGCCTGAAAATATAACCGATGTAACTTGATTGATATATTTAGTTGCTTCGGATATTTTGATGTAAGATGATGAAGTTTTGTTATCGAATATGTTTTCGGTTCCTGCTCGGTCTATATAATAAAATCCGATTTTTGTACCCCAAGCCTTTTCTTCTGATTTTTTTAAATAAGAAAGTTCTCCATCATAACGTTTTTCCAAAATACTGGATGCAATAAGGTTTTGAAATTCGGTCATTATTTTTTCATAATCAAAATGGTTGTAGCCAATAGATAAAGCAAATCCATTCCTGTCTTTTGGGAATAATTGCACGTTTGCGCCATATCCTTTCCCATCATAATAAGAGCTCAGTTTGTTTCCTGTAAGTAGGTTGTTATACACTCCAAGTCCTGTCATATGGTAAACTGCCGGGGCACCTAACTCACTAAAGAATTTTAAATTATTAGACTGTGTGTATTTTTGCAAATTAATAGCTGATCCTATCGCATAATGATTTCCTATGTTTCGGGATATTCCGAGTGCTACTTTTAGATCCGAAACTGTATTTTTAGGTCTGGGATCTATATCTCGGTATTCCATCAAGGCACGATATTCGGCAACGATTCCTAGTGTCATTTTTTGATATCCTTTAGAATATCCTCCTCTAAAAGAATATTCTTCAAAAGAGAGATCCCCTCCTATAGAATCGGCAGTTACATAAGGATATATTATCTGATAATCTGAGCTTTCGTTCCAACGCACATTTTTGCGTAGACCATTTTTATAGTTTGCATTTCCCCAAACCGTATTTTTAGTATCAATCTTATAATAGGATTGTGCGTTAATAAGAAACTCACCAATACCGTTTCCTAATTGCTGAATATTGGTTTGCTGCGATGAAGCATTATAACCCGTGCTAAACTCTGATAAGGAATAGCGTCGAGCATATTGCATATTTGCAGGATTTGTATAAAATGCGCTAGAAAAATTATTCTCAGGAGCTAAATTTTCATGAATCCGAATTAGAACCGAAGTACTATCCTGTGCATGAAGCATAGCTGAACTAAAAATAATAAATAGAAAGATGGAACGAAAACTCATGATTAAATTATTAATTCATTAAAGATGGTTTAGCCTCTGGGCTAAAATCTAAAGTAGAGTTATTGGTATCCTTCAATTCTTTTTTACCTTTTGAATTTGTTGAAAGTACTTTACGACGAATACTTTTCCCGTAACGACTTTGGTCAGCATCCACTTTTCCGCAGAATGTCCATCCCATGTCTAATGATGGATCTGTAACAATCCATTGAAATTCCGATGCAACACTTAGATTTACAGCATCTACAATCCATGTATTAGGAATAGAATAAACACTCTCTCCCATAGGATAACTTTCTCCTCCTACTACCAAGTTATATTCATAATCATACGTGTAATCTGCTAAATAAGTGCTTTTGTTTATTGGCAAACGAGCTATAACAAAACTCTTGAATCCTCTGTTATGAACTACCATCGATGAGAATAAATTCTCCATATTAGGAACCGCAGGATTATCTACATCATCGGCATCTTCTGTGTAAAACTCAAAATTAGCTGTTCTTAAATCAATCGAACTTGGGTTGTATTCTTTATGATTAATTGCATCTTCGGCAATTATAAAAAATCCGCCTGGAGCAATAGGATATGTAGTTCCTGTTCCAGGGACAATAGCAATTGCCGATGCTGCAAAAGATTTTGCCATAATATTAGGCGTATAAGCCTGTTTTTCTGTGGTCATAAATTCCGATTGGGCAATCATTAATCCATCTGCGTATAATATCTTATCTGTATTGTTGTAAATTTTAAAGTATTTGTCTCCCAGATATTGTTTTCCTTCGGCAGTTTTTGTTCCTGTAAAAAATACCTCTTCGATAATAAAATCAGATTGGCTTGTTTTCAGAAAAAGATTTAAGGAAACCAGCGCTGTTTTTCCTGTAATAACAACCGATTCTTTATAACCACTTACAGCTGCCTCAACAGTGCTTTGACCTGCTGAATAATGAATTTTTCCGTTGATGGAAATCTCATAAGATCCCTCGTTTAATTCGATAGAAAGATCATTATTTACAAATGATTTACTCTCTGTTACTTTTCCTGTATTAAGCTCTTTAAAAGATACCGAAAGGTTAGAAAGTGCAACATTATTTAAATCTTCTGGGTTAACAAGTCTTAGGGTTAGAGCTGTTTGTTTGTTGCTATAGTTATCATCATCTTTTGAGCAAGATTGTAGTAAAGCCATTATGGCCATTGTGAGATAAATGGGTAATAATTTAATTTTCATAATCGAGGTATTTATTTAATATTAAAGGTTATAAATTCAAGTTTAATTCCATCCCGAAATAAGGAGAAGTAAGCCCTCTTTGCTCTATCTTCTGTCCATTGATTTCGTAATTCTGATAGTAACTAAAGAGTCGGTTAACGAACATTGATATTCTGATTTTTTTATAAAAGTCTTTTGAGATTTTTAAATTCATATTCATCGACATTGGGATGGTTCTTTTCTGAAATAAATCTTCGTTGTATTTTATATCCAGCCATTGCAAAATAGGATCTGATTTATCTTTTTCGAGATAAGGATATTGTTCTCCCGAAGGATTTATATAAGAAATCGGTGTTCCGTTCATAGGGGTAGATTGGTTGCTTTTAAACCACATAAATTGAAAGGAACTCGAGAACTCTAAACCAAGTGAAGGGATATAAGTATCGACAATTAAGTTTGTGTTTAATTGCTGTTTTATAGAACCATCATCCCACTGATAAAGTCCTAAATAAGGAAGTCGTTTGCCATTAATAATGATATCTTTTTGTCCGCTTTTATAAACAGGATTACTATTTGTATATGTTGTTTTAAACCAAGCTCCATTTACAGTAAATCGCGTATTTATAGCTTTAAAACGTTTAGACGAAAACTGAAATTCAACACCACTTTTAAGCAGTTTACTTCCGTTGTTTGTAATGTTGTAAGTGGTTAATAAAGTATCCATTACAAAACTCATTTCGGCAAGATCAGGTTGCGATGTTAATGCAGAAGAATCTATAGAACTACTATCGTATTTTTTATAGGAAAGTGCATGATATCGTGAACCATTTCGGAATCCAGAATCTAAACGTTCGTTAAAATAAGTAACCGAGAATCGATTATTATCATAAGAGAAATCAGTACGAACTTCCCATTTCTTATTTATTGCTGGCGTTAAATCATAATTTATTGCTGACGTTTTATAAGTCATTAAATTGATTCTTCGGTATTCGGGAGTATTATGATAATAATTAAGCTGTACCAAATCATTATACACATAATCGGGATAAAGCTGCGCCAATGTTGGGAACTTGGTATATTGCCCTGCTCCTACTGTAAATTCTGTTTTTAATGCATGTTTCCCTATCTGGAAAGACGGAAGTACCCATTGTGCATTAATTCTAGGATCTAAATAATATTTTCCGTGTATGGCATAAGCCGATGGCACATTTAATAATGACATGGCTCGAATACCGCCCGCCATGTTTAATTGATGTTTTCCTAAAGGAATTGTAATAGCATCTTCGGCAAAAAAAGCAATATCTGTACTGGCAGGAATATCCTTGTAGGATCTTGGGCGTGTTGTCATTTCTGGAGATGGCGGATGGGTTGTATCATAAACCTGACCTTTCCCGTTATTCTTAGAATATGTCCACTCCGAACCCGCTTTTAAAGCATGTTTTATTCCGAATAAGCGAACCTCAAAATCTCCCATTGCTTTAAGAAAAGCATCAAATGGTTTCCCATCAACCAGAAGTTCTGAGGCGTATTGTGGCGTTAAAAAAATACCGTCGGATTCTCCTTGTTCCGTATTATTAGGTATCGCAGTAGCATTTGTTACTTGTACCCATTTGGTTTGTTCGATTTTATCATATTGCTGACTAAGTGATGTAGATACTTGAATCGATTTTAAAAATCGTGATGTTTTAAAGTCTAAGTCGAAAGAATTGGCTACAGAAAATCGATTATAATCAGAACTATATCTGTCTGTTTTTGCATAACCCACATTTGGGTCTGCTTTCTCATTATCCATCGAGCCACTATAATCTAAACTAGAATCCCATTGAAGCAAATGTGAATCATTCTCCCATGTTTTTTGTGCTCGTATAGATGCTGTGATTCTTTTGTAGTTTTCGAAACTATTACGAGGATCCGATTTTGCATCGAGATAATCAAGTCCAACATTTAATACAAATCGTTTTTCTTCAGATTCAAATCCTTTCCCTAAATAATACAGTTTACTAAATTCATCTGCTTTAAAGCGAGATTCCCAATTACTGCGTCCTCTTTTTCGTTTAATTTTAATAAGTCCGCTGGTTAAATCACCATATTCTACAGAAGGAATACCTCTTATAATTTCGACTTTCTCAATTTGATCTGTAGATATAGAACGCATATCTACCCCTTTAGAAGTTGTGTTTCTGCGTGTATTTGCATAGCCAGAACCCGGAGTAATAGTCATTCTTGGTCCTGTCGAATATTGCAAATTTGCATCGGTGTTAAGAGGAATTCCGTCGATTACAAAAGCAGTTCCAAGAGATGAAATATCATAATTAGAATCGGCTATCCCTACTTCTCTTAATTTAATATGATTTGAAGCATTAAACACAGGATCTTTGGAGCGTCCGCCAGGTAATAATTCTAATAAATCTGTAAAGCTCGAAGGCTGCAAATGTTGCATCGCTCTTTTATCAATAATAGAAGTACTTGTCAATCCTCGGGATTCTGTAGCCGTGATAACAACTTCGTTTAGCTCAATACTTGCAGGTTTTAATTCTAAAGACAAGCTTTGATTGGTTGTAAATTCCAGCTTCTTTTCGATGGTTTCGTAACCTGTATGTGATAGTTTTATTTTGTAACTACCATTTGCAATAGCATTCAAGACAATACTTCCAAAATCGTCTGATTGTATTTCGTGTTTCTTAGATAATCCTTCTACAGTTAGTAAAGCCCCTTTTATGGGTAGTTTACTTTCGGCATCTTTAACGGTAATCTGAATAGTTGATTTATCTATATTTTGTGTAAAACCAAGGTTAGAAAATAAGATAAATAATAACAGAATAATGCTTTTAGAAAATATGGATGGGAGACTATTACAATAAGTCATTGTAGTTAATTTGTAATGCAGTTATGTGGTATATAACAGAAAGGTGATTAAAAGTTGCAAATATAACTTAATTTAGACTCGATAAAAATAGTAGGCTTTAAAAAATAAAATATCCCATATTTAAAGGGCTCGGCGTTCTTGTCTCTCCAAAAAATAAAACACTAATTATCAACTTCTTAATAGTTTGATTTATCAGATTTAGTCTCTAAAATAAATTTCTCCCTTAACCGCATGTGCGTATGAAAAAGAATACAAAGCAAATGTGATTTAGCATTTTTGTAGTTTACAATAACCGCTATACCAAAAGTTAAAGTTTAAAATCATGACATCTGATTATCAGTATTTAACTACATTTTAAATGTTTTAAAACTAAATAATGAAAGAATAATTTTACAATATGATTTTAATTGCTGTAATTTGCGACAATTATTATCGTAATTATCTATTAAAATGAAAAAACAACTATTAATTATCGGAGGTGGGTTTGCAGGTTTTTGGAGTGCTTTAAGCGCAATACGTCAAAGTCGCGAACTAAAAAAGGAAAATGAATTAGAGGTAACTTTAGTTAATATGGATGAGTATATGACTATTCGCCCAAGATTATACGAGGTTTCTCTAGAAGGTTTAAGAGTCGAATTGAACAAATATTTTAAACCACTAGGTATTAATCTTATTATTGGTAAAGCCGAAATCATAGATCCTGAACAAAAAAAAGTAACAGTAGCTACCGAAAGCGGATCAAGACTACTGAGCTATGATTATCTGATTTTATCGTCTGGAAGTGTCCTGAAAGCAATAAATATTCCTGGTATCGAAAACACATTTAATGTAGACACTTTTTATGGTGCTCAGAAACTAGAAGATCACTTAATACAACTAGCCAATAAAAAATTTGAAGGCGATGGCGCTACAACTTTTGTAGTTGCAGGAAGCGGTTTAACAGGTCTGGAAGTAGCAACGGTTATCAAAGAAAAAGCAAATAAAATATTAGCCGATCTTGGTCAGGATGCCATAGAATTTGAAGTGGTACTTATCGAAAAGTCTGAAAAAATCGGAAGCTATTATGCTCCTGACGCACAAGATTATGTATTAGAAACATTAAAAGCCAAAAATATTAGCGTTGCAAATGGTGTGTATCTCGCTGCTGTAGAGAATAACGGAGCTACATTAAGCGATGGTCGTTTTATTCCTTCGCAAACGGTTATCTCGACAGTTGGATTAGTAGCAAGTTCGCTTTGTAACTTTTTTAAAGGAGAAAAAGACAAACTAGGACGTCTTCATGTAAATGAATATCTAAAACTAGAAGAATATCAAAATGTAATCGCTGCTGGCGATGTTGCTAATATTCCTGTAGATGACAAAGGAAATAGTTCGCTTATGGCTTGTCAGTTTTCTATGTTTCTTGGTAAATGGGCTGGGCATAATGCAGTTAACGACTTGTTCTCGCAACCGCTTAAACCGTACAGATATACAGATTATGTAACTTGTTTGGATTTAGGTCAGCAAGACGGAATGCTAACTAGTGGATGGGATCGCAAACTGGTTGCCAGCGGAATGGAAGGAAAGACTATAAAAATGGAGGTTACTACAAAATTAATCTATCCTGCAGATGATGTTAAAGCTGCACTAGAAGAATCTTATCCTGAAGTTCCTAATGTTAGCGAAAAAGCTGTTTAATATTGAAACTAACACGTTGGCGTAATTTTCAACACATAGAAACATAGTTTTTGTTTGCTTAAAAAAAGGCATTTCACTTATTTAAAATACACATAGTTATATTATGTGAAAGAAATGTATTTCTTTTTGTCTCCTTTGCGATACATAAAATCTATGTTTCTATGTGTTTAATATTTTTTATGGCCCAAACGAAGCGAACAAACTAAGTAATTACAGCCAACGAATTAAAACTAGATTCTTATGTATTTTATAAAATTAATTGTATGCCAACTTTAGGAAAGAATGTAGAATATGCAATACACTCCTTGGTGTATTTAATAGATAATCCTGAGGGAATTACGATTACTGTACGTGATTTGGCTAATTTCCAGAACATATCAGAATCTTATCTCGCCAAGGCTTTTACTAAATTAAAAAAAGCAGGAGTTGTACGCTCGAATATAGGTGTAAAAGGCGGATATAAACTCGCCCGATCTGCATCTGAAATCACATTTCTGGATATTGTTCTAGCTGTAGAAGGGGAAATATCTTTTTTTGAATGTAACGAAATCAGAGGCAATTGTGTATTGCTAGACAAAGAAAATCTTCCTTGGAAAAAAGGTCAATATTGCGCCATACATCTGGCAATGATCGAGACTGAAAACAAGATAAAGGAATCGTTACAAGAAAAAAACCTGCAATGGGTTCATGATACAATTCGTAGACAATACGGACAGGAAATGATTGATAAAACACAAAACTGGTTTCAGACAAACGTCTTTGATTCTAAATAGTTTTTGCTGAAGTTATAAGTTCAAATTCTTATTCTTGCAACAAAAAAGTCCTTAAACATTAATTGATGTTAAAGGACTTTTTTTATTGAGATTCTGTCAAACCATATTATAACAACTAACCAATAACGCAACGCATTGTTGTAGTTAGTTTTTTAAAGCCTGCTTTTTCGTATGCTTTTACTGCCGATTCATTCTCATCGTATACTTCCAATCTTACTTCTGTTATTCCATGAGATAAAACCCATTTCTTAAGATCGCTAAGCAATAAATTACTAATACCTTTTCCTCTAAATTCTGGGCTTACAAACATAAAACCAAGATATCCGAATGATTCATGTTTCTGGAAAACTTTTGCTGCTCTTATTTGTGCATATCCACATCCGATAATTTGATTATCATATTCGACAACCAGAACTTCTGTAACCTCATCTAATATAAGTTCTTGTATATCATAATAGAATATTTCACCTTCTTTTAATGTTGGATCAAAAGGACGTTCTGCATTAACAAGCTGTTGCAAAAATCCTGAAAGTTTAGGCAAATCAGCATTTGTGGCTGGCCTTGTCGCTATGTTTTTGTTATTTATATCCATATTTCAAATATATGCAAAATAGTAATGAATAGTCCTCTGTCAAAGACGTAAATCCCAACTTAAAGAATTGGATTTACATGAAATAAAAGCTTAACTAAGTAATCTAATTTCAAAAAATTCTATTCTCAACTTTAATCAGATTACATTTTACGTTAATATTTTTCCTATATTAGCTTTAAATACATTGATTTTCAAACAAATACCACTAAAATTTTCTTTAATAGCATCTTTATTATTGATTAAATAAGTAAGCGATTATCTCATAATTCTGCTTACTACTTAAGTTGACTAAATACATTAATCCTTCCTGATTTTATTATTACCGATAATAACATATATGTACAACTAAAACAATATATTATGCACAAAAAAATCCTTTTAGCGGCATTCGTACTTATGAACGTTGCCTGTAATCAAAACACAAAAAAAACTTCGCCTACAGAAAATGTTAGTTCAACACTTACTGACGAACAAATTATTCAAACCGCAAAAGATGCTTATGAATATGCATTTCCTGTAATACTATTTTACACCACACAACGAGCTATGACAAATACAGACAAAATTGTTGTAGACAAAGGCCCTATAAGAGCACCAATTAATCAATTGGCAAGTGCTAATCATTTTCCTGATGCAAAAGATCATACGGTTATAAGAATGAATGTTGATACGTATTACTCCATGGCATGGATGAATCTCGAAAAAGAACCTCTCGTACTCCAGATTCCTAATACAAATGGGCGTTATTATCTCATGCCTATGCTTGATGCCTGGTCGAATGTATTTTTCTGTCCAGGAAAAAGAAATACTGGTACTGAGGCACAAACTTACTTAATTACTGGCGCTGGCTGGAATGGTAATGTACCCAAAGGTATGCAACAAGTAAAAGCACCTACAGATATGGTTGCGCTAATAGGACGTACTCAGGTTAACAGTGCAAAAGACGGAATAGATGTCGTAAAAAAAATACAAGACGGATATAAACTCACACCTTTAAGTGCATACGGAAAACCATATACTCCACCTGCAGGAGTTATTGATCCTACTGTTCCTAAAAAAGCTCCTGGAGATGTTGCTATAGAAATGCCTACCACAGAATTCTTTAATACTTTTAATAAACTATTAGTTAGTAATCCTCCCGCTACTGCTGACTCTGCTATTGTAAAAAAAATGGCATTAATTGGTATTACTCCCGGTGGAACATTTGATGCTTCTAAATTCTCTAAAGCGGTACAAGATTCTCTAAAAACCATACCTAATTGGGGAAAAACTGAAATGGATAAAAATGGTTTTAGCTCAAGTAAACCAACTAACGGCTGGACTGTTATACGTGGTTTAGGTAGTTATGGTACAGATTACAAATTCCGTGCTGCAGTTGCATATAGCGGTTGGGGTGCCAATCTTGATGAAGATTCTATGTACCCTAGTTCAAATGTAGATTCAGATAATGAACCTTATGATGGCTCCAAACATAATTACATTCTACATTTTGATAAAGGACAAACTCCACCAACAAATGCTTTTTGGAGCTTGACCATGTATGACCCAACAGGCTTTTTTTATGAGAATCCGCTTAATCGTTATGCAATTGGAGACAGAAACCCATTAAAGAAAAATGCCGATGGTTCTGTCGATATTTATATTGGATACAAAAACCCTGGAAAGGATAAAGAGAACAATTGGCTACCGGCGCCAAAAACTCCTTTTAATTTATTGCTTCGCGTTTACTGGCCAAAAGAAGAAATGACAAAAGGAAGCTGGAAAATACCGAGCGTAAAAAAGCAATAATTTTAAGAAACCTAAATTGAGTTATATGAAAAATTTATATTCATTATTTGCTTTATTCTTAATTTCTTTTTCAAATTTATTACAAGCCCAGAACTTAGAGGTAACTCCAAAAAACCAGTCCCCTGAAAAATTACCAAGACCAGATTTTCAATTTAAAGGGACTGTTGGAAGAACATATCTAGATTCTGATCCATCTCAGTTTCCAAAATTGGTTACTGCACCAAAAGGTGCTCCAAATATTGTTATTATCCTAATTGATGACGCTGGTTTTGGACAATTCGGAACCTTTGGTGGAGCAACACCAACTCCTGAACTTGATAAATTAGCTGCAGAAGGATTACGCTATAATCGTTTTCATACCACCGCAATTTGTTCTCCAACCCGAGCAGCATTACTTACAGGGCGAAATCATCATGTAGCAGCAACTGGCGGTATTGCAGAATCTGCAACTGGATATGAAGGTTATACTTCAATAATACCAAAGCGTACAGGTATGATTGCCGAAGTTTTACGACAAAATGGATATGCAACGGCATGGATAGGAAAAAATCATAATACACCTCCTTGGGAAATAAATCCGCGAGGACCTTTTAATAATTGGCCAAACGCTTGGGGATTTGACTTTTTCTATGGTTTTATGGGAGGGCAAACAAGCCAATATAACCCAATGCTTTATGAAAATCATAATATTGTATCAATGCCAGCAGACCCTAATTATCATCTAACAACTGATTTAGTAAATCATGCCATACAATGGGTTGATAATGTAGAGGCCGTTCCCGGTGCACCTTACTTTTTGTATTTGGCTCCAGGTGCTACTCACGCTCCACATCACGCTCCAAAAGAATGGATTGATAAATTTAAAGGTAAATTTGATGATGGCTGGGATAAATACAGAGAATTGACCTTTGAAAGACAAAAAAAATTGGGTGTTGTACCTCAAAATGCAAAACTTACGCCGAGACCTAAAGAAATACCAGCTTGGAATACTCTTTCTCCTGATCAAAAAAAGGTGGCATCAAGAATGATGGAAGTTTTTGCAGGTTTTACTGCACATACGGATTACGAAATGGGACGTTTTCTAGATAACCTTCGTTCAAAACCTGACTGGAATAATACACTTGTATTTTATATCGTAGGAGATAATGGTTCTAGTGCAGAGGGTGGATTAAATGGAACTATTGATGAAGTTAGTTATTACAATGGATTTGAAATGCCATTTAAATCTGCTTTAGATAAAATTGATGAAATTGGTGGGCCAACCTTACATAATCATTTCCCCGTTGGTTGGGCTTGGGCAATGAATACACCTTTTCAATGGACAAAGCAAGTAGCTTCGCATTTTGGTGGAACAAGAAACCCTTTAATCATATCATGGCCCTCTAAAATAAAAAGTAATGGTGGATTACGTTCTCAATTTCATCATGTTATCGACATAGTTCCTACCATATATGAGGTTACAGGAATTACACCTCCAACAGAATTAAACGGAATTGTACAAGACCCAATAGAAGGTGTTAGTATGGCTTATACCTTTAACGATGCTAAAGCAAAAGAACAACACAAAATACAATATTTTGAAATTTATGCCAATCGAGCCATTTATCAAGATGGTTGGGTTGCAGCGTCGATTGCCAATATCCCTTGGGCTCCTTCTACTAAAATAGTAAATGCAGATGAAACAATTTGGGAGTTATATAATATTGATGAAGATTTTTCGGAAGCGAACAATCTTGCTACAAAAATGCCTGACAAACTAAAACAAATGCAAGAATTATGGTGGGCAGAGGCTGCCAAAAACCATGTATTACCTGTAGACACAAGACCTTTGGCAGCACGCATTAAACCTGATGAAATACCAAATCCTACACGGGGTATCAATTCGATACAATACAGTGCTGGAACTGGTGGAATTATGGAAGGCTCAGCGCCACACCTAGCAAGTACTTCGTTTTCATTAACTGCGGATTTAGAAATTCCACAATCAGGTGCAGAAGGAATGTTGTTTACAATTGGCGGCTATACTGCTGGATTTGGCTGGTATATACAAAATAATAAACTAGTTTTTAGCTATAATAATTTTACCGATCGCTCTAAAATTACTTCAACACAAGATTTAAGTAAAGGAAAACATAAACTAAAAGTCGAATTTATTTATGATGGAGGTGGATTAGGCAAAGGAGCTACTATAAAGTTATATGATGATGGAAAAGAAATTGGAAAGGGACATTTAGAAAAAACTGTTCCTGTAGCATTTTCTTCTTTTGATGGTATTGACGTAGGTATAGATAGAGGTGCTCCTGTGGATTTTGACTATAAAATGCCTTTCAAATTTTCAGGAAAACTTGATAAAGTAATTTTAGATTTAAAATAATATAATCTATAATTTACAACAATCGATTTACTCATATTAATCTCAAAGTAAAAGATAAAATAATAAAGCCTGAAAACTTAATTTTTCAGGCTTTATTTGTTTGTATTATTTCGGTTGTTGTTGCGTTACACAATGCACCATTCCTCCGTTTTTATATAAATTTCTAACATCGATTCCTATAACTTTTCTTCCCGGAAACAAACCTGCAATAATACCATTTGCCACAGCATCATTAGGATCATTATAGTTAGGTACTAATACCTTTCCGTTGGCTATATAAAAGTTAATGTAACATCCTTTAAATCCTAAATCGGTTCCGTTTGTAGTTACTACATCGTTTTGCGATAATGGCAAATATACTTTGGTGTAAGCCTGATTATTTTTGTTAGAAGCATTATACAATAAATTGATATCACTTTGTTTTAATCCCCAATCTAGCAAATCATCATTATTCATGGTTACCAATTTATTACCAGGAACAAACTTTGCAATTCCGTCAATATGCATATCGGTTACATCATCTTTACTAAATCCTCCTTCTAACCAAATAAATTTTGTAGCACCATAATACTTCGTAAAATTAGCTTCTGCTTGGGCTTGTGTCATACCGTAATTTCTGGTAGATCTATTTTTCTGACTCAAAACAGCACTTTTTGTAGCCATTAATACGCCATTACCATCTAGTTCTACAGCTCCACCTTCGTTTACCATAGGAACTTTTATTGCTGTCATACCAATTTGTGATGCTATAAATGATGGAATTGCATCGCATTTTTCATAACCAAATTTTTCTCCCCATCCATTAAATCCCCAGTCCTGAAGTACGATCTGACCTGATTGGCTTTTGGCAAAAATAGGACCATTATCTCTAACCCAAACGTCGTTTGTTTGGTGTATTTTAAAATCAACATTGGTTAATGGTACTCCTACTGTTGCCAGAAGTTTTTCTATTCTTGCTTTTTCTGTTGTATCATACGCTATAATATGAACTTTTTCTGTAGACTCTAATGCTTTAGTCATCGCAACCCATGTTGCATCCAGACTATTACGATAACTTACTCCATACTCATATTGATGAGGCCATTGTAACCAAGTTCCTTCATGAGTCGAAGATTCTTCTGGCATCGTATAAAGAACAGAAGTAAGTGGCTTAGTTGGATCTGGTTTAGATGTTGTTGCATCAAGATCAGCACTATCGCAAGCCGAAATTATAATTGCAAAAGTCATAGTTAAGATTGCTTTATTTTTCATTTTTTTGTTTTTAAATTATTTATACTCTTTAGTATAACTATCATTCCTTCTTTATTTTTAGGTCAAAAATCATTGACAAATACGAGAAAGGGTTTAATAATTATTCGACAAATAGAATACTTATTAAACCCTTATTTATTTTTTTTCTCCCAAATGGATTGTTTTGGGTACAGAAAGTTTGTTTTGCTTATTTTTTAGTCAATTTTCTTACCCAATTTGGTTAGAAATTCTTGCTTATTTAGTTTGCTAATTGGTACTTTATGACTGGTAATAATTGCCTGATTACCATCTATTAACTCTACCTTATTTAGGTTTACAATAAAGGAACGATGGCAGCGATAAAAAACTTGTTTCGAAAGTTCCTCTTCCATTGCTGTTAAAGCAATTAAAGTCGTGTAATTTTTTTTCTCCGTAACAATTTTCACATATTTATGAAGTCCTTCTATGTACAAAATATCTGCCAGAAGTATTTTAATATGCTGATGGCTTGATTTTATAACTATCGATTTATCTACAAAAGTGGCTTCGGTAACATCTTTGGTATCATTCTCTAAATTCAATAATTCTAATGCTCTGGTTGCAGCTTTATAAAAGCGTTCAAAGGTTATTGGTTTTAGTAAATAATCTACAATATTTAATTCATATCCATCCAATGCAAATTCGGAATAAGCTGTTGTAAAAATTACTTTCGGCGGATTTTGCAATGATTTTAAAAAGTCTATTCCTGATAGATGCTGCATCTGAATATCTAGAAAAACCAAATCGACTTTATGTGTTTTTAGGTATTTGTCGGCTTCAATTGCAGATGAGCATTCGTGTACAACTTCTAGTTCTGGAATTTGCAACAAATGTGTGCGTATTAATATACGGGCTAGCGTTTCGTCATCGACGATTAAACATTTATATACTGTCTTTGTTTCCATAAAAACTTAAGCTTACTTTATATATCGAATTGCTATTTTCAATTTTTAAATCGTATTCTTTCCCAAACAAATTTTTAAGCTGAGACTCTAAATTGTTCAATCCAATTCCTTGATTATTTGATTTAAACTGGAAAGAATTTGCAATCGTAAATTCAATCTTATTCTGGTTTGTTATTAAATCTATTGTAACAAATCCACTTTTACTTTCGATAATATCGCCGTGTTTAAACGCATTTTCTATAAGTGTAATGAGTAATAATGGCGGCACTTGTTTTACCGAATTATCATCAGATACATTAAAGGTTATATTATCCATCCCTTCTATCTGGCGGTATTTTTGAATCTGAATATACTTATTGATTATCTCAATTTCTGATGTTAAAGACGTATGTTTTTTGCTGCCTTCATAAAGAAAATAACGAAGTATATCTGCCAAAGTAGCAAGCATTTTTGGTGCATTATCACTTTTTATTACTGTTAATGTATAAATATTATTGAGTGCGTTAAATAGGAAATGCGGGCTTATTTGAGATTTCAGCAACATCATTTCGGCTTGTAGTTTTTCGTTTTCTAATTGCAATCGCAACTGTTTCTCCGTAAAATATTTATTAAAAACCCAAACGATATAGGAGATAAAAATAAAAAGGGAATGGTTTAAAAGAAAAGATGTAAAAGACTTTAATAAATCCTCATCATACAAAATAACATTTAAACCCGTAAAATAATAAATAGAGAAACTAAGACTTAATAAGGCAACCAGAGATGCGATATAGGCGATTTTTCCTTTTTTGTTTAAAACAAACGGAAGCAAAACCAATAGGTTAATATAAAATTCTGTACCAAAAAATATAACTTCAAGAGAAGAGCACAAAACACTTTCTTTGAAATTGTAAAATGAGGCCATATAATCAAATACGTATAAAAAGATAAATACCCAAAAAAGAATATGGTAGTAAATTTTATTCATTTGACTTTAAATTTTATGCAAAGTAAATAATTTAGAAGATACACTGGCAGTAAACGACTAATTGATTCTTTTATTGGTTAACCCAAAAAACTAAATTTAAGACTATCCTAAAAGTACTCATTTCTTCTTATTCGTCAAAAACAGTCTGAAAATATCCTGATAGATTGTTAAATATAACCTCATGCATATTTGTCTAGGTAATATCCATATTTGTCCATTGCGCCCAGAATAGAGGCTTTGTAATTTTGTATGTTACTAAAATATAGTTGCTTCTTTATACAAATCAAATGAACAAACTTAAATTAATCCGATACGTATTTGCCCTATTAATGATTTTTTTAATGGTTGGAGTTTCGGAATACTTAGGAGAAAAAGAAATTCTATTTCCAGAAATGGCTGCATTAGTACTTGGTTTCTGGGTTATTGATAAAAAAATATGGACTGTAAGCAGACCGATGTTTATTGTATTAATGACTGTTTGTGCTATTTTCGGGATTCTGATAGTTCGTTATTCGCCCTTTCCTTTGCTGGCAAATATTGTAATATCATTTGTTTTTACTTCGCTTTGCTTAATTACAACCCGCACTACATTAATTCCCATAACTTCTGCAGCAATGTTGCCTGTATTAATGGGAACTCACTCTATGATTTATCCTATTTCTGTTTTTATTATGAGCCTTTTGGTCGTTGCTGGACAATGGTTACTTGAGAAAAATAAATTGCGCAAAGTAATTCCTCTAAACTCAAAAAAAGGACGTTATGCTCATAGCTTTACACATTGGTTTAAATTGCTTTTCTGGTTGTTGCTCCTTGCAATAATTCCTGTATCTGCTGGCAAAATATATTATATCGTACCACCGCTAGTTGTACTATTTATAGAGTTTAGTTCTTCATCGGCTGGTTTTCGTAATCGTCCTGTACAAGTATATTTTGTAATGTTATTTTCGGCCGTTTTGGGAACATTTTTTCAGTATTATCTTCATACCACATTAGGTTTACCACAATCTTATACGGTGTTATTGCTGTTTTTATGTCTTTTCTTGTTTTTTGAAATCGTAGGTAAACCACTTGCTCCTGCTTGTGCCATTGCTCTTGTACCAATGATTATTCCGCAGGAAAATGTGCTTTCCTACCCTTTTCAGGTAGCTGTAGGAACTGCTGCATTTTTGTTTGTTGCAATGCTCTTTTTTCAGAAATGCTATCGATGGAAACGCGCACATCTTTTAGTTTGTTTTGTGCCTCAGTTTTTAAGATCCAGAATAGAACATCCAAAACGAAAAGTCAAAATTATTGAATAATATAAATAGCCAAAAATATCTGTTGGATACAATTAATTTTAACACATAGAAACATAGATTTTAAGTGTAAAAAAAGAATACCAAAAAGAAATACATTTCTTTCACATAGCTACTTTTCTGTGCATTTTAAACACGAATTTACACAAATCGTAAGGGTTAATTTAGTGCGATTTGTACAATCTGTGTTTGCTTTTTTATACTTATAGATTAAGCTACGTGGTAGAAAAATCGGAACGATTCTCTAGTCTTTCAAATTCTTTTTCGGCTATTTCTTTGGCTAACATAAAAAACGTAACACACTTTTCTTCCAGAATATTTCCGCCTTCTATAGTTAAACTTTGTACGTTTTCAGGTTTTATCATTTCTGAATTTACAAGCATTAGCTGATGAATTGCTGTTTCTTTTTCATCTGTAAAATCAAAAGGAAGTTCGATTTCCTGTATGTAATTTAATAAAGAGAATAAATAATTCATAGAAAACTTACCCGAATGATATCCTAGAAATAAGTAAATAAGTCCTCCTGCAATTTGTTCTACCGCCTTATGATGGAGTATATTTTTGATAAAACTCGAATCTTCTACAAAACAATTTTGTGCAAGACTAAGAAACTGTTGCGCGAGTAACATACGATTCTCAAAATATTTCTTCGAAAAATCTAGATTTCTTTCTACCTCAAAACTGTTTGAATAAACAAGATATAAAGGATTATTATAAATCAAGAGTCCATTTGCTATAACGATATCTAAAAAATATTTCTTGTTGTGGCTTTTCTTGCGCAAATAACTAGCACTATGATTAAGGATTGTTACTTTGTACTTATCTCCAATTTTTTCCTCTATCTGAGTTTGCAATAACTCAATCACATTTTCTATATGTTCAAGATTAAGTACTAACAAATAAAAATGATAATCAGGAAGTTCACTACTATAATTCCTGTTTTTATCTCCCAATTCCTGATTATGATTTGTTGCATAACCAAAACAATATATAGCTCTTGTTTGTAAGGTTTCGACAATTACGGCACTTATTTTAGAGAATGCCTCATCCATAATATAATTAGGCTGGATTCTATCATTAAAAATTGATCTTCCTAAAAAAGATTGATTGTTTAAATCTCTTACTTTTTGTTTGCACGATTTGATATACTCTATAAAAAGCCTGTTTATTTCTCTTTGCATTAATTCAATTTTCCCCTTGGCTTTATCAATTAATGCGGTATCAATATCGTCCATATTACGATTTTGCTGTATGCTATTATAAGCAGTATTAAGCATTACCAAAATCTCTTTATCTTCTTGAATTTCTTTATTAAGTATGGTTTTAAATGTAGGTGCAAAATCTATTATATAATCATAATGCATTAGTAAACACGTAGAACTAATAAACTCTGGCATAAGGAACTCTGATGCACAAATGTAAATATAACGCAAGGTTTGGTGCAAGGCAAAGGCAGCTTCTACCCGCTTATTATTTCTTGTATAAATAGATACGTTGCGAAAAATTACTACAGCGGCTTCTATGTCTATATCAAATCGTTTTTTGGCTTTTTTGGCTAACTGTTTTGAGGTATCTGTACTTGGATAAAATACCTTGGTATCTGGTTCTAAATATACCAATTCCTTAAAAGTGCAATGTTGTATAAAAAATAGTTTTCCTTTTTTAAATCCATAATCTACCCAATTAGAATTAATGAATTTAAAAACAAAATCAGGATATAATTTTATGAATTTATGTGTTGTTTCATTTAATGCATCTCCGTCCTGACAGCAGTTTTCTTTTAAGACAAATGTTATAATAACGGCATTATTACTAGCGCTATAAGATACATAAACGGCTCCTGCTTCGATAAAATGAAGCAAATCTCTAATTACTTTTTCCAATCGCTCGTGATGGGGATTACTTTGTGCTATTTTAATCGGATAATCCATAATTTACTTTTACATGTTAAAACAACTCCTATTTTGTAACTCCTTTTGCTCTTATAACCACCCAAACACTAATGAATATCAAATACTTTCGACTCATTTCTTGTACAAACAGCTAATGATGCATGGCTCATAAGCATATTTCTTCTTTTTTTTTGTACGTTTGTCTTTTAGTTAATCTTTTTCTTATAATGTTACAAATATATAGAGTATATCCTACATATTATAATAAATTGAGTAAATAATCTATAAATATATACAATGATTATCGACAGAATCCTACAACTTATTAAATATAAAGGAATTAACAAAAGAAAATTCTATATAGAAACTGGTCTTTCTAATGGTTTTTTGGATAAGGTTAGGGATATTGGTGTATCTAAAATAGAGCATATACTCAATGTCTATCCTGAGATTAGTGCCGAATGGCTTTTACTGGGAAGAGGAAACATGTTATTAAAGCCTGTTGGTTTTGAAGAGGAGTCCCAAATAGGAAATAATATAATACAGGAACCAAATCCTGTTTATAATAAAACTCCTCTAAAGAAAGTCCCCTTATACGATATTCAAGATTCTGCTGGAATTGTTTCTTTATTTAAAAATTCTACACAAGATCCTATAGATTATATTTCGATTCCTGGTTTACCAAAATGTGATGGTGCTATTTATGTAAATAGCGATAGTATGTATCCTATTTTAAAAAGCGGAGATATTATTATGTACAAAAAAGTAAAAACCAATACTGATAATATTTTTTGGGGCGAAATGTATTTAGTTTCTTTAACCACCGATAATCTTGAAGAGTTTGTTTTGCTTAAAAAGGTTCAGAAATCTGATAAAGGAGAAGATTGGGTACAATTAGTAAGCGAAAATCCGCAGCATCAAACCAAAGATGTTCTCTTTAAAAACATCAAAAATTTAGCCTTGATAAAAGCAACGGTTAGAATAAACGCTACGCATTAAAACACAAATAATTATTTCTATATCATAAACAAAGCTTCGGAGAAATCTGGAGCTTTTTCATTTTGTAACATTCCTGTTTAAGCTTGATTCAAAATAAATTATATATTAGCTAAAGAATTAACAGAAACCATTTTAGCTATTTAGACCACGAACCACATGACTAAGAAAACCATAATCTTACTCGGATTTATCATCTTAAAATTTGCTTTACAATACCATTTAATAAGTCCCGAATATGATTTGCAACGAGACGAATACTTGCACCTGGATCAGGCAAATCATCTTGCTTGGGGATATTTATCGGTTCCTCCTGTTACTTCTTGGATTTCTTGCATTATCCTATTACTCGGAAATTCTGTTTTCTGGATTAAATTCTTCCCTGCTCTTTTTGGTGTTTTAACACTTGTAATTGTCTGGAAAACTATCGAGAAACTCAACGGAAATTTATATGCCTTAATTCTTGGCGCAACTTGTATTATTTTCTCGTCATTACTGCGAATAAATATTCTCTATCAGCCCAACTCTTTAGATGTATTATGCTGGACTGGTTTTTACTATATCATCATTCAATACATTACCACCGAAAAACCTAAATGGCTTTATATAGGAGCGATTGCATTCGCCTTTGGTTTTCTTAACAAATACAATATTCTCTTTCTACTTATAGGCTTAGTTCCTGCCTTATTACTATCTAAACAAAGAAAAATATTTGCAGAGAAAAAACTCTACATCGCCTTAATAGTAGGATTAATATTGATTCTTCCTAATCTTTTATGGCAATACGATAACCATTTTCCTGTGGTTCATCACATGAAAGAACTAGCCGAAACACAATTGGTAAATATGGATCGCATAGATTTTTTAAAAAAGCAATTCCTTTATTTTATAGGTTCTTCTCTTGTAATTCTTTCGTCTTTATATGCGCTGTTATTTTATAAACCTTTCGGTAAATACAGATTCTTTTTTACCTCTCTTATCTTTACTATAATCGTTTTTTTATACTTTAAAGCCAAAGCATATTATGCCATTGGGTTATATCCCATTTACATTGCTTTTGGTGCAGTTTATCTTTCTCAAATTTTAAACTCTGGCTGGAAACGTTATCTACAACCTGTATTCGTAATCATTCCGTTGCTGTTTTTTATTCCTATGTACAATTTGTCTTTTCCAAATAAAAGTCCAGAATACATCTTAAAACATCCCGAAAACTATAAAAAACTGGGCATGCTTAAATGGGAAGATGGCAAAGACCATAATTTGCCGCAGGATTATGCCGATATGCTTGGTTGGAAAGAACTTGCTCGCAAAACCGACTCTGTTTATGCAACCATTCCCAATTCAGAAAAAAAGAAAACTCTCGTTCTTTGTGACAATTACGGACAAACCGGAGCGATTAATTATTATACCAAACAAGGAATAAAAGCAGTTTCCTTTAATGCCGATTATGTAAACTGGTTTGACCTAACTATACAATACAACAACTTAATACGTGTTAAGGAATTTCATGAAAATGATGACGAAATTGCCGAAACAGGTCCATACTTTCAGGCCGCTGCAATAGCCGATTCTATCACAAACAAAAACGCCAGAGAATACAAAACAACCATTTTTGTATTTACAGGCGCCAAGATTGATATTAATAAAAGAATTATTGAGGAGATTAAAAAAGCTAAAAAGTTTTGAAAAAGGTGCTGAGGCACTAAGGTTCAAAGGTTTCTTAGTTTGTCTAGAGAAGTTAAAAAAGATTCTGAGGAACTAAGATGCTAAGGTATTGTATTGAACATAAAAACACAATTTTGTCATTTGATGCAAGGAAAACTCAGACGATATAAATCAAACTAATAGCTCAACAACTGATTGTAGTCACAAATAATATGCTATAACCATAGCCAACGGTTTCAACCGTTGGAACGCAATGTATTATCGTAATCCGTATCACACGGTTGAAACCGTTAGCTATGATAAAATTGGATAGAATTTAATAAATTAGAATTCTTTGGCACATGAAATCAAGTTCGTTGTCTCTTTGAATTAAAACTTTTAAAATAATATTTGACTTTGATTGTCGAGCTACTTATGCGTTCTTCGACTCCGCTCAGAATGATAAGATTGCGAATACTTAGAAACTTAGTATCTTAAAAAAGAAAAAATGCGAAAGAACCCAAACTCCACAATAACCAAACTTACTTCTAACTCTAAGAATATTTTTCTTTTGGATAGTGTTGGTGCTTTTTTAACTGCTTTCTTATTAGGTTTTGTATTGGTTAGATTTCAGGATGCTTTCGGGATGCCCCAAAAAACACTTTATATTTTGTCGGCTATAGCTCTCGTTTTTGCAACATATTCTTTGTGTTGTTATTTGTTTGTTTCTACCAAATGGCGTTATTATCTAAATATAATTATAATTGCCAATGCTTTATATTGTTGCCTTACAACGGGACTTATAATTTACTATTTCCATAAACTAACCACCTTAGGTTTAGCATATTTTATACTCGAGATAGTTGTTATTGTTTTCTTAGTTTATTTAGAAGGTTCAAAGGTTTTTGAAAAAGGTACTGAGGTACTGAGACACTAAGATGCTAAGGTTTTTTAGATTGAACATAAAAAAACGCAATACTGTCTTCCATAACAATATTGTGTTTTTCTTTATATTAATGAAGGCTCTACTTTAACCTCTGAACCTTTTATAGACAAACCGAAAAACCTCTGTCCCTTAGTACCTCAGAACCTTAAAAAAACCTTTGCCCCTTCCTCCTAAGCCATAAACAATGCATGCTTATTATAGTTGTACAATACTAAATCGTATGGTACTAAGTTTGGTAATACCTTTTCAGAATTGGCATCAA
The DNA here is from genome assembly GCF_000737695.1 of Flavobacterium hydatis. Lineage (GTDB taxonomy): Bacteria > Bacteroidota > Bacteroidia > Flavobacteriales > Flavobacteriaceae > Flavobacterium > Flavobacterium hydatis. The sequence continues at coordinate 31,111 of NZ_JPRM01000021.1, forward strand.
ACTTTATATTATTTGCTTTGCGAAATAAGTAAATATCTTTTAAACAATTAGATAAACTCTGATGTATCATCGATGAGGTTATAGGTAGCTTATTATCTCCTACCAATAAATCTATTTGATAATTAGAACTAGACTTAGAAAGATTATTACCAATTATTCTTATTTCGAATGTTGTTGGTTTCCCATTATGTTCTCCTTGATATTGTACTCTCATAGTTTTATCAGTTTAAATTAAATACAATTTTGTTACTCTTGTTTTTTATGTAATCGTTTGTAAAAATAAATTTAGTAATAAAATCTTTTTAATCGTAAATAATTTTAAAAATTTTTCTAAAAACCGCTTCTTCTCTCTTTCCTTGTATTTACTCGGTTTTAAGCAAAATCTTCCTATCAAATTCTCACTTTTCACCTACATAAATAAGAATATCACACGTATTTTCTTAAATAAATAATTTCGTCAATTTTTTATGTAGATATTTTTCCTACTTTTGCCAATTAACACCTAACAACTAAATACATTGCCAATCAACTAACCCTTAAACCCTTGAGTTATGACGAAAAAACTACTCATTAAACTAATATTCCTCCTTATTAGTTCCCCTATTTTTGCATTTCAAACCCCTACAAACATTCCTATTCCTGACACAGAATATCAAGCTCTGGTCGATTTTTACAAAGCCACTGGCGAATCTAACTGGAATAATAAATGGAATACTAAAGAAAATAATCTTCATGAGGTCGCCTGGTATGGCGTAACCGTAGAAAACGGACATGTCACCACAATTAACCTCAGCAACACCAACAACATTGTTGGAAAAATTCCCGCCTCTTTTGGGAATTTAAAATTCCTAAAAAACCTTTCCCTTTACGGAGGAAATTACGGTAAAGACTTAAGCTCAACCGATCTGGGTGTCCTATCTGAACTAGAAGCTCTAGAAACTCTCGACCTAAGATATTGTAATATAAAAGGTAGCATTCCGGCCTCATGGAATAAGCTTAAAAAACTAAAAACTTTATACCTAAGCAACAACGCCATCACTTCTTTGCCTAAAGAAATTGGAGAGCTAGAAAGCTTAATAACTTTAGAGTTATCTACCAACCAAATAAGTGTTCTAACAAAAGAATTAGAAAACCTTACTGCCTTAAGAACAGTAAATCTTGCCAGTAATAGAATATCAAATATCGAAGCTTTATTAAAAAGCACCGTTAGCTTAGAGCTAAATTCTCAAACTCTTAGCATAGATAAATTACAATATGAAGGAGTCGATTTAAAAATTAGTAACCTCCCAAATGTTGTTCTTTACAACAGAGCCAAAAATGATTTCTCTGCCAGAAGACCAATAGGAATTTATGTACGAGGAAGTCAGATAGGAACAAATGTAACCGTTGCCGAAGATGGTAGCCTTACGATTCCATCGGCTTATCTGGCTACACTAAAAAACGGAGATGAAGTATATCTGCGTCAGCAATACGACGGAACTTCGGGAGCAGCTTATTACAGCAATATTTATTTTACTACTGTAAAAGTTAATCAGCCAGGGATTCCAAATATAGAATATCAGGCATTAGTCGATTTTTATAACGCTATGAATGGTAGCAAATGGAGTACTAAATGGGACATTAATGAAAACAATCTTAACGAAGGTGCGTGGAATGGCTTAAGTATAGAAAACGGACACGTAACAGGAATTAACCTCAACAATACCAGCAATATATCTGGAGCAATACCAGCCTCTTTCGGGAACTTAAAATACCTAAAAAGCTTTTCTCTTTATGGAGGAAGTTATGGCAAAGACTTAAACACTACCGATTTAAGTTCGCTATCAGAATTAGAATCTCTAGAAACTCTAGATTTAAGATATACCAAGCTTAAAGGCAATATACCTGCTTCGTGGAGCAAACTAAAAAAATTAAAGACTCTTTATATTAGCAACAATGCTATTACAGGATTACCTGATGAACTAGGAGAAATAGAAAATCTGGTAACACTAGACTTATCTAATAATCAGATAAAAACAATTCCTGTTTCTATAGGCAATCTTTCTTATTTAGTAACGCTAAACTTAGCCAGTAACCAGATAGAAGTTCTTATAAAAGAATTTGAAAGTTTAAATGCTCTAAGAACGTTAGATCTTTCGAGTAATAAAATTTCGAATATTGTAGCGTTGTTAAAAAGTTCGGTAAGCCTCGAATTAAATTCTCAAACCATAAATCTAGAGAACTTTTTATACAGTGGTACCGATGTAAAAATCGAGAATTTCCCGAATATAGTTACCTACAATAAATCTAAAAATGATTTCTCGGGACGAAGACAATTTATGGTTTACATACGAGGCAGTCAGGTAGGAACTAATATAACAATGGCAGAAGATGCCAGCGTAACCATTCCTTCTAGTTATCTGGCAACCCTAAAAACAGGCGATCAGGTATATTTGCGTATACAATACGATGGAGCACTTAGCGCAGCTTATTATACCAATATCTTTTTTACTAATGTAAAAGTAGATCAGCCACAAATACCCGATTCAGAGTATCAAGCTTTAGTTGATTTTTATAATGCAATGGGCGGTACAAAATGGAATAATAAATGGGATATATCCCAAAATAATCTCCACGAAGGTGCATGGTATGGTGTAAGTATCGAGAACGGACATATTACAAACCTTAACCTTAACAACAATAGTAATGTTACGGGAGCAATACCAGCCTCTTTTAAAAATTTAAAATACCTAAAAAACCTTTCTCTTTATGGAGGAAGTTACACCAAAGATTTAAGCACAACCGATTTAAACGTTTTATCTGACTTAGAAGTTTTAGAATCTCTGGACTTAAGATATTCAAAATTAAAAGGAGATATTCCTGCTTCATGGGGTAAATTAAAAAAACTAAAATCACTGTATTTAAGCAACAATGCCATTACAGGATTACCAGAAGAGTTTGGTACAATGGAAGGTTTGGTAACAGCCGATTTATCATCTAACCAAATAAAAGCAATTCCGGTATCTGTAGGTAATCTTTCGAACCTTGTTACATTAAACCTCTATAGCAACCAAATAGAAGTACTTATAAAAGAATTCGAAAATTTAAATGCACTAAGAACGCTAGATCTTTCGAGCAATAAAATATCTAATATCGTTGGCTTATTAAAAAGTCAGGTTAATCTGGAACTAAACTCTCAAACCATTAGCATCGAAAATTTCCTATACGAAGGAACCGATGTAAAAATCGAGAACTTCCCGAATATAGTTACTTATAATAAATCCAAAAATGATTTTTCGGGTCGTAAACAGTTTATTCTTTACATACGTGGTGCTCAGGTAGGAACTAACTTAACCATGGCGCAAGATGGTAGCCTTACTATTCCTGTAAGTTATCTGGCTACACTAAAAACCGGAGATCAACTCTATCTGCGTCAGCAATACGACGGAACACTTAGCGCGGCATATTATACCAACATATTTTTTACTAATGTAAAAGTAGAGCAGCCAAAAATACCTGATGCCGAATACGAAGCTTTGGTCGATTTTTATACTGTAATGGGCGGTAATAAATGGACTAATAAGTGGGACACTAGCCAGAACAACCTACATCAAGGTGCATGGTACGGCGTGAGTATCGAAAACGGACACATAACAGGACTTAATCTTAACAACAATCATTATGTTGCGGGATCAATTCCTGCTTCTTTCGGAAATTTAAAATTTCTAAAAAATCTTTCTCTTTACGGAGGAAGCTATGCCAAAGATTTAAGCACTACCGATTTGAGCGTTTTATCTGAACTGGAATCTCTAGAAGTTTTGGATTTAAGATATAGTAAATTAAAAGGAGATTTGCCTGCTTCATGGAGTAAGCTTAAAAAACTAAAATCGCTGTATTTAAGTAACAATGCCATTACAGGATTGCCAGAAGAGTTTGGCGCAATAGAAAGTTTGGTAACAGCCGATTTATCCGTTAATCAGATAAAAGCAATTCCAGCAACAATAGGCAATCTCTCTAATCTTGCTACATTAAACCTAAATAGCAACCAAATAGAGGTTCTTATTAAAGAATTAGAAAACCTAAATAAATTAACCTCTTTAGATCTTTCTAGTAACAAAGTATCAAACATTCAGGGGCTATTAAAAACTTCGGTAAGTTTAGAGCTAAACTCACAAACACTTAGCATCGAGAACTTCTTATACGAAGGAACAGATGTAAGAATTAGTAATTTACCTAATACGGTTCTTTATAACAGACCTCTTAATGACTTCTCCGCCAAAAGACAATTTATTGTATATGTACGTGGCGCACAGGTAGGAACTAACTTAACCGTTGCCCAAGATGCAAGCCTTACTATTCCTGCAACGTATTTGGCTACCCTAAAAACAGGAGATCAATTGTATCTGCGTCAGCAATACGATGGTGCTTCGGGAGCAGCTTATTATACTAATATTTATTTCACTAATGTAAAAGTAGATCAGCCTAAGATTCCAGATGCAGAATATCAAGCTTTAGTAGATTTTTATAATGCTATGGGAGGCAGCAAATGGAGTAATAAATGGGACACTAGCTTAAATAATTTACATGAAGGACCTTGGTATGGTGTAAGTATACAAAACGGACATATCACAGGTATTAACCTTAACAATAACAGTAATGTTACAGGAGCAATACCAGCTTCTTTTGGGAACTTAAAAAACCTAAAAAATCTTTCTTTGTATGGAGGAAGTTATACCAAAGATTTAAGCACTACGGATTTAGCCATCTTCTCTGAGTTGGAATCTCTAGAATCTTTAGATTTAAGATATTGCAAATTAAAAGGTGTTATTCCTTCGTCATGGGGGAAATTAAAAGCCTTTAAAACGCTCTACCTAAGTTATAATAATATCGAGAATGCAGATGAAGCATTGGCTAGTTTACCTTTATTAAAAACAGTAGACTTTACCTATCAAACCATCGCTATCCCAACTATAGAAGTAGGTGCAAATGAACTGGTAATAAACCTGCCTACGCTAAGTACTTTTATTTTTAACGCCGATGGAGGAAGCATTAATAACAAAAATTATTTTACCCTTTATATCAATGGCGTAAATAAAGTTTCGAATTATTCTAATAAAGAGGGCAACCTAATCTTTAAGGATATTGCTTTATTAAGCATAAAACTAACAGACAAAATTACAATTATACAAAATGATGGAGCTGCTCAGGGAACAACCATTAACTATAACAAAGTGACTTTTGGAAAACCATTGGCAGATGAAGAATTTGAAATTCTAAAAAAATTCTATACTAGTACAAATGGAGCACAATGGACTCAAAAATGGGATACATCACAAAACAAACTTCATGAAGTAAGTTGGTATGGTGTAGGAACAAAAGAAGGTCATGTGGTATCGCTAAGTTTATCAGGAAATAATCTGTCGGGAACACTTCCTGCAGAATTATCTGGATTAACATATCTGGAAACTATAAACCTACAATCGAATGCTATCGAAGGAAACATTCCGACAACAATTGGGCAACTCACAAATTTAAAAACCCTGAACTTACAGGCAAATAAACTAAACGGAGCAATACCAGTACTTTCTGGAATATCAGGTTTAAAAAAATTATCTATTGCAGCCAATCAGTTTAAAGGAACTATCCCTGCACAGTTTAACCAATTCCAGAATATAGAACAACTGGATTTATCTAATAATGGTTTTGACGCGCTAGAGACAGTATTTACTTATGACCTGAGCAAAGTGTATGTAAACCTAAGAGGACAAACAATTGTAAAAGATGAATTCTTGTATTTAAAAGGAGACGAAATTAGTGTAGTTCTACCTCCTATTACAACATACAACGAAACAAATCCTGAGCAAGAAGGGAAGTATTTATTTGCCTTACAAGCAAATAACTTTAAAATATCCGAAGCCACACCAGAAGGTAATATTCTTGTATTCCCGAGCGTATCTATTGCCGATGTTCCTGCTGGTGCAAAAATTACTATCTGGCAAAGAACAGGAGCTTCTCAAGGTACTTACTTGCAATATAAAGGAATTGCCGACGGATCTGAAACGCCTCTTTTAGCAGAAGAATTTGATGCTTTGGTTGCTTTTTTCCAAAATGCTGGAGGAGCAAACTGGAAAACACCTTGGGACGTTTCTACAAATAATCTTCATGAAAAAAGATGGAAAGGAGTTACGACCAATGACGGACACGTTGTAGCAATTAACTTAACCGATAATAACTTAATAGGAAACATTAGTGCCCAGTTAGGCAAATTTGTAGAGCTACAAACCCTTAACCTAACCCGTAATAAATTAACAGGCAGTATTCCTGATGGATTATCCCGATTGACAAAACTTAAAACAATTGACCTTTCGGAAAATGAACTTACAGAAACAAATGCTGTATTTCCGTCGAATGTGAATTTTAAAATCGATCGTCAAAAAATTAATCTAGGCGCATTACCACTAACTGTAAATGCAGTAATAAAAGACAAAAAGATTAATCGTTACGATCATACCAATCAGTTATTTAGCCCAAGCCAGTCGTATAATATGACGCTAAAAGACAATTACCAAATGGTAACCGTTCCTGAAGATGGAGTTAAGCTAATGAATATAATGAGCGAATGGAATATTCCAAACAATCAAACACTTGAACTTAGACAAATAGCAGGATCTGCCAGAAATAGTATTCTTACTTATACGCTAACCTATCGCGAAGGAGACAGTAATTTAGATGGTATTGTAAATATATTAGACATACAATCTTCTTTAAATTATACCTTGAGTCAGAAACCAAAGTACTTTAATTATGCTGCAGCCGATATCAATAAGGATAAGAATTTAAACCTCTTGGATATTATTCTTCTGATAAATAAAATTCAGGATGGAGTACAAGAAAAAGTACAACAAGTTGCTAAACGTTTTGCATCAACAAATGATCAGAATACAGTACTAAGTATTGAAGATGATATTTTATACATCGATAGTCAAGCAACAGCCACAGCAGCATTTGATATTCGCTTAAAAGGAACAAGCAAAGCACAAGTATCAGATTTACTTTCAGCCAAAGGATATACAGTATCTATTGCAGAGAATAAAGACGAAACAAGTGTTGTAGGATTCTCTATAAATAAAACATTATCGGGTAAGATGGCTATAGCCAAAGTAGCTCCTAAAACTACTATAGTTTCTGCCGTAATAGCTGATGATAATGCAAACGAAGTTCCTTATAAAATTGTAAACGGAACACTAGGAATAGATGATATTGATGCAAATACAGGAAAAGATATTGTTATGAACTTCCCTAACCCTTTTAGAGAACAAACAACAATAAAATATCATTTGCTAGAAAATGCAACTAAGGTAACACTGAAAGTTTACAATATGCAAGGACAAATTGTTAGACATCAATCAGATTTAGAAACCTCAGAAGGGAAACATGAAGCAGTCTTTTTACAAAAAGAACTTGCTGCAGGCGTATATTTTTATACGTTAGAAGTACAAGCTTCAAACAGCCCGAAAATATTTAAAGGAAAAATGTTAATACAATAAATTTATTAAAATGACATCTACTAAACCAAAAACCATAAATTTAAAACCCTTTCTAGTATTTATCCTTCTGTTTTTAGGAGCACTTACTTATGCCCAAAATAGCTTGAAAGTTGTAAATACAACTGCTGGACCAGGCGAAGAGTCTAAAATTTTAATTGATTTAACCAATACCGATGAAGTAGTTGGAGCTGAGTTTACACTAACAGTTCCGCAAGGACTTATCATTAACGAAAAGGCAGCCAAAATAACCGATAGCCGTAAAGGAGATCATGCTATTTATGTAAATATAGAGAAGAATAATCCACGTAATTATCACTTTATAATTCTCTCCCTTACAAGTAATCCAATTAAAGGAAACAACGGAACATTATTAGAGATTCCTATTGAAATTCCGATAAATTATCCGTCAGGACAAACCCATAATCTAAACCTTTCTAGTGTAATATTAAGTTCTAAAAATGCAGTAGATATAGGATCAAACCATACAAACGGAATACTTACTATAGCAACCGCACAATATCCTGATTTAACCATTTCGGGCATAATAAGCAACGAGTCCCAGATTACTCCTAATGGAAAAATAACATTGTCGTGGGGTGTAAACAACATAGGCGATCGTATTGCATCTGGAGGATGGACAGAACAAATTAGTATAATTTCTGAAAATACAGGAATCGAATATAAACTAGGAAGTGTTTCCTACGATGGCGATTTAGAAAGCAAGAAAACCATTAGCCGAAATGCTACTTTTAACCTTCCTAAAATTATTGGGATAGACGGAAATGTAAAAATAAAGATAAACGTAGTTCCTAATCCATCTGTAAAAGAACCAGACGCATTACAAGTCAATAATAAACTTACAAGTACTAATACAATTTTGCTCGAAAAAGTATTGTATATAACCTTCGATAAGAAATCTATTCAGGAAAATGCTACAGAAGTAATCCGAGCCACATTAACACAAAGCGGAGACAGAAGCACCGATAAAACATTCCTAATTGCAGCTTTGCAAAACGGACAATTGGATTTCCCTACGAGTATAAAAATCCCTAAAGATCAATCGTCTGTAGTTTTTTATATAAAACCAATAGACAATACAGCAGCCGATGGAAACAGAACTGTAACACTTTCTGTAACCGGTAATGATTACCCAGCAGTTTCGGATACTATCGAAATTATAGATGATGAGGTTTCGTTAATTACACTAACACCATCAAAAGTAATAGCTACAAACGGTGATATCATCACGATTACTTTAGAAACTAGTTCTGCAAAAGCCAAAGACACAAAATTTAGCCTTACTGCAGATCAGAATTCTCGCTGGAATGTTCCTTCAGAAATCATTTTACCAGCAGGAAGCAAAAGCGTTACTTTTACAGTTGAGGTCAAAAATAATATCGTTGCTGAACCTACAGTATTAGGAAAAATCATTGCAAGAGCCGAAGGTTTTCAGGCAAATAGTACCGAAATTGGTTTAAAGAGTTCGAATATTCCAACTTTTGAATTCGAGATAACTCCTCAAACCATCTCTAAAGGAGACGGAATTTATGCCACTTATGCTATCATAAAACGATTGGATAAATCGGATGTTAGCACAAGCATAAAACTAAAAGCCAGCGTAGCAAATGCACTGATACTTCCAGAAATTATTGATTTTCCTGCAAATGTAAATCAAAGAAAATTTAATATTGGAGCCATAAACAACGGACTTGTTGATGGTACAAAAACAGTAGATGTAACTGCCGATGTTTATTTTTCTTCTTGTAACTGTACAATAGGTGCAGGAAATGCAGGAAGTCAATTAACAAAAACAATTACCATACTAGATAGTAATGGCCCTGCTCTGCTCGTAAAAGCTAATCCTGCAACAATTAAAGCAGGACAAGAAAACTCAGGAAAAATAACCATTACCAGAAATACAGTAGATACATCGACAGCAATTCCTGTAAGACTTTCGTCAGATGCACCTACGATTGTAACTATCCCGGCAACCACAACTATTCCTGTGGGCAAAGAAAGTGTAGAGGTAACTATAAGCACCAAAATAGATGTTGATAAAAAAGGTGATCAGACTGTACGTATACAAGCCGAAGCCGACACCTACAGTTCAGGATTTGCATGGATACTTGTTACAGATCAAAATAAACCTGATGCTATAATTACAAAAGTAAATACTGTACTACAAGCAACAGGAAAAGATAATATCGAAGTAACAACAACAGTAACCAATCAGGGATTTGCATCTCTAATTAAAGGTTCAAAAATAGAATATTACCTTTCTAAAGATAAATCGCCTAAAAACGGAATCCTTTTGGCAAATGCCCAATTAGATAAAGACATAGAAGCGGGTAAATCTTCAGATTTTATAAAAACGATTCAACTACCAGAACAAGCTGGAGAATTCTTCTTAATTGTAGTCGTTAATTCAGATCAAAAGATAAATGAGTTATCATATATCAATAATGAATCATTTACAAGCATTAAGCTAAATCCTAGCTATTCAGCGACAGCTACCGTATCAAAATCATGGTACAAATCTGGTGAAGCAGTAACCATAACTGGTTCGACAAAAATGATTATTAATAGCTCCCCTGCTCCTAATAAAGATGTCGAAATCACGATAACAAATGGAAAATTTGTTCGCTCTTACATTACCCAAACAAATGGCTCTGGAAACTTTGCCTACGATTTTGTACCATTACAAGGAGAAAGCGGGCATTATACTGTTAGTGCAGGATATCCTGGAACCAAAAACGCAGCACAAGCAGAATTTGACATTATAGGATTTCAATGGACAAACAAACCGTCTGATTATCTAAAATGGGAAGTGGTTACCAAAACTCCTTTTAACGGAGAATTTAAATTAAAGAACAACGGAATAACAACTCTATCTAATATAAAAATAGAACTCCCAGTAGATGCTGGATTCAATATTCAATCAAGTCCAATAACATTAGCTCCAGGACAAGAAGGAATAATTAATTACACCATATTAGCAGACAAACCTTCGGTAGAACAAAAATATTATGAAATTAATTTTGCCATAACATCATCTGAAGGTGCCAAACTTGATATTCTAGCCTATTACCATTGCAAAGCTCAATATGCCAAAATAACTGCAAATCCTGTAAGCATCAATACAACAATGATTAAAGGAAGTAGTCGTTTTTATGAGGTAGCAATAACAAATACCGGAGCAATCGATGCCGAAAAAGTAAAAATACAATTACCTAAACTTGATTGGCTAAAATTAAAAAGTCCGCAAATTATAGATAAAATTGCGCCAAACGAAACCGCAAATATAGTATTAGAGTTAGCACCTACAGATAAGCAACAACTCAACGTTCCGTTAACAGGAAACTTAGCAGTTAGCCTTTCTAACGGAGAAGGACTTAGTATACCTTTTAAAGTAGAAACAGTATCAGAAGCCAAAGGTTCTTTGCTTATAGATGTAGTAGATGAGTACACTTATAATACCGAGAAAGCACCACATGTAAAAGGAGCAAAAGTGGTTGTACGCCATCCGTTTTCGGGAGAAATTATGGCAGAAGGAATTACCGATGAGAACGGATTATTCAAAACCCAAGAAATCCCAGAAGGATATTATACTGTAAATGTTACAGCTGATAAACACGAAAATTATCAAAACAATTTTGTTGTAGATCCAGGTAAAGTAACTACCCAAAAAATATTTATTTCTTATCAGGCAGTTAGTTACGAATGGACAGTAAAACCAACTGAAATTAAAGACGAATACAAAACCGATTTAACCGTTAAGTTCGAAACCAATGTTCCTAAACCAGTACTTATTATCGAAGTTGATAATCCTGTACTAGATCTGGAACCTGGACAAAGCAGAATGAGTTATGCAACCGTAACAAATCACGGATTAATAGCCACACACAAAGTAGAAATTGCGATAGGAAATGTAGATGGATATACACTAACACCACTGATTAGCAAAATAGATATTTTAAACGCAAAATCATCTCTTATTGTACCTATCGTAATTACAAGATCTGCTTCGATTTTACGTATGGCAGCAGGCGGAACATCATGTCAAACTGTTCTAATTGTAAAAGGAACTTATATATGCGAAACCGAAAAAGATGTAGCAGCATTTAAGCCATACTATACTACAGTTTGTCATGGTTCTGGTACTCCATCATTACCAGCCTGTACAGGTCCTAATTGCGGAGGTCAATATCCGGGAGGAACTGGTTGGGGTATTTTTGTTCCTTGGGCAGGTGTAGGAGATGTTATAACATCACTTCCTAATATCTGTGATCCTTGTTTCTTAAAAATAGTAAAAACAATCTGGACATGTACAAAATCTGTACGTAGTGTAACCAAGTGCGTTGCAGCAGTTGGTGCAGCGGCAGAAACAGGAGGACTAGCTATACCTGTAGCAGGATATTATTGCTACAAAGCCATCGAAAGCGTTACAAAATGTGTTAAATCATTTATAGAAGCTTATGAAGCCTGTAATAAAGGTGCAGCTAGAATGGCAGGAAACACTGTAATGGATCTAACCTATCATAATATGGTAGAATACGATAAATTCCTGAGCGCCTACATGAGCTCGATGAAAGAACTATTTAATGATATAAATCCAGAAGCTGAAGGATATAATGCCTTTGCCGATTATGTAATTCCGATAGTAGAGGCAAAATCTAAATTCTCTCAAAATGATATTACTAATCTAACGAGCCTAACTGCTGGAAAAGGAATTACCGCAGAAAACGTTACCACATTTGTAACCCGATGGAACAATACTGTAGATGCATGGTCACAAGGAATATACGAACCAAACGGTACCTACCCTTCTATAGTTAATAAAAACAAACTTGATCAGAATGCTAAAGTTGTAATTGCATCAGATAAATATGCTAAACTTAAAGGATATGCTTCATCAGCAGAAATGATTGAAGGAACTTTAGACGATTTAGAAAAATATATCGAAGAACAAAAAAACAACAATAGTGTTTGTGCTACCGTTACCGTAAAATTCTCTCAAAAAATGACCATGACCAGAGAAGCATTTGAAGGTACATTAACAATGAATAATGGTAGTGATTCTAGCACATTAACAGGTATAAATTTAGACCTTATAATTACTGATGACGCTGGAAATGATATGACACATTTATTCCAGATTAATAAAGACGCTTTCCTAAGCGGAACAGGAATTGTTGACCCACAAAGTAACAAATCCGGAACAGTACTATTTATTCCAACCAAAGAAGCAGCTCCTACAGTTGCTAAATCATACTCTTTTGGAGGAACATTATCTTATTTAGACCCAATTACGGGCGAGAAAGTAACCGTAAACTTATTTCCGGTTACACTAGAAGTGAACCCTAGCCCAGATTTAGTATTGCATTATTTTATGCAGCGTGATATTATTGGAGATGATCCATTAACCGAAAAAGTAGAACCAATAGTTCCAGCAGAAATGGCATTATTAATTAAAAATGAAGGTTATGGTCAAGCCAAAAATGTTCAGGTAGAATCAATGCAACCTGAAATTGTAGAGAACAAAAAAGGCCTATTAATTGATTTTGAAATTATAGCTAGTAACTTTAATAATGAACCAAAACAATTAGGTTTACTAAATGTAGATTTTGGAAATATCGAGTCACAAAAAACAGCTATCGGACAATGGTGGTTTACTAGTACATTATTAGGTCATTTTATAGAATATGATTTAAAAGTAAAACATGTAAGCAACTTCGGAAATAAAAATCTAAGTCTAATAAAAGCATCTTATGTTCATGAACTCATTAAAAGCGTAAAAGCTTATGGAGCAGGACAAGATAACATTGGAGATTTCCTTGTAAATGATATTCCAGATGCAAATGATACTCCAGATGCTATTTATTATTCTAATGGCGGAAGTGACGAAGTGTATAAAGCAAGTAATGCAAGCGTTTCTAACCTTATTTCACCAACTCAGTTAACGACAACTTTAACTATGAACTCGTCTAAAACAGGATGGAATTATGGTAATTTACCTGATCCGGGTAGAGATAAATACAAACTTGTAAGAGTAGTAAGAAACAGTGATCGCCTAGAATTGCCTTTGCAAAACTTCTGGCAAACATTTGTTACTTTAAGAGATGGAGCTAACCCTAAATATGAAAACAATCTTCATTTTGTTGACAATTTATCAGGATTAGAAAAATACACCTTGTATTACACCCCAATAAACACCAATGTTCCGAAAGTAGTTTCTTTTGGAAGCATTCCGTCAACGATTACCAAAGCGGTAGAATCTGTTCAGGTAAACTTTAATAAAGCTATAAACCCGAGCACCTTTAAAGCCCAAAATATAACACTAATTCATCAAGGAAATAAAATTCCATTTAATGATAGTTTTATAGGTAAAGTAAACGATTCTACTTATGTATTAAACGTTAAAACACTAACCATTGCTTCAGGTTATTATGAACTTACAGTACAATGTGCAGGAATAAAAGATCTGGAAGAAAATGAAGGAGTTGAAGGAAAATCTGTTTCATGGACACAAATAATTGGAGAATTAGGAATCATCCAGTTTAAAACAGATCAAACAGAAGCTCAAGCCGTAAATAGTGTCGAAATATCATTTAATAAAATAGTAAAACCAATCCAGTTTACTAAAGATAAATTGAAGTTAAACGGAAAACCATTGGATAATATCACGATAGTAACCGAGAACAATCAGAAATATACTATCGTAGGATTAAACCAATACAATCTAGAAAAAGGAGATTACGAATTAACAGTTGATTTACCAACTATAAAAGCCGAAGACAACTCTCAGGGGTTAATAGCGCAATCTCATAAATGGAAAGTTGATTTAATTGTTCCCGAAGTAGATAGCTTTAAGCCACAATACCAAGGTGCGCTTAATAGCCAGAACGTTACCGATATGCAGATAATTCTAAATAAAGCTTTGAAAAATAATTTTGAAGCTAGCTGGATTACACTGTTCAAAGGAAGCGTAGATCTAAATGCTAAATTAACCGTTACAAAACAGGATGATTTACATTATCTAATTTCAGGATTAGGAGAACATACACATACAGCTGGCGGATACAAATTAGTAATAGATCAATCTAACTTTATAGATGTATCTGGCAATTATGGAACTGGAACTACAAGTACTATGTGGACTGTTAAATTTGACAAACCAGCTTCACCAACCAATATGCGTATTACTCCAGACAGAGGAATTTCGTCGACAGACAATATTACTTCTGGCAACGATTTATCGATCGCTCTAAAAACTATAGAGAATAAACAAGCTATAGAACTTTATGTAATAACTCCAACTAGCAAAGTATTAGTAGATAAAAAATACTTAGAAACAGCAGGAGATTTAAGTTTTGCTATTACTGGATATATCGGAAAAAATACTTTTGAAGCCATTGCTTATGATGAATATGGAAATGCAAGCGACCCAGTAAGCATCGAAACATACATAGATGTTGTGGACCTTAGCAGTACAATTAATCCAATAAAAAATAACAGTACAGATTGCTCGGAAATAGAATATCTTCAAGTACTCTTTACAGATGAAATTAAAGCGTCTCTGTTTACAAAAGATGCCTTGATAATTAAATCTGGAGGAATAACCATTCCTAACGAAAAAGTAGCAATCGCTAAAATATCTGATACTGAATTTAAGATTGAAAATATCGATAACCTCAATGAAGACGGAGATATTACATTTGGAGTCGATTTATCGAAACTACATAAAAAAACGAGTGATTTACAAGGAAAAGGAGTTGTTTATGAGAACATCGGAATCTTAAAAACAATTCTGGCCACTATAACAGGAGATTTACTTATTACCGAAACCAATGCGACTACTATTTATACAGCTACACCAAATATGCAAAGTTATAATTGGAATGTTACTGGAGGCGAAATTGTAAGTCAGGCAAATAATACGGTTACCATAAAATGGACTCAAAAGGGAACACAAACTCTTTCTCTAAATTATGTAACATCAGGTTTATGTAGCAAAACAACATCTTCAGAAATAAAAGTAGATGCTACTCTGGGTATCGATGATCACACAAATCCGAATAAAAAAGGATTAATAATTGCTCCTGTTCCTAATAATGGTACATTCACGTTATCTTTAATTGGTGAACAAGGAACATTTAAACTTACGATATATGATGTAGGAGGAAGAATTGTTTATGAACAGGATAAAATAAATGTAAACGATAACTTTAAAAAAGAAATCCACACACATTTAAAAGCTTCTGGAGTATATTACTTAGTATTACGAAATTCAGAAACAAGTTATAAATCTAGTTTTTTAATTAAATAATAAAAACGGGATGCTCTAATAAAGCATCCCGTTTTTTTATCCAGCTACAGCAAAAACAAACCAAATATCAATTAAAAACTTAAGAAACAGATATTTGAAACAAAAAAACTAATGTAATTAGTATTTAATATTTTATTAAATTTGAATAACTAACCTTAAACCCTAATCTTATGGAAATGAATTTCTTAGCCTTTTTTGCTTCGGCACTTACAACTCTTGTTACAGGTTTTATCTGGTATAATCCTAAAGTATTTGGAACCATCTGGATGAGAGAAGCTGGAGTAACTCAAGAAGACCTCCAGAAAGGAAGTATGCTTAAAATATTCGTATTAACTTACATCTTTTCATTAATGATGACTATAATTGTTTCAGCATTAACGATACATCAATCAGGCGCAGTAGGAATGGTAGGAGGACCACCATTGGTAGCAAGTGCAAAACCATCTTTTGCTGCTTTCATGGCCGATTATGGAACCGCTTTTCGCACTTTTAAACATGGAGCACTTCATGGTTTCATGACAGGCTTATTTTTTGCTTTCCCAATGTTAGCAATCAATGGTTTATTCGAAAGAAAATCTTGGAAATATATTTTTGTACATGCCGGATATTGGATTCTTACCCTAACTATTATGGGAGGAATTATTTGCGCTTGGGCATAAAAATTAAAACATAAAATCCGTTTGAAATTAAAAAATCAGACGGATTTCTTTTTTAGAAAATTTACAAGTAAAACGAACCGTAAATTATATTATTCTGTTATTATTAAGTAAATTTGAACAATATAGTACTCTTACCTTGAATGCATCTTATTCTTTCCAGATTTATACTAATACTACCTCACTTCCTGAAACATGGAATGACTTAGCAACGCATAATATTTTCTTATCCAGAGAGTATCTTGAAGTATTAGAAAAATCGGCACCAACCAATATGTTGTGCCATTATATAGGACTCTTTAAAGACTCCGAATTAGTTGGTATTGTTCTTACTCAGTTCTTAGATTCTAATAAGCTAGAATCATTTGGAGAACGAGATAAATGTGTAAAAACTTCAGTTCGTAATTTTGCTTTCAAGAAATTTGCTTCGCACGTTTTATTTGTTGGAAACAATATGCTTACGGGTCAAAACGCATTTTCATTTTCTGAAAAAATAAGTCAGCAAAAAGGAATTAAATTATTGCATAAAGGAGTAAATGCACTAAAAAAAGATTTTAAAGCAAAAGGGCAAAAAATCCATATCACGACTATCAAAGATTTTTCGGCAACCGAAATTGATATGCTTTCTGCCGAATTTAAAAAAGGCTACACGTTCTCTATCCAACCAAATATGGTTTTTAAAATCAATGAAGATTGGAAAACCGAAGAGGATTATATTAATGCATTATCCAAAAAATACCGCGATCAATACAAACGTACTCGCAAAAAAGCTCTGGGAATAGACAAAAGAAAAATGGATCTAGATGATATCATCACTTTTGAAGATTCTATTTATGACCTATATTATCATGTAGCCAAGAATGCTCCTTTTAATACCTTTTTCTTAGCCAAGAATCACTTTAGAGTTTTTAAAGAAACACTAAAGGAGAAATTCCTTTTTTATGGTTATTTTATTGATGGAAAACTTATTGGTTTCAATACTTTAATCATGAATGGAACAGCAATGGATACTTATTTTTTAGGTTATGACGAAAGTATTCAACGCGAAAAAATGTTGTATTTAAACATGCTTTACGACATGATTGCACTTTCTATAAACAGAAATTTTAAAGAAGTTATTTTTGCCAGAACGGCTCTGGAAATAAAAAGTTCTGTGGGGGCAAAACCAGTAAAATTATATGGACTTATCACGCACAGCAATAAACTGATTAACCATAATATTGCCAAATTATTTAATTATCTGGAACCTAAAACAGATTGGCAAGAACGAAATCCGTTTAAATAATTAAATCCATTATTATACCAAATCAGATAGGTTTTCTTTTTATAAATCATCAAATAAAATTCCTCTTCTGTTCATCCAGCCTCCGGTATGATTCCTTTTTTTATATCTTAAATAGTTATAACTAAAAAAATCAATATTAGAAAAACGCATCGTATTTACCTTAAAATCTTTATCATAAAAATCCATTTGATTGTTTTTGTTTAAAATTACAAAACCATTTAATGAATAAATCTTATCGTATTTTATTGGCACTATTTCCTTCAAAGTGATCGTATCGTTTTTTTGTTTAAAGGTGTAAAGTCCTTCCTTTTTATTTTTTATTAATATCAGTCGATCATCAAAACCACCATTCACAGAATATTCCATAGTCTTTCCTCGGCTTATAAAAAGCAGTGAATCAAATTTTATTTTAGAGTCGATAAAAATATTTTTAGGCATCGATGTATAACCATAAGTCATTTCTGCATTAACGATTTTCCTAATTCTGTTCCGTTTTATACTCAATGTATATCTTGTAACAGTTCCACAGCCTAAAGCTCCATTGCTGTAAAATGCAGGAGTAAAAACACGAGTGTCAATTTTTTTAATTTTGTTTTCTGTCAATATCTCAATATTCCCAGATCCTTGATAAATGTCACGGTAGGCAAAAGTGCTGTCTAATACAAAATCAGAATTGTAGAATTTCACAGTCTTATCATCGATCGTAATAAGATGTTTGTTATTGTAATATTTTAACGGCAAGTCATCCAAGATCTTTTGATTACCCTTAAAAACCGTATAACTGCTGTCTTTTTTTATTTTAAGAGTATATTTTCCAATTTCAAAATATCCTGTTTCCATATTAACAGCATTTTTATCCTTTATGGAAATCTTAAGACCATAAGTGTTATAATCACTTTGCAAATCCAGAAAACTTGTTTTTATCTCATTATCTTTTTTATAAATCAAACCTAGACGTGAAGACCAATAAATAATTTTATTATTAGCCATGACCATCTTATGTATTTCATCTTCTTTTTCACTTTCTAATTCCCAAACCTCTTTCTTTCTTATTACTTTACAAACCAAAACGCTATCATTCTTCAAGAAATAAAAATGTTTTAAATGAGGCTGATCCACAAAGTAAACTTTACCTCTAAACTCTTTTAATAAATCAAAATCACTATTCAAATCAGAGAGTTTTATCGCATCCATACTGCCATAATATTTTTTGTCTATAAAATCTACTTTTTCTGTAGCATAAACATCAAATATATTACCATGAAAAAAATTGCCGCGACTTTCAGTAAACCCTTTTTTCTCAATTTTATAAAAATAAAGCGTGTTGCTATTAACCTGACAATAATCGTAGTTAGTAATGTCTGTAACTTTGTTTTGCGCATTCGCGATTGTCACAAAAACAAATAGAATTAAGAGAAGTTTATTTTTCATTAAGCGTAATATTGTCGGCTAATCTTCTTGTTCAGCATTTTGAATTAAAGTTTGCATAATGTCTATTCTTTCCTTAAGTGTTATTTCATTAGATAATTTGTCTTTTAATTTTCCCATTGCACTATCATCCATAAAGCCAGTATTTGTAGCCCTTTCGTATGCCTCATTAAAATCATAGGAACTAAAATACTCTTCTTCATTTTTGCTTAGTATCTCCTTCATTTTATTAATATAAAATTGTTTTACTTCTTCGGGAAATTTTTCCGAAATCAATTCGTAATAGCTTTCATTTCCTCCCAAAAAATTATCTTTCGCCAAGATTAATTGTTTCTCGTTTAAGACTAAAGTATCCGATTTTAAAACTTTTACTTGTCTGTAATAATTTATAAAGTCATACTTAGGCAAATCATTACATTTCAAATAATAGTCAATACTTTTTTCATAACGTTCTTCTGGCGATTTTGAATTTTCAATTTCTTTTACCTTTTTTATTTTCTCAATTATATTTTTCCAGTCAAAATCACTTTTCGAAAGATGCACCAATAGCGTCAGTTTCTTTTTTTCTTTTTTAAAAAACAGTATACCATAATATTTTCTATTAGAATCAACGCCTTCCACAATGCCCATACAAGTTTCGCCATTCATCATACTGCTTTCGTAATAATCATTTTCACTTTGAGGGCAAAAAATTTCTTTATCTATAAATTTAATATTAGAGTCATTTTTTATGATTTCCTCATAATTATTTACCTTAATATATCCCACTTTATAATGATCATTAATATACCTATTTCCGTATTCAAAATCTGAATATTCAACAAAAAGGATTAAATCGCTATTCATTGTCAAATTTCTCAAATCAACACTTTGAGAATGTATTACACTATGAATCAGAATAAAAATTGTGAAAAATATTTTTTTCATTATTAATAAATATATGACGGGGTTATTATAAAAACTAAAATACTTTTTTACGTTTAAAAACTTACTTTTTTAGTTAAGATTCCCCCCCTCTTTACTAACTCTTGTATAAATTTTAACCCTAAACTGATTTTTGTCTTTATTCTTTTTTTTCAAATTAAAACTTCACTTTTAAGGCACCGCGATTTTCATTTGCTTATGCAAAATATGAATATCCAGTTTAGTCTGAGCGCCACAATATTCTCCATCTATCTGAAAACTAACAGGATGATTTGTTTTAATCACAGCTTGATCTGTCGAAATAATAACAATATCATCTGAATCGATAGGCATATTACCTGTAATTATTTTTCCAAGAATTATTAAATCTAGATTTTTTAAAACCACCAATTCAAATTTACCATCATTAATTGCTCCATTCGGATTAATCACTACACCCGTTCCATATTTTTGAGAATTGGCAATTACAACCATTCTCGCTTCATGTTTAACCGTTTGATTATTGGCTGTAATAGAAACCACAAAAGGATCTCCAGATTCCTTGATAGTTGTATAAGCCTGAGATGCATAACCCCAAAAGCCTCTTATATTACTTTCTTCATAATTCTTGATTAAGTCGGCGTTAAGTCCTATATCACTTAAGTGAATGCTTTTTTTTCCATTTATAGAAATCATATCCATCTCGATATAATTATTATGAAAAGCGATACTTAAATTCTCTTCGAGCGTTTTAGGTAAATTTAAATCTACCGATAATCCGTTGGCTGAACCTGCTGGTAAAATCCCAACAATAACATCATATTCCTCCATTGCTTCAGCAACCATTTTTACAGTTCCATCACCACCAGCAACAACAATTCTAATGGGTAAATGTTCGTTATACAGCGCTTTTATTTGGCTGATATCATTCTGTCCAGTAGTTTCATAAACTTTCAAATTAATATGACACGTAACCGCATAGGATTTTACTGTCTCAATAAGCTCAGATTTATCCAGATCGCCCGAAATAGGGTTTACAACAAATAAGATATTCCTTTTCAAAATTTTATCTTTATATTTATTCAAAAGTAATTACACAAGTTATCCCAAAAGTAAGCAATTAATGAAACCTATTTTAAAATTATATCGCGGTTATGCCAATGATCAGGAACTAATTGTTATGGGACACGTTTTTAAACCAACGACTGCTAGTGATTATGATTTTCAGAAGCGAAGTTTCAAAAATGCTACTTCTGTTCTTAAACTTTTCCAGATTAAAACAATTCCTAATTACGATGTTTATTTAAAATATGGAGATAGCCAAATTCATACTAAAACACTCGACGATGGTTTTTTTAAATTCTGTATTCCTCTAAAAGAAGAAACAGGTTTTGGATGGATGAACTACCAGGTTAGCATTACTCATAAAAACGAAACAATTTCTTGTGCTAGTACTTTTATAAGACCTCACGAAGGAACTCTTGGTATTATATCGGATATAGATGATACTTTTTTGGTTTCGCATACGCACAACTTTTTCAGGAAACTATATATTTTGTTATTCCGGAATGTAAATGATCGCAAGATATTTGATGATGTAGTATCGCATTATCAGGCATTAAGTTCAGCAGGAAGAAACAACAAAGAAGAAAAAAATGCTTTCTTTTATATCTCTAGTAGCGAATGGAATTTATATAGTTTTATTGTTCGATTTACTAAAATACACGAACTACCGAGGGCTGTAATTTTATTAAAAGATATTAAAACCGGAATTGCCGACTTTTTTATGAGTGGCAGAGGAAACCACGATCATAAGTTTGATAAAATTAAACATGTCTTAGAGTTCTACCCAAATCTAAAATATGTTTTATTGGGCGATGATTCTCAACACGACCCAATGTTATATGAAAGAATTTGCAAAATATTTCCTGTAACCGTAAAAGCAGTTTATATAAGACAAACTCGTAAGCGACAAAAAGAATCTACAAAAGCAATCCTAAAAAATTTAGAAAACCTCGAAGTTTCTGTTTGCTACTTTAAACACAGCAGTGAGGCAATTGAGCATTCTAAAAGAATTGGTATTATGAAGTAAAAGCTTTGGGCTTTGGGCTTTGGGCTTGGAATAAAACCATTATCAAAGACTGATTTTTATTTACAAAATAAAAACTGAAACTACCTTTCTTAACCCAGATTGAAGAGAAAAGCCCAGAGCTAAAAAAATTAATTTTTATTACCAGAAAACAGCGACCAACGGAAGCTCGTTTTATGGTTTATAAAAATAGTTTTTTTAGTGAGGACTTGAAACGGAAAGCTGGAAGTAGTTCCCGAAAACTAAAAAACCTCTGTCAAAATTCGAAAACTTTGACAAAGGTTTATATATAATATTCTTATTTTCAAAAAACTGAAAACTGAGACTAAAACTGTATTATGCGTTGAAATTATCTATCTCTTCCTGAACTATTTCCCAGTCTGATAATAATTGATCCAAATCTTTTTTCTTTTTATTGTATGCCATAAAGAATGAAGCGTCTTCGATGTGTTTATCATAATTAGAAGCCAACATTTTATCATCATGCTTAATGTCTTTTTCTAATTGTTTGATTTGACTTTCTACTTTGCTCAAGCGATTTTGCAATGCTTTAGTTTTCTTCTGATCTTCATAAGAAGTTTTATTATTTTCTTTAGGAGCAGCAGCTTTTACAGCATCTTTTTTCTCAACTTCACGCATATTTTCCATATTACGTTGCTCTAAGAAATAGTTAATGTCTCCTAAATATTCTTTTATCTTCTGGTCTTTAAACTCGTAAACCAAATTAGACATTCCTTGAAGGAAATCTCTATCGTGAGAAACAAGAAGTAAAGTTCCGCCAAATTTTTGAAGTGCAGCTTTTAATACATTCTTAGATTTTATATCCAAGTGATTCGTAGGCTCATCCATTAGCAAAACGTTTATAGGTTGCAATAACAACTTACATAATGCCAAACGGTTTCTCTCTCCTCCTGAAAGGACTTTTACTTTTTTCTCTACATCGTCACCACGGAACAAGAATGAACCCAACATATCACGAACTTTAGATCTATTGGTATCCATTGCAGCATCTTCCATTGTTTGCAACAATGTAATTTCTCCATCTAGATATTCGGCTTGATTTTGAGCAAAGTAACCTAATTGCACATTATGCCCTAATTTTATACTTCCTTGGTATTCAAACTCATCAACGATTGCTTTAATAAAAGTTGATTTTCCTTGTCCGTTCTGTCCCACAAAAGCAATTTTGCTTCCGCGTTCTACTAACAAGTTTATATCTTTAAGAATAACTTTATCTCCGTAAGCTTTTGTAACATTATCCGCTTCGACTACTACTCTACCTGGTTCTTTTGAAACTGGAAAAGAAATATTCATCACCGAATTATCATCTTCATCAACCTCGATACGCTCTACTTTATCTAATTTCTTGATAAGCGATTGCGCCATAGAAGCTTTAGAAGCTTTTGCACGGAATTTCTCGATTAGTTTTTCTGTTTCTTCAATCTTTTTGGCTTGATTTTTTTGTGTAGCCAATTGTTTCTCACGAATTTCATGACGCAATTCTAAGTACTGAGAATATGGTTTATTAAAATCGTAGGCTTTACCCAATGAAATTTCGATAGTTCTGTTAGTTACATTATCCAAGAACATTTTATCGTGCGATACAATTACCACAACTCCAGGATAATTACGTAAGAAACTCTCTAACCAAATGATACTCTCGATATCCAAGTGATTCGTAGGCTCATCCAGCAACAATACATCATTGGCTTGCAATAATAATTTAGCCAACTCGATACGCATTCTCCAACCTCCTGAAAAAGTTTCTGTTTGGTTATTAAATACTTCTCTTTTAAAACCTAATCCTAAAAGAATTTTCTCTGTATCTCCTACATAGTTATAACCTCCTAAAAGTTCAAAACGATGTGTATAATCAGACAAATCTTCGATAATCTGGCTGTATTCTTCGCTTTCATAATCGGTTCTGGTTACCAATTGATGATTAATTTGCTCTAGTTTTTTCTCAACTACTTTAATATCTGTAAAGGCTTCGTAAGCTTCCTCTAATACCGTTCTTCCTTGTTCAAAATCGATATCCTGACGTAAGAAACCCATTCGAACTTCTTTTTCTGTTGCGATTTGTCCAGAATCTGGTTTAAAATCTCCTGCAAGAATTTTTAGCATTGTTGATTTTCCAGCACCATTTTTCCCTACAAGACCTACTCGGTCTCCAGCACCTAAACGAAAAGTAACTTCTTCAAACAAATAAGTACCTCCAAAGGAAACTGATAAATTATGTATATTAAGCATTTATTATTGTTATTATAAACTAATTGATTGTTTAAATTTATATCTCCAGTTTTACTGGAAACTTAATTTTTTGCAGACATTAAAAATACCTTTTCTCAGATAATAAAATATTTCTTTAAGCTTATTAAAACTTTAAACATTTCATTTAAACAACCTGTAATCAGTATTTATCATTCTTGTTTTTCTAAAACATATAGCAATTTATATTGCCTTTTACTTATAATTTTAAAAATGCAAAGGTAGTGAAAAGGAATGTATTATGCTATAAAGATAAAAAGGCTGTTTTATGATATTAAGAATTGAAAATTGTTAATATGCGGAGCAATGATTATCTTTGGGATAAATTCACCATTTATCTAAAAAATTGCCGCACGATTTCTCCCAGAAATACATGTTGCTAACTTTATACATTACAAAAACTCACACAAAATGTTCAAGAAAGGATCTAAACTAAATAGTATTTTAAAAGGAACTTGTCCTCAATGTCAAAACGAAAGTATGTACGAAGATAAGAACCCGCTACATTTAACCAAGGTTTTAAAAATGAATGAATCTTGTAGTCACTGTGGACTTAGGTATCAAATTGAGCCTTCGTTTTTTTATGGAGCTATGTATGTAAGTTACGGATTAAACGTAGCATTAGGAATTGCTGCTTTTATCATATCCTATGTTTTCCTAAACTCTAGTATCGAAGCTTCATTTATAGCAATTGTAGTAACACTAGTTATATTATTTCCTTTTGTATTAAGATGGTCAAGGAATATCTACATTAATATGTTTGTTTCTTACGACCCAACTATTAATATAAAAAAATAGAGATTGCAAAAGCATAAACAATTACACCTTTTTTTGATTGATTCCAAAAGATTAACCATATAAGATATGTAAGCTCATTTAAGAAATATATAAACTTATATTTTCTTAAATGGCTTAAATGGTTTAAAAATCTATACTTTTTTTGCAGAAAAACCGTTAAATGACTCGATCGATTACTTGTTTTTCTTTTTGTAAAATCGTTCAATATTTATTTCGATATCTAAAGGGATTTCATCTTCTATATTTTCGAATAAAGCTTTTGCTGTTGCAGGTCCGAGCATAACACCTCTCGTTCCTAATCCGTTAAGAATATGAAGATTTTTATGTTCATAATGCGTTCCTACCAAAGGTCTTCTGTCTTTTACTGTAGGACGAACGCCTGCAAAATGCTCTACGATTTCAAACTCACAGGTAATTATTTCGCGTATGCGCTCCAGAAGTTCTTGTTTTGCCTCTTCTGTAGGCACATCGGTTTTATCTTTCCAATTGTAGGTTGCTCCTACTTTAAACAAATCATTTCCTAAAGGCAGAATAAATACACTTGTATTTACAATCACGTCTAGATTTAAACCTTCGGTTTTTATAATAAATAATTCTCCTTTAGTTCCATCCAAAGGCAAATCATTAAAAAAAGGATTCTTATGCAATCCAAAACCTTCAGCAAAAATAATATGACGCGCTTGAATATTTTTATATTGAATGCCAAAATCTAAAAACTCAATTTGGTTGTAATCAAATGATTCTTCTAACAGCAAATTATTATCAAATAAATATTCTCTATATTTTTCTAATAATAAAGCTGTATCTACATAACCTGTATGTAAAACTTCACCATAATCATATGGAGAATCAATACTATTGTATTTTCTAGTAACTAACTTAGTTGACAAAAAAGGAGCTAGATTTTTTTTATCCGATGCACTAAACCAATTATTCTGTTCTTCTATGGAGAAGAACTTTCGTAAAATAGGCAATTGAAAATTGAATTTTGTTGCAAGTTTACTTTCAACATCAGCATAAAAAGAATCCATCAAAACCAGTTGTGGTTGCGCTTGCCAAACCTCACTAAATCTTTTAAGGATTACTGGATTATATAACCCTCCTGCAATTTTGGATGAATTTTGCGATTTATCATCTACAACCAAAATAGATTTATTATGCGACAATGCTTTTTCTGAAAAAGAAATTCCTGCTAAACCTGAACCAATAATTAAATAGTCAATCATAAAAATAAATTAAGCTGTTACTGCCAACAAACATAAATGAAAAAACTCTTACCAAAAAATGGTAAGAGTTTTTTATATTAAAGAAGGAAATTAAATTTTAGTAATTCCACATATCTGATTCGAAATTTCTAATTTTCTCTTTCACTCTCTCAGACTCCAACAATTGGTTCTGAGCGTTATCCTTCATGTATTCTTCTATAGCTCTATCTCCGTAAACGTTTTCTTCTTTATAGATTGTACTGTTAAAACGTCTAGAGTTTAAGATTTGATCAAAAGAAATTGGCATTGCAGAGTTTTTGTCATTAAAAGCTTTAGCTTCATGTAAAACACCTCTAGCATCTGGGAAGAATACCCAGAACAATTCAATATAATCTTTTTCTTCACTATTAATAGTGTAAACATCTGGAGTAACAGGACAAATTCCTAAAAGACGATACTTCAATTCACTCTGACGTTTGTCAAAATACCAATATCCTTTGATTTTATATTCTGTAACATCTTGAGCTGTTAAATCAGTTTTCAAGATATACTCAGAAGATATAGTTTTAGATGCAGGAACAGTTACAGTTTCTGAAGTTGTTACTTTGTTTTTTCCTTTACCAGTAGTCTTCTTTTTTTCGATAGTTTGCGTAACATACGCACCCGGATCTTGATTCAATTGTTCTCTACCAGCATCAGTTGTATCGATACGAGATAAAGAAGCCTGAATATCTTTCATAGACTTTTTGGTATTGAAATAACTATCAGTATAAACTTCAGTAATTTTACCATTTTTAATTGCCTTTGTCAAAACATCGTACATAGAACGTCTGTCCGAACCGATATTTGCAGTATCAATTGGGAAATACATAGAAAAGTTGATTTTTTCATTTAAATCAATGATTTCCCAAACAGTTTTCCCCATCAAAACGTCTCTATCATGTACATAACCATAAGCTAATGGTTTGTCATTATCAGAAACAAGTTGTGCTGGTGTTTTTAAACCAATTTCAGCTGGTGTTTTTGCATTAAGCAAATTCGACTGTGCAAATGTGGTATAACTCCCTGCAATAGAGATAATAGCTATTAAAAAATTTCTTACATTCATCATGGTATCAGTATAATATTGAAGTAGTTTTACTTTATAGATCTACTTATTATTGTATTTCGTAAATTACTGGAGCGGTTCTAGGCAATAAATAACTTCCTGCTCCAACAAGTTTAGTTTTAATCTCAGAAATAGTAACTTGGTCTCCTCTACCTGCTTTTGAAAGAACTGATTTACATTGTGCATTTAATCTATTACCAGAAACTACAACTGTAGGTTGTCCAGTAACTTTTAAATTAAATCCAACAACATCTAATCCAACTTCAAAATCAAAATCTAGTAATTTAGCACCAATTGTTGCAATCTCTAAGTTTGATTTAGGTCCTTTTACTACACCTACTTCTCCTCTAATTGTTCCAGTTGGTCCAGGAATACCTTTAATTCTGAAAGTTTTCTTATCAGAAACAGTAGATCCGTTTGGCAATGTACCTGTAACAGTAATTGTAGTTTCAGTACCTGTACTTGGGCTCATGTTATATTTACCTGGTTTACCAGCAGAAGATAATCCTGGAGCAGTTGCAACAACTTTATTATCAGCAACACCCGCAAATGATACTGAAATTGGGTTAACAACTCCTCTGTAAACTACATTCATTTTATCTGCAGAAATAGTAGCAGAGTTTGGTTTTGGTACTACAACATATTTACCTTCAAATTTAAGTGGAATGTTTTTTCCATCTTCTAAGAATGTAAATTGTCCGTTAATACTTTGCTCTCCAATTCCTCCAGCAGTCATCGAGATAACAGCTTGTCCGTTAACAATTTTACCAGGACCTGAGAATGAAGTAGGAGTCGTGTTTTCGTCATAACGACCTAAAACAACTTTACCTGTAACAGTTTCTCCTTGAAAGTAAGCACTTTTATCAAGAACTACAATCGCTTTATAGTTGTTATAAGAAGCTGCAGCTACTGCCGCTTTTCCTAAAGCTGAACTATAAACATCAGATTCTGCTTTTTTAACATCACTCTGCCAAGCAGATAATTTTGCAACTGAAGCTACAGCTGGAAAACCTTTAAAGTGATAAGCTAAAAATTTATCTTTTAAACCTTCTTTGTTTTTAACGTCAGAAGTATTAAATTTATTATCAATCTCAGCTACAATTGCACTATATTTTTTATCGCTCAATACAGATTTCATATCTGCTCTATATTGATTAATTTTTGCAACGATTTCGTTACCCTTTGCAGTGTAACCTTCACCTGTAAACCAGTTATCAATATTATCACCTTTGTCCATAGACTCGTAAGGTAATTTTCCAGTTTCTTTATCTTTTTCGAATCCTTTTAATACATCACCTTTTAAAGTCCCGATGTATGTATAAAAATCTTTAGATATTGCTGCCACTTTGTGAGCTGTTTGAGCTGCTGTTTCAAATTCACCTTTAGCCTCAGCAGCTTTCTGGTCTAATGACATCAACATTTGCTCATTAGTCATATTAGCAGACTCGTTTGCACTTTCAAATTTTTCATTCATTAAGCCAAAAGCAGATAATACTTCTTTTGACATATTCATTGCTAACATTGCGATAAAAACCAGATACATCAGGTTTATCATCTTCTGTCTAGGGGTTAATTTTCCTCCTGCCATATTTTCTAAATAATTAGTTTTTTATTAATAATAATTGTTTATAACTAATTATCCTTTATTATTCATAGCTGAAAGCATACCACCATATACATTGTTTAAAGAAGCAATATTTGCAGTCATAGATTGCATTTGCTCTTTTAACTTACCTGCATTTTCAGCGATTTCTTTGTTTGCTTCTGCGTTTCTTGAAGCACTTTCTAATTGAACTTTATATAAACTATTTAATGACTCCATTTGCGCAGCTGCAGTAGATAACTCTTCGCTGTATTTTTTTGTAGAAGCGATTGAATCAACAGTTGGAGCAATTCCTTTAGCAGCAGATTCAAAGTTTTTGATACTGTTACCTAAGCTTGACATTAACTCACCGTCAATTTTAGCTTCTTTAAGCATAACGTCTAATTTTTGAGATAATAGACCTTGTGCATCAGATGGGGTTTCAACTTTTGCAGCTTTAGTTTTTGCTTGACCATTAGCCAATTCTGGATAAACTAAAGTCCAGTCTAATTCTTCGTCAACCGGTTCAAAAGCAGATAATGCAAAGATTAATGCCTCTGTTACTAATCCGATTGAAAGCATCAAGGTTCCTGTTAACGGTCCGATTTCAAAGTGGGTAATTTTGAATAAAGCTCCAATAATAACTACTGCTGCTCCCATACCGTAAGCGAAGTTCATCGCTTTTTTACTTAATAATGCCATAATTTTGTTTGTTTGTTTTAGGTTTTAAAAATAAGGATTTGGTTATTGTTTTAATTGTACTCTCTAATTATAATTTACTTTTTTTATTCCCGGTCACTTGCGTTCCCATGTAATCTTGAACTGTTCTAAAACCAATAAAACTTCTTGCTGAATCTGCGTATTCAAAATCTCTAGTACTTACTTGTAGGAAATAAGCAACATCTTTCCAAGAACCTCCACGAACTACTTTACGCTTGTTTGAACCATCTTGAACATTAGGATTCATAGTAGATACATATTCGTAAGCATTTGGGCTGTATGAAGAATCTGTCCACTCGGCAACGTTACCTGCCATATTGTATAAATTGTATCCGTTTGGATCGTAAGATTTTGCTTCTACAGTGTATAAAGCATTATCTGCTGCGTAATCTCCTCTGTTTGGCTTGAAGTTAGCCATAAAACAACCTCTATCGTTTCTGATATAAGGACCTCCCCAAGGATAAGTAGCAGACTCCAGACCTCCTCTAGCAGCATACTCCCATTCTGCCTCTGTAGGCAATCTGAAAGAGTTCACTAAATCATGACCTTTTTTCTTCGCTTTTATGTATGTATTTTTGTTTAATGTTCTCCAAGCACAGAATGCTTTTGCTTGAGTCCATTGTACACCTACAACTGGATAATCTCCATATGCTTTGTGCCAAAAATAATCGTTATGCATTGGCTCATTATATGAGTAAGTAAAATCTTTAATCCAAACTGTTGTATCTGGGTAAACTTTAACTTCTTCTGTCTTAACGAAATCTTTTCTTTTTCCAACTTTAGCTTTAGCTGCAGCTTGAATATCCATCCAAGAATATCTGAATTTCAATTTATTAACATCAATAGTTCTTAAACCATTATATGACTCTTCGATAGGAATATACATAGAGTCCATTACTTCTGTATAATACTCATCTGGGTAAGCTTGAGTACCTTTAGCTAATTTTACTTTTCTGTTTAATTTTCTTCCTGCATAAGGATCATCTGCTGTACCAATACTATAGTAATTATCATACATGTATTTATCATAAGCAGTCATTTTTTCTGGATCAGAATCATTAAAAGCATAGTCTCCAATGCTTCCTCCTTTTTGACCTTTAGCATCGCCAGGTTTTTGACCCATTTCGTCTGCCATAATAGCTAAACGAACTCTCATTGTTGAGTCTTTTACCCACTCCACAAATTGACGGTATTCACTATTTGTAATTTCAGTTTCATCCATATAAAAAGAACGAACAGTAACTGTTTTTGTTGGTGCATCTTCTACTTGAGCTAAGTCATCATCTGACTTACCCATAATAAACGAACCACCCGGAACTAAAGTCATTCCATAAGGCTTTTCAGGATACCATTTCCCACCTTTAACACCTACCAATTCTCCTTTGTCACTTGACCTACCACAACTAATCATTAGTGTTAAAAATGCCGCAAATGCAATAAACTTCTTCATATATATTTGGATTATCTATTCATTATTATAAGTCCGTAAACCTATTTATTATTTTCTTAAAAAACAATAGCTTTTTTGTAAATTATTTCACGGTCCAAAATTAAAGTTAAAAAAAATAAAAAAAAAATATTTAGTCGATAAACTGCCTTAAAAAATCGACATAAAACGTTAAATCTTAGTATTTATAAACTTATTCCTACTAATAAAAACCGAAACAATACTTTCAAAAAACCCTTATATTCTAGTACCTTATTACGAAAACGATTACACAGTATTTTTACGTTGTGCTTTCCACCATCTTTCAGGTAATTCCTGATTACAAGCAGTCAAATATTCATCATAAGAACATGATAACAACGCATTTCTCTTCAATTTATTACTTCCGTTAGAAATAAAAGGTATTTCTATCCACCAACGGTCTGTTTTGTCGCTTTTATAAAAAACCAACTCCTCTTCTTCTAGCGGAACTATGTATTTTAAATAGTTTTTTCGGCTACCATATGGATACTCATTAGAACGATAATGATATCCTTCGATAAAATACCAAACAATTTGCGCCATTATAGGAGCTTCTTGCAATGTATTATTATGATTAAAAAGTCCAAAAGCAGACACTTTATCACTAATACCTGCATATCTGGCTAGCGAACAAATCTCTTTTCCATTAAACCCATTAGGCTCAAAAGTGATTGTATTTCCCGAATCGGCAGATTTTATTGAATTTAAATCGAAACTCACCAAATCGGCATCTCTAAAAACTGGCTCAGCAAGCGCAATTTTGTTCGAGATTTCTCCTAATCGATAAGCATCAAAAAACAACTTCTCGATTAAATCAATTTCTTCTTGTGAGTTATAATAAGTTTGATAACCTATATTACAATAATTAAATAGATTATTAGGCTCATCTACTATAATCTGAGTTAAGTATGAAGTTGCGGAAGAATCTTCACTTTCTTTCCCGAAATCAAATTTATTATCAACAGCAACCAAATTAACCATTTGCTCTAAATCATCGTAAGCACGATATAAAGCATAGGTCAAATCCTGAGATCCACCTATAACTATAGGCACAACTCTATTTTTTATTAAGGCTGCAGTTATTTTTTTTAAAAGATAGTAGGTGTCTTCTACAGAATTTCCTGGTAAAATATCCCCTAAATCAGCAATAGTCATGTCCCAGTTTCCAGGAAACATACTATATAACTTTTTACGAAAAGGATTTAAATTTACATCGCTAATCGCAGAAGTGTCTCCGCGATTATCCAGAACACCAATTATAGCAATATTCACTTTTGCTAAATCCGGGAACTGCTCTTTTGTATGTAAAACTATTTTACTTCCCAATTCTTGAGAAGACAATGTATCAATGTAGTTTAGAATTTCTTCGGCAACTGGTTGTAGAAAATCAAATTCCATTTTTTATTTCTTTTTAGCTACAGGTTTTTTAGCCGCCGCTTTCTTAGCAGCAGGCGCTTTCTTAGCAGCTGTCTTTTTTACTGGGGTTTTCTTTGCGATCATTTCCTGAACTTCGGCCAAAGTTAATTTTGTAGCATCAACATCTTTACTAAGTTCAATTTTAATTTTACCTTTGGTAATAACCGAACGTCCCCAACGTGCTTTTTCAACAAGAATTCCTTCTTCTTCCCAGTTATGAAGTACTTTGTCAATATTTTTTTGAAGTTTATCTTCTATCAGAGCTTCAATATCTGATTGTGATAAATTATCGAAATTGTATTTTTTACTTACGTTAATAAACAATCCATTCCATTTGATAAAAGGACCAAAACGACCCACTCCTTTTTGTACACCTTCTCCTTTGTAAACAGCAATAGGTGCATCAGCAAGTGCTTTTTCATCTATTAACTCTTGAGCTCTTGTAATTGTTACATCTAGAGGATCTTCTCCTTTTGGCAAGGAAATAAACACACTTCCATGACGTACATAAGGACCATAACGACCATTACTTACTTCTACTTCTTCTCCTTTGTATTCGCCTAAGTTTTTAGGTAATAAAAACAAATTCAAAGCTTCTTCCAGTGTTATGTTCCCGATATTTTGATCTGCCATTAAACTGGCAAATTTTTTATCTTCATCATCCGGCTCTCCAATTTGTGCCATTGGACCAAACTTTCCTAAACGAACAGAAACTGGTCTTCCTGAAACCGGATCTTTACCTAAAATTCTTTCTCCACTTTCTCTCTCAGCATTAGCCTCAACATCTTTTACATTTGGATGGAATTTATCATAGAACTCCTGCATCATTTGCGCCCAGTCGATATTTCCCTCAGCAATTTCGTCAAAATCCTGCTCTACTTTTGCTGTAAAGTTATAATCTAATATAGATCCGAAATTCTTAACTAAGAAATCCGTAACAATTGTTCCGATATCAGTTGGAACTAATTTCCCTTTATCCGAACCTGTATTTTCCTTAAGTAACTTCTCTCCTACTTTGTTTGATTGCAAAGTAAGTTGTGTATAATTACGTTCTTGTCCATCAAGATTTCCTTTCTCTACATAATTTCTGTTGATGATTGTAGAAATAGTTGGCGCATAAGTAGAAGGTCTACCAATACCAAGTTCCTCTAATTTCTTCACCAAAGAAGCCTCTGTATAACGTGCCGGTGGTCTTGAATATCTTTCGGTTGCCGTGATATAATTATTTAATAATTCCTCATTCACTTTCATTGCAGGCAACATTCCTTCTTGCTCTTCTTCGTCATCATCATGACCTTCAAGATACACTTTTAAGAATCCTTCAAAAAGTAAAACCTCTCCAGATGCTGTAAAAATTTCGCTATGATTATTAGCTTCAATTTTCACATTAGTTCTCTCTAATTGCGCATCACTCATTTGCGAAGCCAATGTTCTTTTCCAAATCAAATCATACAAACGAGCTTGATCTCTGTCAATATTCACTGTATGACGCGACATATCAGTCGGACGAATAGCTTCGTGCGCTTCTTGTGCTCCTTTGCTTTTGTTTGTAAAAGTTCTTGGTTTTGAAAATTCTTTCCCGTACGATTTAATAATTTCAGCTTGTGCCGCATCCATCGCATCTTTAGAAAGATTAACACTATCAGTTCTCATATAAGTAATAAGTCCCGCTTCGTATAAACGTTGTGCTAATTGCATTGTGATTCCAACTGGTAAATACAACTTTCTTGCAGCTTCTTGTTGCAATGTAGAAGTTGTAAATGGTGCTGTTGGTGATTTTTTGGTAGGTTTAGTTTCTAAATCCGATACCTTATATGAAGAACCTATGTTTTTATTTAAAAAATCTTCGGCTTCTTTTTTTGTATTAAAGTTTTTAGGCAATTTAGCCTTAAACGTTTTTCCGCTTTCATTAGTAAATTCAGCTACAACAGAATATGATGCTACTGCATTAAAATTCTGGATTTCGCGCTCTCTCTCAACAATTAAACGTACTGAAACCGATTGTACACGTCCAGCTGATAAACCTCCTTTAATTTTTCTCCATAATACAGGAGACAATTCATAACCAACCAATCTGTCTAATACACGACGTGCTTGTTGTGCATTAACCAAATTATAATCTATCTCTCTAGGATTTTCAATCGCTTTTAGGATTGCAGATTTTGTGATTTCGTGAAAAACAATTCGCTTAGTCTTTTTAACATCAAGTTTTAATTCTTCCGCTAGATGCCATGAAATAGCCTCCCCCTCGCGGTCCTCATCGCTTGCTAACCAAACCATTTCGGCATTCTTAGATAATGTTTTTAGTTTACTAACTAAAGCTTTTTTATCTGGAGAAACTTCATATTTAGGTTTAAAACCATTCTCTACATCCACACCGATTTCTTTTGAAGGCAAGTCGGCAATATGCCCATAACTCGACTCTACTTGAAAATCACTTCCTAAAAATTTCTCTATCGTTTTTGCCTTTGCAGGTGACTCAACTATTACTAAATTCTTTGCCATTACTCTATTTTTCTGGAACAAAAGTAGAAGTTTTTTTTAAATGAGAGTGCAACCAAATCGTTTTTTGAAAAAAATCATTTTTTGCAGTTGCTATTTTATACCTTAATATATAACAAAATTATTCTCGTTATTATGCTTTCCATTTCTCCTAAAACAAAGCAGAATCGAAATTTTATATAAAAACTACACTTTTCCAGCAACTACCACATCAATTCCCATTTCTTCGAGTTTCGTTTTAGTTTCAGCATCAATTCCTGCATCTGTAATCAGTACATCAATTTTACTTAAATCACAGATTTTACCAAATCCCCGAACATTCATTTTTGTAGAATCCGCCAAGACAATAACTTTCTCTGCAACCTCAATCATTGCCTGATTTAAATGTGCCTCTAAAGCATTTGATGTACTTAAGCCGAAATCTAGATGAACACCATCTGTACCCAAAAATAATTTATTGCACGAAAACTGACTCAAAGTTGCTTCTGCAATTGGCCCCACGGCCGAAGTAGAACTGTTTCGGATATCTCCTCCTAATTGTATTGTATCAATATTTGTTTCCTTACTAAGCTCTAACGACACTTTTAACGAAGGTGTAAGTACAGTTAATTTTTGAAATCCTTTTATAACACGAGATAAATAATGAATATTAGAACCCGACCCTAATATTATATAATCATGATTACTTATATATTTAACCGCCTCTTCTGCTATTTGTTTTTTTTGCTCTACTTGTAGCGCTTCTTTATCATTAACATCTCTTTCAAAAGCATAAATAGGCTGCTTACTTGCTCCTCCGTGTGTACGATGCAACAGCTTTTGATTTTCTAAAAAAGTTAAGTCCTTTCGTATGGTTACGCTTGAAACATTAAGTGTTTCGCATAAATCAACCACATTCACATATCCCTTTTGATTTAATTCTTTAAGTATATCCTCTTGTCGTCTATTGATTATAGTCATAAGTCCTCTTTATTATTAAGATTTTCCAGAATCGAAAGATACAACAATTAAATAAAAAAATAAATTTCATTTTGTTTTATTTAGTTTCATTTAATTTCGTTAAGTTTGCTATTCGAAAGCAAATTGATACAAAACACAACAAATAAGACATATAATGAAACGACTCGAACAATTAACAAAACTAAAACAAACTCCTGAATGGGATGTAATCGTTATTGGTGGCGGAGCTAGCGGACTAGGTACTGCACTCGATGCAGCTAGTAGAGGCTACAAAACAGTTTTAGTTGAAGCAATAGATTTTGCTAAAGGAACATCAAGCAGAAGTACAAAATTAGTTCATGGTGGTGTTCGCTACCTAGAACAAGGTGACGTTTCTCTAGTAAGAGAAGCTCTAAAAGAAAGAGGCTTAATGGCTCAAAATGCAGCCCATTTAGTCAAAAACCAATCTTTTGTAATACCTAATTACAACTGGTGGGGTGGATATTTTTACACTACAGGACTTACTATATATGATTTATTAGCTGGAAGACTAAGCCTGGGTAGATCCAAATATATTTCGAAGAAAAAAACTATCGAACTACTTCCTACAATTGAGCAAAAAGGCTTAGTAAGTGGAGTTATTTATCAAGACGGACAATTTGATGATTCTCGTCTGGCTATAAACATTGCACAAACTGCAGCAGAAAACGGTGCTTGCATTTTAAATTATGCTAAAGTTATGAATCTATTGAAAGACGATAATCACAAAGTTATTGGAGTTCAGATAGTAGATCATGAATCTGGCGAAAGATATGATATTAAAGGTAAAGCAGTAATTAACGCCACAGGTGTTTTTACCAATGCAATAATGAAACTAAACGATGCTGTATATAAAAAATACATCGTACCAAGTCAGGGAATTCACCTTGTATTCGACAAATCTTTCCTACCAAGCGATCACGCATTAATGATTCCAAAAACAAGTGACGGAAGAGTATTATTTGCAGTGCCTTGGCATGATAAAATAGTAGTAGGAACAACAGATACGCTAATTAAAAAACATAGTTTAGAACCTATTGCACTAGAATCTGAAATTGAATTCGTTCTCGAAACCGCACAAAGATTCTTAGCAAAAAAACCTACACGTGCTGATGTTTTATCTGTTTTTGCAGGATTAAGACCATTAGCTGCACCAGAGAAAGAAGGAACAAGCACTAAAGAAGTTTCCAGAAGTCATAAAATAATCGTTTCCGAAACTGGATTGATAACTATAACTGGTGGAAAATGGACTACTTATAGAAAAATTGCTGAAGACATCATAGACAAGGCAATCGTTGTACATCGTTTACCTAAAAAGAAATGTAAAACAGAACATATCGCAATTCACGGAAGTACAGAAACTAATGCTACAACCCGACAAAACCACTTATATATATACGGAACTGACATTCCAAAAATATTAGAACTACAAAATCAAGAACCTGAATTAAAAGAGAAACTACACCCTAATTACGACTACACTATGGCAGAAGTAGCCTGGGCTATTCGTCATGAGATGGCAAGAACGATAGACGATGTTCTAGCAAGAAGAGTACGTTTATTATTTCTAGATGCTCATGCAGCCATTGCTTCATGCGAAAAAGTTGGACATTTATTAGCAAAAGAACTTGGTCATGACGAAACATGGGCTCAAACCCAAATATCGCATTTCAAAACAATTGCTAACGGATTCATCTTATCAGATTTTCAAAAAAATCATCAGTAACAATACACATATATCATGGAGAATAAATTAATCTTAACACTAGACCAAGGAACAACTTCCTCTAGAGCCATCGTTTTTAATCATGACGGAGAAATCGTAAGTATTTCGCAAAAACCTTTTGAACAAATATTCCCGAAACCAGGATGGGTAGAACATGACCCTAATGAAATTTGGTCATCTCAAATTAGCGTTGCTGCCGAAGTTATTGCAAAAGTTGGAATTTCCGGAAAAGAAATAGCTGCAATTGGAATCACCAATCAGCGTGAAACAACAATTGTTTGGGACAGAGAAACCAGCGAACCTCTTTATAATGCTATTGTTTGGCAAGATCGCAGAACGGCAAAATATTGTGACGAATTAAAAGCACAAGGTCATACTGAAATGATCAAGAAAAAAACAGGACTTTTATTAGACGCTTATTTCTCTGGAACTAAAGTGAAATGGATTTTAGACAATGTTGAAGGAGCACGTGAAAAAGCAGAACAAGGCAAATTATGTTTTGGTACTGTAGATACATGGTTAATATGGAAGCTTACCCGTGGTAAAATGTTTATGACCGACGTTTCTAATGCAAGCCGTACTTTATTGCTAAACATTCACACACTTGAATGGGATACTGAATTACTGGAATTATTCAACATTCCAAGAGCCATGTTACCCGAAATAAAACAAAGCAGCGAAATTTACGGAGAAACCTGCACAACGTTATTCTCTACAAAAATTCCAATCGCTGGTGTAGCTGGAGATCAGCAAGCTGCATTATTTGGGCAATTATGTACAGATGCGGGAATGGTAAAAAACACTTATGGAACCGGTTGTTTCATGTTAATGAACACAGGTGACAAAGCAGTTTACTCTAAAAATAACCTACTTACCACCGTAGCATGGAAAATTAACGGCAAAACAACTTATGCTTTAGAAGGAAGCGTTTTCGTTGGTGGAGCAGCAGTACAATGGCTACGTGATGGTGCAAAAATGATTAGCTCATCTGATGAAATCGAAACTTTAGCAGCAAGTGTACCAGACAATGGCGGCGTTTATTTTGTTCCTGCACTAACAGGTTTAGGAGCACCACATTGGGATCAATATGCCAGAGGAGCAATTTTAGGAATTACAAGAGGAACAACAAATGCACATATAGCACGCGCCACTTTAGAAGGAATCGCTTATCAAGTACTAGATTTAGCAACATCGATGGAAGCTGATTTTGGAAGAAAAGGAAAAGAATTAAGAGTAGACGGAGGAGCTGCAATCAATAACTTAATGATGCAATTTCAATCAGATATATTTGGTTTTAATGTAATTAGACCAAAAACACTCGAGACAACAGCATTAGGCGCTGCATACTTAGCAGGTTTAGCTGTAGGATACTGGAAAGATATAAGTGACCTACAACAACAATGGCATATCGACAAAA
The DNA here is from genome assembly GCF_000737695.1 of Flavobacterium hydatis. Taxonomy (GTDB): domain Bacteria; phylum Bacteroidota; class Bacteroidia; order Flavobacteriales; family Flavobacteriaceae; genus Flavobacterium; species Flavobacterium hydatis. The sequence continues at coordinate 70,512 of NZ_JPRM01000021.1, forward strand.
CATTTACTCCTAAAATGCCTAAAGCTGAAGTAGATAAACTAGTAAAAAATTGGGATAAAGCCGTTGGCCGTACTACAAACTGGATTGAGGACTAAAATTACGAATCATTAAAACTTAAGAGATGTCGCCATTTATTGCAGAAATCATAGGAACAATGCTTGTTATCTTACTAGGTAATGGTGTTGTCGCAAACGTAGTTCTTAAAGGAACAAAAGGAAATAACTCGGGATGGATTGTAATCACTACAGGTTGGGCATTTGCCGTTTTTGTGGGTGTAACCGTTGCAGGACCAATTAGTGGCGCACACTTAAACCCCGCTGTAACAATAGGACTTGCTCTTATTGGTAAATTTGCCTGGAGCCAGGTATCTTATTATATTATTGCTCAAATAATCGGAGCTATGTTAGGAGCATTCTTAGTTTGGCTATTTCATAAAGATCATTTTGCCATTACCGAGGATGAAGGAGGAAAACTTGCTTGTTTTAGTACAATACCAGCAATCAGAAATACCTTTTCTAATTTAATTAGTGAGATTATCGGAGCATTCGTTCTTATTTTCGTAATCTTCTATATCGCAGGCCCAGAACTTAGCATCAGCACTGCTTCAGACGCTAAAATCGGACTTGGATCTATTGGTGCTCTACCCGTTGCTATTTTAGTATGGGCAATTGGACTGTCTTTAGGCGGCACTACAGGTTACGCTATTAATCCTGCCAGAGATTTAGGACCACGTATTATGCACTCTCTTCTTCTTAAAGGAAGCAGCGACTGGAGCTATGCCTGGATCCCAATTATTGGGCCAATTATAGGAGCTTGCTTAGCCGCACTCTTATATACAGCAATGCTTTAGTATGGCTTTATAAATCAAAAAATCATGAAAAAAATATTATTTTTCTCTATAATCTCGATTATAGGGCTAGCTGGATACGCTCAAAAAAGAACAGCTCAAGACAGCATTTCTGCTCCAGTAGAAAGCACTGAACCATCTCGCTTAGACTTTAATGTAGGACTAGAAACCAGCCATCTATGGAGAGGACTCGTTATTAATGATGGTATGACCGCAACCGGAAATATTCACTATGCATTAAATGAAGGACGAAATTATACAGTTGGAATTTGGGGAGGTGCAGGATTTGACGGAACCTATCGCGAGATAAATTATTACATTCAATATCAAAAAAATAATCTATCAATCGGACTATGGGATTTATTTAATACTACAGGAATCGAAAACCCTGAAGTTTTTAATTACAATAAACTAACCACTACTCACCTTATTGATTTAAGAACTTCGTATCGCTTTCCTGAATCATTCCCTATACGAATAGAAGCTGACGTTTTACTTTATAGTGGTTTAAACGATAGAGAATTAGACAACAATAATAAATACAAAAGCAGATATTCAACTTACGTCGAATTAAGCTATCCTGTTATTCGAAATCAAAAAGTAAATCTAAATGTTTTCATGGGAGCCGCTTTTGCATTGGATGGAAAAAAATATTTATATACTACTAAAACAGAAAGTAGTTTTGATGTTGTAAACACAGGTATAAAAGCCACTAAAGATATTTCGGTATTCAACTATAAATTACCTGTTTCGGCAACAGCAATGTGGAATCCCGCTAATAAAATTGCAAGAGTACAATTAGACGTCAATTTGTTCTAATCTTTGCATAGATTTTAATTTGTTAATCAAAGCTCTCTTTATCCTCAAAAGAGAGCTTTTTTTGTTCAGACTCCCTCCTTTTGACATTTTCTTCTTTCTTTTTAAACAAAAAATAGACTCCTAAAATACATTTAATCAGCTAATTATGTTAAATTAGCAGTACAATAATCAATAACCAAACTGAAAAATATGAAAACTAGACTTAAACCATCTATTTTATCTATTCTCATTTTGATTTTACTTACTTCCTGTCAAAATGATAATGATAATCGAGACCATTCTCATGATTCCTTATTTTTTATTGATTACAGAAACCTAGAAGGAGGCGCAGACGGAATAGCCGTAATAGAACTCGATCCGGAATCGGCCGATTTTGGATCAATTAGCAACAAATTAGAATTAGGTATTGGAGTTTTACCACACCATATTTATTATAACTATGATACCAAAAAACTTTACACAACAGCTTTAGGAGGAAGTTATCTTTACCAAATAAAAACCGACAAAGATCACAATGGATCCCCTATATTAGTTAGTGCAAAAGCTATTAACACAGGTGAAAATACCGTAGGTGAAAATATATTTTTTACTAGTGACGGAAGGTATTTCATGACGTTCATGGGAGGTAGCGGAGGCTCAAAAGATGGAAGCATTGGCGTTTTTAACGCTAAGGACAACCAACTCATCAAAACCATTAAAGCCCCAATTGAAACTAATCCAAATAAGTTTATAATGTATCCGCATGGGATTTCTATTAATGAAAAAAAAGGACTAATGATGGTAACCTCTACAATTCATCCAGATTTAACAACTGGATTCGGTAACACTTGCACATTATTAGACATGAATACATACGAATTAAAAGAAACCTATCAAGTTGCAGACTCATCAACTGATTTATCTAGTCCTGTAGAAGTTTTATTATTACGAGGAGAGTTTCCGCAATATGCCTTTGCCACAACAATGTTAGGAGGTGATATCTGGATTGCTCCATACAATGAATCTACTGGCAAATACAATGCTTTTACTAGGATTTTTAAAGGATCTTCACAAGGATTAGGCTGGGCACTTGAAATGTACATCGATACGAATGGTAAACTATATGTAAGTTTTGCAGAACCTGGCAAAGTATTAGTCTTTGATTTAACTAATCTACCTAAAATTAAACTTTTAAAAACATTGAACGCAGATAAAGGAGCACATCACATGGCATTCTTCAAAACCAAATCAGGAAAAGAGGTTGTTGCTATACAAAATAACCTACTGAACCTTCCTAACTTGAATTCTGGAACAATCAGCGTAGTCAATATTCATACAGGTGAAACTTTAGGCACAGTCGATTTACGCACTCGTTATGGAATACTTCCTGAATCGATTGAAGGAACAAACGGCCCAGGAAGTTATATGCACCACTAAACTATCCCAAAATACTCTTACATCTTAGACAAATTGCCCCTTTATCAAATTGCAATTTAAAAAAGGGGCAATTATTTCATATTTAGCCATTGACAAAAATTAGACAATCTGAATTTTATAAGTTAATCAAATTAAAGACTGGCTCTATCAATAAAACCTTTCCTCATTCTCTTTTTTAAGAAAACAAGATCTGAAATAATGATCAAATAACATCCAAACTACCCCGAAGAAACCTATGACTTTGTTTTACAAGCACACTTGTTCTAGAGAAAAAACAATGGTTTAAAATAGTGTTAATTCTTAGTCTGACATCTTGTCATAATCATACAAATAATTGTATCTTTGCAATCTTATTAAAATACACTTTTGAAAGTGACTTATGGAAAAGATTATTGAAGAAAGCAAACAAGGAGAAAGTCTTGTTTTAGAACATAAACCTGAGAATACAAAAAAACTCTTTATAGAAAGTTACGGTTGCGCAATGAACTTTTCGGATAGCGAAATCGTTGCTTCAATTTTATCGTCAAATGGTTTTAACACAACTCAAAAGCTTGAAGAAGCTGATTTGGTATTGGTTAACACATGTTCCATTCGTGATAAAGCAGAACAAACCATACGTAAACGTTTAGAAAAATACAATGCTGTAAAGCGTATTAATCCTAAAATGAAAGTTGGTGTTTTGGGTTGTATGGCCGAACGTTTGAAAAGTCAGTTTCTAGAAGAAGAAAAAATCGTAGACCTTGTTGTTGGTCCCGATGCCTATAAAGATTTACCTAATTTATTAAGTGAAGTTGAAGAAGGCCGTGATGCTATAAACGTAATCTTATCTAAAGATGAAACCTATGGTGATATCTCGCCGGTACGATTGATGAGCAACGGAATCACTGCTTTAGTTTCCATAACTCGTGGTTGCGATAATATGTGTACATTTTGTGTAGTTCCTTTTACTCGTGGGCGTGAGCGTAGTCGTGAACCTCAAAGTATCATGAACGAGATTCAGGATTTATGGGACAAAGGCTTTAAAGAAATCACTCTTTTAGGTCAGAACGTAGATAGTTATTTATGGTATGGTGGCGGATTAAAGAAAGATTTCGATAATGCTACAGATATGCAAAAAGCTACCGCTGTAAACTTTGACCAATTACTAGAAATGGTAGCGGTTACTTTTCCTAAAATGCGTATTCGTTTTTCGACTTCAAATCCACAAGATATGCACGAAAGTGTTTTACACATTATTGCAAAATATCCTAATATTTGTAAACACATACATTTACCGGTTCAGTCAGGAAGTAACAGAATTCTAAAAGAAATGAACCGTTTACATACACGTGAGGAATACATGACTTTGATTGATAAAATCAAAACTATAATTCCGAACAGTTCCATCTCCCAAGATATGATTGCGGGTTTCCCTACAGAAACCGAGCAGGATCACCAAGACACAATGAGCCTAATGGAATACGTAAAATATAACTTTGGTTATATGTATTCGTACTCAGAGCGTCCTGGAACTTTGGCTGGAAGAAAAATGGAAGATGATGTTACCGAAGAAACCAAAGCAAGAAGATTACAAGAAATTGTCGATTTACAACAAAAACACGCTTGGTTTCGCTCTGAAGAATTTATCGGTCAAACTGTAGAAGTTCTGGTTGAAAAAGTTTCAAAAAAATCAACTGAAGAATTCTCAGGAAGAAATTCACAAAGTATTACAGTGGTTTTCCCAAAAGAAAATTATAAAATAGGTGATTTTGTAAATGTAAAAATTACAAGTTGTACTAGTGGAACATTAAAAGGTGAAGCTGTTGGATTAAGTGACATGAATTAGTCTTTTTTGTTGCCACGAATTACACTAATTTACACTAATTTTTTTTTTAATCTTTATTAAATTGAATTAAGAAATTAACTTTTAGAGCGCCAAAAAAACGTGTTAATTTTCCTTCATTTAATTATGTAGATTTACATCAAAAAAATTGATGGAATTATATAAAAAAGAAGAATATTATAAAATTGTAGGAATCTGTATGGAAGTTCACAGAATCCTTGGCGGAGGGCTTCTTGAAATTGTTTATAAAGATGCATTAGAATATGAATTCAGGAAACATAATATTCCATTTGAACGCGAAAAAGCATATCACATTCAATACAAAGACATTATTTTAGCACATAAATTCTATGCAGATTTTGTAGTTTATGATGAAATTATTTTAGAAGTAAAAGCATCAAAAGAAATTATTGACGAGTATACAGCTCAAACAATTAATTACTTAAGACTAGCAGATAGCAATCTAGGAATTATTGTTAACTTTAATAAAAAGTCATTACAACATAAAAGAATTATTCATTGACCCGCTTTCAAAAATTTGTGAAATTTGTGAAATTCGTGGCAAAAGATAAAAAATATAAATGGAGACAGTTCAAGCTATAAAACAACGTTTTGAAATTATTGGAAATGATCCTAAGCTTAATCGCGCCATCGAAAAAGCAATTCAGGTAGCGCCAACCGATATTTCGGTAATGGTAACTGGAGAAAGTGGTGTTGGTAAAGAAAGCATCCCAAAAATCATACATTCCCTTTCGCATAGAAAACACGGAAAATACATTGCTGTAAACTGTGGTGCAATTCCTGAAGGAACTATAGACAGTGAATTATTTGGTCACGAAAAAGGAGCTTTTACAGGTGCTACAAGTACACGTGAAGGTTATTTTGAAGTTGCCGATGGAGGAACTATTTTCTTGGATGAAGTTGGAGAACTACCCCTTACCACACAAGTAAGACTACTTCGTGTGCTAGAAAATGGTGAATTTATAAAAGTAGGTTCATCACAAGTACAGAAAACAAATGTGAGAATTGTAGCTGCAACCAATGTGAATTTATTTAATGCAATCGAAAAAGGTAAATTTCGTGAAGACTTATACTATCGTTTAAGCACCGTAGAAATCACTTTACCTCCTTTGCGTGAGAGAAAAGACGATATTCATTTATTGTTTAGAAAATTCGTATCCGATTTTGCACATAAATACAAAATGCCTCCATTAAAACTAGATGATGATGCAGTACAACTATTGCAAAAATTTAGATGGAATGGTAACATTCGTCAATTACGAAATGTAGCCGAACAAATATCTGTTCTGGAAACCAATCGCGATATAACTCTTGCAACATTACAATCTTATTTACCAGCCGAAGGTCCGAATTTACCTTCTGTAATTAACGATAAGAAAAATGATAGTGACTTTAATACAGAGAGAGAAATTTTATACAAAGTCCTTTTTGATATGAAAAGTGATTTGCATGATTTAAAGAAACTTACTCTGGAATTAATGCAAAACGGTAGTGCAAATGTACAGGAAGCCAATAAAAACTTGATCAAGAAAATATACGGTTCGCAAGAAAATGATAGTGAAATTGATTTTGAAGAAGAACCAAGAACAGCTGTTATGACAACTCCTAGTCGTGAGGAACAATATCAGTCAAACGATGATAATTATCTATTTGCAGAAACAATCGAGGAAGAAGAGGTTTTACGATTAGAGCAAAAAGAAATCGAAATGATTAAAAAATCATTAGAAAAAAATAAAGGAAAACGAAAAGCAGCTGCAGACGAATTAGGAATTTCTGAGCGAACTTTATATCGAAAAATAAAACAATTTGATTTGTAATAAAGTAAATGCAGTAAAATTGATAACTAAAATAAATACCTTTGGTTCTTTTAAAAAATAAAATGAAAAACATACAATATCTAATTATAATTGCAATTCTTTTCACCTTTAGTAGTTGTTCCGTTTACAACTTTACAGGAACAGGAAAAATTGATGCAAAAACATTTCAAGTTAATTACTTCCAGAATAATGCCGATTTAATTCAGCCAGGAATAGACCGTACTTTTACTTTACAATTACAGGATCTTATCCAAAATCAAACCAATCTGAATTTAGTAAGTTCTGGTGGAGATTTAGTTTATGAAGGAGAAATCACCGATTATCGAATTAGCCCAATGACTGCAACAGCAGATCAACAAGCATCTCAAAACAGATTAAAAATTCGTGTAAACGTGCGATTCACTAACAGAAAGAAAGAAGCAGATGATTTTGAGAAATCATTTGAGTTCTATTATGATTACCCTGCACAAACTCAACTTGTAGGATCTGCACTAGACACAGCCCTTAAAGAAATTTTTGATCGTATTACCCAAGACATATTTAATGAGTCGTTGGCAAAATGGTAAAAGGTTGATTCGTTTAATTGGCTAATCGTTAATTCGGTTCAAAAATAAAAACGAGTATACAAATAAACAATTTAACGAATAAACAGTTAAACAAAAAAACAATGAATGTTAACGATTATACATACCTAATAAACAGACCCGATGCTATTACAGAAAAGCAAACGGAAGCATTAGGCAATGTCTTGAATGAATTCCCATATTTTCAGAGTGCAAGAGCATTACGATTAAAAGGGCTTTACAGTCAAAACAGCTTTAAGTATAATTATGCCTTAAAAGTTACCGCTGCACATACAACAGATAGAGCTATTTTATTTGATTTTATAACATCCGAAACTTTTTCGATCATTCAAAAAGAGTATTACGACAAAAAAGCTTCGGCTCTTTTGGACATAGATGTTGTTGACAGCGAACATCTTTTACCTGAAGTTGTTGCTCTGGAAGATTTTATAGAAAAAATAGAACCTAAATTAATAGATCCTATTGAGCGCTCTATTCTTACTTCTATAAAGGAAGCTTCTATACCAAATGTTGAGGAGAATCTAATTACTTCTGAAGAAATTATAGAAACTGTAGAAGCCTTAGAAACAATAGAAAGCCCTGAAGCTATAGAAACCGCAGAAGAAAACCTAGAGATTGGAAAACCTTTGGATTTTTCTAAAAACGAAAAACACTCGTTTCAAGAATGGCTTCAACTATCCAGAACAGAGCCTATTGAACGAAAAGAGGAAGAGAAAAAGAAAGATGAAGAGGAAAAAATCGAAGTAAAAAACGAGGAAAAGGAAGAAGAGAAACAAGAAGAGCCTGCTGAAATTGATTCTTCACTAATCGAAATTGACGAAGAGAAAAAGAAAAAGGCTGAATTAATAGACAAATTCATTGAAACAAGTCCAAAAATTTCTCCTGTAAAATCGACTACAACAGTTGCTGCAAACATCCAGATTGACATTAATAAGGATGATAATACCTATTTAATGACAGAGACTTTGGCCAGAGTATATTTAGAACAAAAGAAATATACAAAAGCAATACAAGCATATGAAATATTAATTTTGAAATATCCAGAAAAAATTAGTTTCTTTGCAGACCGTATTTCGGATATTAAGACATTACAACAAAATAACAATAATAATTAAACAATGAGCACATTTTCAATTTTTTTAGTTTTAATCACAATAGTATGTTTTCTATTGATCGTAGTAATCATGGTTCAAAACCCTAAAGGTGGTGGATTATCTTCAACAATAAGTGGATCTCAAATGTTAGGTGGAGTTCAAAAAACAACTGACTTTTTAGATAAAAGTACTTGGACTTTAGCTACAATTTTAATTGCATTAATCTTACTTTCTAGTTTAAGTTTTACTGGTTCATTAAGCGATGTAGAATCTAAAATTATTGAGAAATCTGCAACTACTGCTCCAGTCACTACGCCTGCAGCTCCAACACAAGAAGCACCTGCTGCGACAAACCCAGCAAAATAATACATTCTTTATAAAATATAGAAATGCCAGCCTGTCAAAGCTGGCATTTTTTATAAGAAATAATGTCAGTTTTTTTAAGGTGGCATAGTTTCTGAAAGTTTATAAGCAAACAAAATTATAAACATAACATAATTATAAAATCATGACTTTAAACATTAAACCGCTTTCAGATCGCGTACTTATTGAGCCAGTTGCTGCTGAGACTAAAACTGCGTCAGGGATTTTTATTCCAGATACTGCCAAAGAAAAACCACAAAAAGGAACTGTTGTAGCTGTAGGTAATGGTACTAAAGACCATACTATGACTGTAAAAATTGGAGATACTGTTCTTTATGGTAAATATGCAGGAACCGAATTAAAACATGAAGGAATTGATTACCTAATAATGAGAGAAGACGATATTCTTGCAATCATCTAAAGACTTTACGCTATAAGCTGTAGGCTTTAAGCTTCTCTGATTGCTTAGAATATACTACCTAAAGCTTTATGCAAAAAACAAATGAGAGATTTTAAAAAATACGATGTCTGGCAGTTAAGTCATTCTTTTACTTTAGCAGTATATAAAATTACTGCTATATATCCAAAAGAAGAATTATACGGATTAACAAGTCAAATTCGAAGAGCGTCCTCATCAATACCTACAAATATTAGTGAAGGATGTGGAAGAAATAGCGACAAAGAATTTAATCAATTTCTCAATATCGCTTTGGGTTCTGCCAATGAAACAGAATATTTACTATTACTCTCAAAAGATTTAAATTACATTAGTATTGAATTATACGAACCTCTTGAAAAAGAGATAAACATAATTAAAAGCAAAATTTACAATCTAAAGAAAGCTTTAATCAATTCTATTTAAATAAAAAACAAAATTAACCAGCAGTAGAAAGGCTTAAAGCCTAAAGCCTACTGCCTAAAGCAAATAACAAAAATGGCAAAAGATATAAAATTTGATATTGAAGCACGTGACGGATTAAAACGTGGTGTTGATGCATTAGCAAATGCAGTAAAAGTAACTTTAGGACCAAAAGGTCGTAACGTAATCATCGGAAAATCTTTTGGTGGACCAAACGTAACCAAAGATGGTGTTACTGTAGCTAAAGAAATCGAATTAAAAGACCCATTAGAAAATATGGGAGCTCAGATGGTTAAAGAAGTAGCATCAAAAACTAATGATTTAGCTGGAGATGGAACTACAACTGCTACAGTTTTAGCTCAAGCAATCGTAAAAGAAGGTTTGAAAAACGTAGCTGCTGGAGCTAACCCAATGGATTTAAAACGTGGTATCGACAAAGCTGTTGAAACTATCGTTGCCGACTTAGCTAAACAAGCTAAAGTTGTTGGAAGTGATTCAGAAAAAATAAAACAAATTGCATCTATTTCTGCTAATAACGACGAAGTAATTGGTGAATTAATCGCTACTGCTTTCGCAAAAGTTGGAAAAGAAGGTGTTATTACTGTTGAAGAAGCAAAAGGAACAGATACTTTCGTAGATGTTGTAGAAGGAATGCAATTTGACAGAGGATACCTTTCTCCATATTTCGTTACAAATCCTGAAAAAATGGAAGTAGAATTAGAGAGTCCATATATCCTTTTGTACGACAAAAAAGTTTCTTCTTTAAAAGAACTTTTACCAGTTTTAGAGCCAGTAGCTCAATCAGGAAAGCCCTTATTAATTATTGCTGAAGATGTTGATGGGGAAGCTTTATCAACTCTTGTAGTTAACAAATTACGTGGAGCTCTTAAAATTGCTGCTGTAAAAGCACCTGGTTTTGGAGACAGAAGAAAAGCAATGCTAGAAGATATCGCTATCTTAACTGGCGGAACTGTAATCTCTGAAGAAAGAGGATACACTCTAGAAAACACTACTATCGAAATGTTAGGTACTTCTAAAAAAGTAACTATCGATAAAGATAACACTACAATTGTAAGTGGTGCTGGTGAAGCAGACATGATCAAAAATCGTGTAAACCAAATTAAAGGTCAAATGGAAGCTACAACTTCTGATTATGACAAAGAAAAATTACAGGAGCGTTTAGCTAAATTAGCTGGTGGTGTTGCTGTACTTTACGTTGGTGCTGCATCTGAAGTAGAAATGAAAGAGAAAAAAGACAGAGTTGATGATGCATTACATGCTACTCGTGCTGCTGTTGAAGAAGGAATTGTTGCTGGTGGTGGAGTTGCTTTGTTAAGAGCTAAAAACGCTTTGAGCGAAATTAAAGCTGACAATGCAGATGAAGCTACAGGTATTCAAATCGTATCTCGTGCTGTAGAAGCTCCATTAAGAACTATCGTTGAAAACGCAGGTCTTGAAGGTTCTGTAGTTGTTGCTAAAGTTGCCGAAGGTTCTGGTGATTTTGGATACAATGCTAAAACTGACGAATATGTAGATATGCTTAAAGCAGGTATTATCGATCCTAAAAAAGTAACTCGTGTAGCTTTAGAAAACGCTGCTTCTGTAGCAGGAATGATCTTAACTACTGAATGTGCTTTGATCGATATTAAAGAAGATAATGGAGGCGGAAACCCAATGGGTGGTGGTATGCCAGGAATGATGTAATATCCTTCCTGACTTACAAAGTCTTGAAACAAAAAAAATCCGAAGTTTATAGCTTCGGATTTTTTTGTTTTAATACCTATTTATATATTTTATAATATCATTTCTTCTCCAATTTATTAAAGCTATAAAAGCCTTTTACTAACAATTATAAATAAAAAAATCCGAAGTTTAAAGCTTCGGATTTCTTAGTTTAATTTTAATATCTATTATTGTATTTTATCTACTGGTCTTTTCTTTAGTAGTTTCATTAAAACTGGGAAAGTCGTTATGATAACAATAATTATAATGATGTACTCGATATGTTGTTTTAGATCAACTCCTTGTTTCAAAAACACACCGTAAAGATAGTGTCCTGAAAATATCAGAATAAAAGCCCACAAAAATGAACTTAGAATGTTATAGAACATAAATTTCTTTTTATCCATAGATACAATTCCTGCAACTATAGGAGCAAATGTTCTGAAAATTGGTAAAAAACGAGCATAGATTATAGCTTTACCTCCGTATTTCTCAAAGAAATCTTTTGATTGTAACAGGTATTTTTTCTTAAACCAAAAGGTATCTTCTTTTTTAAACAAATAATAACCACTTTTGGCTCCAAACCAATATCCAGTCATATTTCCAAAAATCCCTGAAATAGCAACCATTAATGAGAGCAGAAATACGTTTATAAAATCGCTTTCGATGTAAACCATATTCTGAATTAAATCACGACTATAAATTCCAGCTAAGAAAAGTAAACTATCACCTGGTAAAAAGAAACCCGCAAAAAGCCCTGTTTCGGCAAAAACTATAAATATAACAATGTATAAACCAATTTGAAATCCACCAATGGTAAGGGTAATATAAAACTCAGGATTAATTAATTGAGTCCAATCAAAATTATTCATATAAGCGATTTATTCGTTAAATTTATAAGTTGGTGAAAGTAATAATAAATTAGTTTAACCACAATAAATTGGCATATTTTAAAGTTTTATTAACGCTATAAAAAAGCCAAATTCCCACATGTTCTCTCTTATTATTTTCTTTCGTATTTGCAACACATCGGAAGTCCGTCATAAACCTCCTGTGTAGTCTTCGCGATGTCAGTATCATGACCTGATTTAGCAATAGCATTTTTCACATCTGCAGGTGAAGTTTTTTCTTCATTCAATATTAAATTTAGCTTATGGCTACTGATATCCCATACTGCCGATTTTACTCCCGAAACACCAAAAGCAGCTTTTTCTATTCTTTTTTTACAATGCTCACAGTTACCACTTACTTCTGTTTCATACTTCGCATTTTTATTCTTTTTCTCTTGAGCCTGAGCCGAAAACCCTAAAAAAGTGATTAATGCTATTAATATTAAATTTCTCATTTTATTAATTATTTATTGTTATTGAATTTTTGATATTGAAATTGTTATTGAAATTGTTATTTTATTTTAAATCGCAATCCTGCGTAATACATTTGTCCAAAAACAGGAGCATATATTATTGAAGCATCAAAATCTGATCCAAACGGATTACCACTTCCTAATATAGCTTTGTCTTGGCGGTAATTCCCGATATTCTCCCCTCCTACATACACTTCAAAAACATCAGAAAAAACTCTTGTTACTTGAGCATTCATCAAAGAATATGAGGGCGAAAACTCAGGCAACCTATCTTTCTCAGGATTTGAAGCCGTGTTTGGCAATTGTTGTTGCCCTATCCAATTAAAAGTATAATCTAACTTCCACTGTTTTCCGTCAACAAGATTTGTTTCGTATTCTAGGTTTCCAAAAAAACGATGTTTTGCCTGTAACGGTCTTGCATAATTTCCAGATAAATAATCTGTTCTGATATCATAATATTTATAAGCTGAGCGGAAATTGAAATTCTTTAATAATTCATAGTTAAATTCTACTTGTAAACTATTAGCATAAGACTTTCCGTTTAAATTGTAGAATAAAACTTCTTGCGGACTTTGCATTACATCTACAACAACCTGATTCTGGAAATCAGTTCTGTATAAATCAAAAACAACTTCGGCATGCTTACCAAAAAGAGAAAACTTTTGCGAAAAACTCAATCCGTAATTCCAAGCAATCTCAGGATTCATTCCGTAAATTTTACCGCTATTATCTAGAATTGAGAATACTCTTGAACTAGCAAAAAGTTGCTGATTCTCGGCAAAAATATTCGCCGAACGTTTTCCTCTTCCCGCCGAAAATCTTAAAACAGCTTTTTCCCAAGGATTGTATCTTACATGCAATCGTGGTGTTACAAAAGTTCCTAGACGATTATGATTATCGATTCTTCCGCCTAAAATAACACTAAAATTATCCGTGTTATCATACGTATACTCAAAGAAAGCCCCAACAGAATTATCTATTCGGCTATAATCTGTTACATTCACAAACTCTTGATATTGATCGTATGTAAAGTTCAATCCTGCTGCAAACTTATTCTTGGTATTATCGATAATCGAATTAAAAATCAAATTAGAATAATAACTATTCTGTTTGATATTATAATCATTTAAACCATAATACGATTTCTGATTATGGCTGTTAAATGCATTCTGAAAACCAATACTCTGAAAAGGCATATCCGGAAAAACATAACCTATCTTGGTCGAAACATCAATTCGTTCCGTATTAATTTCAGACCCCCAATAATTCGTCGTACCTCTATCTCGATCTTTATCAAAATCAAGTTGTCCGGTTTGCTTCTTATCATTCATATATCTAAGATTAACAAAACCAACCCAACCTTTCTCGGCATTAGTATATTGGTAACGATTTAGGATATTGATTTGCTTCGCCAACGGATTATCCATAAATCCATCATCGTTCATGTCGGTTTTTGCAACACGTGCATTACCATGAACTAATAAACTTGTTGCCCATTTATCCGAAAGTTGTTTAGTAAAATGAGTGTTTAATTCAAACCGAGAATCGGTAGAACCATAAGCATTCAGGAAGAACGGAATATCATTCATCGGTTTTAATAATTCTGTGTTTATTTGTCCTGAAATACTTTCATAACCATTTACAACACTTCCTGCTCCTTTGGTTATCTGAATACTTTCGACCCATGTTCCAGGTGTAAATGATAATCCATAAGCCTGAGAAGCTCCACGAACTGATGGAATATTCTCTTCGGTAATCATTAAGTACGGACTTGTAAGTCCTAGCATTTTAATTTGCTTTGTTCCTGTTAATGCATCCGAAAAGTTAACATCAATAGATGGATTAGTTTCAAAACTTTCGGCGAGATTACAACAAGCTGCTTTAAGCAATTCTTTACTTGTTATTAATGAAGTATTTCCTGTAAGTGTATATGATTTTTTAATTCCTTTTTGCTTTTTGGTAATCTTAACTTCTTCCAAATTTTCTTGTGCAAAAACTGGAATACAAAGCAATAGCATAGCAAAAAGCGCTATATTTTTTTTCATGATAATAATTTTAATGTTTGAAAAGAGTAGACTCAAACCATACAAAATGATTTGACTTTAAAAAACATTAAAATCAGGCGTAAAATATATATTGGTGATAGAGTTTAAATAGCGGAGGTGCGTGCGCATCGCTATAATATGCAATTATCTGTTTGCTTTTAAAACTCGGAATACAGAAAAAAGCAACTGTTTTAAATTCTTGTAACGTAAATGGAAAATCAAACTGAAATAAAAATGTCTTAATTGTAGCTGTATCTGACTTTTTCTCAAAATGAACTACTTTGTCTTTACAGCAAGATGATTTTTTTTCGACTGCAATCCCGCAACATTTTTTTACTGGAGGTGCTTCTACTGTTTTATTTAATGAAATCGAAGCTAATTTGCCTCCACAATAATGCACATCAAAAGCTAGTCCTACATTGCAAACCAATAGTAGAAATGCTAAAAATAAACTAGTGCATTTTTTTATATTCATATCGCCTGCAAAATTAGCATTATAATCAATTCCTAAAATGAAATTCTTGTTAAAAATTTTAAAAAGTGCTCTTACAAGTCAAACTCCTGTTCCATTAAAGGAATAGAGCAATTAAAACCATATTTCTCTTTTATTTTTATACGAAGCGCATCTGCAGGAATATTTTCTCCATGAACCAGAAAAACTTTTTTTGGCTTATTTTCTAATGCTGAAAGCCAAAGAAGCAAATCATCCTGATCACCATGAGCAGAAAGCCCTGCTATTTTTAAAATCTTAGCTTTAACTGGAAAATATTTACCTCTTATTTTAATTTCTTTATCACCATCTAATAACTTTCTTCCACGAGTTCCTTCAGCTTGATAACCTACAATAATTATTGTTGTTTCGCGCAATCCTATATAATGTTCAAAATAATTTAAAACCCTTCCTCCTGTCGCCATTCCGCTTGCAGCAATAATCACTTTTGGGCTTTTATTATAAATAATATCCATCGTTTCCTGATAATCTGAGACTAAAGAAAACATTTTGGTCATACCTGTACACTCTTCTATCGTTAGCTTATGCCATTCTCTATTATTCATAAAGATTTCTAAGGCACTAATTCCCATAGGAGTATCAATAATATATGGAATATTCGGAATCCTACCTTCTTTCTTGAGCTGCCACAACAAATACATTACACTTTGCGCTCGCTCTACAGCAAAACTAGGGATGATAACTGTTCCCTTTTTCTGAAATGCAGCATTAATATATTTTTCCAGCTCTTCTTTGGCATCGGTATCTGGATGCAATCGGTTTCCGTAGGTACTTTCTAAAAAAACATAATCTGCAGTTTTGGGTTTTTCCGGAGGATATAGTAACACATCATTATCGCGACCGACATCTCCCGAAAAAACTAGTGTTTTTTTCTCAGCCGTTAATGCAATACTACAAGCTCCCATAATATGTCCTGCTGTAAAAAAAACCGCCGAAATATCTGGTTCTAAAAGAAATGGTTCATTTATTTTTACAACTCTAAAAAGCGGAAAGACTTTCTTGGCCTGCTCTACAGTATAAAGTGGTTCTGCAATTTCATGTTTAGAATATTGTTCTTCATTTGCCTTATTTGCTTCTTCTTCCTGAATCTTGGCACTATCCAAAAGAATGAGTTTAGCAATTTCTTTTGTAGGCCCAGAACAATATATCTTTCCTTTAAAACCCTGATATACTAATCTTGGCAACCAACCACAATGGTCTAAATGTCCATGTGTGAGTAACACAAAATCTATAGTTGAAGGTAATACGGACAAAGGCTCCCAGTTAAGTTCTCTCAAAGGTTTTATCCCCTGAAACTGCCCGCAATCTATTAAAATTCTAACTCCATTACTCTCAATCAACGTTTTTGAACCTGTTACGGTTCCTGCACCTCCAATGAATTTGACTTTCATTTTATTTGAATTTAAATTACATAGATAAAAGCATTATTTTAAGAATACCTACACAACTCCGAGGCTTCTTTTGTAACACCTTTTATTCTTTGAGAACTTAATCCAATTTTTTCTAAACAACTGTGGTTATTTAATAACTCCTTTACCAAAATTACATCTAGCGCCAATAGTTTATCCTTTTCGGCCAGAGTAAGTGTGGTTAAACAAGTTATAGGATACAGATTATTATTCTCATTCTTTGTTCTCAAGTTGTTATTTACAGGATAATCCCAACTCAATAAATTTAATCCTGAACACGCTCCAAAAGTCATCGCATCCGATGTAAATCGATTATTGGTAACTATCCAACATTCTGATACAACATCTTTGTCTGTAAAAACAGAATGCTTTCTTTCTTTTATATCATTAAATCTGGATAGAATATACATAGGTACTTTTACATCTGTAGAAGCTTCTTTTCCCATATGAAACTTACATTCCACCATTGCAATGACATCGTTCTTTTTTATCAAGACATCTATTTCATGCGTAACACATTTGCCTTGCAAAGTCAGATTAGTTTTAGTTTCATAATTTTCTTTGGAGAAAAGTCTGGCAATATATTTTTCGAAGTAAAAACCAGCAGGCCCTAATAATTGTATAGCTTCTTTAAGATTATACCTTGCTGCATGCGAATGGGATATTTTTCTGAGCAACCTAAAAGCCATCTTATAGATTTTTTTGGTCGAAATCCCTTCGTACATTTCTTTCTCTATTATTTGTAAAACATCCTGAACAACTGATTGATTAGCACCAGAATTCAAAAGAGATTTCTCTAATTTTTTTCTATCAAAGACAACTGTATCTCCTGATTTTTTTACAACTTTCATCTATTTTTTGATTTGAAAATTAAACAAATACAAATCGACTACTAAAGGTACAAAAAAAGGCTTATTTATTTATTTTTTGATAGTAAAATCCTGGAACAAACAACAGTATAAGAATAGGTTGAATTAAAAAACGACGTATATAAAAAAGTATCAAATTGTTTTGATTGCCATAAAAGTAAATAACACAATAGAAAGCAATAATCAAGACTAGAAAAAACATTACATATAAAACTGAAGCAAACTTAACGAGTTCGATTTCTTTAAAAAGAACATAGATTATCCCCAATGATATAATTGTGTTTAAGAAATATCGAAATAGCAACCCAAAAAATAATTGAATCGAATTAAACTCTGGCAAAGGAAGTTCTTTATAATCTGTCTCGAAATAAACGAGAAAAGGATCATAAAACAACTGATTTTCAAATGCTCTTATGCCTGCCAAAAGAAATACAAACACAATTAAGAGAAAGATTCTTGATTTATTTTGAAGAATATTATTTAGCATATTTAGAAAATTTACTTACCCAAATAATCCACAAAATAAAAACTAC
The DNA here is from genome assembly GCF_000737695.1 of Flavobacterium hydatis. Lineage (GTDB taxonomy): Bacteria > Bacteroidota > Bacteroidia > Flavobacteriales > Flavobacteriaceae > Flavobacterium > Flavobacterium hydatis. The sequence continues at coordinate 88,606 of NZ_JPRM01000021.1, forward strand.
TCCATAAATAACCAACGGAAAAAGTACTCCGTGTAAAAGATGTGATTTTTCAGGAAAATAACACAATAATCCTGTTAATGAAGCGATTCGGCAAACATTAAGGATATAAATAAAAAGACTTCCTCCTAAAATATAAAACAATGTCGGCTTTAATTTTCCTGAAAAGGCAACTATAAAGGATACAAACAAAATAATTACACTAATCGCATTACAACCTTCTACAATTAAAGCAACTAATTTTTGATTATAAAATATCTGTAAATATGGCTTTGAGGGAGTTTTATCGACTTTTGCACTATTATCAAATAATTGCAATAACCATTCGGTTTGATTACCTACTAGTTTTGTTATTCCATCTATTTTATCATTCCCAAAACCGCTCAAATAGAATTGATAAACGAATGTTAATAGAATATAAGTTCCAAAAAATGTACCTATAAAAAGAAGAAAAGGCTTGTACTGGATTAAATATTTTTTCAAGAGAAATTTTTAACAAATTTATGTATTTTTTGAATTTGGCTTTAAATACTTTTGTATAAAAACTAAATAATATGACTTTTCAGGAATTACAACCAAAAATAACTGCAATTGTAGCAGATACAAACCAATCAAGAGACGAAAAACTATTAAGCATTTGTCAGTTATTAAACGCCAATGTTGATTATTATAACTGGGTTGGATTTTATTTTGCCAATCACGAAAATAAAACTTTGCATTTAGGACCTTATGTAGGAGCCGAAACTGATCATACTGTAATCCCTTTTGGAAAAGGAATATGTGGGCAAGTTGCAGAAAGCAATGCTAATTTTGTTGTGCCAGACGTTGCTGCTCAGGACAATTATATTGCATGTAGTTTTACTGTAAAGTCTGAAATCGTGGTTCCTTTATTTGTAGACGGAGTAAATATTGGTCAAATTGATATTGATAGTCACGTTATTGACCCTTTTACAGAAGCTGACGAAAGATTTCTAGAGTTTGTAAATTTGGAAGTTGCTAAATTGTACTAAAAATAATACATTCGCGTAACTTTATTTTTAAACTCTTTTATGAAACTAATTTTACGCGTTTTTTTCCTTCTCTCCATTTCAACAAAACTGTTTTCTCAAACACAAACAGAAATCTCTCCAGATAAAATTGTTTACCTCGATTCTACTTGGCTAGAAACAACGTCTGATAACTATAAATATATAAGAGTCATTAAAGATTATTACTCTGATGATAAAAAAATTTATATCGTTAAGGATTACTACAAATCAAAAACCTTACAAATGATTGGTGGTACAACTGACAAGGATATTATCAAAGAAGAGGGGCCTTATGTTTATTATTACGAAAATGGGAATAAAAAACTCTCCGTCAATTATTCAAAGAGAAAAAAAACTGGAAAAGAGTTTAATTGGTATGAAAATGGAAACCCAAAATCTGAACTCGAATATTTTGAAAAAAAAGGTGAAGTTTTGTTTAAAGTAAATAGCTTTTGGAATTCCGAAAAGGAACAAACGGTAATAAACGGCAATGGCGAAATTAATGAGATAAATGGAGATGTTGAACAAAGCGGAAAAATAAAAGATGGTTTTCCTGACGGAATCTGGAAGGGAAAAGGCATAAAAAGTCAATACACTTTTACAGAGATTTATGAAAACGGAAAATTAAAATCAGGAACAAGCATTGATTCCTTACAAATCGGGCATCATTATAAAGTTGTCTTTCAAAGACCCGTGCCTAAATCCGGAATGGAATCATTTTACCAATACATATCACAAAATTTAGATACTTCTGAAAATAGATTTTTAGGAAAAATGTATATTTATTTCGTTATAGACAAAGAAGGAAACCTGGTTGAACCAAGAATTTTAAGAGGACTTGGCTACGATTTAAATGTAAATGCAATAACCACAATTACAAATGCTGGAAAATGGATTCCGGGCTTAATAAGAGGCATTCCTAGGCGAGTTAGCTATTCGTTACCTATAACAATTAGAAAAAATAATCAATAAAATTTATTTTTAGAGAAAAAAGTACTATTTTTGCACCCGTCTTACAAAAGTTGTATGACATACATAAAAATCATTAAATAATATTGGAATGTATTTAAGTAAAGAGAAAAAAGAAGAGATTTTCGCACAACACGGTGGTGCAACAAACACTGGAAGCGCAGAAGGTCAGATTGCATTGTTCACGTTCAGAATTTCACACTTAACTGAGCACTTGAAAAAAAATCGTCATGATTACAACACTGAGCGTTCACTTGTACTATTAGTAGGTAAAAGAAGAGCTTTGTTGGATTACTTGAAAAAGAAAGAGATCAACAGATATCGTGAGATTATCAAAGTATTGAATATCAGAAAATAATCAATATAAAAAAGAGGTGCGAGAGTGCCTCTTTTTGTTTTTACACAAACAAAGAAAAAAAGTTTGGTTTTTCATTGGGTTTTAGGCATTAACTACGCACAACAACAACTACAACACAACTAAAACCCATTGTATAACCAATAAGGAAAAAATTTATGATTCCACAATTATTTGTAGAGAAAATCGATTTAGGTGATGGCAGAAGCATCACAATCGAGACAGGACGTTTAGCTAAACAAGCTGATGGTTCTGTAGTAGTAAGAATGGGCGACACGATGATACTTGCAACAGCAGTATCGGCTCGCACTTCTAATCCAGGTGTTGATTTTTTACCATTAACGGTAGATTACCGCGAAAAATTCGCAGCAGCTGGTCGTTTCCCTGGAGGTTTCTTTAAAAGAGAAGCTCGTCCAAGTGATAGCGAAGTATTAACAATGAGATTAGTAGACCGTGTTTTACGTCCGCTTTTCCCAGATGATTACCATGCTGAAACGCAAGTTATGATTCAATTAATGTCTCATGACGAAGAAGTTATGCCAGACGCATTAGCTGGTTTAGCTGCATCTGCTGCTTTAGCAGTTTCAGACATTCCTTTTTACAACTTAATTTCAGAAGTACGTGTTGCACGTATCGACGGAAAATTTGTAATCAACCCAAGCAGAGAAGACTTAGCAAAATCTGACATCGATATGATGATTGGTGCTTCTTTAGATTCTGTTGCAATGGTTGAAGGTGAGATGAAAGAAATTTCAGAAGCTGAAATGGTTGAAGCAATTAAATTTGCTCACGAAGCTATTAAAGTTCAAATTCAAGCACAATTACGCTTACAAGCTGCTTTTGGTAAAAAAGAAATTCGTACTTACGAAGGTGAGAAAGAAAACGAAGAAATCTATAAAAAAGTAAAAGCTGCAGCTTACGATAAAATTTATGCTATCGCAAAAGTTGGTTCAGCTAAACACGAAAGATCTGCTGCATTTGCTGAAGTAAAAGAAGAAGTAAAAGCTTTATTTACTGAAGAAGAATTAGCTGCTGACGGAGATTTAGTTTCTAAATATTTCTACAAAACAAACAAAGAGGCTGTTCGTAACGTAGTATTAGAATTAGGTGTACGTTTAGATGGTAGAAAAACTACAGACATCAGACCAATCTGGTGTGAAACTGATTATTTACCAAGAGTTCACGGTTCTTCTTTATTTACACGTGGAGAAACTCAAGCATTGGCTACAGTAACTTTAGGAACGTCTAGAGAAGCTAACCAAATTGATTCTCCATCTGAACAAGGTGAAGAGAAATTCTATTTACACTATAACTTCCCTCCTTTCTCAACTGGTGAAGCAAAACCACTAAGAGGAACTTCAAGAAGAGAAGTTGGTCACGGTAACTTAGCTCAAAGAGCTTTAAAAAATATGATTCCTGCTGATTGTCCTTATACAATTCGTGTTGTTTCTGAGGTTTTAGAATCTAATGGTTCTTCTTCTATGGCAACTGTTTGTGCTGGTACAATGGCTTTGATGGATGCCGGAGTTCAAATGACAAAACCAGTTTCTGGAATTGCTATGGGATTAATTACTGACGGTGAAAAGTTTGCTGTATTGTCTGATATTTTAGGTGATGAAGATCACTTAGGAGATATGGACTTTAAAGTAACTGGAACTGCAGATGGTATTACAGCTTGCCAAATGGATATTAAAATTGATGGTTTACGTTACGACATTATGGAGCAAGCTTTAGGGCAAGCACGTGAAGGACGTTTACACATTTTAGGAAAATTAACTGAGACTATTGCTGCTCCAAGAGCAGACGTTAAAGCACACTCTCCAAAAATCATCACTAGAACTATTCCTGGAAACTTTATTGGAGCATTAATTGGACCTGGAGGAAAAGTAATTCAAGAATTACAAAAAGCTACTGGAACAACTATTGTAATCAACGAAGTTGATGAACAAGGTGTTATCGAAATCTTAGGTACAGATCCTGCTGGAATTGAAGCTGTTTTAGCTAAAATTCAATCTATTACTTTCAAACCTCAAATGGGCGAAGCTTATGAAGTTAAAGTAATTAAAATGCTTGATTTTGGAGCTGTAGTTGAATATACTGCTGCACCAGGAAATGAAGTTTTACTTCACGTATCTGAGCTAGCTTGGGAACGTACTGAAAACGTTACTGACGTAGTTAACATGGGAGACGTTTTCCAAGTTAAATACTTAGGACTTGATCCTAAAACTAGAAAAGAAAAAGTGTCAAGAAAAGCACTTCTTCCAAGACCTCCACGTGAGGAGAAAAAAGAGTAATCAGATCTTAGTTTACTAAAGGTTTATTCATAGAAAACCCCAATTCAAATTGAATTGGGGTTTTTCGTTTTTAGCTATTGTCGATAAACAATTCCGAACATCAAACTCTGTGATCCAAAATCTTTCTCGATCTTATCATTAAATAATCCATAAGGAGACCACTGATAATGACATTGTAATCCAACATTTTTATAATTGAGCTTAATTCCTTGTGACAGATAAAATGTAGTCAAAACTTCTTTTGTATGGTCTCCATCTTCAAATTCTAATTCGTCTGGTGCTTTATAAAAATTTAAAGCCAAACCAATTCCTGAATTCCATTCTAAATTAAAATCCTTTTTTCGCAGCGATAAGGGAACCACTTTTGCAAAACGAGTTCCGATATTTATTGCAAAGTGACTTGACTTGTATTGAACAATAGAATCTCGATATTCAAAATCAGGTTCTACCGGTTTTTTAGGAATAAAAAAATTAAATCCAAAATCTATAAAATCTTCCCGATTCAATTTATTTCTAAACCAAAAACCAAATGATGGCGATAAATCAAACTTATCCGAAAGTTTCCCGATTGGCTGAACAAAACCAGCTTCTACATAAATTCTTTCATAATCAGTAGACGAATCTTGAGATTCATTTTGTGAGAATACAAATTCCGAAAACAAAAGAATCAATAAGAATAAAAAACTTCTCATAATTACCAATTTAAAAAAGGCATTGTCCTTTTATTATTCACGTTCCAAAGTCCTAACTGAAAACCTTTAGAATTTGATTTATTAAAAACACCTATCTGTAATCCTTTATTAATTTGTACCTGATTAAAAACTCCCAAATGCAATCCTTTCAATTCACACGATTGATTATAAACTCCAATTGTTGAACCAATTAAATCATTATTACCATTATAAATACCTATTGAAAATCCGTTCTGATTATCAGCAATTGTTCCCAAAACAGTAATCGAAAGTCCATTAAAATCATTGAACTTGTTTCCTGCCGAAATATTTAAGCCATTCATACTTGTTGTGGTAAAAAAGCAGCCTGTACTAAGGTTTAAGCCATTCAATTTTAAATAAGGTGTATAGCTCATATTTTTAATCTTGTAAGCCTCATTCGGCTCTTTGGCAACATTGTACTTTTTATTATTCTTAATAATTTCTGGCAAATGTATTAACGCTATAAAAGCATATAATGCTCCAGCGGCTGGTGCTGGGTTTGCTTCTATATTTAATCCATTAATTGTTTGATGCTCTATATTTTTATTATTGATGTGTCCAAGTCCAAACACTAGCCCATTTACTTTGTCTACTTTTTTAGATATTGGTGAAAGACTAAAAAGCTGTGAATGCGTTTTTACAAAATCAACCGTATGAATCTGGATTGTATCCTGAGCATGAATAAATCCAAATGTTAAAAACAGGAATACTAAAATTGACGTTTTCATAAATCATTATTTTAAAATTACAGGACAAACCTATTGCAATTATCACACATGGATTTGCTTAAATCAATAAAACTATTTCTTATATTTGCGATTATCGCAAATTATGAAATATCAAGAATCATTTTTAAAGGCCATTCGTAGTAAAGTTTCAAAGTCAGCTTCTTTAATAGATGAAGTTGCTTCTGTATTAGAAATTAGCTACGATGCATCACACCGAAGAATATCTGAAAAAAGTAAATTTTCGATAGATGAAACCATTAAACTCGCAAATCATTTTAATATTTCATTAGATAATTTATTTTCAAAAAAAGAAAAAGTTATTGTCGAGAAAACAATTGAGATAGAGACTTTAAAAGATATGCTTCAGTATTTTAAAACTTCGGCTGAACAGATTGAGTTTTTAACTAAAAACCCAAAAACAACTCTTTTTTATTCTGCCAAGGATATTCCGCTATTCTATTTTATGGACGGAACGATCTTATCAAAATTCAAAGCTTTTGTATGGCTGAATCTTTTAAATACGAACCAAAAGAAAGTTACTTTTGAAAATTTTGTAATCGAAGAATCCTTTACAGAATATATGCAAAAATTAAAAAATGTCTATGATAATGCTATTGTAAATGAGGTATGGAATGACACTACAATAAATAGTAGTTTACAACAGATTTTATATTTTTATGAAGCTGGTTTACTAAATCTTAAAAATGCGAATGCACTTTGCAAAGACTTAAAAAGAATCATCAATTCTATTCAGGAAAAAGGCAACAAACAAAATTCTAATTTCACTATATATTACAATGAGTTAATATTATTAAACAATAATATGCTCATAGAAACCGAAGAGAAACTAACAATGTTTGTACCTTATACGCTACTTGGGTATTTTATTACTGATAACATAGACAGCTGTAAAAATGTACATAAGTTCTTTAAGCAACAAATCATTAATTCGAAGGCTTTGGGTTCATCTGGAATTAAAGAGCAAAACTCATTCTACAATCGTGCCAATCGAAAAATAGATTATTATGTTGAAAAAATAAATTCTCAGGTAGACCTACTATTTTAAAGGAATAATCGATTTTTTTAGTTTTTGGAATAGTTATTTTATTACTATTTAACACATTCTCGTGATATTTATAACATTTTTTTAATACTTTTGAAATTAAGCAAGAAATTAACTTTATATCAAAAGATACAGTTGAAAAATTCCCAAAACAAACTAACATTACTATTACTCGGCGTTATCCTAAACATTAATGTTTTATACTCCCAAACAAATAAAGAAACTTCTATATACAATTTGTTTGATAAAGTAATAGGTAAAGAAAATTTAGCAATATACAATGGCTCACGCCATGTAAACTATTACAGAACTATAGATAACAGCCATAGTTATTATTTTTCGAACAACTTTAGCATTGGAAATCTTAACTATGAAGGTCAAAATTACTACAACCTTGATCTTAAATACGATGTTAATAATGATGTTCTAGTCTTAAAGGCCACTGGCGAGTTTGACTATTTAGGAATTAATGTCATAAAAGAAAAAACAGCTAGTTTTAGCATTAATAATAAGACTTTTATTAATGTAAACTACAACAATGCTACATGCCCTGACTACATGAATGGATATTATCAAGAAGTCATTTATTCTCCAGATAATGTTCTTTATATTAAACATCATAAAAACAGAAGAAAGATTATTGATAATAAAAGAATTTCTGATGCAGCTAACCAAAATACATTTGACGAATTCATAGAAAAAAATGATTTTATCCTTAAGCACAAAGGCAACTATTATAAAATAAGTTCCAAAAGTGATATCATCAAAATATTTCCCGAGTCTAAAAGTAAAATCAAAAATTATTACAATAACTACGGTCATTTAGAGGAATCGGATAAGAAAATTTTCATTGAAAATCTAATAAAAGAAATCAGCAGTACTCCCTCTAACTAATGCATTCAATTAAAAAATGAGAAAAATTATACTAACCCTATTTTTATTAACTTTTCATGCGTTATCATTTAGTCAAGAAAAAAAAGATAAAATATCCATTGAATTTAATAATATTGATTTAAAAACTGCATTAGAGAAAATCGAAAAAACCACAGACTATAAGTTTTATTTTGATACAAATTGGTTTAACACTGCTGATGTTGTTTTAATTAATAAAAAATATGAAAACACTTCGGTTGAAGACATATTAGATAATCTTTTTGAGAAGACGAATCTGAATTATTTTATTTCAGACAAAAAAATAATTCTAACAAAAAGTAGTATAATTCACAGCTCACTACCTGATAATTATTTTGCACCTTCATCAACTCCTCAGACTGATAAAACTCAAAATAAAAACGCAGCAAAACCTATATTCCATCAACAATATGATACAATAATACATAACAACATTAATTCTGGCATAACTTATATTGGTAAAGAAAAAAAGGGCGGGGAATTAAAATCATATACGCTTACTGGTTTTATTAAAAATGAAAAAACTAAAAAACCACTTTCTAATGTAACGATTAAGATACGCGATAAAAATACAAGTACAGTTACCAATAATGAGGGATTCTACTCTATTGAAGTTCCTTATGGCCTTAATTATATCGAGGTAGAATCAATCAGTCATAAAAAAAATACGGAGACTGTTATGATTTATGACAATGGTAAACTTGATGTCACTCTTTATGAAAACATAAATGAATTAGATGAAGTTGTCATAAAGAAAAACGCAAATAAAAACGTAAAAAACGTCGTTGCTGGTGTTTCTACTATTGATGTAGAAGGAATTAAAAACATTCCTCTTGTTCTTGGAGAAAGAGACATTTTTAGAGTAGCCACAACTTTACCCGGAATAAAAACTACCGGAGAAGGTTCTGCAGGATTCAATGTTCGTGGAGGTAAAGATGATCAGAATCTTATTCTTTTAGATAATGCTGTTTTGTATAATACATCACATTTTTTAGGTTTTTTCTCTGCTGTTAATCCATACACTACCAATAAAGTAGACATCTATAAAGGAAGCATTCCAGCTAGATTTGGAGGCAGACTATCGTCTGTTTTTGATATTACCACAAAAAATGGTAATCCTGAAAAATTTTCTGGTGAGGGCGGAATTGGTTCTGTAACAAGTAACCTTTCTATAGGGACTCCTGTTATAAAAAACAAATCTAGTTTGTTAGTTGGTGTAAGAGCAACTTATTCTGAGTGGATTTTAAAAAAAATAGATAATGAATCTTTAAACAATAGTCAGGCAGCATTTTTTGATGGTATCCTTAAATACAATCATAAGATAAATACCAACAATACTATTGAGTCTACTTTGTATTATAGTAAAGATCGCTTTAGTATATCATCGGATTCTGTTTATAAATATAGTAATGCTTTAATTTCATTAAAATGGAATCATGCCTTTAACAACAAAAGTAAAGGCGACTTAATTTTTACAAATAGTGAGTACAAATTTAATATTGACTATGATAACGGAGGAATGAATTCTTTTGATTATGGTTATAAATTAAATGAAACTCAAGTTATACTAAACGGTAATTATACGCCAAACAATAAGCACGCTTTTAATTATGGTGTTTCAAGCAAACTATATAATGTTGATCCTGGATATCTTAACCCAAAAAATCCCAACTCTACATTAATACCAATTAAAATAGATGATGAAAAAGCAGTAGAATCTGCCGTTTATGTCTCAGACAATTATAATCTAAGCGAAAAGGTATTGGTAAGTTTGGGTTTACGCTATTCGACATATTCAGCATTAGGAGAATCAACGCAAAGAATTTATGGAGATAATACTCCTGTTAATGATAATACCGTTACAGGTACTCAATATTACAAAAAAAATGAAGTAATTAAGACTTACGGCGGATTTGAACCAAGGCTAGCTGTACGTTATTTATTTAGTGATGATTTCTCTGTAAAGGCAAGCTATGACAAAACGTATCAATACATTCATCTATTAACAAATAATACTACTCAATCACCAACAGATGCATGGAAGTTATCTGGTTTACATATTAAGCCACAAGATGCTCAACAATTTTCATTAGGTTTTTACAAGAATCTTGACAATGATAATATTGAACTTAGTTTGGAGGGTTATTATAAAAAATCTAACAACTTACTAGATTATAAAGTTGGAGCTGATTTGGTTTTAAACAAAAATACTGAAACACAATTATTACAAGGCGAAGGTAAAGCTTATGGAATTGAATTGTTACTTAAAAAGAATGCGGGAAAACTTAATGGTTGGTTAGGGTATACCTATTCGCGTACCTTTATTAAACTAGACACTCAGTTTAATGAGGAAAAAGTAAACAACGGAGATTATTTCCCTACAAATTTTGACAAACCTCATGAAGTAAGTGCTGTATTAAATTATAAATTCACAAAAAGATACAGTATATCAAGCAACTTTGTATATCAATCAGGAAGACCAATCACCTACCCAATAGGAAGTTATATCTACAACGGGATGGAATATACTGTATATAGTGACCGAAATAAATATAGAATACCAGACTATTATCGACTAGATATTGGTTTTAATATTGAAGGAAATCATAAAATAAAAAAATTAACACATAGTTTCTGGAACATATCAATCTATAATGTATTAGGAAGAAATAATCCATATTCTATCTTTTTTGTAACAGCAAATGGGGAGATAAAAGCATACAAAACCTCTATTTTTTCTGTTCCTATTCCTACGATTACTTATAATATCAAATTCTAATGCCAAAACAAATGAAACTAGGAATCGTACAAATTAGATACTTATATAGGTCATTTGTTTTTATACTTCTTTGTCTTATTATAAGTAGTTGTACAGAGCAGTATGCATTTAAAACTAGTACATTCGAAAATATACTTGTTATTCAGGCAAACATTACGAATGAATTCAAAAAACAAGAAATAAAAATTTCCAGATCTTATCGTTTTGAAGAAAATGAACCAACTAACGAAGAAGGTGCTAATGTTTATGTAACCGATAGTGACAATAATAACTATCAATTTGGATTTGAAAAAATATCAGGTTTATATGTTTCAAATAGTGAATTTCAAGCTGTTCTGGGAAAAACATATCAATTAAACGTTATCACAAAAGAAGGAAAATCATATTCTTCAAATGTTCAATCTTTAACACCTGCTAGTGAAATTCAGGTAGAACCGAAGATTGCTACTATTGATGGACAAAAAGGGGTGCAAATAGTTGTGAGTAGTTATGACCCAGATGCCAAATCAAAGTTTTACAGATATGAATATGACGAAACATATAAGGTAATTGCCCCAAGTTGGACATCTGAAAAACTTATTGTAGCTCCATTTACAACAAATGGGCATCCAGATTTTTTGGTTGTTCCTAGAACAGAAGAGACCAGAATTTGTTACACTACAAAAAAATCTGATGATTTATTTTTGTTGAATACATTAGGTTTAAGTGAAGATCGTATTGATTATCCGATACGTTTTATAGATATTAAAAGTCCGATTCTTAATGAACGATATAGTATTATAGTTCGTCAATATATTCAGAACTTAGAATCTTATACCTACTATGAAACATTAAAAAGCCTGTCAACTTCCAAAAGTCTCTTCTCGCAAGTTCAGCCTGGATTTAACTACGGTAATTTAAAATCAAATGATGATTCTAGTGAAAAAATAATTGGCTTTTTTGAAGTATCATCAATTTCATCAAAAAGAATTTTTTTTAACTTTAGAGATATCTTTATAGATGATCCATATCCTCCATATTATTTCGAGTGTTATATTACTCCATACAGTAACTGCTGGACCGAAAGAGGATGTGGAGGAAACAAAATACTATCTCTAATTACCGGATCTGGAACTGAGCAAGTATATTATGGAGCTGATGCTAAAGGAAACTTTTATTTTGTGACCGCGCCTTGTGGCGACTGTACCAAAATTTCATCTAACATTAGGCCTTTATTTTGGAGAGACTAAATAATAAACATTCTAAAACTGATAAAAAACTATAGGCTGCTATTACATTAAAACAAAAATTAGATTAAAACACATAGTAATAAATTTCAACAATCAAAGCAAATGGAATTAAGAACCCAACATATCAGATGCTTATATAAAACATTGTTTTTTATACTTCTCTGCTTTACAATAAGTAGTTGCACAGAACAATATGCATTTAAAACCAGTACATACGAAAATATACTTGTTGTTCAGGCAAACATTACAAATGAATACAAAAAACAAGAAATAAAAATTTCCAGATCTTATCGTTTCGAAGAGAGTGGTCCTACTATAGAAGAAGGAGCTACTGTTTATGTAACCGATAATGACAACAATACCTATTCATTTAGTCTAGAAAAAATATCAGGATTATATGTCTCAAATAATGAATTTCAGGCAATTCCAGGAAAAACATATCAATTAAACATTACTACAAAAGAGGGGAAATCATACTCTTCTTCTGTTCAATCTTTAACTCCTGTTAGTGAAATTCAGGTAGAGCCAAAAATTGAAACTATCAAGGGAGAAAAAGGAGTACAAATTGTCGTGAGTAGTTATGACCCAGATGCCAAATCAAAATTCTACAGATACGAATATGATGAAACATATAAAATCATAGCACCCGATTGGAAACCTGAAAAACTCATACTAGCGCCATTTACTACCAATGGATATCCAGATTTCTTAGTTGTACCCAGAGAAGGAGAATCCCGAATTTGTTACACCACAAAAAAATCTGATAATTTAATTTTAATGAATACTGTAGGTTTAAGCGAAGACCGTATTAATTTACCAATACGTTTTATAGATATTAAAAACCCTATTCTTAATGAACGTTACAGTATTATAGTACGCCAATATGTTCAGAACTTAGAATCCTATACTTATTACAAAACCTTAAAAAGCTTATCTACTTCCGAAAGCATCTTTTCGCAAGTTCAACCTGGATTTAACTATGGTAATTTAAAATCAAATGACGATCCTAGTGAAAAAATAATTGGCTTTTTTGAAGTATCATCAATTTCGTCGAAAAGAATCTTTTTTAATTTTAGAGATATTTTTATAGATGATCCATACCCTCCATATTATACCAAATGTGAAACTGTTATATATACAAACTGCTGGAAAGAGAGAGGATGTGGAGGAAATAAAATACTTTCGATAGTTAATGGACCCGGAATGGAAGTTTTATATTATGGAACCGATAAAGATATGTTTGTATTTATTACCTCAGGTTGTACAGATTGCACTAAAATTTCATCTAACATTAAACCTTTATTTTGGATAGACTAAAAAAATCAATAAGTATAGTGATGCTAATAGCAATTAGCACATTAGCTACAGCGCAAAATAGTTCATTAAATAAAAATGAAACTATAAGTAAATCTACTAGCGAAAATATCTTCATTCATTCAAACACCTCCACATTAATTGTTGGAGAGACTTTGCATTGCAAATTATACTGCCTAAACTCTTCAGACAATAGCTTGAGTAACATGAGTAAAATTGCCCATGTAGAACTTGTTAATAATGAAAACCAAATCGTTTTTATAAATAAAATCTATTTAGAGAACGGAAAAGGTCAAGGTGATTTTTTTATACCAACAACTATTAGCACGGGTAACTACAAACTTATTGCTTATACAAATTGGATGTTAAACAAAAAAGATTCTAAAGTTTCAGAAATTGATCTTGTAATAATAAATCCTTATTTAACGAGTACAAAAAGCAATTCAAACACAGCTTCCAACTCTCAAAAAAAGGAAACAAAAACCTCAGAAACTAAATCAGATTTAGTTCATGTTCCTAGTAAAGATCAAAATTTTACAATAGAATTAAATAAGATAAGCGCAATAAAAAGAGAACAACTTTTACTTAAAATTAAATCATTAAACGCTATTAGTAGTAAAGGAAGTTATTCTCTTTCTATAAAAAAAATTGACAACTTACCTTCAAAAAAATCATTAAGTTCTTATGAATTTGTAAAGTATAATTCAGATAATAAATGGGTAAATACAATAAATGATTCAATCATATTTATACCAGAACTTAGAGGAGAAATAATATCTGGTACAATTACAAACAGTAAAGATCCGAAACAAATAAATGATAAAAGTGTAGCATTATCTATACCTGGAACTGATTTTGGCTTTAAAATAGTTAAGACAAATCAAAACGGTAAGTTCAATTTTGTTTTAGACAAAAACCCAAACTATACTAATGCTGTAGCTCAGGTAATAGGAGAAGACAAAAATGACTACAAGATAGAAATTGATAAAAACAAACCATACAATTTATCCGAATTAAAATTCACAGAAGAACTAAATCTTACTTCCGATTATAAAAATAGTATAGAAGAAAGATCAGTTGCAAACCAAATAGAAAACGCCTATTACTCAATTAAAAAGGATAGTGTAGAAAACAATAGTAAAGCTGTTCCATTTTTTAATTCTTTACAGAAAGAGTATGTCCTTGGAGACTACACAAGCTTCCCAAGTTTAAAAGAGACAATAACCGAAGTAATAAAAGAAGTATATTATCGCGAAGAAGATAAAAAATATAGCCTTAATGTAAGAGATATAAACTATGATTTAAAATATTTTTCTGAGCCAGCATTAGTATTAGTCGACGGATTATTAATTCAGAATGTTAATGAATTATTTGATTACAAAACCGATAATATATATAAAGTCAGCGTTGTTCCGGGAGTTTATTTCTATGGTCCAAAGGCATTTAATGGTATCATTAGTTTTACTACAAAAAACAATGACTACGTTAGTAAAGAAACAGGAAGTTATATCTTGAAATCAGAAATTCAAAGACCTTTAAATAAAACAGTCTATTTCAAACAAGATTATACAGATGGAAATAAATACGACAGAATTCCTGATTATAGATACCAATTACTTTGGCAGCCAGAAGTAACTCTGGAAAATAAAGAGAACACAATTTCTTTTTTTACTTCTGATGTTTCTGGAGAATTTGAAATCAGTTTAGAAGGATTTACACAAGAGGGAATCCCAGTATCTTTGAGAGAAACTTTTGAAGTAAAATAAATATTTTTATTTTTTTTGTAACTTTTTTGCAACTTCATACGTATAACCATTTGTACACTTAAAAATTGAGGAGACAAAAACATGAGACAACTTAAAATCACCAAGCAGGTAACCAATCGTGAGACTGCTTCATTAGACAAATATTTACAAGAAATTGGAAAAGTTGACCTAATTACCGCTGACGAAGAAGTAGAGTTAGCACAAAAAATAAAAGCTGGTGATCAAAGAGCATTAGAAAAATTAACAAAAGCCAACTTACGTTTTGTGGTTTCGGTGGCAAAACAATATCAAAATCAAGGGTTAACACTTCCCGATTTAATAAACGAAGGAAATTTAGGTTTGATTAAAGCGGCACAACGTTTTGATGAAACACGTGGTTTCAAATTTATATCATACGCAGTTTGGTGGATTCGTCAATCGATTCTTCAAGCATTAGCAGAACAATCACGTATCGTTCGTTTACCTTTAAATAAAATTGGTTCTATCAATAAAATCAACAAGATGTATGCGTTATTAGAGCAATCTAATGAGCGTCCGCCATCTGCAGAAGAAATTGCTAAGGAACTAGACATGACAGTAAATGACGTAAAAGAGTCTATGAAAAACTCTGGTCGTCACCTATCAATGGATGCACCTCTTGTAGAAGGAGAAGATTCAAACCTTTACGATGTATTACGTTCAGGAGAATCTCCAAACCCAGACAGAGAATTAATTCACGAATCATTACGTACAGAAATCGAGCGTTCATTAGAAACATTAACTCCAAGAGAGGCAGATGTAGTTCGTTTATACTTTGGTTTAGGAGACCAACACCCAATGACTCTAGAAGAAATTGGAGAAACTTTCGACTTAACTCGTGAGCGTGTACGTCAGATTAAAGAAAAAGCAATCCGTAGATTAAAACATACTTCAAGAAGTAAAATTCTTAAAACTTATTTAGGCTAATATTAGTCTTAAAGTTAGAAAGTTCATAAAGTTCAAAAGTCTCTTTAGACTTTAAGACTTTCTACTAAACAGCAAACAACAGTTTGATTGACTGTTCGTTTTTTGATTGATGATTGAAACTCCGGCTGATTACCGGAGTTTTATTTTTTTATACCCTCAATCATTTTTGTTATTTATATTGAGATTTAACCTATTGTTATTTAACCGCAAAGGACGCGAAGAACTTATAAATAAGATAACAAAACGCAAAGAACGCAAAGCTTTGTGAACTTTACGTAAACCCTTGTGCCCTTTGCAGTTCATTTTTCAGCCACAGATTAAAGGATTAAAAAGATTAAAAAAAAATTACCCATAACACTAGTTGAGCAAACTGACGAAGTAATTGTACTAATTTAAATTTTTAAAAATCTGTTTTTATCTGCGTTTTCGCGATAGCGAATCAGTTTTATCCGCGTTCCTTTTTCTTCCCTTGACTTAATCTTTTGCGAGCTTTGCGTAAACCCTTGCGCCCTTTACGGTTAATTTTTTAGCCACCGATTAAAAGGATTAAATAGATTAAAAGCTTTTGCAAACTTTGCCGTTAAAAAATTACCTTTGCAAAAAATAACACAACACACAACTACACAATGAAAAATACACTTATTGCACCGTCCGTTCTTGCTGCCGATTTTGCAAACTTACAACGTGACATCGAGATGATTAACAACAGTCAGGCCGATTGGTTTCATATTGATATTATGGATGGCGTTTTTGTTCCAAACATTTCTTTTGGGATGCCAGTTTTAGAAGCAATTAACAGACATGCAAAAAAAACTATCGATGTTCACTTAATGATAGTTGATCCAGATAGATACATTAAAACTTTTGCCGACTTAGGCGCTAACATATTAAGTGTACATTATGAAGCTTGTACACATCTTCATAGAACCTTACAGGCTATTAAAGCAGAAGGAATGAAAGCTGGAGTAGCAATTAACCCACATACAAATATCGATTTACTAGAAGATGTAATAAACGACATCGATTTGGTTTGTATCATGAGTGTAAATCCTGGTTTTGGCGGACAATCGTTTATCGAGAATACATACGCAAAAGTGAAGAAGTTAAAAGATTTAATTACAAGAAAAAACGCATCTACAATTATAGAAATTGATGGTGGTGTAACCAATAAAAATGCAAAACAATTAGTTGAAGCTGGAGCAGATGTTCTAGTAGCAGGAAGTTTCGTTTTTAAAGCCGAAAACCCTACAGCAACAATCGCCGATTTAAAAGCATTAACTTCTTTTTAATTTTCCAGAAGCAAATAAAATACAAAAGCCGAAGATAATCTCTTCGGCTTTTTTATATCATTCCAAAACTTGAAACATTTTACAATTTAGTTTAATAGTTTGGTGTATTATTTAACACATAGAAACATAGATTTCATATATGAAAAAGAATACAAAAATAAATAT
>NZ_JPRM01000022.1 GCF_000737695.1 Flavobacterium hydatis
GTGGGAGTACCTGTTGTGGCACTATAACTTAATGTAGTATTTTGTGCACTGGCACTAGGACAGACACTTGCCGCAGTGGCGGCTAATGTTATAGTTGGTGTTGCATTTACCGTTACTGTAAAAGTAGAGCCTGAACTACTAACACAACCTGCAGCATTAGTTACTGTTAATGTTCCTGTATAAGTACCTGCAGCTGTACCTGCAGGAACAGCAATAGTAATTGGACTCGCTGGCAATGCAGCATTACTAACTGCTGCAAAAGTATTTGCAGGCGAAGCATTCCAAGTGATGCTATACGTTGTAGGAGTACTTGTTGTTGCACTATAACTTAATGTCGTATTTTGTCCATTTACACTAGAACAAACACTTGCTGCAGTAGCTGCTAATGTTATCGTTGGCAAAGCGCTGACGCTTAATGTAGCCCCAATGCTAACTCCTGCCGAGCAAGAACCTGATGTAAGCGCTGTAACTGTTATAGTACTAGGTCCTGCTGTAGTTAGTCCCGCCGCTGTAAAGAATCCTGTTCCTGCCGTAGTAACTATCATATTTGCTGTTAATCCTGTACCTCCAACACTTGGATTACTCCTATTATAAGTAACGACATAATCACCAACAGGTAATGACGCAGCACTTCCCGTTACTGTTACTGTAGATGTTGTACCCACAGATATACACACATTTGTTGCGCTAGCACTAGTAATATTATAAGTAGGACAAGTATAAGTAACCTTTATCTGTCCAGTTCCACCATTTCCTCCTAAATTATTACCAAGACCTAATAAAACTAAACCTCCTCCACCTCCTCCACCTGGCGGAAATCCTGCTACACCATTTCCTGCTAGTGTTGCTCCATTACCTCCTGCACCACCACCAGTCACTGCAGCTCCTGCTACAGCTCCAGATCCATCATTACCATTTGAGGCCGTACCAGCACTACTTCCTCCTCCTCCTGATAATAATAATCCAAGGACCAAACTTCCACCTGCTCCTTTACCTCCAGAAAAATTTGTACCTACTCCTCCTGCTCCTCCAACACCTGCTGCTCCTCCTCCATTTCCACTTGTTCCTCCTGCTCCTCCATTAGCAATTACTGTTAAAAAGCTAGATGATGATCCATTAGTCCCATTTGCTTTAGACCCTACACCCCCTGTACCAACAGTATAGTTAATTGAACTTCCAGGAGTGACACTTAAATTAGTAGTCTTACTATAACCTCCTCCTCCTCCTCCGGCTGCAGAATTACTAAGATCATTACCTCCCCCTGCACCTCCAGCTCCCCAACATTCTGCAGTTAATAAAGTAACACCAGCGGGTACTACAAAAGTACCACCACCAGAAGTTGTAAATGTGTTTGTAGTCTGAGACCACGAATAAGTAATAATAAAAACAAGTAACAAAGATAATTTTAGTCTCATAACAGTAGGTTTTAATGATAAAAAAATCGGTTAACTCTTTGTAATATTTATGAGTGGTATTGAAAAGATGTCGATACTAATTGAAGATTTAATCAATATCATGTCCTTTTCTCAAAAAAGAATTGCGCAGCGTAAACAACTAAAATAAAGCAACTTACGCAGCACTGTATTAAATTTAACTAAAAAATCTAAAAAGAAGTTCATATATTATTCATATTATCATGCACTTCAACGTTAAAAGCTGCACTTTTATCGGATATTTAACAAAATATGCAGCAATACCATCCAATTATCACAATCCACTATAAAAGCACCTATCTTAACAAGATAATTTTCATAAATGTTTTCAAGTATGATTATTCAAAAAACAAGCTTTCAAAGCAAAACAAGTTTTTGAAAAAAAATTAAAGCTTTACATTTGTTTTTTATTCAATACTAAAACTATATGAAATCGGATTGTACTCCCAAAGAAGCATTACAAAAACTAGAACATTTTTGCGCTTATCAGGAACGTTGTCATGACGAGGTGGTATCTAAACTATATAGCTTAAAAATGACCTCTGACGAAATAGATTCTATTGTGGTACAACTCATTACGGACAACTTCCTTAATGAAACTCGTTTTGCTTGTAGTTTTGCACAAGGAAAGCATCGCATAAAGCAATGGGGGAAAATAAGAATTGTAAACGAACTTAAAGCCCGTCATATTACATCAACCAATATTAATCTTGCTCTTGCAGGAATAAGTAGTGATGAATATCAAGATACATTCGAAAAGTTAGCTCAAAAATGTTGGGATAATTTGCATGAAACTAATCAGCTTAAAAAACGCAAAAAATTTTGTGATTATATACTGCGACGAGGTTTTGAGAGCAACATGGTTTATGAAAAAGTGAAGGAACTTGAAACCAATGCTAAATAATAATCAATTCTGTTTAAATAACAATTTCATATAAATTCATTAAGCTTTTTCTAATAAAATACTCACTGCATTTCCTCCAAAACCTACTGCATTTACTAGTACTTTTTTAATGGGTTTTGTTTGTTGTTGCGCTTCTGCAAAAGGAACTCCTACAAACATATTGTGTTGCATCATTAAGATTGCCATTTCTACACTCAATATTCCAGAAGCTCCGAAAGTGTGTCCAATCTTCCATTTATTGGTAGTAAGTAAAGGAAGTTTACCCTCGAATATTTTTCGAATTGCTTTATATTCTGTTAAATCTCCTTTTATAGTTCCAGGAGCATGCATAACAATTACATCTACATCTTCTGAATTAAATTCTCCAAGAGCCATTTTCATTGATTTCTGAAAACAAGTAGCTTCTGCAGAGATAGATATATTATGTTCCAAAACTTCTGTAGCATATCCCACACCTATAACATAAGCAATAGCATTTTCTTTTTCTCCAGCTTCAAGACAACATACTGCTGCCCCTTCTCCCAAAACCATAGTATTTTGAGTTTTATTTAAATCGAAAGCTAGGTTTGGCCATTTATCAATATTTAAATCTGCGCGAGAATAAATTTTTAACGCTCGCATTTGTGCAATCGTAAAATCAGTTAATGGAGCTTCACTTCCTCCAACCAAAAATTTATCGACCATCCCAGCTCTTAACCAAGCCACCCCATTTAGTAAAGCGTGCAAAGCTGTCGAACAAGTAATCGAATGTGAAATTTCTGGGCCTGAACTTTGCAAATCATGTGCTATCCAAGAAGAAATATTTCCTAATGTAGTTGTTGGGGAAGCTAGTGTTTGTGCCTTTCCGGTTTCTAAATATTCCTGAAAATGCTTTTCAAATAAATCCGTAGCTCCGCGAGAAGATCCAATATTAATCCCAAAAACAGCCTCCGAATTCCATCCTGATTTTTTTATAGCCTGTCGGGATGCCGCCAAAGCAAATAAAACACTATTGTCTAGAAATTTATATTTAATATCCGAATTACGTACTTCTTCTACAATTTGTTTAGAACCTGACGTAAGTACAGCAACAGGAGTTTCTTGTTTATCCATTTCCTGAAGAACGAAACAATGCTTGTTACTTAAATAATTCTCCCAAATATCTTTCGGATTATTCCCTAAAGGTGAAATAGAAGAAAAGGCTGTTATCGCAATTTTTTTATTCAATGTAATTGATTTATTTAATCGAAAATCTGCAAGGTTTTATTACCAAACTAAATCCCAAAATATAAGATATCTAATTAAACCATTTCTATAGCTTCTTCAATAATCGAATATACTTTTTCAAGCTGCTCATCGCTTATAATATATGGTGGCAAAATGTAAACGATATTTCCAACAGGTCTTAGAACAACTCCTTTATCAATAAAGAAATTATAAAGTTTAGTTCTCATCGAGCCGTAATAACTTTCTTCTGATTCAGATTTTATTTCCAATGCAAAAATAACACCTAATACTCTGGTTGTAACAACTTTTGAATGATTTTTTATTTTATTCTGAAAATGTAAATGACTTTTATTTATACGCCCAATATTAGCTTGCATTTCCTCTGTTTGCAATAAATCAATACTTGCCAGAGCTGCTGCACATCCTGTAGGATTAGCAGTAAAAGTATGCCCATGAAACAATGCTTTATTAATATCATCATCATAAAAAGCATCAAAAACCTCTTGAGTAAAAGTAGTAATTGCCATCGGGATAGTTCCCCCTGTCAATGCTTTTGAAAGACACATCATATCTGGTTTTTCATCCAGATAATCCATTGCAAATGTTTTTCCTGTTTTACCAAACCCAGTCATAACTTCGTCGGCAATAGTCAGAACATTATTTGCTGCACAAATCTGGATTAAAGTTGCCAATGCATCTGGCTCATACATCACCATTCCTGCTGCTCCTTGCACCAAAGGCTCAAAAATAAACCCTGCACAATTCTTATCTTTTATTACTTCTTTTAGAGCATCAAAACTTACTTGCTCTTGTCCTTTTATAGGAACAGGGATTCGAACAACATCTATAAACATCCCCTGAAAAGCTTGTGTATAAAATGAAATTCCACTTGCCGCCATTGCCGCAAATGTATCTCCGTGAAAAGCATTTTCAAAAGCAATAATCGTAGTACGCTGTTCTCCTTTATTAAAAAAATATTGCAAAGCTACTTTTATCGCAACTTCTACTGCTGTAGAACCATTGTCTGAAAAAAATATTTTCTGTTGGTTCTTTGGTAAAATCTCAATAAGTCTTTCTGCGAGAACAATTGCTGGCTCATGAGTAAATCCACCAAATAAAACATGCTCAAGAGTAGTTAATTGTTTGTAAATAGCATCGGCAATAAAACGATTACTATGTCCAAAAGGATTAACCCACCAAGAGGCGATTGCATCTATATATTCTTTATTATTTTCATCCCAAAGTAATGCGCCTTCTCCTCTAGAGATGGCGATAGGAGCAGTTGCGGTTTTATGTTGTGTATATGGATGCCAAAGATATTGGCTGTCTTTTTCAGATAATGTCATTTGATATAATATTGTAGATTTCTGATTTTAAAGTTTAGATTCTTCTAAAGCTAATAAGTCGTTTCGAAATAAATCGGCATATTCTTTAATAACGTTTTGGTCAAAATAAGGTTCTTCATCAATTCGACCAATACACTTTATCCCAGTACTACTAAGAATAATTGTTTCAGAAGATTTGTTTTCGCTTCCGCTAAAAATAATTCCTGCAATATTTAATTTTCGATTCTTCAGTGCCTCAATAGTTAGCAAGGTATGATTGATACTTCCTAAGTAATGTCTGGAAACCACAATTACTTTATAATCTGGCTGAATTAAATCGAGAACAAATTCTTTATTATTTAATGGAACAAAAAGTCCTCCAGCACCTTCTACAACTAAATGGTTATCGCATTTTGGCTCAACTATTTCTTTTAAATCAATAGTGACGCCATCAATTTCCGCTGCCAAGTGCGGACTCGCTGGCGTATTTAGAGCATATGCATTTTTGTAAAATTGAGATTTACTATTTGAAATTCTCGATTGAACTTTAGCCGTATCCGAATTATCTAGATCTCCTGCTTGAATCGGCTTCCAATAATCAGCTTCCAGTGCTTCTACAATTATTGCCGAAACAATAGTTTTACCTACATCGGTAGAGATTCCTGTAATAAATAGTTTCATTCTCTAGTTTTTATTGAATACAAAAATATCAATAAAAATGCGAAACCCATCATATGATGGGTTTCGCATTTTTATTATTCTTCTTTAAGTTCATCCAAAATCTTTTTAATCTGTCTGGCGTATTTTCCATAACATGAATACACCCAAATTTCTGTTAGTAATCCCATGATTAAAATTGTAAACATAAACATACTCACCATAATAATTAATTTACCCTGTTCTATTTCACCATTAAAAAACTCAGCTGCATTTGGCATCTTAAACACAACATAACCTACAAAGTATAACATTACAAAAGGAATCAAAGAAAAAGTAAATGTTTTATAAAGCTGCATATTAAGCTTAATGTCATAATAAGTTTCATATAAACTATCTTTTGTATTCAAACTAACTCCATCTAATCTTTTATAAAATAAAAATAGTTTGGCCAAATAATAAATACTAATAGCAAGCATTATCCCATATAGTAAATAATAAGGTACTAGCATTTTTGCCGGAAACTCCTCAAAAGTTGGTATAAAACCAACAAACAACAAAGCCGAAAGTTGTATAAGAAACTCCAATCGTAAATTTTTTCTAATTTTATCTAACGGCATGTGTACCGTTTCTAATTTTTGTATAGTACTAGGAAGCACAATATTTTTAGGTTTGTTATCATTCCATGCGTTTTGTATATCGTTAAAATCCATATCCTTGATTTTTTATTATATCTTTTAATTTTTCTTTTGCTCTATTTAGTTTCACTCTGGCATTCCCTTCAGAAATACCTAAATTTTCTCCTATTTCCTTATGTGAAAACCCTTCCAGTTGATAAAAAATAACAGCTTTATCAATTTTTTCTAATTTCTGAACTGCTTTATAAAAATGTTCAATCTGACTTTCTTTGATATCAGAATCGCTTTCGTCTTCTTTAATATTCTCTGAAGCTATTTCATATTTATCAACTTTCTTTTTTTCTTTTTTTAAGAAAACAATTGCAGTGTTTACTGCTACACGATACATCCATGTAGAAAATTGACTCGCATTCTTAAAACTATCGTAAGATTTCCAAAGCTGACAAATTATCTCCTGAAACAAATCTTGCTGATCATCAGGATTGTCCATGTACATTTTAGAAACCTTATACAAGATTCCCTTATGGTTTTCTATCCGGGTTAAAAATTCTTGCTCTTTTTCTTTCAAAATACGATTAGTTCATTACTGGTTTTACTTTATATCCTGCCTTTCTCAATAAATTAATTACTCCTAATTCTCCAGCCAGATGAGCAGAACCTACCGCTACAAAAACGCTCTCTTTTTTCATTGTCTCAGGCAATTCTTTCGCCCAGCTTAAATTTCTTTCATCAAGCATAGCATTCTTAGCTTTTTTACTCATTTCTTTTTCATCAATCATGTCATTATAAAGAGTAACTATATTTTCCGCAACATAATCATTCACCATCTCTTTAGTTTTTTCCTTGCTCAATCCCTGTAACATAGCAATCAATTCTGAATCAGAATAAGCACTACTTAACATTGCTAATTGTCCTTTTACAGTTTCTAAACCATCAATCTTTTTGTTGTCTTTTTGAGCTAAAGCTATAAAATCATTTTCATACGATTTTAAATTTTCACAATCAAAAGTCTTAATCGAAATTAAACTCATTACTGTTGCTAAACTAAAATTATCAACTTGCTTGATTTTATATCCTGTACTTTTTTGTAAAATTAAATCTAACTCAGATAATTGTTCTGGAGTTAACTTCTTACTTAAAGGCTCTGGACTCATCGCTAATTTTTGTGCATCTTCCATTTCTTCAGGATCCGAAAAATTAATCTCAAGCATCAATTTGTCAGAATTTTGAAATGCTTTTTTAGTTTTTTCCGAAAGAAAATAGTTATCTGAACATATCGAATGAATTGTTCCATATAAATAAGAAGACTTGCTTAACCCATTTCCTGAAACTTCCCATAAAAGTGAATTTTCTAATTTTGGAGATTTATCCTGTGCTTGTATTGTTCCTGTAAAAAAAATTGCGATTGCTACTACTGTTGATTTTATTAAATTTTCCATTTTCTTGATTGATTAAAGTTATTGATTAATTTGATAATTTAAATTCCGTTTATCATTTGTTATATCCTTCTAATTTTGAAGACGCAAAAGTTGCTATAAGCAAACAAATTATAAGCTCTAAATAATCGGGTTGTGTTTTACCATAAACAAAATGGCTTACTAAAGAGTAGGTTACTTGTACAGATACTAAAAAGATTAGCAGGTTACAAATACCTTTTTTTACTAAAGTTGAATTGGTTTTCATAAGTATAGTTTTTTTGATTACGACTCGTAAGTAATCGAATCATCAAAACGTTACAAAAAAAATTATCTTTTTTTAAAAAGTGAGGAAAAATGGGATTTTGCAAACAGGATTATCACCCTAATATAGACCTAGGGCTTACTAATCAGAACGGCTTTTCCTAAAACTTAGGAATAGATAAGACTAAAAATATTAAATTCTAAAAGACATAATTTCTAAGTAACTCTAAAATCTTATTTATATCTTCTTCAGAATTATAACTATGAATACAAAAGCGCAACCTTTCTTGTCCTTCCGGGACTGTTGGCGATAAGATTGCTTTTACATCAAATCCTTTATCCAGCATTTTTTTGGCAACAGCTTTTGCATTTTCGTTACCAGGAATAATAGCCGATTGAATTGCCGATTTACTACGAACAAACAAGGGTTGTAACCCTAGAAGTTTTTTTTGCTGGTTGAAGTAAACAATATTTTGACGTAATTTTTCGATGGTTTCTTTTTCTATTTCCAATTGCTGATAGGCAATAAAAATAGTTCCCACGGAATGTGGAGATAATCCTGTAGTATAAATAAAACTTCTTGCAAAGTTAACGAGGTATTCTTTTAGTTCTTCTGAGCCAAGAACTACAGCTCCATGACAACCTAAGCCTTTACCAAAAGTCATTACTCTGGCAAAAACCCGATTATGCAATCCTAAAAACTGTACTAAACCCTCACCTTTTTCTCCAAAAACTCCTAAAGCATGAGCTTCATCAATAACGAGGTAACAATTATATTTTTCGGATAATACTACTAATTCTTCTAGATTTGGACAATCACCATCCATAGAAAAAACACTCTCGGTAACAATATAAATTATTGCGTTTTGATGTTTTAGTATATGCTGCTCTAAGTCTTCAAAATCGTTATGATTGAATTTATAGGATTTAGCATTCGACATTAAAATCCCATCCCGAATAGAAGCATGACTTAATTCATCATATAAAATAACATCATTACGTTGTGGTACAGCACTAAAAAAACCAACATTGGCATCGTAACCTGAATTAAAAATTAAAGCCGATTCTGATTCATGAAATTGCGTTATAAAAGTTTCTGTAGTTTTATAGAGAATATGATTTCCAGAAATTAACCGCGAACCTGTTGCTCCATTTTGAATGCAATTGTTATCAATTAAATATTGATGTGTTTCATTAAAGATTGATGCTGAATTTGAAAATCCTATATAGTCGTTAGAAGTAAAATCAATTGACGCACTAGTGTCTGGCAGCTGCCTAAGCGCATTA
Organism: Flavobacterium hydatis; assembly: GCF_000737695.1. Taxonomy (GTDB): domain Bacteria; phylum Bacteroidota; class Bacteroidia; order Flavobacteriales; family Flavobacteriaceae; genus Flavobacterium; species Flavobacterium hydatis. Next base: position 9,130 of record NZ_JPRM01000022.1, read on the forward strand.
TTTTCCTTTCTCGAAACTAATTTTTGAATAAGATTTTCTGGTAATTTCATAGAGCAAAGTTATGAAATTGATTGTCATTATTAAATAAACAGCGAGTCATATCAAACTCGCTGTTTATAATTAAGATTTTAAAGATTTGCTATAAAAGGAGATTTTTTAATGAATTTATCATCAAAAATCTGGCTAACCATAAAACTCGCGACATCAGTAGCATTTATTTTATCGCCTAAACAATCTTCAAGACTTACAGCAACTTCGGCACTGACATCTGTAAATTCAATAAACGGAACTCTAACAAGAGTCCAATTAACATTACTTTCAACTAAGAGATTATATGTTTTTTGTCGGTCTTCCTGAATCACAGGAAAATTGGTTTTCATCCATTCTGTACCCAGAATCGTTTTTTCACCTTTTTTATCAAATGGTGTATCAATATTAAGTCCAGCCAGTAAAATATATCGTTGAATACCGAACTCATTCATTGCATTAAGAATATTTATTGTTGCTTCACTTGCCACAAGAGGTTCTCCTTGTCGTTGCCCAATTGTACTTATGACTGCTTGACAACCTTCTAGTAATAATCGAATAGACTGAGCATCGATTGCATCGCCCTTAATAAGTTCTACTAATGGATTTATATTTTGGAGATTTTCAGGATTTCTAAGAAGTAGTTTTACACCGAATCCTTTATTTAATAACTGGTCAATAACATATTTACCAGTTCGTCCGCCACCGCCCAAAACAGCAACTTTTATTATATTTTTCATTTGTTTTCTTTATAAAATTCGACATAACTAATGTTCGCTTTTATCAGGCTGATAAAGCGAATGAAACAAAAGTATCACTGTACTTTTGTAATAAATTCGATATTTTACAAAGAGATGTTAATACCTCAAAGATAAAAAAAATTAAAGAAAAATCATCTCCATGCTGAACAGACATTTTTAATCAAACAAAGTAATTATTTTCTTATTTCCAAATTACCAACTGATTCACAGTAATTTGTATATTGCATTAAAAAATATAGAAAAATGAAAGCCATTTGCAAAAACTGTGAAACACCTTATCTCTCTAGTTTTAATTATTGTCCACAATGCAGCCAAAAAGTCCATTTGCATCGTATAAGTCCACATGAGGTTTTTCATGAAGCTGTTCATTATTTCACACATGCCGATAAAGGAATTTTTCAACTAATTAGAGATTTAGTATTAAAGAGCGGAACTGTAGCCAAAGAATATATAAATGGTAAAAGAAAAAAATATTTCCCTCCACTTAATTTTTTTCTCTTGGTTGCAGCAATATTTGTTTTTATTTCTAATATCCCAAAAGAAACACATTCTCCTATCGATATGCAGAAAGAAAACCTTGAACTGAATGCTATTACCAATCCTGTTCAAAAAGAAAAAATGACTCGTCTTTATGAACGAAAAGAAAAAGCATTTCACTTTATGAGAAAATATTCAAATCTAATGGCAATGATGGCATTACCTCTTACTGCATTTTTTTTCTGGCTCTTTTACAGGAAAGAGAATTACAACTATACAGAACATCTAGTGGCAGGAATGTATATGTTAGGATTTTGTATTTTAATCAACACATTATTAATTCTACCAATATCATTATTATTCCACCTTTCATCTAATTACTCAACAATACTTTTTCTTCTTTTTCAACTCCTTTATTTTACTATTTTCTATTATAAATTTTTAAATAAAAACACAAAACTTCAATTTGCTAAAGCTTTCACAGTAAGTGTTTTCGGAATTATCTCTTGGGGAATTATTTCGGGATTTACCGTTAATGCCTATATCTCTACTGGTTTTTGGGGAATGGTATAAAAATATCGATCTAAAATAAAAAAGCCAGACAAATTATGTCTGGCTTTTTAACTTTATTCTGAATCGTCTTAGTCTGCTAAAACAATTATTTTATTGTCTTTCATCTCGATTGTTCCTGATTCGATTTCTAATGTATAAGTCTTATCATTTACTTTCGTGAACTTATCTATTGCTTCTTTAGAGAAATTAAAAGTTGTTCCTACAATTTTTACAATCCCTTTTTGTAATAAAGAAACAATTGGCGCGTGATTATTTAAGATTTGAAAACTTCCGTCTACTCCTGGTAGCGTAATTGAAGTAACTTCTCCTGAAAATAATTTTGCTTCTGGTGATACTATTTCTAAAATCATCTTTTTTTAGTTTACAGTTTCAGTTAATAGTCTCAGTACTGAATACTGTGACTGAATACTGAAAACTAGATTAAGCTTCTGCCAACATTTTTTCTCCAGCTTCGATAGCATCTTGGATAGAACCTTTAAGGTTAAAAGCTGCTTCTGGAAGGTGATCTAACTCACCATCAATAATCATGTTAAATCCTTTGATAGTATCTTTAATGTCAACCAAAACTCCAGGAATACCTGTAAATTGCTCCGCTACGTGGAAAGGTTGAGATAAGAAACGTTGTACACGACGAGCTCTTGATACAGATAATTTATCTTCTTCAGATAACTCTTCCATACCTAGAATCGCGATGATATCTTGTAATTGTTTGTATTTTTGAAGAATTTCTTTTACTCTTTGTGCACAGTCATAGTGCTCATCACCTAAAATTTGAGGAGTCAAGATTCTAGAAGTAGAATCTAATGGATCTACCGCTGGATAAATACCTAACTCAGCAATTTTACGAGATAATACTGTTGTTGCATCTAAGTGAGCAAAAGTTGTTGCAGGAGCCGGGTCAGTTAAATCATCCGCAGGTACGTAAACCGCTTGTACAGATGTAATAGATCCTTTGTTTGTAGATGTAATACGTTCCTGCATCGCACCCATTTCTGTTGCTAATGTTGGTTGGTATCCTACCGCAGATGGCATACGACCTAAAAGTGCCGATACCTCTGAACCTGCTTGTGTAAAACGGAAGATGTTATCAACGAAAAACAATACGTCTTTACCTTGATCAGTTCCTGCTCCATCACGGAAATACTCAGCGATAGATAATCCTGAAAGTGCTACACGTGCACGAGCTCCAGGAGGCTCATTCATTTGTCCGAAAACGAAAGTAGCTTTAGACTCTCTCATTCCTGGCATATCTACTTTAGATAAATCCCATCCTCCATTTTCCATAGAGTGCATGAAATCATCACCGTATTTAATAATACCTGACTCTAACATCTCACGAAGTAAGTCATTTCCTTCACGTGTTCTTTCTCCTACTCCTGCGAATACTGAAAGTCCACCGTGACCTTTTGCGATATTGTTGATCAACTCCTGAATCAATACTGTTTTACCAACACCTGCACCACCAAACAATCCAATTTTACCTCCTTTTGCATAAGGCTCAATCAAATCGATTACTTTAATACCTGTGAATAAAACTTCAGATGAAGTTGATAAATCTTCGAATCTTGGTGCTGGTCTGTGAATAGACAAACCATTTTCTCCTGTTTTTGGCAAGTTCCCTAAACCATCAATTGCATCTCCGATTACATTAAATAATCGACCATATACGTCTGGACCGATTGGCATTTGGATTGGGTTTCCTGTTCCAACTACTTCAAATCCACGACTCAAACCATCTGTTGAGTCCATTGATATTGTACGAACTGTATTTTCTCCGATGTGAGATTGTACTTCAAGAACTAACAATGTTCCGTCTTTTTTAGTGATTTCTAATGAATCATAAATTTTTGGAAGTTCAACATCTTTACCGTTGAAAACAACATCAACTACTGGTCCAATGATTTGGGCAACTTTTCCTATTACTTTTGACATTACTGTATGTGTTTATTAAATAGCTATTTAGGTTTAACGAAAATACCTCTTTTTTCAGAGCGCAAAGATAATTTTTAAAATATAAAATCAATAACTTTTTTTTATAAAAATACTATATTTTTATCAGTTTATAAAAATAAGTACATCGATTGCATAAAAGCCCGTCTTTGCAAGGAGATAAAAAAACCACCGCATCATTGAAATGGGTGGCTTTCCTACTAAAAAAAATTGGCTTTATTTTAATATTGCTGGATATTGAATTGGGTAAGTAGACAAATCAACATGTCGCAATGTAGAACCGTATTTTGTATTAATGGCATCTACAAAGATATTGGCAATTAATGCATACCCTCTTGCACTTGGATGAATTCCGTCAAGCGAAAATGCTCCTCCAGTTACATAAGCAGATGTCATATTAAAATTTCCGAAATTAATACCTGTCGTAGACACTTGCGCCATGGTAGCTCTTGTATCTACAAAAGCCAATCCTTTAGCGGTAGCAGTAGCTTCTATCGTAACATTATAAGCATCTGTAGCTGTTTTTAGCTCTTTCACTTCACTTTCCGACAATACCCATCTATCTTGTAAAGGCACAGCCGTTCCGTTCCCTGCTGATAAATGATCTTTAGCAGACGTTCCTTGTGAACTCAAAACAATATAGTCCTTATTAGTCGTTTGTCTTAATTTTATTAGTCCAGGATTTACTCCCGTAATATCTGTAAGATATTCATCAATCATTACAGCTCCATTTTTCCCAACCACAAAATTAATAGTTCTTTGTACTCTTTCAGCCTCAGTAATTAACCCTGCGTTTTTCGCAGCCACTAAACCACCATTATAACTTGCATAAGCACTATTTAAAGCAGTAACTTGTGCCGCAACAAGAGTTAATGGATTAAATCCTACTGTTGTAAAAAACGGGAGTGCACTCACATAAGGAAGATTAGCTACAACCCCTTTTGCTCCTTTTGCAGTTAAATCAGTAACCAGTTTATCGTAAGCAAAATTAAATGTCGCTGTTGGAGTTATAGGATCCGTTCCGTCTCCACCAGTTGTTGCATAACCCAAAACATCATTACCTCCTATCCACAAAGAAAAGAACGTTGGACTTTGATCTGTAGCATCCTTTAAAACAGTAGTTCCTGGCGCAGTAGCAAATCGAACAAAATACGGATTTGCAGTCCCCAAAGATAACCCTGCCGGATTACCATATCCTGGCGCCACTAAGTGATAACTTTTTGCCCCAGGAACACCCAGGTTATTAAAAGGCCCCGTTATGTGCGCCATAACTTCGGTTGTAGAAGCAAATGGCACAGGCGCAATCTTTGGGGTACCATCTGGATTAAATCCTAATATTGCAAGTCTTGGCGGGAATTTTGGATTTGGAGTACCGCCAAATAACAACCCTCCAACATTATCCGAAGTCAACGGCGTTTTAAACTCTCCACCTCCAGCAGCAGTAAACTGCTGAGATAATATATTAGCATAAGAGCCTCCCTGTCCTTTTATAAAAAGCGCACCATCACTATATCCTGCTGCAAATGAATCTCCCAAAGCTACATACTTTGTAAAAACTGCCGAACCTGGTGTTACTGGAACTTCTGCTGGTGTTGTATCTTCATCATCGTTATTACATGCTACAAAGGCCAATGAAACCAATAATAGCCATTTAAAATTTTTTATCATGATTTGTTATTTTATACATTAATATTCATTTTCCCCAACTCCTTAATTCAATAAGAAGCGCTTAATTATAACTATAATTATGGGTTAATTGTCCATGAAGCAAACCATTGTTGCCCTATTAAACCTGCTCCTATTACCTGAATATAATCTTTTCCGAAAATATTTGTAGCTCCAACTTTGATAACAGATTTCAACTTAGGAATTCCATAATTCACCTGAGCATCAAACACCGTATTCTCTGGAACCATTCCGTCTGCAAAAGACGACTCCCATAAATATTCTGTATTCCATCTTATATTCATATTAAATCCGAAGTTTTTAAATAATTTCGAATTACCTAATGAGCCTTTGATTCTATGTTTTGGAGTATTAAATCCTGCAACAAATCCAGGATCTTTTGACTGATCAAAATCAAATTGCGAGTAATTATAGTTAACCCCCACTTCAAAGTCTTTATATACTTTTTTAGACAAACCAACACCAACACCAAAAGAAGTAATTTGCGCACTTGTATTTGTATAAACCTGATAAACCCTTCTATCTCCAAATGCTAACGCTTGATAACTTTGTAATACTGCCGGATTAGTCATGTCTGTACCTACAGTTCCATAATACGGACTAATTACTCTAGCGGTATTCATGAAATTATCATAAATATTATAGTATGCATTAAGATCGATTGAAAAATCTCTTACTACTGAGCGATACCCAACCTCAAAAGCTTGTACTTCTTCTGGTTTTACCAAGCCAATATTAGCCACTTGTAAATCTCTTGGATTTCCAGAAGCTGCAAATGCTTGCACAGAAGCTACTGTATATGCGTTATGATAAGCATTTTGTCCCGTCATTTCTATCTGCGCTGGATTACCAGCTGCTTGACCAGCAGGACTCACGTCTCTAATTTCTGTAAAGCGATCAAGATTTTCTGCAGCAGAACCAATTAATGCAAACGGCCCTAAATCCAAACCAATATATTGATCTTGTGTTGTTGGATTTCTGAAACCTGTTTGGTAAGAAACTCTAAAATTATGAACTCTTGTTGCTCCTGCAGAATACACAAATGCAACCCTTGGAGATATATTTCCTTTAAAATTTTGACTTTTGTCATAACGGATAGATCCTGTAAATTTCAATCTATCATCTAACCATTTTTTTGCCAATTGCGTATAAGCACCGTATTCTTTATAATTTAAAGGACCGTCATAATCTGTAAAGATTGTTCCTTCAGAATTCATCAAATACTCTCTCCAAGAACCTCCTACTTGAATTTCCGCAAATTTGATAAGATCTTTGAAGTTATAATTCACATCAGAATGATATAATTTAGAATGATCAATAAATTTAGCTCCTTGTGTTAAATCTGGATTACTTACCACATTTGCAAATGCACTTTTAAACTGAGGAGAACCTGGTTCAAATCTTGCAGATCTTGGAGCAGTTGGATTATTAGGATCAATATTTGGCGTTAATCCTAAACCTGGTGAAACATTATAATCAGCAAAATTTCTAGCGTACTTTGCCGCATCATTTGCATTAAGTCCTAATACAGCAGATGATAATTGAAATGATCTAGCATAATCCGTAAACCAGTTCGTATCAGATTTAGCTGCTCTATTTACGTTCCAACCAGCAAAACGCATATCATACGAATCTCCAGCATCTTCTGTCGTCATATAAACTCTTGCAAAGAAGTTCTTTCCTTTAATTTCTAATTTGGTCTGATCCATAAAGAAATTTTTCAAAGAATATCTATTTGCTCCTTGATAAATAGTACTTCCTACTCCTACCTTATATTGAAGTATAATCTCCGTCTCACTTTCCCATGGCTTAAGATGCATTGCAAAATCTGCCTTTATACTTTCAGACTTATTATTATTTAGATCTTTTTCATGATATCCTGTTCTACTTACCTGTCCCACATTAGGAAGAAACGTAGTTACCTCGTCACCATAAATATTTAATCCGTCATAATTCTGATTATTTGCATGACCAATAGATCCTCCAGTCATACTTCTTTGGTCGTCTGCAATCCACTCAGTAGCTCTTATATAGTTAAAATTTGCTTTTAACGCAAAATGCTTCGTAAATGCGGTTGCCGCTCTCATTCCAAAATCTACATAATCATTTGTTCCCGCAACGTCTTGAGATGTTTGGCCATATTTAAAATAAGCACTAATACCCTGATTTGTAAAAGGACTTTTACTATTCATAAACAAAATACCATTAAATGCATTAGCTCCATAAAGTGCTGATGATGCTCCAGGCAAAAGCTCTACACTAGCAACATCTAAGTCATTTAAACCAATTAAGTTTCCTAATACAAAGTTCAACGCTGGAGATGAATTATCCATACCGTCTACCAATTGCATAAAACGTGTATTGGCAACAGTTGCAAAACCTCTAGTATTTACCGATTTAAATGAGATACTACTAGTATTAAAAATAACCTCTTTCATATTCTCCAATCCTTCATAAAAAGACGGAGCAGTTGTATTTCTTATTTCCTGAAGTCCCATTCTCTCAATTGTAACAGGCGATTCAATAACCCTTTCTGGAGTTCTCGAAGCCGAAACCACAATCTCGTTTAACATTGTTCTTTCTTCTGCTAACGAAACAATAACTTTTTGAGTAGCCGAAGTAACATTAACTGTTTTCGTTTCATAGCCTACTGCCGTAACTTTAATTGTAAAAGGGAAGTTTTTTAAAGACTTTAAAGTAAAAGATCCGTCAAAATCAGTAGAAGTACTACTGGACTCCCCAACAACATTAATATTCGCTCCCGGAATCGATTGATTCTTATTATCGATAACAGAACCTGAAATTGTACTCTGCGCAAAAGATACGCCGCAGAAAAACAATGATAGAATAAGTAAATACATTCTCATTTGGTTAGTTTTAAATGGTTTATATTACCAAAGTACAAATATTTTTAATATTACTAAAAATTTGTTAAAAAAAATTAATATTCTTTATTTTTTTAGCAACAAAAATACATAATTCATATTCGTGTTTTTTTAAACTTTTGACAACTATAAAGCCCTAACTCATTGAAATATATTATGCGTACATATTATTTTTAACAAAAAATTAAACATTCTACAAAAATGAATTCTTAATTTTTTCTCATAAAAAAGCGAGATATAAATCTCGCTTTTTCAAATACTTATGTTTTATTAAATAGATTCTAATACTATCTAACCAATAATTCCTTTTCTATTTTAGTAAGCCTTTCTGAGAATGTTTTAAGAATTTCATTTTCCTTTTTTAAATTTTTCATTTCTTTATCTTGTTCGATCATATAAAGAGTCATTTCTTCCATTTTTTTAAGCAAACTCAAATTCATTTCAGCAAGCATCAACCCATTCTTTTCAATTTCTTGTGCAGAAGGAATTTCAGGCAAATGACTATTTTGCTTAATATACTCTTCAAGCTCCTCTAATGATTTTAATTTATAATCATTAGCGAAAACATAATCAGGAACAACACCAGCATTAACAGTTACTTTTACCTCTCTAGTATGAATATTTCCTGCAACAGTAAGTTTAGCATCTGGACTTGTTGTGCCAATACCTACATTACCATTAGATTGGAAAGTCATTTTTATCGGATTCGATATCCCAGTATCATAATCCCCGAATGAAAGGAATAGCTTCCCTTCACCTAAAGTACTATTGGGTACCCATGTAAAACCTGAATTTTGAATTCCATATCCACCAAAACAAAGCGAGGCCGAAGGTTGCCCAGACACTGTCAAGGCATCTCCAAAATAAATATGCGCTCTAGATTGAGCAACAGACCTCATAATAGTAAAACTACCCTCTACCCCAAAATTCCCTCTTTCATCTGCCATCATTATATGACTCCAGGCACTCCATTTACTATCCATTGGATATGCATTTCTATAAAGAATCCCTCCATTATTAAAATTTAATTGATGATTCTTATCTCCAGTATTTTCATTGTTTACCCAAGGAGATAAAGTTAAATTAGTAGAAAAGAAACCAACCCCAGGCGCGTCAATAGCATTTTTAGATTTGAAATCAACCCTAAGGTTTCTTGAAGAAAAATTCGGCAAATCATCAACATCTCTACTATCAATTACTGATAGAGAACTAGAAACTTGCGAGTTAGCATTCAAACTCAATACAAATACAATAAACTTTAGAATTGTTTTTTTCATTATAATTAATTTTTAGATAATAATTTACTTTCGAGAATTCTTATTTTTTTGTCTTGCTTTTCATTCTCTTTTTTCATTTCAATCATATAAAGGGTCATTTCTTCCATTTTTTTAAGCAAACTTAAATTCATTTCAGCAAGCATTAACCCATTCTTTTCAATTTCTTGTGCAGAAGGAATTTCAGGCAAATGACTGTTTTGTTTGATATATTCTTCAACCTCCTCTAATGATTTTAATTTGTAATCATTAGCAAAAACATAATCAGGAACTACTCCTGCATTAACAGTTACTTTTACCTCTCTTGCATGAATATTTCCTGCAACAGTAAGCTTAGCATCTGGACTTGATGTTCCGATACCTACATCACCATGAATTATCTGATTTCCTGTAAAATAATTTCCTCCTCGAGTTGCTAATTCATTCCATGAATTCCAAGTACCAACCCCATTATTAGTATCTCCATTTTTAGTTCTAAAAGAAATTCTATTGCCTCCATTAGGACCATAATCAGCATTAATTTGACAATCATACCTGTTTTCGAACCCTCCAAAACTTATTAATGCCCCGTTCCATGGAGTCCCAGTAGCAGAATACGAAAAAGTATATCCTCCTTTAAAAATATCTGCCGAACCTGATTCAATAATAACATTAGTTGGATTTAAAGTTTGAGATTTTACATTTACTGTAACCAATAATCCAAACACAAGTGTAATTAAGGTTTTATTAATTTTCATATTTCTTTTATATTCTATTCTTAATTTTATTTTTCTTAAATAATTACTACAAAAATATACCACATTATATCTTCTCAAAATAAAAAAAACAGAGCATAAAAAAAGCGAGATATAAATCTCGCTTTTTCAAATACTTATGTTTTTTCATTTTACTCTACAGTAACTGACTTTGCCAAATTTCTTGGTTGGTCAACATTGCAACCTCTCATAACCGCTATATGGTAAGATAAAAGCTGTAACGGAATTGTCGTAATTAATGGTGATAAAGCATCTGATGTTTCAGGAATTTCGATCACATAATCCGCTAATTCACGTACTTGTGTATCTCCCTTTGTAACCACAGCAACAATTCTTCCACTTCTGGATTTTATTTCCTGAATATTACTTACAATTTTATCATAATGTCCTTGTTTAGGAGCAATTACAATAACTGGCATATGCTCATCAATCAAAGCAATTGGTCCGTGCTTCATTTCTGCCGCAGGATAACCCTCTGCATGAATATAAGAGATTTCTTTTAGCTTTAAAGCTCCTTCTAATGCTACCGGGAAGTTATATCCTCTTCCTAAGTATAAACAATTTGGAGAATCTTTAAAAACTGCTGCAATTTCTTTAGCAACATCATTAGTTTCTAGAACTTCTTTAACCTTATCTGGTATAAGTTCTAACTCTTGTAAATATCTATGGAAATCTGAATTAGACAATGTTCCTTTTGCTTTTGCTAAACGCAAAGCAATCATTGTTAATACAGTAATCTGAGTTGTAAATGCTTTTGTAGATGCCACCCCAATCTCTGGACCTGCGTGAGTATAAGCTCCTGCATGAGTTTCTCTAGAAATAGACGAACCAACAACATTACAAACACCAAACACAAATGCTCCGTGCTCTTTTGCTAATTTAATAGCTGCCATAGTATCTGCAGTTTCACCTGATTGAGAAATAGCAATAACTACATCTGTTTTATTGATGATAGGATTACGGTATCTAAATTCCGAAGCATATTCAACCTCTACAGGAATTCGGGCAAATTCCTCAAAGATATATTCTGCAACTAAACCTGCATGCCACGAAGTACCACAAGCAACAATAATGATTCTATCAGCATTAAGAAATTTTTCCAAATTATCTTCAACACCTGCTAGCTGAACAATTCCTTCATTTGCATGAAGTCTTCCTCTATACGTGTCTTTTATAACGCTTGGCTGTTCGTAAATCTCTTTAAGCATGAAATGGTCATATCCTCCTTTTTCAATCTGCTCCAAATTCATTTGAAGTTCTTGAATATAAGGATCAACCAAAGAGTCATCTTTAATTTTTCTAATCTTAATAGGTTTATGCAATCTGATATTGGCCATTTCGCCATCCTCAAGATAAACCGCATTTGAAGTATACTCAATAAAAGGAGAAGCATCAGACGCGATAAAATACTCGCCCTCACCTACACCAATCGCTAATGGACTACCTAATCTGGCAGCAACAATTTCATTTGGATTTTTTCTATCAAATACTGCAATAGCATAAGCTCCTACGACTTGGTTTAATGCAACCTGAACAGCTTTACCTAGTTTAAGATTTTCTTTTTTTTGAACTTCTTCAATCAAATTTACTAATACCTCAGTATCAGTATCTGAATGAAAAATGTATCCTCTTTTTTTCAACTCCTCTTTAAGCGGAGCGTAGTTCTCAATAATACCATTATGTATTATCGCTAAGTCTCCAGAATTTGACAAATGAGGATGCGAGTTCACATCATTTGGCACACCATGTGTTGCCCAACGCGTATGTCCTATTCCTATAGTTCCGTTTGTCGTAAAATTAACTTTAGCCTTAGCTTCAAGATCCGAAACTTTACCTTTTGTTTTACAAAGTTTGATTGCTTCCCCGTCATATAACATAACGCCTGCACTATCATACCCTCTGTATTCGAGACGTTTTAATCCTTTTATGACAATAGGATAAGCCTCTCTATGTCCGATATATCCAACAATTCCACACATATCTATATTAATTAATTTGGTTTCGTGTAGTAAATCTGCAATTTTAATCTCTTATCATCAGTCACCGCAGGAGTACTTCCAAAAAGGATTGTCCCTAACGGACTCATTACTGATGCTCTTGGAGCTGCAGTAAAAGGGATTTCCCCTCTTGCTGTTGTCTTACCTGGAGTTCTTAATTTATTAGATGTAATAGTATTAATATCTTCCGTAACCACAATCCCCATCTTTACATTAGTTGAATCCTTATATTTGATCAAATTCCTAATATGGTTTGTAATCCTTATTTTATAAGTAGTACCTCTCTTAGAGGTTGGATCAACATTTATAATACCACTAAAAATCTGCTTTGTTTTTTTTACATCTCCGTTAGCACTTGGCGTTCCATCATTGTAATAATCAACAATAGGGCGGTTATTTTTAAAATCATACAAATAAATCCTATTTGGTTCTGAGCTATTTTTCATAGCATCCGAATCAATATTAAAAACTAAATTGGCCTCATTAATCAACCAACCTTTACTTCTAATTTCTTCTAATTCACCTGGCGCAAAGAGCTCCAATATCGCCATAGAACCTTCTCCTCCTTTTAAATACAGTTTATCATCACCTGTAGCTTTTGGAGTAGTTATTGCAGTATTATAATTAGTATTTGTATTACTTTGATTTAAAAGATTTACAGTATTACCTGTTAAATTAAGAACAAGCGTTTTCGACTCCATTGTCTCTTCTGCATCTGTTGTTATAGCGGTCTTTGCTTTATAGTAAATTGTTATTTTACCTTTCTTAAAATCCATCATTGCCATATTTCCAGCATCACTACCAGACTTGTCAACATTAAAATACAATCCTCTGAAATAATTTTTAAAAACATCATTTGTAGCTAAATTAGATGCTGAAGTTTTTAAAATTCTATCCTCAAAATAAGTTTTATCTAATTTTAATCTCATTGCTGGAGCACTCCTTGTAACAGTTATTTTTCCAGTAGCATCACTTGTACTTTCTCTAATTTCATTTGGACTAAAAACAAATGCCTCATTATTTAATGGATTTGAAGCATTATTCAAACGACTAGGACCTTTAGCATTATAAAAATCAGAGTTTTGATTAGTATAAAAAAGCTGCTTATTCTGAAAATTATTACTCGGATCTAAATCTGCCATATAATAACCTGACTCATAAATACTCAGTTTTATTTTAGAAAAATCAGGACCATATATCGAGTCCAATTTATAAGTTGTACTTCCATCAGCATTTTGCGACGTTATATGACTAAAGTAAGGAACACTTAACACAATACTATCAGCAACTGGACTTGCACCAATTACTGGAGCCATATTGGCTAACGTCAACTGTGTAGCAAAACTAGCCGTTGTAATGCCAAACGCAGAATTATCATAAATCCCTAATTGATTTATATTTAAATTATTTGACTGGATTGGAGTAATTTGCTGATTGTAAGCAACAACATTAGAGTTATATATTGCTAAATCAAAGTGATTATCACCAATTAAATCATCACCAATAACATTAAAATCCTTATCACAAGAATATAAAAGAACAACGCTTGCAACTAAAAGTATTTTCTTAAAAAAAGAAGTATTATACATGTGTAATAAAAAAGTTAAATTTTAAAGAATCTCGTTTTTATAAAAATTTGTATACGCTTCTGCGAATGCATCTTTCGGGGCGAAAGGTAGAAAAGGTTTTCCTGAAGACTCTATAAATTTTGTTAAACTTGAAGATAGGTTATTTGAGGCCATAATTACTCCATCTGAATGAAGGATACTCGCCTTTAAAATATTTTCATAATTAGGAATCTCTAAGTCAGAAACAGCTTCATGCGGAATGCCATCAAACTTTACTTTCTTAATCATTTCAGGGTCTAACGTTTCATCAAACGATTGCGTATAAACAGACGTTACGATCTTGGTTTCAGAAAATAACGCTTCATGTTTATAATAATGTTTCATATAGATAGGTAACATTGCTGCCATCCATCCATGTACATGTATAATATCTGGAACCCAGTTTAATTTCTTAACTGTTTCAACAACTCCTTTTGCAAAGAAAATTGCTCGTTCGTCGTTATCTGGATACATCACGCCTTCTTCATCGGTAAAAGTTGCTTTCCTTTTAAAATACTCATCGTTATCTATAAAGTAAACCTGAATTCTCTCCTTTGGAATAGATGCCACCTTAATAATCAATGGCATATCTAAGTCGTTCACTACCAAATTCATGCCTGAAAGCCTGATTACTTCGTGCAACTGGTGTCTTCTTTCATTGATATTCCCATATCTTGGCATGAAAATTCTTATTTGTCCGCCTTGATCGTTAATCATTTTCGGCACATCATAAGACATTAAAGAAACCTCATTTTCAGCCAAATAAGGCACGACTTCAGATGATACATACAATATCCTCTTATCTTTCATAATAGTAATTTGCTTAATTTTTGGTAATAAAAACGATGCAAAATTACAAAATTTTATGCAGTTATTAACTAATATATTATGTTTGCACTAAATTTTAATAATACCACCATGCATATTTTCTACGGTAAAGTTGCTTTAATAGCTTATTTAAAAACTATTAAAACCGAAAATTCGAGTGTTGGTTTCGTACCAACCATGGGCGCTTTACACCAAGGTCACCTGGCATTAATGCAACGATCATTGAACGAAAATGACGACACTGTTGTAAGCATTTTTGTTAATCCTACACAATTTAACAACCAAGAAGATTTAGCAAAATACCCTAGAACTCTAGACGAAGATGTGAAAAAAATGCGCACATTAAGCGATAAAATAATTTTATACGCTCCAACTGTCGAAGATATCTACGAAGGGCATACTGTTTCTCAATCCTTTGATTTCGACGGATTAGAAAATCAAATGGAAGGAAAATTCAGACCAGGACATTTTAATGGCGTGGGTACAATTGTAAAACGTTTATTCGAGATAATTACTCCTACAAATGCCTATTTTGGAGAAAAAGATTTCCAGCAATTACAAATTGTAAAAAAAATGGTCGAAAAGAACCATTTACCTGTAAATGTAGTTGGCTGTCCTATTTTTAGAGAATCAAACCAATTAGCTATGAGCTCCAGAAACGAGCGTTTAACAACTGATGAACGCCAGGAAGCAGCTATAATTTATAAAACCTTAACGGAAGCAAAAGAAATATTTCAGACAAAAAGTCCTGAAGAAACAATTGAATTTGTTGAAAATTCTTTCAAAGACAATGACAAGTTTGAATTAGAATATTTCGTAATTGCCGATGAATCTACATTATTACCTATAGAACATAAAGATAAAGACAAAAATTACCGCGCATTTATAGCGGTATTTGTTAATTCTATTAGGTTGATTGACACTATTTCATTAAATTAATTTACTTTTGTAGCATGCAAATTCAAGTAGTAAAATCAAAAATACACCGTGTAAAAGTAACTGGAGCTGATCTTAATTATATCGGCAGCATTACTATTGACGAAGCCTTACTAGACGCCTCAAATATTATTGAAGGCGAAAAAGTAGCAATTGTAAACATCAATAATGGCGAGCGTTTTGAAACGTATGCCATTAAAGGAGAACGAAATTCGGGTGAAATAACCCTAAATGGTCCAGCAGCAAGAAAAGTACAAAAAGATGATATCATCATAATCATTTCTTACGCAACATTGGAATTTGAAGAAGCCAAAACCTTCAAGCCATGGATTGTTTTCCCAAATGAAAATGACAATTCGTTGACATAAATCCATTTCTTAACAAATAAAATCATCCTTTTACAAAGTTAAATTTTGTAAAAGGATTTTTGTCGTATCTATAACTCAACTAATCAATATTGCTTTCCCAAATTACAATTAACAAGTATTAAATAAAGGAAAATAAAGTACTATATTGCTACTCTATTTTGACAATCTTAAAATTTCAGAAATCCCAAATCATGAAAAAAGTTTACCTACTATTTCTTTTTATTTCTATTACAGCTTTTTCTCAAAGAAAAACAGAAACAATTAATTCAACATCGTTAGGAGAAGCAAGAACAATAACTGTAGAATTACCTACTTCTTACGAAAACAACAAAAGCCGAAAATACCCTGTACTTTATTTATTTGACGGAGAATATCTTCTTGACCCATTTAGCGGTGCTTTAAAATATGGTACTTATTGGGATGATTTACCAGAAACTATTATTGTAGCTATTCATCAGAATAAAAACGATGAACGTGAGGACGATTCTACTTTTGATGGAATAAATGGTTTACCTTTTGAAAAAGGAGCTAAATTTTTCGAATTCGTTGCCGGAGAAGTAATCCCATTAGTAGAAAGAAAATACCGTACTGCCCCATTCCGAATTATTGCTGGCCACGGTGTAACTGCTGGGTATTTAAATTTTTTCTTGTACAAAGAAGTCCCTTTGTTTAATGCCTATATCTCTATGAGTCCAGAATTGGCAACTCAAATGGAAGTGCGTGTTCCTGAAAAATTTGCTAAATTAAAAACACCGTTATTTTATTATTTATCTGCTGCAGATGGAGATGTTAAAAAGACCAAAGAACCAATCCAAAAACTAGATCAAAACATTAAAATAGCCAACAATCCTTTAATAAATTACAAATACGATTTATTTAAAAATACAACTTATTATTCAGCTGTTTTATACTCGATACCAAATGCTTTGAATCAAATTTTTGATGCCTACAAACCTATAAATTTAGCAGAATACAATGATAAAATTGCCGTTCTTAAATCTGGTTATGTTGATTATTTAAGAAACAAATACGATATCATCACAAAAACTTTAGGTGTAGAAATGCCTGTTAGAATGAATGATTATATAGCAGTAGAAACCGCTATATTAAAAAATAATGCTTACGACGAATTAGGCATATTAGCCGAAATCGCTAATACGAGCTATCCTAAAGCAATGCTAGGCGAATATGAATTAGGATTGATGTATGAAAAAATGGGTGATGCAAAAAGAGCTTCAAAAAAATACCAAAATGCTTCTCAAATGGAACCGATTGGTAAATTGAACAAAGACTTGATGTATGACAAAATAGATGAAATGAACGATCTTATTAAAAAGAAATAATGTCAAAAGTTAAAACAACATTTTTTTGCCAAAATTGTGGCGCCCAATATTCTAAATGGCAAGGGCAATGTAATTCATGCAAAGAATGGAATACCATAGCCGAGGAAATTATCCAAAAACAAGAAAAAGTTGCTTGGACGAGCGAACCTACTCCTACTGGAAAAGCTCCTCGCCCTTTACGAATAAACGAAATCGATTCGACTCAAGAGGTTCGTATGGACACGACCGATGGCGAATTAAACCGTGTTCTTGGTGGTGGTATTGTTCCTGGTTCATTAACTCTTTTAGGAGGAGAACCTGGAATTGGAAAAAGTACACTTTTGCTTCAAGTTTCATTACAACTACCTTATAAAACACTTTATGTTTCGGGCGAAGAAAGCCAGAAACAAATAAAAATGCGTGCCGAAAGAATAACGCCAAATGGTGATAATTGCTATATTCTTACCGAAACCAAAACTCAGAATATCTTTAAACAAATTGAAGCTATTCAGCCTGAGATCGTAATTATCGATTCTATCCAAACGCTTCATACCGATTATATTGAATCGACTGCAGGAAGTATTTCTCAGATTAGAGAAACTACTGCCGAGTTAATCAAGTTTGCCAAAGAAACGAATATTCCTGTAATCCTGATTGGTCATATTACCAAAGACGGAAACATCGCGGGTCCCAAGATTCTTGAACACATGGTCGATACTGTTTTGCAATTTGAAGGAGATAGAAATCATGTATATCGTATTTTACGATCGCTTAAAAACCGTTTTGGATCTACTGCCGAATTAGGAATTTACGAAATGTTAGGTAGTGGTTTAAGAGAAGTAAGTAATCCATCTGAAATATTAATTTCGCACAAAGACGAAGAATTATCAGGAACAGCAATCGCATCTACACTCGAAGGAATGCGTCCGTTAATGATAGAGATACAATCATTGGTAAGTACAGCAGTTTACGGAACACCTCAACGAAGTACGACAGGATATAATGCCAAAAGATTAAACATGATTTTGGCCGTTTTAGAAAAAAGAGCAGGATTTCGCTTGGGAGCAAAAGATGTATTCCTGAATGTAACCGGAGGAATTTCTGTAGATGATCCTGCGATAGATCTTGCTGTAGTTGCAGCTATCTTATCTTCAAATGAAGATATACCTGTAACCAAAGGTTTCTGCTTTGCTGGAGAAGTTGGTTTATCTGGCGAAATTCGTCCAGTAAATCGTGTTGATCAACGCATACAAGAAGCAGAAAAATTAGGATTCTCGACTATTTTTGTATCCAAATACAATAAAATTGCATTAAAAAATACAGGAATCAAGATTGAACTTGTTGCTAAAATTGAAGACGTAGCTAGTATTCTTTTTGGTTAAACCGCAACTTATATTTTAAATATCTCGCTCACGAATCTCAAGTTAATGATACAGACATGAGCGAGATTTTTTTTATAGAATACCTTCTAAAATTTTGGTGCACTAAAACTTCCCTCAGTAATTACAAATGTTTTTCCATCTCTTGTTCCAGAAAAACTAAATGTTCCTGCAATTTTCTTATCACTTTTCTCCGTAATATTCACAGTTCCTGATGTTGCACTAATATTATTTATTTCAGGCTTAAAAGTGAAATTTGCGGTATAAATTGTCCCTAGTTTTGATAAATCATATACAATTGGATGAGTTCCTGTAGTAAAATCTAAAGGCAACCATATAGAAATACTTTTTAAAGTATCATCTATTCCCTCATACCCCATTATATTTATACTTCCTGAGGTACCTATGCTAGGCTCAAAATTATAAACAACTCCATTATATTTAAATTTGATATAGCCTTCTGTACTTGTACTTTCATCTATATTATCTTCTGATGAACTGTCACTACTACAAGAAGATGATAATACTAATGAAAAGATGGCAACAGCCAAAAACATAATTTTCTTTAAAGTTTTCATTTAAAATTATTTTAATTATTAATAATCTTGCAAATATATAAGATTTATACTATAAAAAACTCCTTCTTTGAAAAACTATGAATTTGAATCAAAATATACATACCGAATAAGGAAACTTTTATATTATCTTTTTCAATTCTTTAATGGATTTTTATTTTCTTTATAGACTGATAATTCTAATTTAGATAATAGAAGCCGAATTATTTCAAAAAGCAAATTACATTTATGAAGTTTCCAAAACAAAAAATATTCAAAGCATTCCTAATACTTGCATTAGTATTGGTGGTACTTTTTTTAGGATTATATTTTTTTAGAGATGCCCTTTTGCATAAAGCTATTGCAAAAGTTTCTGATAAAATGAATAAAGAATACAATAGTACTTTTTCGGTTAAAACAGCTTCTTTTGATGGTCTTTCGGGAATAAAACTAACCAACGTAATCTTAGTACCAAAAAATGCAGATACGCTTTGTAACATTCATAATATAGAAACCAGTATTAGCCTATCACATTTATTGGTGGGGGATATACAAATTGGAACTTTAAAAATTGACAAAGGCTACATACAATTAGTAAAAAAAGGAAACATTAAGAACTTTGATGCTTTCTTAAAAAAAGACAGTACCAATACTTCTAAAAACGAAAAAAGAGAATATGCAACGTATGCCTATAGAATAATATCTAAATTATTAAATCTTGTTCCTACCGATATGAAACTTGAAAATTTAATTTTTAAGATTGATGATAATGGTAAGAAAGCACAAATTGCAATAAGTAAATTAGTTTTAGTCGATAAAGAACTTGAAACCAACTTACATGTTCAAACCAATACATTCGACCAACGTTGGAATATAAAAGGATTTGCTGACCCAAGAAATAAGAAAGCCGATATCCGATTTTTTAATCTTGACACAGGAGCAATACGAGTTCCCTACATTGATGATCGTTTTAATATGTTGGCTAGTTTTGACTCTATCCGACTGAATATTGAAAATATCAAAAAAGATGGAAGCGAACTTCATATTGATGGTTATTCGTCTATTACAAATTTAAAAATTAACCATTCAAGAATTGCCAGCAAAGATGTTGTTATAAAAAATGCTCGTTTTGATTATCGCTTCTTGTTAGGTTCTGATTTTATTTCGATAGATAGTACCTCAACAGTTCAGTTAAACAAAATAAAGTTCCATCCTTATGTATCTTATAATACCAAATCAGATACAATCTATACTCTAAAAGTGGCTATCCCTAAAATGAAAGCCCAAGATTTTATTGTTTCATTGCCCGATGGTTTGTTTACCCATTTTCAAGGTATGGAAGCTACGGGCGATTTTGACTATAAACTTGATTTTAAATTCAACAAAAACAAACCAAACAGTTTAGTTTTTGATAGTAAATTAAACAAAGAAAACCTTGTTATCACCAAATATGGCGAAGCAAACCTTACCAAATTAAATGGTGAGTTTGTATATCGTGCCATTATAAAAAATGTGTTGCAAAGACCTATTTTAGTAGGTGCCGGAAATCCAAATTATACTCCTATTGAGCAAATTTCTCCATATCTTCAAAAATGTGTTTTAACTACCGAAGATCCATCATTTTTCTCTCATCGTGGTTTTATTAATGAAGCTTTTAAACAATCAATTTTAAAGAATATACGAACCAAGAAATTTTCTCGTGGTGCAAGCACAATTAGTATGCAATTAATAAAGAATGTTTTCTTAACCAGAGAAAAAACTTTATCACGCAAACTCGAAGAGATTTTACTAGTTTACATTCTCGAAAACAATCGTGTGGTAAGTAAGCAACGTATGCTCGAAGTATATTTTAATATTATCGAATGGGGGCCAAATGTATACGGAATTGGCGAAGCAAGTCGTTTTTATTTCCAAAAAAGTCCATCCGATTTAAGTCTTAACGAATGTTTGTTTCTGGCTACAATTATTCCGAGTCCAAGAAAATTTACCTATCAATTTAATGACCAAGGAAACCTGAAAGATTACGCTATCAGAAATCAAAAATTCCTTAGCAATATTATGTTGCGTCGCGGTGTATTAACTCCTGAAGATACTATTAGTAGGTCGCCTGTTTATATTTCTGGAAATGCTCGCTCGCTATTGCGAATAAAAGCACCAGATTCTACAGCAGTTCCTGTAGATTCTATGTCTATAGATGATGAGTTTGATCTTTAAATCTCTTTAGTATTCATCCTGCAAGGTTTCCGAAACCTTGTAGGTATAATTATAACACCAACTGCTTACTTAAAATTCTTCAGAAAATCTTCTTTATACGTTGGAGAAACTTCAATTTCAGCACCATCATTTAGCGTTATGATTCCGCCTTTATTATATGATTTTACACAATTCATATTAATAATATGCGATTTATGAACCCGTATAAATGGTAAGGGTAAAATCTCTGAAAAGTGTTTTAAGAATCGACAAACCATTTTCTTATTTCCGCTGTTTAGGTATAAATCGGTGAAGTTTCCATTACCTTTTAATCGGACAATTTCTTCCATTTTAACCACTTCAAAACCTTCTAAAGTTGGTAAAATTACTTGTTGTTTTTCAGGTTTGGTTTCATGAAAATTCTCAACGATAATTTTGTTTCTATTAAAGATTTCATGGTTCATAACCTGATGATGCACTTTGTTTACTGCAACAATCAACTCTTCGATACTAATAGGTTTTAAAAGATAATAAGCAGCACTTTGGTTTAAAGCCTTTAATGAATATTCGGAAAAAGCGGTAACAAAAATTGTTTCAAAATGTAAATCTTTACATGCTTCCAAGACATCAAAAGCATTCCCAAAAGGCATCTCGACATCCAGAAAAACCAATTGTGGTTGTAATTCGTGTAACAACGGAACTGCTTCTTTTATATTTTGTGCTTCGCCAATAACCTCAACCTGCGGACAATATTTACTCAAATAATTCTTGAGTACTTCTCGTGCTGCAAGTTCGTCTTCGACAATTACACTTCTTATCTTTTGAAAAGTCATCATATTTTATCTATTAACGGAAAAATAATTCGAACAATCGTTCCTGTTTCTGGTATTTCTTTTTCGATAATTTCAAAAGAAATATTCTTTTTATACAATTCGTTCAGCAAACCAATACGTTCCTTAGTATTACTTAATCCACGAGATTCATGTGCTTTTTGATTACTTGTTTTTAGTTCTCGACTTTTGGTTAAACCAATACCGTTATCTTCTATAACAACCATAACTTTCTCATCTTTGAACTCAAAATTAAGATTAAGAAATCCCTTTTTATCAAGGTAGCGTAATCCGTGCCAAATTGCATTTTCCAGATGTGGCTGAATAATCATATTAGGAACCAAAACCGTTTCGGCATCCAAAGCTTCATCGACATTAATCTTAAAATCAAATTTATCCTGAAAACGCAAATGTTCTAAGTCCAGGTATTTTTTCAATTGTTCAATTTCTTTATCTAAAGTGATGAAATCCTTATTAGAGTTTTCCATCATATTTCGCATCAGGTTAGAATAAGAGGTCAGATATTTATTGGCTTCTAATTCTTTATTTTCAGAAATAAACTGATTCACACTATTCAAACTATTAAAGATAAAATGCGGATTCATTTCTCGTCTCAACGATTGTAATGCAATTTCTTTATTTTTAGTTTTTATCGAATACAAGGCTTTTACAATAAATAGAAATAAAAGCAAGAGCAATAAAATTGAACCTAATAGAAAATAATTAAAGGTGTTTTTCTTTGTAATCAATTCGTCTTTCAACGTTTTTTCTTTTTCTAACTGACGGATTTTATCTTCGGTTACCTGAAATGTTTTGGCATCGATAAGCGTAGTATCTGATTGAATTAATTCATCAAAGTTCTTAAAGAATTGTTCGTACAATGCGATACTTTCTTTATCGTCACCTTTAGTTTTGTAATACTCAATTAAAGCCGACAAACTTTTTTTGGCTTCGGTAGAATTTCCGTTTTTAGATGCTAAATCATACGCTTCTTTAAGCGACACAACTGCTTTTTTAGGTTCTTCTTTTTTAAAATAAAGCTTTGCCAAAGATTGTAATTGCTTTATTTGGGTAGTAAAATCTTGTTTGGTTTTGGCTTCCGCCAAAAGTCTTTCGCTTATACCAATTGCTTTCTCAAACTGACTATCTGAAGCATATACTTTGGCAATTTCATTTTTAATTTTAATAACCTCTTCTGGTTTATCTTTTGCGTAAGCGAGTGCTTTATTATAACTCTCAATTGCAACTATTTTGTTTTTTTGCTGCAAAGAATTTTCTGCTTTTTGAACATAAGCTGCTGCAACCTCATCAATTTTATTATCTCTTTTAAGTAACTCTATATTCGAATTTACATATCCTGCTTGTGTAACCGGACTTGCTTGTGTACGCAATCGGTTAGCATCATTTTGGTTTATTTTTTCTTCATTTTTATCCTCAGCAATAGCCCCAGCAATCTCGTAGTTCTTTATTGCTGAATCAAACTTTTTTTGATTCTCTTGTACTTTAGCAATACTTCTTGTTACTCGTATTTTGTCTTCGGCAAGATTTTGTTTGGTATAACTTGCTAAGGCTTTTTTATAATATTCTTCGGCTTTTGCATTATCTCCTTTATTAAGGAATTCGTTGGCAAGGCGTTCATAATTCTGACCTATTTGTGTCTCGTCATTTATATCCAATGATTTTTGTAACTCTTTAGATACTTTGCTCATTTTAGAAATTGGCACTGCTTTTTTCTTAGCAAGAGAATCCTGTGCCATTACTCCAAAAGGAAGTAACAACATTAGAAATAAAGAAAAAACAGCTAATAAACGTCTCATATATTATATCTTTTTTTAAATCTTAGCACCTTAATTTATAGGTGACTCAGAACCTTTAAAAACAATACTGTAAAGTAAAGTATTTTATATTCCGTTTACAACTCGTTTCACCAAGTGAAAATACCGTTTCACCATTTGTCCAAAAAACGAATTCTTAAAGTTTATAAGTTTGGTCTATAATCACAATCTAAAACATAGGAAATCATGAAAACATCAATCCTTATCTCAGCGCTTTTAGCAACTACATTCACTTTTGCAAATAGCAATTATACTAATGCTAATCTTAAAAAGAATACTGGAATTGAAAAACCGATAACAGCGGAAAAGACCAAAATACAAGTTGCATTATTATTAGATACTTCTAGTAGTATGGATGGTTTAATTGATCAGGCAAAATCTAGGCTTTGGAATATTGTAAACACTTTAACAACTTTAAAATACAACGGACAGAATCCCGATATCGAGATTGCTTTGTATGAATATGGTAATGATGGTTTGTCTAAACAATCTAACTATATCAGACAAATAGCACCACTTTCGACAGATTTAGATTTGATTTCGGAAAAACTGTTTTCTCTAAGTACTAATGGTGGTAACGAATACTGCGGAGCTGTGATTCAGGATGCAACCAAACAATTAAAATGGGCAAAGGACAACAACAATATGAAGCTTATTTATATAGCAGGAAACGAAGAATTTAATCAAGGTGGAATTAATTATAAAGAAGCTATTAGCAATGCCTTAAAGAATGATATTTATGTAAATACTATTTATTGTGGCGATAAAACACAAGGCATAAATGAACTATGGAAAGACGGTGCAGATTATGGAAAAGGGAAATATTTTAATATCGATTCTAACCAATCGGTACGTTATATCGTAACTCCGTATGATGTTGAAATTACAAAATGTAACGAAAAAATCAACAAAACCTACATTGGTTATGGCTCAAAAGGTTCTGAGAAAAAAATGAATCAGGAAATGCAGGATAAAAATGCTCAGAAAGTTTCTGCATCAAATTATGCCGAACGCGCTGTGAGTAAATCCAAAGCAGTTTATAAAAATGATAGTTGGGATTTGGTCGATAAAGTAAAAGATGATGCTACAGCTATTTCGAAAATAAAAAAAGAAGAATTGCCTGCTGAACTTCAGAATAAATCTACTGCCGAATTAAAGGTAATTGTTGCACAAAAAACCAGAGAAAGAGAAAATATTCAAAAGGAAATTGGCGAACTTGCCAAAAAACGTCAGGAATATATAGATACCGAAGCAAAAAAAACAAAGAAACAAGATGATTTGGGTAATGCCATAAACACATCGATTGTTGCTTTTGCAAAAGTTAAAGGATATACTGTTGAAAAATAAATACAGTGGTAAAAAATCAATTATTTAAAAACATGAAAAAGAGTATCTTCTTTTTGATTTTTATGGGAGTTTTTTGTGTTAGTTTTAAATGCATACATAAAGAAGAAAAACTCAAGTTACCTGATTCAAAATCATCGTCGAAAGAAAAATTGACAAACCAGATAAACGAGGTTAAAAAGTTTGTAAATGCATCTTCTAAATACAATACCGAAGTTGGCTTTTTTATCGATATGGGAATTGCATCTGGTAAGAAACGCTTTTTTATATATGATTTAAAAAATGACAAACTACTTAACAAAGGCTTGGTTGGTCATGGTTCTGGCTCAGAAACGGGAATTCCTGGGAAATTAAAATTTAGCAATGTAAAAAATTCGCTTTCTACCTCGTTAGGAAAATATTCGATTGGGTATTCGTATGAAGGCACTTTTGGGAAAGCATACAAATTATACGGATTGGACAAGACCAACGATAATGCTTTTGATAGAAATGTGGTTTTACATAAATATAAGGATGTCCCTTTTGAAGAACAAATAAACCCTATCTGTAATAGTTATGGATGTCCGATGGTGAATGAAAAGTTCTTTGGTGTAGTTGAAGACATAATTGATAACTCTAAAAAGAAAATCATTCTTGTTATCTACTATTAAAACCCAGTCAAATTTTCGTTATTTGTAATACATATTACCCTAAAACAAACAATTTAAATATTAAACTCATGATAAAAAAAATAGTGACATCCGCTTTATTATTGATTGGTACAATTGCATTTGCGCAAAAACCAATCTTTACAACGGCAAAAGTAAAAGCTGCAACGGTATACTTTAATGCTGCCGAAATTTCGCAAACTGCAAGCGCTACTCTCCCATTAGGAACTAGCGAAATTGTAATAAAAAATGTTGCCGTAGACTTAAACGAGAATTCTATACAAATAGGAACTCCATCGACAGTAACGGTACTTTCGGTTCAGTTTACCAATAATTATATTTCAGAATATGAAGTTGACACTAAATCCCCTGCGCTAAAAAGAGTAAGAGATAGTATTGTTTTGGTTCAGAAAGAGCTTCAGAAAGTTAATAACACGATAAATTCTGAAACAAAAACGATTCAACTTTTAGATAAAAATCAACAAATTTCTGGTGTGAATTCAGGTTTAAATGTAACCGAATTAATGAAAATGGTCGATTATTATAAGAACAAACAACTAGAAATTGCCAATACCATTAATGCTCTTTCTGAGAAACAACAAAAGCTTAATGAAACGCTTCAAAAACTAAATAACAAACTTGAAGTTGATACTAGCAAAGAAGAGAAAACCTCATCGGGAAAATTAATTGTTCAGGTTATGAATGAAGTTGCTGGGGCTGTGCCATTGGATATTTCGTACTTAACGAATAATGCTACATGGACTCCATTTTACGACCTACGTGCCGAAAGTGTTACCTCGCCTATTAATATGATGTACAAAGCTCAGGTAATCCAAAATACGGGCATTGATTGGAAAAAAGTAAAACTTACTTTATCTAGTGGTTATCCTAACCAGAATAATCAAGCGCCGATATTGAGTTCTTGGTTTTTGAGAAATAATAATATTAGTCAAGCACCATACGCTTACCAACAAAGAAGTGTAATGAATCAGCTGCAAGGTAGAGTTGCAGAAGACAATGCATTAATGGAAACTGTAGTTGTAGCACCAGTTGCAATGAAGAAATCATCTGTTTCAGATTATACGACTGTCGAAGAAAACCAACTTAATGTTTCTTTTGATATTGATATTCCTTATGACATTTTATCTAACGGAAAAGTACATAGTGTTTCTCTAAAAGAAATAAAATTACCATCATCATATAAATATTATGCTGCGCCAAGAGTAGAAAGTGAAGCTTTCCTTCTTGCAGAAATTGCAGATTATAGCAAATACAATTTATTGAGAGGTGAGGCTAATATTATTTTTGAAGGTATGTATGTAGGGAAAACTTTTATCGAGCCAAACCAAACTAGTGATACACTAAACCTAAGTATGGGTCGTGATAAGAAAGTATCTATAAAACGTGAAAAAGTAGCCGATAAATCGGGAACTAAGTTTTTATCTTCAAAAAAAGAACAAACTTTTACTTATGACATCACGGTAAGAAACAACAAGAAAGAGGCTGTTGAACTTTTGTTAAAAGACCAATATCCTTTGACTACCAATAAAGAAATAGAAGTCGAATTGTTACAAAATGATGGTGCAAAAGTAAATGCCGAAACTGGAATCCTGACTTGGCAATTACAAATGAAACCTAATGAAGTGAAGAAATTCAGAATTAGTTATAAAGTAAGATATCCTAAAGATCAGGTATTAAATTTATAAAATCCCTTTAAAAAACAAATCCCGATACGTGTTTAAATGTATCGGGATTTTTGTTTTTATATAATCTGTGGTAGAAAATTAACCGCAAAGTTCACAAAGTTTTACGCAAAGTTCGCAATGTTTACAAGTACTATAAACTGAAACTGTAAAACTGAAGCTAACTACGGTGCAGGATCTGGGATTATAGCATGAACTGCATTAATATCTGCAATAACTTCGTCTGATAAGGTAATATTAATAGAATCTATATTTTCTTTTAATTGTTCCATTGTAGTTGCTCCTATAATAGTACTCGTTACAAATGGTTGCTGATTAACAAAAGCCAACGACATTTGTGCAAAATTCAAACCATGTTTATTAGCAATTTCCTGATACATACGCGCTGCTTTAGTACTTTGTTCACTACTATATCTTGTATATTGTGGGAACAAATTAAGTCTTGAGTTTGGATGTTTTTCTCCAGATAAGAATTTACCAGATAATACTCCAAATGCCATTGGTGAATACGCTAATAATCCAACATTTTCTCGCATACAAACCTCAACAGAAGCATTCTCGAAAAGACGGTTTAATAATGAATATGGGTTTTGGATTGTTTTAACTCTTGGTAAATTATTGTATTTATTCTCCTCTAGAAAACGCATAATACCCCAAGGGTTTTCATTAGAAAGTCCTACATGTTTAATCTTACCTTCTTTTATAAAACCATCCAGAGTTTGTAGAACTTCGTGAATATTATCTTCCCAAGCATCATCCTGAAGTTTAAGTCCGCGTTGTCCAAAACAATTGGTTTTTCGTTCTGGCCAATGCAATTGGTATATATCTACGTAATCAGTTTGTAGTCTTTGTAAACTTTGGTCTAATGCGTACTTTAAACTTGCTGGCGAGAAATCAATTTTCTCACGCATATAACCAAAATTATCATTTGGTCCAGCAATTTTAGTTGCCAAAACCACATCTTCTCTTTTACCTGATTTTTTAAACCATGTTCCTATAATCTTTTCTGTGCTTCCGTAAGTTTCTTTACTTGCAGGAATAGAATACATCTCGGCAGTATCAAAAAAATTAACGCCTCGTTCTAGCGCATAATCCATTTGTGCATGTCCTTCGGCTTCGGTGTTTTGTTGACCAAAAGTCATCGTACCAAGATTTATTTTACTTACTTTAATATCGGTATTGGGAATTGTAGTGTATTTCATTTTTCTTTAAGGTTCTAAAGTGCTGAGTTATTAAGATTCTAAGCTTTTTATAGCTTTTCACGAATAAAGTCCAAAGGTACAAAGCAATATTTCAAAAGAAAAAGGTTCAAAGTTAAAAAACTCTAAACCTTTTTATGTTAATCTTATTTTATCGGATTTATCTATTTCAAACTTTTTAATGGATTTTGAAATGTATTAAAAACTCTAATTATAAAAACAGAATTATTTTTAATCTGATATAATAATTTATAGTTTCTTACAATGATTCTTCTACAGTCTAATCTGTACTCATCTAATTGGAATTGCTCTGAAAAAACAATTTTATTTGGACTATCAAACAACTCATCTCTTATTTTTTGAGCAGATTCTAAAGAAATTTTCCCTTTTAAGGAATAATATATATCCTTTAAATCTTCTTTTGCTTTATTAGTCCAAAAAACATCCAAACCAGGATTACTCATTATCCCAATTTTTCATTTCTTTATTCAGATTTTCTTGTGAAATTATTCGACCATATTTTACATCGTCCAATCCTTCTTCAACTTTATTATGATATTCAGATAACTCTAATGGATTCCCTTTTGAATCATACGAAACGATTTCATTTAAGTAATTGTCAAAAACAGAAGAGACAATACGAAGCACTCGTTCATCGGCTAAATCTAATTGAAGTCTTATTTTATCTTTTAATTCTGGAAGTTCCATAATTATTGTATTTATAATGACAAAGTTACAAAAAAACTAAAAGTCATTAACTAATCTATTTGATGAAATATAAAAGTGGTCGTTTTATTTCTTGCCACAGATTTCAAGAAAGTGGTTTTGGGACTTTGACAAAGAGTTACTAACTTAAATAGGAAAGGAAAATCCTTGTTTTTGTTTTTAAAAGCTCCAGAGGAGCGTAATATTTATAGCCATTATATACGTTGATTGAGTTAAAGCTCCAGCTGAGCGGTATCTATGTTTATTATCTGATTGCTAAAGATGTCACCCCAATGGGGTTTATTGAAATGTGAGTATTCAAAATTTCTATAAACACAACGTCCCTCTGGGACTTGTTTATCAGTAACTTAAAAATAGTTAGATAGAATTTAAATGATTAAATGGATTCTAAAACTTTGCGAACCTTGCGTAACTCTTTGCGATTAATTTTCTCGCCACTGATTGAAAATAAAATTGAGTAAATACGCTCTAAAAGATAAAAAAAGAACTTACAGGATAACCAGAAAACAAAAAAGGTCCAAAGTTAAAAACTTTGAACCTTTGTCTCTTAGAACCTTAGCACCTCTACTAGTTAATACTATTTAGCATTTCGGCGATTTCATCTAATCTTGGTGTTAAGATGATTTCGATTCTACGGTTTTTAGCTTTTCCTTCTGGAGTTGCATTACTTGCCAATGGTGAGAATTCTCCACGACCTGCAGCAGTTAATTTTTGTTTGTTGATTTTGCTGTTTTCGCTCAAGATTGCTACAATTGCTGTTGCTCTTTTGGTCGATAAATCCCAGTTGTTTGTAATTACTCCTGAACCTATATATGGATCATCATCTGTGTGTCCTTCTATTAATACCGAAAGATCTGGATTATCTCCTAATACTTTTCCTAGTTCTACTACAGCTTTTTTACCCTCAGTTCCTACTGTCCAACTTCCTGAATTAAAAAGTAATTTGTTCTCCATAGAAACATATACTTTTCCGTTCTTTTGTTCTACTGTCAATCCTTTTCCTTCAAATCCGTTTAGGGCTTTAGACAGCGTTTCTTTTAGTTTTTTCATAGCAGCTTCTTTAGCAGCTATCATCGATTCTAGTTCGTCTAATCTTTTTGATGTTTTATCTAAACGTGCTTGTTCTGCAGCCAATGCTTTTCCTTTTGCTTCTAGTTGTTCTAGCAAGTCACGGTTTTTATTCATGTTGCTTTTTAAAGCTTCATCCGTATTTTTTTCTAGCGCATTATAAGAGTCTTGCAAAACTTTGAATTTGTTTTGTGCAGCAGCATAATCGGCTTTTTGTTTTTCTAATTCAGCTTTTGTTGCGCTAAGACTTTTATTTAATCCGTCACGGTCTAACTCTAATTGATTTTTTGCTTTTAGCAATTCGGCATTTTCATCGGAGATTGAACGATTTTCTTTTTTTAAATCGGCAAATTTCGTTTCTAGATCGTTGTATATTTTTTTGGATACACACGATGTTGTAAGCGCAAGTATCAATAATCCGATTGAAGCTTTTTTAATCATTTTGTTTGTGGTGTTCATTATTTGAGATTTCTTATTCTTTTTATTATTGGTATTAGCACGATTTCTAGCCCTGATTATAGCGAAAATCCTTTATGTTTTTTCTTTAAAAACATAAAGATTGTAGCGGAAAGCAGGAAACAGCTCCTAAATAAAAACTACTCTGGAGTTTGCTTAAATCTTGTGTGTATCTAACAATAATGATACCATTAATCTTCGATTTCGACTAAAACCGGGCAATGATCAGAATGTACTGCGTCTGGTAATATAACGGCACGTTTTAATTTGTGTTGTAAGGAATCGCTAACTAAATTATAATCAATTCTCCATCCTTTGTTATTCCCTCTTGCTCCTGCGCGGTAACTCCACCAAGAATAATTGTGTGGTTCTTTGTTAAAGTGACGGAAACTATCTATAAATCCTGTTTTCATAAATCCGTCTAACCAGGCGCGTTCTGCTGGTAAAAATCCTGAAACTGTTTTGTTACGAACTGGATCATGAATATCTATCGCTTCGTGACATATATTGTAATCACCGCAAATAATAAGGTTTGGAACCGTTTTTTTAAGCTCATTAATATAGGTCTGAAAATCGTCCATGAACATAAATTTATGATCCAATCGCTGAATATTGGTTCCTGACGGAAGATATAAACTCATTACTGAACAAGTGTCGAAATCTGCTCGAAGGTTTCTTCCTTCAAAATCCATGTGTTGGATTCCTGTTCCGTACACAACATTATTTGGTTTTATTTTTGAAAGGATTGCTACACCGCTATATCCTTTTTTTGTAGCTGGATAATAATACTGATATGGGTAACCTGCTTTGGTAATATCGTCTACTGGAATTTGATCTTCTGTAGCTTTAATCTCCTGAAGACAAATAACATCCGGACTCGCATGCTGTAACCAATCGATAAATCCTTTTGAAATTGCCGCACGAATTCCGTTTACATTATAAGAAATAATTTTCATTACGTTTTAATTTTTGTATTTCAAATGTAATAAAAAAGCGGAAAGTTTGGGTAAGAAATAAGGAAAAGTAGAGTTTTTTGTTATCTTTGTTTCCTGCTCTAAAAAACAAATTGTACATGGGTTTAGTTACCGCGAAAGAAGTTGCCAAGGCAATAAATGTTGACAAGTACGGGGTTTTAGGTACTTTTTCTGGCTGGGTCCTTATGAAGGTACTAAAGATATCGACCTTGAACAAAGTTTACGATAGAAACAAACATCTGGAAGATGTTGCTTTCTTGAACGGAATTTTGGACGATTTACAAATTAAATTTGAAATTCCTGAGGAAGATTTAAAACGATTACCTAAAGACGGTGCTTATATTACTATATCAAACCATCCGCTTGGTGGTATTGATGGCATTTTATTGCTAAAATTAATGCTTGAAAGAGAGCCTAATTTTAAGATTATTGCCAATTTCCTATTGCATCGTATTGTTCCTCTAAAAAAATACATCATGCCTGTAAATCCTTTTGAAAATCATAAGGATGCTAAATCAAGCGTGGTTGGAATAAAAGAAACTCTTCGCCATTTAAGTGATGGAAAACCTTTGGGGATTTTTCCTGCAGGTGAGGTTTCGACTTATAAAGACGGAAAATTAGTGGTCGATAAACCTTGGGAAGAAGGCGCGATTAAATTAATCAGAAAAGCTAAAGTTCCTGTTGTTCCTATTTATTTTCATGCCAAAAACAGTAAACTGTTCTATTGGCTTTCTAAAATAGATGATACTTTACGTACGGCAAAATTACCGTCGGAATTGCTTACTCAAAAAGATCGTGTTATTAAGGTACGTATCGGAAAACCTATTTCGGTTAACGAACAAAATGAAATCGAATCTTTTGACGATTACTCAGAATTTTTAAGAAAGAAAACATACATGCTGGCAAATCCTTTTGAAAAGGAGCATAAATTGCTGGATCCTGCAAACTTAAAAATTCCTAGAAGTCCTAAGGAAATTGTTACTCCTGCAAACGGAAACAAAATAAATGCCGAAGTTGAGACGCTAAGAAATACGGATTGCAGATTATTACAAAGTAAAAACTATGAGGTGTTTTTTGCTGAAGCGAAAAATATTCCGAATATATTACATGAAATTGGCCGCTTACGCGAAATTACCTTCCGTGAGGTTGGCGAGGGAACAAACGAGCCTATCGATATTGATGCATACGACCAGTATTATCACCACATGTTTTTATGGGATGATGATGCCAAAAAAATATCTGGTGCTTACCGCATGGGATTAGGTTCTGAGATTTATCCTAAATACGGAATGGATGGTTTTTACCTAAATGATCTTTTTAGATTCGAACCTGAACTTCATGATATGATGCATAAATCTATTGAGATGGGGCGTGCATTTATTATTAAGGAATACCAACAAAAACCGATGCCTCTTTTCTTATTATGGAAAGGGATTATTCATACTACATTGCGTTACCCTGAGCACAAATATTTGCTTGGAGGTGTAAGTATCAGTAATCAATTCTCTGATTTCTCGAAATCATTGATGATTGAGTTTATGAAATCTAATTATTACGATCCTTATATTGCGCAATACATTCATCCGAAAAAAGCATACAAAGTAAAACTAAAAGATGCTGATAAAGACTTTATTTTTGATGAAGCTGAATCGGACTTGAATAAGTTTGATAAAATTATTGACGAATTAGAACCTGGAAATTTACGTTTGCCTGTTTTGATTAAAAAATACATCAAACAAAATGCACGTGTTGTTGCTTTTAATGTTGACCCATTATTCAACAATGCTATCGATGGTTTAATGTACATACGTATTGCTGACATTCCTGAGAGCACAATGAAACCTGTTATAGAAGAATTTCAGATAGAATTAGAAAGAAAACTAGCAGAGAAAGAAGATTAAGTTCTTTTATCATATAAAAACAAAATCCCGTTTCAAATTCATGAAACGGGATTTTGTTTTTATAGAAACTATTCTTTGATTAAAATAATTAGCAAAAACAGCTATTAATTTTCATACTCATCTGTGGCTTTTTTAAAACCATCCCATTCTTCTTTAGACAATATCATTTTCTTCTCCAGCTTTTTACCTTTTATATATTCCAAAATATATTTGGCTCTAGCCTCAGACTCTGGGTGAGTACTTATCCAAGATAAAGCTCCTCCAAAACTTTTATCAAATGACATATCATAAAGGAAATCTGCAAATGGTGCCGGATCAATTTTTGCTTTAAGCATATATTCTACACTTGTAATATCTGCATCTTTCTCGAGTGCACGATCATAAGCTGTAGATGATAATGTATGCATTACTTCCCTTATTATACTCGCGTTATTATTTCCCGTTGTAATAGACATAAGAACAGAGAATCCAATTTCTTTGGATAGTTTTTTCATAACATGATCGTTCTCTATGTGAGCAATTTCATGTCCTAATACACCTATCAAAGCTTGTTCGTTTTTTGAAGCTTCTATTAAACCTGAATATACCACCAAATGTCCGTCTGGCAAAGCAAAAGCATTTACCTCGTCTTTTTGAATAATATGAACTTTAAGACTATCACGTACTATTCCATTTTCTTTACATAATGGATCTAGCAATTTATCTAATGTTTTAGTAATAGAATCATTTACGATTATATCTTCTGTATTTTTAATCTGATCCCAAATCATGTCGCCAACTCCTTTTTCGGTAGCGCTTTTGGCTTTGTCGATTTTAAAGAAAGTGATATAATCTATTTGTGCCAATAAAAACCATATCGCGAAAAAAGATCCTACAATGGTTAGTCCTCTAAATAGTGTTTTCATTGGTTTTGCAAATTAAATTAGTAATATCGGCAAAAAAATATATTTCGATATGATTTCCTTTTCTGGTCTGGCTTGCCAAATACAAAGTAAAAATAAACTCAACAAGATTAAAACCTATTATCGTTAACATATAAGCGATATATGTATTGGTAAACTGTCCATCTTCGAAAATAATAGAAATAGTCCACCAAAAACCTACTGTGTTAAAGAAAAACATTCCTAATTGTGCCAATAATGCTTGAGTACAATGCCATTTAACAAAAGCTGTACTTTTTCTGTTTCCTAAATAAAAAAAAACGGATGCCAATAAATTCATAATTGGCAACGGCAAACCTCCCAGTACAGCAACAAGCGACATCAAATAACTATTTGATGCTCTCTCTAACTCACTATCATAAGGTTTGTAATTAAACTTATTTAATGCGGTCATATTTGTTTGTTTATATTCCAAATCCAATTGAGAATTACTAAAATAATCAACAGGATTGCAACTTTTTTTGTCCTAATTATTGTTTCTGTTTTAATATAGAAATCGTAAAAAGATTGTCTCTTTGTGAAGTAATCAAACGCAATCCAGCCCGGAGCAATAAGCATTATTCCTGCTACAATAATTCCGAATGGATTTAGGTATAAAGAAGTGAGTATATTTCCTTTAAAAAAACTGTCGACCGCTCGTGTAGTTCCACAAGAAGGACAAGGAATAGTGGTTATTCTTTTAAAAAGACAGACTGTAAAATCATGATCTGAATTTGAATGTGATACATAATCAAAAAAGAACAACCAACTATACCCTAAAAAACAAGCAATTAAAATTAGCGTATAAAGCTTGTTTTTTGTCATATTTTACAAAAATGCATTATTAAACGCCATTGCATTTTTTTCTTTGGTAGCTCCCTGGATTAAAAACCAATCTACAATAGCCCAAATCATAAAACCTCCACAAGTAAGCAATTTACCTACTCCCATTCCTGTATCGCCAATATAAAAACGGTCGATTCCGTATGCTCCTGCAAAAATAGAAATCAACAAAGCTGTTGTTGGATCTTTAAATTGAGTTAATTGTAATCTTTGCCATTGACTTTCGTCTAAGCTTAAAAGTTTTTCTCTGATTGCATTTAAATGATGTCCTTCAAAATACTTTGCGTTCATCATCATGAACATATCAACTTTTTGTGTATCCATTATAAAATTCTGGTTTTGATTGGTTCCTACTCTATTTATGGATTTTCGGCTACTCCATTTTGTGCAAATATAAAAAAATATAAGAAATAACCTCTTTAAATTAATTTTAACACTATTATTTTAAAATCAAAAAAAAGCAGGCAAAAAAAAATCTCGAAATATCGAGATTTTTATATCTTAAAACCAGCCTTTCTTTCCTACTTGGTAAGTCTGATAAAACTCTTCGTCGGTTTTAGTTAAATAAATAATTCCTTCTACAAGTCCGATTACTCCTCCAACTCCACATGTTACCACTCCGATAACCAACTGAATAATGCCTTCTTGAGTATATCCTAAAATAAACTTATGTATTCCTAGTCCTCCTAGCAAAATTGCTAGAACTCCGGCAAGTACTTTTTTATTTTCTTGTTTTACAATTTGTGGGTTGTTCCACTCTTCTTGTTTTGAATTTTCCATTTTTATTTGTTAAATAATTTATAATGAATAAAAATAGAAATTTTATTGAGAAAATTCACAAATTCGTCTTAAATTTTTTTACCTATAAACAAACTGCTTTAATTTTATCAACGATTACTTGGGCTAAGCGCTCATGACTCTCGAATGTCCAACCTGCAATGTGCGGTGTTAAAATCACTTTTCGTCCATCTAATAAATACTGAAAAGCCTCAGGTGTATCTTTATCCTGAAAAAGTGTCTCAAAAGATAATTTCTCATACTCTAAAACATCCAAACCTGCACCAAGTACTTTCTCTGATTGCATTGCTGCAACTAAATCGGCAGTAACAATGTTCTTTCCTCGTGAAGTATTAATTATCCATATTGGTTTTTTGAATGCATTAATAAATGCGGCATCAACCATTTTATCTGTTTCTGGTGTCCATGGAATATGTAAACTCAATACATCCGTTTTTTCTTGAAGCTCTTTTAACGAAACCTGTTTGGCATTATCATCCCCAACATTATCCTGAATATCATAACACAGAACTTCTACATCAAAACCTCTAAGTTTTTTTGCAAATGCTTTACCCATATTACCATAGCCTATAATCCCAACAGTTTTACCATCTAGTTCATATCCACGATTACTTTCTCGATTCCATTGTCCCGAACGTATCTCGTTATCAGCAAGGTTCAGTTTATTAAAAAGAGAAAGAATCATTCCCAAAGTATGCTCGGCAACTGCATTACGATTTCCTTCGGGAGCAGCAATTAATTCAATATTCTTAGAAATAGCATAATCACAATCGATGCTTTCTAATCCAGCCCCAACACGAGCTATAAATTTTAAATTTGTTGCTTTATCTATAAATTGTTTATCAATTTTAAAACGACTTCTGATTACGATTCCTTGATAATCCTGAATTTTGGCTTCAATTTCTTCTTTAGTAGAAGTAAAATCTGCATAATTTTCAAATCCAGCTTCTTCTAATTGTTTCCAAAGAATTGGATGATTGCTATCGATATGTAAAACTTTAATTGGCATAAAATTAAGACTTAAATTAGATAAACAAAGTAACAAAAAAAATATGGGTTATGCCCTTTCTCTATCAAATTGCCTACACTAAAACACTCCTAAAAACCATTCTTTCCTGTTTTATTGGTTATATTTTTTTAACTTTGAAAATAATGCATTTTTAACCTTATTCTAAAAAATGAAATTAACAAAAACATTTAAGGCCTTTTTTAAAAGTGAAAAATCAGGAGGTCTCATCTTACTTTTCGTAACTATTCTTTCTCTTTTTCTAGCCAACTCAACATTCCAAAACGATTATATTGCTTTTTGGGAAACCAATATCGGACATCATTCTATTACACATTGGATTAATGATGGTTTGATGACTATTTTCTTTTTATTAATAGGTCTAGAATTGGAACGCGAAATTTATCAAGGCGAATTAACGAGTATAAAAAATGCTTCGTTACCCATTTTTGGTGCTTTGGGCGGAATGCTAGTTCCTGCTGGAATATTTTTATTGCTAAATTTTGGAACTGCTACACAAAACGGAGCGGGAATCCCGATGGCAACCGACATTGCTTTTGCAATTGGAATTTTATCTCTTTTAGGAAATAAAGTTCCTTCTTCTCTTAAAGTATTCCTTACTGCTCTTGCCGTAATCGATGATTTGGGTGCTATTGTAGTTATTGCATTATTTTATACAACAACTATATCCTTTTTAAATTTAGCTCTTGCTTTTGCTGTTTTAGGTATATTATTTATTTTCAACAGAATGAAAGTCCACAATCTTTATCTTTACTTAATAGGTGGAGTTATCATGTGGTATTTTATGCTTAATTCTGGAGTTCATGCTACTATTACAGGAGTTTTATTGGCATTTGTAATCCCATTTGGAGATGGAGGCAAGAAAACATCTTCTTATAAACTACAACATTTTTTACACAAACCTGTCGCATTCTTTATCTTACCATTATTTGCATTGGCCAATACATGCATTGCCATAAACTCAGACTGGCATGAAGGTTTAAGCCATCCTAATACATTAGGAATTATCATAGGATTAGTTGTAGGGAAACCATTAGGAATAGCTCTATTTGCTTTCTTAGGAGTTACATTAGGAATTTGTACATTACCAAAAGAACTTAAATGGTCTTACGTTATTGGTGCAGGAATGCTGGGCGGAATCGGATTTACGATGTCTATATTTATAACCTTACTTGCATTTAAAGAACCAGAAGTAATTACTTTTTCTAAAATAGCCATTTTATTAGCTTCTTTTATCGCCGGATTATTAGGTTTTATATACCTGAAATTTTCTCTCTCAAAAAAGCAAATCAAACATACTTAAAAACAAAAAGGACTTTCAGTTTAAACTGAAAGTCCTTTTTTTATATAATTTCTATTGAATTATATAAAATATTTTGTTCGCCTAGAACTATCCTTTAATTTGTTTTAAAGAAGTCTTAATTCCTTTTATTAATGACGAACTAAAACC
The DNA here is from genome assembly GCF_000737695.1 of Flavobacterium hydatis. Taxonomy (GTDB): domain Bacteria; phylum Bacteroidota; class Bacteroidia; order Flavobacteriales; family Flavobacteriaceae; genus Flavobacterium; species Flavobacterium hydatis. The sequence goes on from NZ_JPRM01000022.1 coordinate 48,423, forward strand.
ATTATGCTCCATCTCGTTCAACCCTACAATTGTACATCCTTGTGGAGTTGTAACACGGTCGATTAATTGTTCAGGATGCACTTTTTCTTCAAGTAACATTTTGGCTGCTCCTTTTACTGTTTGTGCAGCTATTGCTAATGCTGTTTGAGAATCAAATCCTATTTCGATTCCTGCTTGCATCGAAGCACGAATATATCGCAATGCATAAGCTGTACCGCAAGCACCTAGAACAGTTGCCGCATCCATTAATTTTTCGTCAATAATTGGCGCAGTACCTAAATCTTCAAATAAAGTCACCACTGGTAATGCTTTTGCTCTGTCTTTTTCGCTAAATGAAATACACGTAGCCGATTCTCCAAATTGTGCTGCAATATTAGGCATGATTCGCACGACATGATGTTCCTGACTAGTTTTGTTTTGAAGCACATCAATAGCTAAACCACTTACTGCCGAAGCAATTGTTTTATTAGAAATCACAGGAAGGATTTCAGTCAAAACTGTATCAACCTGGTATGGTTTTATAGTCAGAATGACAAGGTCAGCGTCTTGTATATTATGTTTATTATCTGATGAAACTGTAATACCTAATTCTTGTAAATACAAGATACTAGCCGTATTTCTTCTGGTAATTGTAACTTGATTATTCTTCGAGAATTTTGCAATTCCTAAGGCTATAGAAACTCCAAGGTTTCCTCCTCCTATTATGTGTACTTTCATTCTGGTTGTAATTTATAGTTTTTTGGTTGTTTTGGTTTAATAGATTTGAGTCCTAAAAAGACTCTAAAAGCATGAAATATAGTGGTTAATTATATTTAAATTCATGCTTTTTTTATAATAACTTGCCTTTTAATAATATGGATGCAATCGTGAAATAAATAACTAATCCCGTAACATCGACTAATGTTGCTACAAATGGTGCCGATGAAGTTGCTGGATCCAGCTTAAGTTTCTTTAACAAAAATGGTATCATCGAGCCCGATAATGTTCCCCATAACACAATAAACAATAAAGAAAAAGAAACCGTTAATGCTACAGAAAACCAATGCATTCCATATTCATATAATCCAGTTTTTTGCCAAATCATAATTCTTATAAAGCCCACAATTCCTAATATAGAACCTAATAAAAACCCAGATGCAATTTCTTTTTTCATTACATACCACCAGTCTTTAAGCGTTAATTCCTTAAGTGCCATGGCGCGAATAATAAGTGTTGCGGCTTGGGAACCGGAGTTACCCCCACTAGAAATAATAAGCGGAACGAACAAAGCCAAGACTACAGCTTTTTCTATTTCTCCTTCAAAGAAACCCATTGCAGATGCAGTAAACATTTCTCCGATAAATAGAACTACAAGCCAAGTGGCTCTTTTTTTAACCATTTCAAAAAGAGTAGTTTCTACATACGGTAATTCAAGAGCTTCCAAACCCCCAAATTTCTGAATGTCCTCTGTATCTCTTTTTTCTATTTCATCTCTTATGACATCGATAACGTCATCAATAGTAATACGACCTACCAAACGCCCAAGTTCATCTACAACCGGAATTGCTTCCAAGTCGTATTTTTCCATGATACGTCCTACCTCCACATCTGGAGTTTCTACGTCTACATAATGTAATTTCTTAATATAAACCTCGCTAACGGGAGTTCTTGTAGAAGTGGTTAATAAATCTTTAAGTGACAAACGCCCTTTTAGTCTATCTTCATCATCGACTACATAAATAGAATGTACTCTTGAAATATTTTCTGCCTGAATTCGCATTTCTTTCACGCAAGTAAGTACATTCCAATTTTCATTGACTTTTACCAACTCTTTGTGCATGATTCCCCCTGCGGTATTCTCGGCGTATCGCAATAAGTCGACAATGCCTTTAGCATGTTCTACGTCCTGAAGCTCAGATATTACTTCGGCTTTTCTATCTTTCGATAATTCACCAATAATATCGGCAGCATCATTTGTTTCTAATTCGTCAAGCTCCTCGGCAATCTCTTTTGGCGAAAGCCTGCTTAATATATTCTCACGCAAATCATCGTCTAATTCCAGAAGAATCTCCGCGGTTTTTTCGCTATCTAATACTTTAAATATGTATGTTGCTTTATCAAAATCCAGTTCATCTAGGATTTCAGCAATATCAGCATGGTGAATATCATTCAATAAAACTTCCAATTGCTTGTCGTTTTTGCTCTGAATGAGTGTTTCTAATTCTTGTATTAGACCTTTGCTGATTTTAAACTCCATCGGCTTCTATTTTTTGAGTTAATGCTATAAATTCTGCCACGCTTAGTTGTTCCGGACGCAAATCAAAGATAGTGTCTTCTCTTAACTTGTCTGATAAATTTAATGTTTTCAAACTGTTACGTAACGTTTTTCTACGTTGCTGGAAAGCTGTTTTCACCACTGTAAAGAATAACTTTTCGCCGCAAGGCAAACTGTAATCTTCTTTTCGGGTCATTTTCATAACACCCGATTTTACTTTGGGGGGCGGAATAAATACATTCTCATCTACCGTAAACAAGTACTCGGTATCATAAAAAGCTTGAGCTAAAACCGATAGTATACCATAAGCTTTTGACCCTTTCTTTTCACAAATACGTTGTGCTACTTCTTTTTGGAACATTCCAGAAAATTCTGGAATCTGATCACGATATTCTAATGTTTTAAAAACAATCTGAGTAGAAATATTGTATGGGAAATTCCCAATTATAGCAAATTGTTTCTTCTCAAAAACTTCATTTATATCATACTTCAAAAAATCCTTTGAAATAATTTTATCTTTTAATTTTGGATAATTCTCATCAAGATACGTTACCGATTCTGTATCAATTTCGATAACATAGGTATTAATTGGTTTCTCTAACAAGTATTTGGTTAACACACCCATTCCAGGTCCAATTTCCAGAACCTCGTCATATCCTTGTAAGCTTAATGTATCTGCGATTGCCTTAGCAATGCTTTCATCTTTCAGGAAATGTTGTCCGAGATGTTTTTTAGCTTTTACTTTTTCCATTTTATTTAAATCATCAGATTGTTAGACTATTAGACTTTTCGAAATATCGAACCATCTGATATCAAATAATCAGTTTTTTATTTATTAATTTCTCGAAGTTGTTGAATGTCTTTGGTAACCCTGAAAGTTAACTGTCCCTTCGCCAACCAGAAGCATTCTTACATGACGTTTATTAACTAAAGTAAGGATTCGAAGATGCTTTAATTCTTCAATTTTAACATCTTACTTTGGTTTAATAATAATCAGAAAATTATTTTTATTGTTTGAATTGTTTGTTTTCGAAAATCGAACAATCCAAAAAACGAATAAATCTATTAATGGTCTGAAATAAATTCTAATTCAGTTCTAAAAGAAAGCATCTTATCTGCAAATAATCGCAATGCTTCCTGACTAAAAGCAGGTTCATCTTCAAGATAATATTTCTCTAAAGTTTCCTTACTATCGGTTACATATTGAACTGAATAAGTAATTCCGCCCATTTCTTCATCTACTAAAACTTTTACAATTCTTGCAGATGAAAATTTTCCTGTAGCCAGAATTTCAGGAATATGTTTTTGTTGCATCCAATTTAACCATTGGTCATGCACACTCTCATGTATGTTTGTGGTGATGTTGTAAATAATCATTTTTATCTGTTTAATGTTTCTTAAGTTAATCGGTTAAATAAACAACCAATTAAACCCAATTATAAATTTGTATCGCCTCGCAATTCTCGGTATCTTTTCCTGGCGTCTACAAAATAAATACTATCCTGATGGTTAAAAATTACTTTCTCATATAAGGCTTTTGCCTTTTCAAAATCTTGTAATTTCTTATTGTAAATTTCTGCCGAAAAGAACAATGCTTCGTCAATATAAATCCCGTCACTATGCTGATCGATAATCAATTGATATTGGCTTAAAGCCAAATTATAATCGCCTAAGTCTTCGTAAATTTGTCCTAATCGCAGCAAAGTTACGGCTTCTATTTCTTGTCCTTTAAAAGTTTTTAATATATTTTGAAATTGAACTATCGCATCTTGATTTCTATTTTGATATAAAAGATAATCGCCCTTTGCAAATTGCTTCAAAGCCGTTTGTGTAGAATCGGCAACTGTATTATCATTTATCAATAAAAAATACTCTAAAGCATCATTTGCAATCAGTTGTGTATTAGCAGATTTCAACTCCTTAAACTGCTTTAAAGCCCATACAAAATCTGTTTTAAAATAACTTGTTTTGGCTGCTTTTAAACTCGCTTCATGCGCCATAACATCATTTTTAAGATCTAATTCTATTTGCGAATAATACAATAACGCCTGATTAAATTTCTCCTCAAAAAGCAAAATATCCGCTAATTCCATTTTAGCTTGAGCTTCTTGGTAATCATTCAGTTGTAATTCGAGTGCTTTCTTTACAATAGCTTTCGCTTCTTCTGATTTTTTTAAATCAAAAGCTAAAAAATGTGCTTGAATTAATTGCAAAGATAAGGTAAAAGGGCTTATACCATAAGTTGTTAGCAATCCTTGAAGCTCAGTATTTATAGCTGGATAATCTTTTTCGGTAGCTTTATCTATTTTCATTTTATACAAATAGGTATTTGCCTGTACAAGCAAACCCAAATCTTTTGTATTCTCCAGCACAAACGCTAAAATTTCCTGAGCTGCTTCGGGATCATCATCATCAATCGCAAACTGAGCTAGATTAATTATGCTCGAAAGCGATTCAGGATCACGTTTATAGATAGCTTTTTCCTGGATAAATGCTTTTGCAAACTCTCTTTGTTGTACATAAAACCAACTCAAATAATGATTCCAAAAAACATCTTGGCTCTTTTGAGTTCTTAAAATAAGTGCTTTTCGTAATGTATCATTAAATGTAGTATCGGCAGCATCAGCCATAAATCGTGATAACTGACTCTGAATTAAGAGTGTATTTTGTTGATTTTCGTTAGATTCTGTCAGCAATGTTTCAATCATCATATCCGTCTTGCCCATTTGTCCGTAGAGCAAACCAATCTGAAAATTAAAATTAAAACTAGGCTGAATTTTAGACGCTATTTGATATGCTTTTAAAGCATAGTCCAATAATACTTTTTTCTCAAAAGAATTGGCAATCCCAAATACTTCGTTAGGATTTACCGAGATTTTATCTAAAGCCTGATCGTAGTAAGTTTTGGCTTTAGCTTCATTTTTTTGTAATTGAAAATTATATCCCAGTTCAATTAAAATAGTACCTTGTTTGTACTTATTAAATCTATTCTGGATAACCTTTTCGGCTACATCAAACTGTTGTAGTTGTTGGTAACAATCAATAGTTCGATAAAAATATTGTGTGTTCGAAGGATTATTATCCAGCAATTCTTGATAGCTGATTTTTGCTTTTTCAAAATCACCTTTATCATAATAATATTGCGCTAATTGTTCATTTTGAGCAAATGTAAATAGCGAGAATGATAAAGTAATAAATAGAAAGAGCTTTTTCATCTTCGATTTTTTAATTGTAGATTTCAGTCGCAGTCACAGTATTCAGTCGCAGTTTTCGCTCACCATCTGGTAACTAAAAACTGCAACTGGTACTAAATACTGTTACTGTTTACTAAAAAAATTAGTCTATAATATCAAACCCACAGTACGGACGTAATACTTCTGGAATTACGATTCCTTCTGGTGTTTGATAGTTTTCTAAGATTCCTGCAAGAACTCTTGGCAAAGCCAATGAGCTTCCGTTTAATGTATGTGCCAATTGGTTCTTTCCGTCTTTATCTTTAAAACGTAATTTCAAACGATTTGCCTGAAAAGTTTCGAAGTTAGAAACTGAACTAATCTCTAACCAACGGTCTTGTGCTGTAGAGAAAACTTCAAAATCATAAGTTAATGCCGCTGTAAAACCCATATCGCCACCACACAAACGTAAAATTCTATATGGTAATTTTAATTCTTGCAAAATGCTTTTTACATGTTCTACCATTCCGTCAAGCGCTTTATATGAATTATCCGGGTGTTCAACACGTACAATTTCTACTTTGTCAAATTGGTGCAAACGGTTTAATCCACGTACATGAGCTCCATAAGAACCAGCTTCACGACGGAAACAAGGTGTATATGCTGTATGTAAAACAGGTAACTCATTTTCGCTCAAAATAACATCACGGTATAAATTCGTAACAGGAACTTCTGCAGTTGGAATTAAGTATAAATCGTCAATAGTCGAATGATACATTTGTCCTTCTTTATCTGGCAATTGTCCTGTTCCGTATCCTGAAGCTTCGTTTACCAAATGCGGAACCTGTACTTCATTATATCCTGCAGCTGCATTTTTATCTAAAAAATAATTGATTAAAGCACGTTGTAATCTAGCCCCTTTTCCTTTATAAACAGGAAATCCAGCACCAGTTATCTTTACACCAAGCTCAAAATCGATAATATCATATTTTTTCACCAAATCCCAATGTGGTTGAGCACCTTCGTGCAAAACTGGAATTTCACCCTCTTCAAAAACATTCAAATTGTCTTCTGGAGTTTTTCCTACTGGTACAATATCAGCTGGAAGATTTGGTAATGCATATAGTTTTTGAGTTAAATCCTGAGCCAAAACTTCAGCTTTCTCTGCTAACTCTTTACTTTTTTCTTTTAATACAACTGTTTTCTCTTTTAAGATTGCGGCTTTAGATTTTTCGCCCGCTTTCATCAATTCGCCAATATCTTTGGATAATTTATTAGATTCAGACAAAATGTTGTCCAACTCAACCTGAGCTGCACGACGTTTTTCATCTAGTTGCACCACTTCTTCAACAGCACTTTTGGCATCGATATTTCGTTTCGCCAAAGCTGTGATTACTTTTTCCTGATTTTCTCTAATAAATGCGATTTGTAACATAGCTTAAATTTTGTAACTATTGTATATTTATATATTAAGGAAGCAAATTTAAGGAAATGTTTGCTAAGAATGAGACAAAGTTTATGGCTAAAGGTAATTTCTTACTTATAAAAGCAAATTATTACGCAATCGTCCGCCCTCCTGAGCAGAATCAAAGAATCGCACCGTTTAATCTAAATCCCTCTTTCTTCTTTTTTCTTGAATCTTTCTAATCACAAACCCAACCTCTGAACCTAAAACCTTCCTTAAGCTCTTTTAATCTCATGACCAACAAATTCCTCCAAAGTAGCAAACATATCATCTACCGAAAGAACCTCTAGATCTGGATGTGATTTTAAAAAATTAGCATTTAGCGTAACCAGGTTTTCCTCAATTTCATAAAAAGTATCATTATTCAATAAATCTCTTATTGGGTTTACACCTTCTAATTTTCCTTTCAGAAATTTATTAAGTTTTACGCTGCTCATTAATTTTACTTTTTTGCTTTGCTGCTGGAATAATTCCAAATGTTTTTCGGCACCAAGCAAAGCCAAACCTTCTTCGATTAATTCATTTAATTCAGCATTCCAACTTGAGTTGTATACAAACTGAGCAAAGTTCCCTTCAGTACATTGCGAAGCATAATAATCTAAATAATAACTCATCAAAGCATCCTCATGAATCAAATCATCATCGATACCTTCCTCACGCATTAAGTTAATTACCGAAATATTAGAGTGAATTACATCCTGAAGATTCTCACTATTCATTGCCGTTTCAGAAACTATTATTCTACCGAATTCCATCTTGTTTTATGTTTAGATTTTGTTTTGCAAATTTCAGTTAAATTAAACCAGAAAAGAAATACAATCTGATTTATATCCCCTCTAATCCGTCAGTATTCTTCTTTTCATTCATTTTTGTAACTAAAGCTTTCAATCGTAACGCTTTTGCCTTTTTCTCTTCCTGAAGTTTAGTCTTTTTCCGATTTAGCAATTTGGTATGTAAAGCCTTGTTTTTGGTGTTTTTTTCAGGTCCTTTTGCCATGATTTACTTTTCTTTAATTTGCGTTTGCAAATATAAGAAACTGAATGCTAATATTTTTCTGGGCGTTTCCCTCTGGGTCGGGCTATTCGCTACAAGTCCTCGCACTTCCTCCGTCAGGCTGTGGGCTATTCGCTACTATCCCTAACGCAAATCCGTTTTCATCAGAAAAATAAATTCACTAGATTATTATGCAGTAAAAAACACTATTTTAGCATAGAATTAAAATTATTAATCACCCAAAATCTATTAAACAATATTACACCTATGAAAAAAATTATTATTGCGGTTGTATCACTTTTATCATTCTCAATGTATTCACAAAGCAGATATGAACTACAAGATACAGGAAAAGAAAGACTATACCTTTCAGACACTATCATACAAATGGCTGCGAATAAAGTTATTACAAATGAGCCAATGCTTATTGTTGATGGAATAACATATACTTATCAAGATTTAGAAAAAAAGAAACTTGCATTATCAAAAAATCAAATTCTAAAGATTGTTCCAGTTGACAAACAAAAAGCAATCTCTGATTATGGAGATACTGAGGGAGTAGGCGTTTTAATTCTAACAACACTTAACGCTTCAAATTAAAATCTTGACAGAAATACATCATTTAAACTGTGTTAAAATTGTCTCACCAGTTAACGATAATGTTTGCGGACATTGCCTATTAATTAATGAGAACGATAAACTCATTTTGATTGATACAGGTATTGGACTTTTAGACGTCCAAAAACCATTAGAAAGGATTGGCCAACAACTTATAGATATTGTTGGCTATAACTTTAATGAAAATCAAACTGCTGTGAAGCAAATTGAAAAACTAGGACTTAACCCTAAAAAAGTCACCGATTGTGTTATTTCACATCTGGATAACGATCATATTGGCGGTCTTGCTGATTTCCCTAATGCAACAGTTCACATAGGAATCGAAGAATATGAAAACTTCAATTCAGGAAATCCAAGATACTTAAAAACACCATTAGCACACAATCCTACTATCAGGACTTATGGAAAATCCGATTTTAATTGGTTCGGATTTGAAGCAAGAAAAGTTATTACAAATACCGAAACAGAAATCTTTCTTGTTCCTCTTTTCGGGCATACTTTAGGGCATTGTGGCGTTGCAATAAAAACAGACAATAAATGGATGTTTTACATTGCAGATGCTTATTATATGAGGATAGAACTAAATGATAATCATCACCCGGTAAACCAGTTAGCCAAAATGAGGGCAGACGATAATGATTTAAGATTAGAAAGTTTAGACAAAATAAGAAATTTAATAAATGAGTATCCCGAAATTGAGGTTTTTGGATATCATGACATCGAAGAATTTAAACTTTACGAGAGCCAAGCTAAATAAGCAGCCGCTAATATTATATTTCAATACAACAGGCGTCACCAAACATTAAATCAAAGACTAAATTGAAAGCTTTTAATTCGATAATTAATCAGAACTCAGAATTTGAAAAAGCATTTTCCGACCTCAAGAAAATGGGAAATATAGTTCCGAGCGCTAAAAAGACTTTTGAATTACTAAAAGAATTAAACTCTGAAAGCATCGATTTACAATCTGATACTTTGATAACCGAATTCAATAAAATCCAATACCATTCGAATACTTATAGTTATTTTTACTTCTATTTCCCCATAGTCACTCATATTTTATATTACAAACCTAAATACGAAAAGGGTATTTTAAAGTACTTAATAGCCCCAAATTTTGCCAATGGAATATTAGAATCCGATCAGTTGATTTTGATGATTACAGAAGCTATGAAATTTAAGCTTGATGAAGACAAATATTATTTAACAACAGAAAGCCAATTTTGGGTTACAAGCGAACTTCCTAAACTAAAAGAACAAATTCAACGAGAAATAAACGTCTGCTGGAAAGAATTAAACGAGTAAATTCGCATAATTAATCCTTTATTAAAGTTTTAAAACTAATTTCTAAATATTGAGATAATCATGAAAGAAAGAATGACCTTAGAGTACTACGTTTTAGATGTATTCTCCAATACAAGCTACAAAGGAAATCCTTTGTCAGTAGTTTTTACTGATGGTAATTTAGAATTAGAGATTTATCAAAATATCGCAAAAGAATTCGGATATTCCGAAACTTCATTTGTTTATTACTCTACAACGCAAAAGGCACTTAATGTTCGTTCTTTTACACCAATAGGTTTTGAAATAGACGGAGCAGGACACAATTTATTAGGAGCTGTTTGTGGTGCGTTATTAAAAAAAATGCCAATATTTGATGAACAAGATGAAAACAATCGTTTTGTAATCATGAAAAATGCACCAATTCGATTAACCGCAAGTTTTGATTCCGTTACACAATATCCTATTGTACAAATGCATCAAAAACAAGCCGTCATCAAACATCAAATCCCTACATATAAGATAGCAATAGCACTCGGTTTAAAAATTGAGGATTTAGAAGTTAATATGCTTGTTCCAACAGTAGTTCAAACAGAAGTTTCACACGTAATGGTTCCTATTAGAAATAGCCAGTTACTTAATGACTGTACTCCAGACAGCAAACTCTTAATCGAAATTTCAAAAGAACATCAATTTGAAGGTTTTTATTGTTTTACCATTACAGATGAAGATCAGGATAATATTGTTGAAGCCAGGTTTTTCAATCCAATAATCGGAATAGAAGAGGATGCCGCAACAGGAACTGCTGCAGGACCTCTAATCGGTTTTTTGACAAAAAACAGATACACACAACCCAATACAGAATATAAGATTCTACAAGGCGTAAAATTAAATCAATCCTCCATAATTGAAGTAATGAGCAGACAAAATGATATTTTGGTTGGTGGATCTTCGGCAATAACAATGCGAGGTGAACTTTACATATAAAAAAGTAACCTTATATTCCTTTACAATTCTTTCTTTCAACTATCAAGTTTAGCTACCGTATGGAGATAATAATAAAAGTAATAACGTTTCTATCACTAATAACTTTACTCTTTTTACCAATTCTTGTATTAAACAAAATATATAAGAGGAATAGTAAAAATACTTTCATCCCATATTTAATTACAAACATTATAACAACTTTCGTTCTAATTATGATTTTAGGATGGTGGGGAAGTTTTTCAAATGAATTTCTACTTTCTCATTATGGATATGATTTTGACGCCATGAATGATATAGAAAGATTTAAAAATGTAACCCTTAAAAATTTAGATAAAGTAAAAGAACTAGAAACAAATATATTGGGAATAGGTTGGCCGCTTAAAGCTACATTGTTCTTTCTAATTTACTCACCATACTTATTAATTGTATACATCTCCACTTATTTTTACAAGAAAAGAGTAACCACAAGTTTCTAACAAATTAAATAGCATCTGCTTTCACTTTCACTCTGCATCTATTTATAAAATCTTTATAGCATTAGAAGGCAATATTTAAGCCTTTCGTCTACGTATAACTATTCCATAATAGTTAAAGAGGGTTTCTTTCGTTTTATATTTTGCAAAGTTATCCTAAGATCAAAGAGAGATTCTTCTTTATTAAGCTGTACAATATGTTTCACGCGAAGGCGCAGAGACGCAAAGACACTATATAAACACAAAACAACCATAATCTTACCGCAAAGAGCGCAAAGATAAGAAGCCACAAAGGTTCGCTAAGTCTATTTATTAAACTTTGCGAACCTTTGTGTAATGCTTTGCGCTCTTTGCGGTAAAACCTTTTTGCGTATTTCTCCTCAAAAAGTAA
>NZ_JPRM01000023.1 GCF_000737695.1 Flavobacterium hydatis
GAGCAATTATCGGTTGCTGTTGGATTTACTATAGATACTGTTGCGCCACATTTGTTAGCATCAGCAACTTGATTAATTGCTACTGGACAAGTAATAACTGGTTTTTGCGTGTCAGCTACAACTACTGTCGAAGCAGTAGAAGTTTCTTCACAAAAAGTAGAACCACTTATAACTTTTACTTTATAATTCCCGTTAGAGGTAACAACTAATGTTGAAGCAGTCTCTCCATTGATAACTGAATTATCTTTATACCAAACATAACTAGGAGAAACTGCATTTGTAACTGCTGTTAATGTAGTAGTTAAACAAGCTTCTAGCGTTCCTGTTATTGTTGCTGTAGGTAAAGGACTAACAGTTAATATTCTTTCTGCACTAGCATCATCACAGCCTCCTGTTCCAGTTACTATATACTTAATTGTTGCTGTCCCAGGTCCAACTCCAATAATTGCTCCTGTTGATGGATTTACGGTAGCTATAGCCGTATCACTACTACTCCATCTTCCTCCTGCAGCACCTCCTGATAATGAAAAAGCAGTACTTTCTGTTATACATATATTTTGGTTTCCTGATAGCGTTCCAGCAATAGGAGTTTCTGTAATAATAACTTTTACTGCAATTCTTTCACTCTCACATCCATTAGTTGTTTGACTAGCGTAATATGTATTTGAAGCCAATAAATCAGTTTCTTTATATAAGGTACCACCTGTTAAAGCATTATACCATTGAATACTTGATCCTGTAGCAATTAAATCTCTTACCCTTTTAGCATCTACAAAGCAAAAGGTTTGCTCTGTAGCCGATGGCATAACTGGTGTAGCTGGTTGTGCATTAATCACTGCCGCAACTGATTCTACAGATACACAAGTTCCAAAGGTTGCTTTTACAATATAACTTCCCGCTGGAGCTGTAACTGTTGCTCCTGTTTGAGTAACTCCTTGTGATGGAGTAATTGCATAAGTGTAATCTGGGTTATGGTTAGTAATTGTAAAACTTCCTGTAGCTGTTGCACATGTTGGTTGTGTTACTGGGCTTAATAATGGAATTGCTGGTGTAACTGGTTGCACATTAATCACTGCTGCAGCTGATTCTACAGATGTACAAGTTCCTAATGTAGCTTTTACAGTATAACTTCCCGCTGGAGCTGTAACTGTTGCTCCTGTTTGAGTAACTCCTTGTGATGGAGTAATTGCATAAGTGTAATTTGGGTTATGATTCGTAATTGTAAAACTTCCTGTAGCTACTGCACATGTTGGTTGTGTTACTACACTTACTGTTGGCATAACTGGTGTAGCTGGTCGCGCATTAATCACTGCCGCAACTGATTCTACAGATGCACAAGTTCCAGAGGTTGCTTTTACAGTATAACTTCCTTCTGGAGCTGTTATAATAGCACCACTTCGGGTAGCTCCTGATGGCGTTACTGTATAAGTATAGGTCGAATTATAATTGGCAATCTCAAAACTTCCTGTAGCTGTTGCACAAGTTGGTTGTGTTAATATATTTAATGTTGGTCTTGGAATCGATGCGTTCATCGTTATCGTTCCATTTATTGTAGCAGCTGGACATGGCATTGTATGACCAACCGTTGTTATTGTATAACTAGCATTTGCTGTAGGGGTTCCAGAAATTGTTACTGTTCCAGCTGCTGTATCTACAACGTACTTTAACTCCGTTGGTAAATTTGTTACTATAGCGTTCTTAGCGCTTCCGCCAAATGTATAAACCGTAGTAGGAATTGCTGTTCCCATGCAAACTACTGGATTTTGTGTACCACTAGTAAGCACAATTGTAGAAGCAGTATTTATAACTGCTGCAACCGCAATTCTTGATGTTGTAGTACAACCTTCAGCCGTGGTAGCACCTACATAATAAGTAGTCGTAGTTGATAAGTTTGGAGTAATAAATTCTGCTCCTGTTCCTAATACCTGCTCAGTTATCGGATCTGCATACCATTTAATAGTAGCCCCTGCAGAGGCAGTTGCTTTTAGTGTTAATGCTGCTGCACCACAGCTAGAAGCTTCTGTTGTTGAATTTATTGTTGGTCTAGTATTTATTGATGCTATAACTGCAATCCTTGCTGCTGTAGTACATCCGTTATCGGTTGCATCAACATAATAAGTTTTAGTAGTTGTTAAGCTTGGAGTAGTAAAACTTGTACCTGTGCCCAATGATGTTCCTCCTGTTGCTGTACTATACCAGTTAATTGTTCCTGATGAAGCTGTAGCCGCTAAAGGCACTGTTCCAGCATCACATCGCCCAGCAGGTGTTGTTCCAGTAATTGTTGGTATAGCATTAATAACAAAATTAGTAGCAGTTCTACAACTAGAAGCATTACCACAAGCAGCATAAAAAACTGTAGTTCCTACCTTATTTATATCTATTAAGCCTTTAACTGTATTTGGATCAAAAGATGCTCCTGAACCTACTGCAGTCCCACCCGAAGCTGATGTATACCATTGTATTGTACCAGAACATGTAGAAGTAGCTTTTAATATTCCACTTGTACCTTGACAAGTAGATACTCCTGTAGTCGTTGGCGCTCCAGCAACTGCATTAATAGTTATGCCATTAGTCGGAAGCGAAGTACATCCATTTTCGTTTGTAGTTGTCACTACATAATTATTTGGCACCAAACCAGAGAAAATACCTGTCGTATTACTTATTGGTGCTGTTACAGGATTTGTTCCTTTTAAGGTGTAACTTATATCTGTACCATTAACAGGGGTTTTTACTGTTATTGTTCCTGTTGGTGTTTCACAAGTTGATTGTATCACTTCAGTTGTCGGAACATCTGGCAATCCAAATATTTTTATATCATCTTCCGTTACCGTTACTAGAGTACCATTAAAGTTCGATCCTGGCACATCGATTTGGTTAACGCCTTCGTATTTTTTATTTGTAGTCGTACCATATGCGTTTGCAGCTGCTGTAATTTTTCTAGTAGGACTAGCAGTTGTACGTGTGGGATCCAAATATAAGGCTTGTGCGCTAGCATGGTATGTACCAGCAGCAATAGGCGCTATAACTTTCCCTACCAAGATTATCGTAACCACTCCGTTACGAGCAATATTAAATCCTCCAAACACAGGATTATTCTTAGATACAACTGTATTACTTAAAACTCCAGATGGACCAGTGGCATCTGCTGAATATGTTGCTGTAGCAGAGTCAAATTCTATACCTGTTGGAAAAACAAAATCTAAATCGACTCCAGCAGCGTTTCCTACACCTGTATTTTTTATTTGTATTTCATAAGAAACTTTCTCTCCAATCGAATTACAAGCTGAAGCCTTAGGCAACGACTTTACTTTTGTATCCAGAATAGGAAAACAATTTGAGTTAACTTGTAAATTCGGTGGTAAATCTGTAGTAACAAAAGTCAATACGTCCCCAGATGTCCCACTAATAGCGCCATTGACCTTGCCATTCGTTGATCCTCCTGTGGTTTTACCTGGTGCACCTCCAAGTACACTTGTAATAGTCTGGACCGTCCCTACAAGATTATGTCTTATGATTCCACCACCACCACCACCACCAGGTCCGTGAGCATCATTAGTATCATTTTCCGTATTCCCTCCAATTCCACCATTTGCATTAATTGTAATTTTTCCTGTACTGCTATTAGAGATATTCAATAACACTGTTCCTCCTGCTCCTGCTCCTCCTGCTCCATCAGGTGAACCTGAATAAACTCCAGGAGCTCCATTTCCACCATTCGCTTCAATTAAACCAGTACCCTGAACTGTACCAGCATTAATAAGTATAATAGCTCCTCCTACTCCACCTTTCACACCATCCACAGCATTATTAGCATCTCCAGCGCCACCGCCACCTCCCATTATAAGTCTTGTTAACTCTGGCTTGGCATCTAGATAAGACTTAAAACCAGGTCTTCCTCCTCCTGTATAAGTTGGCCAAGCTTGTCCTCCTGCTCCCTGCCAACCAAAACCACCTAAACCACCAAAACCACCATTACCACCTCCACCACCACCAGTGTTGTGATCATTACCACCTCCACCTGCATTGGCAGGAGCTCCTCTTCCTGAAGAACCTGCTGGTAAACCTTCTGCTATATTATCTACCTGATTATAACCATCCCACATATATCTGGGCGTTCCTGCAATCCCCTCTCCTTTTCCTGAAATATAAGTTTTTGAAGCATCACCAACATAAGTTGTCGCATCATTTTTATCCGAATAAGCTTTAGGGCTATATCCTCCTCTAAATCCTCTTGCAGTTCCATCTATTTTTTTTCCATTAAAATCAAACGTTCCTGAAACATTAAAAGCGATAACTCCCCCTGCAATACCATTAAATGGCGGTGTAGTTATATCGGAATTCAATTTTAGATTAGAATATTGCGGTACTCTAACGATTTGAAATGTTCTCTTACCTCTTGTTGTTGTAGCATCGGCATTATAAAAACTATTAAAAGTACCTCCATTAGTACCAGTACCTTTAAAAGTTAAGTTACCCCCTGCTAACGGAACACTATTTGTTGCAATAACATATTCAAAAACACCTGTATTACCAATAAGTGTAAATCCTGTACCCCCTAAATTGTCAGGACCACTATTTGAATTACCTGAACCATAATTTCTATCATTTCTATAATCAATAATAGCATCTTGCATTTGGATAATCAAAATCAGGTCTCCAGCTGATATTTGTATTGTACCGAAAACATTATTATGCTTGTCCGTTGTAGGCACTTTACCTAAAACTATTGATTGAGCTCCTTTACTTAAAGTTGTATTATCACTAACAGGATAATAAGTATTTATAGAACTTGATACTGTAACCGGACCATCTCCTCCTGGCGTTCCACAAATCTGTGAAAACATGCTAGTTGAAAATAAAAGAAATGCAATGAAAAAGGTTTGCTTAAAAAAATTAAGCATTTTAAGAGTAGAATTATACATAAACAGTTTTGTTTGAGGTAATACTATGACTGTTCGAAAACCAACTAAAGGAATTCGAAAAAAATAAACTAAATAAAAGGGATTGTTGTACCGAAGATCTTAGGAAAAGATCTTTCAAAATTTTATAAAAATAAAATAAAACAAGGGCCATAAATAAATTAGGTTCGACTCAAATTCGTCTTTAAGTTTATAGAATAGGTAGTTTGGTGGGACGAAAGTATATAAAGGGTAAAATAATAACTACATTACTCGTCGAACTACCTGTTTTATCGTTGAAGTACTCTTTTTTTCGAACAAATACAGTTTTTATCGAGAAAAAAATTAACAATTTAGCAACTAAAAGTTTTTATAATAACAACAAAAGTTATTTCATGCAGCAGCTTAGGCATCAAAACTCATAACTTATTAAAATTCAAATAATAGAATAAAAAAATACACTGCAGAAGATTGCATATTTTAAACTTTCAAGAGTGACTTATACTCAATTTTATTGCAAATTTTACTTGAAAAAATAAATTTATTAACAATTAAAACCGAACATCTACCCCTAATTAACAAATTATTCAAAATAAAAAAACTACTTTAAGAAGTTTATATTTCGTTTCAATCCATCAAATTTTGTTCTTTTTAAAGGGGAGTTTTTAAATACCACTCGAAAGGTTTCTTCAGTAATCTCTAACCATTCTTTTTTGGACATTGCCATAACATCAGGGTTTGGATTAAACAGTGGTTCTGAATGCGCTTTTGAAAATCGATTCCAAGGACAAACATCTTGACAGGTATCACAGCCAAATGCCCAATCATCAAATTTCCCTTTCATTTCTTGTGGAATATTTTCTTTGAGTTCGATAGTAAAATAAGAAATACACTTGCTCCCATCAACTACATAAGGAGCAACAATTGCTTGCGTGGGACAAGCATCAATACATGCGGTACACGAACCACAATGATCTGTGGTGGCATAATCATATTCTAAGTCTAAATCGAGAATAAGTTCGGCTATGAAGTAAAAAGAGCCTACTTTCTGAGTAATTAAATTGCTGTTTTTGCCTATCCAGCCTAAACCACTTTTGGCTGCCCAAGCTTTATCTAAAACCGGAGCTGAGTCAACAAATACACGTCCTGTTACATCGCCTATTTGTTCTTGTATAGAAAAAAGTAATTCTTTGAGTTTTTCTTTGATTACAAAATGATAATCTTGCCCATATGCATATTTGGAAATTTTAAAACTATCACTTTCCTGAGTTTCTGATGGGTAATAATTAAGCAATAATGACACTACACTTTTTGCATCATCAACCAATAAAGTAGGATCTAACCGCTTATCAAAATGATTTTCCATATAGGCCATTTGCCCGTTATGGTTTTTGTTGAGCCAATTTTCTAATCTTGGTGCTTCTTGTTCTAAGAATCCTGCTTTAGAAATTCCACAAGATAAGAACCCAAGTCTTTTCGCTTCGGTTTTAATAAATTGTGAATATGTACTTTTCGAATTTATCAACGTAAATTAACTATAGAACGGTTTTAGCCCTGATGGAAACGGCATCCTTTTTCTCGCTTTTTTTGCCAGAAAAAGATATAGTGAACAGCAGGAGATTGCTTCAAAAACTCATAAAGACAACTTCTAAAAATTAAAATAATCCGCCTTGAATATTGGTATTTATTCTACCTAAATGTTTATATGCTTTATCAGTAACTTCACGTCCACGAGGTGTTCTCATAATAAACCCTTCCTGAATTAGGAATGGCTCATATACTTCTTCGATAGTTTCACTACTTTCGGAAACTGCAGTTGCTAATGTAGACAAACCAACTGGCCCTCCTTTAAATTTACTAATAATTGTTAGAAGGATTTTGTTATCCATTTCGTCCAATCCATGTGCATCAACATTTAAAGCTTTTAATGCATATTGTGCAATAGCCAAATCGATAGTTCCGTTTCCTTTAATTTGTGCAAAATCACGAACACGACGTAATAGTGCATTTGCAATACGAGGTGTACCACGACTACGACCTGCAATCTCGATTGCAGCATCTAAAGAAATTGGCATTTTTAATATAGAGGCACTCCTTTCTACAATCGTAGTTAAAAGCTCAGTTGTATAATATTGTAGTCTTGATGAGATTCCAAAACGAGCACGCATCGGCGATGTTAATAAACCTGAACGTGTTGTTGCACCTATTAGGGTAAATGGATTTAGATTAATCTGAACTGTTCTTGCGTTTGGCCCAGATTCAATCATAATATCTATCTTAAAATCTTCCATTGCTGAGTATAAATACTCTTCAACAATAGGGCTCAAACGATGGATTTCATCTATAAAAAGTACATCTCGCTCTTCTAGGTTGGTTAACAATCCTGCTAAGTCACCAGGCTTATCCAGAACTGGTCCTGATGTAATCTTAATTCCAACTTCAAGTTCATTGGCAAGTATGTTTGCCAGAGTCGTTTTTCCTAGTCCAGGAGGACCGTGAAAAAGCGTATGATCTAATGCTTCGTTACGCTGATTGGCAGCAGCAACAAATACTTTCAGATTTTCTAAAACCTGATCTTGACCTGCGAAATCATCAAAAGATAGTGGTCTTAATTTTTTTTCAAGATCAAATTCTTCTGAGTTATAGCGGTTTGTTGTTGGATCTAAATTCTCATTCATTGGGCAAAGATAGAGAAAGAAAAAGGAAGTCAAAAAAAAACCTCTACTAAGAGTAGAGGTTTTAAATATTTTTAGTGATGAAGAACTTCTTCTCCTTCTTTCATTGGTACGTTTTGAGGTACAAAATCAACATCATAGTTTGGATTACTGTAGTCATATGGCCAACGGTATACATGAGGAATTTCTCCTGGCCAGTTACCGTGAATATGTTCTACTGGTGTAGTCCACTCTAAAGTTGTAGAATTCCATGGGTTTTGTACTGCTTTCTTACCGTAGAAAATACTACTAAAGAAGTTGTATAAGAACACTAATTGGAAAGCTCCTCCAACTAAAGCAAACACAGTTATTAAAACGTTTACGTTTTGTAAATCATCAAATAACGGGAAGTTAGTATTTGTATAGTAACGTCTTGGTAAACCTGCTAATCCGATAAAATGCATTGGGAAGAATACTCCGTAAGCACAAACTGCAGTTATCCAAAAGTGAATATAACCTAAATTTTTGTTTAACATTCTTCCGTACATTTTAGGGAACCAGTGGTAAATACCAGCAAACATTCCGTAAAGTGCAGATATACCCATTACTAAGTGAAAGTGAGCAATTACAAAGTATGTATCGTGAACATTAATATCTAGAGTACTATCTCCTAAAATGATTCCTGTTAAACCTCCTGTGATGAAAGTAGAAACCATTCCGATAGAAAACAACATTGCAGGGTTAAACTGTAAGTTACCTTTCCATAAAGTTGTAATCCAGTTAAATGCTTTTACAGCAGAAGGAATTGCAATCAATAATGTTGTAAATGTAAATACAGATCCTAAAAATGGGTTCATTCCTGAAACGAACATATGGTGTCCCCAAACGATTGTTGAAAGGAAAGCAATTGCTAAAACAGACATAATCATCGCTCTGTATCCAAAAATTGGTTTACGAGAATTCGTAGCCATAATTTCTGAAACAAGTCCCATCGCTGGTAAAATTACGATGTAAACTTCAGGGTGTCCTAAGAACCAGAATAAGTGTTCGAATAAAACTGGTGAACCACCTTGGTAATGTAAAACTTCTCCAGCAATATAAATATCAGATAAGAAGAAAGAAGTACCAAAACTTCTGTCAAAAATCAATAATAATGCAGCAGATAATAATACTGGGAATGAAATAACTCCAATAACAGCAGTTACGAAGAATGTCCATATAGTTAAAGGTAATCTTGTCATAGACATACCTTTTGTTCTTAAATTAATAACAGTTACGATGTAATTTAATGACCCCATCAAAGATGAAGCAATAAAGATTGCCATAGAAACTAACCATAATGTCATACCAGTTCCTGAACCAGGAATCGCTTGTGGTAAAGCACTTAATGGAGGATAAATTGTCCAACCAGAAGAAGCAGGTCCAGCTTCAACAAATAAAGAACTTAACATTACTACTGCTGATAAGAAAAATAACCAGTATGAAACCATATTCATGAATCCAGAGGCCATATCTCGTGCACCAATTTGAAGCGGTATCAATAAGTTACTAAATGTACCACTTAAACCAGCTGTTAATACAAAGAATACCATGATGGTTCCGTGTATAGTAACTAATGCTAGATAAACATCATTAGTCATTACTCCATCTGGTGCAAATTTATCTCCTAATAAAACATTAAATATTTTAAAAGACTCTTCAGGCCATGCTAATTGCATTCTAAAAAGCAAGGACATTGCAATACCAATTACCCCCATAATAATACCTGTAATAAGGTATTGTTTGGCAATCATTTTGTGATCAATACTAAAGATATATTTAGTAATGAATGTCTCTTTATGGTGGTGTTCGTGTTCGTGATCTTGTCCGTGATCGTGACCTTCTGCTGACATATATGTATACTTTAAATTTCTTAAATAATATTATTTCATAGCTACTTTAGGAGCTTCTACTTTAGCAGTAGTATCAACTTTGGTAGTATCAGTGCTTCCTGCTGCACCCTCTGCTGGAGCTGGAGCAACTGCCGCTTTAATATCCTGAGCTAATGTAGCTTTTTCGCTTAACCATTTTTTATACTCTTCTGGAGTATCAACAACTACTTTCATTTGCATGTTGTAGTGAGATGTTCCACAAATTTTATTACAAAGTAATAAATAATCAAAAGTATAAGGATCAAGAGCTGTTTCACCTTTTGCTACTAAATCAACGCTTTTCTTAGAACGTAATGCATTAATATGAGCAACTTTCTCTACCATATATGGTAACTCTCTATATTCTACAGTTGTATAAACTGGAGTAAAAGCAAATTCAGTAACCATACCAGGAACACAATTCATTTGCGCTCTAAAGTGAGGCATGTAAGCTGAGTGTAATACGTCTTGAGAACGCATTTTGAAATGTACTTTCTTTCCTTTTGGTATATGTAATTCTGAAACCACAATATCATCTTGTGCATATGGATCAGACATATCAACTCCTAAAGTGTTTACACCTTCAATTAATCTTACGTTAGCTTTTCCTAAAACATTATCAGGTCCAGCATATCTAGCAGTCCACTTAAACTGTTGAGCATATAATTCGATAACTACTGTATCTTCATCTTTGTCAACAAACATAATATTATTCCAAGCATATAATCCGTAAAGAATTAATCCTGCTAAAACAACAGCTGGGATAACACTCCAAAGTGCTTCTAATCTATTGTTATCAGCAAAGTATAATGCTTTCTTATCTTTTTCTCCTTTATATTTAAAAGAAAAATAATAAAGTAACCCTTGAGTTATGAATTGAACTATAAAAATCAAAACCCAAGTAATATTCATAAGGCTATCAACCAAACTACCATGCTCAGAAGCAGGCGTGTGTAATACTAATGGTCCCCATTTTATCAATCCATATATTGTAAAAACATAGATGAATGCTAAAAATCCGAACATTAAATATCCCTGAACATTATTATCATTATCAGATGCAACCTGTGAATCGTCCGAGTTTGCCCCTACCTGAGTAAGATCAAATATCTTGGTCAATTGCCATAATGCTACAGCTAATAAAACTAAAACTATAATTACCAACAAACTTGTCATCTGTTTATTTCTTTAAATATTAATAATGAAAATGTTTACTTTCTTCTATAAATGGATTTCTTTTTGGTAACAAAGGAGCTTTAGTTAATGCAGTGAAAACTACAAAAATAAATAAACCTAAGAAGAAAAGTACTGATGCAATTTCAGAAACACCAATAAACCATCTATCACCTACTGTACCAGGCATAATCATATTAAAGAAATCAAGATAATGTCCTAATAAAATTACAATTCCAGCCATAACAATTACCCAACTAATTCTCTTGAAATCAGTATTGATTAAAATCAACAATGGGAAAAGAAAATTCATAACAACAGCTCCAAAGAAAGGAAGGTTATAAAGTTGAATTCTAGTAACAAAATAAGTTACCTCTTCTGGGATGTTAGCATACCAGATTAACATAAATTGTGAGAACCATAAATAAGTCCAGAAAACACTAATACCAAACATAAATTTAGCAAGGTCATGAATATGGCTTGTATTTACATGCTCTAAATATCCTTTAGATTTCAAGTATACTGTTACTAATGCAATTGTAGTGATACCACTTACAAAGAAACTAGCAAACACATACCATCCAAACAATGTACTGTACCAGTGTGGATCAATAGACATAATCCAATCCCAAGACATAATTGATTCAGAAACAATAAAGAATACTAAGAATCCAGCAGTCATCTTGAAATTCTTTTTGTAATTCAAATCATCTTTAGCTTCATCTTGAGCAAGACATCTTTGTCTAGTATAGTAGTTATATAAATTCCACCCGATCAAAAATATAGCAGCTCTAATAATCCAAAAAGGAAAATTTAAATACCCTGCTTTGTTAGCAATGATTGCATCATAATTTGGGCTTTTAGGATCTGTTACTCCATCTCCTAACCATACAAACATATGATTAAAGTGCAATCCACATAACACTAAAATTATAAAAAATATTACAGACCCAACAGGTAAGTAAGCAGTTATACCTTGCATTACTCTAAATAATACTGGAGACCATCCTGCTTGTGCAACTTGTTGAATCGCATAAAACGCAAGAACTCCCATAGAAAGCAACAAAAAGAAGATACAAGCAACATATAATGCTGACCATGGTTTATTTTGCAATTGATGTAAAACATGATTTAAATGTTTTGTATGCTCATCAGCAGCACCAACTTGAGCGTGTTCTTTTTTTCCTTCAGCATGTGCATCATGAGCAGCTGGCTCAGCAGCTCCATGCGCTTCTCCATGACCCCCATGAGAATCAGCAGCTAGTATTTTTTCAACTTCTTGAATATCTTTAGGCGCATTTAAAAAACCATACCCAATACCCAAAAGACCTAAAGCCATTAAGATGATAGAAAAAGTTTTTAATTTACTTGAAAATGTATACATATCTAATACGATCAGTTTGTTCAACAATTATTATAATTGGCTTTTTAGTTTTAGAACATAGTCAGCAACTAACCAACGTTCGTGAGTACTTAATTGATTTGCATGAGAACCCATTGCATTTAATCCGTAAGTCTCAACATGAAAAATACTTCCTTCAGTAATTACCCTATCTTTATAGCTAGGAACTCCAAGAAATTTTTCTCTTTCTACCAATTTACCTTTTCCATTTCCAGTTGCACCATGACAACTCATACAATAGATCTCAAAAAGTTCTTTTCCTTTTTCTGATTTTCTATCTAAAGAATCTAAAGGTGATTTTAAATTAGCTTTTGCTAACTCATAACCTGCTGTAGAATTCTCATATTCATAAGGTTCAAAACCTCTATTAATAGTTCCTTTTACTGGAAGTTGACCTTCCTTTCCTCCTTTAAATATATTAGCCTCTGCGTATGGCTCATACGCTAAAGATTCATACATATTAGGGAAGTACTGATAGTTTGGTGCCGAATTATTGTGGCAAGATGAAACTAAAATAGTTATACCAACTAAAAGTGTTATTTTATATATACTTTTCATAGCTACAATTAATTCTTTTCTATTACTTTAACTTCTACAGCTCCCGTGTTTTGGAAAAAAGAAACTAATTCCTCTTCATTATCATTAACAGCGATTTCCATTAAGAAATGATCATCTGTTGTTCTTACATCAGGATTTTCTGCTTCTTTGAATGGCCATAATCTACTTCTCATATAAAAAGTGATTACCATTAAGTGAGCTGCGAAAAACACAGTCATTTCAAACATAATCGGCACGAATGCAGGCATATTTTGAATGAAACTGAAACTTGGTTTTCCACCAATATCTTGAGGCCAGTCATGAATCATAATATAACTCATCATTGTAGTCGCAACTGTTATACCAACACATCCGTATAAGAAAGAACATATTGCTAATCTTGTTGGCGCTAAGCCCATTGCTTTATCCAATCCGTGTACCGGAAATGGAGTAAATACTTCTTCAATATGATGATGTGCAGCTCTAGTTTTCTTTACAGCATCCATCAAAATATCATCGTCATTATAAATGGCGTATATTACTTTATTACTCATGATGTGAATCTTTATTTGCTCTTTCTCTTATGTAATTATCTCCTGTTCCTTTCAAAATGGTTTTCACCTCTGCCTGAGCAATAACTGGGAATGTTCTAGAGTATAGTAAAAACAATACAAAGAAGAATCCAATTGTTCCGATGAAAATTCCAATATCAACAAATGTTGGTGAGAACATTGTCCAAGAAGATGGAAGATAATCTCTATGTAAAGAAGTAACAATAATTACGAATCTTTCAAACCACATTCCAATGTTTACAACAATTGAAATAATAAATGAGAACATGATACTTGTTCTTAGTTTTTTGAACCACATGAATTGCGGAGAAAAAACGTTACATGTCATCATTGACCAATATGCCCACCAGTAAGGTCCAGTAGCTCTGTTTAAGAATGCATATTGCTCATATTCTACTCCTGAATACCAAGCTACGAATAACTCTGTAATATAAGCAACCCCTACGATAGAACCTGTAATCATAATTACAATGTTCATTAATTCGATATGTTGGATTGTAATATATGCTTCAAGATTAGAAACCTTTCTCATAATAATCAACAAGGTATTTACCATTGCAAATCCTGAGAAAACCGCTCCTGCAACGAAGTAAGGAGGGAAAATTGTAGTATGCCAACCTGGAATTACAGATGTAGCAAAGTCCATAGATACAATTGTATGTACAGAAAGTACAAGTGGTGTAGCTAAACCTGCAAGTACCAAAGATACTTCTTCAAAACGTTGCCAGTCTTTTGCTCTACCGCTCCATCCAAAACTTAAGATAGAATAAACTCTTTTATTAAATGGAGTAATAGCTCTATCACGTAGCATAGCAAAATCAGGTAATAAACCAGTCCACCAGAAAACTAATGATACTGAAAGATACGTAGAGATTGCAAAAACGTCCCAAAGTAATGGTGAGTTAAAGTTTACCCATAATGAACCAAATTGATTTGGTATAGGTAATACCCAGTATGCTAACCATGGACGTCCCATGTGAATGATTGGAAATAAACCTGCTTGTACAACAGAGAAAATTGTCATTGCTTCGGCAGAACGGTTAATCGCCATTCTCCAACGTTGACGGAAAAGTAATAATACTGCAGAAATCAAAGTTCCAGCGTGACCAATACCTACCCACCAAACAAAGTTTGTGATATCCCAAGCCCAACCAACTGTTTTATTTAATCCCCATGTTCCGATACCTGTAGATACGGTGTAAATTATACAGCCTAATCCCCAAAGGAAAGCTGTTAATGCGATTGTAAATACAATCCACCAATGTTTATTTGCTTTACCTTCAACAGGTGCAGCTACATCTACAGTTACATCGTGATAAGATTTATCACCTATAACTAAAGGTTTTCTAATGGGTGCTTCGTAGTGAGACGACATAATCCTTTATATTGTTTCTTAATTAATAATTTTTTGTACTAAGTATTTCTAACTTTAACGTGATAAATCACATTAGGTTTTGTTCCTACATGCTCTAATAAGTGATACATTCTATCATCAGCAGCAAGTTTAGTAACTTTGCTTTCTGTATCATTTACATCTCCAAATACCATAGCACCAGATGAACAAGCGTTAGAACAAGCTGTTTGGAATTCTCCATCAACGATAGCTCTACCCTCTTTCTTAGCATTTAATATTGTAGCTTGTGTCATTTGAATACACATAGAACATTTCTCCATAACTCCACGAGAACGAACGTTTACGTCTGGATTTAATACCATACGACCTAAATCATCATTCATGTGATAATCGAATTCACTGTTTTTGTTATACAAGAACCAGTTAAAACGACGTACTTTATACGGACAGTTGTTTGCACAGTAACGAGTACCAACACATCTGTTATAAGCCATTTGGTTTTGTCCTTGGCGACCGTGTGAAGTTGCTGCAACTGGGCAAACAGTTTCACAAGGAGCGTGATTACAATGCTGACACATTACTGGTTGGAAAGAAACTTGTGGATTATCTCCAGCTTTTTCCATTTCGTTAAATGTAGACAATGAACTTGACAATCCTGCTATGTTTTCTTTTCTTTCGTTATCTCCTGCAAAAGTACTTTCAGAAGAATAATATCTATCGATACGCAACCAGTGCATATCACGACTTCTTCTTACTTCAGCCTTACCTACAACTGGCACATTGTTTTCAGCGTGACAAGCGATAACGCAAGCCCCACATCCTGTACAAGCATTTAAATCAATTGAAAGGTTAAAGTGATGTCCTGTAGAACGATCAAATGAATCCCATAAATCGACAGATGTAGCCGCTACTTCGTTGTGATCTAAAGATACTTTTGGTTGTTCGTTCCAAAATTCAGCATCTTTAGTATTGAATATTTCTAGAGAGGTTTCTTTTATAATATCTCCTCTTCCCATTAAAGTTTTTTGACCTTGTACGCAAGCAAATTCATGCTCTCCTCCAGCTTTTGCAAGCTTAACAGATTGTACATCATTAAATCCTTTATATAAAGAGTAAGCATTTAAACCTACAATCATTTCTTCTTTTAAAGCCGCTTTACGTCCGTAACCTAAAGCTAAACCAATAGTACCTACAGCTTGTCCTGGTTGAACAATTACTGGTACATTTTCAAGTTTAATTCCATCAGCTGTTGTAATAGTAGCATAACTTCCGTTTAAACCTCCATTAGCAACAATTTCATTAGACATTTGTAACTTCTTAGCATCCGCATTAGAAACAGTTACATAATTATCCCAAGAAACTCTAGTGATTGGATCTGGAAACTCTTGCAACCAAGGGTTGTTTGCTTGTTGTCCATCTCCCATTCCTGTTTTAGTATATAATACTAATTCGAAATCACCTGAAGCTTTAGATTGTGATACTGCATTTGCAGCAGCACTGTAATCAACAGAACCTGCAGAAAGAGCCGAAGCTGTCCCAACAAAAATACCGTCATGTAAAACTTTATTCCAAGTAGAACCTGCAATTATTCCAGAAGCATTTGCTTTGATATAATCGTAGAATGTTCCAGCATTCCCTGTTAGAGATAACAAAACATCTTGAAATTGTTTTGTGTCAAATATAGGACGAATAGTCGGTTGAGTAAGACCATAAGTTCCTTTTGTTATAGATACATCGTTCCAAGCCTCTAAGTAATGAGGAACTGGAGCTGCGATAGTCGCAAGTTCAGCAGTTTCGTCTTGTTTTAAAGAGAATGCAACAGATGTTTTAACTTTTTTCAATCCTGCAGCAAAAGATTCGCTGTCTGCTAATGTATAAACTGGATTAACTCCACTCATAAGTAATGTGTGAACGCTACCTGCTTTCATATCATTAATTAATTGAGCTACTTTAGCATCAGATCCTTTTCTGATTTGTCTTGTTTCAGAAGTAGTAAAAGCTTCACTTGCCAACACTTGGTTGATAGCTAAAACTAATAACTGAGCATTTTTATCTTGGATTCCTGATACTAATACTCCTTTTGAACCAGCAGCTTTTAACTGTTGAGCCGCTTTAGTAACCTCTGCTTTAAACTGACTGTCTAAATTAACAGCAACAGAAGAACCTGTAACAACATTATATATATGAACTAATGCTTGTTTTTGATTTGCAGTCGACATAGGTAAACGCTTATCAGCAGCAGCACCAGACAAAGTCATATTTGCTTCTAATTGGAAGTGACGAGACATTTTCCCATTTCTAGGAATACGTCCTTGTGCATAACCTGAGTCATACCCTCCTCCTTGCCAATCTCCTAAGAAGTCAGCTCCTACCGAAACGATAAGTGAAGCTTTTGAGAAATCGTAGTTAACTAAAGCTCTTTCACCATAAACCGTTTCAAATGCATCTAAAGCAGATGATGATGATACTGCATCATAAACTACGTGTTTTGCATTAGGGTTTTTAGCTATAAACTCAGTTATTAATTTTTCAGTAGATGGACTTGCTAAAGTATTTGTTAACAATACAATTTGACCACCTTTAGCATTTGCCTCAGCAATACTAGATTTAATTTTTAAATCAACAGCAGACCAAGTTGAATTTTTCCCCTCCAATTTAGGTTCTTTCAAACGCATACTATCATATAATGATAATATAGACGCATGGATTCTAGCATTGGCTGAAAATTTCGCTCCTGAAATTGTGTTATTGTCAATTTTAATAGGACGCCCTTCACGTGTTTTTACTAAAAGATTAGCAAAATCGAAACCATCAAAAACAGTCGTTGCATAATAATCTGCTACTCCTGGTATGATTTGTTCTGGTTGCAGTACATAAGGTATCGATTTGTGAACAGGGCCTTCGCAAGCTGCAAGCGTAACTGCTGCAGTACTAAACCCAACGTACTTTAAAAAGTCACGACGTGATGTTGAAGATGATGCTAATGCACCTGCATTTCCTAAAAATTCATCAGTAGGAATTTCTTCAACAAATTCGTTATTTCTAAGCGCCTCAACAATAGAACTATTTTCGTCTAGCTCTTCAACACTTTTCCAGTATTTTTTGTTTGATGACATTGTATATAAATATTAAAATCTTAATAATTTGATTAATAGTGGCATTTACCACACTCTAAACCTCCCATTTGCGCTGCAGTTAATTTCTCTACACCGTATTTTTTAGAAAGCTCTTCATGTATTTTAGCATAATACTCGTTTCCTTCCATCTTAACATCAGTTTTTCTATGGCAATCAATACACCATCCCATTGTTAATTTAGAATACTGTTTCATGATCTCATACTCTTGTACTGGACCGTGACAAGTTTGACATTCGATACCAGCAACAGAAACGTGTTGTGAGTGATTGAAGTACACAAAATCAGGTAAATTATGAATACGAACCCATTTTACTGGTTGTGTTTTTCCTGTATATGTTTGAGTAGCTTTATCCCAACCAACAGCATTGTATAATTTTTGGATTTGCTCATCATAGAATGCTTTACTGTACTCTGGAGTAGCAGTAGACTCAGCAACCTCTGATATATTTTTATGACAGTTCATACAAACATTCAAAGAAGGAATACCTGCAGTTTTACTTACACGAGCAGCAGAGTGACAATATTTACAATTGATTTCGTTATCTCCTGCGTGAATTTTATGAGAATAGTGAATTGGCTGAATTGGCTCATAGTTCTGATCCACACCTACTTGCATTAAATAAGCGTATACAAAATATCCACTAGCTAATAACAAGAATATAGAAGCAACTAAAACTAAAAATTGATTTCTAGCAAATGCTTTCCATAATGAAACTCTAGGCTCTTTTGGAGCAACATTGATTCCATTTGCTTTAGCAACTTTTCTTAATACATTATTTACTAAGTAAAGCATCACTACCAACATACCCATTACCAGAGCAAGAGCCCCTAGGATTACATTGTTAGAAATAGCACCACTTTCTCCTCCTGTACCAGGAACAGCAGCAGTAGCCGTAGGAGGTTTAGGGTCTGCTTTAGGCTCAGAAGTATATGCGATAATATTATCGATATCTCCTGTAGACAACTGAGGGAACGGAGTCATCACCGCTTTGTTGTGATCTGCGAAAAGTTTCACAGCAACTGGGTCACCTGATTTAATCAAATCAGAGCTATTATGAATCCACTTGTACAACCAAGCTTTATCATGTTTTGCCGACACGCCTCTTAATTCAGGACCTGTCGATTTCCCATCTAGTTTATGACATGCAGCACAATTTGCATTAAAAAGTTCTTTACCCTTTACCGGATCACCTCCCTGAGTTGCTACTGCAGCAGTAGCATCAGGCGCTGCTGGAGCAGCAGCATCTTGTGCAAATGAAGTTAGCGAGAAAATTAACGTTAGCCCTAAGCTTAAAAATAATTTCCTTGAGATCGAATTATGGTTACCCACCTTTTCCATATTGTATAATGATTATCTACTAAAATTTGGTACGGTTTTTTCTGTATACGAATTACACAAAAAAGAATACCTTCTTTTAAAACTTGCACAAAAATACAATTTAAGAACTATTCTCAAAACCTTAAAATAGTCTTAAATACCAATTTATATCAATTCTAAATAATTTTTCTAATATCCATTTATATATTAAATACTATTTTTGCATAAAAACCATCACATTATGAGAATTTTAACCCTAAGAAGGAAAACACTTTACACAACATTACTACTAGTTTTGGCATATAACATTAACGCACAAGATCAAAACATTGCACTAAATCAAGACCCTAAATTCGAGCAATTACTGAACGAAAAACGCAAAATTAACCCGTCAATTAGCGTTAACGACAGTTACAAAATCCAGATTTTTAGCGGAAAGAGTGAAGAAGCAAAAAAAACACTGACAGACTTCAAACAAGAGTTCAAAAACATTGATGGAACAATCATTTTTAACACTCCAAACTACAAAGTTGTGGTTGGAAATTTCAAAAGTAAAATTGAAGCCGAAAGAAATTTAGTCGACATAAAAAAGAGATACAAAAATGTATTTCTTATCAAACCAAGCAAATAAATTTTACTATTTAAAACGCTACAACAAGGCAAAAAACCATTCGAATCGAGTGGTTTTTTTTATGATTAAATCCTAACTAAAGGCAACGATAATTTAAAATTCACCTCAAAAGAAACAAACACAAAAAAGCTAATATTCAACAACATAACACCTGAATAAACATAATCACACTCCCTTTCAATCAACCACCAAACAATAACTTACCTTCATAAACACACATTTAGCAACCCTTTTTTATCATTTTAAATTCAGCAGTCAATACAATTTTCAAATAGTAATCAACCTTATTTCTAATCCTACAATAACACAAATTCTATACTTATACTTCATTATACTTATACAGTTTCACTTCTTTTTTAGCAGCAGCCAAATCATTTTGAAAGGCAGCATTCAGCCGAAGACATTCCACAGTTGCCCTACCCATTACCCTGCCCATTTCCACATCGCTATGCCAATGCGCATGACAAACAATACGGCTTTCGCCAAAATCATACCCTCGTTGTAAAATCATTTTTTCGTTTTCAGGAAAAATTTCACTAAATATTAATGCCCATGCCCAACCAACAGCAGTATGTCCTGAAGGAAAAGAACCTACCCGACGAAGCACATCTTCTTGTTCAGGAGTACATGTTTTAGTATTATTCATTACAAATGGGCGCTCTCTATTATAATGATTTTTGGCCGCATAAGTTGACAAACCAGCGTCTGTCATTACTCTACGCATAAGTACATAAAGCCTAGGAGTACTCTTTTCACTAATTTCAATCCCTAAAATAGATTCAAAAGATTTTGTAGCCGCAGGAAAAGACAGATTAGCATCATGCTTAGCTTGCGTAAATCGCATATCATCATAAGATTCAGCAGCTCTTTTCGCATATTCCAAATCAACAGAAAAAGAGACAGATGAATATTCTGGCGGCGGCGGAAGCATTACCAAACTATTAGGCATTTCCTTATCTGATAAATAACCCTCCAACAGACCAGGCATTATTTCTCTTAGCTGTTCAACATTAGCAAAACTCAAAGCAGCATTTTTTTGTTTACTACCAATAAACATAGATTTTCTAACAATATGAAATATTTTTGACCACATCTAAAAACCTTAATCAAAGAAAACTTTACTAAGTCATCACACTTATTACAACAAAATTACTCCCATAAATAGAATCACTCTACTCATTTATTAGCATACATTATCAAAAAGCATATATAAAGGAAAGAATAATACTTTAGTCGTATCCGAACATATTCAATCTTTCTGTTTCATATTCTAATTTGCAACCTATCCTTTCTTGATATTTATGTTTTATATTAATAATCTGCTGAATTTTGTATTAACATTTACATATTGACTTTTATTTAATAAAACCAAAGCAACATCTTAAAAAATAAAACCATGAAATCAAAAGTTTTCTATACAAGCGCAGTGTTATTTGGAACATTATTACTACCTATTTTCGCATACTCACAAGAAGATATAGCCAGTCTACCAAATAAGTCTTTTAATAGCTCATTATACAGTCTAGATCAGCAAGACATAACCATAGAAGAAGGCACTCTTGACGACTATAATTCTTTTAAGAAACAAAAGCCTACTCCTCCGTGGTTTGTTAAACGCTTCAAGATTACAGCCGGAATCTTTTTCCCTGTAAATAATACAAAGGTTGAAGTAGGAAACCAAAATCATACTTTTGGAACAACAATAGATTTTGAAGATGATTTAGGTTTTAGTAAATCAACAACAACTTTTTTAGCTGATTTTCAATGGCGAATTTCTCGAAGATCAAGATTAGACCTTAATTATTTTAATCTAAATCGTAGCTCTAATCACACCTTACAGAAAGACATCGAATTTAAAGATCATACTTACACCATAAACTCTAATGTAAATGCCTTCTTTGATATAAACATATACCTCATTTCATACGGCTATGCGATACTCACAAGTCCAAAATATGAATTAGGCTTAATGCTTGGAGTACATGTCTTAAAAAGTGATGTGGGTATCAACTTCGAAGGAAACACTGCTAGTATTGGCTACGAAGATAGCTTTGGCTTTACTGCTCCTTTACCCGATATAGGAATATGGGGTGGATATGCCTTTACAGACAGACTTGCTTTTAATGGCAACATAAGTTATTTGGCTGTAAAAATAGACAACATAGATGGTAAGATTATAAGCTACAATGCCTCAGTAATGTACGAAGTCGCAAAAAATCTAGATCTTGCATTAGGTTATACAGGATTAAATTTTACCGTAGATGCCGAAAAGAACAGAGCACAAGGTTATCTAAAATGGGGATATAACGGACCTTCTTTAACCGTATCGTATTCCTTCGGTAAGAAGAAATTTTAGTATAAAACAAAAAAATCCCGACAAGTCGGGATTTTTTTTGTTTGAAAATATAAATTCTATTTCAATTTCTTTTTGATTGCTACTTCATGGTAAGCTTCAATTACATCACGCTCTTCGATATCATTGAAGTTCTTAATTTGAATACCACAATCGTATCCTTTAGAAACCTCTTTAACGTCATCTTTGAAACGTTTCAATGCTAATAACTCTCCAGTAAATACTACAACACCTTCTCTAATAATTCTGATTTTAGAGTTTCTTGCAATTTTACCATCCATTACCATACATCCTGCAATAGATCCAACTTTAGAAATTTTGAATATCTCTCTAATTTCTGCAGTACCAAGAATTTCTTCTTTCATTTCAGGAGCTAACATTCCTTCCATTGCATCTTTTAAGTCATCAATAGCAGCATAGATAATAGAATAGTAACGGATATCGATTTCTTCTTTATCTGCAAGTTGTCTTGCATTTCCTGCTGGACGAACATTAAATCCAATAATAATTGCATCAGATGCAGAAGCCAACATAACGTCAGTTTCAGTAATTGCTCCAACTCCTTTATGGATAATATTAATTTGAATTTCTTCAGTAGACAATTTAGAGAACGAATCAGATAAAGCCTCAACAGAACCATCCACGTCACCTTTAAGGATTACGTTCAACTCTTTAAATTGACCAAGAGCAATACGACGTCCGATTTCGTCTAATGTAATATGTCTTTGTGTACGTACAGATTGCTCACGCATTAATTGAGAACGTTTAGATGCAATTTGTTTTGCTTCTTTTTCATCTTCAAATACATTGAACTTATCTCCTGCAGTTGCCGCACCATCTAAACCTAAAACTGATACTGGAGTCGACGGACCTGCTTCAAGAACTGTATGCCCTCTTTCATCATGCATAGCCTTAACTTTACCATGATGCTTTCCAGCCAACATATAATCTCCAATTTTCAATGTACCTTGTTGTACTAAAACTGTAGATACATATCCTTTTCCTTTATCTAAGAATGCCTCTACTACACTACCTTGAGCTGCCTTATTTGGGTTTGCTTTCAGGTCTAAAATTTCAGCTTCTAATAATACTTTTTCTAATAATTCTTTAACACCTAATCCTGTTTTTGCAGAAATATCATGCGATTGGATTTTTCCTCCCCAATCTTCTACAAGTAAATTCATACTTGCCAATCTTTCTTTAATTTTCTCAGGATTAGCATTTGGCTTATCAACTTTATTGATAGCAAATATAATTGGCACTCCTGCAGCTTGTGCGTGAGAAATTGCCTCTTTTGTTTGTGGCATGATATCATCATCTGCCGCAATTACAATAATAGCTATATCGGTAACTTGAGCTCCACGTGCACGCATCGCAGTAAACGCTTCGTGACCTGGTGTATCTAAAAATGCAATTTTTTGACCATTATCTAAAGTTACTCCGTATGCTCCAATATGTTGTGTAATACCTCCAGACTCACCAGCGATAACATTCTCTTTACGAATATAATCAAGTAAAGATGTTTTACCGTGATCGACGTGACCCATTACTGTAACAATAGGCGCTCTGGTTACTAAATCTTCTTCTTTATCTTGAACTACCTCGATAGCTTCTTCGATATCTACAGTAATAAACTCAACTTCATAACCAAACTCATCAGCTACAATAGTTAATGTTTCTGCATCTAAACGCTGGTTCATTGTAACCATGATACCAAGTGACATACAAGTACCAATAACTTTAGTAATTGGCACATCCATCATGATAGCAATTTCACCTACAGTAACAAACTCAGTAACTTTAATAGTTTTACTTCCTTCGTCTAAAGCTCTTTGCTCATCATCAGATTTCTGACGGTGCGTATCTCTTTTATCTCTACGATATTTAGCAGCCTTTGATTTTCCACCTTTACCTTGTAGTTTTTCAAGAGTTTCTCTAATTTGGTTTTTTACTTCCTCTTCAGTAGGCTCTACTTTTGCTACAATTGCAGGACGGTTTCCTTTTACAAAACCTGGTCTTGCACTTCTGTTAGCATTAAATCCTCCTCCTGCTCCTCCTGTATTTGGAGTAATTTTATTAGGATTTGGTGTTCCTGGCGGCGTTGCCGGTCTAGGCGCACCTGGTTTAGGAGCAATTCTTTTACGCTTATTTTTATTAGCGTTATTTGCAGCTGCTCCTGGAGCTCCTGGTTTATTAGGAGTTATCTTTGGATCTTCTTTTTTCTTTTTAGGCTTATTAAATTGAGATAAGTCAATAGTTTGTCCCGTAAGAGTAGTTCCAGATAATTTTTGATATTGTGTTGTTATTGATTCCTCAACAGGTGGCGCAACCGGAGTAGGCTCTACTGCTTTTACAACAGGAGCTGGTTGTTCCTTTACAGGAGCAACTACAACTGGTTTAGGCTCTTTTTTCTCAACAACAGGTTTTTCTTCTTTTTTCTCAGCAACAGGAACTGGTGGTTGTACAGGTTGAACTACCTCTTTTTGAACAGGTTTTTCTTGCTTTACAACTTCCTTAGGTGTTTCAACTTTTTCTGGCTCTGCTACTGAAGGAGTGTTTGGAATAATTGCAGGTTTTTTTGGATTTAAATCAATTTTACCAACTTGAACTGGACCAGTTACAACAGCTCTCGCTTTTATAACCTCTTGTTGTTTTTGGCGCTCTTCGTCTTGTTTGCGTTTGTCTTCAATTTCTTTTTCACGTTCTACACGCAATGCTTCTTTCTCTTTTCTCTTTTCCTCACCAACTTCTTTAGAAGCCTCTTTATTTCCCTTATCGCCCGCAAATTGGCTTTGTAGGATATTAAATTCCTGATTAGAAATTTTTGCGTTTGGATTTGCATCAATAGCAATTCCCTTATCTTTTAGATAATCCACAGCTCTTTCTAATGAAATATTTAATTCCCTTAAAACCTTGTTTATTCTTATTACTCTCTCTTCAGACATAAAACCTTTTTATTATTACCTATTCGTTGTGTTGTGAGAAAGATAGACTAACTATCAAACTCTTCTTTTAGTATTCTCATTACATCCAGAATTGTTTCCTCTTCTAGGTCTGTTCTTCTTACTAAATCTTCTACTTCTTGTTTTAAAATACTTTTTGCAGTATCTAATCCTATTTTAGCAAACTCTTCGATAACCCAATCTTCGATTTCATCAGAGAACTCAGTTAATTCTACGTCATCGTCTTCACCGCTTGCTACATCACCTTCTCTAATAACATCAAGCTCGTAACCTGTTAATTGGCCTGCTAGTTTAATGTTATGACCACCTCTACCGATAGCTTTAGAAACTTCTTCTAATTTCAAGAAAACTTCGGCTCTTTTAGTTTCTTCATTAATTTTAATTGAAGAAACTTTTGCAGGACTTAAAGCCCTTGTAATATATAATTGAATGTTACTAGTATAATTAATAACATCTATATTTTCATTTCCTAACTCACGTACAATTCCATGAATACGAGATCCCTTCATACCAACACAAGCTCCAACAGGATCAATTCTGTCATCATAAGAATCTACCGCTACTTTTGCTTTTTCACCAGGAATCCTAACTACATTTTTAACTGTAATTAAACCGTCGAATACTTCAGGAATTTCTTGTTCAAATAATTTCTCTAAAAACTTCTCAGAAGTTCTAGACATAATAATTTGTGGTTTATTCCCTTTTAATTCAACACTCTCAATAATACCACGAACGTTATCTCCTTTACGGAAAAAGTCAGATGGAATTTGTTTTTCTTTTGGTAAAACAATTTCATTTCCTTCATCATCCACCAAAATTACAACTCTTGGACGAACATGATGCACTTCTGCTGTATAAATATCTCCAATAATATCTTTAAATTGCTTGTAAAGATTCGTATTATCGTGTTCATGTATTTTAGAAATAAGGTTTTGACGCAAAGCTAAAATAGCTCTTCTACCTAAATCAATTAATTTCACTTCTTCAGAAACTTCTTCACCAATTTCAAAATCCGCTTCAATTCTTCTTGCTTCTGTCAAAGTAATTTCTTCATTTTCAAAATCTAGATCTTCGTCGGCAACGATTACTCTTCTTCTCCAAATTTCCATATCTCCCTTATCAGGATTTATGATAATATCGAAGTTATCATCTGAACCGTATTTTTTCTTCAATGCATTCCTAAATACATCTTCTAAAATTGCCATAAGCGTTACACGATCAATAAGTTTATCATCTTTAAACTCTGAGAATGAATCGATTAATGCTAAATTTTCCATGCGAATTCTTTAATTAAAATGTTACTGTAACAATTGCCTCTTTAATTTCTGTATAAGGTATTTGTTGCTCTTTTTGAACTGTTTCTTTTCCTTTTCCTATTTTCTTAGGTTCCCTTGCTTCCCAAGACAAAATTATGAAATCTTCATTAGCATCAACTAATTCAGCCTCAATTTTTTCACCATTAGTATTCACAATCAATGTTCTACCAATGTTTTTCTTGTATTGTCTAACCATTTTTAGTGGTGAACCAACTCCTACCGAAGCTACTTCCAAAGAAAAATCTTGTTCCTCTCTGTCCAAATTATTCTCAATAGCACGACTAACATCAATACAGTCTTGCAAGAGCACACCATTATCTCCATCCAAAGATACAATTATCTTGAAAGCATCGGTAATGGTCAAGTCTATTAAAAAAATTGATGGTTTTTCTAAGAGACCTTCAGCTATTAATACGTTTACTTTTTCTTTAAATGTCATATTTTTATAAAAAGAGGGGACATTTAGTCCCCTCATTATTTAGATTTTAATAAATAACGGTGCAAATATAGTGTTTTTTTATAAATCAAAATAAATTGATTGCTGTAAAAATATTTCTTATCTTTATTAAAGCATTAAAATTTATGATTTTCCACATAATTTAACACCACAAAGTTATGAAACGAATTTTAGTTCCCACCGATTTTTCCGAGCACGCAGAAGACGCTTTAAAAGTCGCTGCACAAATCGCCAAAAAAAATAACTCCGAGATAATAGTACTTCATACACTAGAATTACCTAGCCAAATGAATGATGCAATTACTGGCGGAATCAGCATTCCTGAGACTATGTTATTTATGAAAAAAGCCAACGAAATGCTTTCTAAAATCGCCGAGAGACCCTACCTAGATGGACTTACAATAACAGAAATGGTAAAACTCGACAGACCTGCTGAAGGAATCGCAAAAGTAAGTAACGAACACGAAATCGACTTAATCGTTATGGGCTCACATGGCTCTTCTGGATTTGAAGAATTACTTATAGGATCCAATACTGAAAAAGTAGTTCGTCATTCCGAAATCCCGGTTTTAGTCATTAAAAAACACGCAGAAAAATTCAAAACTACAAATTTTGTTTTTGCTTCAGATTTTTCAAAAGAAACCGAAAAACCTTTTAAAAAATTGATTGAATTCACTAAAATCTTCGATTCTAAATTACATTTAGTCATGATTTGCACTCCAAATAGTTTCAAACCGACTCATGTTGCCGAAAAAATAATAACAGATTTTATCGCACCATTTAATCTTAGCAATTATTCAATCAACACCTACAACGATACCAATATAGAAAACGGTATTATAAATTTCTCCAATAGTGTTGATGCAGATTTAATCGGAATGTGCACTCATGGAAGAACTGGATTTGCACACTTTTTTAACGGAAGCATTAGTGAAGATCTAGTAAACCATGCAGTAAAACCCATAATCACATTTAAAATATAAATATCCTTCAGATAATTAACAATAAAAGCTTCTCTAACGAGAAGCTTTTACTAAAATAATTAAACTTAGAGAAGTTCAAAATATATTTTTTTTCACTTCATTTTACTTCCCTCCACCTACAACCTTAACTATAGGTATTATCAATGGCTCAAGAACCTGAACAACCTTCAACACATCATCAAGCCAACCACCTCCTTGCACCTGTTTCATTTCAGAACGACTTAATTCTGTGAAATTCAAGTTTTTTAAATTTTTCATAATTTTAATTTTTTAGAATTATTAAACTATTTAATTAAAACAAAAAAAATGCACTGCAGTATTTTTTTTTTGCCACATCAAATTTACATAAAACACTGACACAAAGAAACATAAATTAAAAATCAACAACACCCTCTATAAAAAACAACATTGTTCACAGCTCTGAAAATACATTTCTTTTAAACTTCTTCAATTTCACAATCTCACTAACCAAGAGACTGATTCATAAATATAAAATTTCCAGATTTAAATTCATTGCATAAAAAAAGCCTCTCAATTGAGAGGCTTCTTATGTTGGTCTACAAGGACTCGAACCTTGAAAGACTGCACCAAAAACAGTTGTGTTACCATTACACCATAGACCAGCAATGCTGCTAAGCGAGTGCAAATTTAAAACTTTTTTTAGTTTGTGCAAACTTTTTATACAACCCCATACAACAAAACCTTTTTACTACAAAATCAAATCAAATAAAAATTAAACAAAAAAGAGAAATTACTCAATCGTAATCTCTCTTTTTAAACATATCATTATCTCCGGCAATGTAAAATTTTGATTTGAAATCCGAAACCTTCATCATAATCGAACTTTTACACAAATCATATAAATTTCCAAAACCCTCACTTTATCGCATAAAAAAAGCCTCTCGATTGAGAGGCTTCTTATGTTGGTCTACAAGGACTCGAACCTTGAAAGACTGCACCAAAAACAGTTGTGTTACCATTACACCATAGACCAGCAGTGCTGTTAAGCGAGTGCAAATTTAAAGCTTTTTTTAGTTTGCGCAAACTTTTTGAACAAAAATTTCAAAAAAAAATA
Organism: Flavobacterium hydatis; assembly: GCF_000737695.1. Lineage (GTDB taxonomy): Bacteria > Bacteroidota > Bacteroidia > Flavobacteriales > Flavobacteriaceae > Flavobacterium > Flavobacterium hydatis. Next base: position 28,735 of record NZ_JPRM01000023.1, read on the forward strand.
TTTTTTTTTAGAACAAACCTCGGCTATTTACCGAAACTTATTCACTCACAACTTATTACTTTTTACAATTACTTTTTTAGAAAAATTTGTTAATGCTAGTTTGATTACATAAAAAAACATTTTCTTTGTAAGATAAAATAAGGACAAATTTTTAATACCTAAATATGGCACAATTCAACTTTAATAAATGGAATACAATTATTGGTTGGTTAACTTTTACAATCGCTTTAATAACTTACACACTAACTGTCGAACCTACCATGAGTTTCTGGGATTGTGGCGAATACATCGCTACAGCAGCAAAACTTGAAGTTGGCCACCCTCCTGGCGCTCCATTATACCAAATGATGGGTGCTTTCTTTGCCATGTTTGCCATAGACAATCAGCATATAGCATTAATGGTTAATATGATGTCTGTCTTTTCAAGTGCCTTTACAATATTATTCATGTTCTGGTCGTCCTCTATTATTCTTAAAAAATTAGTTGGTCGTTTTGCCGAAATCAATCAAAATAATTCGATTGTAATTTTAGGAAGTTCTTTTGTAGGTGCTTTAGCTTATACTTTTTCTGATAGTTTTTGGTTTAATGCTGTCGAAGCAGAAGTTTATGCCATGGCATCTTTATTAATTGCTTTACTTTTTTGGTTGGGATTACGTTGGGAACAAGACATGAATACCCCAAGAGGAAATAAATGGTTACTAATTATATCTTTAGTAGTAGGTCTTTCATTTGGAGTACACTTCATGGCATTACTTACAATTCCTGCAATTGGATTTCTTTATTTCTTTAAAAACTATGAAAAAGTTACTATCAAAAACTTCATTGTTGCCAATATAGTAGTCGTAGCTGTCCTATTATTTATCTTTATTTTATTACTTCCGTTAACAATGGCTTTCTTTGGTAAAACTGAGATTTTCATGGTAAACGAAATGGGATTACCTTTTAATTCAGGCACTATCTTTGTTGCCTTAGCTTTTATCGCTTTCTTTTATTTTGGATTGCGTTATACAAAGCAAAAAGGACTTGTTTTTTACAACACTATAATACTTTGCATCTTATTCATTTTAATTGGATTCTCTACTTGGTTAATGCTGCCTATTAGAGCAAATGCTAACACTGTAATTAACGAGAACAAACCATCGGATGCTACCGAGGTACTTGCATATTACAATCGTGAGCAATATGGTGTAAACCCGTTATTTTACGGACCTCAATACACTGAAGTTTTTGCAGGATTAGATAAAAACACTCCTTATCTTGATAAAAAACCAAATTACGAAAGAGACTATAAAACTGGTAAATATATCATTACCAATAATTATAAAAATGCAGTACAAAATACTGATGGTGCTCAAAAAGCTTTTTTACCAAGAATGTGGAGTACTGAGCATGTAGAAAACTACATTAACTTTACTAATCCTCCAGCATTTAAGATAAACCCAAATTATCCTTATGAAGATGATTTGCAAAAATACGGTATCGATCCAAGTCAATTATCTGAAGATGAGTTTAACAAAGCAACTGCTCAACTAAGACATGAAGTTGAAAAAACTGTCACAGAATTTAGAAAAGCATACGCTCAAAAACAAATTGATAATGAAGGTTATGTAAAATTCTTAAGAAGCTATGGAGATTATTTAATTGTTGAAAAACCAACAACTGCAGATAACTTTAGCTTTATGTTCGAATACCAATTCGGATATATGTATTGGAGATACTTAATGTGGAACTTTGTAGGTCGCCAAAGTGATACGCAAGGAAAATATGACAATTTAGATGGAAACTGGATTAGCGGAATCAAATTTATGGATTCTATCCATTTAGGTTCTCAAGACAATTTACCATCAGATGTATTAAACAATAAAGGAAGAAATGTTTACTTCTTCTTGCCTTTCATCCTTGGTTTAATCGGTTTAATGTACCATGCTAATAAAGATTTAAAAAGTTTCTATGTTCTATTAGCTTTATTCTTATTTACTGGTTTAGCATTAAAAATTTACCTAAACGAAAGACCTTTTGAGCCTCGAGAGAGAGATTATGCCTTAGTAGGATCTTTTTATGTATTTACGATCTGGATAGGATTTGGGGTTTATGCACTCTATGAAACTCTCCAAAAATATCTAGCACCAAGAATTGCAGGACCTATTGTTATTGCAGGTAGTTTACTTGCTGCTCCAATTCTTATGGCTTCTCAAAACTGGGATGATCACGACAGATCAGACAAATATACAGCTGTAGCAATGGCTAAAGCATATTTGAATTCTTGTGATCCTAATGCCATTTTATATACCATTGGAGATAATGACACGTTCCCATTATGGTACGCCCAGGAAATAGAAAAAGTAAGAACCGATGTAAAAATCGTAAATACAAGTCTATTCATGACTGATTGGTATATAGACCAAATGAAAACTAAAACGTACGAATCGAATGCATTGCCAATATCTTTTGTTCATGAGCAATATGTAGGTGATAAATTAGATTATGTGGCACATATTCCTAAAATAGATAGTCGATGGGATATTAAAGGCTTTATTGATTTTATAAAAAATCCAAAGTCAACTGTTGAAATGCAAAACGGGCAAACAATTCACTTTTATCCAACTAATAAACTCCGACTTACTATAAACAAGGATAATATCATTAAGAATAAAGTAGTTGCTCCTAAATATTACGACTCTATTGTTCCTTATATCGACATTGATATTAAAGGTAGTGCTATATATAAAAATCGTTTGATGATGCTTGATATATTAGCAAATAACGATTGGAAAAGACCAATTTATTTTAGTGGTGGTGCTTTTGACGATGAAGATTATTTATGGTTAAAAAACTATCTTCAATTAGACGGAATGGTATACAAACTTGTACCAATTAAAAACGTTCCTAACAAAGATGGCGGACCAATGGATATGGGACAAATTGATGCCGATAAAATGTATGACATCGTAATGAAATGGGATTGGGGTAATAGCGATAGCGATAAAATTTATCATGATCCGGAAACAAGACGAAACAGCATCACGTATCGTACTAACCTTTCTAGATTAATGAAACAATTAATTGCTGAGGGTAAAATTGATAAAGCCAAAAACATCATCAATTTAGCAATGACAAAAATGCCATTAGATAAATTTGGTTATTACTCATTAGTTGAGCCTTTTGCTAAAGGATATTATGATGTTGGTGAAAAAGCCAAAGCACATGATTTACTAGAAAAATTGATAAACAAATACAAAGAAAACCTAGATTATTATAGCCATTTAGATCCATCTGAACAAACTAGTCTAGCTATTGATATTATTACTGATATCGAAAGATACAGAAGCTTATTACAGGTAATGAAAGAAAGTAAAGATTTACCTTTTTACAACAAGCAAAAAGCAATTTTCAATACTTATGTAAATGTTTTCGAGCGATTTGGTCGTGAAAAAGAATAAATAATATTCTAAAAATATAATAATTAAAAAATGTAGCGCTATTGAAAAATACCGCTACATTTTTTATTTTTACATAAACTAATATTTCAGAAAATGAGCTTTTACTGGATTAAAACAAACAAACTAATAAAACGAATCTTCTCTAACTATTATTGGGACATTCCCAATAAGGAAAATAAAGTTTATTTGACTTTTGATGACGGTCCAACTCCCGAAATTACAGAATGGGTTTTATCTGAATTAAAAAAACGAGATGCCAGAGCCACTTTCTTTTGCATTGGTAACAACATCGAGAAACACCCCGAAATATTCAAAAAAGTAATCACTGAAGGTCATAGTATAGGAAATCATACTTATGATCACTTAAAAGGCTGGAAAACGACCACAAAAGCCTATTTAGAGAATAGTCTTTTATGTGGTAAACAAATCCAAAAATCTTCAACTCAAAATACTCATCCTAAGATTTTTCGCCCTCCTTATGGCAAAATCACAAAATCACAATCGGCACAATTACGCCAATTAGGATACAAAATAATAATGTGGGATGTTTTAAGCGCAGATTTTGACAGAAGTATATCTCCTGAAAAATGCTTGCAGAATGTAATAAAAAATGTAAAATCAGGAAGCGTTATTGTTTTTCACGATAGCATTAAAGCATCGCAAAACCTTAAATTTGCATTACCAAAAACATTAGATTATTTAAAGGAAAACAATTTTATATTTGATGTTATCTATTAAACGTACAAGCGCTTAATAAAACATAAAGAATACTACAGTTAGTATCTAGAAGTAATTAGAATTGTTCTTGTACAATCCCTATAATAGTATTTGCATCCAATTCGCCGGATTGCCTCCAAATCATCTGACCTTCTTTATAAATCATTAAAGTAGGTAGTCCTTTTATCCTAAGCGCATCAGCCAATTCCTGATTTTTATCCACATCAATTTTAATGACTTTGGCTTTGTCGCCTAGTGCAGCTGCAACATCTTTTATTACAGGATGCATTGACACAGATGATTCGTTCCAATCGGTGTAAAAATCAATTAACACTGGAACTTGAGCATTTATAAGTTCTCCAAATTTTGACATAAAATCAACTATTTAATCTTTTTAAATCTACTAAAAAGAGATTATTATATACAAATGTAGCATTTTTAACGAATTATGCCACATCCTTCCCTTTTTTTAGTTCAATCACGGTTATTTCTGGCATAATCCCTACACGTCCTGGATAAGCATGAAAACCAAAGCCACGATTTACATATACATACCGACCTGCATTTTCATACAAACCAGCCCATTGTTTATACACATATTGTGCCAAGCTCCATTTAAAATAGCCTGGAATTTCAATCCCAAACTGCATTCCATGTGTATGACCCGACAAAGTTAGGTGAAAATTCTTAGGATGATTTTTTATTTCATATTCCCAATGGCTTGGGTCATGGCTCATTAACACTTTAAAATCGTCTTGCTGAACTCCTTGCGAAGCTTTATTTAAATCGCCTGCTTTTTTAAAATTATGCCCCCAATTTTCTACTCCTACCAAGGCAATTTTATCTTCTCCTTTTTGAACATAAGTATGTTCATTCAATAATAACTGAAAACCAATCTCTCCATATAAGCTTTTTATAGCTTCAAAATTTTCATCTTTCTTTTGTTCTGATGGCCAAGTTACATATTCGCCATAATCATGATTTCCTAAAACAGCATATTTACCAAATTTATGATCTTTAATTTTATTAAAAGTCTCTAACCAAGGATGCATTTCGGTGGCATGTGTATTAACGATATCTCCTGTAAACAAAATCATATCCGAGTTTTGTTCATTTACCAAATCAATGGCATAACTTATTTTCTCTGGATTATCAAAACTTCCTGAATGTACATCCGAAATTTGTGTTATTGTAAATCCATCAAAGGCATCTGGCAAATCAGGAAAAAATACCGTTTGCTTGAATACTTTAAAATTATATTTCCCTTCAAAAATCCCATAAATTAAAGACAGAAAAGGAACTGCCGCCAAACCGACAGCCAATTGACTTACAAATTTTCTTCGGCTAGGAATTACATTCTCTTTTGTTAAATTAGGATTGTCAATAAAATAATTAACTAACCCTGCTCCTACACGAAAAATATCTTCGCCTAAAAGCACTAATGTTATTACAATTTTTGGCACATAAACCACCAACATCAACCCCATTGTAAACATGGTTTGCTTTGTTTGCCCAATAGAACGGTCAAATTGCGTAAAGGAATATATTATAAATACAAAAAGTAACAAACTTATTATTTGGTAACTTATCAGGAGCCATCTTAGCTTAATTAACGTTCTAACAGCCTGAAAAGAATAAAACTCTATAAATAAAAAAAGAGCACAAATAATTATAAAACGAATGACCATCGGAAAATTTTTTAGGCAAAGTAACAAAGAATGAATATGCGAAAACTTTTTGTTATCAAAATTTTAACGCAAACAATAACAAAAAAAGCTGGTGATTTTACTCACCAGCTTTCCACCTACTAAAACTATTATCCTACCTACCCCCTTATATAAATTATTAGCCCTAATTTATAGTAAGTAGAATATTAATCAAACCTTATTTTTTAGCTTTTGCTGCTTCAGGTTTAGCTGTTTCTGTTTTTGCAGCTTCAGTTTTTTTATCTGCTTTCTTTTTAGAATGCTTTGTAGCTTTTACTTCTTTTGTTGGAGTTGTTTGAGCTGGAGTTGTTTGAGCATTTACCATTGCTGTTGTTCCTAAAACTGCTATAGCTAGCATTAATACTTTTTTCATGATTGTTAGTTTTATGATTATTATTATTTCATTATTTATAGGTCAAAGATATATTCACTAAATGAAGATTAAATGAAGATTTGCCTTGCCTAAAAATTTTAACTTTTAATTAAGCTTTTACGCTATTTAGAAACAATAATAAAAATGTTGTACCTTCATTAGGACTTGAAGTTACCTTAATTTCTATATGATGAAAAGAAGCAATACTATCGGCTATAGCCAAGCCTAAGCCTTGCCCATCCTGATCTGAACTAATTCGGGTAAATCGATTAAATATCTTTTCGACCTGGATTTCATTCATTCCTATTCCCGTATCAGAAATAGACAAATAATAATGTTGGTTTAAAAACCCATCACTTATAGTAATACTGCCATTCTCTTTATTATACTTTATGGCATTGGTAACTAGATTATACAATAAGATATGCATTAAGGTATTATTACCCATGAAACTAAAATTATGTTCCATCTTATTAGAAAACTGCAATCCTTTATCCTCAATCCTATCTTGCAAATCATCATACAATCCGTTTATGATTTCATAAAAATCAATAGCTTCATTGGATGCATATTGATTATTTTCGATTCGGGAAATCAACAATAAGTTATTGATTATTTTCTTTAGCATATCCAATGTCTTGAGTGAGCCTGCAATTTTATCAACTGCATTATCATCCAAAGATTCATTTTGTAATAAGTTCTCAAATTTATTTTTTAATAACGCAATCGGGGTTAATAATTCATGAGAAACATTAGATATAAATTGTTTTTCTTTTTTAAAAAGCTCACCTATCCTATCCATCATTTGATTTAGAACAGAATCTAATTCTCTAAAATCTGCCGAATGTGCTTTAATCGGAGTATGATCAAAAGTTTCGGGCTCATTAACACGACGTATCTTAGTATCTATTATTTTATAAAAAGGCTTGAGTAAATACTCTATATAAAAAGTATCTACCAGGAATGTTATCAGAACAATTACAACCAGAACAATAATAATAAAGAACTTAATAATAAAAGTAAGGTCTTTAATCTCTGCCAAGCTGCTTCCTATCTCTAATTCATACCCAATTTTCTCGTAAGTAAAATGATATCGCAATATCCTATATTCGTTTTCTTCACCTTCGATTATCCTATTTTCATTAACAAAAACCGTTTTTTCTTGTTTTGGTAATTTTGGCAATCTCGATAATACCAAAAACTCACTATGCAGACTCGAAAATTGAGAATAAGTTTCGGTAGAATCATCTGCATTTTCGATAAAATCATCAATTTCATTTTGATTTAAATGCTCAATGAATTTTTTCTTTTTTTCTATAAGTCCATTATTAATGTGCCTGTAAACTACATCCTGAACTAAAATAGGCAGCATTAACCATAAAATTAAAATCACCAACAATCGTGTTAGTGCATTAAAAATGGCTAATTGGTGTTTTATCTTCACGTTGATTTAGGTATTAATTCGATATCCAACATTTCGTACTGTTTCAAACCAATCTATTGTAGTGTGTTTGTCTAGTTTTTTTCGAAGGTTTCGAACATGAACATCAATAAAATTCGAATCTGAATTTATCTCCAGGATATCTCCCCAAATATGCTCTGTTAATTGTAATCTTGTAATAACACGATTTTTATTCAATACTAAATACTGAAAAATATCAAATTCTTTCTTAGTCAAATTAATCGGAGTTCCATCATAACTTACTTTATAATCTTGTAATTGCAACGAAAATCCATGCACAACTAAATCATTTAAGGTATACCCATGCATTCTACGGATAACAGCAAATAAACGTGCACCTAATTCTGTTAATGCAAATGGTTTGGTAAGATAATCATCGGCACCAAGATGCAAACCGTCAATCCTATCATCTAGCTCTCCTCGAGCTGTAATAACAATTACAGCAATTTTAGATTTTGTTTTCCGAACTGCTTTCAGAACATCAAAACCATCTCCATCGGGCAAACCTAAATCCAGCAGCATGGCATCATAATCATTTCCACCTATTTCGTCTAATGCCTCATTACAAGTATTAGCAATTTTACATACATAACCGCCATCACTCAAAAAGTCTTTAACCTCGATGGCAAGTTCTTTATTATCTTCAACAATAAGAATATTCATAAACTGTATTTTATAAATTAAAAATAAGCAAATAATGAAAACGTAATTTTTTAATTATTAAAATTTTAACGCCTACCCTAACAAAAAAGGCTGATAAATTTCTTTATCAGCCTTATCAATAATTATCCTTTTTGTTTTGCCTACCGCTATCAACCTTCATTTAAAGCAAAACAAAAACGACATCTATTTTTTAGCTTTCATTGGTTCTGTTTTAGGAGCCATTTTTGTTGTAGATTTTGTTTTTTTATCTGTTTTTGCTTTTGGGTGTTTAGTTGCTTTAACTTCTTTTGTTGGAGTTGCTTTAACCGGAGTTGTAGCTGCACTAACCATAACACTTGTTCCTAAAACTGCTACTAATAACATTACTAAATTTCTCATGATTTCTAATATTTAAAAGTTAAATTATCTCTTATTTTATACACCAAATTTACATCTGTAATATGAAGACTAAATGAAGAAACAGGTGATATGAAAATTTTAACTTGACATTAACGATTTGTGCTTAATATTCAATCTTACACGGCATTTACCAACAAAACAATGCTATAGTATTACCACAGACGCACTGCGGTGCGCCTCTACAAATGATAAAAAAACATCTCTAATAAAACATTTCAATTCTAATTTGGGTATACCCTGATTAAATTTTCGAGAACCGAATCGTTTTTAAAACCCAATTGTTTATTTTTACAGACTAATATTTTTTTTATGTCAACTCAAAAACGTCTTTTTCTTCTTGATGCTTACGCTTTAATTTTTCGTGGTTATTATGCTTTTATAAAAAACCCACGAATTAACTCCAAAGGAATGGATACCTCTGCAATTATGGGATTCATGAACTCCCTTTTGGATGTGATAAAAAGAGAAAAACCAGATCATTTGGCAGTCGCTTTTGATAAAGGAGGAAGCGCATTGCGTAACGAGATATTCCCAGAATACAAAGCAAATCGTGATGTAACTCCCGAAGCTATAAAAATTGCTGTACCTTATATACATGAATTATTAAAAGCAATGCATATCCCGATTATAGAAGTCGCGGGTTATGAAGCCGATGATTTAATAGGAACTATTGCAAAGCAAGCCGAAAAAGAAAACTATAAAGTTTTTATGGTAACACCAGATAAGGATTTTGCACAATTGGTATCTGAGAATATCTTTATGTACAAGCCTGCTCGAATGGGTAACGGTATAGAAATTTGGGGTGTTCCAGAAGTATTGGCAAAATTTGAAATCGAACGTCCGGAACAAGTAATTGACTTTTTAGGAATGATGGGCGATGCCGCCGATAATATTCCTGGGCTTCCTGGTGTTGGTGAAGTTACTGCCAAAAAACTATTAAAAGAATATGGTACAATGGAAAACCTTTTGGCAAATACCGACAAGCTAAAAGGAAAGATGAAAGAAAACATCGAAGCCAATGCCGAAAAAGGATTATTATCTAAAACATTGGCAACTATTTTACTAGATTGTCCTGTAACGTTTAATGAAGCTGATTACGAATTAACGCGTCCTGATATCGAAAAAACCGATGCTATTTTTCAAGAATTGGAATTTAGAAGAATGGCCGAGCAATTTGACAATCTTTTTAAAGCTGACGGAAGCGGATTAGCAGCTACTGCAGCCAGTCCTGATGCTAAATTATATAAAAAACCACAACCGAAAAACGAGGATCAATTTGACCTTTTCGGAAGTGCGATTGACGAAGAAAATCCAGAAGCTCAAAGAACTTCTTTCTATAATAATTTAGAAAACACGCCTCACTCTTATCAAATTATTCAAGGAGATTTAGGTTTAAAATTGCTTTTGCAGAATTTACAAAACCAAACTTCTGTTTGTTTTGATACCGAAACTACAGGATTAGATGCTTTACATGCCGAATTGGTTGGGATTTCATTTTCATACGAAAAAGGAAAAGGATTTTATGTTCCGTTTCCAGAAAACCAAGAAGAAGCTAAAGCATTGATTGAAAAATTTATTCCGTTTTTTGAGAATGAAGCAATCGAGAAAATTGGACAGAATTTAAAATACGATTTAAAAATATTATTGAATTATGGTGTTTCTGTAAAAGGGAAATTATTTGATACTATGATTGCGCATTACCTGATTAATCCAGATATGCGTCATAATATGGATATTTTATCAGAAACTTACTTAAAATATTCTCCAAAATCAATTGAAGATTTAATTGGTAAAAAAGGAAAGAATCAAAAATCGATGCGCGAAGTTGCACTCGAAGATATAAAAGAATATGCTGCAGAAGATGCCGATGTAACGTTGCAACTTAAAGAAATATTTACCATAGAATTAGACAAAACCGGAACTAAAAAATTATTCGACGAAATCGAAATTCCATTGGTTAGTGTTTTAGCTGATATGGAAACAGAAGGAATTCGCTTAGATGTTGATTTTTTAAACGCGATGTCTAAAGAAATGGATGTTGAAATCAAATCTTTAGAACAAAAAATATATGAAACCGCTGGAGAGAAATTTAATTTAGCCTCTCCAAAACAACTAGGAGATATCTTATTTGATAAACTTAAAATAGGCGGAGCAAAACAAAAAAAGACCAAAACAGGCCAGTATGCAACAGGCGAAGAAGTATTAACTTATTTAGCGAACGACAACCCAATTGTAAAACAAATTTTAGATTGGCGTCAGATGGTAAAATTACAAAGTACTTACATCTTAGCTCTACCAGAACAAGTTGACAAAAAAACTTTACGTGTTCATACCGATTATATGCAAACTGTAGCTGCAACAGGTCGTTTAAGTTCAAACAATCCTAACTTACAGAATATCCCGATTCGTACCGAAAGAGGAAGACAGATACGTAAAGCTTTTATTGCTCGCGATGAAAATTACACCTTAATTTCTGCCGATTACTCTCAGATAGAATTACGAATCATCGCTGCTTTAAGTGGTGAAGAAAATATGATAAAAGCATTCCAGAATCATGAAGACATTCATAAATCTACCGCTTCTAAAGTATTTAATGTAGCTCTAGAAGAAGTAACCCGCGAACAACGTAGCCATGCCAAAACTGTAAACTTTGGTATTATCTATGGTGTTTCGGCTTTTGGATTAAGTAACCAAACTTCATTATCAAGAAGCGAAAGCGCAACTCTAATTGAAGCATACTATAAAACATACCCAAGATTAAAATCATATATTCAGGAACAAATAGAATTTGCGAGAGAAAATGGTTATGTACAAACCATTTTAGGTCGTCGTCGTTACTTAAAAGATATTAATTCGCAAAACGCAGTTGTTCGTGGCGGAGCCGAGAGAAATGCTGTAAACGCTCCGATACAAGGAAGTGCTGCCGATGTTATTAAGATTGCGATGATTAATATCCATAAAAAACTAACCTCTGAAAATTGGAAATCTAAAATGTTACTTCAAGTACATGATGAGCTTGTGTTTGATGTACACAACGACGAACTTGAAAAAATCCAACCAATGATTAAACATGAAATGGAAAACGCTTTTATAATGGCAGTTCCACTAGAAGTAGAATTAGGTTTAGGTAGAGATTGGTTAGAGGCGCATTAAAAAAACAAAAAAAATGTTTATTATATTTATTTCTCAATTGAATCTCTTCATTAAAAAACCAAAATAACAAACAAGAAAATTCATACATTGCAAAAAATATAAAATAATAAGACTAATCTTCTCTAAAATAAAAATGAAAAAAAACACCTTATTAGCAATAATATCAATTTGCATACTTACAACAGTAAATTTATTTTGGTTTATACAATCTACTGTATCAATATCATTAGACCAGATAGCGCACTATCGGTTATCACAAATCATAGGATTTCTAGAAGTTCTAGCGTATGTTGGATTATTGCCTTTTTTTGTAGCATTATACAAAAAACAATAAATAAAAATCATCATGAATGAAGAATTAAACAAACTTTTTGAGATTAAAAACACTCAACCAGAAGAAGATACAGAATCATATCTATTCAACATAATTGTTCACTCCGTGATCAGAATAGCTATTCCTCTTTTTGTTTTTTTTCTATTATACTCGATTGTAGATTATTCAGGCAACATAGGAATAGCATATATAGTTTTTTTTATCTCTCTTTTTATCCTTTTTTTAATAATTGTCGCACTTTTAATTGAGGCTTCTAACCTTAATAAGAAGAATAAGATATATCTGAGAAATACTAATTATGTCATATTAGCTTTTTATGCTCTCCCTTTTATATTGGGATTAATTATAATTGGAAAAAGTTCTTAAATAAAATTTACAATGTAATTATGAAAAAGACATTGAATTTAAACCAATTATAATGAAAATTCATTTAATAAAAACTAAAAAAAATCCATTAGCTACAGCTAATGGATTTTTTTATTATTTCACTTTTCTTGATGATTCTCTTTCTTTCAGTTTGGTTTTGATTACTATGGTTTCGTAATCGCTGCTCTCCCCTTCTTTTTCTTCCAGTCTTGAGATTAATCGTTTGGCAGCAACTTCGCCAATTTCTATTCCGTGTTGGCTTATTGTAGTTAAACTTGGAGACAAACGTCTCGAAGCCAAAATTCCGTCTGCAAAACCTATTATAGATATATCTTCCGGAACTCTATATCCTTTTTTCAAACTAACTCTTAAAGCCGCAACCGAATCATTTTCGTCCAAAGCAAAAATGGCATCAATTTTATGCTCAAAAATAGCATCGATTTTACTTTTCATATCCTCTTCAGAATCTGTACGTAGAATGATATTTTCGTTTACAGGAATATTATTATCATTTAATGCTTTTAAATATCCATCTGCTCTTAATTTTCCAACACTTAAATTATCTACAGAAGAGATCAAGGCTATATTTTTACATCCTAAATTAATTAAATGCTGTGTTGAATTTAAAGCAGAATCAAAATCATCGACTATTACTTTATCACATTCTACACCTTCTGCAATCCTATCAAACATTACAATTGGCGTTCCGTCATTTATAATTTCTTTAAAGTGATTGTATTCTTGTAATTTTTGTGCTTCTTCAGAAACTGATAATATAAAACCATCAATCGTACCGTTGCTCAACATTTCAAGCGTATGAATTTCTTTTTCCAAAGACTCATTAGAAATACATGTAATTACATTATATCCCTTTTTATCTGCTATTTTCTCGATACCACTAAAAACTTTAGCAAAAAATGAGTTTAATATATTAGGTATAATAACTCCAATGGTTTTTGTTTTACGGTTCTTTAAATTCAAACCAATAACGTTCGGCTTATAGTTTTTTAGCTTGGCATACTCTTTAATTTTAATTTTAGTTTGCTCACTAATTTCAGGACTATCATTAAGTGCCTTAGAAACTGTAGACACAGAAACATTAAGTTCTTTTGCGATTTGTTTTAAAGTTGCTTTAGCTTTCATTTAAGATAATTTTATTGAATTAATACAAATATAGTAGAATTAAGGAAATTAAAACAAAAACAAGTCAAAACATGCATTAAATTTTCAAGTAATTACATCTCCTTCTTAAAATAGTTTAAACAAAAAATTAAAATAAAGCCAAAATTTAAAACCGCCCATCCAAAAATTTCGTTTATACCTATTTACATATAATTATAATTTGCTATTAACAACCACTTAAAGAAATTGAATTATGAAAAACGAAGTTAAAATCCATGAAGTTAACCCCTTACTTAATGACAGAAGGAGTTTTCTTAAGATCAGTGGCTTAACCATTGTTGGCACTGGCTTACTTTTGGCAGGATGTAATCACGATGACGATGACGAACAGATGCCTGTTGACGACACTTCACTACCCGGAATTAGAAATGGCATCTTCGATTTAGGATCAGGAGATTTCGGTGTACTAACCTACGCATATGCCTTAGAACAACTAGAAGCCGACTTTTATACTAAGGTTGTAAATGCATCAAACTTTAATAGTGTTTTTAGTGATGTCGAACGTCAGGTTCTTACTGATTTGTATCATCACGAAGTAATACACAGAGATTTTTTTAAAGCAGCTTTAAGCGGAGCACTTCCTAATCCTAGCAAACAATTACTACCTACTTTGGCATTTAATTATGGATCTATGAATTTTAACAGTCGTACCGAGGTACTAGCAACTGCTAAAGCTCTTGAAGATACTGGAGTTGCTGCATATAATGGTGCAGGAAAACTAATTAAAAGTGCAGATTACTTGGTATTAGCAGGAAAAATTGTTTCTGTAGAAGCAAGACATGCTGCGGCGATTAGAAGTTTAATTAACCCAAATTCTAAAGATTTTGCGGGCGATGATGTGGTAAATGCCACTACTGGTTTAGATGTAGCAAAAGATCCATCTAAAATCTTAGCTGTTGCAGGAGGATTTATAACAACTCCATTTACAGCAAAATATTTACCATAACCACAACCCATAAAATCTAGAAATTATGAATATATTAAAATTTATAGAAACCTTTGCCGACGAAAGCGCAATGAGAAGCACTGGTTCAAGAAGAGATAGCTTTACACAATTTGGAAATATCGGAAAGACTTTGGCAATAGCCTCAATTCCTTTCGGATTATCTTCATTAGCCAATAAAGCTTTAGCCAAAGATATAACTGCAACTCCAGCAACTCCTATTGGAGCATTACAATTTGCATTAACCTTAGAATATCTTGAAAATGAATTTTATGCCATGGCATTAGATTCAGGAGTTATTCCGGCATCTGAAAATGGTGGTCGTGATTTAAAAGTTTTTCAACAAATTGCTGCCCACGAATCAAGCCATGTTAATTTTTTGATTGCAGGATTGGGCGGACCAGCAAGTGCAAACTTTGTTCCCAAGCCAACTTTCGACTTTACTGTTGGTGGGGCTTTTGATCCATTTAATGACTATCCGACATTTTTAGCCTTGGCACAAGCATTTGAAGACACTGGAGTAAGAGCATATAAAGGTCAGGCAGGAAATTTAATTTCTACACCTGATTTATTAACAGCTGCACTACAAATACATTCAGTAGAAGCGCGCCATGCATCCGAAGTGCGACGATTACGTGGTCTTAAAGGATGGATTAGCGGAAATGAAAGAGGAGCAGGAATGCCATCTGCAACTCAAGCCGTATATAATGGAGAAGAATTAACCGTACAGGCAGGATACAATACTGCTACCTTATTTGGAGCCGCTGCAGGCTCAGAAGCCTATGATGAACCACTTACTACGCAACAGGTTGTAGACATAGCAAATTTGTTTATTGTGTAACAAAATTTAGCTGCAAAAAACCAAACCATCTCTACTTAATTGTAAAGGTGGTTTTTTTATTCTTTTAAACAAAAACATATCTCCTGATTTTCAGTAGTTAAAATAATCTTTTAAGGTATTTGGTTTTAAAATAATTAATTGTACTTTTGCAACCCCTTTATTGGGGATGGAATGTTTAATTAAAATAATATTATGGACGCATTAAGCTACAAAACAGTTTCAGCTAGCAAAGCCACTGTAACTAAAGAGTGGATTGTTGTTGACGCTGAAGGTCATAACTTAGGACGTCTTGCTTCAAAGGTTGCAATGATCTTAAGAGGTAAGTACAAACCAAGTTACACACCGCACGTTGACTGTGGAGATAACGTAATTGTTATCAACTCAGAGAAAATTAACCTTACAGGTACAAAAATGGATGACAAAATTTACATGCGTCATACAGGTTACCCAGGAGGACAAAGAACTTTAACTGCTAAAGTATTGCAATCAAAAAACCCTGCATTATTAGTAGAAAAAGCAGTAAAAGGAATGTTACCTAAGAACAAATTAGGAGCTGAACTTTTCAGAAATTTAAATGTTGTTGTAGGATCTGAGCACAAACAAGGAGCTCAAAAACCTAGAACTGTTAACCTAAACGATCTTAAGTAATGGGAGTTATTCACAAAATCGGTAGAAGAAAAACCGCTGTTGCACGTGTTTATGTTTCAGAAGGAACAGGAAAAATCACTGTAAACAAAAAAGAATTCGCAACCTATTTCCCAACTGCAACTTTACAATACAAAGTTTTACAACCAATGTCTATGACAGAAAATGTAAACAACTTTGATGTAAAAGTAAACGTTTACGGAGGTGGTTCAACTGGTCAAGCAGAAGCTGTAAGAATGGCATTAGCACGTGTTATGTGTGAAGTAAATGCTGAAAACAGAGCTATCTTGAAACCAGAAGGTTTATTAACAAGAGATCCAAGAATGGTTGAACGTAAGAAATTCGGTCAGAAGAAAGCTCGTAAGAGATTCCAATTCTCTAAACGTTAATATTACCTGTCTTGTTCATTTGGAACAAGGCATATCAATTATTATTGAATTTAAAAAACACAGTTGTTGTTGCTCTCCTATCGAGGTAGGAAATAGTTTAGCATCTAAATGTATAAAGCCGACAAAATCGCCATTTATGCATTGCTAATCAACAGAACGTAAACTAGTACAAAAATGGCAAACAAAGTAGAAGTAAAAGAATTACTAGAAGCAGGTGTTCACTTTGGACACATGACTAGAAAATGGGATCCAAACATGGCTCCTTACATTTATATGGAGCGTAATGGTATTCACATTATCAATCTATATAAAACTGCAGCAAAAATTGAAGAGGCTAATGAAGCTTTGAAAAAAATCGCTGCATCAGGTAGAAAAATATTATTCGTTGCTACCAAAAAACAAGCAAAAGACATCGTTGCTGATAAAGCAAAAGCTGCAAACATGCCTTATATCACTGAAAGATGGCCTGGTGGAATGCTAACTAACTTCGTAACTATCCGTAAAGCTGTTAAAAAAATGGCTACTATTGATAAAATGAAGAAAGACGGTACTTTCATGACACTTTCTAAGAAAGAGCGTTTACAAGTAGATCGTCTTCGTGCTAAACTAGAGAAAAACTTAGGTTCAATCGCAGACATGTCTAGACTACCTGCAGCATTGTTCGTAGTAGACATCAAAGCTGAACATATCGCAATAAAAGAAGCACAAAAATTAAACATTCCAGTTTTTGCAATGGTGGATACTAACTCTGATCCAAGAGAAGTAGAGTATGTAATCCCATCAAATGATGATGCTTCTAAATCAATTGATAAAATTTTATCTTTAGTTACAGCTGCAATTGTTGAAGGTCTTTCTGACAGAGGTTCTGATAAAGAGGCTGACTTATTGCCTGCTACAGAAGAAGCAACTCCAGCTGCTGAAGCTGTTGAAGCTCCTGCTGAAACAAAAGAATAAATAAACATTTAAATTCCAATTTTTAAATTCCAAATCCCATAAAAAATTAGAAACGTAACGTTGATAATTTAATAAAATTGGAATTTGAGATTTAAGGATTGGAATTTTTACTTTTAACATTAAAATTCAAAATATTATGGCAACAATTACTGCTGCAGACGTAAATAAATTAAGACAAACTACAGGTGCCGGAATGATGGACTGTAAAAAAGCTTTAGTTGAGGCTGATGGAGATTTCGATAAAGCTATACAAAACCTTAGAGAAAAAGGTCAAAAAGTTGCTGCTAATCGTTCTGACCGTGAGTCTTCTGAAGGAGCTGCTGTTTCTTTTATCAATGCTGACAATACTAAAGGAGCTATCATCACTTTAAACTGCGAAACAGATTTCGTAGGTAAAAATGAGGCTTTCATAACTTTGGCTAAAGAATTAGTTGAAAAAGCTATCAATTTCTCTTCTAAAGAAGAATTCTTAGCTTCAGATTTCAACGGAATTACTGTTGCTGAAAAATTAATCGAGCAAACTGGAGTTATCGGAGAAAAAATCGAAATCGGTGGTTTTGAAATTTTAGAAGGTGCTTTTGTTGGATCTTATGTTCACGTTAACAAAATTGCTGCATTAACTGCAATTTCTGCTGCAATTCCTAACGCTGACGTTTTAACTAAAGATGTTTCTATGCAAGTTGCTTCTATGGGAGCTGATACATTATCTTACAAAGATTTTGATCCTGCTTTCGTTGAATCTGAACTTGCTGCTCGTATTGCTGTAATCGAAAAAGATAATGAAGAAGCTAAACGTTTAGGAAAAACTTTAAAAAATGTTCCTAAATATATTTCTTTCTCTCAATTAACTGAAGAAGTTTTAAAACAAGCTGAAGAAGATGCTAAAGCTGAATTAAAAGCTGAAGGTAAACCAGAGCAAATTTGGGATAAAATTATTCCAGGAAAAGTTCAACGTTTTATCTCTGACAATACTACTTTAGATCAAGAGAAAGCTTTACTTGACCAAAACTTCATCAAAGATGATAGTAAAAAAGTTGGTGATTACGTTAAAAGTTTCAACGTTGAAATTACAGGTTTCAAAAGAGTTACTTTAGGATAATCTATTCTATTCGCATATAAAAAAAGAGAGACTTTACGGTCTCTCTTTTTTATTATAATTATTTGTTTGATTTAGTAGCCGGAACTTCAAAACCTCTTGCTTTCATTAAAGCATTAATCTCTGGATTATGCCCTCTAAAAGATTTATAAGCTTCTTCCTGATCTGTTGTATTACCAACACTAAATATCTTATCGTGTAATCTTTTGGCAACATCTTTATCATAAGGCCCTTTTGCCTCAGTAAAAGCCTCGTAAGCATCTGCACTGATAACATCTGCCCATAAATAACTATAATATCCGCTTGCATAACCATCACTAGAGAAAATATGTCCGAATTGAGGAATACGATGACGCATTACAATTTCTTTAGGCATATTAAGTTTAGTCAATGTTTCTTTTTCAAAAACTGTAGGATCTATAACAGAATCTCCTGCTAAATGTAATTTCATATCGATAAGAGAACTTGAAATTGTCTCTACAGTAGAAAATCCTTCATTAAATGTTGCTGCTTTTGCAATACGCTCAACCAAATCTTTAGGGATAGGTTCTCCTGTTTTGTAGTTTAAAGCAAATTTATTAAGCACCTCAGGAGTTTCTAACCAACGCTCTAAGATTTGAGATGGAAACTCAACATAATCTCTTGCAACAGCAGTTCCTGATAATGTAGGATACGTAACATCCGAACATAAACCATGCAATGCGTGTCCAAATTCATGAAATAAAGTTGTAGCATCAGACCAAGAAATTAAGACTGGCTCATTATCATTCCCTTTAATAAAATTACTATTATTAGAAACTATCGTAAGGACATTGCCATCTAATTTTTGTTGTTTCCTATACGCATTCATCCATGCTCCAGAACGTTTTCCTTTACGCGCATATGGATCAAAATACCATAAACCTACCACTTTTCCAGTCTTAATATTAGATACTTCCCAAACTCTTACATCTGGATGATATACAGGAACATCTGTTATTTGCTTAAATTTTAAATCAAATAATTCACCAGCAACCCAAAACATTCCTTCACGTAATTTTTCTAATTGAAGATATTCTTTAACCACATTTTGATCTAAATCATATTTTGCTTTTCTAACTTTTTCAGCATAATAACGATAATCCCAAGGTTCTATCTGAAACTTACCTCCTTCGGCAACAACAATCTGCTGCATATCGGCAACATCTTTGTGAACTTGATTTACCGCAGGCTCCCAAACAGCTTCCATTAAAGCCATTGCTCTCTCTGGAGTTTTTGCCATTCTATTCGTTAAATTCCAATGAGCAAAAGTCGGATAACCCAAAAGTTTAGCTTTTGCAGCGCGAAGTTGTAATATTTCGACCAAAGTCGATTTATTATCATGCTCGTCTCCGTTATCTCCTCTGTTTATAAACATTCTCCAAACTTTCTCTCTTAATTCTCTATTAGTCGAAAAAGTTAAAAAAGGCTCTACAAAAGAACGTGTATTAGCAATACAACCTATTGCCGAAAGTTTTCTTTCTTTAGCCTGAGCTATAGCAGCTTTTTTTATTCCGTCAGGCAAACCATCAAAGTCAGCTTCAGTGGTTAATGCCACATATTGATCATTTTCTTCAGCCAATAAATTCTGACTGAACTTAGAAAATAAGGTTGATAATTGCTTGTTAATTTCTGCAACTTTCGCTTTATCCGCGTCGCTTAAATTAGCTCCTTGCTTATTAAACTCTGTATGATAAACCCAAATAAGTCTTTGTTGCTCGCTAGTTAATTTCTTTTTATCAGGGGAATTATATAGTTTTTCGATTCTAGCAAACAATTTCCTATTTTGATAAAACTTGGTAGATTGTGCAGCAAGCAAAGGCTCGATGTCTTTTTCTATCAAAGCAAATTCTGGAGTACTAATATTGGAAGAATAAATACCATAAACCGTCATAACTCTAGACAATGTTTTACCAGAACGTTCCAATTCGGCAATAGTATTATCAAAAGTTGCAGGTTTTGGATTATTTGCAATAGCATCAATCTCATCGCTTTTTTGTTTGATAGCAACATCAAAAGCTGGCTTAAAATCGGCTATTTTATATTCTGTAAAAGCTGGCACACCACCATAAGGACCAGTCCATTTTTGTAATAATGGATTTTGTGAGTTTGTTTGTGCCTGAACAGAAGATAAAGATGCAGCCATAATTAGAATAGTGACAATTTTTTTCATGTACGTTATTTAATATTTATACAATAAATGCAATTCTCAAATATAGCCAATAATTAGGATTGCTATTACATAAAAAAGCCACATCTTAAATACATCCTAACAATGTTTTTATAAAAATAAATACTCCGAATAATATATTTAAATTTGGCATATTAAAATTTATCTATGTTTAAAACCAGGAAAGAAATTGTTTTTGTTATCCTTGCCGGAATTTTTATTACCAATGCCGTTGTAGCAGAGTTAATTGGAGGAAAATTAATCCAAATTGGCCCATTTGTAATGAGTATCGGAATCCTTCCTTGGCCGATTGTTTTTTTAACAACCGATTTAATTAATGAGTATTTCGGAGAAAAAGGGGTTAAAAAACTTTCTTTTATAACGGCATGTTTAATCGCTTATGCCTTTATTATCTTATTTATGTCTATCGTAATTCCTGCTGCAAAAGGAATTAGTCCTGTAAATGACGAACAATTCCAGGCAGTTTTTGGGCAAAGTATGTGGATTATTGTTGGTAGTCTTATTGCTTTTATGGCATCTCAGTTAATAGACGTTTGGATGTTTTGGTTTTTTAAAAGAAGAACAGGAGAAAATAAAATATGGCTTAGAACAACGGGATCAACAGTAATTTCACAACTATTTGATTCTTTTATTGTTTTAGGAATTGCTTTTTGGTTACCCGGAAAAATAAATTTCGATACCTTTATATCTTCAGCATTAACAGGCTATACATTTAAACTTTCTGTTGCCGTATTATTAACTCCATTAATATATTTGGGGCATCATTTAATTAAAAAATATTTGGAAGAAGATAATTCCGAAGAAAAAAAAGACAACCATTCAGCATGAAAATTTACAATACCATTTTTTTGATTTTAATTTTATGCTGCTTAATAAGTTGTAACAAAAATGATCGAGATCAATTATTAAAGTCAACGACGAGTGTTTCGGATAAAATAAAAGACATTTCGGAAAGTACAATAGAAACGATAACTTCAGTTAAAGATTCGATTACAAAAACAATAGGTACGCCAAGTAAAATAAAAAACAATAAAACCACTACAGAAAAAGCAATAGTCTTAAAAGATAGTATAGGAATAGAAAATTTCGAAAACGAAAAACTTAAAGGCTTTACTTATTTCAAAAAATTACTATCTACTTGTAAAACGGGAGAAACTCTGACTCAAAAAGAATTAATTGAGAACCATAACATCCCAAAAGAGGGAGTTAGATTAATAAAAAGCATCACCAAAACCGCCGAAGATGAAATTGATATCAAATGGAATTCCACTTGGTTTGTCGAGAAAATTTCGGATGCAAAATTTGCCGATGCCCGAATGAAAATAAAATTCGAAGCAAACAAAATGTATACTTCTGGAAAAGCCATCGGAATAAAATACAACAAAAAAATTTATAACGACTTAATCATCATTGGAACTTCGGCCTATATCCCTTCGGTAAAAGGCTACCATTGGAAAATTGGAAAATAAAACATAAAGAAATCAATACCAAAATGAAGAAAACAAGTATTCTATTTTTATTTATAACGACATTAATATTTACTGCTACAAGCTGTAGCAATGACAGCGACGATGAAAACAATGCTTCAATTGTTGGTAAATGGGAATTTTCACAATACGGAATTGGTCCCATCGACCACGAGATTTTCACAGACCGTGTCAATGTAACAGAATGCGGTAAAGATTATATAGAATTCCTGTCTGACGGAACATTTAAAGTCGTACTATTTCGTAAAGAGAATGGAGACTGCGCCACTTCAAAAGACAATGGAAAATACATAAAAAACGAATCCACTCTTTCTCTTATAATATATATGCTAGACTCTGATCATATCATAGAATCAGAACCTACAGATTCAGAAATTATAATGCTAAACGAAAGCACATTAAAATTTAGATTTTTAACTAAAACTGAAAAGGAAACAGTTTCACAAATTTCAATATTTAAAAAAATATAATTAAAAATGGAACCAATAAGATGTGGCTGGTGTTCAGCAAGCGATTTATATAAAAAATACCATGACGAAGAATGGGGGATTCCTGTTTACGATGATGCATCATTATTTGAGTTTCTAACTCTAGAAACCTTTCAGGCAGGATTAAGTTGGATAACAATATTAAACAAAAGAGAAAATTTTAGAGCAGCTTTTGACAATTTTGATTATAAAAAAATAGCACAATATCCCGAAGATAAAATTGAATCATTGCTTCAAGATACTGGAATAATCCGAAACAAATTAAAAATACGTTCGGCTGTAAGTAACGCGCAAGCATTTATAAAAATACAAGAGGAATTTGGAAGTTTTTCCGATTACATCTGGAAATTTACTGATGGAAAACCCATCATCAACAATCCAAAAACATTAAAAGATGTTCCTGCCACTACTCCACTTTCTGACGCTATTAGTAAAGATTTAAAAAAGAGAGGATTTAAATTTGTTGGCTCAACCGTAATTTACGCCCAAATGCAAGCAACAGGAATGGTCAATGATCATATCGAAGATTGCTGGACTAGAAAAAAATAGTTTTCAGTCGCAGTCTCAGTTTTCATTTTTTTTAAACTTGGCATTTTAAGTTCATAACCGAAAACTGCTACTGAAAACTGAAAACTTTAAAAAAAACATTATATTTGCTTCACACTTTAGGGGTGTCTACAATAAAGTAGGCTGAGATTTTACCCTCTGAACCTGATCTAGTTCATACTAGCGTAGGGAAAAGTAAGATGACTTCCGTGCATACCTATATGCCATTGTAGCCATTCCTAAAGTATAACTATATACTAAATTCTGAAGGAATGGAACTAAAAATCAATCAACAAACCAAACAATTCAATGCTGAAACTCTTAGCGTTCAGGCATTGCTCGATCTCGAATTTCCCAACAAACAAAATGGCATTGCCGTTGCGATAAACAACACCGTTATTCCAAAACCCATCTGGAATACTCATATCCTAAACGAAACCGACGAAATCTTAATTATTTCTGCTACGCAGGGAGGATAATTGTATCTATCAATGAACTGAAGACGCACTGCGGTGCGTCTCTACATATGCGCCTATACACATGCGTCACCATAAAACATCTAACAAAATTTACAATCAAGTTAAAAACTTTAAACTTCCTCCCATGACTAACGAAGAAAAAATATCCAGAACTCCTTTTCCTAACTCCAATAAAGTATATGTTAATGGAGAAATACACCCAATAAAGGTTGCCATGCGCGAGGTAACTCTTAGCGATACCAGACTTTCTAATGGTGGAATCGAAAAAAATCCTTCTGTAACAATTTATGATACATCAGGCCCTTACACAGATCCAAATATCCAAATCGACATCCGAAAAGGATTGCCACGCTTAAGAGAAGAATGGATTTTAGGTCGAAATGATGTAGAAATTCTAGACGAAATTAGTTCTGATTACGGACAAATGCGATTAAATGATGAGAGTTTAAATCACTTGCGTTTTGAGTATTTACACCAACCAAAACGTGCTAAAAAAGGCGCAAACGTTACGCAGCTTTATTATGCTAAACAAGGAATTATTACTCCCGAAATGGAATATATCGCCATTCGTGAAAACCAACGTATTGAGTTATTAAATGAGCAAACGAAAGCTATGCAATGCCAACACGCAGGACATAGTTTTGGTGCTAATACTCCAAAAAGCAAGATAACTCCAGAATTTGTACGAAGCGAAGTAGCGATTGGTCGTGCCATTATTCCAAACAACATTAATCATCCCGAAAGCGAACCTATGATTGTAGGTCGCAATTTCTTGGTAAAAATAAATGCTAATATTGGTAATAGTGCTGTAACATCGACCATTGAGGAAGAAGTCGAAAAAGCTGTTTGGGCTTGTCGTTGGGGAGCCGATACTATAATGGACTTATCTACAGGTAAAAATATTCACGAAACCAGAGAATGGATTATTCGTAATTCGCCAGTGCCTATTGGGACAGTTCCAATTTATCAGGCACTCGAAAAAGTAAAAGGAATCGCTGAAGATTTAACTTGGGAAGTTTTCCGTGATACACTTATTGAGCAAGCCGAGCAAGGAGTTTCTTATTTTACTATTCACGCTGGTGTTTTATTGCGTTACATTCATCTTACTGCCGAACGTGTTACAGGAATTGTATCTCGTGGTGGCTCTATAATGGCAAAATGGTGTTTATTTCATCATAAGGAAAACTTCTTATATACTCATTTTGAAGAAATCTGCGAAATCATGAAACAATATGATGTAGCATTTTCTCTAGGTGATGGTTTACGTCCAGGCTCTATTGCCGATGCGAATGATGCTGCACAATTTGCCGAATTAGAAACTCTTGGAGAATTAGCCAAAATTGCTTGGAAACACGATGTTCAGGTATTTATAGAAGGTCCGGGTCACGTGCCAATGCATATGATTAAAGAAAACATGGACAAACAATTGGAACATTGCAACGAAGCTCCATTTTATACTCTTGGCCCATTAACTACAGATATTGCACCGGGTTATGACCATATTACTTCGGCTATTGGAGCAGCAATGATTGGTTGGTACGGTTGTGCAATGTTGTGTTATGTTACCCCAAAAGAGCATCTTGGTTTACCAAATAAAAAGGATGTAAAAGATGGTGTTATCACTTACAAAATCTCAGCTCATGCTGCCGATTTAGCCAAAGGTCATCCGGGAGCACAATATCGTGACAATGCATTGAGCAAAGCACGTTTTGAATTTCGATGGGAAGATCAGTTTAATCTATCATTAGATCCAGATACAGCAAGAGAATTTCACGACGAAACTCTTCCTGCCGAAGGGGCAAAAATTGCTCATTTCTGCTCTATGTGTGGTCCAAAATTCTGCTCTATGAAAATATCTCAAGAAATCCGTGATGTGGCTGCAGCCGAAAAAGGAATGCAAGAGAAATCGGAAGAGTTTATTGAGCAAGGAAAAGAAATTTATATTTAAGAGAAAGGAAAACAAGAAATAGAGCAAAGAAGCAAGACTATGATAGTTCTATCAAATCCAACAACGATAACAAACGAAATAAATGTAATCCATTCTCTTTTTGAGGAAGGATTACAATTGTTTCATGTACGAAAACCTAGTTATTCGCTGAAGGAAATGATTTCGTTTGTAGCTCAGATAAATCCTGAATTCAGGCCACAATTGGTATTACACAGTCACCATGAATTAGTCGAAAGTTTTAAGATAAACCGAATCCATTTTACAGAAGAAAAAAGAAAAAATAATTTGGAGTTTCCTCCAAAGTTTACAAATCTAATTTTATCAACATCAACACATTCAATTTCAGATTTTAATTCATTAACTCCCGAATTTGAATATGCTTTTTTGAGTCCGGTTTATCCAAGTATTTCTAAGGAAAACTATCTCCCTAAAACTGATTTATTTGAAGCCATAAAAGATAGAACTAATACAAAAACTAAACTAATAGCTTTAGGCGGAATTAATCCTGAAAACATAGAAAAGTCGTTGACAAATGGCTTTGACAATGTTGCTTTATTAGGAACTATTTGGAATGCCGAAAACCCAATTAAAAATTTTAAATCATGCCAGAGAATCGCCCTTTCGTACTTACAATAGCTGGTTTTGACCCTTCTGGCGGTGCTGGAGTTTTGGCTGATTGCAAAACTTTTGAGCAACATCATGTAGCTGGACTTGCCATAAATACAGGAAATACAATTCAGACAGAAAAAGAATTCTTTGAAATAGAATGGACATCTCTTGATTTTGTGTTACGTTCCATAAAAACGCTATTCGGAAATTATAATATAAGGGTGGTAAAAATCGGTATTGTTCCTTCTCTACATTATTTAAAAGAAATTGTTTTTAATATAAAAGAACTTTCGTCTACAACGCAAATAGTCTGGGATACGGTTTTAAAATCTACAACCGAATTTGATTTTATTACCATCGAAAACAAGTCCGATTTAATCGAAATACTTGCTAAAATTGATTTGATTACACCAAATTATAATGAGGTAAAAAAACTATTTCCTGATTTTGATTTTGACGAAAGTCAATTAGATAGACAAATTCCAACTGCTATTTTGTTAAAAGGCGGACATAACAACAAAGCTATCGGAACTGATTATTTGTATAGTCAAAATGATTTTTTTGTGCTTACGCCAAATAACACCAAATGTTATGCAAAACATGGCTCGGGTTGTGTATTATCATCGGCTATTGCTGCTAATCTGGCTTTGGGTCAAGATTTAAAATCAGCCTGTGTAAATGCTAAAAATTATATCGAAAAATATTTGAATTCAACTTCAACCTTAATCGGATATCATTATGTACAATAAACTACAATACATCTCACAAGGAAATACAATCGAGGCACAATTGTACAATATTCACGAGGCGTTAGATAATGGCTGTGATTGGGTACAAATGCGATTTAAAAACCAAACTGCAAAGAATGCTTTTGCTTTAGCAGAAGCGGTAAAGTTTTTATGCGAAGAATATCTAGCTAATTTCATTATCAATGATAATGTATATCTAGCACAACAAATTGCTGCCGATGGAGTTCATCTAGGGCTTTCGGACACAAAAATAGAGGACGCTCGAGCCATATTAGGAAACACTAAAATCATTGGAGGAACAGCCAATACATTTGAAGATATTTCTAATCATATAAAAAATGGCTGCGATTATATTGGTCTTGGCCCATTTCAATTCACAAAAACTAAAGAGAAATTAAGTCCTATTTTAGGTTTAGAAGGATATTATGAGATTATGCAAAAAATCAAATCTAATAATCTCCAAATTCCTATTTATGCTATTGGCGGAATCACATTAGAAAACGTTGATCAGTTAATAGAAACTGGAATTCACGGTATTGCTGTTTCTGGAATGATTACCAAAAGTCCCGAAAAAGGAAAACTCATTACACAACTTAACGAAAAATTATATGCAAACGTCATTATTTAAAATAGGCGATAAATCACTTGAATCCCGTTTGTTTTTGGGAACAGGAAAATTTGGCTCGAATCTGGAAATGGAAAAAGCTATTTTGGCTTCGGGAAGTGAATTAGTTACGGTTGCTTTAAAACGCATTGATTTAGAAACCGAAACCGATGCTATTTTATCACACTTAAAACATCCGAGAATTAATTTATTACCAAATACATCGGGTGCCAGAAATGCAAAAGAAGCAATATTCGCAGCGCAATTAGCACGTGAAGCTCTTGAGACTAATTGGCTAAAACTCGAAATTCATCCTGACCCAAAATACTTAATGCCCGATGCTATCGAAACTTTAATAGCTACCGAAGAATTGGCTAAACTAGGTTTTATTGTGCTGCCCTACATTCACGCTGATCCTGTTTTATGCAAACGTCTTGAAGATGTAGGAACAGCAGCAGTAATGCCATTGGGATCTCCTATTGGGAGTAATAAGGGATTAAAGACAATCGATTTCTTAGAGATTATAATCGAGCAAAGCAATGTTCCTGTAATTATTGATGCCGGAATCGGAGCTCCATCCGACGCCGCAAAAGCTATGGAATTAGGTGCTGATGCAGTTTTGGTTAATACTGCAATTGCCGTAGCAGGAAATCCAGAATTAATGGCGGAAGCTTTTAGAGAAGCTGTAATTGCTGGCCGAAAAGCCTATGAAGCGAAACTAGGAAAACAATATAATCAAGCAATTGCTTCGAGCCCGTTGACTTCTTTTTTATATGATTAACTTAAATTATTTAACCGCAAAGTACACTAAGAAAAAACGCAAAGAACACAAAGCTTTGCGAACTTTGCGTAAACCTTTGTGCCCTTTGCGGTTAAAAAACAAAATCCAATGAACACATTCAAATCTGTTTTTAATCAATACGACTGGAATACCATCCAATCCAAAATATATCAAACTTCTCCTCAAGAAGTAGAACGTGCTTTGGCTAAAAACAAACGGAATCTTGATGATTTTCTTGCATTAATTTCTCCTGCTGCTTTACCCTATTTAGAGCAAATGGCACAAGAATGCCATGAATTAACCAAGAAACGTTTTGGCAAAACGATTCAGATGTATGCACCACTATATTTAAGTAATGAATGCCAGAACATTTGTACTTATTGCGGTTTTAGCTTGGACAATAAAATTAAACGGAAAACACTTTCCGATTCAGAGATTAAACTGGAAGTTGAGGCATTAAAAAATATCGGATTCGACTATGTTTTATTGGTAACTGGCGAAGCAAATTATACTGTAAATATTAATTATTTTCTGAATGCCATTACTCAAATAAGAAAACATTTTTCGATTATTTCTGTTGAAGTTCAGCCACTTTCTACGGGAGAATATGAAAAACTTCATGAAGCTGGCGTATATTCTGTATTAGTATATCAGGAAACGTATCATCAGGAAGTTTACAAAAAGTATCATACTAAAGGTAAAAAATCAAATTTCGATTTTAGATTAGAAACTCCTGACAGAATTGGATCTGCGGGTATTCATAAAATTGGGTTAGGCGTTTTATTAGGTTTAGAAGATTGGCGTACAGACAGTTTTTTTAATGCTTTGCACATAGATTATCTTCAGAAGAAATATTGGCAAACAAAGTATTCCGTTTCTTTCCCGAGGTTACGTCCAGCCGAAGGTATCATCGAACCTAATTTTATTATGGATGATAAAGATTTAACGCAACTGATTTGTGCATACCGATTATGGAATGAAGATTTAGAAATCTCTATATCTACGCGTGAAAATGAAAAATTCAGAAATAATATCATTCCGATTGGAACAACAAGCATGAGTGCAGGTTCTAAAACAAATCCTGGCGGATACGTTGTTGATCCGCAATCATTAGAACAATTTGAGATTAGCGATGAACGTTCGGCTCAAGAAATAGCAAAAATCATTACCAATAGCGGGTATGAGCCGATCTGGAAAGATTGGGACAAAAGCTATAATAGTATTTTTTTGAGTAACAATTTCAACAATCTAAAATCAACAGTCTAAAATCTAAAATTTTATGAGTATTATACAAGATTTTTTACGTTATAACCGTCAAATGATGTTACCCGAAATTGGTGATATCGGTCAAGAAAAAATAAAACAAGCAAAAGTACTGGTTATTGGTGCAGGTGGCTTGGGCTGCCCTGTCTTACAATATTTAGCAACTGCAGGAGTGGGAACAATTGGTATTGCAGATTTTGATATAATAGAAATTCACAATCTACATCGTCAAATTTTATATACAGAAGAAGTTGTTGGTCAAGCCAAAACTTCGACTGCTAAAACTGTAGTCGAAAAACTGAATCCGTTAATTACTGTTATCCCTTTTGAAGAAAAATTAACTCCCGAAAATACATCTCAAATTATTCAGGGATTTGATTTTGTTGTAGATGGTTCGGATAATTTTAAAACTCGCTATTTAGTTAATGATACTTGTGTGAATTTAAACAAAACACTAGTTTACGGAAGTATCTTAAAATTTGAAGGACAAGTAGCCGTTTTTAATCATAATGGTGGTAAAAATTTACGCGATTTATTCCCTGAAATGCCCGATCCAAAAGATGTTCCTAATTGTAACCTTAATGGTGTTCTTGGCACATTACCCGGAATAATAGGCACGATGATGGCACATGAAACATTAAAACTAATACTGGGTTTACCTGCATTAAATAACGAATTAGTTCTTTTTGATACGATATACTGGAACTTTACTAAACTGAATTTCTAGAAAACTATAGTATCGCCAACATTAATAACAGCATTTTCCAGGCATATTAAATTTGTACCAAAGAAAACGGAATTATCTATTTTACGATACTTGCTCAATGTTTTTAATGGTTCTTTTTTTACAACGCCTTTACTAGGATCATTATTTACCATGATGCATCTTCCGCAAGGTTTTATATTTTTGAATTTACCATTTCCAATCTGAAATGCTTCAAAATTATCTTCTTCGTGTGCAACCGTAGTACTAATTACTATATTGGGTCTGAATCTTAAAACAGTTATTTTTTCTGCTAACTTTTCATTTAAATTATCCAAACTTTCGCTTCCTATTAATAAGTACGGATAACCATCGGCAAGGCTAACATTAAATGTGGTATCTAGTTTTGAACTAGTATGTTTTCTATCTCCAATATTAATGATTTTAACTAGTTTACAAGTAAATCCTAGTTGGGCAGTAAACCATTCTGAAGTAGTTTTTTTTACCTCAACAACTTCACTTTTATCATCCCATACCATCGAAGAAATAGGCGTGTCTAAATTTTCATCAATAAAAAATTCATGCTTTTTATCTAGATATGTTATTGTCATTTTCCCATCCGAAATTTGTGGGTAGAACTGACTTAAAAATGGATATTCTCTTTGGGTAATAAATTGATTAAACTCATCTACAAGCATCCATCTGCGGTCATTTTCAAAACCCATTTCTTCAGCCATAGCGCTTTTACAACTAATTCCTGCCAAACTTTTGATAGGATAGATATAAAGTTCTTTTACAATGTAACTAGTACTCATCATTATTTAAAGTTTGCATAAAAAAATCCCGTTCAATTTCTTGGCATCCTAAGCTTTCTAAATGCGGATTGTAAACCTGACAATCTAAGAGTTTATAATTCTCCTCTTTTAGTTTATTTACTAAAGCAATAAAAGCTACTTTGGATGCATTAGACACTTTTGAGAACATACTTTCTCCACAAAAAACATGTCCTAAATCTACGCCATATAAACCACCTACCAATACATCATTCTCCCATACCTCAACCGATTTTGCAAAACCCATCTCGTGAAGTTTACAATAAGATTCAATCATGTTATTAGAAATCCAAGTTCCGTTCTGTCCATCACGTTTTATCTTCTGGCAATTTGAAATTACATCTCTAAAATTCTGGTTGAAAGTTACTTTAAAAATATTTCGATTAAGAATATTACGCATGCTTTTAGTTACAATCAATTCATCCAAAAATAAAACCATTCTAGGATTTGGTGACCACCATAATATTGGCTCTCCTTCATTAAACCAAGGGAAAACTCCGCTTCGATAAGCTAGTTGTAATCGTTCTGGAGATAAATCACCTCCAATTGCCAAAATGCCATCATAATTGGCTTCTGAAACTGGCGGAAAAAATAAAACTTCGGATAAATGATACATTTTTAAGTAAAATATAAAACCCGACAAATTTGAAAAAATTGCCGGGTTTGTTTATTATAAAATCAAAACCTATTGATTAAAATGGTAAATCGTCTGGTTCGTCTTCGTTTAAGTTTGTTGCTGGAGCAAAAGCTTGTGCAGCAGGCATTGGAGGAGTTTGAGCTGGAGCAGCTGTATCTAATCTTTCGATTCTCCAACCTTGGATACTATTAAAGTATTTAGTTTCTCCTTGTGGATTAACCCATTCTCTACCTCTTAAGTTAATTGAAACTTTTACAGGATCTCCTGTTTTATAACTACTCAACAAATCGCATTTATCTTGAGTAAATTCGATCATGATGTGTTGAGGATATTGCTCTTCTGTAGTAACTACAAGTTCTCTTTTTTTGAATGATGCACTAACTTGTTGTTCTGGGTTAACAACTTTTACTTTTCCTGTAACTTCCATCTCCGTTTTTATTTAATTGTTATTTATTTTTTTTATTTTCTTAGCCAAAAGCACTTTCCAAGCCGATATTACATCGTTTTCATCAAGATACTTTTTTGCTTTTTGATGCACTTTGACCTCATCATCTGAGCTCAATACTCCCTTCACAGAAAAGTTTTCTTTCACAAATATACTAACTTCTTCTGTTGTAGGCAAGGCTTCAATATTACCTAATTTACCTAAATCATTCCCATCAAAAACAGGGCTTTCCTTTACATAATCAGGTATTGCATCTACTCCTACTCCTAGGGTTGTAAGTGGTTTTTCGACTTCAAAAAGTCCTTGGTTCGACCTTGAATACCAATTACTTCCTAAGCGAGAAACCAAATCAATTTTATGTTGATCAATCGCTCCGTTTTCATCTAAAATTGCTTCATGAATATGAATTTTTACCACTTCGCAAAGAATCAGATTTCCAGCTCCTCCTTCTGTTCCTAACGGAATAATTTGAGTTACTTTACATTCAAACTGTACTGGTGACTCTTTTACTCTATACGGTTTTACAATATCCGAAGGAATTTGTGTTAATCCAGATTTTATAAATTCGTTTACACCATCGGCATATTCTGTACTAGCAAGCGATGTTTGTTGTACAATATCATAATTAACTACGTTAATAACGACTTCGCGTGTAGCTTCGGCATTTATTAAAGTATGCTTTATAGAATTATCACGTACTCGACGAGAGGGTGAAAAAACCAAAATTGGTGGATTAGCGCTAAAAACATTGAAGAAACTAAATGGTGATAAATTCGGATTTCCGTCTTTATCTATAGTACTTGCAAAAGCAATAGGCCTTGGTCCAACTGCACTTTGTAAATAACCTTGCACTTTTGCGGTCGGAATTTCCTTTGGATCAATACTAATCATACTTATATTTTTCTAATCATTTTTAGAAGACAACAAAAGTACATAAATCGTTTAAGTTTCAAAAGAAGTCTATTCATTTTAAAAATAAAAATCTTTGTATGCATACAAAATATATACTGTGTTTATTTCGTTATATTTATACCACAAAATTTAATTTATGTTTTTTTCAGAAAGAAGAAATACAACCCGATGGATCATTATTTGCGCTTCCTTTTTGATTATTTCCTTAATTCTTTGGAATACTTATACCTTTTTTCAGATTTTTAAAAATGAAGAACGATTAAAAATGAATCTTTGGGCTAATGCTCAAAAAACATTGATTAATGCTGATGAAAATAGCGATGTCGAATTACCATTACAGATATTTAGCAACAACACTTCGATTCCTATTATTTTAACAGAAAAAGATAGTATCATAAGTGCAGTAAACATTGATGAAACTATTATAAAAGATAAACACAGGGCTAGTTCTATCTTAAACAAATTAAAACGAGAGAATGAAGCAATTGTAATCGAGTATGCTCCGGGAAAACATCAGGAACTCTATTACGGTAACTCTGAACTATTAAATAAACTTAAATATTACCCAATTGCTTTATTATTGATTATTTTCTTGTTTGGCGGTTTAGTTTACAACTTCTACAGAAGTACAAAAATGGCTACCCAAAATAAACTTTGGGCGGGAATGGCAAAAGAAACGGCACATCAAATAGGAACTCCTTTATCATCATTAATTGGTTGGGTCGAATTTTTAAAAACCGAAAATATTGATCAATCAATTACTTCTGAGATTGAAAAAGATATTGAGCGATTACAAACTATTACGGATCGTTTCTCTAAAATAGGTTCTACCCCTGTTCTCGAAAATAAGGATATTGTTCAGGAAACAGTAAATACTTATGATTATTTACAATCTCGTTTCTCTAAACAAGTTAATTTTTCCTGCCAGATGCCTGAGCATCCAATTATGGTTATGATTAACCCAATTCTTCATAGTTGGACTATCGAGAATTTGGTGAAAAATGCCATTGATGCAATGAAAGGAAAAGGTAATTTGTCACTAAAAATTGAGCAAGAGGGAAACTTGGTGAAAATAAATGTGTCAGACACAGGAATTGGGATTCCAAAAACCCAATTTAAAACCATATTCGAGCCTGGTTTTACAACCAAAAAAAGAGGTTGGGGATTAGGGCTTTCGTTAACTAAAAGAATTGTCGAGGAATATCATAGCGGCAAGATAAAGGTTTTACAATCTGAAATAGGAAAAGGAACTATTATCCAACTTAATTACAAAATAAATAATCTAACATAAAAAAGAAACCACAAATTCAATAATGAGTTTGTGGTTTCTTTTTATTTAAAAGGTACTTATTTAAGGCTATAAATTAGCCTGAATACTTTTAGCCAAAGCCTCAAATTCTTCTTTTGTAAGTGATACTTTATTATGGAAACGCATTTCGTCCATTTCGTTAAGCGGAATTAAATGTACGTGTGCATGAGGAACTTCAAGTCCTACTACTGCCATTCCTACTCTTTTACAAGGAACTGTTTTCTCTAAAGCTATTGCAACCTTTTTAGAAAACTGCATTAATCCTAGATATAACTCATCATCCATATCAAAAATCTTATTGATTTCTTGCTTCGGGATACAAAGCGTATGTCCTTTGGCATTTGGGTTTACATCTAGAAATGCCAAAAAATTATCGTCTTCGGTAATTTTATAACTTGGGATTTCTCCGTTTACTATTTTGGTAAATATGCTCATTTTATATTCGTTTATTTGGTTAATCGTTTAATCGATTTAACGATTAAACAGTTAAACTAAAAATTTAGTCTCTTGAAATTTCAAGGATTTCGAATTTCAAAACACCATTAGGAACTGTGATTTCAGCAACTTCTCCAACTGACTTTCCTAGTAAACCTTTCCCAATAGGAGATGTTACTGATATTTTTCCAGTTTTTAAATCAGCTTCACTTTCCGCAACAAGTGTATATTTCATTTCCATACCGTTGCTTTGGTTTTTAATTTTTACATTAGAAAGCACCAACGCTTTAGAAACATCTAACTGCGATTCATCGATTAATCTTGCATTCGAATACACTTCTTCTAATTTAGAAATTCTCATTTCAAGTAGGCCTTGTGCTTCTTTAGCTGCATCATATTCGGCGTTTTCAGATAAATCTCCTTTATCTCTTGCTTCGGCTATATCTTGGGATGCCTTTGGACGCATTACACTTTTTAAGTGCTCCAATTCATCTTTTAATTTTTTTAATCCTTCTGCTGTATAATAAGATACTTTACTCATAACTTCGTCGTTTATATAAATAGAAAAAATCCCATCGGGACGGGATTTCTTATTACAAAGATACTATTATTTTTAATAGTACATAATTATATGTTAATCATATAGATTTCAAATCTAATTAAATTAATTTTGTTTCACTAATTCTTTTTTTATAATAATGAAAAAATTCTGGCTTTTATCCCTGTTTGTTGTTCTGCTCATGTCTTGTAGTGATAGTCGTGACAGAAGTAAAAATCCTAATATTCCGAATTATTCTGTAAATCTTACTGTTGATACGAATTTGCCTGCCTATTCTAATCTTAAATTTATAAGTAATCCCGTTTATATTCCTAACTATGGAGCAAAAGGTTTAATTATAATGAAAGTTGGCGAAACTTCCTATAATGTTTTTGATGCAGCTTGTCCTAATCAACCTATATCAGAGTGTGTTGCCATGACGATTGATGGAATAAATGCTGTTTGTTCTTGTGACAAAAGTGCTTATAGTTTATTTACAGGATTGGGAGATAAAGAATACCCTATGAAACAATATCGTGTAGATATAGCTGGAAGTACATTACGTATATATAACTAAAAAAGAAAAAAAGAAAAGCCTGAAAGATTAAAATTTTCAGGCTTTTTTTATAATATAAAACTAAATTGATTTAAAACTTAAGCGTTAATCCTGCTAAGAAGTTAATTCCTGCCTGTGGATAATAAGATGGATAAATATCCCACATAGCTCCGTTTGAAACATATTTTTTATCCAGAATGTTATTTACCAAACCAGTAATTGTAATTGATCTAAAAATAGATTTTGGTTTTATCTCGTAAGCAATATTCAAATCGTTTGTAAAATAATCCGCTAGTTTCGCAGCTGGCAATTCTATATTATTCATGAATTGTTCTCCTACGTACTTTTGCAATAGCGAAACATACAATCCTTCTATTGGTTTATAAACAATAATGTTTCCTACTATTACTTCTGGTGAATAGGCAATACTTGTTGTACCATAATACTCTCCATCCACAGCCAAATCTACATTTTTGTTACTACTTAATGTAAAATTAGGTCTTATTATAAACTTTTCCGACAAGGCAATCGTAGCATCAACCTCTAGCCCTAAACGGTAACTTTTTTCGGTATTTGCACGGATTGGAGCTCCAACATCATCTAACCTTCCTGTTAAAATCAATTGATCTTTGTATCCCATATAATATACATTTGAAGTCAATTGTACTTTCTCTGAATTATATCTCCATCCTAATTCAAAGTCATTTAATTTCTCTGGCTTTACATTTCCTCCTTCATAATCTGTTCTATTTGGCTCACGATTAGCTCTTGCATAAGAGAAATACAAGGTGCTTTTTAAGTTGATTTCGTAATTCAATCCTGCTTTTGGATTAAAGAAATTAAAATTATCATCGACTAAACCAGTTTGTTTACTATTGGCTTTATACTGTACATTTCTATATTGCAAATCACCATAAAAACTAAATTTATCGGTTAATTGATAATTTGCTTTCGCAAAAATATTCCCGTCTGTTTTTACTGAATGATCATCGTAATAACGATCTCCTAGTTCTGTTTGAGCAGCATTTCTTGCCCAAATTACTTTACCAAAATGATCGCCTTCATATCTATTCCAGCCTCCTCCTAAAATTACATCTAACTTATCTGTAACATATTTTGCAGAAAAAGTAGTTCCATAAAAATCATTATCCAACCATTTCTGGCGAATTAAATCTGTTCCCGGAACTAATTCTCCTAAATCATTATACACCATCTTAGTAGGCTCAATTCCTCCGTAACCTTCAACTGGTTCATTATATTTATAATTCTCATAATATCCTTTCCCTTTTGTATAATGCGCAGCAAGATTTGTACTCCATTTTTCGGATATAAACTCACTCCAATGCAACTGATAATGGTTTTGATTATAATTATCGGTTTCATTATCATAAAAACGAATATTCCCTGATGCATCTTTAAACTTCCCTGCTGAGTTGTAGGTTCTGTTTGTATTTAGAGTTACTGCATCAATTCCGTTCCAAGCTTGGTACGTTTTTTCGGTTCCACCAAAAACCAAAGCTTTAATTAAAGTCGTTTTACCTACATAAGTTCCTTGCAAAAAATAAGATTTTAAATCGGTACTTGCTCTATCTATATATCCATCTGATTTTATAGTCGATAAACGTCCTGCAATTTCAAAATGGTCATTTAATAAACCCGTACTAAACTTAACTGTATTTTTTAATGTATTGAATGATCCAACCGAAGTAGCAATTTCTCCCGTAGCCTTTGTAGCATAACTATCGGTCAATAAGTTTAAACTTGCTCCAAAAGCGCTCGAACCGTTTGTTGAGGTACCAACACCTCTTTGTAGCTGTAAACTCTCTACAGAAGAAGCAAAATCAGGCATATTTACCCAAAATGTTCCTTGACTCTCTGCATCATTATATGGGATTCCGTTTATGGTAACATTTACTCTTGTAGCGTCACTTCCTCGTACACGTATTCCTGAATAACCTATTCCGTTTCCAGCATCCGAAGTCGTAACAACCGACGGCATATAGTTCATAAGAACAGGGATATCCTGACCTAAATTTCTGAATTTAATGTCTTTTTTATTTAAATTACTAAAACTAACAGGAGTTTTGGTTGTAACACGCACTGCCGAAACCAATACATTATCTAGCTGATTAACTTTGGTTGTATCTTGTACTTGTGCGAAAGAGTGAAGGGAATAGAAGAAAGAGAATAGAAAAAAGAGAGATGGCTTATAGTTTTTCAACTTTGAACCTTTGCAACTTAGTACCTCAGTACCTTTAATAAAAATAGTTTTCATCCGTAAATAATTACGAATAAAAGGGGGAATTATTCTTTTTGTTAAATTAATAAATGTTTCACGACAAAATATAGTGTGCACGCTAAAATTGTCGTTTTTTCCCTTAGCAACATTACTCGCTCAGGTTCTTTGGGTATGATCTCAGCTCGTTATTTAGAGCACCCCTTTGAGACGATGCAAAAGTAGAAAAGATTTTTAGATATATTAGATTGTTTGACTATTAGATTTTTTTAAATTGACTAAAATCAAAGAGCATTAATCTAAATCAGGCTTCCTACGAGATTGCTTTATCTCCGAAACGTTCTTTTTATCCTTGATACGTTTACGAATTACTGATTTTGGAACCTTAGTCGCTTTTCGAGGTTTCTGAATTATTAATGCATTCTTAATCAATTCTAAAAAACGTTTTGTTACAATACTTTTATTTTTTAGCTGACTTCTGTCTTCATCACAATTCAAAATTAAAACTGTATCTAAAGTTAATCTTGTCGCTAATTTTATTTCTAAAAGTATTTTTTCTTCTGCAGATAAAGCTTGTGAATTTCGTAAATCAAAGCTCAAAACTACCTTTGAGGATACTTTGTTTACATTCTGTCCGCCAGCGCCACTACTGCGAACAGCTTTATAAGTTAACTCTGTAACAATTTTTTCTATTTCCATTATTGTGGCTGATGAGCTGCTTTTAATAAATCGTTTACTGTTTTTACAGGATTAAAAGTAATTATCGGTACTGCAACAAAAACAGTTAACCATTTTGCCATTGCACCGTTCCACAGTCCTGGTAATTCGTAACTTTTTACCGT
Organism: Flavobacterium hydatis; assembly: GCF_000737695.1. Classification (GTDB taxonomy): domain Bacteria; phylum Bacteroidota; class Bacteroidia; order Flavobacteriales; family Flavobacteriaceae; genus Flavobacterium; species Flavobacterium hydatis. Next base: position 68,007 of record NZ_JPRM01000023.1, read on the forward strand.
TTGTCCTAAATTACTCTTCTCAACTATAAAACCAGCATTATTATCTACAAATTGCATCAAATCAAATTTTTGGCTTTTATAATTTTTTATCCCACAAACTAAATCTACTGGGTTAAAATGAGTTGCATTTGCTAAAATAGCTGCTTGGTTTTTATCTTCTAAATCTACCTGTGAAGCTTCGACAATCTGAAGCGAAATAACTCCTTCTTCATCCTGAACCCAAAATGGCCCTCCTCCTGGTTCTCCTTCATTTTTTACCATTCCGCATACGCGAATTGGTCTATCTAGAACTTCTTTTATTCTATTTGCTTTATTTTCTAAAGTAAGTTCTTCAATATCTGCTCCTACTTCTATATTCAGATTCTGTTTTAAAAACAAAACTACCTCAGTAATCTTTTCTTCTGTTACTTCCTTATTTTCGATATCCCTTAAATATCCGAAAATCTTATTTTGTAATTCTATTAGAATCCCTGCCAAAGCTTTTTTATATAAAGCAATTTTCTCGATATGATTCTGGATTACATTATCGATGTTCTTAATAAAAATAACATCTGCATCTAGATTATTCAAGTTTTCTATTAAAGCCCCATGTCCGCCTGGTCTAAATACCAATTGCCCATCATCGGTTCTTACTGGTTTATTTTCTAAATCTACAGTAATTGAATCGGTACTTTTATTTTGATAAGAATAACTGATTCCGATTTTTGTTCCTGACTCTTTCTCAATTTTTGTTTTAACAGCATCAACACATTCTTCAAATTGACTTTGATGAATTTCTGAAACTGTAAAATGTAAATTTGAAACAGAATTTGAACTAGCGTAATAAGCACATTCATGCAAATGTTCCTCGATAGGATTTGCAATATGAGTTTTATATTGATGAAAAGGTAAAACTGCTTTTGGTTTATTAGCAAAATCAAAATAATCTGAAGCCAATAATATTTTTATAAAATAATAATTTTTATAATCTGTGCTTAAAGAATCAAAATCAGGATATACTTCTCTTAACTTTTTATCTACAGCTTCAAAAAAAGGAAACTTATCCATCCCTATAATAAAAAGAGATAACTGACTTTCTTTCTTTCTATTGATGTATGCATTAATACTCTCCTTTTCGATATTAAAATCATTTAGAAATGCACTCAAAAACTTAAACATCCTGCTTGCTGCTCCCGATGCTGGAACGAATTTTTTTAGCTTTAAATTCGATTTATTCCCATCAAATACAGCCGCTTTAGTTTCAAAATCAGCCTCCGATAAGTTCAAAATTCCGTTTAAAACTGTAGCTGGACTTATTAAGTTACTTTTGTTTATTCCGCTTTTAAAAATCTCTAATTGATTTTTAATTTTTTCAAAAGGAATTCCGTACTCATAAATCTGTACAAAATCGGCCGAAGAAAACCCTAATTCTTTAGCAATTGTCAAATTATTGATTATTTCTATTGCCTTAGCCAAGCGTAATTCTTTATTCCCTGATAAGGTTATATACGGTTTTCTAGTCTTTACTACTGTTTCTTTAAAAACTGAAAAAACAGATTCTCTTTCGTTTGGACTGTCCCGAATATCATCTTTCTCCCAAGGAACATCTATATCGGTAAGGAAAAATAAGTCGTATTCGTGTTCTAGTGCAGCTTCATTTAATAGTGGATTACAAAAACCATAGTACATCTCCGAGAATACTTTGGTTACCATAAGATTGGTATCGCAAAATAAATACTTATTTGCTAAAGCTAATTTTTCGTTTTCTAGTTTTGTTTGCCCATAAGCAATTGGCATCATATCTTCCTCAACACAAATATGCTGATTCTCTTCCCATCTTTCTTGAAGATAATCACGTGCAAACTCAGGAACCCACTCCGTTTCATAATACGAAGCAAGTTGCTTAGCCAAAGTTGTTTTACCAGTACTCTCGGGACCGAATAAAGCAAATTTTAATATTCTTGTATCTTGTTGTTTAAGATTTTCTTCCATTCTAAATAAGCTGAAATAGCCAAAATTGTAAAAATTAAATATTGGAATGATAACATTCCTAACCCACGATAAGCATATAAAGGCACCACAATAATGTCGCCAATAATCCAAAGGGTCCAATTTTCTATCTTTTTCTTTGCCATATACCACATTCCGGTAAAGAATATGCCTGAGGCAAGAATATCAATATAATTATCTTTATGTAACTCGTAATCGAAAAATTTATAGATACCAAAAACTACAAAAATTGTAATGACGAATAGTCCAATACCTATTATTTTTTCCTGATTATTGGTACGTGTAATTGGTAAATTATCTTCTTGATTTGTTCCTTTTGCCCAGTTGTACCAGCCATAAATACTCATAATCGAGAAATATCCATTAATCATCATATCGCCTAAATAACCTGCTATATAAAGCAAATAAACCGAAATTACTGTGGCTATTAATCCTGTAGGATATACCCAAATATTTTCTTTTTTAGCAAACCAAACACTTAAAATCCCAAACACAAAAACAAGAAACTCTAAGCCAATATGCCAAAGAGGAACATTTTTGTACGCATTAAGAAAAAAATCAATCATTGAATTTGTTTGTTTTTATTACTTAAATCAAGTTTTAGGATTCAAAAAAATGAACATCATTTTCAAAAGCTGTTCCTATAACTACTAGATCTGCCCCCATTTCATAGGCTTTTTGAATTTGAGACAAAGCTACAATTCCGCCGCCAACAATTAGTGGGATATTTATATTTTGAGAAATCAATTGAATCATTTCTAAAGGAACGGCTTGCTTAGCTCCACTTCCTGCCTCTAGATAAATTAATTTATTACCCAACATTTCGCCTGCTTGTGCTGTTGCTAATGCCAAATCGAGATTTGTTCTATCTAGAGGCTTAGTTTTACTAACGCGTGCAACTGCAGTTTCGTTTCCGCTTTCTATTAAAATATATCCTGTTGGAATAATCTCCAAATTCATTCTTTTTAATATTGGCGCTGCCTGAACCTGATATTCGATTAAATAATCTGGATTTCTACCCGACAATAACGATAAAAACAAAATTGCATCGGCTTGTGGCGAAATTTGCGATGGATCTCCAGGGAAAATTATAACGGGCAAAGTCGTTTTTAATTTTAACTGAAAAACTAAATCTTCGAGAATTGTACTTTCTACCAAACTACCTCCTACAAAAATATGTGTAGCGGGCGATTGATTTATTTTTTGCAGTAAGCAATCAAGATTTTGCCAAGTAATTTTATCTGGATCCAAAAGAATTGCAAGTAATTTTCGATTCTCGATTTTGGCCAATCGTATTTGTTTGTATATGTCTTGTACTTTTTGTTCCATAACGAGCGTAAAAGTAAAAGTTTTTTTATGCAAGAGAACTATTTCGAATCAATTATATTTGTGTATTCGCTTTAACTAACGAAAGAAACAAACCTATGATTGCTATTGAGTTACTGGAAAAATATGGTGCAGTACAGAAAAATTTCACAAAAACAGCTGTTATTTTTAAAGAAGGAAAACTTCCTGCATACTATTTTCAGATCCTTTCGGGCGAAGTAAAAATGAATAATTATAATGATGATGGTCGGGAATTTATTCAGGGCATTTTTTATAAAAACCAATCTTTTGGAGAACCTCCTTTATTCTTAAATCAAAATTATCCTGCTAGCGCTGTTGTTGTAGAAGATGCCGAAATACTTTGCGTTCCCAAGGAAAGTTTCATGAAATTACTAAATGAAAATCCTGCAATTAGCATTAAGATTATCGAAAACTTAGCACAACGTTTGTATTACAAATCGGTAATGGCTGCCGAAATATCTACTCATGAACCTGAACATCGTGTGCTAAGATTGATTGATTATGCTATTGCAAATTTTAATTTCAAGAAAGATTCAAACGGTTACCTCATCAATTTTACCAGACAACAAATTGGAGATTTATCTGGACTTCGGGTTGAAACTGTTATACGCGCTATAAAATCATTGGAGAAGAAAGGCGAATTAAAAATCATAAACAGGAAAGTATATCGGTAGTTTTGCTTTATGATTTGAGTCATAAATGTGAAGTATATGCAGGCAGTAACTTTGTTACTCTAAAATTATATATCATGACACTTTATAACTCAACATTCGAAATTTTTAATAAAAGTTACATTGGTTCTGCAACTATGGCAATTATAGGACAAAGCTGTCTTGGCGCTGCCGCAGCAATGTTTGTTCTGGCTAACGGAACTTCGGTAATACAAATGATTCAGCTTGGTGTAATTGTATTTGCTAGTATCATTGCCAATACTTCTATCCTGGCACAAATGAGCCATAAAACGGTTTTTAATCTTATTATAACAAGCGTCTTTTTTAGTATCTTGTTTATTATTATAAATAACATTTAGTTATGAGAAAACAAATAGAAAACAGGGAAGATATATCGCTTCTTGTTAACACTTTCTATACTAAAATAAGAGCCAATGATGAGATTGGCTTTTATTTTAATGATATGATTAAGGATTGGGAAGAGCACTTGGAGAAGCTAACTGATTTCTGGGAAACCAATTTATTTGCTGTCAAAAAATACAAAGGCAATCCTATTGAAGCACATAATAAGGTTGATGATCATTTTAATCATCAAATTTCATCGCATGAGTTCGGAATCTGGCTAAATGTGTGGTTTGAAACGCTGGAAGAACTTTTTGAAGGAGAAAATGTCGATACTCTTAAACGTAGAGCAAGAAAAATGAGTACGTTCCTTTATTTGAATATGTTTGAAAACCGTTCTAAGTCTTAGTTGTTATTGTGTAGATTATTACGCTAAGTTTCTCAAAGAAAGCACGAAGGGACACGAAGTTTTATTAAAGTCATATACTGAAAACTGAGACTTTTTTAGCACACAGATTTGGCTGATTTAGCAGATTATTATTTTGATTTCCTCTTATTGATTACTGCGACTGAAAACTGAAACTGTTTTTCACTGGAACTAAAAACTGCGACTAAAAACTACTTCTCCAGCGCGTAGACTAAAGTAAAATTCTCAATTTCTTCATAATACACTACAAAGTCTTTTACTAAATCATCAAAATGTAGGCTTGCTAATGTTTTACTTTCTTCTAACGAAAAGGGATTCACACGAATATGATCTTTAAAACTTATTCCTTTTTCGTTTCGGATTTTGAATATAGCTTCTTTTGCTCCCCAAATCACAGTAAGTTTTTTAATATATTCTTCTAACGAATCTGGATTTAAATAATCAAATTCTTTATCGACGAATTTATCGGCGATTCTTAGGATTTTTTCGCGTTGGAGTTCGATATCAATTCCTACGGTTTCTTCGCTAATAATTATTGCCGAAAAATTATGCGAATGCGTAATTGATATATGATTGTGACAGCTTAAATACGGCTTTCCGAATTGGTCGTAATGCAAATCCAGATCGGTAAAACCAGCTTCTTGCATTAGCATACGAACACTTAAGAATCCTCGTTTATGCAAATCAGATTTCATTCCGTTTAAACGAAGTTGTGTTTTTTCTTTTAAAACTACTTTATCAAGCAACTCTTCGAAAGACTCGGTTATCTTCCAAATTAAAATTTGTGTTGTTGGGTTAAACTGTATTGTTTGATATAAAGGCATTCGTTTTAATTGTGAATTATGAGTTGTTAATTATAAATTATGCATGGTATTAAAAATACGAAAATATAAATTATGTTTTCTAAAGCTTTTAAGTGATGTAAGTAAATTAATCCTTAAATTATATGAATTTAAATGACTTATATAATATGCTTAGGTCAATTTTAAATATATCTGGTCTTTCTAGCCCTGATGGTAACGGCATCCTATTGTGGCGGGGTTCGCCGCAATAGATATAGTGGACAGCAGGAAATAGCTTCGAATAAAAACCATTTAGCTAAAGTTCAAAAGATTAAGCAATTAAACATTTCACAAATCTTTTTAGAAAATAGTTAAATATAAAGTTATTACGTAAATTTGCAAAAAATTTATAATTACAAATATACTATAAATGAGTACTACAACTACGCCTTTTGTGGCTTTCAAAGTAAAAGATATCTCCCTAGCGGCTTGGGGAAGAAAAGAAATTGAATTAGCTGAAGCTGAAATGCCAGGTTTAATGGCTCTTCGTGCTGAATATAAAGACGAACAACCTCTTGCAGGTGCTCGTATTGCTGGATGTTTACACATGACTATCCAAACTGCAGTTTTAATCGAGACTTTAATCGCTCTTGGTGCTGAGGTTACTTGGTCTTCTTGTAACATTTTCTCTACTCAAGATCAGGCTGCTGCTGCTATTGCTGCTGCTGGAATCCAGGTTTATGCTTGGAAAGGTCTAGATGAGCAATCATTTGACTGGTGTATTGAGCAAACTTTATTCTTTGGTGAAGACAGAAAACCATTGAACATGATTCTTGATGATGGTGGAGATTTAACTAACATGGTTATTGACCGTTTCCCTGAATTGGTTCCTGGAATTAAAGGATTATCTGAAGAAACTACAACTGGAGTTCACAGACTTTACGAAAGAGTAAAAGCCGGAACTTTACCAATGCCTGCAATCAACATTAATGACTCTGTTACTAAATCTAAATTTGATAACAAATACGGTTGTAAAGAATCTGCTGTAGATGCTGTACGTCGTGCAACTGACTTAATGTTAGCTGGAAAAAGAGTTATCGTTTGTGGATATGGTGATGTTGGAAAAGGAACTGCTGCTTCTTTTAGAGGTGCAGGATCTATTGTAACTGTTACTGAAATTGACCCAATTTGTGCTTTACAAGCTGCAATGGACGGTTACGAAGTTAAAAAATTAAACACTGTAATTGCTAATGCTGATATCATCATTACAACTACTGGAAATAAAGATATCGTTCTTGGAGAGCACTTCGAGCAAATGAAAGACAAGACTGTTGTTTGTAACATCGGTCACTTTGATAACGAAATTGATATGGCTTGGTTGAACAAAAACCACGGTGCATCAAAAATCGAAATCAAACCACAAGTTGACAAATATACTATCGCTGGAAAAGATATCATCATTCTTGCTGAAGGTCGTTTAGTAAACCTTGGTTGTGCTACAGGTCACCCAAGTTTTGTAATGAGTAACTCATTTACAAACCAAACTTTGGCTCAAATCGAATTATGGAAAAACAGTGCTGCTTACAACAATGACGTTTATATGTTACCAAAACATTTAGATGAAAAAGTTGCTGCTTTACACTTAGCTAAATTAGGCGTTGAACTTGAAGTTTTACGTGATGATCAGGCTGCTTATATTGGTGTTCCGGTTGAAGGTCCTTTCAAACCAGAATACTACAGATACTAAATTGATTTTAGATTTAAGATTGTAGATCTTAGATTTTTAAAATTAAACTGAATATTAGAACCCTTGCAGAAATGCGAGGGTTTTTCATTTTAGATCCTTTTTCAAAATAAGTAAATCGTTTATTTGTATGCGCAAAAACATTTCTTATAAAAAAATTATACCTTTATAGAATAAGTACTTAATTTTAAAATAAAAATAAGTCTCAATTTCTCAAATACATAAACATTGTAATCTTGAAAAAAACATCTTATTTATTCGTCTTCTTATTTTTACTTATTCTCCCGCAAATTATTTTTTCTCAGGAAAAGAAACCCAAAGTCGTTTTAGTCTTAAGTGGTGGTGGAGCAAAAGGACTTGCACATATTCCGCTTTTACAAAAACTAGATTCTTTACATATCGTTCCTGATCTTATTGTTGGGAATAGTATGGGAAGCATTATAGGAGGTTTGTATGCAATGGGATATTCTGGTGATAGTATCGAGAAATTAACTAAAAATATTTATTGGGATAAATTACTTGGCGGAGGTCAGTCATTAAGATCTGCAAGTGTAGAGGAAAAAAGAGAATTCCAGAGATATTTAGTTGGAATAGGAATTAAAGATAAAAAACTAAACAGCGTAGGTTCGCTTTTAAATGATCAAAATTTAAGAGAATATCTCTCAGAATTAACTTATCCTGTATATAATATCAAAGATTTTGATAGTCTGTCAATACCTTTTAGAGCCATGGCTACTGATCTAGCCGAAGGAAAAGAGGTTATACTAAGCAAAGGTAGTTTAGCTTATGCCATGAGAGCAAGTATGTCATTGCCTGGTATTTTTAAGCCTATGCCATACGAAAAAACAGTACTAGTCGACGGAGGAGTACTGAATAATTTCCCGACAGATGTAGCCAAACAAATGGGTGCTGACATTATTATTGGTAGTGATGTAGGTGGCGGAATGGAACCAATAGATAAACTGAACAATCTTATAACGATATTGACTCAAACCAGTATGTTCCCGAGTAATATTAAGAATCCTGCAAACCGAAAGCTCTGTGACATCTTAGTAGATCACTTGCCAAACTTACGTTTTTCTACGGCAGATTTTTCTGATAGCCAAGAAATCTACAAAGATGGTAAAATTGCAACAAATGAAAATCTTCCGGCTTTAATCGCATTATCCGAAAAACTAAAAGGATATACTCAACGAACTCACGAATTACCAAACATTCCTTCAGAATTTGTTCTTGACACCATTGTTTACAAAAGAATCAGCCCCGAAAACCTTGCTCTGGTATTAGGAAGAATGAACCTTAAAACACATGTAAAATATACCACCAAAGATTTAATAGCAGGAATTAACAGAGCCATGGGTACCAATCTTTTTGACGAGATTACATACAACTATTTCATTAAAGACGGCAACAAACTAGGCGTTACAATATTTGGACATGAACGTGCCAAAAACCAACTAAATGCATCCGTACATTACGACACTTACCGAGGTGTTGGAATCATTTTTAATTACACCGCCAGAAATGTTCTTGCCAGAGCTTCTCGTCTTCTTGTAACCATCGACATAGCTGAGCAACCAAAAGCACGAATCAATTATCAGAAAAATTTCGGTAAAAATCGAGATTGGTGGTGGTCATCTGAGCTTTATGGGGCCTTATTAAGGGAAGAAATTTATTTTAACGGCAAAGCCTCAGATAATGTACTTTATAATTCTCTTGAATTTAATAATGAAATCAACAGAAATTTAAATTCCCTTAAAAGTTATTTTGGCTATGGTTTACACTATCAATACTCTAATTTAAAACCAAAATACGAAAGAGAATACAATCCTAACTCAATCGATTTTAAGGATTACTCCATAAACAACATAGAATTAAACATGCATTATTCTTATAATGATATGGATAAAGTTTTCTTTGCCGAAAATGGAACAATTATAAAAGCAAATGTAACCCGATCATTGTTTACAGATGTCTACATCTCTTTGAACGATCCGGATCAAACAAGCATATCTGGTTCAACCAATGGTTATACAAAATTTGGTTTCAGTTTTGAGAAGAGAGTACTCTTAAAAAAGAAAATTACAGGAATCATTGGGTTCGATTCTTATTTTATTTTTGAGGATAAACTTAATGATGATCAAATCTCATATTCGGATTTTGGTTATGCTTCAAAATATTTTTTAGGAGGAATTATACCAAGTTCTGGTAGTAATCGTTTTGCATTTCCTGGCCTTAATGAAGACGAGCTCAATGTTTCGCAATATATGGGCTTAAAACTAGCTTCTCAAATAAATCTTATGGGAAAAATCTATCTAACTCCCCATTTTAATATAGCAACTGTTGGTTTTGAGTCTTTTGATAAATACATAAACAACGTATTTACCCCAAAAGGAAAATGGGATGATGGCTTCGACCCTAGCCTAGTGATGTCTGGAGGAGCAGCTATTTCCTATCAGTCCATTTTGGGTCCTATTCATTTTGATACTTCCTGGATAAATAATATCGACAAAGTACGCTTGTTTTTTAGTGTCGGATTGTCACTTAATCCTTAAAAAACCTCATAAATCTAAAATTTATAATTTGGGCGTGCCACCATTAAAAAAAAGAGCCGATGAGCATTACGTTCATTGGCTCTTTTATTTAATGCTGTCGGGCTATCCGGGCTACTTTGGTAGCCTCCTCCTATCCCTCACGCGGCCGGTAAAAACTCATAAAAATTGATCAAATATTCTACTTTATTTTTGAAATTTAAGTATATTTTTGAAATCCAAAACCCAATTATGAGATCCCTTTTTATTACATTGATTATAATCATATTACCTCTTTTTACTAATGCACAAGCCCCTGAAATTTTTAAAGAGGCGTCAAGAAATATAGGACGCCAACAAGCAGAAAAGATTCTTTATCCTATGCAGAAACAGTATCCCGAACTTCCAAAAACACCTTCCTTCAAACCTCTTTATCGAAATCGCATAGAAAATGCAGAAGCCAAATTAGTAAGAGAAGAACGAAAACTGAAAAAACTAGAAAATCAAGCACAGGAAAAAAAAGATGATTTAAAAACAAATCAAGAAAAATTACTAAATCTTGAAAATGCTCCGAAGAATACTAATGATTCTGATTACCAAAAAAATATTGAAAGACACAAGGAGCAAATAGCTAAAATTCAGAATGAACTAAACAAAGTTAAAATCCTGATAGAATCAAGGTCAAAAAAAATAGCAGACCTTGAAATAGCGATGGAAGATGCTAAATTCAAAAGAGAAGAAGATTATTAATAATATCTCAAACCCGATAGTTTTTAAAAACCTATCGGGTTTTGTTTTTAATACAATTTCAGGAAGTAATTCCTAGATTATATTTATATATTAGCTATGAAACATTATAAAAGATAAAAAATGTTTTAAAATCAAATCAGGAATTAGTTGATGATATCAACATAATGAAATTGAATATTTTAAAACCTCAACCAATCTATAATGTAAATAAACCCGATTAGATTAATTACGATTAAAATATGATTAAAAAAGTTATATGTGAGCAACACGGCTCAAAAGATATGTCTTTTGCCTGTATTCATCTTGCGATGGCAATAGACAAAAAAGAAAAAGTTGGCTTTTTTTATTCCGAAGCAGGAGAAGACTTACCTCAAATTGCTTGGTGCGGATCATGCGAACAATGGCTACTAGATAATGGCGAAGAATGGAATCAAGCATTTGAAGATTTAGCCGATTTTAAAATACTATGCTCCGATTGTTACGACGAAGCCAAAGACATTCAATTCGCAACTGATAAAATATAAACAAACATGATTTCTACTGAAGATTTTAAATTATTACCTAATAAAAATTCATTACAAAATATCTGCAAAGCAATTTCGATTCTAGATGCCATTATTTGTCAAGAATGGGAATATCGATACTACTCCTACAATTCTAAATGGGGAGAAGGTGAAGAATTTTGCGAAATGAGAGATGGTTCTGGAGATTTAATAAATATTCTTTTTCTTGAAAATCGTTGTGTAATAAATGGTTTTGCACGCGAATATCAGCATAACAAAAAAAGTGATTTGACTAAGAACCTTCCTGAAATTTATAATGATTTCATTTTTGGTGAACCTGTTGCATCTTTTGGAACAACATTTTGTTTGTGGACAAATGAAACCGAAAATTGGGAAGTTGGAACAATTGAAGATTATAATGACAACTCCGCCGAATTCCTAGACATTTTTGATGGGAATCCGCAAACCTATATCAATTGGGCAAGCGAGTATTTTGATGAATCTTATAAAGAAACGGGAATCCCATTAAAAACTGTAACCGAAATTTATGAAGGTAAAATCTTGACTAAAGAAATGGTTTTGTCTATTGTAGACGAAATTGAAGATTGGAAATTACTAGAAGAAGATTTAAAAGAAATAAATTACGAATACGATTTTAAATAGACTAACCGCAATGAAACGCTTTTTTATCCTCTGTACATTTCTCTTTGTAAGCTGTACGTTATTTGCTCAAAATAATGATACCTGGACTGCCTTTTGGGATAAAGACACTACGCATACCGGATATAAAGATAAAAATGGCGTAATTAAAATTGAACCTAAATTTATAGGAATGACAATTGCCCATAAATTTGATGATATCATTGCAGTTTCAGAAGAAGAAGAAAATCAAAGCTGGAAGAATTATTACCTAACAAAGACTGGTAGAATAGTTGGTAGAGATAGTTTGTACATATTTGACAATGGCCCTGATTGCGAAAACGAAGGTTATATACGTTTTAGAGATCCTAAAACAGATAAAATGGGAATGTTTAATGGTAATGGAAAAATCGTAATTCCTGCTGAATATAATAACTTAAACAAAGTTAAAAACGGAATGATTATCGTTTTAAAAGGCGCCGAAAAAGTAAACGATACTCATGATGGAGGTTGCAATCACTTTAGTTGGAGTGGCGGAAATGATTACCTTATTGATACAAATAATAAAGTCCTAATTGAGAATTTTACATATAATAATGAACTCAATTTTTATTCTTTACAAAAATCAAAAGAACCAAGTTTAGACCCAATAAGAGAAAATTTTCTTGGTGTAGATGGGCAATATTATTCGTTTATAAATTATGACAAAGAATTTAAATTGTGGCTGAAAAACGATTTACTATCCGATTTATCCAAAAAGAATCTACTAAAACATTCCTATGAAGAAATCTTCTATTGGAAAGAACCAATTGGCTGGATAAGTGAACCAAAAACTAAGTTCATTAATAAAAACTACAAACTCATAAAAGATAAATTAGTAGAACTAAACAATCCTACATCTGATTATTTTGTTACAACCGATGGATTAAATCAATTTATCTATGAAGCAGACAAATACAATGAATATTTTAATAACTGTAACGAATCTAAAGACTGGAAATATCCAATAAAGAGTATTATTACTCAACGTGATAAAAAAAATTCCACACAAGATCATTTTGATTTTTTAAGAACCGAAAATGGGTATCAGCTGATAAGTGTTTCTATAGGAAAAGGGGAACTTAAATAGTTTTTAAATTATTGGATTTTCAGCATCCTTCTCAGCAAATAAAGTATGACAAAAGAAGATTTTAAAATCAACCTAGAAAAAGCCCTTGACGGTCTTATAGATTTTACACAGGAAATGGTAATAAACAAATTACCGCACGATTATAAATTCATAATTAAAACCAATTGTTCATACGATGGAAATGAACTAGAAAATGATGAAGAAATTTATCCCGATGATAAAATCGATGAATCAAATTCTATTAATCCCGCTACAAAATTGACTGCAATTGATTATTTATGGAGGAATGGTAAAGTCCCACAATGGATAAATGTTCAGGTTAGTAGTTGTGACTCCAATTTTAGCTATATAACATTAGAATGCTGCGGAAGATATTCGGCTTTTTTAAATCACAAAGATGGCCCTTTTCGTGGATTAGGACCTAGTATACCTTATCGCTATTATGATCCAATTTCTGAAAAACTGCTACAGAAAGTAGACTTAAATGAAATAAAACAAGCATAATCGTGTTTTATTATAGCTATACTTTTTTTTATAATCAGGAAATAGAGATTAAAACAGAGAAATATGAATACAAAAAATACCTATCAGGAAGTTACCAAAAAATCAAGAATCTATGTTGACTTTAATGAAATGATCGACTTCGATTTGGTTTTATTATCTCAAAAAAACACAAAGTTAAATTCCGAAGATATTGAAGTTGAACTAATTGAAGGAATGAAAATTGATATTTATATGGCAGATGAGCAAGCAGATGGTTTTAAAGACAATTTAATTGCAAGTGGAATTGTAGAAAGGAATCGTTCTGGTTTATTTGAAATCTCAAAATGGTGTTGCCGAATTGATGAAGATGGAATTCAACATGAAAGTGAGGAAATCGAAAAGAAATTAAGATCTAAAGACTCAACTAGAGTTATAAATACATTATTAGAAATAACTTTCCATAACCAAAACTGGGAATGGGTTCAGGATTTATGCATTGAATTACTCGAAAATAAAAATCCAGATATAAAAGGTTTGGCTGTAACTTGTATTGGTCATATTGCCAGAATACATGGAACTATAGATAAAGAAAAAGTTCTAAAAGCATTTGAAAACAGAAAGAACGACCATACTATTAACGGAAGAATAGAAGATGCAATTGATGATATTAATATGTTTGTGACAGATAAAAAATAAAGTAATATTCAACAAATTCTTCTTTTCACTAAAATACAAAGGCTAACTTTGTAAAAACGTGAATTATGAAAAACTTTTTATTTTTAGGAATTGCCATTATATTTGAAATCATTGCAACTTCGGCATTAAAAAAATCAGAACAGTTTACGCAACTTATTCCAAGCATAATAACATTTATAGGATATGCAGGAGCATTTTACTTCCTTAGTTTTGCTATAAGAACAATTCCTGTGGGTGTTGCTTATGCAATTTGGTCTGGAGTTGGCATTGTATTAATTACCATTATCGGAGCTGTATTTTTTAAACAAACTCCTGATTTACCAGCAATAATCGGATTGGCATTAATTATAATTGGCGTTGTTGTTATCAATGTTTTTTCTAAAACTACATCACATTAGGCTAAAAATTAAACTACAAAAAAACTTTTGATAGTATCAAATGATACTATCAAAAAGAATAAAATCATAATACATCTATCTTAAACATCTACTAATGAACTTAAGAAAAGCTACTATTTCTGACCTGAAAGAAATGCAGGAATTATATATCGAAACTATCAAACATGTTTGTAAAAACGATTATAATTCAGCTCAAATAGATGTTTGGATTTCGGGAGTTAAAAATACGGAACGCTGGGTTGACGTTATCAATACACAATTTGTTTTATTGGCTATCATTCAAGATAAAATTGCTGGTTTCGGAACTTTGAAAGATGGCAATTACATTGACTTCTTTTACATTCATAAAGATTTTCAGCGACAAGGAATAGCCGATAAACTCTTAACCGAATTAGAACTTGAAGCAAAAAAGCAACATACTAAAACAATAACATCTGACATAAGTATAACCGCCAAACCTTTCTTTGAGAAAAAGGGATTTATTGTAAAAGCCGAACAAAAGAATATCCGATTAGGTATTGAACTTATCAATTACAAAATGGAAAAAGAGTTACAGTAGCGCTACAAATCTCTCGCAAAGTCGCAGAGACACAAAGTTTTAATTTTAAAGTTTACCAATCTTTGCTGATTTTCTGTGTGGTCCTTCGACTTCACTCAGGATGACAATATTGCAAAAAAAACTTTGCGTCTCTGCGTCTTTGCGAGCAAAAAACATAGCATACTTTGCGCCCTTCTACTTCGCTCAGGATTACAATATTGCAAAAAAACTTTGTGTACTTTGCGTAAATCTTTGCTTACTTTGCGGTTAACAAAACACAATTCGCTTTCTGTTTAAAAAAACACAGCAAGTTTCGGATTTTATGCCCGCAAAAACCAATCGATATTTGCATTATAAAATTGAACGAAAATGAACACACAGGAAAACATTAATTATAATCGCATTACCGATGCAATAGATTATATCAAAGCTAACTTTAAGGAACAACCCAACTTAGATGAGGTTGCCGAAAAAGTACATTTAAGTCCGTTTCACTTTCAGCGTTTGTTTACCGAATGGGCAGGAACGAGTCCGAAGAAATTCTTGCAATATATAAGTGTTGAACACGCCAAAAAAATCCTCAAAGAAAACAATCAGGCCACTTTATTTGATGCCGCTTATGACACGGGACTTTCTGGAACAAGTCGTTTGCATGATTTATTTGTGAACATCGAAGGAATGACTCCTGCCGAATATAAAAACGGCGGTAAAAACTTAGCTATTAATTTCAGTTTTGCCGAAAGTCCGTTCGGGAATATTATTGTTGCTTCGACTAGTAAAGGAGTTTGTTATATGGCTTTCGCCGAAGATGAAGAAACCGGATTTAATCATTTACAATACAAATTCCCAAATGCAACATTCTCTCGAAAACTAGATTTAGTACAACAAAATGCTTTGTTTATTTTTCAGAACGACTGGAGTAAATTATCCGAAATAAAACTGCATTTAAAAGGAACTGATTTTCAATTAAAGGTCTGGGAAACGTTGCTCAAAATCCCTATGGGGCAACTCTCTACCTATGGTTCTATTGCCCAACAAATAGACAAACCTAATGCTTCCCGTGCAGTAGGAACTGCCATAGGTAGTAACCCTGTAGCATTCCTGATTCCGTGTCACCGCGTTATTCAATCATCAGGAACTTTTGGCGGATATATGTGGGGAAATACCCGAAAAACAGCCATTATCGGTTGGGAAGGTGTACAGGTAAATCCTGCAATATAAAGTCACACAACGTACATCTGTAGAGACGCACCGCAGTGCGTCTACGCAAAGATTGTTAACAAAGATTCTTCGTGGAAATACGTAATGTTAGACGCACTGCGGTGCGTCTCTACAGGATAAAAATTACGGTAAAATATATTACATTTTTTTTACACAGATTCTGCTGCGTTTTAAATCATTCTAATCTTTTTAATCTGTGGCAAAAATAGAACAATCTTTGCGTAGACGCACTGCAGTACATCTTTACAGATATACTGTATGTGAATGATTCGCCATGATAAATTCAATAACATCTAAAAAAATTTATGCAAAATATACAATCAAAAATTGCTTCTCTTAATTGGGAAAGCATCACCGAATCTATGCACGAAAATGGATATGCAATAATTCCTAATGTGCTTAATAACGACCAATGTGAAGATTTAAAATTCGATTATGATAATCCTAATTTATATCGAAAAACAGTTGTTATGGAGCGTTATCGTTTTGGTTTGGGCGAATACAAATATTTTAACTATCCGTTGCCTGATTTAATCCAAACGGTTCGTTCTACTATTTATCCTAAACTTGCTCCAATTGCAAATGCCTGGATGAAGGCATTAAATATAAACACTATTTTTCCTGAATCTCATGAAAAATTATTAGAACAATGTCACGTCAATAATCAACTTAAAGCGACTGTTTTAATTTTGAAATATGGTAAAAGCGGTTTTAATACCTTACATCAGGATTTGTATGGTGACATTTATTTTCCAATTCAGATTGTACTTTTCTTAAATGAACCTGATCAAGATTTTACTGGTGGTGAGTTTGTATTAACGCAACAAACTCCCAGAGCACAATCGAAAGCTATTGTCTTGAAACCTAAAAAAGGTGATGTTCTGGTTTTTACCACCAATTTTAGACCTGTAAAAGGTTCTAAAGGTTATTATCGTGTGAATATGAAACATGGTGTGAGTGAGATTCATTCTGGCGAGCGACATACGCTGGGGATTATTTTTCATGATGCGTTGTCTTAATTTTAAGGTTCAAAGGTGCTGAGGTACTAAGGTACAAAGGTTTTAACATACAGTATATCTGTAGAGACGCACCGCAGTGCGTCTAACATCACGTAAATTAATCCATAAGAACAATCTTTGTGTAGACGCACTGCGCGTCTACACAGAATAAAAATATAATAACATTATGATTGAGCACAATAATATTTCAAATTTAGATTTACGAAATAAGATTAAAAATGCAGAAATTTACTTTGGTGGAAACCGAAAGCTAAAAATTTACGGATCACTAAAATGCGCATCTGGTAAAAGAATGAAACGCGAAAACCGAGTTTTCTTTTTATCTGAAAATGAAGCCAAACAAAATAGCTTTAGGCCTTGCGGACATTGCATGAAAGCTGAATATAAAAACTGGAAAAATGGACTTATTTAATCCCGAAATAGACGAAACGACCAATTTATTACCTAAAGATGGAACTGTAAATTATTACGGAAAATTATTTTCCAGAGAAAATTCAAATCACTATCGAGATATTTTACTCAATACAATTGAATGGAGAAATGATGAAGCCATTATCTTTGGGAAATTAATAATTACAAAACGCAAAGTGGCTTGGTATGGAGATTCTCCTTTTGAATACACGTATTCTAACACTACAAAAAAAGCGCTTCCGTGGACAAAGGAATTACTCGAATTAAAAACTATTATCGAGGAAAAAACAGGCGAAACATTTAATTCTTGTTTGCTTAATTTATATCATTCTGGCGACGAAGGAATGGCGTGGCATAGTGATGCCGAAAAGGATTTGAAAAAAAATGGCGCGATTGCTTCGGTAAGTTTTGGTGCAGAACGAAAGTTTGCGTTCAAACATAAAGACACCAAAGAGACTGTTTCATTAATCTTAGAACACGGTAGTTTATTGGTTATGAAGGACACTACTCAAACCCATTGGTTGCATCGATTACCGCCAACTAAAACAATATCTAAACCTCGAGTAAACTTGACTTTTAGGACTATTGTTTCACAATAAAGTACAATTTATAATAATCCGCATTTTTTGTAGATATCTAATATTACTGATTCTTTTCCTAAAAGATAATTATCTATATCATGAGGAAATTTTTCTGCCATTTCTATTTTTATCTGGCTATATCTGTCCCTATCATCATCATTTAATCGAAGATGATTTCGGAAAGTAACATGTCTTTTTAACTCCTTAGATTCTTTGTTGCATACATATAAATGATGTTCCATAAGATGTTCTTTATTTTTATAACTAAAGGCATCTCTACCTTCAATCCCTAAATTGCCTACATGTTCGTAATCAAGCTCTTTAAGCTTTTGTTTCACTATCAAAAACTTATCACTCTCGACTACAATATCTATATCTATAATCGGTTTTGCATACAAGCCCTCTACAGATGTACTACCAACATGCTCTATTGATAATACCTCATCTTTTATAACTGTAAGTAATTCTCTTTCGATTTTTTTAAATTCATCTGCCCAAGTAGGATTGTACGGAACAACAATTATATTCCAATTTTCAGCACCAATCATATCTTTTTTTGCAAATATAATAATTGGTTATTAACGTTTCTTCGGTAAAACATTATAATAGGAAACTGACAATGCATCTTGTAACATGGACTCTGGAACTTTAACCAGATCTACAATTGTCCAGCCTTGTTGTCCCCATTTATTAGGAACTGGGTAAAAGAATTTTTCGCTTGAAGCGCAAAAAACAGATTGCTCGATTTCGTTAAATTTCAATACGCCTAAGTTTTTATTTACATCGAGTGTTGCAAATATTTTCTTCTTCACCCGAAAAGAAGTTTTTTCAAAGTGTGGTTCTTCCGTTGCTTCTGAGAATGATAAAGCTAATTTTCTAAATTCATCAATACTTACCATGATTTCATTTATTTATTAAACTTAACATGTTCTATCCCTCGCCTCCGGGAATACTAGGTCTGAGTTAAATATATTTTACCAACCTTGATTTAGTCCGTTTTTAAGAACCTCATCATATTTTTCTTTATCAAAAGTATATAAATTTGGAGCTTTGTGCGCTACATTACTTTTCTTTTCGTCGAGCTTATTCAAGATTCCGATGTTGGTAATTTTTCGGAGAAAGTTTCTTCTATCGAGTTTTCTGTCCAAAATCGTTTCATATAATTTTTGAAGCTCTGGAATTGTAAATTTTTCGGGCAATAAATTATATCCTACGGGTATTAAATTTAACTCATTTCGGAGTGTGATTAATGCTTTATCAAGAATTTCTTTGTGATCTAAGATTAATTCTGGGACTTCTTTATGATCAACCCATTCTATTAATTCTTCTTTTTTACTTTGTTGCGGAACTGTTTGCAAGAAATCGACCAAGGCATAATATCCTACGGTTACAAATCGCTGTGAAAGCCATTTTCCTGCTTCTCTGGGAATTTTCAGATGCTCTAAAATTGCATTGCCAAAATGGGTATCGTTTCTTTTTACTTTACCAAAAGTTGCAAATTGTCTCAAAAAAATACCTTCTACTCCTGTCCTGATTTTAAGTACTCTTACTGCTGCATCATCTATATCTTCATCTATTGGGACAAATCCGCCGGGTAATGACCATTTATTTTCATACGGGGTTTTAATTAGCAAAACTTTAAGCTGATTGTCATGGAAACCGAAAATTACACAATCGATAGAAAGTCCTGGCTGATAATCTTCATGAGTATATATAGTGGTATTTATCATGCAATTATTATTTGTTCAAATTTTATTCGACATAAAATAAGTGTGCAATTTAGCTTATTTTCAATAAAAGAAAATCAATCTTATTTTCTAACACTGTTTTTGCAATTAAAGCAAGCTATAGTACAGATTATTTATGCCTTAAAAAATCATAAATTAATGTCAAATTTACAATCAAATATAAAACGACTTAAAAAAAATAAGTACATTGCGTCATAATAACACATTTAATGCTTCGCTTGTTATTTTTCCTCAAAAAATAAATTAATAAGCTAATTATAAGACATTAATGTGCCGTTAAAGAATTACTGTTTTGTAACAATCAAATAAAAAGACAGTCATATAATTAATTGAAAACATAACTAATTATATTATGAGCATCCCAACTCTAGAAAAACTGAACAAGAAGCTTATTAGAAAAATATGTTCTTCTTTTGGATTAGTATCAAAAAACGATCTTTTAGAAGAATCGTTAAAATATAGCATTAAGCAGGAAAAAATTTCTGATCAACTTTTGAGTAATGTTGATCCTAAGGACAAAAAAGCAAAAAAAGATGCATACGAGCAAGCCATAAATGAATCCTACAAAGGAATTGGAGTTATGGATTTTATGAATACTTTAAAATAAAAAACGGGCAAAATATATGTTTTGCCCGTTTTTTATTATTGAAAATTGCTGTTACTATTTCACCAATTCGAAATCAGATTTCACACGAATATCTGCCGAAGATGACCCTATCATCAATTCAAAATCTCCAGGTTCTGAGCCCCATTCTATTTTATCATTATAGAAAGATAGTTTTTCGTTATCTATTGTAAACTGAATCGTTTTGGTTTCTCCTGCATTTAATTTTACTTTCTGAAAATCTCTAAGTTCTAAAACTGGTCTTACAACTGATCCAAATTTATCTTTTAAATACAATTGTACCACTTCTTCTCCTGCTACTTTTCCAGCATTTTTTAACTGAAAAGAAACTTGAATTTTCTCATTGCTTTTCATTTTGGTTGTAGATAATTTTAAATCAGAATAATCGAATTTAGTATAGCTTAATCCAAATCCGAAAGGGAATTTAGGACTGTTTTTTAAATCTGTATAAGCAGAAACATATCCTTTTGCATCGTCATCTTGTGCTGGTCTTCCTGTGCTATAATGATTGTAGTAAATAGGAATTTGTCCTACTTCTCTCGGGAATGTCATTGGCAATTTTCCTGAAGGATTGTAATCTCCAAATAATACATCTGCAATAGCATTTCCTGCTTCGCTACCTAACCACCATGTATAAAGAATAGCTGGTACATTATCGGCGGTCCAATTAAAAACAAGTGGTCTTCCTGCGTTAACCAAAACTACAACTGGTTTTCCTGTTGCCTGAATCGCTTTTACTAATTCTTCCTGAACTCCTGGTAAGTTTATGTTGCTTCGGCTTTTGGCTTCTCCGCTCATATCATGTCTTTCTCCAATACTCAAGATTACTACATCGGCTTGTTTTGCTGTTGCTATTGCTTCGGCAAAACCATCTTTGTTATCCCCTTCTACTTCACATCCTTTGGCATATAATAGTTTGGTATTCTTCCCTACTTTATTTTGTAATCCGTCCCATTGCGAAACCACCCATTTGTTATAATCTACTTCTGGTAATTCAACTGCCCAGAAACCCATATTGGCTTTGTACTCTTTTACCATTGGCCCTATAAATGCAATTGTTTTTGTGCTTTTAGAAAGTGGTAATATCGCATTGTCATTCTTTAATAAAACGATACTTTTTGCTGCAACTTCACGCGCTGCTTTACGGTGTTCTGGATTATTTAATTCTTGTTTCTCTCTATCTGGATTAGAGTATTTGTATGGATCTTCAAATAATCCTAACTCAAATTTCTTGCGCAAAATTCTTTTTACAGCATCATCTACTAAGTCTATCGAAACTTTGTTTTCTTTTATCAATGCTGCCAAGTTATATCTGTATGCATTACTTTCCATGTCCATATCGCTACCCGCAGTAATTGC
Organism: Flavobacterium hydatis; assembly: GCF_000737695.1. Classification (GTDB taxonomy): domain Bacteria; phylum Bacteroidota; class Bacteroidia; order Flavobacteriales; family Flavobacteriaceae; genus Flavobacterium; species Flavobacterium hydatis. The sequence goes on from NZ_JPRM01000023.1 coordinate 89,940, forward strand.
AGCTAGTGCAGCTTCTTTAAGATCTTTAGAATAGCCATGTGCAACCATTTCTCCTATTGATCCCCAATCTGAAACTACAAATCCTTGAAAGTTCCATTTTCCTTTTAAAATATCTCTTTGTAAGTGTACATTTCCTGTTGCTGGAATTCCGTTAATATCATTAAATGAATTCATAAATGTTGCTGCTCCAGCATCTAGTGCTGCTTTAAATGGTGGCAAATAGGTTTCCCACAACATTCTTTCGCTCATATCTACCGAGTTATAATCTCTACCTCCAATAGCGGCTCCATAAGCCGCAAAATGTTTTACGCATGCCATTACTGAGTTTAAACTTCCTAGTTTATCGCCTTGAAATCCTTTTACTCTGGCATAAGCTATTCTGGAACCTAAATAGCTATCTTCTCCTGCTCCTTCCATTACACGTCCCCAACGCGGGTCACGACCAATATCGACCATTGGAGCAAATGTCCAATGAATTCCGCTTGCCGCAGCTTCGGTCGCTGCAACTCTAGCCGAAAGTTCTATCGCTGCCAAATCCCAACTTGCAGCTTCTCCTAACGGAATCGGGAATGTGGTTTTAAAACCGTGTATTACATCCTGACCATATAACAATGGTATTTTAAGACGCGATTGCATGGCCAATTCCTGATATTGTCGGGTGTATTTTGTTCCAACTACATTAAGCATTGAACCTACTAAACCTCCTTTAATTTCGGCTTGTTTGTTTGGGTTTATTGTAATAGGTCCTGTTGCAGCATTGTTACCTGTATATTGGTTAAGCTGCCCAATTTTTTCCTCTAGCGTCATTTTTTTTAACAACGCATCTACTTTCTGATCTATTGTTTGCTGTTGTGCTATCGCAAAAAACGAAATCATCAAACAAGTTAATGTGGTAATTCTTTTCATGAAATAAATATTAAATTGGTATTGATTTTTCTACCAAACGTAACTTGCCACCGAACCTGCGTCTAATGAAGTTGCTATTTGTTTTTGATTGTATTTAATGTTGAATGTTTCAGCTTTTTCGCCATCATTTTCAACTATTAAAACAATGTTTCCTTTTGGGGTTTTAAAAGCTACATTGTGTATGTTGCCACTTATATTACTCGCAATTCGTACGGAACCTTCGGGTACAAATTTGGATGCATGTGCAATAATATAATATCCTACTTCTCTCTTTATTACTCCATCTTTATCTATCATCAATGCGCCTTTGCACGTACTGCATCCGCCTGGAGTAAATGGTTTATAAAATTCATCATTGGCTAAGCCCCAAGAAAGCGCATTCTTGCTCCAATTACGCATCGAACTTATTACAACATTTTTTACATTCCATTTTAAATCTGTCTCAAAGCTGCTGCCTGATCCTGTATATTGTTCTGTAAAATAAATATTTTTATTGGGATATGCATCATGTACGGTCGATAGTGCGCTAATATCTCCTTCGTATAAATGAAAAGCCGAACCATCTACAAATGGTAATGCTTTTGCATCTTTTAAAATCGTTAAGGGATATTCGGGTTTGTTACAATTATGATCGTAAGTCACAATTTTGGTTTTGATTTTTGCTTTCGCGAAAGCGGGACCTAAATGATTCCCAATAAAATCTGCCTGCTGTTCTGCAAGCATTAATAAACTTGGATTATTTCCTGGATGTAATGGTTCGTTTTGAGGAGTTATGGCATCAATTATAATCCCTTCTTCTTTCATTTTCTGAATGTATTTTACAAAATAATTCGCATATACTTCGTAATACTGTGGTTGCAAACTTCCTCCTTTTGTACTTCCGTTATCTTTCATCCAAACTGGTGGTGACCAAGGCGATCCCATTATTTTTATATCTGGATTTATAGCAATAATTTCTCTTAAAAGCGGAACTAGCGCTGTTGCATCTGGACCTAGATTAAAATGTTCTAGCTTTAAATCTGTTTTTCCTGCTGGCATATCATCATAAGAGAATACCTCAGCATTAAGATCTGACGCTCCGATGCTAATACGGAGGTAACTAATTCCTACCGAATTATCTTTTGAGCCAAAGAGTTCTTGTAATAATGCTGTTTTTTTTGATTTCTCTAATTTATTAATGGCTTCGGCACTTCCGCCTGTTAATGAAAATCCAAAACCATCTATTGTCTGGAATTTCTTCGAAGCATCTATTTCTATCGTTGGGTTTGTATTTGTTACAGTAGTAAAAACTAATGCTTCAGTTTGTTTTTGAAGCTTTACCGATTGGTCACTTTTGGTAACCCAATATTCCACTTTATCTGTTTTGGATGTTGTAGTTGTAGTCGCATTTTTTGTTGAGCCGCACTTTATTTGCATTGCAATAAGTGGCAGCAAAATCAAAATTTGCATGGTATTATTTATTTTTTTCATGGTTTAGTTAATTTCTATTAAAACAGGGAAATGATCCGATGGGTATTTTAAATCTATTGAATCACTTAAAACTGCATGCTTTTTTATTTTTAGATTGTTATTTTTAGAAACAAAAATATAATCTAGCAATAGCGTAACTGGTTTGTCATGCTTAAATTCATTAAAGGTTCCTGATGGTCCAAATGGCTTTTCTTCTGAAATTTCACGGGTATCGTTCATTATTTTTTTCAAAGAAATAATACGTTCTTCATTGGGTTCTGTATTAAAATCTCCCATAAGAAATACTGGATATCCTTTGGTATTTACTGCTGTCATTTTGGAAAGAATTAGTTCTAATCCTTTGGTTCTTGCTTCTTCGCCTATGTGATCTAAATGTGTATTAAAAACCCAAAATGTTTTTTTAGTTTTTAAGTCTTTAAAAAGTGCGTACGTACAAACTCTATTATAAGCTGCATCCCAACCTTTTGAGATTACATCTGGAGTTTCTGAGAGCCAAAAGGTATTGGCTTGTTGTACTGTGAATCTATCTTTTTTATAAAATATAGAAGATGATTCGCCCTTTCCTTCTCCTTCGCGAGCGACACCTATATGATTATAACTTGGTAATGCCGTTGCAATATCATTAACCTGATTGGGCATTGCTTCTTGTACTCCAAAAATATCTGGGGCATAAAATTGTATTTGTGATGTAAAAAAATCTTTTCGGTTTGGCCATGCATTTTCTCCATCTGAAGCAATATCTAAACGGATATTATAAGTCATGATTTTTAAATTTTGTCCATAAATTCCATTAAAAGACAAAAACATTACAAGGGCGATTAGTTGGTTTATTTTTTTCATAATTAAAGGTTTTAATCCATTAAAGCTCCAGTTTTATCCGAAGCTTTTAATGGAGAAAACTAATCTAACAAAATATTAATTACAAACACTATTATAGGTTTTACTTTACGTTTTTTTAACAACTTACTTCTTTGTAATTGCAAAATCTAGGTAATTCAAATTGAATCCTCCTTTATCAAAAACAACTTTAATTTTGTTTTCTCCTTTTTTCAGCTTTACGCCCGAGAGTATAATTGTTCTCCAAGTTGTATCATTTCCTGTTGCCGGAAGGGTGATTGTTTCTGAGATTTTTCCTGTTTCATTCTCCAGATGTAATTTGCCTTCTTCTTTTTCGCTTGAGTATCTAATGGCAACATCATATGTTGCTGCCGATTTACTTGTTGCTGTAAATTGTAACCATTCGGTATCTTCGATAAATGATACCTGATATCCATTTGAGGAATCGTCTTTGCATGGCAATATATCAACTCCGTCATTTCGCATTGTTTTTCCTTTATTCCATTCTTCAAATGTTCCAGTTTCTACACGATAATTCACAAAATCTTTATCGGAATATGCAAATCCGTTTGTTCCCAAGTCATATTCGGTTGCAAATATTTTTGCAGGTAAAACTCGTTTTTTATAACTTTTTGTTTCATTTGTTTGTACTTGACGAAACATTGCGTCAAGTACGCCTGCCTTTATTGTGGTATTCTCTAACTTAAAATTTTCGGCTAATTGCATCAATGCTTTTTCTGCAAAATCGGGGCTTGGTTTTTCACCTCCATCTTTCCAATATAATCGTAGTTTTTCATACTCGGGTGTTTTGGTAACTGAAGCGATTCCTGCAATATTTTCGATTTTTTTCATTGGCCAAAATGCCCAACCTATATTATTTGTTTCGAATAAAGTAATGGCGTCTTTAAACCAAACATTGGAGTTTTCGCCACCTTCTCCCATCCATATTGGCACATTATATTGTTTTCTATAATCTAGCATTTTCTGGATTGATGCTGTCGTGTTATAATTCCAATATTTATGAAAACTCATTGCCATATTATCATCCCATAGCGGAAACATTCCGTTGTAATTATTTCCCCAACAATTTCCTTCGATAATAATCATGTGATTTTTATCGACTTCGCGGATTGCTTTTGTAATGGAGACTAATAGTTCACGTAAAGGCGCGTTTGAGGTTTCATCGCAACCATTTTTATTTGTTCCTGTAAAATTCCAATTTGGCTCATTTATAATATCATAAGCTCCCATCCATGGATTGTCTTTATAACGTAGAGCTAATTTTCTCCATAATGCGGTCATTTTTTTACGATTGGCTTCGCTTTCCCAAACTGATGGTTTTGTATCATCATAATCAGAGATTGCAGCATCTTTTCCTTGTCCGCCTGGTGCAGCATGAAGATCCAGAATAAGATATATTTTATTTTCAGCACACCACTTTAGCAAGTTATCGGTCATTGTAAAACCTTCTTCTATCCAAGTAATTTCACCGTTCTTTTCTGCTTCTATTGGCGGTGTGTATAAATTATAATGCATTGGCAAACGAATGGAGTTAAATCCCCAAGCTGCCAATGAGTCAACATCTTTTTTGGTTATTCCGTTGGCTCTGTAGGCTTCGTAAAATTTTTCAGTTTTTTCGACTCCGATTAAATCTGTAATTTTTTGTTTTATCACATATTGCGGACTTGCAAATGGTTCGGTTTGAATCATGTATCCTTCCTGAACCATCCATCCTCCTAATCCTAATCCTCTTAATACTATATTTTTACCTTTTCCGTCTACAATATTTTGTCCGCTTTGGTGCAAAAACCCTTGTCCAAAAGAGGTCAATGAAAACAATACCAGTAATGGCAAAACTATTTTTCTCATATATCTATTTTATTTATATAAATTCTAGATCTAATCTTTATCTCCTTTCGTGTTAGCGCAATCCTTAAAATTTTATTTACCACATAGAAACATAAATTTTATACTCTCAAGAAAGACGTTTCACTTATTTAAAACACACATAGCTAACTATGTGAAAGAAATGTTTTTCTTTTTGTCTTCTTTTAGGAAGAAACCTATGTTTCTATGTGCTAAACTAATTCTATCCAAAAGGTTTATTTATCTATATTATTTCCAAGTATAAGTTCCTACTGATCCTCCGTCTAATGAGGTTGTAACCCACTTACCATTAAATTTTATATTGAATATCTCAGTTGTATCGCCATCGTTTTCTACTATCAATACTTTTTTACCTGTTGGGGTTATAAAAGCTACATTTTGCAAATTCCCACTTATATTACTAGAAATTCTTATGGAACCTACGGGAACAAATTTAGAAGCATGGGCTATAATATAATAGGCTAAATTACGATTAAAACTACTGCTAGAATTTACGGTTAATGCGCCTTTGCAAGTATTACAGCCTCCCTGTGTATGTGGTTCAAAAGAACCGTTGTTGGCCAAGTTCCATTCTAATGCATTCTTACTCCAATTACGCATTGAACCAATAATTACATTTTTGAGATGCCATTTTAAATCCCCTTTAAAATCTCCTGTCGAAGAGGTGAACTGCTCTGTGAAATACAAATTTTTATTTGGGAACGCATTATAAACTGTCGAAAGTGCATTGATATTTCCTGCGTATAAATGAAACGCTGATCCATCTACAAAAGGACTTGCGATAGGATCTCCTAAAATCGCCATGGCATATTGTGTATTATCACAATTGTGGTCATAAGCAATAATTTTGGTTGCGAGATTGGCTGCTTTAAATGCTGGGCCTAAATTGTTTTTGATAAAATTTGTTTGTTCTAAAGCGGTCATTACCATACTCGGATTATTCCCACCATGCAATGGTTCGTTTTGTGGAGTAACTGCATCAATGGTTATCCCTTCATTTTTCATTTGCTGAATGTATTTTACAAAATATTTTGCATACACATCATAGTATTGTGTTTGTAGGCTTCCGCCAACAAAACTATCTTTATCTTTCATCCAAAGTGGAGCCGACCAAGGTGTTGCCAATATTTTAATACTTGGATTAATTGCCAGAATTTCTTTTAAAAGTGCAATTACTCCGTTTTTATCAAGGTCTAAACTAAACTTAGCCAAATCTAGATCGGTATCGCCTTTTGGCAAATCATTATAGGTAAATGCTTTCTCATTTAAGTCGGACGCTCCAATACTTATTCTTATATAATTTATTGAAATAGAAGTTTCGGTCGAGCCAAATAATTCCTGTAATAATTCCTTTTTTTTCTGGGTACTTAATTGGTTAATTACCTGTGCACTTCCGCCTGTTAAGGTATATCCAAATCCATCGATGGTTTGGTATTTCTGAGCTTCGTATACCTCAATATTTGTGTATGAATTTGTTGTGGTATTAAACCCAAGAATTCCGTTTTGTTTGGTAAGCAATACTGTCTGATCTCCTTTGGTTAACCAAAAATCTACATCATTAGTAACTACAGTGGGCGGATCTGGTTTTACTGGCGGATTTGGTGCTGGATCGACAGTATCGCTAGTGGAAGAGCATTTTACCTGCAATACGATTAGTGCAGCAAAAAATGCAACTTTTATAATTTTACTTAAATACTGTTTCATTTTATTTTTTTTATAATTTCTTAATAAACTAAAGTTTGCATTGCATGTGCCGGAATTGTAATTGTCTTTTTCTCGGATGCTGTTATTAAATTATATGTTATTTCTTTATCGCTTTTGTTCATTACTACTGTTGCAATTTTTCCATCTGTATTAATAAATGATGTACTTAACAAAGCATCTGTACTTACTTGGGTTATGATTCTTTTGGCATTTGGACGAATAAATTTTGAAAAGTGTCCTATATAATAGTACATCGGTGTGTATATTAATTCATCGGTATTGGTGTTGGCATGAATTGGGGCAAAACAAAAATTACCTACATGGTTTGGTCCTCCATTCTGATCCAAGAGAATATTCCAATCTGTCCAGCCTACTGTTCCGTTATTAAAATCATTAATCATGTTGATTCCGTATCGCTCGGCATTTCCCCAGAATTGATATTTTGTAGCATCAAATTTTTCAATACAACCTTCGGTAAATAATAAGTTTTTATTTGGGTAAGCTGCATGTACTGCTCCAACCGATTCAAATTTAGGTGGCCCTCCTGCCCAGGTTTCGTACCAATGAAATCCTATTCCCCAAGCATATTTAGAAACTTCGGGATCTGAGAAAACAAGACGAGCTCTTTGCTCCAACATTTCGCCACGGTTATGATCCCAGATTATAATATTTTTAGATGCTAATCCTTCTTTTGTCATTGTTGGGCCTAGATAATCTCTTAAAAAATCTCGTTCGGCTTCTGAAGTATATATGCAAGATTCCCAACTTTGGCTTGCCATTGGTTCGTTCTGAATGGATAATCCCCAAATAGGTATACCTTCTTTTTCATATTCGCGAATAAATCTTACGTAATAATCAGCCCATGATTGTGCATATTCTGGCAATAATGTACCTCCTCTTAGCATATTATTATTACTTTTCATAAATGCTGGTGGACTCCACGGACTTGCAAAAAGGGTTAATTTTCCTCCTGCTGTTGCAATCGCTTTTTTTAATAACGGAATACGATATTTACGATCATGCTCTACAGTAAAGGTTTTTAAATCTTTGTCCCCTTCTTGAATATAGGTATAACTACCACTGCTAAAATCTGAACTATGTATTGTGGTTCTTGCCAATGAATAGCCTATTCCTTTGTCGTTATCATAATAAGCAGTAAGAAATTCTTGTTGTTTTTTTGGGCTTAATTTAGCAAAGACTTCTGCACTTGCATCTGTAATGGCTCCTCCGATTCCTAAAAATGTCTGATCTGTTTTTTGAGGATTTACAGTTATTGAAATTGTATTGTTTGAATTCTCTTTTGCGGAAGCGAGAATTAAATTATCTGTTTTAGATAGTTTAAATTTTGTATTCTCGGCTGTTGTAAAGATTTCAATTTTTTGATGATTTTGATTGTGTTCGTTTTTTGAGTTGTTATCTGTCACATTTGATGATGAACAGCTTAATGCAAAAACTATTATCAGTATAGGTGAAATATTTTTTATCAGTTTTATAGTATTGTTCATCTAAGTAGTTTGTTTTTTTTAAATAAAACCAGAAATTAAAAATGAATGAACACATTCAATTTCTGGCTTTTATTATAATTAATAGACTAAAGTTTGAATTGCACGAGCAGGTATTGTAACAACGGTTTTCTCTGATGCGATAATTAAATTATAAGTCACACTTAAATCGGTTTGGTTCATTACAACTGTAATCATTTTGCCATCGGTATTAAGAAATGAGGTACTTAGCAAAGAACTTCTACTTACTGCCGTACTTACTCTTTTTGCATTTGGGCGAATAAATTTTGAGAAATGCCCGATATAATAATATGATGGTGTATAAATTAATTCGCCTGTACTTGTGTCGGCATGAATTGGGGAGAAACAAAAATTCCCCACATGATTTGGCCCTCCATTTTGATCTAAAAGGATATTCCAATCTGTCCATGCAACAGTACCGTTATTAAAATCATTAATCATAGCGATTCCATATCTTTCGGCATTTGGCCAAAATTGATATTTAGCAGCATCAAATTTTTCGATACAACCTTCAGTAAACATTAATTTTTTATCTGGATAGGCTTGGTACACTTGTTTTACATTATCAAACATTGGTGCTCCACCAGTCCATGTTTCGTACCAATGAAAACCCATTCCCCAAACATATTTTGAAGCCTCGGGGTCGGAATAAATTACATTGGCTCTTTGGTTCATTAAATCACGATTATGATCCCAAGCAATAATTTTTTTGTCTCCTAACCCTGCTTTTTTCATTGTTGGCCCTAAGAAGTTTTTTATAAAATCTCTTTCTGCTTCTGCCGAGTAAATACAAGATTCCCATGTTTGCGTTGCCATTGGTTCGTTCTGAACCGATGTTCCCCAAATAGGCATTCCTTCTTTTTCGTAAGCTTTTATAAATTTTACGTAATAATCTGCCCAAGCCTGATTGTATTCTGGTAATAGTGTACCGCCTTTTAGCATGCTTTTATTACTTTTCATAAATGCTGGCGGACTCCAAGGCGCGACATATAAAACCATATTATTGTTAGCAGTTTTCATCGCTTCTTTAATCATTGGTATGCGATATTGCTTGTCATGATCAATATTAAAAGTTTTTAAATCTTTATCTCCTTCTTCGATATAGGTATAGCTTCCACTGCTAAAATCAGAACTATGTATTGTGGTTCTTAGCAATGAATAGCCTATTCCTGTTTTTGTATCGTAGTACGCTTTTAAAAATTCTGCTTGCTTTTCTTTTGATAATTTGGCAAAAACCTCGGCACTTGCATCTGTAATTGCGCCTCCAATTCCCATAAAGGTTTGAAAGGTTTTTTTAGGTTCTACAAAAACCGAAATTTCAGTTTCTAATGGTTGTTTTGATGCTGAAAAAACGAGATTATCTGTTGGTGTTATTCTTAATTTTGAATTATCTGCTGTTGTGTAAACTGCAATTTTTTTTCCATTTGTTGTAAACTCTTGCTTGTTTTTTTGCTGCTGCGAAAAAGCGGTCAACGTAAATAATAAGCAAAGAATTTTATAGCTGTTTTTTTTCATTATTTAATTTTTAATATGCAAATTCTAACAACATTTTCGATGTCAATAAAACATACCTTTTGTGTCTAAGTAATTTAAAAATAGCCCATAGTCATAAAGAAGATGGGCTATTTTACAACCTAACTTAAACTTATTTAACTCAATTCTTAATTATTATTTCCCTCTAAATTCTACTTCTGTAATTGTCATTCCAGTCGGAGTAAATCCGTTACCACCACTTCTTATTACTAAATAGATTTTACCTGATTGTGTGAATTTTACAACATTACTTACCTTGCCTGTAGCACTGTTTTTAACACATCCTACAATCGATAATTTTCCTGCAAATGCGTCTTTCCCGCAACCATCTCCAGAACTCATTCCCATAACTTTATTATCGCCATACTCAACTCCTGAAACCGGAACTGTTTTTCCTGCAAATACTTCAAACCATGTATCGGTAGATCCGCTTGTTGCAGATATATACATATCTATAGTATATTCTTTATCTGCTACAACATCTATTGCCTGATAGATTCCCTCTTGATTCCAAGTAGTTCCGCTTGCATTTATAGTTGCACTTCCTGGGCTAAATGTCCAGGCAGCTAATCCGTTAGTATTAAGATGTAAATTTGTCCATTGTGCTTGTTCAGCAGCGTCTAAGAAGCTACCTCCTTTTACTAAATTTCCTTTTTCTGGATCAGATTTAGCTACAATAATTTCTTTGGTTGCAGTACCTGTAGTTCCTCCACGGCCTACGGCTGTATGTACTACTGTATATTTTCCTGCATCTGGTAAAGAAATTTCAAGATCCATTTTGCCAAAATACTCTGCCTTTCCTACTTTCCAATAAGAATTTAAAACATTGTCTGTCGCGGATTGCAACAAATAAACATTCACCTTTCCTTCTACTGGAGTAATTGTAAATGAAGGATCCACACTTGCAGCAGTCAATCCGTTGCCTGCTCCTGCTGTGTCTGGCTCACAACTTATTAATGAACCTAATGTTCCAAAAGCAAACATTAGGTATATACTTTTTTTAAAAATTATATTTAAATTCATATGATCTTTATTTAATCGTTATAATTAGGGTTCTGAACAATTTTAGTATTTTCTAATTCTTTAAAAGGAATTGGCCAAATTTCATTTTTACCTGCCTGAAATCCTTTAGATGCCAATGCTGCAGCAGCTTTTCCTGTTCTTACTAAATCAAACCAACGGTGTCCTTCTCCAGCTAATTCTTTTCTTCTTTCTAACGCGATTGCATCCATAGAAACTGGAACTGGTCCTAAACCTACACGTGCTCTTACGGCATCTAGTAATGCTTGCGCTCTTGCTCCTGTAGCTCCTAGTGCTTCTGCTTCCATCAAGTAAGTATCTGCTAAACGAATTGCATATACATCTTGTTTGTAATTTAAAGCTGTTGCTCCACTACCTGTAGATGTATCTGAGTTTAAAGGCATGAATTTTTTTAAGAAATATCCTGTATCATCATAGTTAGGAGCCCAATCTGCTTGTTTAGCCGCTTTTAATGCTGCCATATCAAGAATGGTAGCATCAAAACGAGGATCTCCTTTTAAAACATCATACAAACCTTGTCTTACTGTACTAAAACTCCATCCCGAAACATAATCTGGTGCTGTAGAATTTGCTGATCTGTTGTATCCTCTAGGTCCTACCATAATACAAACAGAGTTTCCTTCATCTTTTCCTCCACCCCAAAAGCCCCAATCGGCATTACTTTTATCGGTATGTACAATTTCAATAATCGATTCTGAATTAAACTTGTTGCTTATCTTCCATAAATCAGCAAAATCAGCTACCAGTTTATATCCGTACATACTTGTTCCTCCAGGAGTACCATTTACATCAACAAATTGCGCTGCTGCTAATGCGTTTTTTCCATCGTATAAATAAACTTTTCCTAACAATGCTTTGGCTGCTCCTTGTGATAAGCGACCTGCTTCGTCTGTCATATTTGTAATTATAACAGGTAATCCCGGAAGTGATTCTATTAAATCTTTTTCAATCTGTGCATATACTGCTTCTGGTGTTGCTTGTACTACATTAAAAATATCTGTCGTTTTTATTGGCTCTAATATCAATGGGATATTTCTGAAAGTACGAACCAATTCAAAATAATAATAAGCTCTTAAAGCTTTCGCTTCGGCTGCAAATCTTACTTTTTTAGCTTCATCCATAGGAACTGCTGGTAACTTTTCTAGCAATACGTTTGCTCTAAAAATTCCTTGATAAAAATCTCCCCAAAAGCTACCTGGTATTGTTGATTGGCTAAGCGAATAATCTCCAAATGCATGTATTCCTGCTCCATCTGTAGCACCTCCTCCAGCTGCATTAAAATCATCTGAACCTGCATTTAACATACAGATCATATTTTCAAACCCTTTAGACTGTTTACCAAGTATATCATAAACGGCTACTAATCCTGCATAAGCCTGGCTTTCATTCTGGTAATAGTTTGCTTCTAGTGAAGTTCCTTTTGGCTCTACAGTTAAAAAATCCTCACCGCACGACAGGACAGTAAAAAGTACTCCGCAAACAACAAGTGAATATTTTATATTTTTTAGTTTCATGATTCTCATTTTTATTAAAATTGTAAATTAACTCCCAACATTATAGTTCTAGCCTGAGGGTAAATACCTCTATCTATACCTATAACATTTCCTGTAGTACTGTTTGCTCCGATTTCAGGATCATATCCGGTATATTTAGTAAAAGTGAATAGATTCTCTCCTGTTAAATACACTCTGGTTTTCTCTAAACCAATTTGTCCGATAGTCTTAACTGGCAATGAGTATCCTATCTGAACTGTTTTTATTCTTACGTAATCTCCTTTTTCAAGATAGAAATCTGAAGGATTGTTAAAGTTTTTGTTGGTATCATCAGATGTTAATCTTGGGTAGGTATTAGATGTCCCTTCTCCTGTCCAACGACCTAAAGCGGTAGTCTGATAATTAGAGTTCTCGATATCTAACCTACGTAATCCCTGAAAAATTTTATTTCCGGCAGCTCCTTGAGTAAAAATCATTAAATCGAAATTTTTATAATCTAAGTTTACTGTAAATCCGAAAGTGTATTTTGGTATTGGGCTACCAATAAATGTTCTGTCATCTGAAGTAATTTGACCATCTCCATTTATGTCTTGCCAACGGAAATCTCCAGGTTTAGCATCTGGCTGAATTAATCCTCCTGCTGCATTTTTATAAGCATTAATTTCGTTTTGGTTCTGGAAAATTCCTGCTGTCTTAAATCCGTAGAAAGATCCATAAGGTTGTCCAACTTGCGTTCTTGTAATGTCATAAGTCATCGCTTTAAATTGTTCACCTGTTGCCAAGAAATCAACTCCACGTCCTAGATATGTTACTTCATTTTCCAGATAAGATACGTTTGCGCTTAAAGACATATTAACCTGTCCTAATTTTTTACGGTATCCTAATTCTAAATCGATACCTTTATTTTGCATATCGGCTACGTTTCCTGTTGGATTTCCTGAACCAACATAACCTGGTAACATGATTTCCTGAAGGATTCCCGTAGTTTTTTTAACATACCAGTCTACAGATAAATTAAAATCAGAAAAAATAGTAGCGTCTAAACCTATATTTGTTTGGCTCGTTTCTTCCCATTTTAAATCTGGGTTTGATGGTGCATTCGGGCTATTACCAATAGTTACAGATCCAGATGTTCCTATAGTATAGTTACGACCATCTCCTACAGTTGCCAAATATTTAAAATCTCCAATATTATCGTTACCAGTTACACCGTAACCTCCTCTAAATTTTAATTGATTTACTACTTTATTTTCAACCCAGAAAGCTTCTTTAGATGGAACCCATCCTAATGAGAACGAAGGGAAAGTACCATATTTATTATTTGCTCCAAATCTTGAAGATCCATCTCTACGAATAATACCTGTTACTAAGTATTTCTCTTTAAAATCATACGTTAATCTAGAGAATAAAGAGGTTACTCTGTGCTCATTTCCTGTAGTTGCTGTAGCATTTATTTGATCTTTTGGAAGGTCAAAATTAAAAGATGCATCATCATGAGTATCTACTGGTAAATTAGTATATGTAATTGTTGTACCACTATTTCTATTGTCTACATAAGCTCCCTGACCTAATAATACACTAAAATTATGATCGCCTATACTTTTTGTATAAGAAGCAATATTCTCAATATTCCACCCAAAACCTTGATTTGTATTTCTTGAAAGGTTATTTACTTGTGTAATATTAGTTGAGTTTAAGTAAGCAACTGGTGCAAAGTTTTCATAACCCCAATAAGCAAGTTTCCCTCCTAATGTAGTTCTGAATTTTAATCCTTTTATAGGTTCAATTTCTAAATATGCATTTCCAACAAAATTGTCTGCCCAATTGTAATTTCCTAATCTTGTTTGAGTATACGCTAATGGATTAGACATTTCTTGTGTAACCATAGTCGAAACACCGTAAGGATTTCCAAAAGGATCTCTTAAGATTCCTTTACCATGACCATCAATCCCCACAGAATATGGTGGCAATGCAGCCATTCTAGGATCAGTTACGATAGCAGGAGTAATTGGATCTAAATTTATTGCCGAACTTAATGGTCCTCCAAACTCACTATTTGTATTTCCTAATCCTACCGTTTTCTCTCTAGAGAATCCTAATGTCTGACCGAAAGTGATCCATTTAGATATTTTATGAGTTGAGTTTAAACGAATGTTTTTTCTGTTATAACTCGAAATATCCGTTGTTACTATTCCTTCTTGATCCAAAAGTCCAAAAGAAGCATAAAAAGTAGATACATCATTTCCTCCTGATAAACTTAGCTCTTGACCAATACGTGCTGCACCATCATTAAAAATAACCGATTGCCAATCTGTACCCGCACCTAATGCATTAGGATCTGGAAAAGGTAATGTGAAAGTATCTGTTGGAGATTTTTTAACATATCCATTTGCATACTTCTCATTTCTTAAAGTTGCATATTCAGTAGCATTTAAAAGGTTTAATTTTCTTGCTGCCGAAGAAAAACCAGTATAACCATTATAGCTAACACTCATTTTACCTGATTTTCCTTTTTTGGTAGTAACAATAATTACCCCAGCTGCAGCTCTAGCTCCGTAAATTGCTTGAGAAGCGGCATCTTTTAATACCTCGATCGATGCAATATCCGACTGGTTTAAATATCCAATTCCACCAGCATCAACCACGACTCCATCTACAACCCATAACGGATCATTGTTACCTAAAGTAGTAATACCACGCACACGAATTGTAGATGCTGATCCTGGTTGC
Source organism: Flavobacterium hydatis (assembly GCF_000737695.1). Classification (GTDB taxonomy): domain Bacteria; phylum Bacteroidota; class Bacteroidia; order Flavobacteriales; family Flavobacteriaceae; genus Flavobacterium; species Flavobacterium hydatis. The sequence goes on from NZ_JPRM01000023.1 coordinate 105,064, forward strand.
CCAGAACTCGCAGCAATAGTAACTCCAGAAACTCTACCTTGCAAAGTTTGTTCAACTCTTGATATCGGTAAGTTTTCGATATCCTGAGCTTTTACCTTTGAGATTGCTCCTGTAACTACACTTTTCTTTTGAGTACCATATCCTACAACAACAACCTCATTTAACGTTTGTGATTCTGGACGTAATTGTACAACTATTTTATTTCTACCATTTATTGGTTCATTAATAGTTCCATAACCTATAAAAGTAATTATTAAAACACCATTAGAAGGTGCCTGAAGTTGAAACTTCCCATCAAAATCGGAAGATGTTCCCTTCCCCGTTCCTTTTATTAAAACAGATGCTCCTGGTACTGGCATACCACTTTCATCATTAACTATTCCGTTTACTGTAACGTCTTGCGCTTGAGCGTAAATTGAGAATAGAATAGATGAAAAACAAAAAATAAGTAATTTTGTTAATTTCATTTTTCTAAAAATTTTGGTTAATTAATTAGTAATTCGAAACAATAATAATGAGTTTTTTTAACTATACGTAATTAATAATCACTACAAAAACACATCAAATCTGAAATTAACACTAGACAAAAACACATCAAAAAAAATATAATAATTTGATTTACAATTATTTAAAAATTAAATTACGCTATTTAAAAAAAATATAAAATTAAAATAAACACTACATTCAATATAAATCGATTACTTTAGCTTTTACAAGGTAATTTTTCAAAATCAAAACAGCAATAAGTATAAAATTTTAAGGATTTTGAAGCAGTTTAAAAATCAAAATAAAATATGTAAGCCTATTATAATGTAATTATGAATTTCACAAGATTTAACTTCATAGCAGTTTATTTTTTATTCTTTTCGAGCATATTATTAGCTCAGGTTAAAAATATCGGGGTTCCGGATATCCGAAACTATAAACGAGCAGAATACAAAGGGGCTACCCAAAACTGGAGTATTGACCAAGATAAAAACGGAAATTTATACTTTGCCAACAATAGTGGTCTTATACAATTTGATGGATCCTCCTGGACAAAATACCTCTTACCCAACTCTACATCGGTACGATCTGTAAAAGTGGATAAATCTGACAGAATATATGTGGGTGGCTATAAAGAACTCGGCTATTTTGATGCAGATGCTAAAGGAAAATTAAAATATACCTCTTTATCAAAACTCATCAAATCAAAAAGCGCTCAGGAATTAGATTTTGTATGGAGAATTCATATTGTTAAGGACGAAGTAATTTTTCAATCCTTTGCCAGAATTTATATTTTTAAAGACAATAAGCTTAAAACAATAGAAGCTCCTAAGCGTTTTCAGTTTTCTTTTCAAATTAATAATACTGTTTACCTACAAGACAATTCTCTGGGTATTTTAGAATATAAAGACGGAAAATTATATCCTCTAAAAGGCACAACTGCTCTAAACAATACTGAGGTGTGGGCTATGTTTAAAATGCCAAATAATAAACTCTTAGTTGCAACTCTAGAAAAAGGGCTTTTTATCTATAGTAATCAAACTCTGACTCCTTGGGATACGGAAGCCAATACTTTTATCAAAAAAAATAGTTCATTAGGAGGAGTTTCCATCAAAGACAAATTCATAGTATTAAATTCTGTTTTAAATGGTATTATTATATCTGACCTTAACGGAAAAATTATTCAACATATTGATCGCAAAAAAGGCTTACAAAACAATACTGTACTTACTTCCTTTATAGATAGCAAAAACAATCTCTGGCTTGGTCTTGATAATGGTATTGCATTTATTAATGAAAGTTCTCCATTTACATATTTTGGTTTTAGTTATGATATAAGTACTGTATATGCATCTGTAATTCATGATGGATATTTATATGTAGCAACAAATCAAGGTGTTTTTTTCCATGCCTGGAATACTGCTTTTAAAGAAGGTGCCTTCTCGCTTGTAGAAGGAACAAATACGCAAACATGGAATATCCAAGTTATTGGTAATGAATTAATATGTGCCAATAATAGAGGTGCTATAATTATAAAAGGAAATAAAGCCGTAAAATTGTTAGATAAGAATGGTTATTTCGGTTTTAGAACAATTCCCAATCATCCAAATTTTGTTATAGGATCTAATTATAATGGATTTGCATTGTTTGAAAAAACAGCAAATGGTTTAGTATTCCGAAATCAAATTGCAGGATTTAATAAATCTTCTATTTTGTTCGAATTAGACAATGACTATTTATGGCTAAAAAAAGATGAATTTTTATATCAAATGAAATTATCTGATGATTTAAAAAAATTCCAATCCATAAAAATAATTCGCAATTTATCAAAAGAAAAAGGCATCGGAAGTATCCAAAAAATAAACAACAACATTTATTTTCAAACAAATAATCATTTCTATAAATATTCTAAAGAGCAAGAAGTTTTCTATAAGGATAAAAAAATGACAGCGCTTTTTAAAGATATCCCCGTGATAAATTCCCTTTATGAAGATTCAAAAGGCAATCTTTGGTATGTATTTAATGAATCTATGGGAGAACTAGTTAAATCTCCAGACGGAAATTATAAAAATGTAGTTGCCCCATTTTCAAACCTAACTGGCAATCTGGTAACCAACTATCTCTCAGTTAACACTATTGATCCTCAAAATATATTTATAGGATTAACAGATGGTCTGGCGCATTATGATTCTCAATTAATAAACAATATTGTAACCAAACCGAACGTGTTCATTCGAACTTTTACTTTTACAAATGACACCTTAACATTCGGTAACCAAAAGAAAATCTCTGAAAAATATCTAATCCCGTATGCTTCAAATCATGTAAAATTTACTTTTTCTTCTCCTACTTATGAGAATCTTGAGAATGTAGAATACTCTTATCAATTAGATCCTTTTGATGAAAAATGGAGTAATTGGTCAACAATTTCAGTAAAGGAATATACCAATTTAAGAGAAGGCAATTATAAAATGAAAGTTAAGGTAAGGAATAGTTACGGGATACAATCTGAGGTAGATGTTATTCCGTTTACCATCTCGCCTCCATGGTATAGACATATTGTAGCTTACATCTTTTATTTCTTACTCGTATTAGTAGCTATATATTTTATTTCCTATCGTATAAAAATGAAGATTAGAAAAAATAAATATTACGAAACAATCGAACAAAGAAGACTTTACTTAGAAAAAGAATCTAAAATAAGACAAGAACAATATCAATTAGAAAAGGAAATTGAAAAATTAAAAAACGACAAATTACAAATAAAGATCCTCACAAAAGACAAAGAACTAGTTAACAATTCTTTGCAAGTAGTAAAAAAGAACAAAATCTTAAATGGAATCATACATAAACTGAAAGAAATTGACATTGAAACATTTGATGAGTCTACAAAGTTTCAGTTTAATAAACTAAACAAAAGTATCGTTAAGGAAGTAAATACAGATAAAAGCTGGAAGGATTTAGAAAAGCATATCAAGAATGTTCATTTTGAATTCCTAAAACGCTTAAAAGAAAAATATCCTAAAATTTCTCCTAGAGAACTAGATTTAGCAACCTATTTATTAATGAATATGTCGACCAAAGAAATTGCCGAAATCATGAATATTTCAAACGGAGGCGTTGAACTAGCTCGCTATAGATTAAGAAAAAAACTAGAATTAAATAAAAAAGAAAACTTAATAGGATTCCTAATGAGTATTTAAACAAAAAAAGCATCCGACAAATCGGATGCTTTTTTGTTATTTATCATTTTTACTTTTAAATAAAATTTAAAACTCTTTCCAGAGCCATACCTCTTGAACCTTTAATTAGCATCGTTTGCTCATTAAAAGTAGTATTCCCTAAATAAGCTGCAAAAGCATCGAACGAATCAAAGAAATGGAAGTTCTCTTTACCAGCTTTATGCTTAAAGAAAGAAGGTCCTATAAAATAACAATTTGTTTTATTTTCACCCAAAAGTGATGTTACAATAGTTTTATGTTCTTGGTCACTTTCAGAACCTAGCTCAAACATATCTCCCAAAATCATGACTTTATTTTGCTTTTCTAATTGAATAAAATTCTCAATTGCAACAGCCATACTACTTGGATTTGCATTGTATGCGTCCAAAATAATTTCATTTGTTCCCTTTACCAATAATTGCGAACGATTATTCTCAGGTATATAACTCTCTAAAGCATCTTTTATAGCAGAATCATCTATCTTAAAATACTTCCCTATCGCCAACGCTGCACTTATGTTATTAGCGTTATATAACCCGATTAAATGCGAAGTAATAGTTTGGTCATTAAATCCTAAAACAACAAAAGGATTTGCTGTAATAGTACTTACAACAACATCTCCGTTAGTATTTTTATACCCAAATGAAAATTTCTTTATTGCACTTGTTTTCTCTACCTGAATAGAATCGTCAAGATTAACAAAAGCCATTTTTTCATGAGCAGAAAGATAAGCATACAATTCGCTTTTCCCCTCTATAACTCCCGAAATGCCTCCAAATCCTTCTAAGTGTGCTTTTCCAAAATTAGTTATATATCCAAAATCTGGTTGAGCTAATTCACATAAAAACTCTATTTCTTTTTTATGATTAGCTCCCATTTCTACAATACCAATTTCGGTTTCTTTTGTAAAAGTCAACAGCGTTAAAGGAACACCAATATGATTGTTTAAATTTCCAACGGTTGCTTTTGTATTATACTTTTTAGAAAGCACAACATTAATCAGTTCCTTAGTTGTCGTTTTTCCATTACTTCCTGTTAAAGCAATAATAGGTAATTGTAAATAGGCACGGTGAAACTTTGCTAATTCTTGCAATGCAATCAAACTGTTTTCGACCAAAATAGTTCTTTGATCAATAAAATAAGATGCATTATCGATAATTACAAATAACGCTCCTTTTTGCAAAGCCTCTTCTGCGAATGTATTTGCATCAAAATTATCTCCTTTTATAGCAAAAAACATTGAATTTAATTCAATTTTACGAGTATCTGTCGAAACTGACTGGCATTGTAAAAACAAATTATGAATGTGAGCAATATCCATTTTAAAACAGATTTAAAACAATAAAAGCCCTAATCAAAGGGCTTTTATTACTATTATTAAATTTCTTAATTTCTAGGTGATTTTCTTTTTTCAGATTTAGGTCCTACTCTTGACATTGCACATCTGAAACCTATGTAATCAGTTGCCATATCTTGTGGGAAATATCTTCTTTGAGCTGGATCTAACCAATATGCTCTATCTCTCCAAGAACCTCCTTTGTAAACTCTAACATTATCATTTACTAAAGTCGTTCTTTTGCTTGACTTGTCATATTTTCTAACCATGTTACCTAAACTATCTGTTGTAACGTTATGTTTAGGAGAATTGTACATTGCTTGTTTTGCTTTATCAGCAGCAGTTTGCTCTTCTTCTGAAGCTCCGAAATCATAATATTTAGATGATTGTTTGTCTCCATCTCTATAGTTAATGTTATCACTTGTAGAGAAGTTTTGTCTCAAATAAGTTTCTTGCTCATCAACAGGAACTTGTGCAATATCTCCAGGGAAATTTCTTGCTACAATTTTACCATTGCTTAAAGTATCATATTTGATAGTTTCTTTAGTAACGATTTCTACTTTACCATCTTTACCAATTTTATTCTTAGCATATAAGTTACCTCTAAAGTAGTTAAAGTCATTCGCTTCATTATCGATAAGAGGTCTGTAAACATCGGCAACCCATTCGGCTACATTTCCAGCCATATCATACAATCCAAAATCATTTGCAGGATATTTTTTTACTTCGTTTGTAATATCTGCACCGTCATCAGACCATCCAGCTATACCACCGTAATCTCCATTACCTTGTTTAAAGTTTGCCAATTGATCACCTCTTGTTGCTCTTTTTCCAGAACGAGTATAATCTCCAGACCAAGGATATTTCTTTTGTCCTTTGTAAATATTGTATTCTCTTTGTCCAACATCTGCAGCTGCAGCATATTCCCACTCTGCCTCAGTTGGTAATCTATATTCTGGTAAGATAATTCCAGAAGAACGCTGTGCATAAACATTTTTAGGCTCTTCAGCAGCATCTCCTTTTTTAGTTCTTCTTACTTTTTTACCTTCTTTTAAAACAATCTCTTCGTTTCCTCCAAATGTAGATGTAGGAGCGATTAAATATGTTTCAGTATTAAAGTTACTTTCAGCACTTACATCATCTGTTTTAGCGCCTTTTTTAAGATATCCATTTTTTTCAAGAACCGCTTCGTTTACACGGTTAGTTCTCCATTTACTAAATTCAACTGCTTGAATCCAGTTTACACCTACTACAGGATAGTTAGCGTATGCAGGATGTCTTAAGTAGTTATTGGTCATAGTTTCATTATAACCTAGACGGTTTCTCCAAACTAAAGTATCTGGCGAAGCTCCTTCATATATATGTTTATAATTTTCTTCTGTTGGTGGGAATACTTTTTTCAACCACTCAAGGTATTCTAGATACATCATGTTAGTCACCTCAGTCTCATCCATATAAAAAGACTGTACGTGTTGTTGTGTTGGTGTATTATTCCAATCATGCATAACATCATCCTGAACTTTACCCATTGTAAACGTCCCTCCTTCTACAAAAACTAGCCCAGGTCCTGCTTGTTGTTTTTTGTTAGAAACATTTTGAGCTGTTCCATTAATACTATTAACATCCCAACCCGTAGCTCTTGATGCACTCGAACTAGATTTTTTACTACAGCTAGCCATTCCCAGAACCAATGTCATAGATAACATTAACTGTAAGGCCATAATTTTGTTTACTTTCATACTCTTTAGTAGGTAATAATTTAGGTGCTGCAATATAATAATTAAAATTAATTCGCAACATCAATTATAAAACAATTATAAATATTCCATGTACCAGATTCTTGTCAAATCATCTCACATAACTCGAACGCAAAAATATACTTTTTATTATTTACTATAACACTAAATACCATATTTTTACTTGGTATAATACAACTATATCATTTTTGTTAAAGCACGCAATGAAAAAGACCTTATTAACCTGTTTTATCTTACTATATATCAGCTCTTTCGGACAAACGAAAGATGATGTTATTATAAATTGGCTCGATAAAAAAGACATGTATTTTGGAGACTTTAAAGTCAATGCCCCCCTATTTTCGGGCAATAACTACCAATTAAACTCCGATACAAAGACAATTTTATATGCTTTAAACCTGACGCAATTCAATTATTCTGAGAACAGCGTCGTCCAATTATCTAATATAGTTTACGAAACGATTTCAGAAAATCAGCTGGGTGATTTAACATTAAAAAACATCCCAAAAACTATTAATGAAACGTTAAAAATATCTTCCGCAAGAGGAATCAATCAAGCTTTATTAACCCTATCACCAATAATTAATGATGGGACTGGATATAAAAAAATAAAATCTTTTACCTATAATATAATAACCAATTCTCAGAACAATACTTCTTCAAGAACATCACTAACCCGAAAGAACGCTAACATCTCCAATTCTGTTTTATCATCTGGAGATTGGTATCGATTTTATATTGAAAAATCGGGTGTGTATAAAATTTCCAAAAGCTTCTTGCAAAATTTAAGCCCCGACTTAATAAAAACAAATCCTAAAAACATAAAAATATTTGGGAATGGCGGCAGAATGCTCCCTTTATCTAACGCAAGTTATTACCCTAATGACTTAACAGAAAATGCAATTCAGATTATTGGGGAAAATGATGGAAGCTTTGATAATGATGACTACATTTTATTTTATGCCGAAGGCGTTGATACTTGGAATGACGAAAGCAGAACCTATAGCAATTTATTCGACAACAAATCTTACTACTATATAACAGCTCAAGGAGGTAACGGGAAAAGAATTACTCAAATGCAACCACCATCCGGAAGCAGCACTATAAACCTATCCACATTTGACGACCACCAATACCATGAAAAAGACCTCATAAACATAACTCACCTTGGAAGAGAATGGTATGGCGAAGCTTTTGAAATGGACAACGAACAAGAATTTGATTTTAGCTTTCCAAATATCGACACTTCAATTCCTGTAAAAATACAAGTCAAGACTGCATCTGCTTCATACACGAACACATCTTTTAAAGTTGCGGCTAACGGACAAGATATAGGAACTATTAATTTCCCTGCAATAACACCTAATTCTGAAATTAAATTCTTTACGGACTCCTTGCCCTCAAACAAAACATTTACAGAAACCGAAAACATTAAAATAAAACTTAATTATAACAATAATGGCGTTCCTGGATCAAAGGGATATCTAGATCAGATTAAATTAATTGCTAAACGAAAATTACAAGGATATGGAAAACAATTTCTTTTTCAATACGATTTAGCCAGCTCCAGCTTCGGGATTGCTAATTACGACATAACAAACACATCTGGCATTGTTCAAATTTGGGACGTTACCGACATATATAATGTAAGCACTCTTGAAAACTCAAATCAAAACGCAATTAGCTTTAAAGCACAATTAGGAGAAATAAGAAAATATGTAGCTCTTGATCCATCCGACTACTACATTCCGTTTAAAGACAACAAAACCAAAATCCCTAATCAAAACTTAAAGGGAACACTTTTAAAAAATAATCAAGGCGCTTTTCAAGATATAGATTATGTAATCATCACTCCATCTTTTTTACTGAATCAAGCCGAAAGATTAGCAAATTTTCACAGATCTCATTCTAATTTAAGCGTAAAAGTGATTTCAACTGAATCAATTTACCAAGAATTCTCATCTGGAAAACAAGACATAGCAGCCATTAGAAACTGCATTAAATATATTTATGACAATGCCTCATCTCCAGACAAAAGAATTAAATATGTCAACCTTTTCGGAGATGCTTCTTTCGATTATAAAAACAGAATCAATAATAACGGAAACATTGTACCTATATATTACTCTTTGAGAAGCAATACTACAGGAGAAGCCTCATTTGCATCTGATGACTTTTATGGATTAATGGATAATGACGAAGGTAATATAACCTCATTTTTTGGAGGAATAGACCTTGCGGTAGGAAGAATGCCTGTTAACGACACAAAACAAGCAAACGAAATGGTTAATAAAGTGCTGGAATATCATGATATTAAATCCTACGGAAACTGGAAAAACAACTTCGTATTAATTGCTGATGATTCCGATAAAGCAACGGATACTACACTACAAAGCCGACAAAATAAATTAGCTGATGTAATAGGTACCGAAAAACCTTTTTTCAATATTGATAAAATTCTCTTAGATTCCTACACACAAGAAGCTTCAGCAGGAGGATCAAGATATCCCAAAGCACGAACTGACCTATTTGATGCTTTCGAAAAAGGAGCACTCGTTTTTAACTATCTAGGTCATGGTGGTGAAGATGGTTTAGCTGGCGAACGCATTTGGTCAAAAGCTGATGGACAAAATCTAAACAATCAATATAAATATCCATTATTTATAACTATAACCTGCGAATTCTCAAGATTTGACGACCCTACAAGACCTACAGCTGGCGAATATACTTACTGGAATCCTAAAGGAGGTGCCATCGCTATGCTCACAACCATAAGATCCATCGGACAGTTTAGCGCTGAAAACTTCAATGATATCTTATCAAAAAATTTATTATCATACGGATCTAACCAATATACAACTATTTCTGAATCATTGCGATTATCTAAAAACAGCAATCCGAGTTCTGCCAGTAATGTTATTGTATATATAGGTGATCCAGCACTAATGCTTGCTATCCCCAAACCAAAAGTAAGACTAACTAAAGTAAATGATGTTGTTATTTCTCAACCAATTGACGACTTAAAATCACTATCAAAAATTAAATTATCCGGAGAAATAACAGATGAAAATAATATTTTACTATCTAACTATAATGGTGAATTAACTACTGCGATATTTGATAAATTAATTATATCTTCGACACTCAATAATGATGGCTTTAGTCCCCCAATGCAATTTAACACTTTGGGAGAAACTATTTTTAGAGGAAGTGCATCTGTAACCAACGGTTTATTTGAGTTTAGTTTTGTAGTACCAAGAGACATCCGAATTCCTGTAGGAAACGGAAGAATCAGCTTTTACGCAAAAAAACAACAACTTCTTGAGAACCAAACCGGTTACGATACAACCATAAAAATAGGCGGAATTAATGAAAATGCACCTCAGGACAATAATAGTCCAAAAGTGCAGTTATATATGAACGATGAAACATTTGTATCAGGAGGGGCTACAAATGAATCTCCTTTTTTACTTGCAAATCTTGAAGATGAAAACGGGATAAATACCGCAAGTGGAATAGGACATGACATAGTTGCAATTTTAGATGGAGACGTTAGTAATCCTTATATATTAAACGATTATTATCAGACCAAATTAGACGATTACACGCATGGAACATTACGTTTTCCGTTCCGTAATTTAGCTGTCGGATTGCACACCGTTTCGGTAACAGCATGGGATGTATACAACAACCCTGTTACAGCCGAAATTCAATTTATTGTTTCAGGTGATGACACAATAACATTAACGCATGTTTTAAATTATCCGAATCCGTTCACAACCTATACTGAGTTTTGGTTTTCACACAACAAACCCTATGAACCTTTAGAAGTTCAAGTACAAGTAATGACAATTACTGGGAAGGTTGTATGGACAAAAAATCAAATTATTACTACCGAAGGTTTTTTATCTCGGGACATAACTTGGAACGGAAGAGACGATTTTGGCGATCGAATTGGCAAAGGTGTTTATATTTATAAACTAACTGTAAAATCGAACACAACAAATAAAAAAGCAGAAAAAATTGAAAAACTTGTCATACTTTAATTAAATATTATATTTGTTTACTATTTTAAAACCTAGATGAAAAAACCTACCCTCATTTTAATTTGCCTTTTTGTCGTTTCATTAGCAAAGGCACAAGAAAGAACTATTACAACCGCAGTACCTTTTTTATTAGTAGCTGCTGACGCTAGAGCAGCAGGTATGGCCGACCAAGGTGTCGCCACATCTGTAGATGCATTTTCTCAACAATGGAATCCCGCAAAGTATGCCTTCTCCGAAGACAAACAAGGATTTTCTGTTAGTTATACTCCCTATCTTACCGATTTGGTAAATGATGTTTCCCTAGGACAAATCACCTATTATAACAAAATAAACGATCGAAATGCATTTGCAGCGAGTTTCCGTTATTTTGGATTTGGTGATATCGAATTAAGAAAAACCGATAGCCCTGATGAAGCAGTAAACATCGTTTCTCCTAACGAAATGGCGCTTGACGGGTCTTACTCTTTAAAGCTAAGCGAAAAATTCTCGATGGCTGTAGCAGGAAGATATATTCGCTCAAACCTGAAAATCGCTTCTGAAGAAATAGATGCTAAACCTGCAAGCTCATTTGCAGTAGACGTAGCTGGTTTTTATCAGTCAGAAGAAATTGCTTATAACAGTTTTAACGGAAGATGGAGAGGTGGTTTCAACATTCAGAATTTAGGACCTAAAATGAAATATGATAGCGACGAACTCAACGCTAATTTCTTACCAGCTAATTTAAAAGTAGGTGGAGGATTTGATTTTATCCTAGACGAATACAACAAAATAGGCGTAGGTGTAGAATTTAGTAAATTATTAGTTCCGACACCTCAGGACCCAGATTTAAATGGTGATGGTACAGTTACCCTAGACGAAAGAATGCAAAACAATGAGGATTACCGATCAATAGGTTGGGTATCTGGAATATTTCAATCTTTTGGTGATGCCCCAGGTGGTTTTAGCGAAGAACTAAAAGAGATTACTTATAGCATTGGTGCAGAATATATGTATCAAGATGCGTTTGCATTCCGATTAGGATATTTCCATGAAAGCCCAGAAAAAGGAGCTAGAAAATTCTTTTCACTAGGAGCAGGTTTCAAGTATAATGTAGTAAAAGTAGACGTTTCTTACTTATTCTCTACATCAAACGTAAAAAATCCACTAGAAAACACACTTCGTTTCTCACTAACCTTTAACTTTGGCGACAAATACGAAGTATATTAATAAATAAAAATTACAATTATAACAATCCAAATTTCACTTTCGTGAAATTTGGATTTTTTTTCCTAAATACATAATGAAAGAAATATCTATTACAACGCAATTTTCTGTTTTTGAATCTATCGAAGAACTTTCAAAAGACACCCAAGACTTAATGAATGAAGCAATCGCTATTCGCAAAAAAGCATATGCACCTTACTCTAAATTTAGAGTTGGAGCAGCATTACTTTTAGACAATGGTCAAATTGTTTTGGGTTCTAATCAAGAAAACGCAGCTTATCCTTCGGGACTTTGCGCAGAAAGAGTAGCTATTTTTCATGCAGGAGCAATTTATCCTGATGCAAAAATTTTAAAAATTGCCATCTCAGCAGCTTCAGATATGAATCAAACAAAAGCTCCAATCCCTCCTTGTGGATCTTGTAGACAATCGATTGCAGAATATGAGATAAAACAAGAGACCCCTATCGAAATTTATTTCATGGGAGAAATAGGTGCAATTTATCAATCGGCATCCCTAAAAAATTTACTTCCTTTTATGTTTGATAAAAAGTTCTTGTAAAAAAAACCAAAAATTAGCTTTTAAATTTTACTTCTTAGTAGGAATGTCTTATTTTTGCATCCCGACCCTTCGGGCGCAAATTTGTGGGAGGAAACTATTTTGCGTTATAGGCAACAATTGATAACAGAAACACTTTAGCAAAAGAAAGAATTCAGATGAAAGAAGTTACAAAAGAGGTATATTTAAAGTGGTATGAGGACATGCTACTTTGGAGAAAGTTTGAAGACAAACTAGCAGCATTGTACATCCAACAGAAAGTAAGAGGATTTCTTCACCTATACAATGGTCAAGAAGCTGTACTCGCTGGTGCATTGCATGTCATGGATTTGACAAAAGATAAAATGATAACTGCATACAGAAACCACGTACAACCAATTGGTATGGGTGTAGATCCAAAACGTGTAATGGCTGAACTTTTAGGAAAAGCAACAGGAACATCTAAAGGAATGGGTGGATCTATGCACATTTTCTCAAAAGAGCACCGTTTTTATGGAGGTCACGGAATTGTAGGTGGACAAATTCCTGTAGGAGCTGGTTTAGCTTTTGCAGATAAATATTTTGAAACAGGTGGTGTAACTATGACCTATTTTGGTGATGGAGCTGCAAGACAAGGTTCTTTACACGAAGCTTTTAACATGGCTATGTTATGGAAACTTCCAGTTGTATTTATTGTTGAAAACAATGGATATGCAATGGGAACTTCTGTAGAAAGAACTGCAAATCATACTGATATCTGGAAACTTGGTTTAGGTTATGAAATGCCTTGTGGACCTGTTGATGGAATGAACCCTGTGAAAGTTGCAGAAGCAATGTACGAAGCTGTAGAAAGAGCTCGTCGTGGCGATGGTCCAACTTTCTTAGAAATGAAAACATACCGTTACAGAGGACACTCAATGTCTGATGCACAATTATATCGCTCTAAAGAAGAAGTAGAAGAATACAAAAAAATTGACCCAATTACACAAGTTCTTGATGTAATAAAAGATCAAAAATTTGCTACTGAAGAAGAAATTGAAGAAATTGACCAAAGAGTAAAAGACTTGGTTGAAGAGTGTGTGAAATTTGCTGAAGAATCTCCATATCCAGAATTACAACAACTTTACGATGTAGTATACGCACAAGAAGACTATCCATTTACACCTCATAAACTATAAATCATGGCGATAAAAGTAACAATGCCTCGTTTGAGCGATACTATGACGGAAGGAACGGTAGCAACTTGGCTAAAAAAAGTAGGAGACAAAATTAGCGAAGGAGATATCCTTGCTGAAATTGAAACTGACAAAGCAACAATGGAATTTGAGTCTTTCAATGAAGGAACTCTTTTATATATAGGAATACCTGCTGGAGAAACTGCTCCAGTAGATTCATTACTAGCAATTATAGGAAACGAAGGTGAAGATGTTACGGCATTAATCGCTGGAGGAGACGCTCCTGCTGCTCAAGCTCCAAAAGCTGAAGCTGCAACTACAGAGGCTAAAACAGAAGCACCAGCTCCTGCAAAAGCTGCAACTGAATTACCAAAAGGTGTTGTTGTAGTAACTATGCCTAGATTAAGCGATACTATGACTGAAGGTACAGTAGCAACTTGGCTTAAAAAAGTTGGTGATGCTGTTGCTGAAGGTGATATTCTTGCTGAAATCGAAACTGATAAAGCTACAATGGAATTTGAATCTTTCAACCAAGGTACATTATTATACATTGGTATTCAAGAAGGAAACACAGCTCCTGTTGATAGTTTATTAGCTATCATCGGACCTGCTGGAACTGACATTTCTGGTATTGCTCAAAACTATACTCCTGGTGGCGCTCCTGCAAAAGCAGTAGAAGAAACTAAAGCAACTCCTGCTCAAGAAACAGCAGAAACTGTTGAAGTAGTAAGCGACGGAAAAAGAATTTTAGCTTCACCTTTAGCAAAGAAAATTGCTTCAGATAAAGGAATTCAATTATCTCAAGTAAAAGGATCTGGTGAAAACGGACGTATCGTAAAAAGCGATATCGAAAACTTTACACCTGCTACTGCAGCAACTACACAGCCAGTTGCAACTGCACCTGCTACTAAAACTCCTGAAGTTACTGCTGCTGCTGCAAAAGTTTTTGTTCCTGCTGGTGAAGTTTTCACAGAAGAAATCAAAAACTCGCAAATGCGTAAAATCATTGCTAAACGTTTAGCAGAATCATTGTTTACAGCTCCTCACTATAACTTAGTGATAGAAGTAAGCATGGATGAAGCAATGACATCTAGAGCTACAATAAACAGCGTACCAGATACAAAAGTATCTTTTAACGATATGGTAATTAAAGCTTGTGCATTAGCATTGAAAAAACATCCAAAAATTAACTCTCAGTGGAAAGAAGATGCTATCATCATCAACCACCATGTAAATATTGGTGTTGCTGTAGCTGTTGAAGATGGATTAGTAGTTCCTGTATTGAAATTTACAGATGCTATGAGTTTATCTCAAATTGGCGCTAGCGTAAGAGATCTTGCTGGAAGAGCTAAAAACAAAAAACTTGGACCACAAGAAATGGAAGGAAGTACTTTTACAGTATCTAACCTTGGAATGTTTGGTATTACAGAATTCAATTCTATCATAAACCAACCAAACTCTGCTATCCTTTCTGTAGGTGCAATTGTAGAAAAGCCAGTAGTTAAAAACGGTCAGATTGTAGTAGGAAACACAATGATGTTATCATTAGCTTGTGACCACAGAACAATTGACGGTGCAACTGGAGCTCAATTCTTACAAACATTAAAACAATACATCGAAAGCCCAGTTACAATGTTGGCATAATTTAAATGTCAGCCTGAGCTAAGCTTAAGGTTATTTATAATAAAATCCCGTTTTGATTATTCAAAACGGGATTTTTTGTTTAATTTCCCTCCACTAATTCAATTCTTCATAAAATGAAAAAACTAATCCTTGCCACTTTATTTCTGACAGTAATAGCCTGCCAGAAAAAAGAACAAACCGAAAAAACAACTGTTGTTACAGACGAACACAGTTATTCTAAACCAGAACTTGCTGTTGTAAAACATTTAGATCTGGATATAAAAGTAGACTTTGATACTCAAACTATTTCAGGAAAAGCTTCCTGGTTAATTGACAACGTAAGCAAAGGAAACGAAATTATCTTTGACGAAAACACGCTTAACATTACAAAAGTAACTTTAGGCGATGATGAAAAAGAAACCAAATTCGAGCTTGGAAAAGACGTCGAATTTCACGGAAAACCGCTTCATATTACAATCGAACCTACCACCACCAAAGTAAACATTTACTATAGTACAACTAAAGATGCAGTAGCATTGCAATGGTTAAAACCAGAACAAACTGCAGACAAAAAGAAACCTTTCCTTTTCTCTCAAGGAGAAAGCGTCTGGTCACGTACTTGGATTCCGTGTCAAGACTCTCCATCAATACGTTTTACTTATAATGCAAAAGTTACAGTTCCTAAAGATTTAATGGCCGTGATGAGTGCTGTTAATCCTCAAAAGAAAAACGACACAGGAGTTTATACATTTAAACAAGACAAAGCAATACCGTCATACTTAATGGCAATTGCAGTTGGAGACATCGAATTTCAATCGATCGATGATAGAACAGGTGTTTACGCTGAACCATCTATGCTAAAAAAATCAGCTTGGGAATTTGCTGAACTTGGAAAAATGGTAGTTGCTGCCGAAAAACTTTATGGCCCATACCGTTGGGGACGTTATGATGTTTTGGTTTTACCACCAAGCTTCCCTTATGGCGGAATGGAAAACCCTAACTTAACATTCCTAACTCCTGGTGTTATTGCAGGAGACCGTTCTTTAACTAGCTTATTAGCGCATGAATTAGGACATAGCTGGAGCGGAAACTTAGTAACCAATGCTACATGGGATGATATCTGGTTAAACGAAGGTTTCACCACTTATGTAGAACATAGAATTGGTGAAGCTATTTTTGGAAAGAAAGAATTTGAAATGCAAAACGTTATCATCCGTAAAGAATTAGTTGATAATGTAGCTGAATATGGAGATACAAATCCAGATACAAGATTAAAAGTAAGTCTAACAGGAAGAAATCCTGATGATGGAATTAGCATGATTCCTTATGTAAAAGGATATGCTTTTTTAAGAGTTATAGAAAATGCAGTTGGACGTGAAAAATTTGACGTTTTCATTAAAAACTATTTCGATGCACACGCTTTTAAATCTATCACAACAGATGATTTTATTAAATACTACAATGAAAACCTTATAAAAGGAGACAAAGCACTTGCTGATAAAATAAAAGCTGAAGATTGGATTTTCAAACCTGGAATTCCATCAAACATTACTCCAGTAAGTTCAGCAGATTTTGATGCAATAGACAAAATTCAGAAAAGCTGGAGAGAAACTGGCGTAAAAGGTTTAAGTAAAAAAATCACAACAACTGCAGAAAAACAACATTTTATAGATAATCTGCCAACAGACATCACTGCAAAAGAAATGGAAGCAATTGATGCTGAATTTAATTTTACAAAGGGAGGTAATTTCGTTATCAAACGCCAATGGTTTATTCCATCGATTCGCTATAAATACACTGCTGCTAATCCTGCAATTGAACAATTTTTGATTTCAAGCAGCAGAACAGGATCTGTAATGATGCTTTACAAAGAAATGGCAAAAACTCCTGAAGGAAAAGTTTGGGCAAAACAAATTTTTGACAAAGCCAAATCTGGTTATCACGCAACAACCGTTCAAGCTGTTGAAAGTGTTTTAAAATAGCATTCAGTTTCAATTTACAGTCGCTGTCTCAGTTTTCAGCTTACAATCTGACCGAAGACTGCGACTGAAAACTGCAAAGCAAAAAATCTCCGGTTACACCTTGTAATCGGGGATTTTTTTTTATTCTTATTTGTCATTTTCTAGGAACGAGAAACATTCTTATGAAAACAATTGCCCTAGCCCCGATAGAAGTGGAAATCCTTTTGCTTTTTTCTTTAAAAAGCAAAAGATTGTAACGAATAGCGGGATTAGCTCCTAAAAAAACACCTCAGGGAAAATTATCCATTACATAGCGTAAATTCTCCATGTTCTAAATTCTGTAATCATCACACCTTTGTAATGTCAAAAGACAACAACAAATAAATAACATAAAAATTAAATACGATGACACGATTAACAGCATTAAACCCAGAAGAAGTAACAGGAAAAACTAAAGATTTATTCAGCGCTGTACAAGCTAAATTAGGAGTTGTTCCGAACATGATGAGAACGATGGGGAATTCTCCAGCAGTTCTAGAAGGATATTTAAATTTAAGTGGTGCTTTAAGCCACGGAAAATTAAGTGCAAAAACAGGAGAACTAATCGCCTTAGCAGTTTCTGAAAGTAATTCATGCGATTACTGCTTAGCAGCTCATACCTTTATTGGAGAAAAACTGATAAAAGCAGACCCTGCTGTTTTACAAGCAGCAAGAACAGGAAACTCAACCGATATTAAAATTGAAGCTGTTTTACAATTTGCTAAAACCCTAATCAGCAAAAATGGTTTAGTAAATGATGAAGACGTAAACAAAGCAAAAAATGCAGGAGTTACTGATGCTGAAATTGCAGAAACAATTGGACATGTAGCTTTAAATGTTTTAACAAACTATTTTAACAATACAGCAAACACAGAAATTGATTTCCCAGTTGTTTCAAGTTTAAATTAATTCAAACAAAAACACTTTATAAAGATAGTTGTGAATTCTTTTCATAACTATCTTTATATTTTCAAAAACAAAAAGAAATCATGAGCAGTCAGAATGTTTTCACCTTGATCAATCCACAAAATGGCAATTTAGCTTTCAAGCTACTTCCTTTTGATAATAATAGTCATTTTGACCATTTGCAGCGTAATAATTATTTTTCCTTAATTTGGGTAACCAAAGGAAAAGGCAAAGTAAAAGCTGATTTTGCAGAACATCATTTTGAAGAAAACTCACTCCTAGCCTTTTCTCCTTATCAACCTTTTATGCTATGCGTAAGCGAACCAATTGAAGGAATCGCGATTCATTTTCACCCAGACTTCTACTGTATTCACATGCATCAAAAGGAAGTTTCATGCAATGGTATTTTATTTAATAATGTTTACCAACCACCTTTTACCATTATTACTGAACAAGCCGCAACAACTTTTAGAATGGTTTTAGAACAAATGAAAACAGAAATTCAAAATGCTGAATTAGCACAATATGAATTATTGATTTCGTACCTAAAAATATTTTTAATTACCGCTTCCCGTCTAAAGAATGAACAATTAGAAGAAATGAAATCATTACCAAATTCTAAAGAACCATTTATTCTTCAGAATCTAAAAGACGCTATTGAACTAAATTTTAAAACTAAACATTCAGCAGGAAATTATGCCGAATTACTCAATATCTCTCCAAAAGCGTTAGCAAAATTATCTAAGACTTATTTCAATAAAACATTAACCGATTTAATTGCAGAAAGAATAATAATCGAAGCCAAAAGAGAATTATATATGACCAACAAAACCGTCAAAGAAATTGCATATGAATTAGGTTACGAAGACGAACATTATTTCAGCCGATTTTTTAAAACCAATGCTGATGTTTCGCCTCAAATTTATAGAGAGACAGTAGGCTTTGGAAAAATGGAGGCTTAATTTTTATTTTTTGTTTCAATCCATTTAGACATATATTTTGTGCTCCTCATTGTATGAAATTGCAACATACTCCCTATAAAATTATTATTACGATGAGATTCTAAATTAGATTGTAAATAGAAAATTGTTTTCATAAAATCCTTTGCAAAATTATCTTTTAAATAACGTGCATTAATAATTTCGATTCCTTTTATTTGAGCTTCATTCCACAGATTTTTATCTTGATATAACGCTACCGCTGCTTTAGCCAAATCTTCGGCATCATCAACAATAAAGCCATTCCAAGGTAAATCACCATTCATGGCTTCCGCCCCTATTGTTGTGGTTACACTTGGTGTTCCAGATTGCATGGCTTCAACAAGTTTTCCTTTTAGACCCGCACCAAAACGTATCGGAGCCAAAACTATTCGTGATTTTTGTACTACTTCCTGAGCATTATCTGCACGGCCCATAATATAAAAACCTGATTTAGGCTGATGCAATTGCAAAACTTTTTGTGAAGGATAAGCACCATAGATATTTAAAACTGCATCTGGTAATTGTTTTTTTATCAAAGGCCAAATTCCTTCTTTCAGATATTGAACGGTGTTCCAATTAGGTTCATGCAAAAAATTACCAATGAAAATAAAATCAGTTCTTTCTTCAAAAGAGGGTAATACTTTTAATATATCTTCAGAGATTGGATTCAATAAAAAAGGTAAATAATGCAATAAAGACGTATCGATTTTAAATACCGATTCTAGCAACTCCATTTCAAACTCAGAAATCATCAAAGACAAATCACATCGCAAAATACTAGCAATTTCTCTCTTTGCAACTTCTTCTGAAAATAAATCACTAATTACGAAATTTCTATTTTCTTTAAATGCTTTCTGACGGGCTTGGCGTAAACAATGCAAATCCTCAGTATCCAGAATACGCAATGCATTAGGACAATTCTCAGACACACGCCAACCAAACTGCTCTTCAATCATAAATCGATCAAACAAAACAATAGATGGATTCAGCTCTTTTATAAAATCATCAAAACTAGAACAGTTTAAAGCAATCGATTTTTTTTCGATTCCTAATATTGGTAGATCTATCATAAAATCGCTATCCAAAGCTGGACTAACAAATGTGATTTCAAATCCTTGTTCCTGAAAAATTGAAATTAATTGCATCATTCTCCCCCCTGCAGCCGATGAATTAGGCTCAGGCCATACAAAACCAATTATTAAAAGCTTTTTAAGCGCACTCATGTCTTGTTATATTTCTACTACAAAATAATACTATTTAAGCGGCAAAACCATCATTAAACCCAAAAATCGGGAATAAAACACTAATTTTGTAGGTTATAAATAAAATATCATGTTAGGATTAAAATTAGCTACAGACCCACGCTGGGTAAACATCGTCGAATCGAATATTGAAGAAATTCTAACCGACCATGCGTGGTGTGAGCAAAAAGCAGCTTCAAATGCAATTAGTTTAATAACATACAATTCAGAATTAGAGGAATTAGTAACCGAAATGTTGATTATTGCCAGAGAAGAATTAGAGCATTTACAAATGGTACATGACATTATCAAGCAAAGAGGCTTGACACTTGGTCGCGAAAGAAAGGACCATTATGTAAATGAACTTTTTAAATTCATGAAAAAAGATGGTAGTAGAAAAGACGCACTTTGTGATCGTTTATTATTTTCGGCTATGATTGAAGCTAGAAGTTGCGAACGTTTTAAAGTTCTTTCAGAAAACATAAAAGATCAAGAATTAGCCAAGTTTTATCGTGATTTAATGATTTCGGAAGCAGGCCATTATACCACTTTTTTAGGATTTGCCCGAAAATATACAGATAACATAGACATTGATAAACGTTGGAAAGAATGGATTGAATACGAAGGTTCTATTATTACCAATTATGGAAAAAGCGAAACTGTACACGGATAAAAACAACTAATAATTATACTTATGGCAAAAGGGAATATAAAATCCATTTTATATAGAATAGTAAAATATATTGGAATAGTGCTAGTCGTTATTTTAGCGCTACTTTTTATAACGCCTTATGTTTTTTCGGATAAAATAAAAGAAGAGATAAAGAAAACAGCAAACAAAAAACTTAATGCTGAATTAAATTATTCAGATGCTAACATTTCCTTCTTTCATCATTTCCCATCATTAACTTTAACTTTAGACGATTTAAAACTAAACGGATCTGCTCCATTCGAGAAAGAGAATTTTGTTTCGGCAAAAGAAGTTTCCTTTGGAATAAACATCAGTAGTTTGATATTTGGAAAGACAGTTAGTATTGATCAAATATACTTATCAGATTCTTTTATCAATGTAAAAGTTAATAAGAATGGTGAGGCAAATTATAATGTTTATAAATCATCATCTGCCGAAGCTGAAAAAGAAACGGACAATAGTGATACTTCTTTAAAACTAGAAAAAATTGAAATCTTAAACAGTAAAATTATTTACGATGATAAATCGACCAATGTACATCTGGATGTATTTGGTTTTAATTATTCTGGAAAAGGAGATTTAAGCAAAGATATTTTCGATTTATCTTCAAAAGCTAAAATCGAAAAACTTAATATTTTATATGAGAATGAACCGTACTTAATGAATAAAAAGGTTGATGCCGATTTAATTACTAAAGTAAATGTAAACTCCTTATCATTCTTTTTTGAGCAAAACAATTTAAAAATAAATCAGCTGATAGTTGATTTTAAAGGAAAATTTGACTTCTTAAAAGATGGTTATAATATCGATTTTGTAATAAAATCAAACAATAGCCAATTACATGATGTATTTACGGCATTTCCTCCAAAATTTATCACCTGGCTATCTAAAACAGATTTAAAGGGTAATACCAATTTATTGCTTACGCTAAAAGGGAAATACATTGCTTCTCAAAATATAGCACCAGATTTAGATTTAGATTTAAAAATAAATGATGGGTATGTAAACTATAATAAAAGTTCATTCCCTATTTCAAATTTAAACCTAGATATAAACACAAAGCTACCTTCATTAAATCCTGATCTATTAATTGTAGACGGAAAAAATTTAGCTTTGAATATTAATAAAGATTATTTAAAATCTAAATTCTATGTAAAAGGAGTAAGTACTCCTGACCTAAATATTGATTTAAGTAGTCAAATAGATTTACAAAAACTAACTCAGGCTTTTGGAATTCCAGATATTGAATTAAAAGGAAATCTTATTGGAGATATTAAAGCAAAGGGAATTTTTGATTTAAAAAACAAACTCCTACCTGTAACTTCCGGAACAATTAACCTGAAGAACGGATATTTAAAAACAAAATATTATCCAAATCCAATTACAGATATAACAATTGTTTCTGAGATTAATAATCAAAAAGGAACTTTTGATGATTTAAAAGTAAAATTATCGCCTGCACAAATAACATTTGAAGGAAAGCCTTTTTACATAGATGCCGACTTATACAATTTTAATGACCTTATTTATGATGTAAAAGCCAAAGGAGAGCTCGACATAAGTAAAATATATAGAGTATTTTCTCAAAAAGGGCTAGATTTAGATGGTTCTATTAAAGCAGATTTAGTTTTAAAGGGAAAACAAAGTGATGCCGAAAAAGGAAATTATAGCAAACTCCATAATAAAGGAACGCTAGAAATTAAAAACATCGGAATAGTTTCTGAATACCTACCTAAGAAGTTCATCATTAAAGAAGGAATATTTAAAATAAACCAAGATAAAATGTTCTTTAAAAACTTTTTGTCAACATACGGACAATCAGACTTTAAAATGAATGGATATTTACAAAATGTATTCAATTTTGCAACAACCAAAACTGGAGTTTTAAAAGGTTCATTTGTCATAAATTCAAGATACATCAATGCCGATGAATTTATGTCGACAACGACTACAGAAACAACTAGTACGACAGCAACTCCTAATACAAGTTCTGAAGCTCCAAAAGCCGAAGTAGTACAAACTGGTGTGATTATAATTCCAAAGAATTTCAATTTACAATTTCAAGCAAATGCACAAAAGGTAAACTTTAATAAACTTGCCTTAAATAATGCCAAAGGAAATCTAAAAATGAATAAAGGTATTCTGACTATGCAAAATACTGGTTTTAATCTGATAGGTTGCGAAGTCGCTATGGATGCAACTTACCAAGCTCTAACGATGAAAAAAGCTTTATTCGACTATACCATTAAAGCAACAGATTTTGACGTTAAAAAGGCTTATAATGAAATTGAAATATTTAGAAAAATGGCTAGTGCAGCAGAAAAAGCACAAGGAACTGTTTCTCTAGATTACAAATTAAAAGGAAGGCTTAATGCCAAAATGGAGCCTGTTTACCCTTCGTTAGTCGGAGAAGGAGTTGTCTCTGTAAAAGACATCAAATTATATGGTATGAAAATGTTTAATGCTGTAAGTAAAACAACGAGTCATGAGGGAATAAAAAATCCTGAAATTTCAAAAGTTGATATTAAGAGTAGCATTAAAAACAATATAATAACTCTAGAACGATTCAAATTTAAATTTGCAGGTTTCAGACCAAGAATAGAAGGAACAACTAGTTTAGATGGTAAACTAAACATAAAAATGAGATTAGGCTTACCTCCGTTGGGAATTTTAGGTGTTCCGCTAATAATAACAGGAAACAAAGACAATCCAAAAATAAAAATAGGAAGAAAATCAGATGATTTAGAAGAAACTCAAGATACAGAAGATTAATCTAAACATTACTATAATTTCCAAACCTGCTCATACGAGCAGGTTTTTTTATGCGTATATATGAGATACCATTTTATTAGGCATCAACTAAGCAATCTTAAATAGTTCTATTAAATATTTCAAAGCTCTATTTTAAACAATCACAATAAAAACAATAAAGAATATTACTGATTAAAAAACACTCCTTTTAAACCCTATAATACCTATTCTATTTTTGGATAATTAAAAATCGATTGTTATTTGTAGCGTTTATTAATTCAGTTTAAAGTGTTGTATTTCGTGAAGCTAAACCAAGGCCAAGCAGAGATTCTTTTTTATTAAGCTGTACAACATGTTCCACGCGAAGGCGCAGAGGCGCAAAGACACTATATAAACACAAAACAACCATAATCTTACCGCAAAGAGCGCAAAGAAAAAAAACGCAAAGGTTCACTAAGTCTATTGATTAAACTTTGCGAACCTTTGTATAATACTTTGCGCTCTTTGCGTTAAAATCTTTCTGTTTAATCCCCAACTTTTGAACCTATCCCATAGAAGGTTTCTCGTGAAGTCTATGTTTAAAAACAAAACAACAGTATCCATTTTTACCGCAAAGAGCGCAAAGATAAGAAGCCACAAAGGTTCGCTAAGTCTATTTATTAAACTTTGCGAACCTTTGTGTAATGCTTTGCGCTCTTTGCGGTAAAACCTTTTTGCGTATTTCTCCTCAAAAAGTAAGGCACAAAAAAAATCCTCACCAAATAAATGATGAGGATTCTAAAGAAAGGCGACGACATACTCTCCCACATAACTGCAGTACCATCTGCGCAGGCGGGCTTAACTACTCTGTTCGGGATGGGAAGAGGTGAGCCCCGCCGCAATAACCACCTTAAGGTCGTTAGTTGCTTTAGGCAACTTCTTTTAATTAACAATTGATAATTAACAATTCATAATTAAAAGGAATATCTTAACACACTGAGATAAAGAAAGTAGTTTTATTTACTATTTTAGAAAGTTTCTCCCCTCCCGATTGCTCGGGAGGGAAAAGCGTACATAAGCTTACGGATTATTAGTACTACTCGACTATGACATTACTGCCTTTACATCTATAGCCTATCAACGTGGTCATCTCCCACGATCCTTAAAAGAAATCTCATCTTGTGGTGGGTTTCGCGCTTATATGCTTTCAGCGCTTATCCCTTCCAAACGTAGCTACTCTGCGGTGCTCCTGGCGGAACAACAGATACACTAGAGGTTTGTCCAATTCGGTCCTCTCGTACTAGAATCAGATCCACTCAAATTTCTTGCGCCCACAGTAGATAGAGACCGAACTGTCTCACGACGTTCTGAACCCAGCTCGCGTGCCACTTTAATGGGCGAACAGCCCAACCCTTGGGACCTTCTCCAGCCCCAGGATGTGACGAGCCGACATCGAGGTGCCAAACCCCCCCGTCGATATGAGCTCTTGGGGGAGATCAGCCTGTTATCCCCGGCGTACCTTTTATCCTTTGAGCGATGGCCCTTCCATGCGGAACCACCGGATCACTATGCTCTACTTTCGTACCTGATCGACCTGTATGTCTCTCAGTCAAGCTCCCTTATGCCATTGCACTCTACGCACGGTTACCAAGCGTACTGAGGGAACCTTTAGAAGCCTCCGTTACTCTTTTGGAGGCGACCACCCCAGTCAAACTACCCACCAAGCAATGTCCCCCGCAATCGCGGGGTTAGGCCTCAGATAAACAAAGGGTTGTATTTCAACAATGACTCCACAACGCCTAGCGACGCCACTTCACAGTCTCCAACCTATCCTACACATCATTTATCCAAGGTCAATACTAAGCTATAGTAAAGGTGCACAGGGTCTTTTCGTCCCACTGCGGGTAAGCGGCATCTTCACCGCTACTACAATTTCACCGAGCTCATGGCTGAGACAGTGTCCAGATCGTTACACCATTCGTGCAGGTCGGAACTTACCCGACAAGGAATTTCGCTACCTTAGGACCGTTATAGTTACGGCCGCCGTTTACTGGGGCTTCAATTCAATGCTTCTCCGAAGATAACATCTCCTCTTAACCTTCCAGCACCGGGCAGGTGTCAGGCCCTATACTTCATCTTACGATTTTGCAGAGCCCTGTGTTTTTGATAAACAGTCGCCTGGACCTCTTCACTGCGGCCAGCATTGCTGCTGGCGACCTTTCTCCCGAAGTTACAGGTCTATTTTGCCTAATTCCTTAGCCATGAATCTCTCGAGCACCTTAGGATTCTCTCCTCAACTACCTGTGTCGGTTTACGGTACTGGTACTAATTACCTGAAGTTTAGAGGTTTTTCTTGGAAGCCCTTAGGCGCACTATCTCTTTGTCCGAAGACTCCGAGTACTATCGTATTTCCCCAAGATCTGTGGATTTGCCTGCAGATCTTATAGGTAGGTACTTCAACGAACTATTCCGTCAGTTCGCGGCGCTTTCATCACTCCGTCACCCCATCACAGTAATTAGTAGTACGGGAATATTAACCCGTTAGCCATCGACTGTCCCTTTCGGGTTCGCCTTAGGACCAGACTAACCCACAGCTGATTAGCATAGCTGTGGAAACCTTAGTTTTTCGGTGTGCGGGTTTCTCGCCCGCATTATCGTTACTTATGCCTACATTTTCTTTTCTAACCAGTCCAGCATACCTTACGATACACCTTCAACCCTGTTAGAATGCTCCCCTACCACTTACAATTGCTTGTAAATCCATAGCTTCGGTAATATGTTTATGCCCGATTATTATCCATGCTCGTCCGCTCGACTAGTGAGCTGTTACGCACTCTTTAAATGAATGGCTGCTTCCAAGCCAACATCCTAGCTGTCTGGGCAGACAAACCTCGTTCTTTCAACTTAACATATATTTGGGGACCTTAGCTGATGGTCTGGGTTCTTTCCCTCTCGGACTTGGACCTTAGCACCCAAGCCCTCACTGTTGTGAAACATTATATAGCATTCGGAGTTTGTCAGGAATTGGTAGGCGGTGAAGCCCCCGCATCCAATCAGTAGCTCTACCTCTATATAACTTTATGCACAACGCTGCACCTAAATGCATTTCGGGGAGTACGAGCTATTTCCGAGTTTGATTGGCCTTTCACCCCTACCCACAGGTCATCCGAAGACTTTTCAACGTCAACCGGTTCGGTCCTCCACTGTGTGTTACCACAGCTTCAACCTGCCCATGGGTAGATCACACGGTTTCGCGTCTAACACTACTGACTAAAGCGCCCTATTCAGACTCGCTTTCGCTACGGATCCGTGGCTTAACCACTTATCCTTGCCAGCAACGTTAACTCGTAGGCTCATTATGCAAAAGGCACGCCGTCACCCCACGAAAGGGCTCCGACCGCTTGTAAGCGTATGGTTTCAGGATCTATTTCACTCCGTTATTCACGGTTCTTTTCACCTTTCCCTCACGGTACTGGTTCACTATCGGTCTCTCAGGAGTATTTAGCCTTAGCGGATGGTCCCGCCAAATTCAGACAGGGTTTCACGTGCCCCGCCCTACTCAGGATACCACTATCATTTACACTCATTACCTATACGGGACTATCACCCTCTATGGTTCTACTTTCCAGTAGATTCTAATTCTTTGTGCAACAAATATCGTGGTCCTACAACCCCAATCATGCCGTAACATGGTTGGTTTGGGCTAATCCGCGTTCGCTCGCCACTACTTACGGAATCACTTTTGTTTTCTTCTCCTCCGCCTACTTAGATGTTTCAGTTCAGCGGGTTTGCCCACCTATCGGTGTACTATGTCTTCAACATAGTGGGTTGCCCCATTCAGGTATTTACGGATCAATTCGTGTGTGCCGATCCCCGTAACTTTTCGCAGCTTATCACGCCTTTCATCGCCTCTGAGAGCCAAGGCATCCCCCATACGCCCTTATTTTGCTTATTGTACCAGCCTTGATAAATCAAGACCGTTTTTTTATTTACTGTATTACTACAGTTAATAAAAAATGCTTTCTACTTTTTATTATTTTCTTATCTCAATATATCAATGAACTTTTATCCTTTCGGATCTGTGGAGAATAACGGAGTCGAACCGTTGACCTCCTGCGTGCAAGGCAGGCGCTCTAGCCAGCTGAGCTAATCCCCCAATTTTCAATTTTAGATTTTTGAATTCAGATTTTAGATTTCTTCTCTAATTTCTTTTGGTGAATTCCAACTTCTAGAATTTCCTTTTTTTTTAAGCTTAAAAAGTAGTCCCGGGCAGACTCGAACTGCCGACCCCTACATTATCAGTGTAGTACTCTAACCAGCTGAGCTACGAGACTCTGTTTTACTTAAAATTTATTATTTGAACTAACAGCAGAGTAATAAAACCTTCAATTTAACCTATAGGTCACTTCGTCTTCTTTCCCTAACGTGTGTTTCCACTAACATATAGGGCTCTAGAAAGGAGGTGTTCCAGCCGCACCTTCCGGTACGGCTACCTTGTTACGACTTAGCCCTAGTTACCAGTTTTACCCTAGGCAGCTCCTTGCGGTCACCGACTTCAGGCACCCCCAGCTTCCATGGCTTGACGGGCGGTGTGTACAAGGCCCGGGAACGTATTCACCGGATCATGGCTGATATCCGATTACTAGCGATTCCAGCTTCACGGAGTCGAGTTGCAGACTCCGATCCGAACTGTGACCGGTTTTATAGATTCGCTCCTGGTCGCCCAGTGGCTGCTCTCTGTACCGGCCATTGTAGCACGTGTGTAGCCCAAGGCGTAAGGGCCGTGATGATTTGACGTCATCCCCACCTTCCTCACAGTTTGCACTGGCAGTCTTGTTAGAGTTCCCGACATGACTCGCTGGCAACTAACAACAGGGGTTGCGCTCGTTATAGGACTTAACCTGACACCTCACGGCACGAGCTGACGACAACCATGCAGCACCTTGTAAATTGTCTTGCGAAAGATCTGTTTCCAAACCGGTCAATCTACATTTAAGCCTTGGTAAGGTTCCTCGCGTATCATCGAATTAAACCACATGCTCCACCGCTTGTGCGGGCCCCCGTCAATTCCTTTGAGTTTCATTCTTGCGAACGTACTCCCCAGGTGGGATACTTATCACTTTCGCTTAGCCACTGAGATTGCTCCCAACAGCTAGTATCCATCGTTTACGGCGTGGACTACCAGGGTATCTAATCCTGTTCGCTACCCACGCTTTCGTCCATCAGCGTCAATCAATTAGTAGTAACCTGCCTTCGCAATTGGTATTCCATGTAATCTCTAAGCATTTCACCGCTACACTACATATTCTAGTTACTTCCTAATAATTCAAGTTTAACAGTATCAATGGCCGTTCCACCGTTGAGCGATGGGCTTTCACCACTGACTTATTAAACCGCCTACGGACCCTTTAAACCCAATGATTCCGGATAACGCTTGGATCCTCCGTATTACCGCGGCTGCTGGCACGGAGTTAGCCGATCCTTATTCTTACAGTACCGTCAAGCTGGTTCACGAACCAGTGTTTCTTCCTGTACAAAAGCAGTTTACAATCCATAGGACCGTCATCCTGCACGCGGCATGGCTGGATCAGGCTTGCGCCCATTGTCCAATATTCCTCACTGCTGCCTCCCGTAGGAGTCTGGTCCGTGTCTCAGTACCAGTGTGGAGGATCTCCCTCTCAGGACCCCTACCCATCGTAGCCTTGGTAAGCCGTTACCTTACCAACTAGCTAATGGGACGCATGCTCATCTTTTACCGTTGTGACTTTAATTGCTGGATGATGCCATCCTGCAATGCTATGAGGTATTAATCCAAATTTCTCTGGGCTATCCCTCTGTAAAAGGCAGATTGCATACGCGTTACGCACCCGTGCGCCGGTCTCTAATCCCGAAGAATTATACCCCTCGACTTGCATG
>NZ_JPRM01000024.1 GCF_000737695.1 Flavobacterium hydatis
TTTGTGAATTTTTAATTTTATAAAAAATATTTAAAATTTTATATAATACTCATTATATCAATACATTATAAAATACAATTTAAAGTATTACATCTTATTAAGATTACTGAATATTAAGAAACCGTTAACAATAAAATTAGACATGATATTTTGGTTTTTCAAAGTCTAATATAGATAGTTGTAAGTATTGAATTTGATTTTTGTTTTAATGCATTAAGCAAAAATAATAATGAAATACTTTATATGGTCTTTTTCAATTTTGGACAATAAAATTGAAAAAGAATGAAAAGATAACCTTTGGCTGCGATAAAAAATCCTAAGAGCAAAAGATGGAAATAGTAGGTACAAAACCCGACGGTAAGCGGGGAAATATATAAAAAAATCTTTACCAAAAAAGAGAAAGACCTGAGGAAAGATATTTTGCTGCTCTCTCCAAAGGCCTAGATTGTAATAGCGGCAAATATAGCAATAATTAAACTATTTATGAAAAAATTTTTTCTATTCGCAATGGTAGCTCTAGTTGTGAGCTCTTGCCAAAATGATGATTCATCTACAGATTCTTCTTTTTCTATGAAAGCTTCTGGAGCAGATTACACAGGATATCCAGCAGCAGTTCAAACGGTAAGTGGTGCTATAACAGCCAATACTACTTGGACAAACGACAGAGTATGGGAAATTGATGGAGTTATTACTGTAAAAAATGGTGCTAAACTTACTATACAAGCAGGTACTTATATTAAAGCTAAACCACTTGCTCCTGGTGTAGCTACAGGAGTACTTGTAATTACAAAAACTGGACAAATCGATGCGCAAGGAACTGCAACTGCTCCAGTAATTTTTACAAGTTATAATTTATTAGATGGTAACGCAAATACTGTAGCAGCTCCTGGTGATTTTGGAGGTGTAGTTCTTTTAGGAGATGCAGAAGTTAACACTGGTTCAGTTACTAACATCGTTGAAGGATTAGATGATCAATCAAACTTTGCTGAATTCTATTACGGAGGTTCAAATAATGCTCATAGTGCAGGTGCTTTAAACTATGTACGTATCGAATTTGCAGGACGTATCTTAGATACTGATGTTGAAATTAATGGTCTTACACTTGCAGGAGTAGGTAGCGGAACTGTAGTAGATCACATTCAGGTATCTTATGGTAAAGATGATTCATTCGAATTCTTTGGTGGTAAAGTAAATGCTAGTCACTTAGTTTCATTTGCTCCAGATGATGATAACTTCGATTTCGACTTTGGTTACACAGGAAATATTACTAAAGCTATTGCAATTGCAGACAGTAATTCGACTCACAGTTTAAGCGGTGGAAAACCAGATTCTAATGGTATAGAATTAGACAACAATGCAACAGGAACAGTTACAGCAATTATTACACGTCCTGTTATTTCTCAATTATCAATTATCGGAGTTAGCTCTAATACAGTAGCAGATTTATACGAAAACGCTATTCACGTACGTAGAGCAGGTAACATAAGCCTTACAGATGTTACTGTTACAGGATACAACAGAGGTATCAACTGGGAAACTCCTTCAGTTCCAACTGGTTCTTCGTACTTAAGAATATCAATCCACGGATTTGATAACCCATTATTGCCAGTAGGAACAACTATTACTGGTGCAGGTACAAGTACTTCTACAGCAGATCCAGCTACAAAATGGGCTCTTAGCCAACCATTCTTTAATGATGGAACGTTAAACTTTGCAGGTACTACAGGTGCATTCAAAACTGAATCTAACTGGACTGGTACTTGGACAAAGTTTGCAAATTTTTAATTGTATTAGGTTAACTATTAAAACTCTACATGGGCAGTACTAAACTGCCCATGTTTTTAAAAAACTAAAAAAATGAAAAAAAATCTACTTTTATTATTACTTATCATGGTTACAGGGACATCATTTGCTCAATATACAATTTGGGAAGATGATTTTGATGATGCCGATGCTTCAGACTGGACTTTATTAGACAAAGACGGAAATGGAAGTAATTGGAAAGCCAAAAAAAATTTAAAATGGGATAATGCTTTAGGTGGAGTAGATGGTACTATTGATGTTTTAGGAACTTATAATATCGATTTTGTAACTGGAGGACAATTAGAAACTTTAGAAGATAATCTGGCTATATCTCCTGCTATAGATGTTTCCTTTTATTCTGGAAAAATTTCTTTGGTTCTAAATGCTCAACCTAGTATTTATGATGGCAATCAGGATTTGTTCGTATATGGATCAACTTCTCCAGATCCTGCAACTTTTACACTTTTAAGTACAGTAACTTTAAACAGATCAACGGTTGAAGATCCTGAATTTAAAGATTATAAAGTAGATATTTCGCAATTTGTAGGTAAACCAGCAGTATATATTGCCTTAGGAAATAACCCTGCAGTTGGTTTTATAGGATATGAAATTGATAAAATTTCAGTTACTGCAGAATCATTATTAGGTGTAGATGAAGCTGAGTTAAAAGCACAGGTTTGCAAATTAAAACAAAACCCAGTTCAGGAAAATTTACAATTAGAATTAGGAGAAGAATTTAAGAATGAAAAAACATCCTTAAAAATTTACAATACAAGCGGAATGTTAGTTACAGCATCACCTTACAAAGAAGAAGGTATAGCAGTTGATAATTTATCACAAGGTGTTTATTTTCTTTTAGTAACCAATAATAACGTTTCTAAAAAATTAAAATTCATTAAAAAATAATATTAAAGAAAGTTTTCACACTTTTCAGATAAACAGAGTTTCTACAATAAAAAAACAAATATGAAGAATACAGTAACAAGAGTACTATTTTTTACGATTACAATGGCTTTTTTGGGATCTTGTGCCAATGATGAGCTAACTCCTTATTATAGCAATGAAATCAACCAACCAGGAAAAGTAGTTATAGTAGGATATAACGCTTTGGCAGATTCTATCCAGATAACTGCAAATGGTAAACTGATTGAAATAGGGAAGGATAAAAAAACCGCCTTTGTAAAAAAAATAGAAAAAGAGTATGAATTTGTTTATTACGGAAATAGTGAGAAGACTTTAGAAATTACAAATAAAGCAACAAAGGAATTATTACACACCTATCGTTTTAACTCTAAAATACCTATTGATACACTTTCTTTTTTTGCTAAAGAAAACATTTGGATTGATAAAATTACATCAATAAAACCAGGCGTATTAAGCAAAACGAGTAATAGTGGTTACAAATTTATTTTCCCGACCAAAAACAAATATTCTAATAGTGGATATGAAGGAAAACTCGATGGAATTATCCGTAAAATTAATGGACAGGTTCTGGGAATTGTTGAGAATATAGATAATGATAAATTTAGTTCGTTTATAGAATTTCCTTTTAGTTCGCCACCTACAATCATAATGGAACTTGTAAAACATGGCACAACAGAATCTTATATTACAGGAAAGAAAGTTACTGTTATGATGACCATGTCTGTAAATAAATCACGATTAATTGTACTAGATGAAAAAAAGGATGCAAACGGAGCTTTTTCAGGAGTAGATGGAACTCTAAATTTAGTTGATTATTTCACTTTTAAATAGTTCTCAAATAAAACTTGCCTCTATAATCTTAAGGATAAAATATGAAACGCCCCTTTATTTTTATTACCTACTTATTTTTTTTTCTATGGTGTTTGTTTATTTCCTGTACACCAGATGATCATTCGACGCAAGTCTATACTGAAGGTACTAACGAATATATAAATGAATGGATGTACCAACAAATGAAAAAATATTATCGCTGGAACGAAACTATGCCAGCCCAAGGCGATTTGTCGGCTACTCCTAAAGAGTACTTCGCAAAACTGTTACAGAAAGATGATATTTTTTCTTATGCTTTACATCCTGCATTACCAGATACAGCACCTCAGAGCTTAAGGAGAAAATTTGGTTTTGATGTAAGTTTTGTTGAGCTTGAAGGAAAATATTATGGCGTTATATTATATGTATTAGAAGATTCTCCGGCTAAAAATAACGGTTTGCAAAGAGGAAATCTTATTACTCAGATAAACGGAACAGATTTAAATCAAGGTAATTACGATCGTATGTATAGCAATATGATAACATCAACTCAATTAAACTTACGTATAAATTCCTACACAGCACAATCTGGTTTTTCTAAAACAAAAGATATTTCTTTATCGCAAGGGCTTACTTTTTTACAACCAATATCATATCAAATAATTACAGATAAGAATACAAAAATAGGATATGTACAAATTCCGCATTTTGATGTTGGACAATCACAACAAATCCTGCAAATTTTTCA
Organism: Flavobacterium hydatis; assembly: GCF_000737695.1. Classification (GTDB taxonomy): domain Bacteria; phylum Bacteroidota; class Bacteroidia; order Flavobacteriales; family Flavobacteriaceae; genus Flavobacterium; species Flavobacterium hydatis. The sequence continues at coordinate 4,286 of NZ_JPRM01000024.1, forward strand.
GGAATTAAAAAGTAAATCTATATCCGAACTCGTTTTGGATTTAAGATATAATGGAGGAGGAGATATTGCATCGGCAACAGCGCTTAGCATTGCCACAGCTCCAAATGTTCGTGCCAATGATCTTTTTATAAAATTTGAAGGAAACAAAAATGGTGGAAATGTAGATCAATCCTTCAAACAAGCATTAGAAAGTAATGAATCTAAAATAAGTTTTGAGGCATTACAAAATGCACATCCCCAAATAAATAGAGTATATATATTGTGCGGAAATCGTACCGCATCTGCCTCAGAATTAATCATCAATAATCTGAAACCTTATATGGATGTTATTACCATAGGAGGTAAAACCTTTGGCAAAGATGTGGCAGGATTTCCTATAGAAGATAACCGAATTGCAGGAACAAAAGGTTGGGTATTATACCCTTCGATTTATAAATTATTTAATGCCAAACACGAAGGCAATTACTCAAAAGGAATCAATCCATCGATATATTCAGATGAACTACAAGAACTTGAAGTCTTTCCTTTAGGAAACCGATCAGAAGTTTTGTTGAGTACAGCATTAGGAAGAATATCTGGAAATGTTAGTAAAAAAGAGGGTACTAAATTACGATTGTTACCTACGTCAACAATTTATACCGATATAGATCCTTTATTGCGTTTTACACCTTAAATCCTAGTTTTATTTAAAAAAGTCAAACATATAAGTTATGTAAGTCCATTAAGCTAAGTGTACGAAACTTATGGTTTCTTAAATCGCTTATATGGTTTAAAAACAATTATATCGTTTATCAATATCTAGATTACCATATTATGCAAGGAATAAACTCAAGAGAACATCGAATTTTGCTCACAGCATTTCATAAATTTGAATATCTGTCTAAGATGGCCAAAAATAAGATTGAAGAATCTGAAGAAAACAATACACGCAAAGCTATGGAAGAGCTTGATGCTTTGTATGATAAATTTCAGTTATTATATGCAGAACTCGAAAAATGTACTAAAGCGTATGAGTACAAAAAGAAATCAGTACGTAGCATTATTAATAAAAGCATGCGTAAACTGGCTCCTGAGCTACAAAAAGAAAATAATCACGTACAATACGTAAAAAAGTGATGATTTTATTCTTTAACTAATACAATTGTAGCTTTATAACCCGTACCCACATTCCATTGGCTGGATTCAATAACAGCTCCTTTATCATCATAAACCTGAAATTCGGCTGTATTAGGCGAAGCAAAACCTTCGTTTAATGCTTCAAAATCTATTTTGTTAATCCCTTGAACTAGTTCTATTTTAAATTCTTGAAAATCTCCATTTAAACTCACTTCGGGTACAACAACTTTATCGTTTAAATATACTTTTATTTTATCGCCATCTACAAAAGCAGCATCGCGATAACGAATTGTAGATGTAATAGATTTTGTTTTAAAACTCCCTAAATATTGATTTCTTCTATAAAAGATGCCTTCTACATTAGCTTCTTTTTTGTATAAATTGGGGTCTTTAAAAAGTTCCTCTGGATTAATTTGTAAAGGATCAGGTTTTTCTACAATTACAGGTGGTTCAACTTTTGGTGTAACTTCTTTTGGAGGAATAACTTCTTTAATTTTCGAATCTTTTGGAGGAATCGGTTTAAATTTACCGTTAAGTTCGTCTTGAGCGTATCCTTGCAAAGAAACGCCGATTATAATTATTAAAAACAATATCCTTTTCATGATTTATAGTATTAAATTAATCTCATTAACTCTTACTTAAAACAAACATTTAATTATAATATTTATTGCATTTACAAAAAATTAATTATCACAAAACTCTGAGAATTATTCTTTGCGTTTTAATATATTATTCATTTACTTTTTTATAAAAAAGGCAACGACTTCACATTAAAATCACATCTGATTATTACCTTAATTTGTATATTTGACCGCAGTTTTTAATAAAGTAAATCTACAATGCTCCAAATTTTAATGCTAGATCCAAAAACCGTTTTCCAACTTTATTTTTGGGCAAACTTATTTATTTGCATTCTCATTTTTAGTTATTCCTTTTCTTACGCTACCAGCGAGAACAGAAAAATATTAAAAACTTTTGGCTACGGAAAACTATTACTTACCATCGGGTGGGTACTGATTGCTTTAAGAGGCGTTGTCCCAGATTTAATCTCCATAAATATTGCAAACACGCTTATATTTTCTGGTTGTTGCTACGAAACTATAGCAATGTTATCAATGCTTAATGCCAAATCCAAAAAGCGTTATCAGTTACAAATGATAATTACAATTGCTGCAATAATTGTTTTTAACATAGCAGTATTACTATTAGACAGCAACATAAACAATCGTATTTTAATTATATCTATCGGGATATTTGCTATTTATTTGCCGCCAACAATTAGATATTTTACCGAAAAAGGACATACTTTTTTCAGAACCTTTTATGTGCTTTGCTACGCTGGTTTTGAAATTTTAGTTGTTATGCGTGCCATTTATAATTACCATAATCCGCAAACGGCTTTCTTTTCTCATAGTATTTTTGACAGTTTGTATAGCATTAGTTTATTCTTGCTAACACTTATCGGAACAGTTGGTTTTTTATTATTAGTAAAAGAAAAACAGGATCTTAAAATTCAAAAACTTTTAAAAGACAAGAACCAATTTTTTTCTATCATAGCCCATGATTTAAGAGGACCATTGGGATCATCAGTCAGACTTTCGAATATATTGACTAAAAATATTGAAGAATACAGCCAAGACGAAATCAAGGAAATTATAGAAATGCTGCATCAATCAAATAAAAACAGTTATAAACTATTAGAAAATCTCTTAGACTGGTCGCAAGTACAAACAGGAATGATTGAATACAGTCCTGAAAAAATTGCACTAAATACTTTAATTATAGATAATGTAAAACTGAATAAAAATTTAGCATTAAACAAAAACATAACACTTTCTTTTGAATCTACTGAACTTATTGAAGTCGAAGCAGACAAAAATATGATAGATACTATCGTACGTAACTTGCTAACTAATGCAATTAAATTTACGAAAAAACACGGAGAAATTATCGTAAAGATTCAAAAAATAAACAAAAAAGCCGAAATATCTATCGCTGACAACGGTATTGGAATCCCTGATAACATTAAAGAAAAGTTATTTAAAATTAACGAAAATGTAACTCAAAAAGGTACAGATAACGAAACAGGAAGCGGGCTAGGACTCTTGCTTTGCAGCGAATTTATAAAAATGCATCAAGGTGAAATTTGGACTGAAAGTGAGACAGGAAAGGGGAGTACTTTTAAATTTACTTTGCCATTAATTGAAGCAAAATTAAACCATAATTTAGTATTAAATCCTGCTTAAGTAAGCCGAAAGATTTTCTATTATCCTACAAAATACAAACAAACTTATTATTTTTTGAATCCATTAGAACTGAATTTTCTTGTTTCTACACGTTTTTCTTTAATGTTTAAAGTAAATTTAACTTCTTTTATATCAGTAGGTTCAGCATTTATAAGCTGATTATTATCTTCTACATCTACATATTCTGAGATACCTGTTTTTTCAAGACTTACTGTGTATAAACCTTTTGGCACATACAATATAAAGTTTCCGTTTTCGTCTGTTTTAGTTGTAAATACTTTACCTGTATCATCAATTGCAATTATTGGTAATCCGCCTTTTTTTCTGGTAATATCAAAGCTTTTATCTGTTGTAATATAAGATATTGAACCTTTGATAGTAGCTGTTTTGTTTAAACCAATAGCAATTTTAGTATCAGCACTAATGTCTACTTTTACAGCATTTGCATACCATTCATTTGTATTAACGGGTTTTACAGAGTAGGAACCTTCTGGTAATGATCTGTATTTTAAAATACCTTTATTATCTGTTCTAAATGCTTTTCCTTCGATGATTACAAGTTGGTTTACTGCAGGCGATTTTTTAGTAATAGTTTCGTTTTTATCACCTGTTTCATAATACACATAAACCTCAAGCTCGCTTCTTGATTTATCTATTTTTATTGGATTAAATCGCTTTGTAAGACCTATTTGTATAGTATTTAAAGTATTTATGCTAGTAGAGAAATCACTGTAATAATTGTACAGAAAAACAGTAAAATCTTTAGATATATCATAATCTAAGCGCCCATTAAACTGAAGCGATTCACTAATTATGCTGTTTTTAGAATACACCATTCCGAGGTTGACATTAAGCTTATCATTAAAGAACTTTTTCTGTAAAGTAGGACTTATAGTCAAGTTGGTATATATATCCGTTATACCTAATTGCGAGTTAGCAATGATCTCTCCTAAATAGAAGTTATTGTATTGATAGAAAGCTAAAAGATTAAATATTTTCCAGCTATAAATGAAATTTGTTTTAAAATGAAATTCTTTATTCTCCATTGTATTGGCTGAAAAAAGACCTCCTTCAAAAGATAATGAGACATTTTGTTTTGTAGGCGTATTAAAATAAGTTAAACCCAAAGTCATTCGGGCAGCTTTCATCGAATATTCTTGAGCATTAATCATACTAAGTTGTTCTCTACGAGTTTCGGTATAATAATAAGGAGAAAGTGATACTATTAAGGATGAAAATCGTCTTGATGCACCGATATCATATCGCGCTGTCGAAAAATGTGTCGAGGTAAACTGATTTGCAAATGCTTCGGGTTTTGCAGACAAATAATTGTAAACACCCCAAAAATTGAATTTACCTACAGGCAAATTAATTCGCTCGTTAAGATTTACAACACCTTTTCTCATTCCCGAAAAGTAGCCAGAACTAAGGTAATTAGAACTGCTGTAAAACAAGTTGTTCCATTTACCATTAAACTGAACTTCTCCTGCGCCACCAACTTTATTTCCAGTTTCAATATCTGATGTAAGATTACTTATAGCACCTCCAAATCTAAGATTAAAATTCTCGGAGGTATATAATGAAAAACGCGATGATGCTAAATAGTTTTTTGTTCCAGAATAGGCATCGTCATCATAAATAATTGTGTTTTCGTAGCCTTTCTTTTGCATCCATCCGTTATTGTGGGTAAACATCGCCCATGCCGATTTACCAAAAGACAAGCTAGGATTATCAATAAGGTTAAATGTCTTATCAATTGCACCAGCTTCAATAGTGCTTTTTTCGTTGGGTTTATAAAAAGCTTCTGCACCTCTTCCGATAAGATTTAAATCAAAAAACTTCGATACATTCCCGATTGTAGCACCAAAATTCTTTTGGCTATATCCAAGCCAAGTATTTCGCAAAAATACCTGATCTGAATTCTCCCACCAGTTCATATCCAGATTTGCCTGCAAGGTACCATTGTTAATTTCAGTCTGAGCATTAGCATACAAAAAATAGGCGTTTGTATTGTCGCTGTTGTGTTGTACGCTCGCCGTAACCTGATTAGTCTGGTTAAATGTATAGTTATAATCAGGATTATAAGGCATAACATATCTTCTGTCTTGCCTTATAGAACTTGCTCTTACTGTACCATTATTAATAATATCTCCATTATGATATAAAGCAGTAATATTAATGGTAAAATCCTCTTGATTTAATACTGTCTTATTCACTATCTTTTTTAAAACAACGATAGTATCTGTAAATGCCTGAATATTTATATCCTTATTTTCTATAGCATTTCGGGTAATAAAATCAGGATAACGGGCTAAAATGGTAATTTTTTGAGTCGTATTTCCTTCGTTAGAAATACGTATAGGAATCGCTAGACTATCGCCAGTTTTTTCGTAGATAATATTTGTTTCTAGCAACATCACTTTTACCAATTTCCTTTCACTAATAAAAACAGGCAATAAAGCACTTTTTGTATCTTGAGTTCCAGTTATAGTAAATATAGCTTCAATAGTACTTTGATTTCCTGCTTTTGCAGTTCCAGTTACAATAGCTTTTATTGGAATAAAAATACTATCGTGAGCAGCTAATGCAATGTTTTTAGGTTTTCGTTGCGAAAGGTAAATGTCTTCATGACTACTATGAATATCAAAAATTCCTTCTATAGAATTTTGGCTACTATTTACAATCTTTACATAAGCATCAATAACACCTTTGCTATTTGTTTCAATTTTTTTGTTTGTAAATTCAATGCTGAAGCTATTGTTTTGTGACCAAGCGCTTAAACCTGATCCAAAAACAGTAAGAAATAATAATATTTTATAGCATTTACCCAGCATCAATAAACAGCATTAATTTGGCATTATTACAAAATAAACACGAGTACTATATGTTCCTGGTGTAACATTAAGTCCCGGACTATTAGCAGGTATAAAGAATTTTACATTATATGTGATATCCTGCGCAGTACTATTAGATCTAATTGCTACAGGTTGTGTTGTTGTTGCCAATGTTACGGGAGAAATAATCTGTAATCCTTTATAGCTCTGATTGGTACTTAATTGTAATTTTAAGATAGAAAGCGGTATTGTTTGTGATGATGTCGAAGATATAAAATCACCAGACGCCTCTACAGCCAACTGCGAATTATAGGTATTAACTCGTAATGCATTTGGTATCATAACCGATTTTTCAATAGTATAATCTGATGGAGAATTATAATTTAAATTAAATTGTTGTGCTCCATTTTGTAATATAACGCTTTGGCTACCAAAATTCCCACCAAATGACAACTGAAACCTTGCATCGCCAATAGGAGAGGTGTAGATACCAATTAATTGCTCAGTTCCATTAGATATTTTATAAAGCTTAAATTCATACGATGAATTATACATACCGTTAGGGTTAACCAATAAATGATTACCTCCCTGAATGGTTAAGTTATAACGGAAAATTCTATTTACAGCACCATTTAAATTAACATTGCTATGAATAAGCGTAACTTCATTATACTTACTTAGCTGAAATACCTGAGTAGGAACATTTACAAGTATTCCGTTTGCAGAACCACTATTTTCCTGACTATTAAATTTTAAATAAGCGTATTGCGCTCCAACAGTGTAGGCGCTATTAACCTCATTGGTAAAATCTTGTGTAAGTCTTGCAGTAAGTTTCCATTCGTTTACATTCATATTAGCACCATAATACTGTATAGGAATAGAAATTTGATTGTTATGTGTTTTTCCCGCTACCATTTCTGAATAGGTAGAAAATATAGGTTGCCCATTATTGTAGGCACCTAGCATATATTGAGCATTAACTACATATTGGGCAAATAAGAAAAAAACTATACTAGTTATTATTTGTTTCATAGACTAAATTCTAGTTCAGCAATTTTTATAACATCGTTCTCACCATAGGTTAAGATTGCCGAAACGGTATAATTTCCTTTAGCAAGATCAGATGGTAATTGTTGTTTTAGTATTCTAATATCTTTAGGAAGCGTGTAAAATTCAGATTCTTTTAAAGTACTTTTTTTACCAGTACTATTATTAAACAATTCCCATTTTACTTTTCCATCAGTCCATAAGTCGCCTTGATTTTCTATTTTTAGTTCAATGACTTTATTCTTATTATCATCAGCATAGCTTGTAAAGTCAACAAAATCTACAAGAACTTTATTTTCTTTAATAAAGCTATGGTACACTTTTACACCCATTCTTACAGTTACCTGTATAGCTGCACCATTTTGATCCAAAGCAGTACCAGGATTAAGCTGAGTAAAGAAAATCATTCCCGTATGTACAGGTACAGATGAATCTGCATTTGCAGGAACCTTAAAAAGTACTTCAACTTGCTTGGTTTCACCTGGTTTTACAACAAAATAGGAGGAAGGTAATATTTGTATCCAATCCGTACATGACGTAGGAAGCGTATTTGCCGCTACAATTTTATTATTACCAGATGGTTCATATTCCCAGTCGCTAAAAGAAACACCAACTTCAAGTTCTTTATCAGTAGGATTTGTTAAGCTAACATATTGAGAACCGGATCCTGATGCATTTAATTTATAATATAAACGCCCTGGCGATACAGATATACCAGCCTGAGCCTGTGAAAGATTTACAATGAATAATCCAACTAAAACCAATATAAAATTTTTCATTTTTTTATTGTTTAATATTAGTAAATATACCAATTATTGCGGAATTAGAGTATACATAATTGTAGTACTATATGTACCTGATTCGCGATTAAGGTAATTTGGTGATTTTGTTTCGGGTATAGCGTAATTAACATGAAACCCGCGTCCCCATTCGCCTGCTGGAGATTTTATGATAGTTGTAGGTAGCGTAGAAAGCATAATTTGTGGCACTACCTTAAGCTCAGCGGGAGGAACAGCATTAGAATTTGTAAGATTACCAGTTACTGTTTTTACAGCAATTGTATTTACAGGCAATGAAGTACTATTCCCGTTATGAGAAAAATATTCAGAGCTTGCTTTTACATTTACTTCATAAGCTGTACTCGAACTCACCTTTATGTGATTAGATTGTTGCCCAGAATCATTTCCGTAAAGAAAATGTGAGGGCTTTGCCATACTTATATTAACTGTAGGCTGAGAAATTTGTATGCTTTGTACCTGTGCAATAGTTACATTTACCTGCGTTTGTGCAGAACCAATACTTTGAGCCATTGCGGCAACAGGAAAAAGCAATACAAAAAATATTTTTTGCATGTTTTTAAGAGTTTTCAAACCTAATTATATTTCTAAATGGTTAAACAATACCCTCCAGAAAACAATTAATTCTGAAAATAATAGAGATAAAAGAGGCACTAACCTCAAAATAAGATTAGTGCCATTTTATTATGAGCTTTTGTTATTAGTTTGCTACTATAGTATAAGTAAGCAAAGTACTGTAAACAGCCTCAGGCTTGTTTAAATATACAGGAGCACTTACTGGAGGAATTGTGTACTGTACATTAAATCCACGAATATCACCTGTAGTCGAAGATATAAGTTCTACAGGAGTAGTTGCGCTAAGTGCTGGAGCATTTGCAGGGAAAGCAGCGTTTGATCCTGCATCAATACTACCAGGAGCACCAGAAAACGTACCCGGAGTAGTCTTAACAACAACAGTAGATACTGGGATAACATCATTACCTGGAGATGTTAAATCTGTAGCTGCCTGAATAGTCACTTTGTAACCATTAGTTGCACTTACTTTAATATGATTAGGTAAAGAACCTGTAGTATTACCTTCAGTAAAGTTTGCAGCAGTATTCATCCCGATAGTAACAGTTGGATTAGTTACCTCGATAGAATAAACATTTGCAAGATTTACATTTAAATTAGTTGTTTGAGCAAACATTGAATTTGCCGACATTGCAATAAGTGCAAATGATGCAGCTATTAAAAATTTCTTCATTTTATAAAGTTTTTTAGTTTAAGTTCTAAATATTAGACACTTAATTTATTTGGTGCAAAAGTACTTGCGTGAACAACGGAAGTCAAAGTCAAAAAAAGACTTTCTATTGTCATTTTAAGACAAAACATGATTTTAACCATTCTTTAACATTCACATTAATAGAATGTTATAAAAAATGACATCCGTAATTAATTGCAAAAAATCACCAAAGATTTACACTAAAAAACATTAAAATAGTATGATTTTGGCATCAATACCTATCTTAACTAATCATTTATATAAGTTTGCTTTTTGGTATATAAACTCTTTTTTCTTCAAATTGTGTTCTGTAGTTTGTAGGCGACACTCCTGTAGCATTTGTAAAAAAGCGAATAAAGTTACTTGGATCCAAAAAATGAAGTTCAAAAGCTATTTCTTTAATACTCATATTAGTATATCGTAACAAGCGCTTGCTTTCTATAACAATTTCTTCAGTAATTACTTTTTTGGGAGACATACCATAAATTGCATTACATATTTCGTTTAAAGATTTTACAGATATACCAAGTTTGTCTGCATAATCTTTTACAAGTCGTATTTGCTTTAAATTTTCTTTTACTAACTTTCTAAAATGATTTGCAATATTTACATCCCCTTTTTTAAACGTTTCTATAGGACTGTAAGCTCTGTCTAATAGTTCCTTTTGAGAAAAAAGTAACAATCGCTCTACAGTATTATGCGCAAAGTGATACATCAACTCATCAAACGGTTGTCTGCATAAATGTAATAACGATTGATGATATTGTTGAATAATCTTCTTGAAAGAACTATGTAATTTATATTTTAATACTTCTTCAGAATTAAAAAATACACACGAGGATAAAAACTGTCTGTCTAGATCTGTACGACAATAAAAATCTTCATTAAAACAAACAAGAAGCACTTCAAAATTAGATTTTGTTGCAACACTAAATACTTGGTTTATGCCTATAAAACCGCATTCAAATTTATTTATATCTATTAGATTATTATCCAAATTAAGCGTTAACTCCCCTGATTTTAACCAAAACATTTGGTAAAAAGTACTTCTAAATGACTGATTTAAAAGTTGGTTCTCCTGAGATGTAATTATGTCCGCACTAAATCCGCTTGGGAAGTGTTTTTTGTCAAGGCTAAGAATTTCTATCATGGTATTATATCTAATTCTTAAAGATAGGAAAAAAGCAACAAATACGCTTAGATAAATTAATATCCGTAGCTAATAAAAATTGGTAAAACCCATTAATTAAAAGCAAATACATTATATAAAAGGAAGGGCTTTATTTTTTTAAAATGACTTAGATAAACTACTATAATTGATTTAACATTTTTTGGCAAAAAATAACTTAGTAAAAAATTGATTTTCATAAATAAAGCGAGAATTAACAATGCAAGAGACAGAACTCTATTATAAATTATATAAATTAGCAATTCCCTTATATAAATTATCAAAAAATGATTTCTAGATTACCTCTGATTAGCTTAATTAGCATAACTATTCTGTTCCTTAGTACAACTGTAAATGCACAAACACAAAACACATTTACTGGATGGAGTGCCGTATTTTTTACTTATAAATTAAATGATAAATTCAGTCTTCATTTTGATGGTCAAGCAAGATCTAGTGATGAACTAAAAAATCTTCAATCATATATTATACGTCCCGGATTAAATTATCATATAAAAGATAATATGATTGCCACAGTAGGTTATGCCTATATAGGAAATAACAGAAGCGTTATGGATATTGATGGCTGGATACCTGAGCACAGAATATGGGAACAATTTATTTTTAATCAAAAATTCAAACTAGCTGATCGTCCAGTTACTTTACAACACCGTTTTAGATTAGAACAGCGTTTTATGGGACAAGCTACAATTGATCAAAACGAACTTGTAACCGATAATTATGAGTTTGCACAGCGATTACGTTATTTTGCCCGTTCCATTTTTCCGCTTTCCAAAACTGATAATTTTACAAAAGGAGCTTTCCTGGCTTTACAAAATGAAGTATTCTTTAATGTACAGAATGCTCCAAACGATAATTTTTTTGACCAAAACAGAGCATATCTGGCATTAGGATGGAGATTAACTCCTAAATTTGATCTCGAAGCAGGTTACATGAACCAATATGTACTTGGCAAAAATAATAATACAGTAAATAATATAGTGCAAGTAGCAGCTTATGTAAGGTTGTAACATATGAAAAAAATACTTAATACGCCCGATTGATTTTTTATAGTAAGTATAAAATTAAGGCAACTTTATAAGACATCTTTTAATACAAAAAAGGGTTACTCAATTTTAGAGTAACCCTTTTTATTATTTAATGTTTTCCATTCCCATGTCCTTTTCCGTTTCCATTACCATTGCCATTATTACCATTTCCGTTATTCTTATGTTCTTTGTTATTCCCTTTACCTGGTTTTTGACCAATAGTTTTTTGTGGTTTACCTTTATAACCTTTGCCATATTTTTCTTTATGACTTCTATAATTGTCATACGGTGCATTTCCTCTATAATCAGTAAGAACAACTTTATACTCGTTATAAAGGTCATAATTTCTGTAATTTCTAGGCAAATTTCTTGCTCTAATCCATTTTCCATTACTAACATAAATGTAATTAGATGCATTTATATCATAATACATTTCCAAATCTGGCAAGTAATAATAGCGTACATCAGTATATCCTACAGGTCCCCATGCTGGTGGAGTCCCAATATTAACATTAACCGATACTTGAGCAGATGAAAAACTAATCGTAAGAAAAGCTATTCCTATAAATAAATGTTTCAATATTTTCATGATTTCAAATTTTATTAGATTAATAATATACATGTAAAAACAAAAATCGAACCTAAAATTGTTTTTTGAGGATATTTATCCAAAATGAGACAATATATTTTGACGATATCTTCATTATAATCCAGTTTTTTATTTGCTTGGCAGAAAAAAAAATCACAAAATTCATTCGATCAAATCTATTTATTTAATAAATTTATAAGTCACTAAGAAACAAAATACTGTCTCTTAAAAAGACATAATTTAATCTTTATTTCAATTTCAAAAAAATCTTAAAATTATTTTAAAAAGCAGAAAACATTTTAAAATGGCACAATTAATGCAAAAGAACCAAAACATAGAATAATCAATACTTCAAGAAGTATTACAAAAATTAAAAGAATGAAAAATTTAAAATGCACGTTTGTTTTGATGATGGTAACATTAGTAACCTCATTTACTTATGGACAAGAGACCCTGAAAATGTTTGTGAAAGAAAATAAAGTACCTTGTGTGGGTGTAGGACCTATGGAGTGCTTACAAGTAAAGTACGAAAATAGCAAAGACTGGCAGTTTTTTTACGATCATATCGAAGGCTTTAATTTTGAGAAAGGGAACCGATACGAAATCGTTGTGATAAAAACAAAAAGAGAAGGTATCATTCCCGCAGATGCTTCTTCACATTTGTATAAACTGAAAAGTATTATTTCTAAAACGCCTGTAACTGCGGCTAAAGGTATTTATGATACAAAAATGACATTGACTCGTTTAAATGGAAAAAACATTACTACAGGAAGTGTATTCATGATAATAAACCCTGAAACAGGAACAATTAGCGGAAAAAGCGGTTGTAACAGATTCAGTGTAAACTACACTAAACTAGCTTCAAAAAATCAAATTCAAGTTGGTTCATCTATTGGAACTTTAATGGCTTGCGATGAAGCAAACATGAAATTAGAGCAAGAGTTTACTAAAGCTATACAAGACAAAAAGTTTAAAATTGCACAGAAAAACAATAAAGTACAGTTTAAAAACTCGAAAAATAAAATCGTTATGGAATTTACAATTCCTACTCAAAATGATATCTGGAGCTTTATTGCTAAAAACGACTGGAAGCTAATCATGCTTGAAAACGTAGGTCAAGATTATGGAAAAGCTTACATCAAATTTGACCCAGCTACTAAAAAAGTGAGTGGAAATTCTGGATGTAATAATTTCTTCGGAACATATACACTTAAAGGAAACGACCAAATTCAGTTTAGTAATTTAGGTTCTACAAGAATGGCATGTATTGATCCAGAAGCTTCTAAAACAGAACAAAAAATATTATCTCTTTTAGATAATAAAGAAATACGTTTTGATGTAGCTGAACAAACATTGAATTTTTATCTTGGTGATAAATTAATCATGATGTTCGGAACAGTAAAATAAAACTTATAGTTCATACAACTACAAAGCCTGACAATGTTCAGGCTTTGTTTATTTATACTATTTTGGTTTTGGGTATAGAGTTAACAATGAATAATTTACTTTCTTTTTTTGAGGATTTTTTCTTTCAAAAAAAAGGAGTATCTTTACAAAGTTAAAAGCAAGTATAATAATGACAACTTCAAATTTTTATTTAAAAAATAATCGCTTGATGCGCCTTATGGGTACGTTATTATATCTGCATGACGATACTTTCTTAAAAAGTTCTAAAGAGTTTATTAATTAAGCCCTGTCAAAACTCTAGACAGGGATTCTTTCATCCGGAAAGCTCATTTATTTAATCTTCAATTTCTATTTAGGATTATGACATCATTGAATTCAAACACACAAGAGCCGCAAAAGTTCAATGATGAGTTATATGTCATACCTATAAAAATGGAGCAAACAGAAAGTTATGTCAGTAAATCAAAACATTATTTTAACAACAGGAATATACGATTTAATTAAAGATCACGTAAGAAGAAAGAAAGTAACAATAGAAGAAGAAAAATTGTTACTTCATGAACTTAAAAAGGCAACACAGGTACTACGAAGAGATTTACCAGAAGATATTGTTTCAGTAAATAGAAAAGTAACCTATAAAGATCATACAACAAACGAAGAAAAAACAGTTGTATTTGTAGGTCCTGAGAAAACAAAAGTAAGCAAGAATAAAATTTCAATTCTTTCTGATGAAGGTATCGCAATGGTAGGGTACAAGGTAGGTAACCTAGTAGAATGGCCAGCTAAAAAAGGCGATTTGAAATTCGAAATATTAAAAGTAGAAGAAGTAGCTTAAAACTCTTTTTTTCAATTAAAAAAATATCCCAAAAGAAGCCTTTTCTTTATGGGATATTTTTTTTGAACTATAATTTAAGAAATAATCTCTTCAAGCGATTTACTTAAAATAGCAACAGCGTTTTCCATTTCCACTTCATCCAAATGCCCGAAACCCAAACGTGTAGCTGTTAAATCTTTTGTTTGATACAAAATAGTTTTAGGCAAGAATAAGCCGTTTGTCATACATTGCTTTTGCAACTTTATCAAATTAAAATTATCAAGCCATTCTACCCAAATTGCTAAACCTCTAACGGGAATCTGAAATTTGATTTTCCCTTCTAATTTTTCCTTTAATAACGAAACAAAATAATCTCTGCGTTCTTTATATTTTTTTTTGTTTTTTTTGGAAAGCCTATGAACTTCACCTTCCATAATCCATTCGGTTAAAACCTGCTCTTTAATAACATCTATTTCAGGTTCCAAAATGTTTTGATGTTTTTCAAGTTCCTTAATAAATTCTGATGGAGCAGCAATAAAACCATAACCAAAACCTGCTGGCAAAGACCTTCCAAAAGAACCTATATAAACAACTCTTTCATTAGAATCTAATGCTGCCAAAGGCAAAACAGGATTATTATCATAATGGAAATCAAAATCATAATCATCCTCTACAATAACAAATCCATATTTATTTGCTAATTCAAGTACTTCCATTCTTCTTTTGGCACTAAGAGAAATTGTTGTAGGATAATGATAATTAGATGTAAGGTACAGTATCCTAATTTCTTGTGTTTCGCAAATTTGTCTTAGATGTACCGTATCAATTCCGTCTTTATCAACTGGTATTGCAATTATTTGTGCACCACTATCAGATAATGTCATATTCGACATATAATAGCCAGGAGAAGTAACAACAACTTTATCTCCTGGACTAATAAGTAATTTTGTAACCAGATACAAGCTTATTTCGTGACTCGTTGTTGTGAGTAAATTAGATGTAGAAATACGTATACCTCTTGTAAGATTTAAAAAATTAGAAAACTGAGTCTTAAAATTTAAATGGGATTGTGTCTGAACTTGTTCCCATGTTTTTGCGTTTTTTTGTCTTTTTAATTTAGAAACATAAAGCCTTGCCAGAACATCAGTTTGAACCAATCGTAAATCGGGTAAACCGTCATTAAATTGATAAGGCAAAGTGCTTGTTTCTTTTGGGTTTTCAAGAATTGTAGAACGTCTAAAGGTAAAAGGTTCGCTTATTTTTGAAGCATTTTTACTTTCAATAGGAATAAATTCGTCTTTATTTTTTTGTTTTTTTTCAGATAAGATAAACGTGCCTTTATTTGGTAAAATTTCAATCCAGCCTTGTAATTCTAAATCCTGAAAAGCTTTAATAAGCGTATTTCTATTAACCTCTAATAATGTACATAATATGCGTGTTCCCGGAAGTTTTGTGCCTTCAGGAAGTAATCCAATTTGTATGGCTTTTATAAACTCAAAAACAATCTGTAGGTATATAGCAGTAGACTCTTCAGGCTTAAGCTGAATAAAACTTTTGAAGGGAATTTGAACCGGACTATCCATTTTTATAAAACTGGTACACATTAGTAGTACGGCAAGATACTACTTTTGCAAAAAATTAAAACAAATGACAAAGATTTATTTTGCTATATTAACCTTTATGAGCCTTAGTATATACGCTCAGGTGCAAAAAGACACGATTAAAATTGATGAAGTAATAATTAATGAAAATAGGTTTAGTACACCTATATCTAAAAAAAATAGAAACGTATATGTAATTGATAAAGTTGCCATTGCAAAATTACCAGGAAAATCTATCCAGGAAATTTTACAATATGCCAATGGTGTAGATTTAAGACAGAGAGGCCCATTTGGAAGCCAAGCCGATGTAAGTATAGATGGAGGAAGTTTTGAGCAAACAGTTGTTCTTATAAACGGAACAAAGATTATCGACTCACAAACGGCACATAATATGCTTAATTTACCTATTCCGGTTGAAGTAATCGAAAGAATCGAAATAATTCGTGGTCCAGCTGCACTTACTTATGGTGTAAACAGCTTAACAGGAGCGATAAATATTATTACCAAGAAACCAACCAAATCAGGCTTTTTAGTAAATACTTATGCGGGTTCTAATTTTGAAAAAGATACACAAGATACTGGAGATACTTTTTACGGTACAGGAATTCAGGTAGGCGGAGTTTTGAGCAAAGAGAAACAACAACATTCGCTTTTTGCCTCACATGATAAAAGCAACGGTTATAGATATAATACTGCATTCGAAAATAATAAAATATTTTATCAAGGAAATTTTCAGCTTAATGACAACAACGAAATTTTAAGTTCTTTCGGTTATATCAATAACGGATTTGGTGCTAATGGATTTTATGCCGCTCCTGGCGACAGAAACTCAAGTGAGGTCGTACAAACCACATTTGCATCTGTACAATCTAAACATACGCTATCAGAAAAATGGACATTAATGCCGAGACTAAGCTACAGATATAATTATGATGATTATCGTTATTTCGGAATTTCTAACCTAAAAGCGGGTAGAAGTCAGCATTATACCAACTCCGTAGCCGCAGAGATTAACACCACCTACAAGATGGAAAGGGGAGAACTAGGTTTTGGTGCCGAAGTTCGAAATGAAAATATTAGTTCCTCTAACATAGGAGATCATGATCGAGAAAATTTTGGAATTTATCTACAATACAGAACGACATTTATAAAAAAACTAGATGTAAATTTTGGAACTTACCTTAATTATAATTCAGATTATAAATGGCAAGCTTATCCAGGAATAGATGCAAGTTATGCCGTAACAGATGCTTTTAAGATTGTTGGAAATATCGGAACAAGTCAGCGTATACCATCGTTTACGGATTTATATCTTAACCAACGTCCAGGAAATATCGGAAATCCAGATTTGTTAACCGAAAATGCATTTCAGAGCGAGATAGGTTTTAAATACACCAAGCAAAATTTTAGTTTTAATGCCAATTATTTCTACAGAAAAATTAGCAATTTTATAGATTGGACAAGAAATGTAACTACTCAACCTTGGCAAAGTAACAATTACGGAAATCTAAACACAAATGGTTTTAATTTGCGTACTAATTATAGAGTTAACTTTTCTAGTGATTCTAGGTTGAATATTAATCTGGCGTATTCTTATTTAGATTTTAAATTTCAAGATGTTATTGATGATCTATATGCTAAATATTTAGTTTCGTCTTTAGAGCATCAAATAACAAATACAATCGATTTTCAACATAAAAACTTTACTGCTTTATTTGCTACACGCTTTAATAAAAGAATAACAGGACCATCATACTGGATTAATGATTTTAGAGTGAGTCAATCTATAAAAAAAGTAACCATTTATGTTGATGCACAAAATATCTTCAATACTACTTATTACGAAGTTGGAGCAGTTCCGCTTCCGTCTAGATGGTTTAGTTTAGGAGTTAAATTTGTGACTTTCTAAACTATTTTTGCCACAAAGGGCGCAAGGGTTTACGCAAAGAGCACAAAGCTTAGCGTAAACCCTTTCGTTCTTTATTGTTAAGCCTAACTTGACCATCAAAATATTTTCACCATTAAGAGAAAAAGAAAAATTAAGCTTAATCCTTAATGAAACTTAATGTCTTAATGGTTAAACTTTTCAGCTTACGATTATAAAACTTTGCGTCCTTTGCGTAAACCCTTGCGCTCTTTGCGGTAAACTTAACGGTATTTATAAAACGGTTAATTAAATTTTAATAGTAGATTTGTCGATAATATATTTAATAAAAATTCTGATCTTACAAGGATATGAGTACATTATTCGTTAAAAACATGGTTTGCAATCGCTGTATAATGGTAGTTCAAAATGAACTAGAAAAACTCGGTTTAGACTTTACAAATATTAAGCTTGGAGAAGTTAGCTTAACAAAAGAACTAAGCTCAGACGAAAGAAACTCGTTAGAAGAAGCATTGGTTCCTTTGGGTTTTGAGGTAATTGATGATAAAAAGAGTAGAATTATCGAAAAGATAAAAAACATCATCATCGACTTAGTACATCATCAGGATAATGACACAAAAAACAATTTGTCTGACATATTAAGCGAAAAAATCAATCATGACTATAACTACCTTTCTAATCTGTTTTCGGAGGTAGAAGGAACTACGATAGAAAAATACTTTATTGCACAAAAAGTCGAGAAAATAAAAGAACTTTTGGTTTATGATGAGTTATCGCTAAGCGAAATAGCGTTGCGCTTAAACTATTCGAGTGTTGCTTACCTAAGCAATCAGTTCAAGAAAGTAACAGGTTTAACGCCAAGCCATTTTAAGCAAATTCGAGAAGAAAAAAGAAAACCATTGGATAAGGTTTAAGTAAATTTTACAAATCAAATCCATAATTACACAATAAAATCCATTGATATTGTTGCCAACTTTGCATAATAAATTACAACAAGTGAATTATGGCGACAAATAATAATATTAAGGAAACAATTTTCATTCCGCTAGAAAATGTAGATAGCGAGCACTGTGCTTTAATCGTAGAGAAAGGATTAGCGGAAGTAAAAGGTATTGAAACTCATAAAGTAGAAGTAAACAACCGCAGAGCAGCTATTACTGTTAAAGGAAATGAAACCGTTGGTAATGCTGTAAAAGCGATTAAAGACTTAGGATATAGTGTTCCTACTGTTAAAAATACTTTTCCGGTTCTAGGTATGACTTGCGCCTCTTGTGCAGGTAGTGCCGAAAGTATAGTAACGTATGAGTTGGGAGTAGTAGATGCATCGGTAAACTTTGCAACAGGAAACTTAACTGTAGAGTATCTTCCAAACCTAACAAGTGCAGATAAACTACAAAAAGCGGTTCAAGCCGTTGGTTACGATTTACTTATTGTAGACGAAACCAAGCAGCAAGAATCACTTGAAGCGATTCATGCCGAGAAATTCAAAAAATTAAAAAACAAAACCATCTGGGCAGTTTTACTATCGTTACCTGTAGTAACGATTGGAATGTTCTTTATGGATATGCCTTATGGTAACGAAATCATGTGGCTTTTTTCTACGCCAGTAATTCTTTGGCTAGGAAAAGACTTCTTTATAAATGCTTGGAAACAAACAAAACATGGATCTGCCAATATGGATACTTTGGTAGCCTTAAGCACAGGAATTGCTTATTTGTTTAGTGTATTCAATATGTTGTTTATGGATTTCTGGCATCAGCGAGGATTACATGCTCACGTATATTTTGAAGCTGCAGCTGTAGTTATTGCGTTTATTCTTCTGGGTAAATTATTAGAAGAAAAAGCCAAAGGAAATACTTCGTCTGCAATTAAAAAGTTAATGGGTTTACAGCCTAAAACTGTGATGGTTATTCAGCCAGACGGAACAGAAAAACAAATAGCGATTGAAGATGTACATGCTGGAGCAATTATTCTCGTAAAACCAGGTGAAAAAATTGCTGTAGACGGAATGGTGACTTCTGGAAATTCATACGTTGACGAAAGTATGTTAAGCGGAGAACCTGTTCCTGTATTAAAAACAGAAAACGAAAAGGTATTTGCTGGAACTATAAACCAAAAAGGAAGTTTTCAGTTCAAGGCTGTTAAAGTTGGTAAAGAAACCATGCTTGCGCAAATCATTAAAATGGTGCAAGATGCACAGGGAAGTAAAGCTCCTGTACAGAAACTAGTCGATAAGATTGCCGGAATTTTTGTTCCAATTGTAATTGGTATCGCAATACTAACCTTTATTGCCTGGATAGTTCTAGGAGGAGAAAATGCTGTAGCGCAAGCTTTATTAGCAGCTGTTACCGTATTAGTTATTGCTTGTCCTTGTGCATTGGGTCTAGCAACACCTACAGCAATTATGGTAGGAGTGGGGAAAGGTGCCGAAAATGGTATCCTAATTAAAGATGCCGAAAGCTTAGAACTAGCCAGAAAAGTTACCGCTATTGTCCTAGATAAAACAGGAACTATTACTGAAGGTAAACCGCAAGTGACAGGTATTAAATGGCTAGATAATAATGATATAACAAAAAATATTTTATTAAGTATCGAAAAACAATCCGAACATCCTTTGGCGGAAGCCGTAGTAAAGAATTTAGAAGGTGTGCAAAATGTTACTTTAACTGATTTTGATAGTATTACTGGTAAAGGAGCAAAAGCAGTTTATAACAACGAAACCTATTTTGTAGGGAACAAAAAATTATTAGCTGAAAATAATATTACTATTGCCAATACATTATTGGATCAAGCAGATGCATGGGGTAAAGAATCTAAAACAGTAATTTGGTTTGCTAGTAGTAAAGAAGCACTTTCGGTTATTGCAATTTCTGATAAAATCAAAGAAACATCTGTAGAAGCGATTAAGCAAATGCAAGATATGGGTATCGAACTTTATATGCTTACAGGAGATAATGAAGCTACAGCAAAAGCTATCGCAGAACAAACAGGAATAAAACATTATAAAGCAGAGGTAATGCCTCAGCACAAAGCCGATTTTGTAAAAGAATTACAACAGCAAGGTAAAGTTGTAGCCATGGTAGGTGATGGTATTAATGACAGTACAGCCTTGGCAACTGCCGATGTAAGTATAGCAATGGGTAAAGGGAGTGACATTGCAATGGATGTCGCTAAAATGACCATTATTTCGTCAGATCTTACCAAGATACCTCAAGCTATTCGCCTGTCTAAACAAACGGTAGCAACCATAAAACAAAACTTATTCTGGGCGTTTATCTATAATCTTATTGGTATTCCTCTTGCTGCAGGGATATTATACCCAATAAACGGATTCTTACTAAACCCAATGATTGCTGGAGCCGCAATGGCTTTGAGCAGCGTAAGTGTAGTAAGCAACAGTTTACGCTTAAAGTGGAAAAAGTAAACTCCTTGATGCGTTTGCCAAACGGCGGTTTCCTAAATGTATAGGCCGCCGTTTTTATATTACTTATAATTTAATTGATTTTTATTATTGACCTCATTTTTCCTCTTCAATAACCTTTGAAGTTAGTTAAAATGAGGTCTTTTTTTTGAGAAATACGCGGCACAAGAGAAACCTTTGTATCACAGAGCCTTCATAAATGCATTCTTTAAGACGCACTACGGTGCGCCTCTACGGGAAACCTTTGCACCTTTGCCTCTCAGAACCTTAGAACCTTTCCTCAAACAATCAGTAAATATTATAAATCAAATTAGGAATAGCAATATAAGACACAACTCAACTATCAAGAAATTTGTAGAACAAAATCAAGGAAAATGGAAAAAGCATCATTAATATCAATTTTATGACATTACTAATAAAAGGAATGGTATGCAACAGATGTATTTATGTTCTTGAGCAAGAATTTTTTAACCTAGGTTTAGAAATCATTGCAATTGAGTTAGGACGCGTTGAAATAAAAGATACAGTCAATTTTTCTATGAGTCAAGAAGCAATTAAATCTATGCTTAAAAAAAACGGATTTGAACTACTATTTACCAAAACCGAAGAAACGGTAGAAAAGATCAAGGAACTTGTAGAAATAGGTATCAAGATGCAATTGGATAACGGAAAACCGACCAAATTTTCTTCATTAATCAGTAATAAACTTACCAAGAACTACGATACACTTAGTGCTTTGTTTTCGTCTGTAGAAGGACAAACATTAGAAAAATATATAATTCTGAGAAAAATCGAAAAGATAAAAGAACTCCTTGTTTATACTGATCAATCGATGTCCGATATTACCCATACCTTAGGCTACAGCAGCCCAGCACATTTATCTAACCAGTTAAAAAAATATACTGGTTTTACTTCTTCTTACTACAAAAAAATAAGACTTGATAAACTAGCTATCATCGACAAGCAATCTCATAAAAATAAGGCTTCTTAAAATCCTTTTCTGTCTTAATCTTAAGACAATCTTGTCCTCCTGAGCAGAGTAAAAGGACACAAACGACACATGAAAACCTTTGGCGAAGTTTTGAACTTTGACAAAGGTCTAAGCGTGCAAATTAAATATAACTTACACTCAGACTTGTCCTCCTGAGTCAGAGTCGAAGGATATAAAATAGTCTTAACACAATCTTGAATAATCTCTCGCAAAGTCGCAAAGACGCCAAGTTTCTATTCAATTTCTTTGTGGCTTTGCGCCTTAGTCTCTCAGAACCTTTGAACCTTATAAATACATTACTTAAGACGCACTGCGGTGCGCCTCTACAGAAAACCTTTGAACCTTAGCCCCTCAGAACCTTTGAACCTTATAAATACATTACCTAAGACGCACTGCGGTGCGCCTCTACGGAAAACCTTTGCACCTCAGTACCTCAGAACCTTAGCACCTTCCTAAAAAGTAAATCTCATAACTCTTACCTGTAATTGTGTATAAAGCCCACTAGCATCTCTAAGTAATTTTGACAACGAAATTTAATAGTTAGTTGGATAATTAAAAAAAAGAACATGTTATACAAACATACTACACAAAGGTTAGGGATTTTAGTTCCCTTATTGAGCATCTTATTAATTGCTTGTGAAAACAAAACTGAAAAAGCACCAGAAAGTGATGCTGTAGCCAAGGCAGATGCCAACAAATTACCAGTTGACATTATAATTGCTCAAGAAAAACAGCTCAATCAAGAAGAAGCTGTAGTAGGAACGATGATGCCTTATCGAGAAGTCGCTATTGTGAGCGAACTTCCTCAAAAAATTACTCATGTAGCTTTTAAGGATGGTAGCTACGTTAGTCAGGGAGCAGTACTTTACAAACTGAATGATGCTGACATCAGATCACGCTTAAAACAAGTTGGTGCCGAACTAGAACTGGCTCGTTTAACTAAAGACAGGATGGCAAATCTTTTAAAAACAGAAACTGTAAGACCACAAGAAAATGATGAAGCTGTAATGCATTACCAATCCTTGATTGCGCAGCAAGAACTACTTAGAGTAGACTTAGCCAAGACCGTGATCCGTGCACCATTTTCAGGAAAAATCGGAATCTCAAAAGTGCATCTTGGCGCTTATGTATCACCTGGAGCAGAACTGGTAACCCTTCAAGATCAAAGCAGTATTAAAATCAATTTTGCTGTACCAGAAAAATATTTGCCATTGATACAAACAGGAAATAAAGTAAGGTTTACTTCTGAGTTGTCTGATCAGGAATATTCGGCAACTATTAATGCTACCGAACCAGGTCTTGATGCTCAAGGCAGAAGCTTACAGGTACAGGCAATAACAAGTAATACAGGCGGAAAATTTCGTGCAGGTCTCTCTGCAAAAGTTTATTTCAGTGTTACCGAGAAAGGAGCAAAAGGTATCATGATACCAACAGAAGCTTTGTCGCCAAGTGATAAAGGTTATGCTGTTTTTGTAATAAAAAATGGAGTTGCAAAACCTGTGGCAGTAACCATAAGTAATAGAACAGAAACGGATGCTGTAATCACATCTGGGATTAAAACTGGTGATAATATTATAGTTTCAAATATGCTGCGTATAGGAGATGGTACTCCTGTAAAAGCCGTTGTACCCAATTAATCAAATTCAAATTTTAGCGTTATGAGTATATCAGCTTTAAGCATAAAAAAACCGGTTTTAGCCGGTGTATTTTCCCTCCTCATTGTTATTTTAGGAATAATAGGATGGAAACAATTAGGGATTCGAGAATTTCCATTAACAGAACCACCCGTAATTTCGGTAATTACTTTCTATGCAGGTGCAAGCCCAGATGTAATAGCATCTAAGCTTACCCGACCAATGGAAGAATCCATCTCCGAAGCCAACGGAATACGTACAATTTCTTCCGAATCCAGAGAACAGGTAAGTGTTATTTCGATAGAGTTTAACCGTGAAATAAACATTGAAGACGCATTAAACGATGTCAGGGATAAGGTGGCCAAATCACGAAAACAGCTTCCTACAGATGTGGATCCGCCCATAGTACAAAAAGCATCTTCACCAGACAATTTGGTAGCATTTCTTGAAGTAGAAAGCGATACCAAAGACATAAAAGAGGTAAGTCACCTTGCATCCACTACAATAAAAGATAGGATACAATCTATCCCCGGAATCAATAATGTTGCTATCGTGGGGGAACATAAATATGCGATGCGCCTCCGGTTTGAACCTTCTAAACTTGCTGCTTATCAATTAACTCCCGAAGATATTCGTAAGGCATTACTAAGAGAAAACATCGATTTGCCTGCAGGTAGAATTGATGGAGATAATAGCGAACTAAGTATTCGTACCATGGGACGCCTTACAACGGTAAAAGACTTTGAGGAAATGCTCATCAAACAAGTAGACAATAGGGTAATCCGACTGAAAGATATTGGCTCTGCCGAATTGGGAGAAGTAAACGAACGTACGGCTATCATTAATGAAACCGGAAACCTTAACCGTATTGGTGTGGGTGTAGCAATCCAGATACAACGTGGCGCAAATGCGATTGAAGTAGTAGATGAATTTTACAGAAGACTTGATCAGTTAAAAAAAGATATCCCGTCCGAATACCGCTTGATTGTAGGTTTCGATTATACCCGCTCTGTGAGGGAATCTATTAAAGAAGTAGAAGAAACCTTGTTTATCGCTTTTGGTTTAGTGGTATTAATCATTTTCCTATTCCTTAGAGACTGGCGATCTACAATCATACCAGTATTAGCTATTCCAGTTTCTATACTTTCTGCATTTTTTATTATGTATATAGCTGGTTTTTCCATCAATATACTTACTCTTTTAGGCTTGGTACTTTCTATAGGACTTGTGGTCGATGATGCCATTGTTGTACTCGAAAATATCTACAAAAAAATAGAAGAAGGAATGTCGCCCATACAAGCAGCGTTTAAAGGTTCTAAGGAGATTTATTTTGCAGTTATATCTACAACCATTACACTGGCAGCAGTATTCCTGCCTATAGTTTTTATGGGAGGAATCAGTGGTCAACTTTTCAAAGAATTTGCAATTGTAGTATCGGGATCTGTAATGGTATCGGCTTTTGTCGCGCTAACACTTACTCCAATGCTAAGTGCTTATTTCCTGAAGAAAAAAGAAAGCCCTAGTTGGTTTTACCGCGTAACCGAGCCTTTTTTCGTAAGTATGAACAATGGATATGCTAGTTTACTAATCGCTTTTATGAAATTTAGATGGCTAGCATGGGTATTTTTGATAGGTACAACTTTGCTTATTTATCTCGTTGGAAAAGGACTTCCTTCAGAACTTGCTCCGATAGAAGACCGTTCAAACATGAATCTAATTGCCGTTGCTCCCGAAGGTGTTTCTTTCGATTATATGAAAAAACACATGACCGAAGTCGGAAAATATGTAAACGACTCTACCGATGGGTTATATCAAACCTATTCGATGGTTGCAATTTCATTTATTCCTGCTCCAGCACCCGTTAATGTGGCTGTACAAAGTATTTACCTTAAAGATCCAAAAGACCGAAAATCAAGTATTAAGGATTTGTACAATCAATATGGTGCAGCATCAGGTAAATTTAGAGGATTTCTTTTGTTTCCATATTTGCCACCAACCATCGGAAGTCGCTATGGAGGAGGTATGCCTATACAATATGTATTGCAATCCCCAAATCTTGACAGCCTAACAGCGGTGCTTCCAAAATTCTTAGCAGCAGCTCGCCAAAGCAAAAAACTACTCTTTGTTGATGCTGACCTTAAGATTAATAAACCAGAGGTAAAAATAAACATCGACAGAGAAAAAGCAGCCTTAATGGGCGTCTCTATGGAAGAAGTAGCCCACACACTACAACTATCGTTCTCAGGACAGCGTTACGGATATTTCTTGCGCAACGACCGCCAGTACGAAGTAATTGGGCAATTAGACCGTCAACACCGAAATGATAAAAGTGATTTAAGTGCTATCTATGTTCGCTCAGCAACAGGTAAGATGATACCATTGAATAACCTGATAACCACAGAAGAAGCAGTAAGTCCAGCAGCCATATACCGATACGACCAATACATTTCGGCTACAGTATCGGCAGCAACTGCAGAAGGAGTGAGCCTTGCCGAAGGAATTGAAGAAATCGAAAAGATAAAGAAAGAAGTGTTAGGAGAGAATTTCAAAAGTTCATTAGCGGGTCAATCACGAGATTATGACGAAAGTCAAGGTAATATAGCCTTTACACTAGTTCTCGCTTTGTTACTTATTTATATGATTCTAGCCGCTCAGTTCGGAAATCTTCGTGATCCGCTAACTATTATGTTAACGGTACCAATGGCAGTAACAGGAGCAATTTTAAGTTTGTCATGGTTTGGTCAGAGTTTAAACGTCTTCAGCCAAATCGGGATTATTACACTGGTAGGATTAATTACCAAGAACGGAATACTTATCGTAGAGTTTGCCAATCATCTAAAAGATACAGGACTTTCTAAATACGATGCCGCAATACAGGCAGCAGAGCAGCGTTTCCGTCCAATTTTAATGACATCTCTAGCCATGATATTCGGAGCATTACCCATTGCCCTTACGGTTAACAGCCGCCAGTCATTAGGAATTGTTATTGTTGGAGGACTTGTCTTTTCTGGAATATTAACCCTGTTTATCATCCCAGCAGTTTATTCTTATTTGTCAAGCAAAAAAGGAGAAGTTGTTATTGTAGAAGAAGATTCTGAAGACACAAACAGTCCAACCATAGAATCATGATTTTAAATCTCAAAGAAGATAAAATGAAAACAAATATCTTACACATAGTTACAGCGCTGCTATTGCTTAGCAGCGCTAATGCGGTGCATGCACAGAAAAAAAAGCTGACCCTCACAGATGCATTAGAAATGGCTAAACAAGGAAACAAAGCATTGCAGGTTCAAATATTAGAAGAAATAAACGCCAAAGAAATAACCCGAGAAACAAAAGGAGGTTTGCTACCTAGTATTTCGGCAAACGCAGGCTATTCTCATTATTTTGACAGGCAGGTAATATTTCTCCCAGGTTCATTTGTAGGCACAAACAAGGCAGTGCAGGACTTTGCAGTTGGCGGAAGAAATACCTATAATGCGTACGTATCGTTGTATCAGCCCATCTTTGCGCCAGCCACACATCAGCTTACAAAAGCCTCAAAAATCAATGAGAAAATTCAGGACGAAAAAACTGCCGATTTAAAAAGCAGAGTCGCACTTCAGGTTTCTAGTCGATATCTTAACATATTGATGATGAACCGACAACTAGGATTACTTGAACAAAGCCATCAACGTAATATTAAAGCACTTCAAGATTCCAAATCGTTATTTGCACAAGGCAGAGGATTAAAATCAGATACACTAAGAAGCTTTATTGCTGTAGCCAATTTAAAATCATCTGTTTCTTATTTAAAAAACAATATTGAGGTATCTGGCATTGAATTAAAAAGGCTCATCGGATTGGAAGACCCGGGTGAGATTGAACTAACAGACGACCTTGAGTATAACATAAAAGTAAGCCAAGGCGAATTTTATCAAGTTGACGAAGCATTGATAATTGCTGATAAAAACAGGAAAGATTTGAATATCCAAAAACTAACCATTGAACTTCAGCAAAAGAAATTAAAGGCAGCTCAGTCAGAATTATTACCAAAGTTGGCATTAATTGGACAATATCAGATACAAGCACAAGCTGATGATATGCAATTTAACGAATATGCCTGGCCAAGAACCTCTTTCTTGGGCATACAACTTAGCGTACCTATTTTTAATGGTAATCGTACTAAATCTCAGATTAATCAAGCCAAAATTAAAACGCAGCAAGAAGATATATTGCTAACCGATTTAAAAGAGGAAGTTAAAACCGAACTAGCTACGATTATAAGCAAATGGAAGGAATCCGTAACGCAATTAGACATACAGGAAACAACGGTAAAGTCGGCAGAATTAAACTACCAAATGATTGATGATCGTTTTAGAAATAGCTTAGGCTCAAGACTTGAACTTACAGATGCAGAACTAGCATTAACACAAGCCAAAATAAACTACCTAAACGCAGTATATAATCTGCGAATACTGCACGTAGAGCTACAACAAGCTCTCGGACTCTTAAGTCTATAATTACTAACCAATAACAATTAAATAAAAAATATGACTAAAAATAATAAACAACCAATAGACAAACCAGTACCATATAGCAAACGATGGTCGGCACTATTCCTACTTTGTACAGCACAATTTATAGTAATTATGGACACCTCAATTATTGGGGTAGCCCTGCCTGCAATAAAAGCTGATCTTGGGTATTCGCAAAGCGGTTTACAATGGATTTTTAACGCATACGTTATCCTATTCGGAGGCTTTTTACTTCTTGGTGGGCGTTTATCCGATTTGTTTGGTGCACGTAAAATTTTTATGTGGGGATTCATTATCCTTTCTGCAGCATCACTTTTGGCCGGTGTAGCTTGGTCAGAAGCAGCACTAAATACAGGAAGGGCTTTACAAGGCTTAGGTTCGGCTCTTATTGCTCCAGCAGCACTAACTTTAGTATTATCTAAATTTACCGACCCAAAAGAACTTAATAAAGCACTAGGTTTTTGGGGCGCATCTGCTGCAGCGGGAGGTTCAGCAGGAGTTTTCCTTGGCGGAGCAATTACCGAATGGCTTTCTTGGCATTGGATATTCCTAATTAATATTCCCGTAGGAATTATAGTCTTGGCATATAGCAAAAGCTTATTATTTGCTGGTGTTACCCGCAAAGGAAAAGTAGATGTTGCAGGTGCAATTCTAGCCACAACAGCATTAGTATTAATGGTGTATGCCATTGTTTCGGGAGAAGGAGCAGGGTGGAAGTCATTACAAACCATTGGATTACTAGGTCTTTCATTGGTATTATTTCTTATTTTCTTTATTGTTCAGAAACAGAAAAAAGAACCATTAGTACCAATGAGTATCTTTAAAGTTCCTAATCTTTCAGGGGGTAATCTAGTAATGGCATTAATGGCTGCAGGATGGATTCCGTTATGGTTTTTTCTGAATCTTTATTTGCAACAAACGCTTAATTATTCGGCCTTTAATAGCGGACTTGCCTTATTGCCAATGACAATTGCTATCATGTTTTTAATGGTTGGCGTTACTGGGAAATTAGTAGCTAAATTTGGTTTTAAAGCCAATCTAATAGCAGGATTAATTGCTCTTACAGGATCACTACTTCTGTTTAGCACCATTCCGCCAGACGGAACATTCCTAATCAATGTATTACCAGCCTCTTTACTAGGAGCACTAGGTATGTCATTAGCCTATATTCCGGGAACGATTGCTTCAATGTCTGGAGCTAAACCCGAAGAAATGGGACTAGCTTCAGGCTTGGTCAATACAAGTTATCAAGTAGGTTCAGCATTAGGACTAGGTATTGTTGTAGCTATTTCTGCTGCAAAAACAAATACGCTTAAAGCAATGGGCGAAACTGATATTGCGGCATTAAACTCAGGTTTCCAAACCGCTTTTTTATCAGCAGCAGTTATATGTGTGATTGCCGCAATCATAGCAACTTTTTCTATAAAAACACTTAAACAATAAGTAACTATTCAAGAAGCAAGCTTTATAAATTCTTAAAACAATACCATTTTTTTGACCTCATTTTTAATCCTCTCCTTTAATAGTTTGGAACTTGATTAATGATGGGGTCTTTTTTTGAAAAACAAACTTCTATAAATCTGCGATACGCAAGAAACCTCTGAACCTCAGAACCTTTATAAACACATTCTTTAAGACGCACTGCGGTGCGTCTCTACAGGAAAACCTTTGAACCTTTGCACCTCAGAGCCTTAGAACCTTCCTCAATCAATCAGTAAATTTCATAAATCAAACAAGGAATTACATCATGAAAAACAGCCATACTATTCTGAAATTTGTAAAATAAAATCAAACAAAATGGAAAATATAATATTAAATATTCCTGATATGAAAAGCGAACATTGTCAGGCTAGGGTAAATACTGCAATAAAAGATATTGACGGCATTCAAGTACAAAAATTAGAAGCAGGAAAACTATCCGCTTTTGTAGACGACAATGATGCAGCAGAAAATCTTATCGAAGCTATCAAAAAGGCAGGTTACACCATTGGCAACAATACTACCAATAATTCTTCGAGCACCTCGTCAGGATGTTGTGTAAACTAAAACAAAATTCAACTGTTAGATAAGGCATCAGCAACATGGAAGAATTTAATACCCTATATAAAACAGGAATGGTTATGATTCCGGACATATCCGGTTTCACAAATTTTGTTATAAATACCAATATGACAATCGGAAAATACATAACCGAAAGCCTCTTAAAATCAATAATAAACAGCAATACATTATCATTAGAAGTTTCCGAGATAGAAGGCGATGCCATATTGTTTTACAAATATCACAAAATACCCTCATTTGACAGTACATTAACTCAAATAGAAACAATGTACAATAATTTCAAGAAAGAAGTATCCAGATTATCATTACAACTTACGATGGAAATTCCTTTATCATTAAAAATTATTGTACACTATGGCACTTTTACCAGATATAAAATTGGCAAGTTTGAAAAGCTTTACGGAGCGCCAGTTGTAGAAGCTCACAAAATGCTCAAAAACCATATAGCCAAATTTCCGCCGTATGCTTTGTTCTCAGATGCCTTTTTAAAAGCTAATTTTGAACAACCAGCTAAAGCCACTATCGAATATGATACTTGTGACAATTGTATGTACTTACCAGAGATTGGTTATATACATTATTTGTAATGTTTTTATCGTTGGCAATTTTCTTAAATTTGTAATAGAAGCATAAATAAAGTAAAATGGAAAGCTTAGAAAAAAGATTGTTGAACAGGAATATAAAGCCAACATCAATACGGTTATTGATATTTAGAACAATGACCGAATTCAAAAAAACTTTTAGCCTAACTGATCTGGAAACGGAATTAGAAACCGTAAACAAATCGACCATTTTTAGAACTTTGACTTTGTTTCACGAAAACTTGCTTATTCATAACATTGACGATGGTTCTGGCTCAATGAAATATTCCATTTGTAACGAAACCTGTATGTGTACCGTTGGCGAGTTGCATGTTCATTTTAATTGCAATCGTTGTCATAATACGTATTGTCTCGAAAGTGTTTCTATTCCACCAATTCAACTTCCTGAAAAGTTTTTATTAGAAAGTGTCAATTTTGTAATGAAAGGAATTTGCGAAAATTGCTCCAAATTCTTTTAGATTTCCTCAAGAATCGACTAGTTATTTATAACGATTTTTCAGAAGCTATTTCCTGCTATCATTCCAAATCTTTTTTATTGAGAAAAACAATAAAAAAGGATTTTCCCTTCTATCAGGGCTAGAAATACAACCTTGTGGATATAATCTTGTAAAGATTAAAAAAACGTA
The DNA here is from genome assembly GCF_000737695.1 of Flavobacterium hydatis. Taxonomy (GTDB): domain Bacteria; phylum Bacteroidota; class Bacteroidia; order Flavobacteriales; family Flavobacteriaceae; genus Flavobacterium; species Flavobacterium hydatis. Next base: position 35,955 of record NZ_JPRM01000024.1, read on the forward strand.
AAGCTCAAACACAATCTTGTCATTTCGAGGAACGAGACTCGAGCGATAGCGAACAGACGTAGTAAATCTCCACTAGAAACTCCGCGACGAGAGTCCTAGCTTTGTAGAGTTACTCACGAAGATTTCTCGTTCCTCGAAATGACAAACAGTATGGATAATCGATTTTTCCTTAACTTAATAAAATTGTTTTTTGACTAACGATTTTTTATTTCAGAAGTATAAATTGCAACCAGGTTCCCAAAACAGACCGATAACTTTGTCATAGAATTTAAAACTAAAAGTTATGTCAAAGCAATGCTGCACCACAGATAATTTTGTAAAACCTCAAAAAAATGAGGCGCACCAACATCAGTGCGATACTACGAAAAAAGACCATGATCACGGAAATAACCATAGTCACGGACACGATCATGACCATAGCCACGACCTCGAAGACAAAACGGCATTTCAGTTATTTTTACCAGCCATTACCTCGCTCTCTTTATTGCTGATTGCGATAGGCTTCGATAATTATTTTCCGCAAACTTGGTTTACAGGTTGGATAAGATTGGCATGGTACATCGTAGCTTATATTCCGGTTGGACTACCTGTAATTAAAGAAGCGATTGAGAGTATACGCTACAAAGATTTCTTTTCGGAATTCTTTCTTATGACAATTGCTACAGTTGGCGCATTTGCCATAGGCGAATATCCCGAAGCCGTAGCCGTTATGTTGTTTTATGCCGTAGGCGAGGTGTTCCAAACACTTGCTGTATCGCGAGCCAAAGGAAACATCAAATCACTATTAGACCAGCGCCCAGACGAAGTTACTATACTCAAAGAAAACAAAGCAGAAGTTATTAAAGCCGAAAATGCTCAAATAGGGGATATCATCCAGTTAAAACCAGGAGAAAAATTAGGATTGGATGGCGAACTAATTTCAGAAAGCGCTTCATTTAATACTGCTGCTCTTACGGGAGAAAGTAAACCCGATACAAAATCTAAAGGCGAAACCGTATTGGCAGGTATGATTAACGGTAGCACTATAAGCCTAGTGAGAGTAACCACAGCTTATTCGGATAGTAAACTAAGTAAAATACTAGAGCTTGTACAAGATGCAACGGCTCAAAAAGCACCTACAGAATTGTTCATTCGTAAGTTTGCCAAAATATACACACCAATTATCGTATTACTTTCTATTGGTATTACGCTGCTACCGGCTCTTTTTGTAGATACGTATGTGTTTAGTGAGTGGTTATACAGAGCATTAGTATTCCTTGTTATTTCTTGTCCATGTGCCTTAGTAATATCTATTCCGCTTGGCTATTTTGGTGGTATTGGGGCAGCAAGTCATAATGGTATTTTGTTTAAAGGTTCTAACTTTTTGGATATTCTTGCCAACATTCAAAATGTTGTAATTGATAAAACTGGAACAATGACCGAAGGAGTTTTTAAAGTTCAGGAAGTAATACTAAAACCTGAATTTAATAAAGACGAAATCCTTAAAATGGTTAATGCGCTAGAAAGCCAGAGTACACATCCTGTAGCAACTGCTATTCATGACTATGTAGGCGAAATAGACAATACCATTAATTTGGTTGACACAGAAGAAATAGCTGGACACGGACTTAAATCAACTGTGAATGGAAAGGAATTACTGGTAGGGAATTTTAAATTACTTGATAAGTTTAATATCAGTTATGATGCCAACACGACAGACATTGTTTACACGGTAATTGCTATATCTTACGACCGAAAATTTGCAGGTTATCTCACGATCTCAGACAGCATTAAAGCTGATGCAAAAATGGCAATCGATAAGTTGCATAGTATGAATGTAAGAGTTACTATGCTTAGTGGTGATAAAAGTGCCGTTGTAACTCACGTTGCCAAACAATTAGGAATAGATAATGCTTACGGAGATTTACTACCAGAAGACAAAGTAAACAAGGTAAAAGAAATCAAAACCAATAACGGAAGTGTCGCTTTTGTGGGCGATGGCGTAAATGATGCACCAGTAATTGCCTTGAGCGATGCAGGAATTGCAATGGGAGGTTTAGGAAGTGATGCTGCCATAGAAACTGCCGATGTTGTAATACAAGACGACATGCCATCAAAAATTGCAATGGCTATAAACATTGGTAAACAAACCAAAAAGATAGTTTGGCAAAACATCATACTTGCTTTTTCTATAAAAGCTATTGTACTGGTGCTAGGAGCAGGCGGACTTGCCACAATGTGGGAAGCTGTTTTTGCCGATGTAGGAGTTGCGCTAATAGCTATACTAAATGCTGTTAGGATTCAGAAAATGAAATTTTAAAGAATACAAAAGATAGCTAAGCAACAATCACATTGTAATATCGCATTTTAAAATCAGATAAAACAATTAATTGATTTTCAAATAATTTAATTAATGCTAGTCCTTTTGACTTTATGACTTTAAAACTTTCGACTTACTTATTAATCAGTAAATATCACAAATCAAATAAGGAATATTGTAAGCCGTTTGAAGCATAATTGCCCGAAATTTGCTCTATCAAATAATTATAAAAGTATCAATAAAATGGAAAATAAAAATCTTCAATTCAAAACAACCCTAAATTGTGGTGGATGTGTAGCAAAAGTAAAATCTGATTTAGACAACGCTCAAGGTATTGGCGAATGGAATGTAGACACTGACAATGCCGACAAAATCCTTACAGTACAATCAGAAGGAGCAACAGAAGAAGAAATTGTTGCTATCATTAAAAGTAAAGGTTTTAAAGCGGAACCTTTATCTGTTTAGTATTGTAAATACACCTTATTCCAAAAGAGGTTAAAAACAAAAAGTCAATATTATTACAGTTATGCAGTTTGAAAAGAGCTCGGTATCGAATCGGGCTCTTTTCTTTTTGTACATTTACTCATAGATAAGCCAATTTAATTAAGTTTTTGACTTATAATCATCTCCTCGCAAAGACACAAAGTCACAAAGAAAATTAATATAAACTTGGCGACTTTGCATCTTTGCGAGAGATTTATTAGCACAATCTGTAAATGTCATAAATAAAACCAGAAAACTTGTAACGATTAGATACTAAGAAATATAGAATTTTGTAATCAGGTAATAAAACCATTAAAAATATTAAAACAATGAATAAATTAAAAACGATACTACTCGGAGGATTTGCATGTATTGCTTTGTTATCCGCTTGTAATAATAAAGAAAACAAGCCAAATACATCAGATATGGAGGGACATGAGCACGCAAAAACAGATAGTAATTATGTTTGTCCTATGCATCCTGAAGTAACAGGAAAAAAAGGGGAGAAATGCCCAAAATGCGGAATGGAATTAGAACTTTCAGATGCAAAAAAAGCTAGGGAATTTGATGTTAAATTATCAAGCACGCCACAAGTAATAGAAGCTGGCAAACCAACAAATCTTTCTATCTCCATTACCGAAGATGGTAAAATTGTAGCTATGGATGTAGTACACGAAATGAAAATGCATCTTTTAGTAATGAACGAAGAATTAACTTGGTTTGATCATGTACACCCAAAAGAACAAGCCGATGGTACTTATAGTGTCTCGGAAACATTTCCTGGTGGAGGTAAATACTTACTATTTACGGATTATAAACCCGTAGGAGAATCATCTGGAAGCGTTAAATTACAAGAAGTTGATGTAAAAGGAAAGCCATTTAATGTTCCAAAAATGGATACTGAAAAACTAGTTTCTAAAGTTGATAATTATACTGTTACATTAACTAATGGAAACGATTTAAAAACAGAAAGAGGGCAGGTATTAAAGTTTACTGTTGAAAAAGACGGTAAGAAACTCGAAGAGAAAGATATCGAGCAGTATCTAGGAGCAAGTGCTCATATTGTGATGGTCGCTAAAGAAACTAAAGACTTCTTGCATATTCACCCTATGTCTGATAAAAATTTCCCTATTTATGCAGAGACACAAGTAAAAAAAGCAGGACTGTATAGAATGTGGGTACAGTTTAAAATAGATGGTAAAATTCATACTGCAGATTTTACCGTAAATGTTTCAGAAGGAACTAAATCTGCAAGTGAAAGCGATGATAAACACGATCATGCACATCATTAAAAATAAATTATTAATCAGCAGAATTATTTATTTAGCTGTATAATGGAATCCCAGTAATAGAGCTGAGATAGCGTATTACTAATAAAAAAGATTATTTCATTTCTTAGGAACTGAAATAATCTTTTTGTTTTATACTAAGTTATATTCCGATAAAAGTAAATGGCTTAGTGGTAATGAATTTCCCTGAGCTTTCTCCAGCGTAAGTTTCATTTTTACTTACACTTAGTCTCTTAACTGGAGCATTTTTATTAAAATCAATTTTCTTTAAATCAATCCAGAACGTATTTGGTGTTTGAGCTGTTTCAAAATAATAAACTAGATTTTTTTGATCAGCAACAGATCTCCATCTAGTAGAAGAAATGTTAGGTTCTGTCTCCGATGAAATTCCAAAAGGAACAGAGCAATTCCTAATAACACTAAAAACACTGGCAATAGATGTACGAATATCTGTAGTTTGTGGGATTGCATTAATATAAAAAGAAGCTCTTGCATATCTATCGGCAGCCCTATTTGTACCAGGCAACATAACAGTGCCAGGAATACTTTGCCAATATTTATTGATGGCTAATTGTTCGTCAAATAAAGGCGAATTAGTCATTACAGTATAAGATGCATCATGGTGAATTATTAATTTCCCACCTACATATTCAAAAATAGCATTATCACCCAATGCATCTGAAACAGAAAGATGTAAAGTAGTAAATTTTGTCGTACCGGGAATATAATCAGATACAATAACAAAATCTTCTTTCCTTAACTCATCTACAGTCTCTTTAACCGTAGCAAAGTTATCCAAAACATATTGTGCCCATGCAGAGATCGTAATTCCTTTTACAGCGCCCTGAGGATTATATTTTGGATATTGACTCTCTACCAACCATAAAACATTTGCAACAAGTCCTTTTTCATTAATACCATCTGTTGTAGCAATGTCCCATGCACTGGTTATAACACTTCCAAACTTAGATGTCCACTTAATGGAACTTTTACCTACGTTTCCGTCTCTTTGCAATCCTCTAGGAAAAACCCAGATATTAGCATCAATTTCATCTTTCCAATCCATTGATCGCGCAGTAATTACAGTGTTATTAGGTCCTTTATAGACCACTCTTGTGCAAGCATAAACTTCTGCCGTGAGCGTAGTTAAAAGAAGTAGAGAAAGTGCTATACTGCTTTTTAGGTTTTTGTCTTTTTTCATAAAAAGTTTTTTTTGATAGTAGGTTATCTATTTTTACTAGTTACTTATAATAGCTAATATAAGCAAAAAAAAGTAAAATTTTCCTGAAGTAATAAGGCATAAAAAAAGTGCTAAATCTTTCAATTTAGCACTTTTGCAAATGATCAATAAATTAGAATTACTTGTTTTGAAATAATTTACAAACAAGAAAATCTAGTATATAAATTTTAATTCTCGCAGAAAGATCCTATTTGTTTTAAATGTCTCTCTGTTTGGTATTTATTAAAGTTATCCCATTTAGGAGGGAAGTTTGTTTTTTGTCCGTACATAGAATCCAAGCAAACGTTGTTGTCTTTGTATTTATCATGTAAAACAGCCAAAATCTTAAAGAAGAATTCATCTAGCATTACAATCGCATCAAATTCAGCTTTTAGCGCATTATAATTAGCATCCGAAGGATTTAGTATTTGCAATAAATTCAGAACTTCATTTTTTTCCTCTTCATTAATTTCAGTTAAATAACCCATTTTTAAAGTTTTAAAAACAAGATTATTCCATGCTTTACTATCGTGTCCCCATTGTACATCGGGCAGGTTTAAAGAATGCTCACAAATTAGGATAATAGAAAAAAGAACATCGTTTAAATACTGTGCCGGAAACTCATCAAAACTTCTGAATTCAAAACCACTTTGGTACATTTTTTCCTGATTAAAGTCAAGGCCTACTTCTGATAGCATTTCATATTCCATATCAGCTTCAACCTGATCACGCCACCAAATGTTTTCTTCTTTTTCAAATTTTAGTAATTTTCTAAAATCATCTACTTTATAAGTCAGAATTTTTCCTTTTGGCATTGCTTTGTTATACGTTCCCACACCAATATAACGAGACATTGCATTTCGCATAGAACCTAAAGTAAATTTTTTATCCATACTATACGTATCACTTATTACTCCCATAATATCGGGACTACCAAGAGTTGCTATAAAAAATGGTTCGAACCATTGCAGCAAATAAATAGCATTGCCATGCGTTTTCTCAAACTCATTATAATCTACAATTCTGCTATCTTCTGTTAATGACGGCAATGTAATATGAAAATGATATGTTCCGTTATTAAACAAAACCAAGTTTTCCTGATTTGTCATAAACATATTAAGCCCATTATTGTAATCTGGGAAATTTAATTTTCCGTTCAATACCTGCGATTCATTAATTTTATCGATGAATAACTTTTTGGTTGCTTTTAGCTCTTTGCAAGAATCAGCTATTGTTCTGTTTTCAAAATATTTAGTTACAAATTCGATAGAATCTCCATCAAAATGTACAGAACCCATTGTTTTGTTTCTTTGAGTAATCATACTCTGAATATTGTATGGCTGATCCTCAAGGAAAAGTTCCATTATAGATTTTCCGAGATAATCGGGATTCTCACGTGGTTGCGCATTTACCTCACCATTATCTGTATCAATTAATGGTTTTATTGGCGATAATGTTTTGTGCTGATAGTTTATATCTAGTTTTTCCAGAGAATGACTATTCATCATTCGGCTAACTTTATAGCTTTCGTTTAATCCAAAAGCTTTTTTTAAAATAGGAGCCAGGCTTTCTGGTTTATAACATTTCCTATAATCAATACTGTATTTCTCAAAACCAATTTTTTCTTGTATAAATTCACCAGAAACTATTAGGGGGTCTTCAAATTGCAAATAGGTTTCGTTTTCTAATCCAATTCCCCAATAATATTTTTTTGTCTGATTGTCTTTCATTTATACTAATTTTCTTTTTTATGGTTGATAAAACTTTTTTTTAAGATGATAATTTTTATCCGCAAACGGGAGTCTAATTCAGTTAAAATTAGAGACAAGAAACCTTGTAACGGATTGAGCATCATTGTTGCCTCCATTATAAAAGTCTTCGTTTACTTTTAAAAATATAGGAATTTATATCTTAGAAAATTTGTACTTGTAGCGACTGATAAGTTGAAAAAAAACTAAAATTTTATAATGAGGTTATAAAATCATTATTGTAATTAATCACTTTTATATCAATAATTTAAGCATAAGAATAGCCGAATTACAACTTTTGCCACTCCTTGTATTTTCTAAGTTGCAAAAGTAGTAAATTATTTTATCATTTCCAAGTTGTTATTACACTGGAAATCAATGCATTTTTTTGAGGTTTAAAAATAAAGCCTAAAACTTATTTTATTCATGATAATAAAAGACATAAGAGGAATATAACTCATCATTCCACCAATCTTTTCTAACTTCCGAAAAGTAATTATAATTTAGCTTTCCGGCCTGCGATTGCAACGGATACACAACAACATCATTCTCACGATATGCTTTATGTAAATCTGTTTCAGGAACAACAGGCACAATATGTCCAGAGAGTCCTTTTTCTCTTCTTTTGGCGCAAATCATTCCAATTCCGCCATTAGTATTTACCTTATTTTGGATTTCTTCTGCTGTAAACATTCTTTCCCACCCAAAACTAGCTCCCCATTGCAAGAACCAATCGTGTATGGCGCTGGAGTAAATACGCTCAACAGTTTCTTCAAAAATAGCTTCAACTTCTTGTCCGTCTAATATTTTTTCTAGAGCCTCGTCAGTCCACCAAACCGTTGGGAGATAAACTTTAGAGAAATAACAATAATCATAAGAGTACACATTACAATACGTATCTTCTACAGTTCTTTGGTATCTCGTATTTTTCTCTACATCTAATTTATCTATCAGCTGGGCAATACTTTCTTTTTTGGTAGCTGCATTCGTTAAATTTCTATACGGAATGCTCGAATCATAAAGAGGAGTTTCCTTCATTTCCATTGAATCTAACCTTGATTCTGGATTCGGCAATAAATCTGCTTTTATTATTTTATTATTCGGTACTCGATTATCCACTAATGGTAATAATGCTATTGATATGGTATTGTCTTCCATCTTGACTGCTTAAAATTAATCGGCTTAACCTACAGGAATGAACTATTCGTGTAATTAGTTTTATCACCAAAAAAGTAAATATAAGTATTTTTAACTTTTTAAACCGTCATAGAAACCAACAAATTATGAAAAAATTAGGATTAATTTGATTTGTATAATCGGCAATTGTTTTCAAAATATCCTTTGTTTACTAAGATAAATCTAAGTTATGGACTCAATCTATTATCTGTTCCATTTGTCAGGAGAATACCCTAATGAGATTCCTCCCCAATAATGGAAATTTTTGCCATCACTATATTCTTGGCTTCTTCCATACATTGCATATTTAAAATAATACTGATCATATAATAATATATTAAAACCTGCACTAATATCAAAAACAACACGTGTAATATCATTGTGAGGAATTTTATAAACACTATGATCGCTAAACATTAATCCTTCTAAAGTGGTATTATAGGCAACTGCTCTTATTTCAGGAGTTACAAAAACATTCATCCTAATTTTTGGATAATTAACAGGTTTATCAATAGCCGAAATATTATTAGTTAATCCTCGAATAGAAGCACCGAGAATATTTGGAGAATAATCCTGCATAAGTCCTGCATTAAGATTCACTATATTCATCTTAAATCCTGCTTTTAAATTAGCAGTATAATTTCCTAACTCAGCTCCACCACGTACTCTCAGTTGTAACCAACTAGTGTTAGTTCCTGTATCAAATCCTGGAAAAATAGGATATTCAATTTTTGAATTGTAATTTATAACAAGTGATCCTTTATATCCAATCTGATTATCCCATCCCATAGGAATTGGACGATCAGTACCGAACCATCTATGTTCATGAATATAGGATTGTGCATTTCCAGGCAACGATGTACCAACAAGACCAAACACCAATTCGCTCTGCAAAACAGCTCCTGATTCAGTATTATAAGATGTATTTCCAAAGTTGATAAACATTAGAGATGCATAAGGTCTGTCATTGGTAACAGGCTCTGAAGAAACTAAATCTTGGGGAGTATAAGCTGTTCCTCCAATTCCCGCACGTTGAATAGTCAATGATTTTCCAGGTGTACCATATTTAAAAAAAGGCATCCATTTAGCCACCTCAGGAAATTGAGCTTCAATCTTTAGACTTCCTGTATAGTTTTCATCAGCATTATTAATCGCCAAAAAGTCATTTTCAGTAGTCAGGATAACCTGAAAACCTTTTCCTTGTGCATTTATATCTAGCGAAAAAAGAAATACTATTATCGATAACAAACTTATAGTTAAAATAGATTTACACATAATTTATATCTTAAAATTGAAAAAAAAATAGCTTTTATAAGAGTAGCAAAATATAATTTTATAACCCGAAAGCTTCTAACAATATTTTTTAAACAATAAAATTATGAAATTTCAAGATTACGCAATCGAGTACAAACACTTGATCTTTTGCGTATATATAATGAAAACTTCCTTTTGTTCTAAATTAAATACCAAAATACAATTACTGTTAATATACAAAGAATTTACATTCTTAATTAAGCTTACAATACACTTATATTATAAATTTTATTAATTTTATAATAAATATTTTTCTCATGAAAGTGATTAAACATTACTATTCTTTAGGAACTGAATGGATTGACGTACTAGCCGAAGCAATGGGCGGTACAGTTAATAGTAATTTCATTAAAGGAGATAATGATATATATACTGGTACACATTTCGTTCTGACTATAGAAGATAGGATTTCTGCAATGGTAATAGATACTACTTATAAAGAAAGTGTATTATTAAACTACATAAATGAGAAAAACAGTTTTGTTGGATTGTACTTTTACATTACCAACAACAATGTTAATTTTATATTAGATGATAAAGCTAGTGTAGTTGGAAAATCGGATTACAACTTAACTATAATTGATACTGAGCTAGAAACAGATTATGCTGTTGAAAAAGGAACTGGAATCTATGTAATCTGCATATTTATTGATAAAACAGCATTAAAAGGTTATGTTGATAAAATGCCTAAACTAAGGTCAGTATCCAAGGATGTTTTTGATACTGAAAAGAATACTATTATCAGTATGGGAAGAATGAATACAGAAAGTTCTATTTTAATAAATGATTTCAAAAAAATACCATACGAAAATCCATTATTTGAATTTTACTTCAGAGGATTAGTATATCAATTAATTGGAAATTACTTAGACCAATTATTAACAAAAAAATTTATCATTGGCAAAGTAATAGGAGATGATATAAAAAGTATTATCGCTTCCAAAAATTCAATGCTAGAATCTATAGATCAAGTATTTCCTGGTGTTGATTTTCTAGCAGATCAAGTCTTTATGTCCCCATCTAAATATAAAAAATTGTTTACCAAAATTTCTGGTGTCAGTCCGGGAGCATTTTTTTATAGTAATAAATTAGAACGTGCCAAAGAATTATTGGAAACTGGACAATATACTGTAAGTGAAGTTTCTGATAAACTAAATTACGCCAACATCTCTTACTTAGCCAAACGCTTTAATAGTAAGTATGGAGTTTTCCCAAAAGAATATCAAAATTTATTATAAAATCTATCTATGAGTGAAGCTTTCGAGTTCCAGCATATTTATTCTTTAACGCCTGAATGGCGTCAAAAATTTATTGATGAATTAGGCGGTACAATAATAGATGAAAAAATGTACTTTGCCGAAGAAAACGCTAGTGGTTCTTGTTGCTTTTTAGAAATCCTTCCCGATATATCTGTAGTAATTATAGACTCTGTTTTAAATCAACCAATTCGGTTTACGAGACTTCCATCTGTCGATGATTTCTGGATTGTATATTATGATCTGAGCGATAGTTTTAGTAAGCACATTGTAGAAGATATAAATCATAAAATAGGGTATAAGTCTAAACTTAATTTTGCTATTGTAGATAGTAAAATAAAAAGTTCTTACTTAGCTACAGTAGGAGAACGGTTTTATTCGTTAAGACTTTTTATTCGTAAATCGTATATGAAAACTTTCTTTGATCATGGCGAATTTGAAACAGATTTTAAAGATGTTTTTGACGATAATATAAAGAAAATGTTCTTTTACGGACATATAGATAGTCGAAGCAAAGTAGCATTACATAGCCTAAAACAACAAGATATTGATAACCCAAATTATGAATTCTTATTAAGAGGAGTTGCCTATACTTTATTCAGTTATTTAATAGAAAGATTAAATGCCAAAATGCCTAATATGGCAACACATCTAGAAAAAGATATAGATGCCATAATGCTTAGTCAGCAACATTTATTATCTAATCTTTTAATCCCTTTTCCAGGCATAGAATTCTTAGCAAATATTGCCAATATGTCGGCTACAAAATACAGAAGCCTGTATAATACTATTTACGGAATGAGTCCGGCGTTATTTTTTAAGAATGAAAAAATGCTATTGGCAAAAGAATTATTAGAGAGTGGAGAATTTAAGCTAATAAGTGATGTATCTTATGAATTAGGTTATAATAAAACTGCTTATTTCTCTTCTATTTACAGAAACTATTTTGGCGTTCTGCCCAATACAGCACTCCGATAACTCATACAAAATCTATTAAATATTATCCATTTTTGCATTCCCGATTGCATTATGTAATCGGGATTTTTTTGCTTTAAAAGTTTAAAATAATAGTAGCTTATTTTAAGATATGTAACTTTTTATGTTGATTTTATGGTTCACAGTGGTAGTTAAAAAAGACACACCCAATATAATTTTGCTAAATCATTTTCATAACAACAATTAACGCGTTTTTTTCGTGAGTATTGATTTTGTTAGAAATTACTATGTAGTTAAACTAATTTATAAAAATGAATAATGAGCGTAACAATTATATCAATCATAGATTATGAACAATACTCTGTAAATGGGCATTTAGTATATAAAGATTCACTTAGAAACTGGGCGTGCAATCATGATTTATCTGTTAAGGAACATGATGCCTTTAGTATCTACGAAAAACTAATTATCAAAAAAGAATTAGCCAAGAAAAAAAGGAACTATATACTAGAGTATTCAGATTCAAAATTTACAATTAAGTTTCTAGAAGTTTAATTATATCTAATCAAAATATCATTTTACCTTCTTTCTTTTAACTTATTAAAAAACATTTTACGATTAATGAATTAAAAACACATTATTCAGTAAATCAAAAACTTAAGTATTAACATACAAAGTATTAGTTAAATAAAATTCAAAAATATAAAAGTCAATTTTAAGATGAAAACAATAATACATCACTATGATACTTCGCTTAATTGGATTGATGTATTAGCCAATGCAATGGGAGGTTCAATAGAAGGAAATTTCATTAAAGGAGACAATGAAACATACAAAGGCACTCACTTTATCTTACCCATAGAAGAAGGTATTACTGCTATGCTTATAGATACTACCTACAAGGAAGAAGTGTTATTAAAATATCGTAATGAAAATACCAATTTTATAGGTTTGTATTTTTACCTAACTAATTTAGATGTTAATTATATTCTGGATGACGAAGTCACATCGGTAGGAAAATTAAATTATAACTTATCTATTGTAGATTCTAGCATTGATATGGATTATCATGTTCAAAAAGGAACTCGAATATTTGTTGTCTGCATCATTCTTAACAAAGAAACTTTAAAAAAAAATTTCTCTAAAATTACCAAAATAGCTCCAATAGCCGACATTGTTCTTGACGCTCAAAAAAACACAATAATTAGATTAGACAGAATGGGTATTGAGAGTTTAATTTTAATAAATTCTTTCAGAAAAATACCTTATGATAGTACTCTTTATGAAATATTTTTTAGAGGTCTTGTATATGGTTTAATAGGCAACTATCTCAAGCAATTAACTCATAAAAAAATAATTATAGATAAAACAATTTCTGTAGATGTAAAGAATATTATAGCATCAAAAGCGATGCTGCAAAATCTTATCGAAGGGCCATTTCCCGGAGTAAATTTTCTGGCAGAACAAGTTGCAATGTCTCCTTCTAAATACAAAAAACTTTTTATCAAAATTTCTGGTGTAAACCCAGGCACATACTTCTATAATAATAAAATAAACAGAGCCAAAGAAATGTTAGAAACTGGAAAATTTACGGTTAATGAGGTGGCACAGAAATTGAATTATGCAAATGTTTCCTATTTAGCAAAACGCTTTAATGAGATGTATGGCATTTTCCCTAAAGAATATCAAAGCTTATTTTAAAAAAGAGCATATGGATGTAACAATACCCGAATTCAAGCATACAGCATCATTAACACCCGAATGGCAACAAGACTTTGTTAATGATTTAGGATGTACGCTAATCGATAATAAATTAATGAATTTCCCTAAGGACAAAGCAACTGGTTCGGGGTATTTTATAGAAATTTCGCAAGACATATCAGTACTTATTGTTGATGTAACACTAAATGAACCAATGCGCTTTACGCGAATGCCATCCGAAGAAGATTTTTGGATTGTTTATTATGATCTGAGCGATAATTTCAGCAAGCATTTTGTCGATGATATTAAGCATCAAATAGGGTATAAGTCTAAACTAGGATTTGCTATTATAGATAGTCATATCAAGAGTACTTATGTTTCTGTGGTGGGCGAAAGAAGCTTTTCTTTACGATTGTATATTCGTAAATCGTTTATCAAAAATTATTTTCATGATGTAATTTTAGAACAAGATTTCAAAAATGTCTTTAATGACAAAAAAAGAAAAATGTTTTATTATGGTCATATAGACAGCAGAAGCAAAGTTGAACTATATAACTTGAAGCAGCAAAAAATGAATGATTCTAATTATGAATTCTCATTAAAAAGCGTTGCTTACAAACTCTTTGGCTTTTTTTTAGAAAGATTAAATTCTAATATGCCAAAAGCTGGATCATTTCTAGAAAAAGATTTAAATGCCATTATGAAAACTCAGGAATACTTATTATCAAATCTTTTAATGCCATTTCCCGGAGTAAAATTATTATCTGGTCTTGCACATATGTCGATTTCAAAATATAGAAGTTTATACACAAACATATTTGGTATGAGTCCTGCAACTTTTTTTAAAAATGAAAAATTAATACTTGCAAAAGAGCTATTAGAAAGTGGTGACTTTATACTAATTAGCGATATCGCTTATGAATTAGGATATAGCAAAACATCTTATTTTTCATTGATATACAAAAAACATTATGGCAATTTACCTAATGAAGTTTTTAAAGCTAAGAGTTTTTAGAGGCGCTAAGGTTTAGTTTTAAGGTACTGAGGCACTAAGATTCCCGAAACTGCCACCTTTACCGAAACTGTTACTGAAACTGTTACTGAAACTGTTACTGAAACTGTTACTGAAACTGAAACTGCCACTAAAACTCACACCCTTTGTCTCTTTGCACCTTAGGACCTTAGCATCTAAAAACTAAACCTTTTCATGATGATTTTATGAATCTATGTGGTAGTAGCAAAAAAGGAAGATGCAATAATTTTGCCCATATTTTAATAAAATAGGATAAAAATGAAAAAATTAAATTTATTTATAGCAGTTATGTTATGCTGTTATTCCAGTGTAATGCATGGTCAGCAAGATGCTCAGTATACACAATATATGTATAACACTATTAATATTAACCCAGCTTATGCAGGTTCTCGTGGTACAATAAGTATTTTCGGATTGCATAGAACACAATGGGTTGGATTAGATGGAGCACCAGTAACTAATTCTTTTTCTATAAACACTCCCATTAGCAGTAATATGGGTTTAGGAGTTTCTGTAATCAACGACCGTATAGGACCATCTACTGAAAATAATATTTCTGTTGATCTTTCTTATTCAATCGAAACTTCACCCTTTTACAAATTATCATTCGGATTAAAAGGAACAGCTAATTTATTAAATATTGATTTTACTAAATTAAATATTTACGATCCCGCAGATCCTAGATTTCAGGATAATATCGATAATAAATTCTCTCCAAATATTGGAGCAGGAGTTTACCTTCATTCTGATAAATCTTACATTGGAATCTCGGTTCCGAATATGTTAGAAAAAAGTCATTTTAACAAATCAGCTAAAGACGAAACACAAAGTTATATTGTAAAAAATCGCATGCATTATTACCTAATGGCAGGTTATGTTTTTGATTTAGATTATAATCTAAAATTTAAGCCTTCGGTACTTGCCAAAGCTGTAGAAGGAGCTCCATTACAAACAGACATTTCGGCAAATTTTCTGTTTAATGAAAAATTTACTGCCGGACTTGCATATCGAATAAACGCATCTGTAAGTGGTCTTGTTGGGTTTCAGGTATCAAACTCCTTATTTGTAGGATATTCTTATGATGCTGAAACAACCAAACTGGCTAATTATAACTCAGGATCTCACGAAGTTTTTTTTCGATTTGAACTATTAAGCAGGTCAAAAACAAGAATGATGTCTCCAAGATTTTTCTAACTAAAACTAATTAAAATTAATTATGGGAATAAAAATACATAAGGTGCTTGTTTTGCTTTTTTGTTTAAGCAGTACTATAGGTTTTTCGCAAAAGCACAATCAAAAACTAAACAAAAAAATTGCCAAAGCTAATACAGAATATGAAAATTTTTCTTTTATAAAAGCAGGAAAATTATATGAAAGATTAGTCGAACAAGGATATAACTCTAAAGAAATATATGCTCGTTTAGGAGATACTTATTTTTTTAACTCCGATTATTCAAATGCACTGCCATGGTATACAAAAATGATAAAAAACAGCACATTTATCTCACCAGAATATTATCAGAGATATTCTGTATGCCTTAGAGCCAACGATATGCATGAAGAAGCACAATTAGTAATGGCGGATTATTATGAGAAATCAGGTAATAAAGAACAAGCCGAAAACTGGAATCCAGCCGTGTATCTAAATGCTATCGAAGAACAATCTGATAGATATGCAGAATTAGGCGAAGCAGGAATAAATTCGGTATTTGCAGACTTTGGTGCAGCATTAGTACCTAATGAGGAAGCAATAAAACAAGCTCTTGAAGTTATAAAATTTGAAAGAGCCGAAAAAACAAGAATCATAAAAGAAAATGCTGAAAAAAGAAGAAAAGAAGATAACAATAAACTAGCTGCAAAGGGAGAATACTTTATTCAGAAAAACGAAGAAAACGAAAATCAAGATATTGAAGTAATATCTTTTGAAAAACTTCCTAAATATAAAGAAGTAATTTATGCAAGCGCCAAAGATTCTGGAGTCTTCTTGAAACGCAAACATAATTGGAACGAAAAATCTTTTCTTAAGTTATATTCAGCACAAATTACTGAGGATGGAACATTAGAGAATGAAAAAAAAATATCTGGAGATATAAACACAAAATACCATCAGAGCACACCTGTACTAACAAAAGATGGCTCAACAATGTATTTTACCCGATTGGTTCCTTATGATAAAATAAAGAATAAGGCTGTAAATAAAAAAGCTATTGCTCAACTCAAAATTTTTCAAGCACAGAAGATAAATGATAAATGGGTTAACATTCAGGAACTTCCATATCCAATAAACATGGAAGGAACCTCATCTACACATCCTGCATTAAGCCCAGATGACAATGAATTGTACTTTGTGTCTAACAGAAAAAAGAAAATGGGCGATACAGATTTATATGTAATAAGCATAAAAAAAGGTGGTGGTTACGATAATAAAGTCAGATCACTAGGAGAGGAGATTAACACATACGGTAGAGAAACATTTCCTTTTGTAGATAGTAATGGAATATTATATTTTTCATCTGATGGTCATCCTGGCTTAGGCGGATTAGATGTTTTTGCTGCTGCAAAAGACAATGAAGGAAAATATTCAGTTATTAACGTAGGAAGACCTATAAACTCTATAAACGACGATTTTGCTTATGTTATAGATAATGACTCTAAAAAAGGCTTTTTCTCGTCTAATAGAAAAGGAGGAACTGGTGATGATGATTTATATAAATTTTTGGAGATAAAACCAATCGTATTTCCTTTTAAACTTAATCCCGTTTATTTTGGAACAATAAAAGATAGTATATCTGGTGAACCGATTGAAGAGGTTGAAGTAACAGTATTAAATGATTTAAACGAAAAGGTTAAAGTAATTTTTAGTGATAAATTAGGAAAGTATTCATTGGATTTACCGCCACTAAAAAATCACAATTTAGTTTTTAAGAAGAAAGGATATACAACCGAAAAAGTATTTGCAAAAGGGCTGAAAATCTCAGAAAAAAAAGAAATACCTGTAACTTTATTTAATGAGTTAGCTGTTATTGTAGATAATAAAGTAGTAACCCTTAAAGAAGGAGACAACCTTACTGAAAAATTAAAACTGAGTCCAATTTATTTTGATTATGGAGGATATACAATTCGTAAATCATCAAAACTAGAACTAGATAAAGTAATTAATTTAATGAAAACACGTCCTAGTATTTCTATCGAGGTACGATCACACACAGATAGTAGAGGAAAAGATGACTACAATTTAAGACTATCTAAAAATAGAGCAAAAACCACCATGGATTATATTATTCTGGAAGGCGAAATTTCTCGAGATAGAGTTAAAGGTGATGGATATGGAGAATCACAACTTATTAATAATTGTGATGATGGCATAAAATGTTCAGAAGCTGAACATGAGCTAAACAGACGTTCGGAGTTTATTATTATAATAAAGGAGCAGAACGAATAAATTTAATTTTTGTTAATGTTTGTTAGGTAAAAAAGAGTTTGACATTTTAATTAATGTCAAGCTCTTTTTTCGTTAAATGGGATTTAGACAATAGTCGAACTTTTTAATATTCTTTGGTCAAAATTAAAATCAAAACATTAATAGACAATCATTTACACAATTTAAAATTTATAACTTTTTATGTTGATTTTAAAAATTTATGTGGTAGTTCCCAAAAAAGCTGAGTATATAATTTTGTCAAATAATTAAAAGTCATGTTTAGAACAGTTAAGCAGTATATAATTAAAAAGAATATTGAGCTTAAGTTTTTTAACCAAGGATTATAAATAAAATTAATAACAGATTATAATTAAATTTTTATGAAAAATAGATTACTCCCATTAATTTTTGTTTTAGGAAGTTACTCAGCTTACTCACAAGTTGGAATAGGCACAACTATGCCTAATTCTTCTTCTCAACTAGAAGTTGTAGCAAATGATAAAGGTGTATTAATACCAAGAATTGAGCTAAAAAATTCTACTGATACCACCACAATTACAAATGGTAATGTAAATAGCTTATTGGTATTTAATACTGCAACTATTGCCGATATTAAACCTGGGTATTACTACTGGCATAATAACAAATGGAACAGAATTGTTATTGCTGGCGAAATTGAATCTAACAAAGGGACAGTTATTTATAATGAACTAACAAATGATTTTACTTATGTTGATGCTTCTGGTAGTAATCAAACAATAAATTTTGAAAGTATTTTAAAAGGCTTTGAGACTGTTACAACATTAACTAACAACAATAACGGAACATATACTTATGTAAATGAGAAAGATGATTCGGTAACTATTAATGTAGTTGGAGATGTTGCAAACAACTTCGAAACCATTGTAAACAATCCTGCTGTAACTAATGTTTTGAATAATTTCATTACCAAATCTGAAGGTACAGTATCATACAATGCGGTAACTAATGAGTTTACTTACACAGATGCTTCTGGAACAACACAAGTTGTAAATATCAATGAAATTGTAAAAGCAAACGAAACAATTACAACATTGGTAAAAAATGCTGCAAATGACGGAAAGTATCTTTATACAAACGAAGATAAAACCGAAACAACAGTAGATGTTGTTGCTGATGTAATTAATAATGCAAGCACAATCTTAAACGATCCTAAGTTTGTAACCGAGTTAACTCAATTTATTGATGCTAAAGAAACAGTTACAACATTAACCAACAATAATAACGGAACATATACTTATGTAAATGAGAGCGATGATTCGGTAACTATTAATGTAGTGGGAGATGTAGCGAACAATTTCGAAACTATCGTAAATAACCCTGCTGTAACTAATGTTTTGAATAATTTCATTACCAAATCTGAAGGTACAGTATCATATAATGCAGTAACTAATGAGTTTACATATACAGACGCTTCTGGAACAACACAAGTTGTGAACATCAATGAAATTGTAAAAGGAAATGAAACATTAACGTCACTTACTTACGATGCAACAGGAAAAACACTTAGCTATCAACCAGAAAGAGGTGATGCTACCGTAATTAAACTTGTTGATTTGGTAGGAGATGCTGAAACAATTACAACATTAACCAACAATAATAACGGAACATATACTTATGTAAATGAGAGCGATGATTCGGTAACGATTAATGTAGTAGGAGATGTTGCAAACAACTTCGAAACTATCGTAAATAACCCTGCTGTAACTAATGTTTTGAATAATTTCATTACCAAATCTGAAGGTACAGTATCATACAATGCCGTAACTAATGAGTTTACTTATACAGACGCTTCTGGAACAACACAAGTTGTAAACATCAATGAAATTGTAAAAGGAAACGAAACATTAACGTCACTTACTTACGATGCAACAGGAAAAACACTTAGCTATCAACCAGAAAGAGGTGATGCTACCGTAATTAAACTTGTAGATTTAGTAGGAGATGCTGAAACAATTACAACATTGGTAAAAAATGCTGCAAATGACGGAAAGTATCTTTATACAAATGAAGATAAAGCCGAAACAACGGTAGATGTTGTTGCTGATGTAATTAATAATGCAAGCACAATCTTAAACGATCCTAAGTTTGTAACCGAGTTAACCCAATTTATTGATGCCAAAGAAACTGTTACAACATTAACCAACAATAATAACGGAACATATACTTATGTAAATGAGAGCGATGATTCGGTAACAATTAATGTAGTAGGAGATGTAGCGAACAATTTTGAAACTATTGTAAACAATCCAGCTGTAACTAATGTCTTAAATAATTTCATTACTAAATCTGAAGGTACAGTATCTTACAATGCAGTAACTAATGAGTTTACATATACAGACGCTTCTGGAACAACACAAGTTGTAAACATCAATGAAATTGTAAAAGCAAACGAAACACTAACATCGTTGGCTTATGATGCTGCAGCTAAAACATTAAGTTATAAAGCCGAAACTGGCCCAACAACAGTTATAAATCTTGTTGATTTAGTAGGCGATACGCAAACATTAACATCACTCCAAGTAAATAGTGCAACAGGTACATTAGATTACAAAGATGAAAATAATGTTGTTACCCCAATTAATTTAAGTGCTGCTGTAAAGGAACCTTGGTTTAGTGCAACAACAAAAGCCGGAGCAACAACAAATACAGAGGATATTTATACTGAAGGTTGGGTAGGTATCGGGTACGATACTCCATCAGGAAAAGCTGGTGAAAAAATGAGAATAAAAGGCTCTATCACGACAGTAAACAGTACTTATGCCGATTACGTATTCGAAGATTATTTCCAGGGATTCTCTGATATAAAAGCAGATTACAAGTTTAAAGGACTAGCTGAAATAGAAGAATATATAAAAACACACAAACATCTTCCTGGTATTACACCAATTAATGAATTGGAAAAATCAGCAGAAGGATATGCATTTAATATGTCTGAATTATCTATTCAATTATTAGAAAAGACAGAAGAGATTTACCTACATATAATCGAGCAAAATAATGCAATCATAGCAAAAGACAAGGAAATTGAAAAAATGAACCAACGTTTAGAAAGATTAGAAAAATTAATCGAACAGAACACAAGTTCAAACAATCTCATTCCTATGAGCACAAACTAAAACACAAAAACACCTCTTTTATAAATAGTATAACTGAGGTGTTTAATATAGTCTTTAGTATAATTTGTCACATTTAAATTAAACACTTTAAATTAAAAAGTATGGCCAAATTTTATTTAAAAATAGTTACTACAGTATTATTTTTTATTATTGGTAAACTTAACGCACAAACCACAAATACAGGAGAAATTTCTATTCTGCCAGGAACAGAATTTGCAACAGTAGCAGATTTTGACAACAAGCCAACTGGAGATTTTATTAATGATGGACAATTTACTGTTTATTCAAATTATAATAATGATGGATTAGTAACTTTTAATCCTAAGGCAATTTCTGGGCTAACATATTTTAAGGGTTCAGCTGCAGCACAGATTATTTCTGGTAACGAGTTAAGCGAATTCAATAATGTACGGTTTGAAAACAGAATGATTCAACCAGCATTTTTATTATCAACACAAATTAACATCTATGGAGTTTCTAATTTTTATAAAGGAATAGTATCCAACAATAATTCTGGAGGTAAAGTCATTTTTGAAGCAAATGCAAGCCATGATAACACAAACGATGATAGTTATGTAGATGGTTATGTACAGCATAATGGAAATGATGAATTTCAATTTCCTATTGGTGATGGAGGTTATTTTAGACCATCAGCCGTAAATCAAAACAGTTCATCAAACGGTTTCTTTAAAAGTAAATATGTATTCGAAAATTCAAATGCATTACATCCGCACACACAAAAAGACAAGTTGATTTCCTTAATTAATACAACAGAATATTGGAAAATCGAAAGCAATCAATCAACCATAGATATAGCTTTAACACTTACGTGGAATAGTAATACAACTCCAAACGAAATAACCAAAGAAGATTCTGCCTATTCGCTAGCAATAATAAACTGGGACGAAGCACAATCAAAATGGATATACTACACTTCTGCTACAGACAACCAAAACGAAACCGTCACCGCAGCAATTAATAAAACAGGGATTTTTACACTCGGAAAAGTTAGAGTATCCAATGTAGATGATATTGTTATTTATAACGCAGTATCACCTAATGGAGATGGATTAAATGATTATTTCAATATTCAGGGATTAGATAAATTCCCTGATAATACTTTAGAAATATACAATCGTTATGGAGTAAAAGTTTATGAAACCACAAATTATGGAGCCAATGGAAATTGGTTCAGAGGAATCTCCGAAGGAAGAGTTACCATAAACAAAGGAGAAGGATTACCAACAGGAACATATTTTTATACTCTAAAATTTAAAATGCCAGATGGTGACTACAAAGATAAAGCAGGGTATTTATACATCAATAATGATTAATTACGACTTAGCCATAAATTAAAAATAAAAGCATAATCTATAAAATTGTTATGCCTTTACATACTGATTTTATGATTTAATATGGCAGTCTCAAAAAAAGCAATCGCTATAAATTTGCCCATAAATAATCCAAATTTCCAGAGAAATTAGTTTTTTAGAATATAAAACTATACTAGAGGTGATTAAACATAATGAGCAAATAATGAATTATTTAAATATTTTTATATGATACTAAATATTAACGAAAACAAGAAAATTAGATTTTGTTTTTTTATACTCTTTACTCTTTTGTTAGGATTTCCTGCTGCGATTACAGCACAGGAAAAGCAACTAGCACGTTTATCGACTGATATAAAAATGCAAGCTGAAAGCAGTGAATATATACCTTTAGTTGGAGGTACAAAAGTAACGCCTCTTTCTTCTGACGAAGGTATTAGTGGCGCATTACCTATAGGATTTACGTTTAATACAGGTAGAGATGAGCATAATACTTTTTATGTAAGTTCAAACGGTACTCTTACTTTCAAAACAAGTAGCAGGGCACATACGGCTCCTGTAGGGACTTCCTTAATCTTAGCACCTTTAATGGCTGATCTACATGGCTCTGGCGGTAGTTTTTCGTATAAAACAACTGGTGATGCCCCTAATAGGGTACTTACGGCAGAGTGGCATTCTTGGAGATGGTATTATACTCCTGTAAATTCAATAAGTTTTCAGGTAAAACTGTATGAAGGAACTAACGTTATAGAATACATATACGATCAGGGAGTCGCTATGGCAACGAATTATGAGACCGCAATTGGTTTTTATTATGGTGGAGAAGAAATGTACGGTGAAAAAGGAGCACAATTGTGGCTTACTGATTTTGGAACCAATCCTGGAACTTCAGAAACTTTTGTAAAACCTATTACTAATCGCCCGGCAAGTGGGCAGCTGTATCGTTTCATAAATAAAAGTACCATTATTGGTTATTTTGGACAAACCGTTATTAATGCTCCTGGTGGTACAAATGCTAATGATGGAATCAGGCTTAATATTTCTGGAGCAGGAAATATGCAGATTATAAGGAAGGGTATTGGTCAAATATATTCTATAGGTGATTTAGTATTAACAGGTACAACAAAGCCATTTGATATCGTTAGTGGTACGCATGGATTAGCACTTTCTATAGGGAGAGACATTTTTAAAAGCGGAACTTTAAAACCTTTAGGGGCTGTAGGAGTTAAAAATCTAGTTCCTATTACCAGTACACAACAGTCGCTTATCGAATCGACTCCTGGGCATTTTGAGAACACAATTAAAATGAAGGCAGAGAAAAATGGACTAACTTATTTATTAGATGTGAAATACACCTACGATTATCCTAATCCATATATTATTATAGATTATATCGTTACAATTCCTGCAGGTAATACTGAAAAAATACAGTTAGCACATGCCTGGGACACTTATTTAAGTGGAGGAGATACAGGGCCGGGATTTGTTAAAGGAACTGCTCCGAATTTAGTAATGGGGGTATTTAAACAGGCTTCATCTTCATACGAAGCCTTTCAATATAAAAGCGGTGTACCATGGTCTGGTTACCATTCAGCGCATTTTAATATGCTTAATAGTCAATTGAATAGATCAGAAGCTACTTACATGACTTACGGTAATGTAATTGATTCAAATCCCGCTACAGATAACGGTATTGGTATTTCTATGAACTTTGGTACAACTCCAGGTACTTTTAATAGTGAAAATGCTTTAATTTTTGCCTGTGAGGCAGGAGATGATGCACCAGTTTTAACCAGTTCAACAGTAAAACCATGTACAGGAACTTCGTTTAACCTAAACAGTTATCTAGGTTCACAGCCACCATTAGGATCTGTAATACAATGGAAAAATGCGTCAGGAGTAGTAGTTCCAGATCCTACAGATGTTACTGTGGCGGGAAAATATACCGTATCTTTTTTCTCTGATCTTTACGGATGTTCTTCTCCAAGTGCAACGCTTACTGTTACGTTTGATGCAACTTGTGCAGTTTGTTACAAACCAGCCATTACAGCAGGTACAGCAGCTCCTATAAAAACTATTATATCAACATTAGACAGGACAATTACACCTCGTGACTATGCCGATGCAAGAACCGGAAGTTTGATATTAGAGTCTAAAGAAAAAGGGTTAGTATTAACAAGAATAGCATCTCCAGAAACTGCAATTACAGCACCTGTAGAAGGAATGATTGTTTATGATACTATAAATAAAGTTATTAAATTATATAATGGTACAACTTGGAAAGCTATGACTCAACAAGCATGTCCTGATTAAAAAATAGATTTATTCTCGTAAAAGGAATAAAATTTAATTGAACAATAAAGACGAATTATCATGAAAAAAATCAAATTTATAATAGGTGTATTTTTTATTGTATTGTCAGTAAATGCACAAGCCGTTATAGGAAAAACATCTCCACAAGGTTCAGGAATTGTTGATTTTAATACCGCAGATAAATCTGGTATTGTATTACCGTGGGTAACAGCATTGCCTACAGGTACAGCACTGGCGGGAGGCGTAATGTTGTTTGATGCTAACCTGAAAAAAGTAGTATATTATAACGAAACAAACTGGGTAGATTTATCCAGACGCACAGGTTCTGTTGATTTATCCATTCAGGCATCAGTACCCGAAGCAGCAACAAAAGGAACCGTAATTGGGGCTGAAAGTAGCAGCGTAGATGGAGTTCTTGTTTTAGAATCATCAAATAAAGCCTTGATTCTGCCAAGACTAGCTTCGCCACATCTCAATATTATAAAACCTATGCCGGGCACAATTTGTTATGACACAAATAAAAAGATGGTTTGTATCTATAATGGAAGTGAATGGACATTCTGGAAATAGATAATAAAAAATTGTTGTATCTATTGTATAACATGAAATAGTAAAAATCCCCTTTTCAGGGGATTTTTTTTGCATTAAAATTTCATCACACAGTTTAAAGCTGGAGTTTTCCCTATCTTTGCAATTCTAAAAATACCTCATGAATTCCCCTGTAAAAGCCGTTCATCCGATCTATAATCTTCAGTTCGGATTAGTATGTTTAAGTTCTTTACTCTTTTCTGCTAGTTTTAATATGCTAATTCCTGAACTCCCAGAATATTTGAGCAATATGGGTGGGGCAGAGTATAAGGGATTAATTGTTGCGCTTTTTACATTAACAGCAGGAATTTCAAGACCGTTCAGTGGTCGATTAACCGATACATTAGGAAGAGTTCCCGTTATGGCAGTCGGATCTATTGTATGTTTTGTTTGTGGTATTCTATATCCAGTTTTAGGAACCGTTTCTGGATTCTTATTCCTACGATTAATACACGGATTTTCTACAGGATTTAAACCTACAGCAACAGCAGCTTATGTAGCCGATATTGTACCTAGAGAACGCTGGGGAGAAGCTTTAGGCTTACACGGACTTTGTTTTTCTATCGGGATGGCTTTAGGGCCAGCCATTGGTAGTACGATTAAAATATACTCCTCTATGAATATGCTTTTTTATGCATCTTCAGTTTTTGCACTTTTATCTATTCTAATTTTAATGAATATGAAAGAAACACTACAATACAAACAGCGTTTTAGTTTACATATCCTAAAAATTTCAAGAAAAGATATTATTGCAGTCGAGGTTTTGCCAGCAGCAATTGTAACCTTTCTTTCTTATATGGCTTATGGTGTAATACTCACATTAATTCCAGATTGGAGTCAGCATTTAGGGATAACCAATAAAGGATTGTTTTTTATGGTCTTTACGATTACTTCGGTAATAATTCGTTTTGGAGCAGGAAAAGCATCCGATAAATACGGTCGTTTACATCTTATAGGAATCGGACTTTTCTTTTTAATAATATCACTAATCATTGTTGGATTTTCAACCTCTATAACCGGACTTTTAGTTGGTGCAGCACTTTATGGAGTTTCCACAGGAATTGTTTCGCCAGCGCTAAACGCCTGGACAGTCGATATGAGTTTCCCCGATCATCGAGGTAAAGCCATGGCAACAATGTACATCGCCCTTGAGGCAGGAATTGGTCTTGGTGCACTTATCGCAGGATGGATGTATCAGGATGTAATTGCAAAAATTCCGATGCTTATGTATGCCAGTGCATCAATGGTTTTTCTTGCTCTTGGTTATGTTTGGATGCGATTGCGAAAAACGGAAAAAGCCTAACTTTTTTCATAACAGCAAATAGTACTTACAACACGTTGTGTTTTATCATTTTTCATTTCTTCGATTTTATCGAGGTTTATTTTCATGCTTCATAAATTTCATCAAACTCTTATTATTTATTCAGAAAAAGATGTTAATGATAATTTAATGACCTAAATAACTGCAATTATTTTCTAGTATTTACAATATATTTACTTCGCAAAAAACTAAACCAAAATGAAAAAAATCCGTTTATCATTATTACTTACGTTAGCCAATCTATCTGTTATTTTATCCCAAACACCCCAACAAGAACTGTTTGATACTCCCGAAAAAACTGCAGGTGTACACTATGCTTATCCAGACAAAGATATTGTAGCTTATACAAAAGTACCAAAAGGCTATGAAGCCTTTTATATAAGTCATTTTGGGCGACATGGTTCACGTTATTTAATAAATGATGCCGAATATAAAGATGTTATCAATCTGTTTGAAGATGCTAATAAAAGCGGAGCTTTATCAGATTTAGGCAAAGACGCCTTAAAACGATTGCAACAACTTTGGACAGAAGTAGAGTTTAGAGGCGGAGAACTTTCTCCTTTAGGACAAAGAGAACAAAGAGGTATTGCAGAACGTATGTATAACCATTATCCAAAAGTTTTTACAAAAGATGCCCAAATAGAAGCTAATGCCACAACAGTACTACGAGTTGTATTAAGTATGGATGCTTTTTGCGAACGCATAAAAGAGTTTAACCCAAACCTACAAATCTCTCGAAATGCAGGTATCAAATGGCAACAATACCTAAACTATCATACAAAAGAAGCAATTGCTTTTAGATCTGCCAAAGACACATGGAAAGAAGAGTTCCTGAAATTTGAAACCAAACATACAAACCCAGATCGTTTAATAAATTCGTTATTTTCTGATAACGACTATATCATCAAGAAAGTAAATCCTGATGATCTCATGAAAAAATTATTTGCCATAGCAGGAGGGATGCAAAATACAGAAACAAAATTATCCTTTTATGATTTATTCGAAAAACAAGAATTGTTTGATTTATGGCAAACTAACAACTATCGTTTATATGTAAATGATGCAAACTCGGCTCTTAATAACGGAATTATGTTTGAGAATCAAAAGCCTACTCTAAAAAATATCTTAGAAAATGCTAATAAAATAATTGCATCCAAAGGAAAAGGAGCGACACTACGTTTTGCGCATGATGGTAATATAATTCCGCTTGCAATGTTACTTCATTTAGACGGAAGTTATAATAGCGTTGCTGATCCTAACAAGTTTTACGAAGCTTGGAGCAGCTTTAAAGTAGCGCCTATGGCTGGAAACATACAAATTGTATTCTTCAGAAAACCAAAATCTGATGATGTTCTTGTAAAATTCCTTCTACACGAAAAAGAAATACTCGTTCCGACTATACAAACAGATAAAGCACCTTATTATCATTGGAAAGATGTAAAAGCTTATTATAACAGTTTGCTTTCTAGTTAAAACAGGACTTTGTGGCAAAAAATTAACCGCAAAGTTCACAAAGGTTTACGCAAAGAACGCAAAGCTTTTAAATTTGAGTAAATCAATGTAATTCGTGGCTACTTTTTTAAATCCATTTAATCCCTTTAATCTGTGGCGAAAGATTTAACCGCAAAGTTCACAAAGGTTTACGCAAAGAACACAAAGTATTAAAATTAGAGTAAATCCGTGTAATTCGTGGCTACTTTTTTAATCCTTTTAATCTGTTTAATCTGTGGCAAAAAATTAACCCCAAAAAAATCTTAGTCTCTCAGAAACTTAGCAACTTAGAACCTTAAAACTACCTATTAATAAGCTTCGCTTTTTCTCTCATGATATCGGCAATTTTTCGGTTTTCGATTTTGCTTTCAAGCCACGAAATAATATCTAAGTATAAAAAAGCTCTTTTCTCGTAAGTGTTTTTTTCAAGCTCTATAAAACGCTCACGCATCTTTATAAACTCCTTTTTAATATCGTTAGGGTAGAAGTTGTTTAGGTTCTTTAAAAACTTAATAATCTCTTTTTGCACTTCGTGTAAGTCGTTCATTTTTAATAAAAACTTATACGTATTCTTCAATTGGTTTTCTAAGTAATAATCTTTCCCTAATTCATAATGAACAATAAGACATAGTATTCGCGAGAAGCACATTAAATCTTCACGCATCGTAAGATTCTTATTGTTTATGATTTTCTCTAAATAATATATCGACTCATTATACTTTTCGTTACCAAAATAAATACAAGCAATTTTATAGTAAAACAACATCTCATGGTGCTCATCAAGATGTTCGCTATGAAGTTTTATTTTATCTAAAATTTCAGGAATTAAATATTCGCTTTCAGCAAAAGATGCATCAAGAATATGATAGTTTAGTTTATTATTATACAAATACAAGAACGATAATGAAGCCACATTATCATTTACAGGAAAACGAGGATCATTTATAGTTTCTTCTAATAACGTTAAGTATTTCTTGAAATTAGATTTATATTTCAGCATATACAACGACTCCAGGAAATAATGATTTCCTTTAAGGAAGAATACAGGATTCAGATAAATCATATTTGGATTATCATAAAACAACGTAACCCATTTATAAGCATATTTATAACTGGCCAAAAAGTCCTGAACCAAGAAACTACGCCATAAATTAGCATTATAGAACCAATATTTTTCGCGGAAGCCAAACTTACTTTCGTCTAATTTGGAAATATGTTTATTAAAATAATCATCGATATATTTATATTCCTCATCACTCTTTACATAACCTGTTTTTAGCATGATACCATATAACTGTAGCGAAAGATTAGAAAGTTTACTCGAGATAGTATTGCGATAATTTAATTCTTTGGCCTGAATAACCAATTCGTCGGCTCGACCTTGAATACTTCGTGTAATATATTGCGATTCAATTAATTTCTCAAACTCAACAATCTCATACGCCATATACTTTTCGTCGTTTTCCAGCGCTTGTTGCTTGGTTTTATCCAAGATTTTCAAACTCTGTTTATACAACCCTTTATTATACAGAATAGCTGCAAAATCAATTTGTTCACGCAACTGATAACGAATGTTCTGACTAGGAATATTCAACCGAATACTAACCAAAATTTGCTTGTATAAATACGATTTAAGATTAGATAATTGTACTTTTTTAATAATTCCACTTTTCAAAATAAGCTTCTCGTCATAGTTTTCAGACTTGTCTAAAATATTAAAGAGCTCGATAAATTTCGTGTTTGAGCTAGTCTCTAATCGACTGGCAAAAATCTTAAATTGTCTTTTTTCTGATTTGGAAAGGGACTTTATTAATACAAATAAAAAATCTTTTTGATGGTTAGCCATTGTAAAATATAATAATGTAATTTATTGATATTTAGATAGTTGATAGGTTTTAATTTGTGTTATGAACAGTATATTTTCACTAAAATGAATTTCATACTAAAGTAATACAATATAAGTTTGTTATCAGGATGTGAAATTACATTAAATAAATTAAAATGAATAGAGAGAAAGTTCAAATTTTTGATACCACCTTAAGAGATGGCGAACAAGTCCCAGGATGTAAGTTAGATACAAAACAAAAGTTAGTTATTGCAAAACGACTGGACGAAATGGGAGTTGATATCATCGAGGCTGGTTTCCCTGTGTCTAGCCCAGGGGATTTTTTATCAGTCTCTGAGATTTGCAAAATTGTAGAGAATGCCACCGTCTGTGGTCTTACAAGAGCTGTAAAAAACGACATTGATGTTGCTGCGGCAGCATTAAAACATGCAAAAAAACCAAGAATCCATACAGGAATCGGAACCTCTGAATCTCACATCCTCCATAAACTCAACACAACCAGAGAAGACATAATAGCAAGAGCAAAATTTGCAGTATCGCATGCAAAATCATACGTAGAAGATGTAGAGTTTTACGCCGAAGATGCTGGTAGAACAGATAATGCATTCCTTGCAAAAGTTTGCGAAGAAGTAATAAAATCGGGCGCAACTGTACTTAATATTCCAGATACAACAGGATATTGTTTGCCTGATGAATACGGAGCAAAAATTAAATACTTAAAAGAAAACGTAAAAGGCATCGAGAATGTAATTCTTTCATGTCATTGTCATAATGATTTAGGAATGGCAACCGCAAACTCAATTGCAGGAGCTATAAATGGAGCAAGACAAATAGAATGTACTATTAATGGTATTGGCGAAAGAGCTGGAAATACAGCACTAGAAGAAGTAGTGATGATTTTTAAACAACATCCTTACTTAAACCTAGATACCAATATCAATACAAGACAGTTAAACGAAATGAGTCGTTTGGTTTCTGAAAGTATGGGAATGATAGTTCAGCCAAACAAAGCTATTGTAGGAGCAAATGCTTTTGCGCACAGTTCAGGAATTCATCAAGATGGTGTGATTAAGAACAGAGCAACATACGAAATCATGGATCCACTAGATGTTGGAGTAAATGAATCTTCGATCATCCTTACAGCAAGAAGTGGTAGAGCAGCATTAGCTTACCGTGCTAAGAAAGTAGGTTATGAACTTACCAAAGTACAATTAGACATTGTATATGTTGAGTTTTTAAGATTTGCAGACATTAAAAAAGAAGTTATAGACGAAGATATTCATCAAATTATTGAAGCTTGTAGAATAGAAAGCGAATTAATTAGAAGTTAATTAGACAAATAAATTAAGATTTAAATACATAAAGAACGAGGCATTATGAATTTGAAAATAGCAGTTTTATCAGGGGACGGGATCGGTCCAGAAGTAATTTTACAGGCCAAAAAAGCATTATACGCAATAGGCGAGGTGTACAATCATGAATTTGTTTTTGAAGATGCACTTATGGGAGCAATTGCAATCGATAAAACAGGGAATCCACTTCCTGAACAAACACTGAACCTTTGCCTAAATACCGATGCTGTTTTATTTGGAGCAATCGGAGACCCTAAATATGATAATAATCCAAGTGCAAAAGTTCGTCCGGAGCAAGGATTATTAAAACTGCGTAAAGAACTTGGTTTATTTGCAAACATACGTCCGATAAAGCCATACAAAGCATTATTAGATGCATCACCTTTAAAAAGACAGATTATAGAAGGTGCTGATTTTACAATTTTTAGAGAACTTACAGGTGGAGCTTATTTTGGTGAGAAAAAACTAAATGAAGAAGGAACACATGCATCTGATTTATGTGAGTATTCAGAAGAAGAAATCACCAGAATTGCACATTTAGCTTTTAAAGCAGCTCAAAACCGTCGCAAAAAAGTAACAATGGTAGATAAGGCCAATGTACTTGAAACGTCTAGATTATGGAGAAAAGTTGTAAAAACGGTAAGTGAGAACTACCCAGATGTAGCTTTAGATTTTCTATTTGTAGATAATGCTGCAATGCAAATTATTCTTAATCCAAGACAGTTTGATGTTATCCTAACAGAAAACCTATTTGGAGATATCCTATCAGATGAGGCTAGTGTAATTACAGGTTCTATCGGATTATTAGCTTCGGCTTCATTAGGAGAAAAAAATGCGCTTTTTGAACCAATTCACGGTTCTTATCCGCAAGCAAAAGGAAAAAACATTGCAAATCCAATTGCATCAATATTATCGGCAGCAATGTTACTAGAGCATTTTGGTCTTTTTACAGAAGCAAATAAAGTATACGAAGCGGTAGAAAAAGCAATTGAATATCAAGTTGTGACAGCAGATTTAAAATCTGATTCAAAATTTGGAACAAACGAAGTAGGAGAGTTCGTTTCTAATTTCATTTTAAGCAAAGATGACTTGCTTTATTTTAATAATGATAACGTATACATCGGACAATCTACGATTGTTTAACGTATTTTGTTAAAATCATGAAATTAATCACAATAAGAAGTTGAAATGTTGAGATTTTATTTTTTTAGTAGTATTAGTTTTTATACTTTTGACACATCTAAAAAGAAAACATGAGAATTTCAATTATTATAGCTTCTGTCATTAATGTCAATGTGGTAATCACATATACATAGGGGAATGGTATAAATATAATTGAAAAATAATATTATAAACCTTCCAAATACTGGAAGGTTTTTTTTTGAACAAAAATTAAAATACAAATAACACATAATGGAATTAAATAAGTACAGCAAAGTCATTACTCAAGACCAAACCCAACCAGCAGCACAAGCAATGTTATACGGAATTGGTTTAACTGAAGAAGATTTGAAAAAAGCACAAGTTGGAATTGTAAGCATGGGATATGAAGGTAATACTTGTAATATGCACCTGAACGATTTAGCTAAAGATGTCAAAAAAGGAGTTTCAAATGCAGATTTAGTTGGATTAATTTTCAATACAGTTGGAGTAAGTGATGGAATCTCAAACGGTACTGACGGAATGCGTTTTTCATTAGTTTCACGTGATGTTATTGCCGATTCTATCGAGACAGTAATGGGAGCACAATGGTACGATAGTTTAATTGCAATTCCTGGTTGTGATAAGAATATGCCAGGAGCCCTAATCGCAATGGGAAGAGTAAATCGCCCTGCACTTATGGTTTATGGAGGATCAATACATTCAGGAAAATGGAAAGGAGAATCTTTAAATATTGTTTCAGCTTTTGAAGCATTAGGTAAAAAATTCCAAAACACGATTTCTGACGAAGATTTTAAAGGAGTAATACAAAATGCATGTCCAGGAGCTGGAGCTTGTGGCGGAATGTACACAGCAAATACAATGTCATCGGCAATCGAAGCATTAGGAATGAGTTTACCTTTTAGTTCTTCATATCCAGCGTTAAGCGCAGAAAAAAGACAAGAATGCCTGGAAGCAGGTAAAGCAATCAGAGTATTACTAGAAAAAGATATCAAGCCAAGAGACATCATGACTCATAAGGCATTTGAAAATGCAATTACACTTGTAGCCGTTTTAGGAGGATCTACAAATGCAGTTATGCACTTAATTGCAATGGCACATTCTGTAGATGTTGAAATTACTTTGGCAGATTTCCAGAGAATCAGTGACAAAACACCTGTTCTTGCTGATTTAAAACCAAGTGGAAAATACATGATGGAAGATTTACATGATGTAGGAGGAGTTCCAGCAGTAATGAAATATCTATTAAAAGAAGGATTCATACACGGAGATTGTTTAACAGTAACAGGAAAAACAGTAGCCGAAAATTTAGCTTCAGTTCCAGATTTAAATGATGGACAAGAAGTAATTTTTGAAATCCAAAAAGCACTAAAACCAACTGGAAATATCCAGATATTATACGGAAACCTAGCTTCTGAAGGAGCAGTTGCCAAAATAAGCGGAAAAGAAGGAGAATATTTTGAAGGAACAGCAGTCGTTTTTGAAAGCGAATTTGATGTAATTCCAGGTATTCAAGCCGGAAAAGTAAAACCAGGAGATGTAGTCGTCATCAGGTATTGTGGGCCAAAAGGTGGTCCGGGGATGCCTGAAATGCTAAAACCAACATCGGCAATTATAGGAGCTGGTTTAGGAAGTAGCGTTGCTCTTATTACAGACGGTAGATTCTCTGGAGGCTCACATGGATTTGTGGTAGGACACATGACACCAGAAGCTTATGATGGTGGTGGTATAGCCTTAGTACAAGATGGTGATTTAATAACTATCGATGCGATTAAAAATACCATTAACCTGAAAATATCCGACGCAGAATTTGACGAAAGAAAAGCCAATTGGATTCAACCAGCTTTAAAAGCATCAAAAGGAGTTTTACTAAAATACGCAAGATCGGTTTCAAGCGCATCTACAGGTTGTGTTACCGATAAATAGCAATCAATTATAATTTCAAAAGTTTAATTTCAAATTTCAAAAAAAATGAAAGAATTATTGAAAGAAGAAAATATAGATCTCAGCTCTCCTTCTTTTGAAGGTAGGAGTGAAGAAAAAGATACCAATATGGGAAAGATAAAAATATCAGGCGCCGAAGCCGTTATAAGATGTTTGTTAGCAGAAGGAGTAGACTTAGTTTATGGATATCCGGGTGGAGCTATAATGCCAGTTTACGACGAATTATACAAATTTAAAGATCAATTGCACCATGTACTTGTACGTCACGAACAAGGCGCAACGCATGCTGCACAAGGATATGCAAGAGCAACAGGAAAAGTAGGAGTAGCAATTGCAACTTCAGGACCTGGAGCTACAAATCTGGTTACAGGAATTGCCGATGCACAAATCGATTCGACTCCAATGGTTTGCATTACAGGACAAGTTGGGAAACACTTACTAGGTTCTGATGCTTTTCAGGAAACTGATATCATCGGGATTTCGACTCCAGTAACAAAATGGAATTACCAAGTTACCGAAGCTTCAGAAATTCCAGAGATTATTGCAAGAGCATTTTATATCGCAAGATCAGGTCGTCCAGGCCCAGTTTTAATTGATATAACTAAAAATGCACAATTTGATGAATTCGATTTTAGCTATGAAAAATGTACAGGAATAAGAAGTTATACACCAGTTCCTAAACTAAAACTAGACAAAGTTGCAGCAGCAGCCGAATTAATCAATAAAGCAAAAAAACCTTTCATCGTTTTTGGTCAGGGAATTATTCTTGGTCAAGCCGAAGAACAACTAAAAGCTTTGATTGAAAAAACTGGAATTCCAGCAGGTTGGACAATTTTAGGCCTTTCGGCTTTACCTACAGATCATCCGTTAAACGTAGGAATGTTAGGGATGCACGGAAACTACGGGCCAAACTTGCTTACCAACGAATGTGATGTTTTAATTGCATTAGGAATGCGTTTTGATGACCGTGTTACAGGAAACTTAGCAACTTATGCAAAACAAGCAAAAGTGATTCACTTTGATATTGATCCAGCCGAAATTGACAAAAATGTTAAGACAGAAGTTGCTGTTTTAGGAGATGTAAAAGAAGCTTTGGATGCATTGCTTCCGCTAATCGACAACAACAAACACGAAGCTTGGCACAATATATTCAAAGAAAAGCATCAAATTGAATTTGATTCGGTTATAAAAGAAGAATTAAATCCAACAAACAATAAAGGTATTTCAATGGGTGAAGCCATGGAAATGATTAATAAACACTCAAAAGGTGATGCAATAATTGTTTCAGATGTAGGTCAACACCAAATGTTTGCTTGTCGTTATGCTAAATTTAATACAACCAAAAGTAATGTTACTTCTGGAGGTTTAGGAACAATGGGATTTGCATTACCAGCCGCAATTGGAGCAAAAATGGGAAGACCAGATCGCGAAGTTGTAGCCATTATTGGAGATGGAGGATTTCAGATGACTATTCAGGAATTAGGAACCATTTTTCAGACCAAAGTACCCGTAAAAATTGTCGTACTTAATAATGAATTCTTAGGAATGGTACGCCAATGGCAAGAACTGTTTTTTGACAACAGATATGCTTCTACAGAAATGATAAATCCAAATTTTGTTGCTATTGCAGAAGGATATTATATCAAAGCCAAAAAAGTAACAAAACGCGAAGATTTAGATGCAGCTGTTGCCGAAATGATGGCTTCAGAAGATGCCTATTTCTTAGAAGTTATGGTAGAAAAAGAAAATAATGTATTCCCAATGATTCCAACAGGAGCATGTGTTTCTGATATCAGATTAAGCTAAAAAACATGGAAAATAGAACATTTACCATTTCGGTATACTCAGAAAACAATGTGGGTTTATTAAATAGAATATCAGGAATATTCTTAAAGCGTCACATTAACATATTAAGTCTAAACGTTTCAGAATCAGAAATAGATAATGTTTCAAGATTCATTATAGTTGTAGAAACAACAGAAAAATGGGTTAAGAATATCGTTGGACAAATAGAAAAACAAATCGAGGTAATAAAAGCTTTTTATCACACAGACGAAGAGACAATTTATTTAGAAAACGCTTTGTTTAAGATACATTCAAATTTGTTATTTGATGAAAAACAAATTCAGAACATTATCAAAGAAAGCCAATCTACTATCGTAACTGTTTCTCGTGACTTTTTTGTGATTTCAAAATCAGGAAGGCGTTCAGAAATAGAAGAAGTACACGCTAAACTGAAACCATTTGGAATCATGCAGTTTGTACGTTCAGGTAGAATCTCGGTTTCTAAAGAAAAAATGGAAGTATCCACATTACTAGAAGAGCTAAAGCTATAATTAGTTTCAGCTTTACATACCAATTAACTAATACAATTATTAAATCTCACATTCATTAAATATTTTTTAAAAAAAATGGCAAATTATTTCAACACATTACCACTAAGATTACAATTAGAACAATTAGGCGTTTGCGAATTTATGGAACAATCAGAATTCGCTGATGGAATTGCTGCTTTAAAAGGAAAAAAAGTAGTTATCGTAGGTTGTGGAGCTCAAGGACTAAACCAAGGTTTAAACATGAGAGATTCAGGACTAGATATTTCTTACGCTTTACGTCCAGATGCAATTGCAGAAAAAAGAGCTTCTTATAAAAACGCTGCCGAAAATGGTTTTACAGTAGGTACTTATGAAGAATTAATCCCAACAGCAGATTTAGTTTGTAACCTTACTCCAGATAAACAACATACAGCTGTAGTTACAGCGATTATGCCATTAATGAAAAATGGTTCGACACTAGCATATTCTCACGGTTTTAATATTGTTGAAGAAGGAATGCAAATTCGTAAAGACATTACTGTAATTATGTGTGCTCCTAAATGTCCAGGTTCTGAGGTTCGCGAAGAATACAAAAGAGGATTTGGTGTACCAACATTAATTGCTGTTCACCCAGAAAACGACCCAAATAATTTAGGATTAGATCAAGCTAAAGCTTACGCTGTAGCAACTGGTGGACATAAAGCTGGTGTTTTAAAATCTTCATTTGTTGCCGAAGTAAAATCGGATTTAATGGGAGAACAAACTATCCTTTGCGGAATGTTACAAACGGGATCTATCCTATGTTTTGACAAAATGGTCGAAAAAGGAATCGAACCAGGTTATGCTTCAAAATTAATCCAATACGGATGGGAAACTATTACTGAGGCGTTAAAACATGGTGGAATCACTAATATGATGGATCGTCTTTCTAACCCTGCAAAAATCGAAGCTTACGAAATTGCAGATGAATTAAAAGATATTATGCGTCCGTTATTCCAAAAACATCAAGACGATATCATGTCTGGAGAATTCTCAAGAAACATGATGATTGACTGGGCAAATGACGATGTTAATTTATTGACTTGGAGGGCTGCAACAGGAGAAACTAACTTCGAGAAAACGGCTCCAACAGAAGCTCCAATATCTGAACAAGAATACTTTGATAATGGAGTATTAATGATTGCAATGGTAAAAGCTGGTGTAGAATTAGCTTTTGAAACTATGACAGAAGCAGGTATAATCGAAGAATCTGCTTACTACGAATCATTACACGAATTACCTCTTATTGCAAATACTGTTGCAAGAAAGAAATTATACGAAATGAATAGAATTATATCAGATACTGCTGAATATGGTTGTTATTTATTTGATCACGCTTGCAAACCGTTATTAACTGATTTTATGAAAACAGTTGATACAAACGTAATCGGAAAACCATTCTCGACTTCTAACGGAGTAGATAATGCAGTACTTATTGCAGTAAACAAAACGATTCGTCAGCACCCTATTGAAGAGGTAGGAGCATGGTTGAGAGAATCGATGACTGCAATGAAAAAAATTGGATAATAAAATTAGGACTTCACAAATGTTGAAGTTTGCGCTGTATCTCTGTTTTTATATAATATTTTGAATTAGTAAGCACTTATTAAGATAATATGGATATAGATGCATATTACTTTCACTTAACTACAAACGAGAAGATAGTTAAGTGAAGTAATACCTAATAAAAGACATTTTAAACCCCGTCTTTTAGTATCCTATTTAATTAATAATGTTGCTGCTATTTTCAAAATCGAGAAGATATGTAAGATACAGAAAATGAAATTAATGCCTTATTTATACATTAAAGGAACAATGAAAACAATTGATTCGAATTTATCCAAATCACAATTTTCAGGCATTAAAATTAATTGTTGTTAATCTTGTTAAGACTAAAGGCATGATATTATTTATCATGCCTTTTTTCATGAAAAAAGGCATGATATTATTTATCATGCCTTTTTTCATGAAAAGTAAATTTACCTATAATCGCAAAATTTTAAATTAATGCAAATAAATTGCTAATTTTTAAATGTATAATGCAATTTTTTGTCATAATTAATAAATTAAATAGTTTTAAGAATAGAAAGAGATTTAATACTTTTATAAAAAAAATTGGAAACATGAGTTATTACAAAATTGAAAATTTAGAACAATATTTTAAACACTACAATAAATCTGTTCGTGAACCAAGAAAATTTTGGGGAAAAATAGCAGAGGAAAATTTCACATGGTATCAACAATGGGAAAAAGTTGTTGATTTTAATATGGCAGATGCAGAAGTAAAATGGTTTTCTGAAGCAAAAGTAAACATTACTAAAAACTGTATTGACAGACACTTAAGCAAAAGAGGAGAAAAAACAGCAATAATATTCGAACCAAACGATCCATCAGAAAGTTCATTACATATTACTTATAATGAGTTGTACGAGAGAGTTTCGAAAATGGCAAATGTTCTTCGTGAACAAGGAATAAAAAAAGGAGACAGAGTTTGTATTTATTTACCAATGATTCCAGAATTGGCAGTTTCTGTTTTAGCATGTGCAAGAATTGGAGCCATACATTCAGTTGTATTTGCAGGATTTTCGGCATCGGCAGTAACAGCAAGAATAAATGATAGCGAATGTAAAATGGTTATCACATCTGATGGAGGTTACAGAGGAAACAAAACAATTGACTTAAAAGCAATCGTTGATGAAGCATTAGAAACTTGCCCATGTGTAACTAAAGTTTTGGTTGCAAAAAGAACGCAAACTGAAGTGAAAATGAAAGAAGGACGTGACCAATGGTTACAACCACTTCTTGATGCAGCATTAGACTATAATGTTGCTGAAATTATGGATGCTGAAGATCCGTTATTTATCTTATACACGTCTGGTTCTACAGGAAAACCAAAAGGAATGGTTCATACCACAGCAGGTTATATGGTTTACACAGCGTATACATTTAAAAACGTATTTAGTCACGAAGAAAATGACATCTTCTGGTGTACAGCCGATATTGGTTGGATTACAGGACATTCATACATATTATACGGACCATTATTAAACGGAGGAACAACAGTAATTTTTGAAGGAGTTCCGTCATACCCAGATTTCAGCCGTTTTTGGGAAATTATCGAAAAACACAAAGTAA
Source organism: Flavobacterium hydatis (assembly GCF_000737695.1). Taxonomy (GTDB): domain Bacteria; phylum Bacteroidota; class Bacteroidia; order Flavobacteriales; family Flavobacteriaceae; genus Flavobacterium; species Flavobacterium hydatis. The sequence continues at coordinate 75,824 of NZ_JPRM01000024.1, forward strand.
CTCAGTTTTACACTGCGCCAACAGCAATTCGTTCTTTGGCAAAAGAAAGCTTAGATTACATTCAGAAATATCCTTTAAAATCACTTAAAGTAATTGGATCAGTAGGGGAGCCTATCAATGAAGAAGCTTGGCACTGGTACAATGACCACGTAGGAGATAAAAGATGTCCAGTTGTAGATACTTGGTGGCAAACAGAAACTGGAGGAATCATGATTTCGCCAATTGCTTTTGTAACACCTACAAAACCTACTTATGCAACATTACCTCTTCCTGGAATTCAACCAGTTTTAATGGATGAAAAACGTAATGAAATTGAAGGAAACCAAGTAGTAGGAAGTTTATGTATTAAATTCCCATGGCCAGGAATCGCCAGAACAATCTGGGGAGATCACCAACGTTACAAAGACACTTACTTCTCAGCTTTTCCAGGTAAATACTTTACAGGAGATGGTGCCTTAAGAGACGAAGTAGGATATTACAGAATCACGGGTAGAGTAGATGATGTTGTCATTGTTTCTGGACACAACTTAGGAACAGCTCCAATAGAAGATGCTATTAATGAGCATCCTGCAGTAGCAGAATCTGCAATTGTTGGATTCCCACATGATATAAAAGGAAATGCTTTATACGGTTTCGTAATCCTAAAAGAAACAGGAGAATATAGAGATAGAGCCAATTTAAGTAAAGAAATTAACCAATACATATCTGATCACATTGGACCAATTGCTAAATTAGATAAAATTCAGTTTGTATCTGGTTTACCAAAAACACGTTCTGGAAAAATCATGCGTAGAATTTTACGTAAGATAGCCGAAGGTGATTTCTCTAACTTTGGAGATATCTCGACTTTATTGAATCCAGAAATTGTAGAAGAGATTATGAAAGATAAAATCTAATACCTTTTCTAAAAATAAATTTAAAAGCTGTCTCAATGAGGCAGCTTTTTTTGTTTTAAAATGGTTTTCTATTAAGAAATTAGTTAAATTAGCAATAGCATTAATTCGTTAAGATTTAAAACATTGCATAAAATATAAATAAACGAACTCATAACTGTTAAAAACGAATAGTATCTACATATGAAAAAAAATGCTGATGTAGTGATTATTGGTGGCGGACTAGCAGGACTTACTTGTGGTATTCATTTATCCAAAATGAAACTACGAGTGATTTTGATTGAAAAAAACGAATTCCCAAAACATAAAGTTTGTGGCGAATACGTTTCCAATGAAATAAAACCATATTTGGATTGGCTTGACTTAAAAATTCAAGATTTAAACCCCACAACAATTACAGAATTAGAATTTTCTTCACCCAACGGCAAATTAATTCATTGCGATTTACCTTTAGGCGGATTCGGGATTAGTCGTTATGCATTAGATTATTACCTATATCAAAAAGCAATCGAAAACGGGTGTGAGATAATCCATGATTCTGTAGAAGATATTCATTTTAAGAATGATGTATTCACTACATCAACTTCAGACGCTAAACTAATTATATCCAAAATCGCTATCGGTGCTTTTGGCAAACGTTCCTCTTTTGATCAAAAGCTACAACGTAATTTCATCTTAAAAAAAGCTCCTTGGCTGGCTGTAAAAGGACATTATAAAGGCAATTTCTCTAACAGTCTTGTAGGTTTATACAATTTTGAAGGAGGTTATTGCGGTGTTTCAAAAGTTGAAAATAACATCATAAACATTTGCTATTTAGTGGATTTTGAAACCTTTAAAAAATTCAAAAATATTGATGACTTTCAAATAAACATCATGTACAAAAACAAGCATTTAAAGCAGTTTTTCACAAATAGCACTCCATTGTTTGAAAAACCATTAACAATAAGTCAAATTTCATTTGAAGAAAAAACAGCAATCGAAAATCACATTCTAATGGTTGGTGATAGTGCAGGATTAATCCAGCCTTTATGTGGTAACGGAATGGCAATGGCAATACATAGTGCAAAAATTGCATCCGAATTAATTACAGAATTTTTCAGCAATACAATTAGATCAAGAAAAGAACTTGAAGATAGTTATATCAAATCATGGAATTATAATTTTAAAGAAAGATTAAAAATAGGACGCTTTCTGGCTGCGATTTTGCAAAATAAAACCCAATCCACATTTATTATGTGGTTATTAATTCAATTTCCTCTTTTATTACCCCAAATTATTAAAAGAACACATGGCAAACCTATAATTATAAATTATTAATGGCTATAAAAACCAAATATAGAACTGATGATCCTGAGATTATGGATGATTTTAATTTAGAAGGTGAAATTTTACAAAATGCTTTGGATAAAATTGCCAGAATAAATCAACTGCTAGGAGGGAACCAATTAACTTTACAAGGAGTTGAAAAATTATTAATAGGCATTGATAAAAACCAGACAATAACTATTGTAGATGTTGGATGCGGGAACGGAGATATGCTGAGAAAATTAGCTGATTATGGATTAAAATATGATTGGGATTTTCAGTTAAGAGGTATTGATGCAAATGCGTTCACAATAAGCTATGCACGAAAACTATCTAAACATTATCCTAATATCAGCTATCGTTGCGAAGATGTATTTAACGAAGCTTTTAGTCAATTAAAATATGATATAGCCTTATGCACATTGACTTTACATCATTTTAAGACTAACGAGATTATTAATCTGGCGACTGTTTTTGATACCAATGCAAGATATGGTGTTGTAATTAATGATTTACAAAGAAGCATAGTTTCCTATCGTTTGTTCCAAGCAATATGCTTTATTACCAGATTAAACGGAATGCCTAAAAAAGACGGATTAACATCTATTTTAAGAGGATTTAAAAAAAATGAATTAGTAGATTTTTCAAAACAATTAAAATTAAAAAAATATACTATTCAATGGAAATGGGCTTTCCGATATCAATGGATAATTTCAAAAATATGAGTGTAAAAATAACAACAGTTGCCAAGCAATTACCCAAATATTCAAGGACAACAGAAGAAATTATTCCGTTTTTAGATTCATGGCTTATTAACCAAGATGAACGCTTTATTCGAAAAGTCAAAAAAATATTTGAAGGCGCAGCTGTAGATAAGCGCTATTCTATTATGGATCCAATAGAAGTTTTCGCTAATACTTCATTTGAAGAACGAAACGATATTTATGTTCGTGAAGTTATTGATCTAGGAGAAAAAGTATTAAAGAAAGCATTAGACAAAGCAAACTGGAAACCAGAAAGCATTGATTATATTATAACAGTAAGTTGCACAGGAATCATGATTCCATCCCTAGACGCTTATCTTATAAATAAACTCAAACTACGCCAAGACATTGTAAGACTCCCTGTAACCGAAATGGGATGTGCAGCAGGGATTTCTGGAATTATTTATGCTAAAAACTTCTTAAAAGCCAATCCCGGAAAACGCGCTGCAGTAATTGCTGTAGAAAGTCCTACGGCAACATTTCAGTTAGATGATTTTTCAATGGCTAACATTGTATCAGCAGCAATTTTTGGGGACGGAGCAGCTTGTACCTTACTATCATCCCATAAAGACGATAATGGACCAGAGATTCTAGATGAAGAAATGTATCATTTTTACGACAACATCCATATGATGGGTTTTAAGCTTGTAAACACAGGATTGCAAATGGTACTTGATATTGAAGTTCCAGAAACAATAGCGTCTCATTTTCCTGATATTATCCATCCCTTTTTAGCAAAAAACAATTTAAAAATAGAAAATATAGATCATTTAATATTTCATCCAGGAGGAAAAAAAATTATACAAACAGTAGAAGAACTATTTTCGGATTTAGGCAAAAACATTGACGATACAAAAGAAGTATTACGATTGTATGGAAATATGTCTAGTGCAACCGTTTTATATGTTTTAGAACAAATTATGAATAAAAAGCCTAAAAAAGGAGAGAAAGGCTTGATGCTGAGCTTTGGTCCTGGGTTTTCGGCTCAACGTATTTTATTACAATTTTAAATTAAAATTAGAAATGACAAATCAGGATATAATTTCTAAATTACCTTATTCCAAACCTTTTTTGTTTGTAGATGAAATTATATCTATATCCGAAAATGGAGTAGAAGGGAGCTATTATTTTGATGAAAATCTAGATTTTTACAAGGGTCATTTTATCGCTAATCCCATTACACCTGGAGTAATCTTAACTGAAGTTATGGCACAAATAGGTCTTGTATGTTTGGGAATATTTTTATTAAATAAAGAGTTTACAAAAAACACTTCAATTGCTTTAACATCAGTTGAAATTGATTTTTTAAAACCTGTTTATCCTAAGGAGAAAGTTACTGTTGTTTCAGAGAAAATATATTTTAGATTTGGAAAATTAAAATGTAAAGTAAGCATGAAAAATGAACTAGGAATAGAGGTTTGTTCCGGAACAATTGCAGGAATGATTGTTTAGATAACTAATAGTATGCTTTACGTTAAAGATTGAACGCGGATGATACGGATTCGCTAAAGCGAAAACACAGAAAAGAACGGATTTTTAAATCAGTATAATCATTTTAATCTGTGGCAGAAAATTAGTAATAGTTACAGAAATTATAAACTTAAAAAACATTAAAATGCAAAAAAGAGTTGTCATTACAGGTCTTGGAGTTGTTGCCCCAAACGGGGTAGGACTTGATGCATTTACAAATGCATTAAAAAAAGGTTTATCAGGAATTAAACATGATCCAGAATTAGAACAATTACAATTTTCTTGTCAGATTTCAGGAAAACCAGAATTATCCCCTGAATTAATTGCGGAGTATTTCACCGAATTAGAATTACGAAACTTTAATGCTAGTGGGATTTTATATGGTGTAATTGCCGGATTAGACGCTTGGAAAGATGCTGGTTTATTAATTGAAGAAAACAGAGAGCCCGATTGGGATAGCGGAACAATCTTTGGCGCGGGTACATCGGGTATAGAAAAATTTAGAGAAAGCATTTATAAAATCGATAATTTACAAACCAGACGATTAGGAAGTACAGTTGTTGCTCAAACCATGAATAGTGGCGTAAGCGCTTATTTAGGCGGAAAACTTGGATTTGGAAATCAGGTTACAACCAATTCCTCTGCATGTACAACAGGCACAGAAAGTGTCTTAATGGCGTATGAACGCATAAAACTAGGTCAAGCCAAACGCATTCTGGCAGGAAGCACAAGTGATTCAGGACCATACATCTGGGGTGGATTTGATGCTATGAAAGTATGCACGTTCAAACACAATGATTCTCCCGAAAGTGGCTCAAGACCAATGAGTGAGAGTGCTGCAGGATTTGTTCCAGGAAGTGGGGCAGGAGCTTTAGTTCTAGAAGATTTAGAAACTGCTTTAAGTAGGGGAGCCCGAATTTATGCGGAAATTTTAGGCGGAAATGTAAATTCTGGCGGACAACGTGGCAGTGGGAGTATGACCGCTCCAAACTCAGTCGCTGTGCAAAAATGCATTACTAGCGCATTAGAAAATGCTAAAATTTCGGCATCGGAAATTGATTTAATCAACGGGCATTTAACAGCAACATCCAAAGATGCATTAGAAATTGAGAATTGGAGTATTGCATTAAACCGAAAAGGAAAAGATTTCCCTTATGTAAACGCCTTAAAGTCAATTATCGGACATTGCTTATCGGCAGCAGGAAGCATTGAGCTTGTAGCTGCAGTTTTGCAATTACACCAAGGTTTTATTTCTCCCAACATTAATTGTGAAGATTTAAATCCCGAAATCACAGCTATTATTGATAAATCGAAAATCCCAACTCAGTTAATTAACTCTAATTTAAATATTATTGCCAAGGCAAGTTTTGGCTTTGGAGATGTTAATGGTTGCGTAATTTTAAAAAAGTATAACTAATATTCAATTTAAAACTAATAATTAAATATGAACAACAATCAGATACTTACCGAATTAAAGAATATTGTAAAGCCTTATACTAAGAATGATGAAGCTTTTGAAAACTTTACAGAAGAAACAAATTTTATAACCGATCTAAATATCAATTCTGCCAATTTGGTCGATATTGTATTAGACGTCGAAGAAGCGTTTGATATTATAATCGATAATGAGTCGATGGAAAAAATGATTAATGCTAAAGTTGCTTTAAGTGTTATCCAAGCCAAACTCGATGAAAAATGATAGGCAATGACATTATCGATTTAAAAACTGCTAGACAGGAAAGTAACTGGAAACGAAAAGGTTTTTTGGATAAAATCTTTACTCCAGAAGAGCAATTTCTTATTCTGAATTCTGAAAAACCTGAAATCATGGTTTGGAATTTATGGAGCCGAAAAGAAGCCGCTTATAAAATATACAACCGCGAAACTAAAATAAGTGGCTATTTTCCAACCAAACTAGTTTGCTTTTACGAAAGTGCAAATTCTGGCACAGTAACTATAAACAACACATTATATTATACAAAAACTGTAATTACAGAAGATTGTATTGACACTATAGCTGTTGCTAAAAAGAATGATTTAAATAAAATCGCTGTTTTAGATAACGAAACTAAAATCTATAAGGATGTTGGGATTCCTTATATAATTGATGCAGTAACAAAATTTACAATACCAGTCTCAGTAAGTCATCACGGTCGTTTTATTAAGACTGTAAGAATTAAGTAGTAAACACTTATTATATAAACACAAATTCCACAAATTCACATTAATTGGTTTTGTGAAAATTTGTGGAATTTATATTTGTCTTTAATATTCTATAAATATTATTTTATTCCTAATCTTGATTTTAGTTTTAAGAACAATAAAGCAATTTTATATGCATCTTCCGCAGATGAATTTCTTTCGCTTTTTGGGATTTTATAAATTTCACATAACTCATCTAGAGAAAACTGTCGGTCATTGATATCGTGCAACTTACGATACATAACATCAACATCTAGTGCTTCATTTTTTAGCCTTCCGCAATCTAGTTTTTCTAAGGCAGCATTAATCATTTCGACATCAAAATTAATATGATGCCCAACTAAAATACCGTTCCCAATATATTCGATTAATCCTCTAAGCGCATCAGGCTCAGCTAATTTTTCCATTTTACTTTCTATAATAAACTCATTGGTGAGTCCATTATCATGAAAGAACTTATATTGTAACAAAACAGCTTCAAAGCTATCTTGAATTACAATACTATTATTTACAACAGCAAATGAACCAATAGATAAGATTACATCTTTTGATGGATTTAATCCAGATGTTTCGGTAGATAAAACAACAAAACGCTCTGATTTAGTTTCAAATTTAGCAAGGTATTCTTTCCAGAAATCAGGGTATTCTTTGTTGATATTTTTCAGCCAGTCTAACATATTATGAAAATTGGGTCAGTTGAAATTTACTCTTAATAAGCTCTTCAAGTTCTTTCATCGGAGCTAATGCATTCTTTAATTTTTCTTTATCACTTTTAGATAATTCTCTTAAATTTATATACTGTCCTGAGTCATCATTTTTAAAACCTTCAATAGTTCTAAACTTAGATAACGTTAAAAAAGCTTCAGCACAGCTAAGATAAATATCTGCATTCTTAGAATCTGTAATTGCTAATTGTTTAAATCTTAAATAAGTATTTTTTATTCCTTTTATGTTCGAGCTTAATATCAATAAACGCGCTCCATCAATTAATGGCATCAATGCACGGGTTTTAATATCAAACATAAATTTATGCGGTCCATCTTCTTCAACTATAAATTTCTTAAAGAAACTTAAAGGAGAATTTTTTCTCAAAGCATCATTTCCTAAGAAATCAAAGAATAATGTATTATTGATTGCGTTCTTGAATATAACATTTTCTATAGCTTCTTCTATTTTTGGCTCTCCAAAAACAATCTCATAATCAAAGAAAATACTACTTAAATCATTGCTATTTTCACCTGGAGTATTCATCCAACTATTATACTGTTTTGTCCAGTCTGTCAATGACTTACACCAAAGCATATTACTAGCCATGTGTCCGTTAGGGCAATAATCGTATCCTATTTTTTCTAACGTTCCTGTAGTTCTTTTCGCTAGAAGTAAAAAGTAATCTTTTACATCACGATATTTATCTGCAGTAACATCTTCAAAAATCAAGATACTATCCTGATCCGTCAATAAAAGTTGTTCTTTTCTGCCCTGACTCCCAATACTTAACCATGCAAATCGAGCAGGAGGTGAGCCCATTTCTAAAATTGAAAGCTCAACAGAACGTTTAATCAACGCTAAATTAATTTCGTTTGCAATATTACTTATATGAGAAAGCGGAATATTCTTTTGTATGTAATTCTGAATTAAATCAGACAAACGATCTCTGATTTGTTTTAAATCCTTTGGCAATTGCGAACGTTTGATTTCTTTTATCAATACACCAGGATTACTCGCTTGAGCAACAATTAAATCATGTTCAGAAATAACTCCTTTTACTGCAGATTTACTTGTTCCATCTTTTGTAACACATAAATGACTAACATTATGTTTTAGCATCAATAATTGAGCTTCGGCTAATGAAACATTTTCTATTACAGTTACAACAGGCGAGGACATAATTTTATCTACAGTTTCTTCAATTGAAAATCTACCTGTAGCAATTTTAGATGATAAATCGGCATCAGTCACAATACCAATTGGTTTATTATTGTCACAAACAACAACATTATCTACCATAGCATCTGTCATACGCAAAGCAACATCTTTTACAATATCACTTCCCACAGCTGTTAATGGTGAATTATTATACGTTAAGGACTGAATATATTGTATTTCAGACTGTTGATCTGAATAAAAAATATTATCAGAAATATGAGTTTTTGCGTCAGAATTGTCTTTTGTGTGACGTGTATTTGTAGCAAAACTCTCTAACAAGAAATTTAAAACATCTGGATTGTTTGCAACAAACGGTCTAAATACAGCGATTGGTATTGCATACACAATAGTTTCTTCTCTGGCTTTAGCGGTCATCATATAGTTATTCTTGGCAAAAAATGGGCGTAACCCAAATATATCACCATCATGACATTTATTTAATAAAGTTTCTTCGGCATCTGCAATTACAGACAAATTAATAACGCCTGAAGCAACTACGTAAAAACTATCGTGTAACGCATCGTTAACCTGAAATAATACTGCGTGTTTTTCTAAATTAATAACACGAATATTCGTTGCAATTTCAGATAATTCTTGAAAAGTCAAATTATCGAATGGCGGATATTCTTTCAGGAAATCTGCAATATGCTCAGCAATTGTATTCATAAGATTGATAAATTTTTAGAAAGTATCGTTTGTAAAAATAATAAAATAAACCCTTACAATGAAAGCATAAATAATTTTGAATCTATTTATTTTGCTGTATATTGATTAGCTAAAATAAGCAATAAAAGTATTCAATACCAAAGATAGGGATTGATATGATTGTTTTAAGGGTTTAAAAACATTCTATTTTACATAATATAAATTATAGGTCATTTTTAAAAGTGCAAATAATTGACATTCAAATAGTTATATATGTGTTCGCCCTGGCATTTAATAGCCAAAAAAACGAGTTATTAAACAAAACTTTAATCTATGTTTAACACTGGTTTAATTGATTCGCTGAAAATCCGCGTCAAACTTGATAAAGTTAAGATATTGGATAAAAGATTAATTACGGATTTTATCGCTTATTATCCATCTATTGAGCATCTTGATAATGATGGTAATGAGCAAACTAAACTTGGTGATGATTACCGTAAAGCTGAACCTTTTACTAAGATTATTAACGGAATTACATACCGTTTTTATATCAAAGCTTTTATTGATAAAAATAAATTGGCTCATGAATATGTAGTATTTCAAATTTCTGCAAAAATGTTGAAAAAAAGATATTTTGAAGGAATTACCTCAAGTAATTATCATTTAATTGTTGATGATATTAATTCATTTGGTGTTTTAAAAGTTTCAAAAGAAGATTTTTTACAAGGCTTGGTTTCTGATATTGATATCTGTATCAATCAACTTATTGATTTAAAAAGTTTAAAAACTGCATTTTCATTTATTCTACAAAATCCAAATTCTGGGCGATTACCTTTAATTCATCATATCAATAATTCAAATGCTTTAAAAGGTACTGCTAATTTAGGTATGGATTTTAACAAACGTGAAAAGGCTTCTAACTCTGCGCCATATTGTAAAATCTATCATAAAGGTTTCGAATTACTTTCTAAATCAATCATATTTTATAAAGCCTATTTAGAGCCTATGAAAAAAGCTGTAATAGATAATTTGGTACGTTATGAATTTACAATTAAAGCGCATAAACACAAAGAATACCTAATTAAACAAGGTTTAAAAGCTGATTTTAAGACATTTTACGATTTGTTACTTGCTAAACCTGACGATTTAAAGTTAATCGCTCAAACAGGCTTAAAATGTTATGTTGAAAAAAAGGAAAAATCTAATGTCGATAGAGAATTAAAACCTACAGATGTAATGATTCAATTTTATATTGAAAATTTAATAAAATTAGGATTCGATAAAGAAAAACTACTCGGATTTACATATTCAATTGATTGCCCAGTATCTCGCTCAAACACAAAAATCAAAGCAAAAAAGTTAATCGATGATTTAACGAACAGAGATAAAAATTTAAAAGCAGAAATAATCGAAAATGAAAACTCAAATATTTTCTTAAAAAATCTAGGGATATGAGAAAAAGAAGCACCTGTGTAAACTGCGGAAAGAAACGGTTCCATGAGCACCTAAGTAGCTTTGCTTTTAGTCACTGGGTGACACCAGTAACAAAATCAACTAGTTACCACTTTGCATGCATTACAAAAAAGAACGAAAAAGAACTTTCATGTTACGAAATCATACGTTTTAATGATTTCAATTGTGTAATAATGCCATATATAAAGCTATAAATGTCCTATGCGGTCGGACAATCTAATATAAAAACTATGAATTATGATTTCAAATTTAATAAACATACTACGTCATTTTATAAATTTTCTTAACAAGATAAATACAGATAATCGTTCAAAAGATTTACGTAAAATTCAATATCTAGAAGAAAAATTACATCAAAAAAAAAATGAAATAAAAAACTTAAAAAGCAATCATGCTAGAATAATTCTTTCAATGATGCATCATTATAATAAATAACTTAAATCCTTACAAATTATGTTAACCTCAGTAAATGCAAAAATCCCGACTGATGATAGTCGGGATTCAATTAAACTTTTCTTTAATCCTAGTCTATAATCAAACCTCTAAAATTCTTACAAAATGGCTGTTAAAAATCAATGCGAAAATTGCCACTATTTCAGTGGAGACAAACACAAGAATGACCCACGCACTAAACATGCAGGAATTTGCGCCAAATGGTGTGAAGTAGTTTTTAGAACTGAAAATTGTAAAGAATATTTTTCGAGTTCGAACGCTTCTGGAGACGAAATTTTTAAACCATTAATAGATGTGAACCAATTACCATCAGTAACACAATTGAATTTATTTAACTAAAAAAAGGGGAGCATCCTACTGCTCCCCTCCTATCAAAAAATTAAAATATGACTAATCAAAACCCCGCTTCATATTCAGAGTTTCAAAGAATCACTTCCAAAGATATTGAAATCCTTTTAATCTCGATATCTCCTAGGACTGCAACGCAGTATTTAACGGACATTAAGAAAGAATACGGCATTAAAACAGTTCTTTTTTCGCATTTTAAATCCTACTTTAAAATTGCAGAAACTAGCAAAAACACGTAAAAACTTCTAAACCGCAATATCTGCGGTTTTTTTATTCCAAATTTTGTGCCAATCATTAATCAATCATTAATCATAGGGTATTATGGAATTATTTAATTCACAAGGTCAAAATGTAACAAAATCGCCTGTCTTACTTGTAACTAAGGCAATCGGTTCTCTTATCGTTTCTACTTCACTTGATGTAGAAGCATTGACAACTGAGCAAATCAGTATCGAGGTCGAGAAGTTGACAGGGAATTTACAAATCACAAAAGGTTTTATGTCTTTAGCAGATTTTATCTACTTGACTACTTTCAATGGGGATGCAGTAACTGCAGACACAAATTACAAAACAACTGCAGAGTGTGAAATCTGCGAAGATGGTGCAATTTTCTTAAATGAAAAAGATGTTATTAAAATTCAATTAACAGGTCTTAAAACTGATGAGACTTATGTTTTAAATGGCATTGAAATGCCACAAACATCAGAAAAAACGCTTTCATTCGAAAACAAATCGATGGCATCAGATGAAAAGAACAAAGTTTTTGATATCTACCATTGCGATTTAGCCCTTTTAGACAATTCAAACACAATTGAAGAGGTTTCATATACCTATTTAAATGATGTGGTAGTAAGATACACTTTGCATGAATTAAGAGTATTAAGTCGTTCTGTTGACCCAGTTGCGTATGTTAAACAAGATGGTATGGTAAAAAGTGGTTTTGGTGCAAAATTACAACTTCCATTATTTGGTGTTAGATCTGTTGAAATTAGAAAAGCGCAAGGTTCTATCGTAAATCTTTTAACAAGATTGGAGGCTTAATATGGGGTTCTTCAAAAAATTAGGAAACGCAGTAAAAAAGGGCGTTAAACAAATATCCCTTAAAAACGCTGTTAAATTTGGTACTCCCCTATTAGGAGCAATACCAGTCGTTGGTTCTACATTAAAAGATGTTGTTACAGGTATTTCAGAAGCCGACCAATTGAGAAAACAAGCACGTGAAGCCGAAGAACAAGGAAAACTTGCAGATGCACAAGCTTTACAACAACAAGCTGATTATTTAGCGCAATTGAAAGGTGCACAAGTTGGACAACAAGCGGGAGGTGTCATTAAAGCATTTACAAAAGGTGCTACAGACGAAATGCTTGCATCGGTTTCTAATACTTCAAAAGAGTTTGTTGGTAATGTTGGTGCTTCTGTAGCTGACCAGTCTATTAAGGCTTGGTTTAAAAAGCATTGGAAAAACATGCTAATTGCTTTGTGTGCTATAATTGGCGGTGTTTACATCTACAGAAAATCAAAAGCAGACAAGAAAAAATCATTTAATCGTAGAAAATAATGAAAGCATTATTAGGTACTGTCGGAATTGGAGCAATAGAGGGGGTTCAACATCTCCCCGCTCCAAACGTCACCATGGAGATTGTAAAAGTTGTTGTTCAAGTAATACTTGGAGTTGCAACACTTTTCAAAATGTTTAAAAAACCAAAAGAAGTAATTAGTAATCAAAATCAACAATAATGGCTCAACAACAGTACTACAGAGGTAATGATGGTAATTTCTACCCTGTACAGAACCAAAGCAACCATTCAAATAATAACAATCATTCAAATGGTCAGAAACCAATTTATAAACGTAGCGGTGCTGTTTACTCACGGATCAGAAATGGAAATTTCGAGGGTGACACAATTGTAAATGCATGGCGTTCAACAAAATTGGGATTAATGAAAGCTACTGTTGCACCGTACAGCGGTCAGGGTGGTAAAGGTCGAGAAATCGTAAATTCATCGGGTAAATCAGGTAATCAAGATAAAGAATATCAAAAAATGATTTGCACCATTCAAAACACTTCTTTAGGTACTAATCAAACTTATCATGTTTTAATGAATTTGAAAACTCAAGTTATCGTAATTCAAGAACTTGGTTTATGTATTACACCAAATGGAAGTGGAACAACCAAAAGCGGTAAACGTGTAACAGGTTATTTTGGTAAAAATTATAAATCATAAATCATAAAGCCTTTATCACGGTAAAGGCTTTTTTTTCAATCATCAATCAAAAAATCATTATGAAAAAATTAGGTGGAATCGTAGGAGGTTTAAAGTTTATTTTAAAATATGCAGTTTACATTACCGCACTTATTAAAATTGTTCAATTCGCTATAGCAACTATAGACGAAATTAAAGAGCAAGAAGAGCCGAAAGAACCTGCAAAAATCGTAGAGCATGAGTAAGTCTTTTTTAAATAATCATAGCGTTAGAGGTCTTCGAAACAACAATCCGGGCAATTTGATTTATACAAATATCGCTTGGCAAGGAAAAATCCCAAAACCTCAGAGCAAAGATGCTAAATTTGAGCAATTTACTTCTATTACTTACGGTCTTCGTGCCATGTTGAAAGATTTAATCAATGACATCAATAAAGGTCAGAATACTGTTAGAAAACTCATAAACGAGTACGCACCAAAATCGGAAAACAATACAGCCGATTACATCAAAAGAGTATGTAATACCATCAAAGTTGACCCTGACGAGAAAATTACTGCTATAAACAATGATTTCTTAATCTTGCTTACTAGAGCAATTTTAATGGTCGAATTAGGTAAAGCACACAAAGAAGTTACTGATACAGACATTAACGAAGCCTTACAGCTTTTAGGTGATGTTAGTACCACAAAATTGAAAGTCACTATCACAAAAGGATGGAAGATTTTCGCACCAGCAATACTTTTTGTTGTCTTTTTTTTTTAATTAATCACTTTCACAATTCAAAATCTTTAACTAATAAATCAAAATCCAAATGGAAAAATTAAAAACATTCGTAGTAGTAAATCAATTCGCAATCATCGTGTCTATTGTAATATCAGTCATTATCTTAGGATATAAAGTACTAATTCAAGACAAAAAGTAAAACATGCCGTTTTTACTACCACTTTTAGCACTATGGAGAGAGTTTAAAATACTCTCTCTTATAGGCTTTTTACTTTTATTGTATATCGTTCATAAAGTTTTCAAAGATGAAGAAACCACAAAATAAAACAGATTACCCAGAAAAGATAATGCAGTTTCTTAAAAAGTACTGGCTTTTTATTACTGCAATATTAATCGGATATCCATATCTAAGAAGATACATTGAATCGCAATCGCAAAAAACTGATGAAGCCGTATTAGAAAATTCAGTAAAAGAGAAAGAAGCAAATGTAAATTACGTCAAAGAAATCAAACTAATTGACAATACCAATCCACTCACGCAAAATGCAAAAAGGCTTAAAATTACGGCTTCAAAAGATTTGCATGCAGCGTCACAAAGTTTAGCTTCAGATTTCGGAGTACAATACTCTGATAAAGGAAATTGGTACGATTTTTTAAATCCTAGAGGTTGGACAGAAAATGATGTAAATATTCGAAAAACCTTAGTACTCTACAGGAACTATTTTCCTATCCTAGAGAAGCTATATTTTGAAGTTGATACAAATAGTCGTTCTCTGAGAAAAGATATCTTACAGTACTTAGATAAGGGCGAATTGACCTATTTACGTAAATATTTAAAAATCTAATTATGTATACACTATACTATGTTAATGAAAATATGAACATTAACACTCTTGAAACCGCTTCATTAGATGAACCTTTACGAATCCCTGAAAGATTAATTTTTGTGGCTCTTCGAGAGGGTATTAATTTTATTAAAGAACCTCATAAATGTATTGCATTTACTGATTTTGAACGTTTAATCATGTCTAGTGATTATAATGATCTAAATTTCGTAAATGAATCACATTATAGAAAGGAAAATACATATCTTGAACCATTGTGTCAGGTGAATCCTCCATTAATTTTGGATAGAGTTGAAACAGATGAAGCCTTTTGGAATTATCCAAAGCCTGTTTTGGTTTTAGGAAGTAAACTAGAAGAAGGTCCATATTATCCGCTCATAAGGGATAATGAATCAAGTTCAATGTTTATTAACAGCGCGCCCATGATGACTAATGTCGATTATTGGGTTATGCTCAAAGATGTGGAAAAGGGCATTTTTTCTAATAAAAAACGTCATGCTATGCCTGTTTAAAAATTTAACATTTAATTTAAATAAATATGTATATTTGTATAAACTTCAAGGAGGGGCAAAAGTAGTGGAATACTTCTCTCGGCGATAAAAATCTCATATCATGTATATTTCCAAAACTATTTATACCAATAGTATGCTCATTAATTTGGGTGTACTATTTTTTTTTATCTCTTACCTCCTACTAGGTCCCTTTATTTTTTTTTATCTCTAACCCCTATCACATGGAAGATTTTAAAAAGAAGAATGATTACTCAGTAACGGTATATCAAAATCAACAGAAAAGACTCTTTACAGAGTATGTGCATAACATTTACACTTACGCTCAATGGCTTAAAAAACAGTCTATAGCGTGGGATTACTTATTAGTTTACGTTAGGCGCACAAGACAAATCCTTTGTTACTATAAAAATGGGGATTTTTTAGACTCCTACCCCACTTTCAAGAGTAGGGGCAGAGTTAAAAACAACTGGTAATATTATAAACAAAAAAAGAGCCTCAAACGGTAGTGGAATACCTCGGCTCTCATTGATAAAAATCTATGACAAAGATAATACAATTTTTGAATTTCCAAACACATAATATAAATTATAGTTCATTTATATACTAGCTTAAATGGGAACAAATAAAAAACCACCTTATTGCTAAGATGGTTTACTTATAATATAAATAATGTTAATATTTCTTTAGATAAACAGATTTTCCGTTTATAAAAACTTCATATTGATTTTTGTCATCATAAAAAACCGTTTTATAAACATCTCCTTTAAACAGAGAAATGTCTCCACGAGTTCTTCCGTCAGTTTTTGTTGTATAATCAAATTTGATTGATTTATTATACGGCCCAACTGCCAAACTATAATCTGAAAATGGTGTTCCTTTTAAATCGAATTCTTGTCTAGAATCGATAATTTTTCCGTCTGAATAAAAATTTGTTATTTGTTTTGTAAGCGGAATATCAGGATAAAACTGATTTACTTTTTTAATAAATTCATACTGCTCAACGCTTACAGGCTCAATTTTGGAAGTAATTGTCTGAGAAAAAGAAATTGTAGTAACTAATAGTAATAATAAGGCACATCTTTTCATAATTGATAATTTTAAATTAATAATTATAGCCCTTTACAAAGCTAACTATGTTAAAAAAATGGTTTTTTCATTAAAAATTTCTTTAATGAATTAACAAGGTACGAAATATTTATCTTTGCCATGAAATAAAAAAAATATTTTTAAAATACAATGACTACAAAAAAATACATTCAACTTATACTTATTTTAGGTTCTCTAACTGCTTTAGGACCATTTTCTATTGATATGTATTTACCTGGTTTCTCTGATATTGCAAAAGACTTAAATACCTCTGTTGCAAAAGTTTCAATGAGTTTATCTAGTTATTTTATAGGAATTTCGGCTGGACAATTACTTTATGGTCCGCTATTAGACAGATTCGGACGTAAAAAACCGTTATTTGTTGGATTACTAGTTTACATCTTGGCTTCCTTAGGATGTATTTTTGTTACTGATATTGATACTTTTATTGGTTTACGTTTTCTTCAAGCTGTTGGTAGTTGTGCTGCAACTGTTGCTTCTGTAGCTATGGTTCGTGATCTTTTTCCTGTAAAAGATATTTCTAAAGTATTTTCTATGTTAATGCTTGTTGTGGGTCTTTCGCCAATGCTTGCGCCAACTATTGGTGGTTATGTAACATCATATTCTGGTTGGCACACTGTATTCTTTATATTAATGTGTATGGGAATCGTTATTTTATTGGCTTCGCAAATTGGTTTACCAAACACTCACAAACCGGATACATCTATTTCATTAAAACCAAAACCTATTATTGCCAACTTCCTTAAAGTGGTAAAAGAACCTCAGTTTTTTACTTACGCTTTTACTGGTGCTGTATCTTTTTCTGGATTATTTACTTATGTAGCGTCCTCTCCTATCGTTTTTATGGATATTTTTAAGGTTGATGCTAAAGTTTATGGTTGGATTTTTGCCTTTATGTCATTGAGTTTCATTGGTGCTAGCCAGCTTAATTCTTTTTTATTAAGAAAGTTTTCTAGTGAGCAAATGATATTTGGTGCGTTGATTACTCAATCTGTAATTAGTATTGTATTCTTGATTTTGGCAATGAATAATCTTCTAGGTTTATATGAAACAATTGGTATGTTGTTTATTTATCTTGCTTGTTTAGGGATTTCGAATCCTAATACTGCTGGTCTTACAATGGCACCTTTTGCAAGAAATGCTGGAAGCGCGTCGGCATTAATGGGTGCGATTCAGCTTGGTTTAGGCGCTATTGCATCATTTGCAGTTGGTATATTTGTTGTAAACTCTATTATTCCGATGGTTGCCATCATGACTACAACTACAATTACAGCATTTATAATTTTAAATATCGGTAAACGTTTTATAAAAGAAAAAATTGCTGCTTCTAATGATGAAGAAACAGCAATGATTCATTAATAAAATATAGTTTGTACAGAGGAACGCGGATTAAACGGATTTAAAAAACTATAAGATGTCGCTCCGCTGGAACTTCTAATGAAAAATAAAATTTAGATTATTTACTCCATCTTAACTCTTTGCTAAAGAAACGCGCAATACGGATTTACAGAAATAAAAACACGGATTAAAAGATAAAAATCTGTTTAATCCGTGTTCTTCTAGACCAAGTAAATCTGAGTCCGAAAAATCTCTTTTAATTTATTGCTTTTTTATCAGGTCTGATAATCATACGCAATGATTGGTCTTTTGCAAAATAAGCAATCATCCAATTATAAAAAGTACTAAGGCGGTTACGATATGTTATAAGCGAAACTAGGTGTATAAATAACCAAATTGCCCAAGCCAGGAATCCGTTGAAATGCCATTTTGGTTTTGGTAAATCTACAACGGCTTTGTTTTTCCCAATAATTGCCATCGAACCTTTGTCTACATATATAAAAGGTTTTAATGGTTTATTTTGAGCAAGTGATTTGAAGTTTTTAGCTAAGTTTATTCCTTGCTGAATCGCTACTTGTGCCACTTGTGGATGTCCGTTAGGAAACGCAGGATCTGTATCCATGATAGATGTATCTCCTATGGCATAAACATTCTCAAGTCCGTTTACTTTATTGTACGCATCGGTTGCCATACGTTTGCCACGTCCGTAACTTTCCATCGGAATACCGTCGAAAGCTTTGGCCGAAACTCCGGCTGCCCAAATTAGGTTTTTGGTATGAATAGTTTCTCCATTTGAAAAATATACAATATCATCTACATAATCTGTAACTCTATTGTTTAGTTTCACTACTACACCCAAATCAGTAAGTGCTTTTAAGGTATCTTGTTGCGATGCTTTGCTCATTGGTGCCAATAGAGCATCTCCTCCATCGACTAAGTAAACATTACTTGCTGTGGTGTCTAGTTCTGGATATTCTTTTAATAGGATGTTTTTACGCATTTCGGCAAACATTCCCGAAACTTCAACTCCTGTTGGTCCGCCTCCGGCTACAACTATGGTTAATAATTTACGGCGTTTACGAATATCTTTGGTAATAGCTGCTTTCTCAAGATTTTTAAGCAGCGTATTGCGCATTACGATGGCGTCATTTAGTGTTTTCATCGGAATGGCGTTTTTCATTACGTTTTCCATCCCGAAGTAACTGGTTTCAGCTCCAGTTGCAAATACTAAATAGTCGTATGCTAATTCTCCGTTATTAAGAATTACTTTATTTTCGGAAGGAACTACTTCTTGTAGTTCTCCTAATCTGAAATGCAGGTTTTTTTTACCTGCAAAAAATTTTCTGAATGGATAGCTAATGCTTGATGGTTCTAAGAAAGCAGTAGCGACTTGATAAATAAGCGGCGGAAAAAAATTATAATTGTTTTTGTCTACAAGTGTAACTTGGATTTGATTGTGATTGACTAGTTCTTTTGCAAGATTGATTCCTGCAAAACCGCCACCTATAATAACTATTTTCATATATATGTTATTTTATAAGTAAGTTTGATTTTAAAAAAATTACCTTATAAAAGTACAACATTAATATGCAATGACAATTGTCAGTTTTGTTACTTTTTGAATTTTTTAACAGGTTTTTCAGCCACTTCAGTTTTGTTTTGCAACAAATAATTAGCAAGCAATTTTTCTATCAATTCGTCTTTGGTTAAATGATGAAAAACTGTTTTTACTTTGGTTTTTAAATCTGTAGAAACGTCGTGATTTGGCTTTGTTTTAAAGATTTGTTTTGCCCACAATAAGGTATTGTTTTCTTCAAGACTTGCAACTGATGGTTTCTTGAACTCGGTGAATTTAATTCCTAATTCTTTTTCAAAATCTGCTATTTCTACTACTTCTTCTGGTTGTAAAACAGTAAGCGAAAGTCCCTTTGCTCCTGCCCTTGCGGTTCTACCACTACGGTGTACATAAGCTTCGTAAGCATCTGGTAAATGGTAATTTACAACATAAGAAATTTCTTTAACATCTATTCCTCTTGCAGCTAAATCTGTTGCTACTAATATATTGATGTGTCCTTCACGAAATTGTTCCATGATTCTATCACGTATTCCTTGTGACAAACTTCCGTGTAATGCTCCTGATGAGAAACGGTTTATGGCTAAGTTTTTTGCCAATTTATTTACAGCTGCTTTTGTTTTACAGAAGATAATTCCGCGTTCTCCATCTCTAGGGTTTAAGAAATGCATTAATACTTCTAGTTTCTCGATTGGGTCAACTACAATATATTCGTGATCAATTCCTTGGTTTCCTACCGTTTCCATATTAGCACTTACCTGAACTACATTTTTAGATAAATAGTTCTGAATTAATTGCTTAATTGTACCTGGCAATGTTGCCGAGAATAATAACGTGGTGTGTTTTTTTGGTAATTCGGCTACGATTTCGTCCAGACTTTCTTTTAGGATAGAAACCATTTCGTCGGCTTCGTCTAAAACAAGGTATTGTGTGTCTTTTAGGTTAACCGCTTTACGCTGAATTAAATCGATTAATCGTCCTGGTGTTGCAACTACTATATGTGTAGGTTGTGTAAGACGCTCAATTTGTGGTTTTATTGGGATTCCTCCGCAAGTTGCAGCAATTGAAACTTGTGGCAGGTATTTTGAGAAATCTTCTAAATTTTTAAATATCTGATGTCCTAATTCTCTTGTTGGAACTAAAATTACAGCTTGTACCGTAGGAACTTCAGGATTTATTAACTGCAATAATGGTAACCCGAAAGCAGCAGTTTTTCCTGTTCCTGTTTTTGCTAATCCTACTACATCACTGTTATTTGCTAAAATAAGCGGAATTGATTTCTGCTGTATTTCTGTTGGTGTAACAATATTTAATTCGGTTAACGCTTTTAATATCGGTGCTGAAATTCCTAAATCTGAAAATTGTTTTGACATTGTTTAATTTATTTAAAAATTGAAAAATTTAAAGATTTAAAGATTTCTGATTGTGTGTTTTTTACCATTAAGAGATTAAGGAAATTTAAGCTTTATCTCTTAAATAGTTTATTCTTTTTTTCTTGCCACTGATTAGATTAAAAGGATTCTTTTCTCAAATCTGACGTTGAATCAGTTTGCACTGAATTTTTTATTTTACCATTAAGAGATTAAGTTTCATTTAGACTTGACTTAATTTTTCTTAATCTCTTAATGGTTCAAAATTTATATTTTATTATAACTACGAAACTCCTAGCCCTGATGGTAACGGCATCCTTTTATTTTTTTTCTTTAAAAAAATAAAAGATATAGTGTACAGCAGGAAATAGCTTCTAAAACTCCTCGACTCACAGTAACAAACTATTTCAGAGTGACAAACTTTTGACTTTAAGACTTTCGGCTTTCAGACTAAAAGTGCATCAATCTGGTTCGTTCATTATTTTTTCACGGTATTTTTTACCGGTTAATAATACTAATCTTAATTTGTAATCGTCTATAAGCCATTCGCGGTAATTCTTACTACACTGGCTTAAACATTTAGAATAACGCTTGATTCGACAATCGATGTCGTCTTCTAGTTCTTTTCCTAATGCTTTTGCTTCTTGTAATGTTTCGGTATTATCTACACACATTGCCGCGTGTTGCTCTAGTGATTTATCCAAAACTACTTTTGAACGTAAATTTTGTGCTATGGCAATTTTATGTTCTTCATCGACATCAAAAGTTACATCGGCTGTTTTGCTGAATTTTGCACGCAATTCTGGTGGCATGCTGTATTTAAAATACAATTCGATTTCGGTATCATCACGTAAATTCTCCAAATAGAATTCTGGCGATTTAAAGATGTGTTGCCAGTTTACTGGCTCGCTCCATAAACCAAAACGTGCTGCATTGTTTCCTAAATCGATAACTGTAAATTCGTCTTTATTAGGTAACTTTCTTGATCCACGACCAATCATTTGGTAATATAATGTCAATGATTTGGTTGCTCTGTTTAAGATAATAGTTTCTACCGTTGGCTCATCAAATCCTGTGGTTAAGATTCCTACCGATGTTAAAATAGCATCTGGAGTTTTCTTGAACCATTGCAAAATATCTTTTCGTTCTTCGTTGCTACTTGTATTATCTAGGTGGCGTATATCGTATCCTGCTTCTCTAAATGTTTCGTACACATATAATGAAGTATGGATACCATTATTAAAAATTAGGGTTTTCTTGCCTAATGATCTCTCTGTATATGCATGCAATAATTTTTCTTGCATGATTGTATTTGTATATAAATCATCTGAAGATTTTACGGTGTAATCTCCATTGATACCTACTTTTAATGATGTTAAACCTACATCATAACTATAGGTTGTTGCTCTTGCCAAGAATCCTTTCTCGATTAATGAACCGATTGTGTCTCCTACAATTAGTTCATCGTAACTTTCGTGCATTGGCAATTTAATATTAGAACTTAACGGCGTTGCTGTTACTCCTAATATAAATGCATTTTTAAACGAGCTTAATAGTTTTCGGAAGGAGTTGTAATGCGCCTCATCGATAATTACTAAACCAATATTATCTAAATGTAGTTTTTCGTCATTAATACGGTTTTTTAATGTTTCGACCATAGCTACAAAACAAGAGTACTCGTTTTGATCTAAAAGTTCTTTTACTTTACTATTGATTATCTTATTTTTAACACCAAAACCTTTCAACATTTTTGAAGTTTGCTTGCAAAGTTCAATTCTGTGTGTTAAAACTACTACTTTTTTATCGTGTTGTGACAAATAACGGCGTACGATTTCGGAAAAAACTACTGTTTTTCCTCCACCTGTAGGCAATTGATACAACAAATGATGTTGTGCCGAACCGTTATCTAAACGATCAAAAATGGCGTCGATATCGCCTTTTTGGTATGCATAAAGTTCTTTTTTTTCTTCTCTTTCTATTTCTAAAGTGTTTTGAGACATTGTATTTTATTGGTTTTTGCAAAAATACACCTAAAAAACAGTTATTCTGCCTTTTTTATCTTAAAATAAAAGGAAAAGTTTCGCTAATATTTAATTATGAATTCGGTTCTAAAAGGTCATTTTATCCAAAATTACTTCAAAATCAGGCTCGTTTTTCCATTTTTGGGTAATAGTTTCCTGATGAATTTGATTAATTCGGGATTTAAATTCGGCTAAAATTCCGTTAGAAATTATAAAATTCACGGCTTGCTCGAATGAATTAAACATACTTTTGTAAAAAAGTTCTTGCTTTATTGTGTTTTCCGAAGAAAATGTTTGAGCAATTTCGATGTTATAAAGCATAACATCGGCAATTACAAACGGATCTACACCTAAAAGTATAAAGTGTTTGATGTATTTTTGGGCTACAGACCGGCGCATTTTTGGTTTTACGCGACGTCTTGTTGCTTTTGCTTTTACTGGAAAATATTCGTGCGAAATTTTTAGTTTGCATTCCTGCAAAAGTGTTTCTTCTTTTGGATTAAAAACAAAATCATAATAGACTTTTACAGGGCTAAATTTCTCGTATAATTCGATTATTTGCTCTTCGAGTTGTTCTTTGGTAAGATCGTTTAAATATTTTTTTAAATCGCGTTTACTCATTATCACTGTTTAAGATTGTAAAAGTAAATTACTTTAGCTTCCGATGCTCTAAAAATCAAGCAGAATCATTAATTTTACCGATAATAATTTAAAAAAATAATTAAATGCTCAAGATTTTTAAGATTACAGCGATTTTAGAAGGAATTTCATACTTGGTTTTATTCTCTAACATGCTTTTTATTAAGCCTACTAATTTTCCTTTATATAAAACTTTATTGTTCCCGATAGGAATGAGTCATGGTTTATTATTTATTGGTTATATCTTATTGGCTATTTTATTAAAAAGTGCTCAAAAATGGGACTTTAAAACATTTATGTTGATTTTGGCTGCTTCTGTTATACCGTTTGGAACTTTTTATGTTGAGTACAAATACTTAAAAAATGCCTAATTTTTTGGAGAAAATATTTAACTTTTTATACCCTCTTTTTAGAGACTGGGGTATGAGCCGCAATATTGCGTCTTATCTCAGCCTTATTATTAATATTGCTTTATTAATTATCATGGCTTATGCTGTGTATTATGTAGCAAAATTTGTTTTGGTTACGCTTACAGCTGTTTTTGCCCAAAAGACAAAAACTAAGTTTGATGATTTTTTAATTAATAATAAAACAACTAAATATACGGCTTACTTAATTCCGTTTTTCTTTATTTATAAAGCTGTTCCGATTATATTGGATAAATATGAATATTGGGAATTAATCTTCGGAAAAATAGTTGGCGTTTATATCGTATTATTATTGTTATGGATTATCCGTACGGTATTTAATTCGCTTAAGGATTACTTAAAGCAAAAACCCGAATATAGCGATAAACCTATTGATAGTTTTATTCAGGTTGTCATGATGGTACTCTGGATTTTTGGGGTAGCTATTATTATTTCTAAATTATTCGGAATCAAGCAAGGCGAATTGCTAACTATTTTAGGAACGCTTTCGGCAATTATTATCTTGATTTTTAGGGATACTATTCTTGGTTTTGTTTCTAGTGTGCAGGTTGCGATAAACGATATGGTTCGTATTGGCGACTGGATTACGATGGAGAAATTTGGTGCCGATGGTGATGTTATCGAAATTAATCTTACTACTGTAAAGGTTCGAAACTTTGACAATACAATCACTACGATTCCTACTTATGCGTTGAGTTCGGACTCGTTCCAGAACTGGCGCGGGATGCAAAAATCGAATGGGCGTCGTATAAAAAGACATATTTTGATTAAAACGAGTACAATTCGTTTTTTGTCTGATGAAGATTTGGCTATGATGAAAAAAATCCAACTCATTGCTCCTTATATCGAATCTCGTCAGGCCGAAATAGAAAAGTTTAATGCAATGCATGGTATAGATAAATCACTTGCTTTAAACGGTCGTAATATGACTAATCTTGGTTTGTTCAGGAAATACATTATTCAATATATGGTAAATCATCCGGGATTAAATAAAGAAATGCATATGATGTGCCGTCAGTTACAATCTACAGCGCATGGTGTGCCTCTGGAAATTTATACTTTCTCAAGTGATAAGCGTTGGGCTAATTATGAATATATAATGGCGGATATATTTGATCACGTTATGGCTTCGGTTGCCTATTTTGATCTTGAGATATTCGAATTACCATCTAAGATTGGGCATTTAGATTAAATACTCAAAATACAATTCTTAAACCATATAAGTTATATAAGGAAATATAAGCTTTGCTTAAATGAACTTACATAACTTATGTGGTTATTTTATATAATTTAAAAACTACAGACGGTCTTTTACGTATTCTATCTTCGTTTTTCCGTGTGCTTTTGGTTTTCCATCTTCTCCCAGATTTACCATTGTAATATTATCGATTGTAATAATAATTTCTCTGGTCATCATGTTTCGTACAATACATCTTAGCACTAGCGATGTGTTTCCGAACTTAACTACATCTATCCCAATTTCGACAATATCTCCTTGTCTGGCTGAGCTTTTAAAATTAATCTCGGACATGTGTTTGGTTACTACTCTGTAGTTTTCTAACTGAATGATGGTATATAAAGCCAACTCTTCGTCTATCCATGCAAGTAATTGTCCTCCAAATAAAGTTCCGTTTGGATTTAGGTCTTCGGGTTTAACCCATTTTCGAGTATGAAATCTCATAATTGTTAATTTATTAGTAACAAAAATAACATTTTAGTATCATTATTTTTTTTAATTTTAAGAGAAAAACATGAGCCAGCGAGATACTTTTTTACAAGAATTCCGAGGACCAACTTTAGGCACTGTAAATGCTCAATCTTCTGCAGATGAATTATTTCAAAACGAAGTACTTCGGCCAATTTTACAACTTCAAAATGATTTATTGGTGGATGTTTTTATAAATTATGTAAATAAAAACAAAACCGATTTTTATTCTTACACCGTAGAAAAGAAACTATCGGTAATTGAAAACGCTATTCAAAAAGACATTAAGTTCCGAAATTCATTAAAAGGAATGGTTATCGCTCTTTTTACTCTAGATGAATATCAGACTTATATCCTGAACTCATCTAGCCTGAATAAAAGAATGATGAATCTAGTCATTGAAAGACTTAAAAGCCAGATTCAGTTATTTGAACTAGAATCTAATTAGAAGAAATGTCTATAACAGAATGCGGATGATGCGGATTTACTGAAGTAAAGACGCTGATAAAAACGGATTAGAAACAATAAAGCCTTTAGAATGATCTAAAGGCTTTATCTGTTTTTTATTTTTTGCTAGTCATTAGCTCTTTTATATATTTTACCGGAGCACTACCGTAGCTTAGGAATTTTTCATGAAACTCTTTTAAGTTAAATTTCGTTCCTTGTTCTTTTTTTAATGCTTCTCTAAAATCATAAATCTCTGTATATCCTGTAAAATAAGAACATAACTGCACTTGAGATAATGTTACGCGTTTCCATTTTCCATCAGCTTCTGCTTGTTGTTGGAAAGCTTCTTTAGTAAGTAAAGCTATTGCAGCTTCTTTGCTCATATCTTTTGTATGCACACTATAATCTAATATTGTGTTACAAGTTGTTCTTAGATTCCATTTGTAATACATCAACCACATTTCGTCTGAGTTTTTGTATCCGCTTTCTAGCATCATTCTTTCAGCATAAACTGCCCAACCCTCTACCATTGCTCCATTTCCTAAAATAGATTTTATGATGCTTGGCGATTGGTTGCTGTAAACTAATTGTGTGTAATGTCCCGGAATTGCTTCATGAATATTAAGAATCTGCAAGATATAATCGTTGTATTCTCTTAAATAACTTTCGGCATTTTCGGCTGTCCAACCTGCCATACTCCCAACATTGTAGTATGTATTTGCATTTTTATCGTAAGGCCCAGGCGCAGATATCGAAGCTCCCGCAACACCAGCCATATAAGCAGGCTCTTTTCTTACTACAAGTGGTTTTGATGGATCTATATATAGTAAATCTTTTGCCTTAACGTAAGCTACAAGCTCAGGAATTTGCTTTTCTATTTCTGATTGAAATTTCTCTGGAGTTGTATGTTGCAACGAAATTTTATCGATTACTTGCTTAATTAATTCTAGTTTATCTGTTGGTTTTACAGCTGTTCCGTTATATTTTGTCCAAAGTTTATTAGCAAGAACAAACATTTTATCATGCAAATCATTCTTATGGTTTACTGCAATTTTAAAAATTTCATCTGCAGTATATCCTGACTCAATATCAAAGTTGAATTTTTTGGCATATAATTCAGAACCTAATCTAAATGAACGAGGTGTTTTATTGTCTAGTTTTTTCAACCAATTAGCATAATCTGTAATTGCTTTTACTGATACATCTGCTTTATCAGTAATTGCCTTTTTCTCTTCTTCAGATAATTTACTTTTGCTTAAAGCAGCAACTAAATCTTCTTTAAAAACCGAAGTCCCTCCTAGATTTTGATCTATTGCAAGTGCAGTATGTTCTTGGGTTGGGTTTTTAATATTCAACTTGGCTGCTTCATAATAAGCAGGAATTGCATTCATTTTTAAATTAAAATTACGCAACCTAACATCTAATGAATCGTATTTACCGTTTAATATTTCTGCAAAAGCACCGCAAACATTATATTCAGATGGATCCCATTGTCCTGATTTAAGTTCGTTTATGCTAAAAAGTGTTCCTTCTAGCTGATTTTTAATCATATAAAAATCAGTTTTGTTGTTATCTGAAAGACTTTCTAATGAATATTGTTTTAATGAATCTAATTGAGAATTAGCAAAATCCAATTGTTTCTTTTGGTTTTCGGCATTTGGTATAACCAAAACGCTATCTAATTTGTGATATCCTTGGCTTGCTGCCCAATCAGGATTCAGTTTCCATAAGTCGGTTATAAAACCATCCTTATATTTCTCGAATTTTTCATTTGTAGCTTTATCATCACCTGTTTTAGCATTTTTATTACAGGAAACGAGTAAAGCAACAATAACAATAGGAATAAAAAGTTTTTTCATATATATAATGTATTAAACCGATAAAGATAAAAAATGATCTTTATCGGGGCTATTTTATTTTTATTAAATGAAGGGTTGCGTAAACCTTTGTGAACTCTGCGGTTAATTCTTAGCCACTGATTAAAAGGGGCAAATGGATTTAAAACAGTTAGCCACGAATTGCACTGATTTACTCTAATTTTAAAACTTTGCAGTCTTTGCGTAAACCTTTGTGAACTCTGCGGTTAATTCTTATCTATTAACCACAATCTTGTCACCCTGACAGAGGAAGGGTCCCCGCAAGAAACTAACAAAAAGTATTTTCAGATTATCGAGTTACTCGTGGAGATTGCTTCGCCAGTTCGCTATCGCTCGTGTCTTCGTTCCTCAGAAAGACAAGATTGTAGCGAATTAGATTGTCTAGAACTTTGCGGTCTTTGCGTAAACCTTTGTAAACTCTTCGGTTAATTCTTAGCCACTGATTAAAAGAGTTAAATGGATTTTAAACAGTTAGCCACGAATTGCACTGATTTACTCTAGTTTTAAAATTTTGCGGTCTTTGTGGTTAAATCTTTACCACAAATTAAACATAATTAGAAAAGGCTTCCAGTTACGGAAGCCTTTCTTATATATATTATTATCTGCAATAACAACATGTTGATGTACCTTGCAAACAAACATCTCCTTGTCCTGGTGTGTTAGATAGCACTCCTCCTGCTTCTCCACACAATCTGTCGCATAATCCGATTGTAGGATTCACGTATGGAAGTTTTACACCTCCGAATATTAATTTTTGAGCGTTATTACTAATAATTTCAACATTTTTTAGGTTTTTTAAATTTTTCATAATTGTAATAATTTGATTTTTTCCTACTCGTTAGCTTTTCGGATTACGCTTTTTAGTTTGCTAATAGTTAATAAGTTTAGCTAATCTAAATTATAAAAATAAATAACATAATATAATTTATTTACAAATTTTATAACAAATAATAGTTTTATTATAAAAAGATTTGAATTATTATCAATAAAAAAAGGCTTCCGAATTGGAAGCCTTTGTGTCTATTTTATACAGATTCTTATTTTGTAATATTAAATTCAGAAACATAAAAATTGATATCTAGTTTTAAATCTGTTTTTTCAGATTCTACTTTTAGATTACTCCATTCTGTTACTGGTTTTAACCAAGTTTCAACACCGTTTAAAGTAACTTTAACTGGCATATTAAATCCTGCTACTGCATTTGACCAACGATATGCTAATTGTCCTCCTTTAAAATAATACTCTAATGTTGGAATCATCGTTGTTCTTAAATATTGATCGAATACTGGAGTTAAGTTTATTCCAGCTTCTTTACTCATATAATTTTCTATTTGTTGTGTTGTAACTGTCTGGTGATAGAATGTAGCATTTAATCCTCTTAAAATAGCTCTCCATTTTTCATCATTATTTACTAATTGGCGTATTGTATGTAGCATATTAGCTCCTTTTTGGTACATATCACCCGAACCTTCATTGTTTACATCATAATTACCAATGATTGGTTTATCATTACGAATAACTTTTCGGCATCCTCTTACGTATTCTGCACCAGCATCTTTACCATAATAATACTCTACAAATAAGCTTTCAGAATAGTTGGTAAAACTTTCGTGAACCCACATATCTGCAATGTCTTTATAGGTAATATTATTGGCAAACCATTCATGTCCTGATTCATGAATAATGATAAAATCAAATTTTAATCCCCAACCTGTTCCGCTTAAATCACGTCCTAGGTACCCATTTTTATACTCATTACCATAAGTTACACTACTTTGGTGCTCCATTCCTAAATAAGGAGCTTCTACTAGTTTGTAACTATCTTCGTAAAAAGGATAAGGACCAAACCAGTGTTCAAATGCTTTTAGCATTCTTGGAGCATCTTTAAATTGTATTTTGGCTTTTTCTAAGTTTTCTCTCAAAACATAGTAGTTACAATCTAAATCACCTTTTTCTCCTTTATATTTTTCAGAGAAATTAACGTAATCCCCAACATTTATATTTACACCATAATTGTTAATTGGATTAGCAACGTACCAGTTATAAGTTTTTGTACCATCTTTTAACTTTTTCACGCTTTGTAAACGACCATTAGAAACATCCATTAAATGTTCTGGGACGTTTACACTAATAAGCATATTCTCAACTTCATCATACATATGGTCTTTACAAGGCCACCAAACGCTAGCTCCAAGCCCTTGGCATGATGAGGCGATAAAATCATTGCCTTTACTATCTTTTTTCCAAGTAATTCCTCCATCCCATGGCGGTCTTACTGCAACTTTAGGTTTTCCTCCAAAAAATATTTTAAGTTCTTTTACTTCTCCAACTTTTTGACTTGCAATTAATTGAATAAAGAATACATTTCCTTCTCTTTCAAACTTCAACTCTTTACCATCTTGGATAACTTTATAGATATCCATTGGTTTTTGCAAATCGATTTGCATTTTGTTGTAGTCTTGTAAAACGGTATATCGTATAGTATTTGATCCCGTAATCGTACTATCTTTTGGATTTACTTTTACATCCAGATGATAGTATTTTAAATCCCACCAAGCTCTCTCTTTGGTAATACTACCGCGTAAGGTGTCTTGTCTTGTAAAGGCCATTTCGGACTTATTGAGAAGCCCTTGTGCACTTGCGTAATTAAAAACAAATGCTGTGAAAAAAATAACGCTAAAACATTTTTTCATGAATTGTAGTTTTTGGATAATAGATAATTTTTGGTATTAAATTTTTATTTCAACAAATGTAACTAATCGAATTAAATTCGTGATAGTTTTCATTTTTTAAATTATTGAAATATTAGCTATTGTCATCTAAATTTTCTTGCTTATTTTAGCAAGATATAAAGCTATAATCCTAGTTATGAAGCTCTCCCATTTATTTTATTGTGTAGTTTTAAATTTTCCACTTTTATCCTATTCTCAAACTTTTCCTATTCATAGGATAACAAATACTATTACTATCGATGGTGATTTATCCGATTGGAAAACACCGTTTATTGGTCCATTTGTTATACATGATTCTGGAGCAAAAACTACTCAGGAAACATACGTTTCTCTTTCTTGGGATAATGAAAACTTGTATTTAGGGTATAAAAGTAAAGATTCTAAAATTGTTGGTTCAGCTATTAAGCATGATAGCCAAATATTTAATACTGATGATTTGGTCGAGTTGTTTCTAGATCCCGATGGCGATTCCGAAAACTATATCGAGATTGGAGTCAATGCTTTTTCAAGCAATTATGATATGATTATACACTGTCTTTCGCCTTCTTGTGGTGGCTGGGATACAGATATTTCTTTGGATATTACGGGATTAAAAACCGCCAGCAAAATTAATAAAGACGGTTATGATGTCGAAATTATGATTCCGTTTTCTAGTTTAACTTCTGTTAAAGATGCAAATTTCACAACTCCTGTAGTTGGAACAATATGGAAAGGGAATCTTTTTAGAATCGATTATGGTAACGAAACCGAATATCAAGCGATTTCTCCTTATGATGGTTCGCAATTTGGGTTCCATCAACCGAATCAATTTAAGTCTTTTGAGTTTGTTGAATAAAGGTTCTGAGGTTCTGAGAAGCAAAGGTTCTAAGGTTAAAACCTGTTTTTTTATTATTGCCCACGGTTTCAACCGTGGGATACTGATTATAATAATAAATTGCGATATAAATTGCACTCCAACGGTTTCAACCGTTGGCAATGTTCATGTAAAACCTGCTTTTTGCGCGTAGACCTTTGTCAAAGTTCAAAACTTTAACAAAGGTTGCTCCACTCTATTAAACTACTTCTGACGTTTTTTTAAGACCTCAATAACATCGTTGATTTGGAAACCTTTAGCTTGCAGTAAAATAAGATAGTGAAAAAGTAAATCAGCGCTTTCGCTCAAAAATAAATCATCGTTATCGTCTTTGGCTTCGATTACAACTTCTATGGCTTCTTCGCCTACTTTTTGGGCAATTTTATTAATCCCTAATTTAAATAATGATGCAACATAACTTTTCTCTGAATCGGCATTTTCTCTTCTTGATTTTATCGTGTTTTCAAGATTCGAAATGAATCCGTAAGTAGTCTTGTTTTCTTCTTGCCAACAAGTATCCACACCAGTATGGCAGGTTGGGCCTTCGGGTTGTACCTGTATTAAAAGTGTATCGTTATCGCAGTCATTTTTGATGCTTTTTAGGTGCAAAAAGTTACCACTCTCCTCGCCTTTTGTCCACAATCGTTTTTTGGTACGGCTGTAGAATGTTACTTTTTGAGTTTCGATTGTTTTTTGATACGCTTCTTCGTCCATGTAACCAAGCATCAATACGTTTTTGGTTTCGCTATCTTGGATTATTGCTGGGATTAGTCCGTCGCTGTTTTTTGAGAAATCTATATTCATGTTGTTTTAGTCTAAGGTTTTATTTGCCTGAAATTCTTCGAATTTCTGTGTTATCGCATATTTAAGTTCGTTAAATGGAATTTTGAGTCCATTGGCAGAAATACTTACTGGTGAACCGGATTCCTTTAAATTCATTTTCAGCATTTTTCTTTTAATTGAGCTACTTTCTTTATTTATATAATCATCAGGATTTTTAAGATAAATAGTAATCATTTTTTGAGTTATAACTGTTCTTTCGGCAACAGTCATAACATCTGTCCATGGAATCCTGCCCAGAGAAACTCCAGATGAGTTATCGATAATTCCTATATTATCAATAATAACTCCCGGTTTTTTATCGAATATTTTTTTTGTACAGAAATATATACCAAACAATCCCATTAAAGTCCCCAAAACAGAGGCTGTGTTTTTTATAATTAGATTATTAAAAATCGGATTACCTACTTCCGGTTGATCCAATAATATCCAAAGGCTTGCAACTAAAAAAAGGATTGAAAAAAATAATATTTTTATCAATTTACCTTTACTCATTGGAATTTCTATTTTGTCTTTGTTCTGCATATATTGGTTTGTATTATAAAAATTCAACTTAAAGCCTTACTTCAATATTATTACTCCTAAGTTCTTGTTTTAAGACTTTTATCTCGATTTCTTTAAAATGAAAAACGCTTGCTGCTAATGCTGCATCTGCTTTTCCAAGTTTAAAAGCATCAGTAAAATGCTGAATGTTTCCTGCTCCACCCGATGCTATTATTGGGATATTTACCAGTTCTGAAAGTTTAGCCAAAGCTTCATTTGCAAATCCGTTTTTTGTTCCGTCATTATCCATCGAGGTAAACAAGATTTCGCCTGCGCCACGCTCGGCAACTTCTACAGCCCAATCGAATAGATTTAATTCCGTAGGGACTTTTCCACCTACTAAGTGCACAATCCATTGTCCGTCTATTTGTTTGGCATCAATGGCAACAACTACGCATTGGCTTCCGAATTTCTGAGCCAAATCATTAATTAACTGTGGATTCTTAACAGCAGAGGAATTAATAGAGACTTTATCGGCACCATTATTCAGTAAAATTTCAACATCTTCTACAGCCGAAATTCCACCACCTACAGTAAACGGGATATTTATTGTCGAAGCTACTTTTCGAACTAAATCGACTAAAGTTTTGCGTCTTTCCTCTGTTGCCGAAATATCTAAGAAAACCAATTCGTCGGCGCCTTCGTCGGAATATATTTTGGCCAATTCCACTGGATCTCCCGCATCACGTAAAGCTACGAAATTTACCCCTTTTACAGTTCGTCCGTTTTTTATATCAAGGCAAGGGATTATTCTTTTTGTTAACATGTATCGTAAGTCTTAATTATTAATGAGCCAATTATTTACTAATTATGTATTTTTCTAGTTGCTTCAAGGAAATTCTTCCTTCATAAATTGCTTTTCCTATGATAGTTCCTTCGCAACCTAATTCGGCTAATTTTGGTAATTCGTCAAAGGTTGAAATTCCACCAGATGCAATTAGTTTAACGTCTTTAGCTTCGCTTAATATTTTTTTATATAAATCAAAACTTGGACCTTCGAGCATTCCGTCTTTCGCAATATCGGTACAAATCACATATTCAATTCCTTTGGTTTGATACTCTTGAATAAACGGAATTAAATCTTCGTTAGAATCTTCTAACCAACCCGAAACTGCTACTTTCTCATTATTGGCATCGGCTCCTAGGATAATTTTGTCCGAACCATATTCGGCAATCCATTTTTCGAATATTGCTCTGTTTTTAACAGCGATACTTCCGCCTGTGATTTGGTTTACACCACTTTCAAAAGCAATTTTTAAATCATCATCGGACTTTAATCCTCCGCCAAAATCAATTTTTAAACTTGTTTTTGTAGCAATTTGTTCCAGAATCTTATAATTCACGATTCGGCTTGATTTCGCACCATCTAAATCGACTAAATGCAGGTATTCTATTCCGTGAGCCTCAAATGATTTGGCTACTTCAAGCGGGTTTTCATTGTAAATTATCTTGGTGTTGTAATCGCCTTTGGATAAGCGAACACATTTTCCTTCGATGATATCTATGGCTGGTATTATTCTCATTTTTTTAAGTCTTAAAGTTTGAAAGCCTAAAGTCATAAAGACTCTAGATTTCTTTTATAATTTTAGAAAATTCGACAAAATTTGTTCTCCAATATCTCCGCTTTTCTCTGGGTGAAATTGGGTTCCGTAAAAATTATCCTTCTGTAATGCCGATGCGTATTCTACTTCATAATTTGTTGTCGCGATTGCCTCTTTACAAAGTGGCGCGTAAAAGCTATGTACCAAATACATATATTCGTTTTCGCTGATTCCTGTAAACAAAGACGATTGCAGATTATAAATATTGTTCCAACCCATTTGTGGTACTTTTACCGAAGGGGTAAATTTTATTACATCAACATCAAAAATCCCTAATCCTTTTGTATTTCCTTCTTCAGATGATTTGCACATTAACTGCATTCCTAGACAAATCCCTAAAACGGGTTGTTTTAAATACGGAATTAGCGCATCTAAACCGCTTTCAATCAACTTTTCCATTGCCGAACTTGCTTCGCCAACTCCAGGAAAAATAACCTTATCTGCCGCTTGTATTTCGTCAGGATTATTGCTCAAAGTAGCTTTAAATCCTAATCTTTCGATTGCAAACATGATACTTTGGATATTTCCTGCACCGTAATTTATAATTACTATTTTCATTAAAAAAGCTTTATGCTTTAAGCTTTAGACCTAATGCCTACAGCCTATTGCGTTTTTACAACATTCCTTTTGTCGATGGTAAAATCATTTTTTCGGTATCTCTTTTTACGGCTACTTTTATTGCTTTTGCAAAAGCTTTAAAAATGGCTTCAATCTTATGATGCTCGTTTGTACCCTCGGCTTTAATATTGATATTTGCTTTGGCTCCATCCGAAAATGATTTAAAGAAATGATAAAACATTTCTGTTGGCATTTTCCCAACCATTTCGCGTTTAAATTCTGTTTCCCAAACCAACCAGTTTCTACCACCAAAATCTATGGCAACTTGCGACAAGCAATCGTCCATTGGTAAACAAAAACCATAACGTTCGATTCCTAATTTATTCCCTAATGCTTTGGCAAACACTTCTCCTAGTGCAATTGCCGTATCTTCTATCGTGTGGTGTTCATCGACTTCCAGATCTCCTTTTACAAGGATTTCAAGATCCATTTGTCCGTGACGCGCAATTTGATCCAGCATATGGTCAAAAAATGCAATTCCGGTTTCGATTTTACTTTTTCCCGTTCCGTCAAGATTCAGGTTGATATAAATATCTGTTTCGTTGGTTTTTCGCGTTATTGAAGCCGAACGTTCTTCAAGCTTCAAAAATTCATAAATTGTTTTCCAATCGGTAGTTTGTAATGCGATTACTGGATTTAATTCTTCTCTTTTTGATGCTACTTCTGCACTACCCAAACCTTCATCTGTATTAATAAAAATAGCTTTTGACCCTAAGTTTTTAGCTAATTCTACATCTGTTAAGCGATCTCCCAGCACAAATGAATTTTCTAAGTCATATTCAGGATTATCGAGATATTGAGTAAGCATTCCTGTTCTTGGTTTGCGAGTTATTGCGTTCTCGTGTGGAAACGTTTTATCTATAAAAACAGCTTCAAAAACAACTCCTTCATTCTCAAATGCCTTCATAATAAAATTATGTATTGGCCAGAACGAATGCTCAGGGTGAGAATCAGTTCCTAATCCGTCTTGGTTAGTAACCATAACAAGTTCATAATCTAACTCATTGGCAATTTTAGCCAAATATTGAAATGCTTTTGGATAGAATTCCAGTTTATCAAAACTATCCAATTGGTAATCTGCTGGTTCCAGAACCATTGTTCCGTCACGGTCTATAAAAAGTACTTTTTTCATGGTTTATTTTTTTTGCCACTGATTTCAAGGATTAAGGAGATTTCTTTTATTAAGGGAAAATTTTAATAATCTGTGAAATCTTATCTAACTCTTTGCGAAAGGAACGCAGATTATGCGGATTCGCTGTCGCGAAAACACGGATTAAAACGGATTTTATTTTTGATTGTTTTTAAATCAGTTTTAATCCGCGGCTTTATTTTTGTAAATCCGTATCATCCGCGTCCCTTTATAGATAATCTAAGTTAGCAACTCTTTCTCAAAGTCTTAAAAAATCTGTGGCCTGTTTTTTAGTTCAATAGTTTTAATGCTTCAATTAATTTTTTATTCTCAGCCTCAGTTCCAATCGTTAATCGCAAACAATTTTCGCATAATGCCTGAGTTGTTCTGTTTCTTATTACGATTCCTTTTGCAATTAACTCATCGTATCTTTTGTTGGCATCATCTACTTTTACTAATATAAAATTAGCTTCGGTTGGGTATATTTTTTCTACAAATTTCATATTAAGTAATACTTTAAGTAATTGCTCTCTTTGTGCAATAATAGCAGCTATTTCGGTATTTATTTTAGCCGTTTCTTTTAATCGTAAACCTGCTCTTTGCTGTGTAAGTTCGTTTACGTTATACGGTGGTTTTATTTTGTTTAAAACCGAAATTACTGCTGCCGATGCATAACAAATTCCTAAACGTATTCCTGCCAAACCATACGCTTTAGAGAGTGTTTGTGTGATTACCAAATTAGGATATTCATCTAACTCGTTTATCCAGCTTTCTTTTTTAGAGAAATCGATATAAGCTTCATCTATAACTACCAAACCTTTAAAATTCTGCAATAAAGCTACTACGCTTTCATCAGAAAATGAATTTCCTGTTGGGTTATTTGGCGAGCATAAAAAGAGTATTTTGGTATTAGCATCTACCGCTTCTAATATTTGGTCAACTTTTGGTTGGAAATCTTCTGAAAGCAAAACCTCTTTATTTTCTACATCATTGATGTTAGCCAAAACACTATACATTCCGTATGTAGGTGGCAATGAAATTATATTGTCCTTTTTTGGTTCACAAAATGCACGAAACAATAAATCTAATACTTCATCACTTCCGTTTCCTAATAATATTTGATTTAGGTTAATGCCTTTTTGCTTTGCCAAAACTTGCTTTACGTTATTTTGCTGTGGGTCTGGATAACGATTTACGCCGTTTTCAAAAGGATTTTCGTTAGCATCCAGAAAAATCATATCGGCAGTATCAAAATCCTCAAATTCATCACGCGCAGACGAATATGGTTTTAAGGTTTTTACGTTTTCACGTACTAGGGTATTTATATCAAACTTTTCCATGTTATTTTTTTAATTTATAGAAAAAAGAGAATAGAGTAAAGAAAATAGAGTAAAGAGAGTAGACATTGGCTTTAAAAACATTGTATTGATTTTCTTTATTTCATTATATAGGTTTTACTCTACATGTATTCATTATATAGTCTTTACTCTATTATCTATTTTCTTGCTTCTAATTTCTTAACTCTATCTGCTTCAACCTCAAAGTAACCGCATTTTTATGAGCTTGTAATCCTTCGGCTTCAGCCATAATTTCAATAGCTTTTCCGATATTTTTGATTCCTTTTTCGGTAATTTTCTGAAAAGTCATCGATTTCATAAAACTATCCAGATTCACTCCGCTATAATTCTTAGCATATCCATTTGTTGGTAAAGTATGATTCGTTCCAGAAGCATAATCCCCAGCACTTTCGGGCGTATAATTACCTATAAAAACCGATCCTGCGTTATAAATTTCATCCGAATAAAAATCATCTTCATTTGTACAAATAATAAAGTGTTCTGGGCCATATTCGTTAATTAGCTGAAGCGCAACAGTACTATTTTCAACAAAAATCAGTTTTGAATTTGCAATTGCATTTTCGGCGATTGCTTTTCTTGGTAAAACAGCAATTTGTGATTGAATTTCGTTTCCTACAGCATCAATTAGCGTCTTAGATGTAGAAACTAAAATTACCTGACTATCTGTTCCGTGTTCAGCTTGCGATAATAAATCCGAAGCTACAAAGGCAGGAACGGCGCTATCATCGGCAACTACTAATAATTCTGATGGTCCCGCAGGCATATCTATCGCTACTCCAAACTGTGTTGCCAATTGTTTTGCCACGGTTACGAACTGATTTCCTGGACCAAATATTTTATAAACTTTAGGGATTGTTTCTGTACCAAACGTCATTCCGGCAATAGCTTGAATCCCTCCTACTTTTATAATTTTAGTTACTCCGCATAAATTTGCAGCATATAAAATAGCTGGATTTATTTTTCCGTTTTTATCTGGAGGAGAACACAAAACGATTTCATTACAACCTGCAATTGCCGCAGGAACTGCAAGCATTAGAACTGTAGAAAATAAAGGTGCTGTTCCTCCCGGAATATACAAACCAATTTTTTGAATCGGTCTTT
This sequence comes from Flavobacterium hydatis, assembly GCF_000737695.1. GTDB lineage: Bacteria > Bacteroidota > Bacteroidia > Flavobacteriales > Flavobacteriaceae > Flavobacterium > Flavobacterium hydatis. Next base: position 114,867 of record NZ_JPRM01000024.1, read on the forward strand.
TTTCTTGCCAGCAGTTTACACCTTCGGTAGTTTCGATAGTGATTCTATCTGTTTTTTGAGCTAGGTGAAACTTGTAAATATTACTTTTTGCTAACTGAATAGCCTCTTTAAGTTCATTGGATATCAAAGCAATTGCTTCGCTTATTTCGCTTTGCGATACTTCATTATCATCTAAAGCAATCCCATCAAATATCGATGTGTATTTAGAAACTGCTTCGTCTCCCTTTTTTTGTACTTCTTTAAATATTTCTTTAACCGTAGTTTCGATATCATCGATTGTTTTGGTTGGTCTTTTTAATATTTCCGACCAAGTCTCGGGTGCTGGATTGTATATCTTGTTCATTTTTTTTTGCTTTATGCTTTAAGCTTTAGGCTCTAAGCAATTGGAATCTCTTTTTTTTATGCTTTAGGCTCTAAGCCATAAGCTTTGTTTTTTTTGGACTTAAAGCATATTGCCTAAGGCTTAAAGCGGGCAAAGCCTTTTAAAGTACCATTTTCTCGATTGGACATACCAAAATTCCTTCGGCTCCAACATCTTTTAGTTTATCTATTACATCCCAAAAAGTATCTTTATCGATTACCGAGTGTACACTACTCCATCCTTCTTGTGCCAATGGTAATACGGTAAGGCTTCGTAAAACTGGAAGTATTTTGCCCACTTCTTCGATTTTATCATTTGGAATATTCATCAATATATATCTTGATTTTCTTGCTCTAAGAACCGATTCTATTCTAAATTTAAGCGTATCGATTAGTTTCTGATTTTCAGGGTTTATCTTAGGAGAAACCGCAAGAACCGCTTCACTTTTTAAGATTACTTCTACCTCTTTCAGATTGTTTTTAAACAAGGTACTTCCACTAGATACGATATCTACAATAGCATCGGCAAGTCCAATGTTTGGTGCAATTTCTACCGATCCAGATATTTGGTGAATGTCTACCGATAATCCGAAAGAATTAAAATATTCATTAACCGTATTTGGATATGAAGTTGCAATACGCAATCCATTAAGGTCGTTTATAGAGTTGTATTCAAATGCTTTAGGAACTGCAACTGAAACTTTGCATCTAGAGAATCCTAATTTCTGTGCAATTTGAATGCCTTTTCCTTTCTCTACCAATAAATTATCTCCAACAATGGCGGCGTCTACAACTCCATCAATCAAATATTGTGGAATATCTGAGTTTCTTAGAAATAGAACTTCTAACGGAAAATTTGTGGCTTCGGCTTTTAATTGATCGTTTCCGTTATCTATCGAAATTCCGCAATCTTTTAAGATTTGAATGCTTTCTTCGTTTAAACGACCTGATTTTTGAATTGCAATTTTTAAAGTACTCATTTTAGTTTTTTGTTTAAATTAATAATCTGAGTACAAAGAATTGGGTATAAAAAAACCCGTTTGATGTACTCAAACGGGTTTTTAAAATATGATGATTTACACGCATACCATTAACACATCGCCTGAGAGCAATTATGAAAATGATGATGATGTAATTGAATTAATAACATAACTAGAATTGTTTTTTTTCTTTGTTTCGTTTGCAAATATACTAGAATAATTAATTAAAAAACAATTTTTAATTTAACTTAAAGTGAGTTTATTGTTAAATTACTTAAATCTATCTGGCTTTACTAAGTAAATACTGCTATTTATTTAATAAATTTCTCGCTTAGTTTAATCTGTTTTGTTCTTATAAAAACCAAGTTTTAATGTTGTTCCTTCGTTTAATTTGCTAGATACAGAAATAGTAATATCTAATAATAAACTTAATTTTTTCACTATCGATAAACCTAGTCCCATTCCGTTAATATCGGGATGTAGCTCTGAGTGAGAACGGAAAAACTGATCAAATACTTTTTGCAAATCATCCGATGGAATTCCTATTCCGGAATCGATTATCTGACATTCGATACCATTGTCAACATCTGCGATTAGGATACTTATTTTTCCATTTTGATGAGAATATTTAACTGCATTAGAAATTAAATTATTCATAATTATCGAAAGTAAATAACGATCTGTATCTAAACAATAATCTTTTTTAAATTCTGCGATAATATTAATATTCTTAGCCTGTATATTACTCGAGTACTGCGAAATTGTATCTAAAATCAAAGCATTTAAATACACTTTTTCTATATGTAAGCTTTGTTTTTGATTTTCGAATCGTGCCAATAATAATAGCTGATCTACAAGAATATTTAATCGGTCGACTTCGGTAATACAAAAATTTATCTTTTCTTCATATTCATTGTTATTCCTAGGTTTACGTATTAATACCTCAAGTGTTCCTTTAATTATAGTCAATGGTGTTCTTAGTTCATGAGACGCATAAGATGTAAATTGTTTTTCTCTCTCTACTGCATTTTCAAGCCTGTCTAATAAGCTATTTATTGTTTTAGATAATACATATAATTCGTCTCTATTTCCGGGTAAAGCAATTCTTGTTTTCAGATTGTCTTTCGTAATAACATTCGAAGTTTCGATAATAGTATTAATTGGCTTAATACTTCTTCCTGCAAAAAAACGTGCGATAAAAAAGAGTAATATCAAAATAAGCGGAAAAGCCACAACTAGTATATAAAATAAGTTATCGAGCACCATTGTAGAGTCAGTTAAAGACATGGCAATCATTAAGTAACCTATTTTCTTTTGATCTACATAAATTGGCACTTGGATTTGCCTCACAATATTGCCTAAAAGCCTTGTATTAAACAATTCAAAATTTTCTTTCTTACTATGAAAAGTTAATGTTGCAAGTTTTAAATTAGGAGATTTCTCTATAATTTTTCCGTTTAAATCCAAAAACTGGACAAAAACCGGGTTTACATCAACCGTATTATGTTCGCGTTCGTTCCATTCTTCAACATCTATTAAAGTCAATGTACCGTTTTTGACTTTTATTTCGTCTAAATGATTTTTAATTTCAACAATAATATCATTGTCAATATGACTGTAAACACTCTGTTTTACAATAGAGTAAATAGTAAAAAACACTACAAAAATTAATAATGCAGTGATGGTTATATAATTAAAAGCGATTCTGTCTTTGAACGAAAATTGTAGCATTATTTAGTCGTTTGCGATATATCCAATACCTCGAATTGTTTTTATGTAATCTTCTTCAATCTTTAAATTCAGCTTTTTCCTGATAGCATTCATAAAAACATCAATAACACTCGTATCGTATTCAAAATTAATCTGCCAGACATCTTGCAATATCTGATTTCTTGTACATACTTTACCTTTATTCTTTACGAGATAGGTTAATAATTCAAACTCGCGCTGCGTAAGAGAAACGCATGTATCATTTGTCCTAACAGTATGTTGCGCCAGGTTTATTTGGATTGTTCCAAGTGTGAGTATTTCAGGAGTTTTTTGGTTTCTGAAATGAATTTTAATTCGCTCAACCAACTCTTCAAAACTAAATGGCTTTTTTATATAATCATTTGCTCCTGCTTTTAATCCTTCAACAGTTTCGAGAATAGTGTCTTTTGCTGTTAAAAAAATAATAGGCGTTGTAGTGTCTTTTATTCTAATGGCTTTGCATAAATCTATTCCTGTGATTTTAGGAAGCATCCAATCGAGTAAAATTAGATCAAATTTTTGCTTTTGAGTTAATTCAAAACCAATCAATCCATCTGATGCTGTAGTGATTTGGTATCCTTCTTCTTCTAGACCTTGCTGAAGAAATTGTACAATACCAGCTTCATCTTCGACTATTAAAATATGCATTTTTTAATTTGTTATATATTTTAAAATTGACACGATTGCCTAAATTATATTTATCTAAGCAAGTCTATTTACTAATTTCAAAGATATATGTTTTTTGAACTTAGTAAACACGGTATTATTAGTTCTTGAATTAAAAATATTTATTTGAAAGAATAATATTCCAAATAAAACACTATCCAAATCCTTAAATTAACGATAAAATGTCTTATCTTAAGACAATCTTAAGGCAATGCTAAGTTGCACAAAAGGTTACATTAAGACTAAACTAATAGAAACAATTAAATTTGCAGTAAACTTTTTTAAATGTCATTACACAAAAAACTCGCCCCTTTTTACTATCTCACTTTATTTTACCTACTAGTAAGCTTTGTACTGAGATTAGTTTTATTTTTTCATCCTATAACCGAAACTTCATTTAGTTTTATTGACACAATAAAAATATTTGGATTAGGATTGGTTTCTGATGTGTTTGTTTTTGTCATAGCTAATATTTTTTTATGGCTATATCTTATTTTTATATCCAATTCTAAATATTCAAAACCATCAGGTTATATCATTTTTGGAATATTTGTAGCTCTATTTCTTTATATCGCAAGCGGAAAAAGTATTCTTAACGAGTATGGCGGAGCCTTGCCGCAAATAGCCCTTATTTTTATTGGCTTAAAAACCTTTTTCTTTGGTTTGTTACTTTTCTTGCCTAATTATCGTGATAAAATTAGATTCTGGTTATTTGCCTTTGTAATCTTTTTATACGTCCTTTTAATTTTGCAAAACGGAATAAGTGAGTTCTTTTTCTGGAACGAATTTGGAGTAAAATATAATTTTATTGCTGTAAATTATTTAGTTTACACCAATGAGGTTATAGGTAACATTATGCAATCTTATCCAGTGATTCCGCTGTTTTCGGCATTATTTCTAATTGCAGGAACTGTTACTTATTTTATCGTAAAGAAAACGAGAGTTTACATCGATAATATTCCGTCATTTCTTGAAAAAGTAAAAATATCAGCATTATACATTACCCTATTTGCAGTTTCTTTATTTGCAATTCCGCGTATAGCCATCAGCGAAAACTCCGAAAATGTATTTTCGAATGAGCTTCAATCAAATGGACTGTATAAATTTTATTTAGCGTTTAAAAATAGTAGTTTAGATTATTTTAAATTCTACAAAACGATTCCAAATGCCGAAGCGTATGGAATTTTAAAACAACAATTACCAACTATATCTGGTGAAACGACTCTACGAAAAATACAAAATGATTCAGCTGAAAATCGTAAAAACGTTGTCTTGATTACTATCGAAAGTTATAGTGCCGAGTTTATGAAGCGATATGGTGGCGAAGAAAATATCACTCCTTTCCTAGACAGTCTAGCTAATAAAAGTTTAGAATTTACCAATTTATATGCTGTAGGTAACAGAACTGTTCGCGGTCTGGAAGCAGTAACTTTATGTATACCTCCTACTGCTGGCGAAAGCGTAGTTAAAAGACAAGACAATAAGAATAAATTCTCGACGGGATCTGTTTTTAAGAAAAAAGGATATACTACCAAATATCTTTATGGTGGAGATGCTTATTTTGATAATATGCAGGATTTCTTTTCTGGCAATGGATATGATATTGTAGATAAGTCTACATTTACTCCCGAAGAAATTACATTTTCTAACGTTTGGGGCGTTTGTGATGAAGATATGTCTAATAAAGCAATCAAAGTTATGAATGCTGAAGCAAAGACAAATAAGCCGTTCTTTAATCATATTATGACCGTAAGTAATCATCGTCCATTTACATATCCTAATGGAAAAATTGACATTCCAGGAGATATTAAATCTCGTGATGGTGGTGTAAAATATACTGATTACGCGCTAAAAAAATTCTTTGAAATGGCAAGTAAACAGCCTTGGTTTAAGAATACTGTTTTTGTAATTGTAGCCGATCATTGTGCATCTAGCGCCGGAAAAACCGAACTTCCGCTTGATAAATATAGAATTCCTGCTTTTATTTATAGCCCAGGTTTTGTCCCAGCTCAAAAGTATAATACATTAATGTCGCAAATAGATATTATGCCTACTTTGTTTGGTTTACTGAATTTTAGCTACGATAGTAAATTTTATGGTGAAGATGTTTTAAAACCAGATTATAAGCCTAGAGCATTTATTGCTACTTATCAGGATATGGGATTAATAAAGGATAATGTTTTAACGATACTTTCGCCAAAGCAAAAAGTAAAACAATTTCAGTTAAACTTAATTCAGAAGAAAGGCGTTGCTCCAGAATATCAGATATTCTACGACGAAATTCCTCTAGCAAAGGAACGTACCGATTTAGTTAATGAAACAATATCTTATTATCAAACTGCTTCGGATATGTTGAAGCATAAGAAATATGAGTTTTAAAGCTTCAAAGATACTGAGGTGTTAAGGTTCTAAGTTACTAAGGTTTTAGGTTCAAAGATCCAAAGGAACAAAGGTTCAGAGTTTTTTTTAAAAGGTTCTAAGCTGCTAAGTTTCTGAGTTTTTAAATAATTAAACCGAAAAGGTTGCAAAGTTTTACGTTAAGTTCACAAAGCAAGAAACAATAAAAAAGGCTCAAATTCAATTGAATTTGAGCCTTTTATCTTTCTCAGAACTTCTGAGCCTTTGTCTTTCTTAGAACCTTAGTAACTTAGAGTCTCAGTCCCTTTAAAAACCTTTGAACCTTTGAACCTTTGAACCTTTGAGCCTCAGAACCTTTGTACCTGAAAATCTTAGAACCTTAGTAACTTAGTCTCTCAGTCCCTTTGAACCTTTTCTTAGTCATTTTGGTTTTTCATTCCAAATAAGTTTCCGCTTTGAAACAATTTTAAATCATCTCTTAAAGCTTGATAATTTCTTTGTGTAACCTCAGGTGCATCTAAACCGCTTAAATCAGGTTTTCCTGCATTTACCCATGCAGTATACCAAAAACTTGCAGTAGCAGTAATAGCTTTTCTCATTTGGCTTTCAACCATTCCGTTTAACTCTTTATGTAATTTCTTAGCATAATCATCAGAGAAAACAGCCGAATTGTATTTGCTTTTCATCACTTTTCCATCTGCATCGATTTTAAAAACCTGATTTTCTGGAGTTGCAGTTCTTAGTTTTTTATCAACGTCTAATAACGGCTGAACTAAACTATGTGTATCATTAATCATATCCCAAGTTGCTTTATGAACATCTTCATAATACTGTGCTTGTGGAACATTTAACTTGTAATTTTTAGCAAATAATTCAGGAAGTCTACTTTCCCAAAGTGAATGAATCCCTTTTTGGTCAGTTAATTGTCCGTCATGATTTGCAGAAGTATGCAACGGCATGTGAGCATCACCAATATAATGACCTAAATCGGCAGCAAGAAATAAAATTTCAGCTCTGTTTTTATCTTTAAATGCTTTGGTTAATTTAGCCATCATATCTTCGATATACCAAGGTAAAATCCCGTTTACGTTTAAGAATTTATCATCATATTTTTTCTTTGCTTCTTCTAAAGTTTTTGGTAAGCTGTCTGCAGAACCAAAATTTTCCATGTCAAAATAATGTCTTGGATTTTCATCTTTATAATTCAAAGCATATTTACGAATATCTGGTACAGAAGCTTCTTGTGTAATAAAATCGATGTGATTGTAAAAGAAAACCTGAAGTTGATTTGGCAAAGCCATAACTGCGGCTTTATTAATACGCTCATGACCAACAATACCCCAGGATAATGTTAAAAAACCAATTGCTAATGCGAATAATGCGATTAGTCTTGGTTTCATTTTAAAGTTTTTCATTTTTTATATTTATTAGGGGTGCAAAAGTATTTTATTTAAGTAGAATTCAAAACAATATTGCTAAAGATTATGTTAATTTTAGAAAAATAACTTTTTATGAAATTGAATTGTTCTTTAAAGCTGATTTATTTTGTCTGTTCGGTATTTTAATCCCGAGTCATGAAAGGTTGTTTGGTATTTTGAGATCCGAGCGATAGCCAAAAATTACGAACAATGAGACGCGGATAAAACAGATTCGCTAAGGCGAAAACACAAATAAAAACAGATTTTCTTTTTATTGTTTCAAAATCTGTTTTTTCCGCGTTTGTTTCTTAAAGAGTTTATACTTTAAATTTTGAATTGCCTCCAGCCTATCTTAATGTCACTAAGCTGCAATACCGCACCGAATAATTTTCACGCAAAGTCGCCAAGCCGCTAAGTTTATGCCTAAAATCTTTGCGCTTTTGCGTCTTTGCGTGAAAACAATAAACCATAATTAGCTCAAAAAGGCTTAACTTAAGACATTGAGCTTTAGAGGTAATTCAAAACAAATGATTAAAACAAAAGAGTAAGATGGAATCAAAACTCTCAATTGAGATTATTAAGAAAAATGTATAATTGCTATTAATGCAACTGTAGCAATAAATACCCAAAGTAAAACTCCTTGTAGTAAAGGCTTCACTCCTACTGTTTTTAGCACGCTTAGGTTTAATCCTGCTCCAATTAAGAATAAAGTAACCGTTAGTCCTATTTTAGCAAGAAGCACCAATGAAGGAGCTATAATAGCGGTTTGCGGTACATACGTATTTAGTAACATCGCCAGAATAAACAACCCAATAAAATATGGGATTTTAATTCTTGTTTGTTTGTTTTTAAAAAGTACTGTTGTAATAAGCGCAATCGGAATAATCCATAAAGCACGTGCTAATTTTACTGTTGTTGCGATTTGTAAGGCTTCGGCACCAAATTTATTGGCTGCTCCTACAACTGAACTTGTATCGTGAATTGCAATGGCGCACCAAAGTCCGAATTCTCTTTGAGACAGGTTTAATTCATGTCCTATATATGGGAATAAGAACAAAGCAATAGAATTTAGTATAAAAATTACTCCTAAAGCTACAGATGTTTGTTTCTCGTCCGATTTTATTACCGGAGCAATTGCCGCAATAGCACTACCACCACAAATAGCAGTTCCGCAAGAGATTAAGTGCGATGTTTTCTTATCTATTCTAAACCATTTTCCTAAAAAAGTTCCTAATATAATGGTACTAAAGATTGATGCAATAGTAAGAACCAATCCTTCTTTTCCAGCTGATAAAGCACTCGTTGCATTCATACCGAATCCTAAACCTACAACCGAAAATTGAAGTAAAATAGTAATGGCTTTATGATTGAAATCTAAAAAAGGATTTCCTGATAAGTTTGCTACCAATAATCCTAATAATAAGGCGATTGGCGGAGATATAATTGAAGTTAGACAAAGTAATATTAGAGAAACAAAAATGATTTGTTTTGAAATTGTACTAATCTCAAATAAATGACTCGCTGTTTGTTGTTTTGTTTTCAAGGTAAAAGTATTTAATAATTACAGTACAAAGGTCTGTAGTTATTACAACATTTACCAATCGTAAAATGCAATCGTCTATAACTTCAAGTTATAATAGCTAGACATGTTTTTTATAAACAACTCTGTGAGCGCATCCGATTTTCCGTGTAGTGTGATAATATAAAAGTATCTTTCGATAGTTAGTTTTTCTATATCCAAAACCACTAATTCATTATTTTTCAACTCCTTATCCACGGCATGTATTGACATAAATGCTACACAATCAGAATTTAAAAGATAAGATTTAATACTTTCTGTACTTCCTAATTGCATTTCGATTTGTAATTCTAATAACTTGATATTGAATTGTTTTAATGCGTACTCAATAACTTCAAGTGTTCCAGAACCCCTTTCTCTAGTTATAAAACGTAGATTCTGTAAATCAGTTAATAGAATCTCTTTTTTATTAACCAAAGGATTTTTACTACTACAAACTAAAACTAATTCATCCTTTAAAAACTCTGTATATTTAATAGATTGATTTCTGGATTGTCCTTCAACAATTCCAATTTCGATTTCTTTATTAATTAAAGCGCTCTCAATTTGCTCGGTATTTCCGTTTAGTAAATTAACTTTTATATCTTGTAATTTCTGGTGAAAACGCGCCAATAAAGGAGGTATAATATATTGAGAAATGGTTGTGCTTGCTCCTAATCGCAGCAATCCCTGACGCTCATTGATAAACGTACTCATGTCAAAATCGATTTCCCGATAAATTTCGAATATGTCTTTGGTATGTTTTAAAAGAATTTCTCCTGCTTTGGTCAAAGTGATTTTAGAACCATTTCGCTCAAAAAGCTTGGTTTTGTAGGTTTCCTCTAATTCCTGAATATGCTTAGAAACAGCAGGTTGCGTAATATACAATTCGGCTGCGGCTTTGGTAAAACTCAACCTATTTGCAACAGCAAAAAATACTTTTAGCCTAAAATCCATAATCATAAATTTTTAATTCGTAATCTACTTTCCTTTGCAATATTTTGTTGTAATAAAATAATCAAATTTATAACAAAAGTTCAGGTCGGTACTCAAAATGCATTGTATCATAATGTTTCCAATTTCCTCCCCAAATAAAGCCATATTTTTCAAAAATTGAAACTAGCTTGAGGGGAATTTGATTTCTATACGAAAGAGTAGCTTCTTCATTTTTACATTTACAATCCCATTGCCAATAATTAGAATTTTTGACATTAATATCTATAGTCATTCCATAACTATGCATACTCAATCGGTTTGTTCCTGAAATTTTCCTCCAACTAAATGTACCTCCAATGGAATTAATATATTTTTTAAACTCTGGATTATTATCTAATTCTGCCGAAAGTTTTTTTACTATTTTATCAATTCCATTTACGGTTGTTATTTTTATTTTTTGATTGATTAATTTCGGACACCAAATAATTTCAGTCATTTTAGATTCAACTTCTGCTTTTGAATTTCCGTAAATTTTCTTAAAAAAAGCTTCATTTCGAATTCTTCCAGCATCATCCTTTGGTACTAAATTCTTATTTGCTTTATTATAAACAAACTTAAATTGATCCTCAATATCAGGATTATCTAACAATTCTTGATTCGTTTTATTTTTAAAATCATCATAAATCAAACTTGATTTATCACTAAAAATGATTTTATTGTCTTTATAACCAACAATTTGATCTGGGTATGCTCTAATTAATTTTTGAACATTCAATGGGATTTCCTGAGAAAAAGCATTTTGAAATATAAGGACTAAAAAAAAGAATCGTTTCATTTAAAAACGTTTTAATTGTGAAGAACTAAAAGTCCATTCGGGTGTTTTAAGAGAGGTTCCAAAATCAACAGCGTACCAAGGACTCAACGAACTATTATTTGGATTTTTCAATATTTGAATTTCTTGTGCTGGCATATAACTTTGTGCTAAAAGCATGATTTTCTGGTTGTTTTTAGGGTTCACAGCTATATCAACCACAATAACAGCGTGCCCCGGAAAACCTCCTTTTATAAAAACATCTCCAATTTTTGTATCTAAAACATTTATTGGTTTCAATTCTTTTTCTAACGAAGCAGTTCCTGCATACATAAAAACCGTCTCTAAGTATTTCCAATAGGTTTCATAACTGTCAGATGGTTTTGCAGTTTTAACCCAACTGGTTTTGTTGCCTTTAACTGCAATTCTGTAACCTGCAGCCCATTTACTAAAATCAACTTGAAAACCATTTGTAAAATTAAAATGTATTTTATCGTACTGTTTTTGGCTATAAAAATAATCCGCTCGCAAACGCATCACAGCATCAGCACATTGATGTAAATCCTGTTTCCCAATGGGTAGATCCACAACCGCTTCATAAACGTTTCGATTTGATTTTACAGTTCCATTAAAATACAAAACATTTGAACCAGAAGGTTTTAATGGAAGATTTCGTAAAAAATATCCAAACGAAGTTTTAGATTCCTCCTCTCTCACAAACCCCTGAGGTAGCTGGAAACGTTGCTGAATCGTATTTTCCAAAAGACTGATTTTGGTAGTGTTTTTTGTCTTTGAAAATGAAAAAAAACAAAAAATTACCATCAAAATTGCTACAATAAACAAGAATTTAACTTTCATAATTTAGACTTTTAATTCATAACACAATATTAAAAAAGCTAGAAGGAATCCGATTATATTTCGTTACAACAATCCATTATATTTTCTAACAAACCATTCGGTTGCTAATCCAATAGAAATTAAAATTAAAAGCCAAACCCAATCAATTAAAGGAGTTTTGGTACTCACGTTTTTTTGAATTGCTTTGTATTCTGGATTTTCTAAAAGTGTTTTTATCAAGGCATCAGATTGGTCTTGGAAAAAAGCTTTTCCATTGGTTTGCAATGCCAATTGTTCTAATTTCTGAACATCTGGATTTACAAATTGTTTTTCGATATCAAAATCTAATATCTCAAAACGACTTGAATATGTAGTTTTTGAATTTAATTCTTTAACCGAGAAAGAATATTTCCCTGCAGGAAGTCCATCTAAGTTTACCGAATAAGAATTATTTCCTTTTAATAAATCGTAATTTTTAGTTTGCTTCGTTTCTGTGTTGGTTACAGAAATAGTAAGATTAGCTTTCTCATCAAACTCATAGTTTTTATTAAAATATTGAGCGTTGATTTCTAACGCATCTCCCGAATTATAAAAGCTTTCGTGGTTTACAACCAATGATTTTTTAGTATTATTTGATGCTAAATATTGGATAATTTTATCAATAAAGATATCATATTTGGTAAACGACTGATTATCGATATGACTTTGCATACGCCATTTCCAAGTATTTTCTCCTAATAAATAAGCATTTCTTTTTCCTTGATTTTCTGTAAAAGCTAATAAAGGAGCATTAGTTGCTACATTTCTTATTTTTGACGAAAGTAAAATCGAAACATTTCCATTGGTAGTAATTGTTCCGAATGAATTTTGCAAAGGCGGAAAATTTTCAAATCCAATTTCTTCTGCAGCAAATAAATTAAACTGTGAATTGAATTCAGCTAAATAATCTTCTTTCTGACTGCTCATTCTAAATGACAAAGCTGTTTGTTGCTGATTCAGAAAATTAAAATCAGTATTATTTCCTGTTATAATAAAGGTATTGATTCCTGCCGCTTTGTTCGTATCAAAAACTGATTTGAACGCAGCTGTTGGTTGATATAAAATTAAGATATTATAATCTTGTAACGATTTGATTTCATTTGGTTTGACCAAAACAACTTTACGTTGTGCATTAGATTCTATCGAACGTTTTAAAGCCGCAACATCCGGATGGTTTATTGCTGAGACAATTGCTACAGTTGTTTTTTGATCTATAATTTCTACAGCAAAGTTCTTAGTATTGTTGTAGGAGTTTTTTTCTTTTTCGCTTGACGAAATAGTTGCTTTAAAAATCTGTACTCCTACTTTATCTGCAGGCAATAATATATTTAAAGTAGCTGTTTTTTTAGATGGAGAAAAAGAAACTTTCTCTTTGGCTAAAACTGTATTTCCTTGCGAAATCGTAAAATCGGAATTTATACTTTTTGTTCCCGAATATTGCAAGAATACTTCAACTGGAAATTTATTTTTAAAAAAAGCGTATTTATTTACGTTTAGCTGATTAATTTTTAAATCTAAAAAAGTAGTTGTATCGCCTACAATTACAGGATATACTTTGTTATTTGGATCAAAACGATATACATAATCATTTCCTGTAGTCTGATTTCCGTCAGTAATAATCACCGTTGGAAAAACTACATTCTTATTGATGCTTTTTAAACTTTTAGCAATTTCGTCTAGATTAGTCTGCGTTCCTTTAAAATCAAATTCTTCAGATTGTTTAAAGTCAGCATCAAATTGATACGATTGAATTTCGTACTTGTCTTGCAAATCTTTATTCGACGTTAATTTTTTATATAATTCAAGAACTTTCTCTTTAGCATTTAAAGCTGTTATAGAACTTGAATTATCCACTACAATTGGTAATGGAGTTTTTATGATTTCTAACGAGTTCTTTGTAATTATTGGATTTATCAATAAAACCAATAATCCAAAAATGGATAGAAAACGTAAAAAAGCCAAAAACAAAGTCAGTTTTGATTTGCTTTTGGCTTTATAATAATATTGAAAAAACGACAAACCTCCTGCAATTACTAATGAAAGTACTAATAATAGAATCGTGTTTGTAGTCATAAATTTTAGTTTTCAGTGACAGTTTCAGTTATCAGTGTATACTGAGAACTTTAAACTGAGACTTTTTTTTAAGTAAGCATTCCTCCACAAACATTAAGAACTTGTCCTGTAACGTAAGCACTCATATCTGAAGCTAAGAAAAGACAAGCGTTTGCAACGTCTTCGGTAGTTCCTCCACGTTTCAACGGAATTCCTTCTCTCCAACCTTTTACTACATCTTCGCTTAATTTTGCAGTCATTTCTGTTTCGATAAATCCAGGAGCAATTGCATTACAACGAATGTTACGAGAACCTAACTCTAATGCTACTGATTTTGTAAATCCGTTAACACCAGCTTTAGATGCAGCATAGTTTGTTTGTCCAGCATTTCCTTTTACTCCAACAACACTACTCATATTGATGATTGATCCAGAACGCTGTTTCAAAAATGTCTTTTGAATAGCTTTTGTCATATTGAAAACTGACTTCAAGTTAACATCTATAACTTGGTCAAAATCAGCCTCAGACATACGCATTAAAAGGTTGTCTTTAGTAATACCTGCATTATTTATCAAGATATCTACAGTTCCGAAATCTGCTAAAACAGCATCTACAAAAGTTTGAGCTTCTGTAAAATCAGCTGCATTCGATTGATATCCTTTTGCTTTAATCCCTAGAGCGTTTAATTCTTTTTCTAAAGCCAAAGCCGATTCTACAGATGAACTGTATGTAAAAGCTACGTTTGCACCATGTTTAGCAAAAACTTCAGCAATTCCTTTTCCTATTCCGCGGCTCGCACCAGTAATGATGGCTACTTTTCCTTCTAGTAATTTCATATTAAGGTATTCGTTTTTTATTTTTGAAATACAAATATAGATTATTTAGGCGTTTTATAAAATTTGTAATACAAAAAAGCCTCACCGAAGTGAAGCTTTTTTATAAGTTTGATATAATAAGGACTATTCCTTTATAAATTTTGTATTAGATGTTCCTTTATCTGACTTTATAGTAAGAAAATAGGTTCCCGTTTTTAAAGGAGAAACATCTATCGTTTTAGCATTTTGTGCATTTGGAACAGCAATAACCAATTGTCCAAAAAGGTTGTAAATTGCCATTGATTTAATTTCTATATTGCCTTTTGCAGAAACATTCAGAATCTCTTTTGCAGGAACAGGAAATACACTTAAATAATTTGAAAATTCAAAATCCTGAGTTCCTAAAGTTCTAAAAGTTGATATAGCTTTATTGGTAAGTATAGGAAAGTTATAATCAAAAAAGATATTGGCTTCATTCTGGAAACTATCACCAACAGAAAGCGTTGGTAATGTTTTTATTTTAAAAGCAATATAACCATCATTGTTAGCATTGTCAAACGGTAATTGAATATTTTCGAATATGAATTCGACTTTATTTTTATCTGAAATTTTGGTAATATACGAATGACTTGCATTTGTAGGTATTAAAGTCGAAATATCGAATTTTGTTAAATCGATAATATCTGTTACCACTACATTTTGAGCAGGATATGTACCTGTATTTTCAAAACGAATCATGTAATGCACATATTCACCTATTAAAGAAGATGTAATTACATCACCTTCTAGACACGTTTTATCATTTGGATCGTAAGAACCCACAACTTTTTGATTTAAAGTAAATGCATTATCATTTGGCGTTTCGTCAGCATCTGAAGAACTGATTGTTGCAGTATAGCTAAGGATATCATCATTGTTTACCGCAGGAGTTTCCATAGGAGAATTTATATTCAATGTTATTGCTATCTCTCTAGTCTCAAAAGGCTTTAAATCAACAAAACTCCAGAAAGCATTATTTATAGCTTGGCTTGAAGAAACTGAACTTGAACTTACTATGTCCAAAATAGCGTCATTATAAGTAAGACCCACACTACCTGATTGGGTTACATTTCCTTTGTTTTTATAAATAATTTTATAACTCGCATCAAAACCTGGTCTTGCTGCATCTATTGGTAATAAAACTATTTCTAAGTCTTTATGAGCATTATTAGGAGATAGACAGAAGTTTTGCAAAACTTGACCTGTAAAAGTAGGATTGGTTTGTATAGATGATGGATAAACGTTAAAATAACTTGGATTTTCTAATAAAGGCGTAATAGTATGGCTCCCTTGAGGAACTGAGATAAAATAATTTCCAGATTCATTGGTTATAAAATTCCCTTTTGTTACCCCATCGGTAATGGAGAATTTCATATTAGAAACATTGATATCAAATGCATCGCAACCATTATTGTTTTTATCCAATCCAATTTTACCCTGAATTGAATAAAGAGGTCCTCCAGGAATAAAAGAACAATAAGAATTTACAACACAATTAATATTGCCATTCTTTATTAATGATTGAATATACAATGATACTTTATAATCATCTGTACAAATATATTTTAAATTTGGTGAAGGATGATATGAGAAACTTGCATATTTTTGAGTTCCATTTTTCATAAAAATAGTCTCTAGAAAAGGACTATTATTAATTGTAAAATACCCTAATTTACTTAAATTCTCTATATTTAATGTAGTAAATTCATTACCACCACAAGTCAAAATCTCGATTTTATTTAGGCCTGATAAGTCTAATTTTTTTAATTTATTATTTGAGCATTCTAAATGGAATAGATTTACAGACCCTTTTAGATCTAAACTTGTTAAGTTATTGTTGTCACATTGCAACGTCGTTAATCTTGTAAGTCCATTTAAATCTAAAGCAGTTAACCCACTACTTTCACAGGATAATGAATATAGATTTGTTAATCCTTTTAAATCTAATTTAACTAGTGGATTACCTCCGCATGAAAGGCTAGAAAGCTTTTTTAGTGATGAGATATCTACATTAGTTAATCTGTTACTACTATAAGCTAAATAGGTTAGATTATATAGTCCCTCTATGTTTAATTTTTCTAATTGATTACTAGAACAAGATAATCTGTCGAGATAAACTAATCCTTTTAGATTCAAACCTACCAATTGATTATCAGATAAATATAAGACCTGAAGAGAAATCATATCGCTAACATCTAATTCTGTCAACTGGTTTTCTGAGCAATCTAATGAAGATAAATTCTTAAATTTTTTAATTCCCTCTAAAGTAGAGATACTTGATTTTGTAATAATAAGACCTGCAATTTGTAAAGCTTCAGATTCCTGAATTTCGCCATCACCATTTAAATCAATTTTTATATACTCACCCTTAATATTTTGAGCTATTTTGTTAGTTACATCCGCTTCAAGTAATTTGGCTTTAAAGTTAGCGTCTGGAATAGTAATAGTTTGGGCGTTAACAAAAGAAAAAAAAATTAAAGCCAATAGTAATAAGTAATTTTTTATCATGTAGATTAGTTTATGGTCGTAAATATATAAAATGAAATTTTGGAACAATATCTCCTAAAAAAAGCCTCACCGAAGTGAAGCTTTTTTTATATTGTTATTTGGTGTAAGACTAGAAAGCTACATTCCATCTTGGTAATCTACCGTTTTCATCTAAGAAATTTTGCAAAATTTGTCCTTCAACAGTTGTTGGGATTGCTTTTACATCAGCATTAAAAGTCTCGTACCAAGAAACCTCTAATCTATCGATTCCTTCTAATTTCATTTGTGCTGGCCAAGAATATTTTCTTCCTGTTTTTGCAAATTGGTGACCGTTTACGATTTTATCGTGTAATCCTCCGTTTTTGCTTTTTAAAGTTCCGTCATTTTGTACGGTTCCTGTAGAAGCTACCATGATTAATTCTTTGTTATCACCTTGGATAGCGTAAACAACAAAAATACCACTTCCAGTTTCAGATGCATTACATACTTCTTCTAAACTATCGTCTTGTGTGTAAGTAAAATTTCCTTTTACTGTAAACTTTTCTAATTCTTTATACATATTTTTCTTTTTAGCAAAGGTTCTGAGTTTCTAAGAATCTAAGGCGCTAAGCATTTGTTATATTCCATACATTCTATTAATGTAAAAAAAGTCTCAACAAATATTGAGACTTTTTTTGGAATTTATTATTTTGAATATTAGAGATTATCCTAATACTTCTTTTACTTTTTTACCAATTTCAGCTGGAGAATCAACTACGTGAATTCCGTTGTCTCTCATGATTTGTTTTTTAGCTTCAGCTGTATCGTCAGTACCACCAACGATTGCACCTGCGTGACCCATTGTACGTCCTGCTGGAGCAGTAACTCCTGCGATGAAACCTACAACTGGTTTACGGTTACCATCAGCTTTAATCCATTTAGCAGCATCAGCTTCTAATTGTCCACCAATTTCACCAATCATTACGATACATTCTGTTTCTGGATCGTTCATTAATAATTCAACAGCTTCTTTAGTTGTAGTTCCGATAATTGGATCTCCACCAATACCAATTGCTGTAGTAATTCCTAATCCTTGTTTTACAACTTGATCAGCAGCTTCATAAGTTAAAGTTCCTGATTTAGAAACGATACCTACAGTTCCTTTTTTGAAAACGAAACCTGGCATAATTCCAACTTTAGCTTCTCCTGGAGTAATGATACCAGGACAGTTAGGTCCGATTAATCTAGCGTTTCTTTCTTTTACATAGCTATTAGCTTTAATCATATCTGCTACAGGAATTCCTTCTGTAATAGCGATGATAACTTTAATTCCAGCGTCAGCTGCTTCCATGATAGCATCAGCAGCAAAAGCAGGTGGTACAAAAATGATAGTTGTATCTGCTCCAGCTTGTTCTACAGCGTCTTGTACTGTATTAAATACTGGACGATCTAAATGTGTAGTTCCTCCTTTTCCTGGAGTAACACCACCAACAACATTAGTACCGTACTCAATCATTTGAGAAGCATGGAAAGTTCCTTCGCTTCCTGTAAATCCTTGAACAATTATTTTGGAATCTTTATTAACTAAAACACTCATGATATATATTTTATGTAGTTTTTAAAATTGTGATGCAAAAGTAAGGTTTTGTAAATTATTTTAAACCTTTTTATTATCAAAATATCTTATAATAATTGACTCATTTGATAACCTCTGTATAATTTATTGTCTTTTATTTGCCAAATAGCCATAAAATGGGCTAATAGCATCTCTTCTCTAGGATTTTCTATTGTTTTTACATAATGAGAATATCTTACAGAAACTAAATCGTCTTCTTCTATAATATGACTAATTCTTACTTTAGAACGCACGTAAGCTCTGCCTAATTCGTTAGATAAATCTATTACGCCGTCATAGTTCAATTGGATAGGTCCTTTTGTACTATGCCAATCAACTATTACTTCTGGATGCAGGTATAACTTGAAGGTTTCACTATCAATTAAAGCATCCGATTTATAAAATTTCTGAACAAATTCTTTAGCAGTCATAGTTATTTTAATTTATTAAGAATTTCTGGAATTTTCTTGATATTAGCTAATTGTTTTAACTTTTCTCTAGATTCTTCGATTGGCGTGCCAAAATAAGATTTTCCTCCTTCTACAGATTTAGTAACTCCTGTTTGTCCCATTATTACAGCCTTCTCTCCTATCGTAATACCGCTTGTTGTACCAACTTGTCCCCAAATTGTTACTTCGTCTTCGATAATTACGCAACCAGCAATACCAGTTTGCGAAGCAATTAAGCATTTCTTACCAATAACGGTATCATGCCCAACATGAACCTGATTATCTAATTTAGTTCCTTCTCCGATAGTTGTATCACCTGTAACTCCTTTGTCAATAGTACATAACGCACCAATGCCAACATTGTCTTTTATTACTACTCTTCCGCCAGAAATTAACTGATCGAAACCATCTGGGCGTTTTTTATAATAAAAAGCATCTGCTCCTAATATTGTTCCTGCATGAATCATAACATTGTCACCAATTACTGTATGATCGTAAATAGTAACATTTGGATGTATCAAACAATTTTTTCCAATTGTAACATTATTTCCAATAAAACAATTAGGCTGAATAACAGTTCCTTCACCAATAGTTGCCGAAAGTGCTATTGAAACATTTGTAGCCTGAAAAGGTCTAAAATGTTTGGTCAGGGTATTAAAATCTCTGAAAGGATCATCAGAAATAAGTAGCGCTTTACCTTCTGGACAATCAACAACTTTATTGATTAAAACAATTGTTGCTGCCGAATTTAAGGCTTTGTCATAATATTTTGGATGGTCAACAAAAACAATATCTCCAGGCTCAACAACATGAATCTCATTCATACCAAGGACTTGGAAGTTTTTATCACCGATAAATTCGCAATTAAGCAAATTTGCAATTTCTTCTAAAGAGTGAACTTTTTGAAATTTCATATTTTATAATTAGTTTTTAGTCTCAGCTTTCAGTCCCAGTTTTCAATCGAGATCAACAAACTGCTAACTGGGACTGAAAACTGAAAACTAATAAAAACTACTCTTTTACACGCTCCATGTAAGAACCTGAAGCAGTATCAATTTTAATTTTATCTCCTTCATTAATAAACAAAGGAACGTTTACTGTAGCTCCGGTTTCAACAGTTGCAGATTTTGTTGCATTTGTTGCTGTATTTCCTTTTACTCCTGGTTCAGCATAAGTAACTTCTAAGATTACAGAAGATGGCATATCTACAGATAATGGCAAATCAGTTTCAGTATTTACCTGAACCATTACGCTTGTTCCTTCTTTTAATAATCCTGGAGCATCCAAGATATTTTTATTCAAAGAAATTTGCTCAAAAGATTCAGTATTCATAAAATGAAATTCATCTCCTTCAGCATATAAAAACTGGTAATTATGTGTCTCTACACGTACATCGTCGATTTTGTGTCCTGCAGAAAATGTATTATCTAATACTCTTCCTGTAGTTAAACTTCTTAATTTTGTTCTTACGAAAGCTGGACCTTTTCCAGGTTTTACGTGAAGAAATTCTACGATTTTATAAATATCATGATTAAATTTGATACATAATCCGTTTCTAATATCTGATGTTGATGCCATTGTTATTTTGTTTTTGTTGTATATTTTGTTTAATCGTTTAACCGTTTATTTGTTTCCGAATAAACGATTAAACAAATCAACGATAAAACTTTTTTTAATAGTTTCCTGAGTATCCTTTCATAATACCACGGGATGAGTTTCTGATAAAATCTAAGATTTCATCTCTTTCTGGAGTTGCTTCCATTTCACCTTCGATTATGCTAAGTGCTTGGGTTGTATTATAATTTTTTTGGTATAAAATTCTATAAATTTCCTGAATTTCTCTGATTTTATCAGTGCTAAAACCTCTTCTTCTTAAACCTACTGAATTGATTCCTACGTATGATAAAGGCTCTTTTGCAGCTTTTGTATAAGGAGGAACATCTTTTCTTACCAAAGAACCTCCAGATATCATTGCGTGATCTCCAATATGAATGAACTGATGTATTGCAGCCAAACCACCGATTACGGCATGGTTTCCTACAACTACGTGTCCTGCTAGAGCAACACCATTTACAATGATTGCATTGTTACCAATCTCGCAATCGTGAGCAATGTGTGCATAAGCCATAATTAAGCAATTGTTACCAAGGATTGTTTGTCCTGATGCAACTGTACCACGATTAATCGTAACACACTCTCTAATTGTACAATTATCCCCTATTATAGCTAAAGAATCTTCTCCTCCAAACTTTAAATCTTGCGGTACTGCAGAAATTACGGCTCCTGGAAAAATATTGCAATTTTTCCCAATTCGCGCACCTTCCATTATGGTTACATTTGAACCAATCCAAGTACCATCACCAATAACTACATTATTGTGAATTGTTGTAAAAGGCTCAATTACAACATTTTTAGCGATTTTGGCGCCAGGATGAACATAAGCTAAAGGTTGATTCATCTGTATTTTTTATATTTTAAATTAAAATTGTCTTTTTTTGAAACAATAAATCTAAATAACTAAGCTATTTTTTTTATTGTTTTCTTGCAATTTGTGCCATCAACTCTGCTTCGGTAACCAATTTACCATTTGCATAAGCATTTGCTTGCATGTGACAAATTCCTCTTCTGATAGGAGAAATTAACTCACATTTAAATATTAACGTATCTCCAGGTAATACCTTGTGTTTGAACTTAACATTATCTATTTTCATAAAATAAGTCAAGTAATTTTCTGGATCAGGAACAGTACTTAATACTAAGATCCCTCCTGTTTGTGCCATAGCTTCTACAATTAAAACACCTGGCATAACTGGAGCTTCTGGAAAATGCCCTACGAAGAAATTTTCGTTCATAGTTACATTTTTCATTCCCACAACATGACTGTCAGACATCTCAATGATTCTGTCAATTAACAAAAATGGAGGTCTGTGAGGCAAAACTGCCATGATTTTATTAATATCCATCAATGGCTCCTGGTTTAAATCATAAACCGGAACATGATTTCTTTGCTCTATTTTTATAATCTTAGCTAATTTTTTAGCAAACTGAGTATTTACAAAATGCCCTGGTTTATTAGCTATAATTTTACCTTGAATTCTGATTCCTGTTAAAGCTAAATCTCCAATTACATCAAGTAATTTGTGTCTTGCAGCTTCATTAGGATAATGCAAAGTTAGATTATCTAAAATACCATTTGGTTTAACAGATATTTTATCTTTTCCAAAGGCTTTCTTTAAATTCTCCATTGTAGAGTCAGATATTTCTTTATCTACATATACAATTGCATTGTTTAAATCACCACCTTTAATTAATCCGTGCTCTAAAAGAGATTCTAATTCGTGTAAGAAACTAAATGTTCTTGAGTTAGAAATTTCTGCTTTAAAATCTGCGATACTTTTCATAGTAGCATTTTGAGTACCTAAAACTTTAGTACCAAAATCTACCATTGCAGTAACTTGATAATCATCACTTGGCATTACAAGAATTTCACTTCCTGTTGCTTCGTCTGTAAAAGAGATAACTTCTTTTACAACATATATATTACGTTGTGCTTCTTGCTCTTCTATTTCGGCATTTTCTATTGCTTCAACGAAGTATTTTGATGAACCGTCCATGATAGGAAGTTCCGATGCATTTAATTCGATTATAACGTTGTCAAGATCGCAACCAACCAATGCAGCCAAAACGTGCTCTGGTGTTTGAATTTTAACTCCTAATTTTTCTAAGTTAGTACCTCTTTGGGTATTTACTACATAATTAGCGTCAGCTTCAATGATAGGATGTCCTTGCAAATCAACTCTCACAAAAGTAAATCCATTATTTATTGGAGCAGGTTTAAAAGTCATTGTTACTTCTTTCCCAGTGTGTAGTCCAACTCCTGTTAGTGAAATTTCCTTCTTGATGGTCTTCTGTTTAACCATTATTTCCATTTTTTTGGTTTAATATTTGTTTTTTTAATTCTTCTAATTCAGCAACGATTTTTGGCAAATTCTTAAAATGAACATACGATTTATTAAAATCTGTATACCCAAGTGAAGGTGTTCCTTGCAAAATTTCGTCGTCTTTAATATTTCTGGCAACTCCAGATTGTGCTTGTAATCTAACATTGTTTCCAATGGTTAAATGACCTGCAATACCAACTTGTCCGCCAATCATCGCATTTTTACCAATTTTTGTAGAACCTGCAACGCCCGATTGTGCTGCAATTACAGTGTTTTCACCAATCTCTACATTATGGGCAATCTGTATCTGATTGTCTAACTTCACTCCTTTTCGGATAATTGTAGATCCTAAAGTTGCTCTATCTATAGTTGTATTAGCACCTATATCAACATTATCTTCAATAATTACATTTCCAATTTGAGGTACTTTACTATATATACCTTCTTCATTTGGTACAAAACCAAAACCGTCGGCACCAATAATTGTTCCCGAATGTATCGTGCAATTGTTTCCAATGATTGTTTCGGAATAAATTTTAGCGCCTGCAAAAATATGTACATTATTACCAATAACAACATTATCTCCAATAAAAGAGTTTGGATAAATTTTGACATTGTTTCCTAAAACTACATTTTGCCCCACATAACTAAAGCTACCCAAATATAGGTTTTCTCCGTATTTGGCACTTTCAGATAAGAAAGATTGAGGTTCAATCCCGTTTTTATTCAATTTTACTTGATTATAAAACTCTAATAGTTTAGAAAAAGACGCATAAGCATCATCAACTTTAATTAATGTTGTGCTAATTTCTGTTTCGGGTACAAAAGTATCATTAACAATTGTTACCGATGCTTTTGTCGAATATATATGATTGATATATTTAGGGTTAGCCAAGAAAGTAAGAGATCCTTCTGTACCTTCTTCTATTTTAGATAAGCGTGAAACTTCTGCATTGGGATTCCCAACAACCTCACCTCCTAAAATTTCTGCTATTTGTTCTGCTGTAAATTTCATTGCGACAAAAATATAAAAAAATAGGTTTTAAATGTTAATTTTAGATCAGTTGTTTTGGAAAGCAGAGGTAATATTTTGTTACCAATTTAGATAACGATTTCAAATTCAGTTGGTCTGAGGCTTCTACAACATCTTCAATTGTCTTATCTTTTTTTAATATTCGTATAGGTTCGGCTTCTTTACTATAAGCTTGGTTTTTAATTTTTCCTCTATAAATAAAATAATTTGCATCGATAACTGATATATTATTCTGAGCGGCAAATTTTTCTTTCAGGCTTTGCAATTCTTCTAATGAAATCTTTTCGCTACTTAGTTTAATTTTCAATAAATCTCTGTTTACTATCATCTTACTTAAAGTAGAAAGAATAAAATCATCGTGTTTTTGCCAAGATTTCAAAGCACCAATTATATCAAAATCGTCTAGCTGAGAAAATAAATCTAATATTTCTGGAGTAAATGTTTCTAAAGTAATCTTGTTTTGCATAAAAAACATCAAAGGTTCGCTGCAAGGCAAGTAAACACCTTTTAAAGTTAATTCTTTGGCTCTTTTTAAGACTTTCGTCAAAATAAGCTCTGCAACCAAGCTCGTTTTATGCAAATAAGCTTGCCAATACATTAGTCTGCGAGAAAGCAAAAACTTTTCGACAGAGTAAATTCCTTTTTCTTCGATAACCAAAACATCATCTACAACATTCATCATTTGAATTAAACGCTCAGAATTTACATTTCCTTCGGCTACACCTGTATAAAAGCTATCACGTTTAAGATAATCCATACGATCCATGTCTAATTGACTAGAAATCAATTGTAGCATAAATTTTCTGTGATAATCTCCTTTAAATATCTGAATTGCTAAACTCAACTTGCCTTTAAACTCAATATTTAATTGGTTCATAAACAGTAATGAGATCGCTTCATGATTTACATCTTCAACGATACTTCTTTCCATTGCATGCGAAAATGGTCCATGACCTATATCATGTAGTATAATCGCTATATATAATGCATTTTCTTCTTCGGGAGAAATTATAACGTCTTTAAACCGTAATGTTTCGATTGCTTTTTGCATTAAATGCATACACCCCAAAGCATGGTGAAACCGAGTATGGTTTGCTCCTGGGTAGACCAAATAAGATAATCCCATTTGAGATATTCGGCGTAAACGCTGAAAATAAGGATGCTCTATAAGATCATATATAAAAGCATTTGGAATGGAAATGAAACCATAAATGGGATCATTGAAAATTTTCAGCTTATTAATAAGGTTCACTATTTGGTCATTTTTAGGTCAACAAATATAACTAATTTACTACTTATTTTGTTTTACATTTTAGTCAAAAAAGCAAACAAATAAAGTTTTTATGATGTAATGTTATCATAATTAGCTAAATTAGTACATCGAAAAGACAATATTACGCATTTTTATTGGTAACAAATAATTAACAGAAATTTAAGTTCGTTTAGTTCGGTAAATTGCGAACCAATTTTATCTTTGCAAAAAAAATCATGGATAATAATACACAAAAAGAAAGAGAAGAGCTTATAGAGTTATTCGGTATTCATTTTGAATCAGTGTATAATTTGCCTCCACTTTGCTCAAGAATTTTAGGATTACTAATAGTTGAAGCCTGTAAATCAGGTCTCACATTTGAACAAATCGTTGAAAAAGTGGGAGCTAGTAAAAGTTCAGTGTCAACAAATTTGAATTTCCTTTTGAAAATGGGAAAGATAGACTATTATACTTTACATGGTGATCGAAAAAAATATTTTAGACCATCGCCTTTTAGCGAACGATTTTCAAATTATTTAAAGATACTCGAAGTTGAGAAAAAAATAATAGATAAAATGATTTCCTATAGAGAGAAAACAATGGATAGCTCTGAGGAAAGAATTAATCTAGAACACGCAAAAGCATATAAAAGCCACGTTATAAAAGTCGAGGAATTGCTCCAGGAAACAATTTCAAAATTTATAGAAATAGAAAAAGTTAATAATAAATAAGTAAATCATAAATCAAATTTAAATACCAATGAAGAATATTTCATTCTCCCTAATAGCTATCATGCTGGTTTTTGCGTCATGTAAGAAAAAGGAAGTGCAAGCTCCGCCACAAGGCCCTGCTCCGTTTCCTGTTAAAACTGTTACAGTACAAGATGCTGTAGTTTATCAAGAGTATAGTGCAAATCTTGAAGGTCAACATAATGTTGAAATTCGTCCAAAAGTTAATGGATATATTCAAAAAATTTATGTTGATGAAGGTCAGGTTGTAAAAAAAGGTCAATTACTTTTTAAACTAGAAACTCAAACATTAAATCAAGATGCATCTGCTGCAAAAGCTTCTGTTCAGGCTGCGCAAGTAGAGGTTGACAGATTGAAACCACTAGTTGATAGAAAAATCATTAGTATTGTTCAATTAGAAACTGCCAAAGCTAAATTGGCTCAAGCCAAAAGTGCTTACGGAAGTATTGCTGCAAATATTGGATACGGAACTATTGTTTCGCCAGTAAGTGGAGTAATTGGTGGTTTACCTTTTAGAGAAGGAAGCTTAGTTAGTGCAACTAGCGAAGTGCCTTTGACTACGGTATCTGACACTAAAATTGTTCGTGCTTATTTCTCTATGAATGAGAAACAATTGTTGTTCTTTAATAAAACATTTAAAGGAGCAACTACTGCTGAAAAATTAAAATCTGCACCACCAGTTTCATTACTATTAGTAGATAATACTGAGTACGATCAAAAAGGAAAAATTGCTACAATGAATGGTTTAGTAAATCCTGAAACAGGAAATACACAATTTAGAGCAGACTTTAATAACCCTCAAGGTATTTTAAGAAGTGGTAGTACAGGAATTATTCGTTTACCTATTGAGCAAAAAGATGTTATGTTAGTTCCTCAAAATGCAGTTTTTGAAGTACAAGGAAAATAAATGATCTATGTTGTTGAAAAAGGGAACAAAGTAAAATCTACAATTGTTCAGACAAACGGAACTTCAGGTTTAGATTTTATCGTAACAGGAGGTCTTAAAGCAGGTGATGTCGTAGTAGTTGAAGGAGCGTCTAAACTAAAAGATGATATGGAAATTACACCACAGCAAGCTAAAGATGTAGCTTAAGATGCTGCAGAAACTACAAATACTACAGCTAAAAAATAATATACAAGATGTTAAAAACGTTTATAGAAAGACCAGTTCTCTCGACGGTAATATCTATCTTAATTACCATATTAGGTATTTTAGGATTGATGTCGTTGCCTGTAGAACAATACCCCGAAATTGCCCCTCCAACTGTTCAAGTAACTGCTACATATACTGGAGCAAATGCCGAAACAGTATTAAATAGTGTTGTAATTCCTCTTGAGGAAGAAATTAATGGTGTAGAAGGAATGACATACATGACTTCTTCTGCAGCGAATGATGGTTCTGCAAAAATATCTGTTTATTTTGAACTTGGAGTTGACCCAGATATTGCTGCGGTAAACGTTCAGAACAGAGTTTCTCGTGCAACAAGTAAATTACCACAAGCCGTTGTACAAACCGGGGTTACTACCCTAAAAAGCCAAACGAGTGCTTTGATGTTCTTTGCTTTGTATTCAAACAACAAAGATTTCGACGAAACTTATATTCAGAATTACGCCAAAATTAACCTTGTACCAAAATTACAACGTGTTAAAGGTGTAGGACAAATAAATGTTTTTGGAGCCAAAGATTACTCGATGAGAATCTGGATTTCTCCAGAAAAAATGGCAGCTTACGATGTATCTCCAAAAGATATTCAGGCAGCATTACAAGAACAAAACGTTGAGGCTGCTCCAGGTAAATTTGGAGAAAATGCCGATGGTATTTACGAATACGTAATTAAATACAAAGGACGTCTTTCGGAAATTAAAGATTACGAAGATATTGTTATCAAAGCTACAGGTAATGGAAACTTTGTTCACTTAAAAGATGTTGCAACTGTAGAGTTGGGAGCTTTTAATTATGGAAACAAGAATATTGCAATGGGTAAACAAGGTGTTGCCGTTGGGGTATTCCAAACTTCTGGATCAAACGCACAAGACATTATTACTGAGGTTGTAAATATCTTAGATGATGCAAAACCAGATTTCCCAAAAGGAGTTGATTATGTAATTCCTTATAATACTAAAACGTTCTTAGATGCATCGATAGAAAAAGTAATTTCAACATTAGTTGAAGCTTTTATATTGGTATTTATTGTAGTGTTTTTATTCTTACAGGATTTCCGTTCTACATTAATTCCTGCAATAGCAGTACCGGTTGCGATTATTGGTACATTCTTCTTCTTGCAAGTATTTGGGTTCTCTATCAATATGTTAACATTGTTTGCAATGATTCTAGCAATTGGTATTGTGGTCGATGATGCGATTGTCGTCGTCGAGGCGGTGCATGCCAAGCTTGATGAAGGTGCTAAATCAGGAAAAGAAGCTACACTTTCTGCGATGAGCGAAATTACAGGAGCGATTATATCTATCACATTAGTAATGGCAGCGGTATTTATACCAGTATCATTCTTAAGTGGTCCATCGGGTGTGTTCTACCAACAATTTGCGATCACATTGGCAATTGCAATTTTAATTTCGGCAGTAAATGCATTAACATTAAGTCCAGCATTATGTGCTTTGTTCTTAAAGCCTCATGAAGCATCAGAACATCATAACAAAAATTTCAAAGACAGATTCTTCATTGCTTTCAATACAAGTTTTGATAGAATGAATAATAAATATGTTAAGTCTCTTGGATTCTTGGCAAGAAAAAAATGGGTTGCAATATCAGGATTATTAGTATTCTCTGCAATCACTATATTTTTATTCCAAACTACACCATCAGGATTTATTCCTAATGAGGATAGAGGAATTATCATGGCGGATTTAACACTTCCTCCAGGAACAACAATTGAGAAAACTCAATTAGCAGTTAACGAATTAGACTCTATTTTAGCCTCAATGGATATTGTAGAAGCAAGAATGAGTGTTGTTGGTTTTAGTTTATTAAACAGTGTAAATGGTGGTTCATACGCCTTTACCGTAATTAAATTAAAAGACTGGAAATACCGTAAAGAAGCTAATCAATCAGTAGATGCTGTTGTTGGTGAATTATTTGGTAGAACAGCACATTTTAAAGATGCTAAAGCATTATTCTTTACACCTCCGAGTGTACAAGGTTTTGGTTCTGCAGACGGATTCGAATTAAAAATTCAAGATAAAGGAGATGATGATTGGACTACAGTAAGTAAAGTAAGTAATGAATTCTTGGGTGAATTAATGAAAAGACCAGAGATTCAATATGCTGTTACAAACTTTAACCCTACATTCCCACAATATCAAATGGATATTAATGTAGAAAGAGCTAAAAATGCAGGAGTTTCAGTATCTGAAATTTTCAATACAATGCAAGGGTATTATGGAGGATTGTATACTACAGATTTTAACAAATTTGGTAAACAATACCGTGTAATGATTCAGGCAAAACCTTCTGACAGAGCAACTCTGGAATCGATTAACACAATTTATGTTAAGAATGCTGCCGGACAGCAAGTAGCAATAAGCCAATTTGTTGATTTCAAGAGAATTTACGGACCAGAAGCTGTTGCTCGTTTCAACATGCTTAAAGCAGTTAACGTAAATGGTAAAGCAAAACCAGGTTATAGTTCTGGAGATGCTATTAGAGCTGTACAAGAAGTTGCGGCACAACATTTACCAAAAAGTTATAGCTATGAATTCTCTGGTATGACACGTGAGGAAATCATTGCTGGTAGTCAGGCTGCAGGTGTATTCTTATTGAGTTTAATATTTGTATACTTTTTATTAAGTGCACAATACGAAAGTTATTTAGTACCATTATCAGTATTGCTTTCATTACCTGTAGGTATTGCTGGTGCAATTGGATTCGTAAAACTAGCAGGATTAGAAAATAACATTTATTTCCAGGTAGCCCTGATAATGCTTATAGGACTACTAGCGAAGAATGCCATTCTGATAGTCGAGTTTGCCATACAAAGGCGACGACACGGGATGGACTTAACTCAAGCTGCGATAGAAGGTGCAAAAGCACGTTTACGTCCTATTTTAATGACCTCTCTTGCTTTTATCTTTGGTTTAATGCCATTAGCTTTAGCTTCAGGAGTAGGTGCTGTAGGTAACCGTTCAATCGGTATGGGAGCTGTAGGTGGAATGTTGATAGGAACAATCTTTGGAGTATTTGTAATTCCAATCTTGTTTATCATCTTCCAAAGCTTACAAGAAAGAATCTCTGGAAAACCATTTACAGAGAAAGAATCAGATGTTATACTTTTAGACGAAGAAAATGAAAAATAATATAAATAAAATAGTAACAGTTGTCATCACGGCAACTGTTATGCAATCCTGCTTCGTTGCAAAAGAATACGAAAGACCAAAGGATATTAAAACCGAAAACTTATATAGAACCGAAGTAGTTTCTAAAGACAGTACTTCGATGGCAAATGTATCTTGGGATAAAGTTTTCACAGATCCTATTTTGCAAGGTTACATCAGGAAAGGTTTAGAGAATAACTTGGATATCCGAATTGCAATGCAAAATATTGCTGCTGCCGAAGCATCAATGAAACAAGGAAAAGCAGGGTACTTCCCTACTGTTTCCGTAGGTGCAGATTGGACACACCAACAATTATCAAAAAATAGCCAGTTTGGGGCTTTACTTCAAAATCGTAGTACCGATCAATACCAGATTGCTGGAACTCTAGGTTGGGAAGCAGATATTTGGGGTAAAATAAGAAGTAATAAGCGTGCAACAAATGCAGTTTTTTTACAAACTACTGCAGCAAATCAAGCTGTTAAAACGCAATTAATTGCTGATATTGCTTCTACTTACTATCAGTTAATTGCAATAGATGAGCAAATTAAGTTATCTGAAGAAACTTTAATTAACAGAGTTGAAAGTGTTGAGACGATTATTGCTTTAAAAGATGCTGGAAACGTTACTGAAGTTGGTGTTAAACAAACTGAAGCTCAAAAATATGCTACAGAAATTATCATTGCTGATTTAAAAGTAAGCACAATACTTTTTGAAAACAAAATGAGCATTCTTTTAGGAGAAGCTTCTACTAAAGTAGAAAGAAGTAGTTTTGAAGTACAAAAAATGCAACCAGAAATTACACTTGGAGTACCTGCAACTTTATTAAGAAACAGACCAGATGTAATTGCAGCAGAATATAATTTGATTTCAAATTTTGAAAGAACAAACGTTGCAAGAAGTAATTTTTACCCAACGCTTAAAATTACTGCAACAGGCGGACTTCAGAGTATTGATTTAAAAGAATGGTTTAGTGCAAATTCATTTTTTGCAAATGTTGTAACAGGATTAACACAACCAATTTTTAATCAACGTCAGATTAAAACAAACTTTGAAATTGCAAAAGCAAATCAAGAAAAAGCATACCTACAGTTTGAGCAATCTTTGCTTATAGCAGGAAAAGAAGTTTCTGATGCATTAGCACAATATAATAACGAAACCAAAAAGATTGAAATCCGTCAGAAACAAGTAGATGCATTAAAAGTAGCTACAGGATATTCAGATGAATTATTAAAATATGGTTTAGTAAATTATTTAGAAGTTCTTACAGCAAAAGACGATGCTCTAAGTGCTGAATTAACTTTAATCGAAAATAAATTTTCACAATATAATGCCATTATTCAATTATACAGAGCCCTTGGAGGCGGATGGCAGTAAGATTTCATAATTAGGTTACTTATTAATTTTCGTATTTAAACCACTGGATATTTTTTATATTCAGTGGTTTTTATTTTTCATAGTAAAAATTATCATAATATTAATAAATAGCCGTTTTAAAAAGAAGTAAATTGGCACTAAGATTTAATAATTTTGAACAAGCTATATAATTATGGATAAGATAAAAATACTTTGGGTTGATGATGAAATCGACTTATTAAAGCCACACATACTCTTTTTAGAGAAAAAAAACTATGCAGTTACAACTTCAAACAATGGTCTTGATGCAATTGCAATATTTGAAGAAGAAAATTTTGATATTGTTTTTCTTGACGAAAATATGCCAGGAATGAGCGGATTGGAAACCCTTTCAGAAATGAAAGAAAAAAAATCTACTATTCCGATGATTATGATTACCAAAAGCGAGGAAGAATATATCATGGAGGAAGCTATTGGATCTAAAATAGCCGACTACTTAATAAAACCTGTAAATCCTAATCAGATTTTATTAAGCTTGAAGAAAAATCTGGATCATTCGAGATTAATTTCTGAAAAAACAACACTTGATTATCAGAAAGAATTCCGAAAAATTGCAATGGAAATGGCAATGGTAAACTCTTATGAAGATTGGATAGAGCTATACAAAAAGCTGATATTTTGGGAATTAGAATTAGAGAACATCAACGACCAGGGAATGATTCAAATTTTAGAATCTCAAAAAGTTGAAGCAAATTCACAGTTTGGTAAATACATCGAGCGTAATTATGAAGATTGGTTTGCACCAAAAGCAGATAAACCAATTCAGTCCCATACTTTATTTAAAGAATTAGTAGTTCCAGAAATTAAAAAGAAAGACAAACCAATTTTGTTTGTTGTAATTGATAATTTACGTTACGACCAATGGAAATCATTTGAAACTGTAGTAGGAAATTATTATAAATTAGAGAAAGAAGTTCCTTATTTCTCTATACTTCCTACAGCAACACAATATGCCCGAAATGCAATATTCTCAGGACTATTACCAACAGAAATGGAAAAACAATTTCCTGAATATTGGAAAAATGATGTAGAAGATGGTGGGAAAAATTTATACGAAGCAGAGTTTTTAAGCGCTCAATTAAAACGCTTGGGTCTAAATATAAAAGAAGACTATTTTAAAATTACCAACCTTGCAAGCGGAAAAAAATTAGCGGAAAATTTTAAAGCACTCAAAAATAATGACCTTGTAACGGTAGTTTACAATTTTGTTGATATGTTATCGCATGCAAAAACAGAGCTAGATGTTGTAAAAGAATTAGCCTCAGATGATAAAGCATACCGATCGCTGACGTTAAGCTGGTTCAAGAATTCACCTTTGTTAGAAATTATACAACAAGCTCAGAACTTAGGGTTTAAATTGATTCTTACTACAGATCACGGAACGATCAATGTAAAAAATCCATCCAAAGTTGTAGGAGATAAAAACACAAGTTTAAACTTACGCTACAAAACAGGACGTAGTTTAACCTATGAACAAAAAGATGTGTATGTTGTAAAAGAACCTAAAAAAATAGGTTTACCTGCAATAAATATGAGCAGTTCGTTTATTTTTGCAAAAAATGATTTGTTTTTGGCTTACGTAAATAATTACAATCATTATGTAAGTTATTATAAAAACACGTATCAGCATGGAGGAATTTCATTAGAAGAAATGATAATTCCGTTCTTAATATTTAATCCAAAGTAAAAAAAATTAGCTTAAGAAAATATAAATAAAAAATGGAAGTTACTTTTTCGTTAGACCAAATCCAGGATGTTGCACAACAAATTTTAGCACAAAACCCTAATAAAATTCTCCTTTTTAATGGAGAAATGGGTGCGGGTAAAACCACACTTATAAAGCAATTGTGTAAAAGTTTAGGAATAGAAGATGCCACAAGCAGCCCAACTTTTTCTTTGGTTAATGAATATCAAACTAATGACAATCAAACTGTTTATCATTTTGATTTTTATAGATTAAATCATGAAACTGAAGCTCTAGACATGGGAGTTGATGATTATTTATATTCTGGAAATTGGTGTTTTATCGAATGGTCAGAAAAAATTCCAAATTTAATCCCAGAGCAACATTCGGTTGTTACAATCGAATTGTTGCCAGACGGAAAACGTTTATTAAAACTGGTTTAATTCTTTAGGCTAAAGCCAAAAATATACTTCTTTCAGGAACGTGTATTAGCCTAGAGAATACTGTTTTATTAAAAAGATTTTACGTAATTTGTACTCTTAATTTTGCATAAACAATGTCAATAACGATAACTCCATTTACGAAACAAGATTTGTTGCCACAAGAAGAAAAACTTGAAATTGGCAGATACAAAAGAGAACTTTTCATTGGAATTCCTAAGGAAACTAGTTATCAGGAACGTCGTATTTGCTTAACACCAGATGCTGTAAACTCACTTACCTATCAGGGACACAGAGTAATGATAGAATCTGGAGCAGGAGAAAGTTCAAGTTATACCGATAAAGAATATAGTGATGCTGGTGCAGAAGTAACAAAAGATACCAAACGAGTTTTTGGTTGTCCGATGTTATTAAAGGTTGAACCACCAACAGTTGCTGAGATTAAATTAATGAATCCGGAAACGATTTTGATATCTGCGATTCAATTAAAAACTAAGAAAAAAGCTTATTTTGAAGCTTTGGCTCAAAAAAGAATTACCGCATTAGCATTTGAATATATAAAAGATGAGGACGGAACTTATCCTGCTGTAAAGTCATTAAGCGAAATTGCAGGAACAGCATCAATACTTATTGCTGCCGAATTAATGATTACAAATGAGTTCGGAAAAGGATTGCTATTTGGTAATATTACTGGAGTCCCTCCTACCGATGTTGTAATTTTAGGCGCAGGAACTGTTGGGGAATTTGCTGCAAAAACCGCAATTGGCCTAGGGGCAACTGTAAAAGTATTTGATAATTCGATTACTAAATTGCGCCGTTTACAAAACAATCTTAATCAGCGTATTTTTACATCGACCATACAACCAAAAGCATTATTAAAAGCATTAAGACGTTGTGATGTTGCCATTGGTGCTATGCGAGGAAAAGAACGTTGCCCAATTATAGTAACCGAAACTATGGTAGAGCACATGAAAAAAGGTGCTGTAATTGTAGATGTAAGTATTGATACTGGTGGTTGTTTTGAAACCTCGGAAGTAACAACACACGAAAAACCAACTTTCATTAAAAGTAATGTTTTACATTATTGCGTGCCAAATATTCCATCTCGATATTCTAAAACTGCCTCACTTTCAATAAGTAACATAATTACTCCTTATTTGTTACAAATTGCTGAAGATGGCGGACTCGAAAGTGCCATAAGATGTAATAAAGGATTAAAAAACGGAATTTATATGTATCACGGAATCCTTACCAATAAAGCTATAGGCGAATGGTTTGATTTACCTGATAATGACATTAATTTACTTGTATTTTAAGGCAACTTTAGTGTACCTTTGCCAAAAATAGAATTCATGAAGTTTGCACATCGTTTTGCTTATTATTTAGTTGGTTTAGTTATTGGATGTTTCTTTGTAGCCCTTGTATTTAGTGGGAAAGATACACGTTGTAATTATTTTCCGAATGCAAGAGTTTTAAATGATTTAAGAAATAAACCATTTCACTATTCTGAAGAAGCATCTAAAATTTTGACTGAAAAATGGATTGACACTTTAGATATAAAAAACACATTACAATTTGGTGATGTAGATTTTGATCAAAGTAATGTAGAATATAAAAAAGGGAAGTTATATGTTATAGAAGGTAAAACCTTGAAAAACCAAGAAGTAATACTTAAAGTAATTAATTACCCAGGAAAAGCTGTTTTAGAATCTATAGAAAAAAAACCAGCTAATTAGAGCCATTTAATTTCTGGAATTTCTTTTGATTTTAAAAATTCATTTGTTTTAGTAAAGTGTTTGTTTCCAAACCATTTTCCTTGATTAGCACTCATAGGCGATGGATGTCCCGATTCTAAAACAAAATGTTTTGTACGGTCAATTTTTAGACCTTTCTTTTGAGCAAAAGCTCCCCATAATAAGAATACTACATTTTCTTTTTGATCAGATATTATCTTGATTACAGCATCGGTAAATAAATTCCATTTTAGATGTTTGTGACTATTTGGTGTGTCTTTTCGAACAGTTAATGAAGCGTTTAAAAGTAAAACACCTTGTTTTGCCCAAAATTCTAAATTACCAGAAGTCGGCATAAAAACCGAATCAAAATCTGTATTTAATTCCCTGAAAATATTACGGAGCGAAGGAGGAATTTTTACATTATCATTTACCGAAAAACTTAAACCATTGGCCTCTCCTACTCCATGATAAGGATCTTGCCCAATGATAACTACTTTTGTATCTTGAAATGAACAATGATTGAAAGCAGAAAAAATTAAATCAGTTGGAGGATAGCAAATTTGGTTTTTATACTCATCTTCAAGAGATAATAGTAAATCATTAAAATAAGGTTTTCCTATTTCATCTGATAATACTGCTTGCCAATCCGGATTGAGGTTAATTTTCATTTCAATAAATTTTATTACAAATTAAGCAAAGTTTTTTGCAAAGTACCAATTAATACTACTATTTAGTTTCAAAACTTTGTAACTTTGAAGCTTTACAACTTACGATATAATATGATATCTATTACTGATAAAACATTACAAGATTTACAATTCCCTACAGTGCTCGAAACTATTTCGGACATTTGTAATACCGATATAGGCAAACAAAAAGCTTTAGAAATAAGACCTTTCAGAGACAAAGAAACTTTGATGCAAGCATTAATGCAAACATCTGAGTATATTTCCTCTTTTCAAAATAATAATGCAATTCCAAATCATGGTTTTGATGCGATTACCTACGAAATAAAATTTCTGGCAATCGAGGATAGTTTTCTTGAAGTTGGAAGTTTTAGGAAAATTGCAACTTTATCATCTACGGTTAATCTCTTATTGAATTACTTTAAAAAATTCGATGATTATTATCCAAATCTAAATGCGAGAGCATCCCAAGTAGGATTTACAAAAGACATCATTTCGCAAATAGATGTTGTTGTAGATAAATATGGAGAAATTAAAGATAATGCTTCTCCTGAATTATCTAACATTCGTCGTGAGATGAATTTAGTTCGTGGCAAAGTAAACCAAAGTTTTGGTGTAGCCTTAACACAATACAATGGTTTAGGATATCTGGATGATATTAAGGAAAGCTTTGTACAAAACCGTAGAGTTCTGGCGGTTTTGGCAATGTATCGCCGTAAGGTAAAAGGCTCAATTTTAGGTAGTTCTAAAACAGGAAGTATTGCATATATTGAACCTGAAAC
The DNA here is from genome assembly GCF_000737695.1 of Flavobacterium hydatis. Classification (GTDB taxonomy): domain Bacteria; phylum Bacteroidota; class Bacteroidia; order Flavobacteriales; family Flavobacteriaceae; genus Flavobacterium; species Flavobacterium hydatis. The sequence continues at coordinate 152,061 of NZ_JPRM01000024.1, forward strand.
TACTTTAAAATATTCTAGAGAATTAAGTAATCTAGAATATGAAGAAAAAGAAGAAATCACTCGTATTTTAAAACAATTATCAAACGCTATACGTCCGTATTTATCTTTGCTTGTTGACTATCAAGCATTTTTAAGTGATATAGATGTTGTTGCTGCCAAAGCAAAATATGCAAATAAGATAAATGGTATTTTACCAACAATTACAGAAGAACGTCGTTTGTTTTTTAGAGATGCTTTTCATCCTATTTTGTATTTAAATAACAAAGAGAAAAATGAAATTACGCATCCGCAAACTATTGAATTAAAACAAGATAACAGAATTATTGTAATTTCTGGACCTAATGCGGGAGGAAAAACAATCTCGCTAAAAACGGTTGGATTACTACAATTAATGTTGCAATCCGGAATGTTGATTCCTGTGCATGAGCGTAGTGAAACTTTCTTGTTCGACAGAATCTTAACTGACATTGGTGATAATCAATCTATCGAAAACCATTTGAGTACCTATAGTTATAGATTAAAAAACATGAATTATTTCCTTAAGAAATGTAATCGCAAAACAATGTTTTTAATTGATGAATTTGGAACAGGTTCTGATCCTGAATTAGGTGGAGCTTTGGCTGAAATTTTCTTGGAAGAATTTTACCATCGTGAAGCTTTTGGAATTATAACTACGCATTATTCTAATCTTAAGATTTTAGCAAACGAATTGCCTTTTGCTACAAATGCTAATATGCTTTTTGATGAAAAATCTTTGGAGCCAATGTATAAGTTGGTTCTTGGACAAGCGGGAAGTTCATTTACATTTGAGGTTGCTTTGAAAAACGGAATTCCGTTTGGTTTAATAAATCGTGCAAAAAAGAAAATCGAAATAGGAAAAGTTCGTTTTGATAAAACCATTGCAACACTTCAGAAGGAACGCTCGAAATTAGAAAAAACTTCTTTGAACTTAAAAGAAGAGGAAACTAGAGCACGTGCCGAAAGTAATAAGATGGAAAATATAAATGTTAAGATAAAACAGAAACTTGAAAGCTACCAGGAATTATATGATAGCAACCAGAAGACAATTTATATTGGACAAAAAATTGAAGATATTTCTGAGAAGTATTTCAATAACAAAAATAAAAAAGAACTGATAGGTGAATTTTTGAAGATTATAGAAATTGAAAATTCTAAACGTAAAAAAGCAACTCCTAAAGAAGCCAAAGCAATTACGGAAAAGAAAAAAGAAGTTATTGCCGAAGTAACAGTTCAGGTTGAGGAAATTAGAAAAGAGAAAAAAGAAAAGAAATTAAAAGCTGTTGTCGAAAAACCTAAAGTAACTTTAAAAGTTGGTGATCGCGTACGAATGATTGACGGAAGATCCGTGGGAAGCATTGATTCTATTGAAAAAAATAAAGCTACCGTAAATTATGGCATTTTTACTTCGAAAGTGAATTTAGACGAATTAGAATTTGTAGAAGCTGGAAAAAAGTAAATTTATAGTTTTTGATTGCGATTTTCAGCCTTTAAAAACATGAAATTTAGGCTAAAAATCAAATAAAGCGATTTAAACAAATATCTATAAAAAGATGATTAATGAGATAGTTGATTTTTAAAAATCACTTAAAAGCTTTTTATGAAAGCTGTTTTTGATTTATGAAATTTATACAATTATTGATTTTGATAGAATAAATTAATAGTTTCATGAGGAGATATTTTTAACGAAATTATCTATACAAAGTAGCTTTGTCAAAGTTTTAAACTTTGACAAAGCTTTTTAAATTTTAACCAAAATAAAAATGAATACACAAAATGAGATTGCTTCGTTCCTCGCAAATAATGCTGAGAACAAAAAAATAATTCTTTTTGATGGAGTTTGCAATTTATGTGATTCGGCAGTGCAGTTTATTATTAAGCATGACAAAAAAGATATTTTTCGTTTTGCAGCTTTGCAATCGGAAATCGGAAAAGAAATTTGTAAACATATAGGCGTTGATACTACCAAAATAGATAGTATTATTTTTTACGAACCTGGTGTTGTTTATTATTACAAATCGGGAGCTGCAATTGCAATAGCCGAAAATCTTGGGGTTTTATGGAGTTGGTTTTCTGTTTTTAAAATAATTCCAGTTTTCTTAAGAGATCCGTTATATAATTATATTGCAAAGAACAGATATAAATGGTATGGCAAAAAAGAAAGCTGCATGATTCCTACTCCAGAATTAAAAACTAAGTTTTTGTAAATTCCAATTTTCACACGATATTGTCATCCCGAGGAACGAGGGATCTCCGTTAGTGGCTCGACAAAGATTGGCAATTTACTTTACAGAGTTTCTTGCGGAGATTGCTTCGCCAGTTCGCTATCGCTCGTGTCCTCGTTACTCGGGATGATAAAATTGAGAACAAAGCCTCTTTTGAAAACTTAGTCTCTAGCCCTGATAAAAACGGAAATCCTTTTTGGTTTTTCTTTAAAACCAAAAAGATTGTAGTGAATAGCAGGAATTAGCTCCTAAAAAAACATCAAATTTTCTAAATAAAAAAAGCCTCAAATAATTATATTTGAGGCTTTTTTGTACTTGATAAGAATATTAGTTTCTTATTAATTTTCTGTATTTCAGACGTTTTGGAGTTAAATCCCCACCTAAACGTTTCTTTTTGTTTTCTTCGTATTCTGAGAATCCTCCCTCGAAATAGTATACTTCTGAGTTTCCTTCGAAAGCTAAGATGTGCGTACAAATTCTATCTAAGAACCATCTGTCGTGAGAGATAACTACGGCACAACCAGCAAAATTCTCTAAACCTTCCTCTAATGCACGAAGTGTATTTACATCTAAATCATTGGTAGGCTCATCTAGCAAAAGTACGTTTCCTTCTTCTTTTAAAGTCATTGCAAGGTGCAAACGGTTACGCTCACCTCCTGATAATGTTGAAACTTTTTTGTTTTGATCACTTCCACCAAAATTGAAACGGCTTAAGTAAGCACGAGAGTTTACTTGGCGTCCGCCCATCATGATTAATTCCTGACCATCGCAGAAATTTTCCCAAATAGATTTATTAGGATCAATGTTTGAGTGCGCTTGATCTACATAAGCAATTTTTACAGTTTCACCTATAGCAAATTCGCCGCTATCTGGCTCTTGCTCACCCATAATCATTCTGAAAATAGTCGATTTACCAGCACCGTTTGGCCCAATAACTCCAACAATTCCGGCTTGTGGCAAAGTGAAGTTTAAATTATCATACAATAATTTATCTCCGAATGCTTTAGCTACATTTTTAGCTTCGATAACATTTGTTCCTAAACGTGGACCGTTCGGGATATAGATTTCTAGATTTTCATCTAGTTGTTTTTGATCTTCGTTTAATAATTTGTCGTAATTCTGTAAACGTGCTTTTTGTTTTGTCTGACGTCCTTTTGCTCCTTGACGAACCCAGTCAAGCTCACGCTCTAAGTTTTTACGACGTTTTGAAGCCACTTTTTCCTCAAGTGCCATTCTGCTAGATTTTTGATCTAACCAAGAAGAATAATTTCCTTTCCAAGGAATACCTTCTCCTCTATCTAACTCTAAAATCCAACCTGCAACGTTATCAAGGAAATATCTATCGTGCGTTACAGCAATTACAGTTCCTGCATATTGTGCTAAGTGTTGCTCTAACCAAAGTACCGACTCAGCATCTAAGTGGTTGGTAGGCTCATCAAGTAACAATACATCAGGTTGTTGTAATAACAAACGACATAATGCAACACGACGACGCTCTCCTCCTGAAAGGTTTTTGATTGGCGTATCTCCGTCTGGAGTACGTAACGCATCCATTGCAATTTCTAGTTTTGTATCGATTTCCCAAGCTCCTAATGCATCAATTTTATCTTGCAAAGCTGCCTGACGATCCATTAATTTATCCATTTTTTCAGGATCTTCGTAGTTTTCTGGAAGACCAAATAAGTCATTGATTTTATTGTACTCTTCTAGAACTGCCATAGTTTCGGCAACTCCTTCACGTACAATTTCGATAACTGTTTTTTCATCATCTAATTGTGGCTCTTGCTCTAAATACCCAACTGTATACCCTGGAGCAAAAACTACATCTCCTTGATAATTTTTGTCGACACCAGCAATAATCTTCAAAAGTGAAGATTTTCCTGATCCATTTAAACCTAGAATACCAATTTTAGCTCCGTAAAAAAAGCTCAAATAAATATTTTTTAATACTTGTTTGTCGCTGCTTGAGTAAGTTTTACTCAATTTTGACATCGAGAAAATTACTTTCTTATCGTCTGACATGCCTATTTATTTTAAATTTTATTATTTATCTTGTTTTAAACTCTTCCTTTTAAGGCATTAAAAACCCATGCATTGGCTAGAAAACCTACTCCAGTTGCTGCAAATCCCCAACCTGAAACATCTCTATATCTAAAAATGCCAAGTCCTATTAGGAGAAATCCCATTATTACCATTATAAAAGTTGCCCATCCTAAGATTGTGTTTTTATTCATCCCCATAATTACGGTATTTTTTAATTATATCAGCTTACAAATATCGGTATTTTTAGTGGCTTAATTAAATATTTTATATAGCATTTCTTTTAATAAATCAGATTGTGGTAATGCGTTGGCTCCCACTCCTTTACTTTTTAAATCAATATCTCGTAATGCCGAAACTACCTGACTTACTTTTTTCATCGGGTAATTTTTTATTGCCAAATCATATTCTTTTAAAAAATAAGGATTTACACCAATTGCAGCCGCTACATTTTTCGGGTTTTTATCCTTTAATCCGTGGTATTTTAATAACTGAATAAAGAAACCAAAAATTAATCCTGTGGTCATAACTAGCGGATAATCTTTGGGGTTATGAGCAAAATTCTCTGCAATTTTATATGCTTTAACCTGATTGCGTTCTCCGATTGCTTTACGCAACTCAAAAACATTATAATCTTTACTAAAACCTATATTTTCCTCTATATGTGTAGGCGTAATAGTGGTTCCTTTTGGTAAAATTATCTGTAATTTCTCTAATTCGTTATTAATTTTACTCAAATCGGTTCCAAGAAACTCCACTAGCATGGCATTGGCTTTTGGCTCTATCGTATAATTTTTGCCCGATAACACTCTTTTAATCCAATCGCCTACCTGATTTTCATATAATTTTTTGCTTTCGTAAACAAGTCCTTTTTGACCTAATAATTTGGTTACTTTTTTACGTTTATCAAGCGTTTTATATTTGTAGCAAAAAACTAAAACTGTTGTAGTCATTGGGTTTCCTGCATAAGCCTCGAGTTTATCTATTGTACGGGATAAATCCTGAGCTTCTTTTACAATAATAACTTGGCGATCAGCCATCATGGGGTAACGTTTGGCAGCCGAAACAACATCATCTACAGTTACATCGCGACCATATAAAACAGTTTGATTAAAGCCTTTTTCTTCTTCAGATAAAACGTTTTTCTCTATATATTCGGCTAATTTGTCAATGTAATAAGGCTCTTCTCCCATAAGGAAGTAGATGGGCATGATGTTCCCAGCTTTTATATCATTAACAATTTTTACAACTTCATCCATTTCTTTATTGTTTCAAGTTAAATGTTTAAGGTTGTTGTTTCAATATCTTGAAAGTTTAAACCGTAAACCTAAAACTATTTTATATTTTTGCTTCATGCAAAAACTAAATTTTCCCTCTTATATATTTCGGTTCAAAAATAGCGAAAATAAAGTGTCTATTTTTGATGAAATCAGGAAAAAATTTATCATTCTCACTCCAGAGGAATGGGTTCGCCAACATGTTGTTCTGTTCTTGATGACGGAGAAGAAATACCCGAAATCATTGATAAATGTAGAGAAGGTTTTAAAAGTCAATGGATTGAGGAAGCGTTACGACATTGTAGTTTATAATCCTGATGGTACTATATATATATTGGTAGAATGTAAAGCACCCGAAGTAAAGATTTCGCAAGCTACTTTTGATCAGATTGCCCGATATAATATGACCATGAATGCACAATATTTAATGGTTACTAACGGACTGAGCCATTATTTCTGTCAAATGGATTTTGAAAATGAAAAATATGAATTTTTAAGGGAGTTACCCAATTATAACTCTCTAACATAAATAAAAATAATACACTTGGATAAAATAGCAGTTGTCATTTTAAATTGGAATGGCGTAAAATTATTAGAACAGTTTTTGCCATCGGTAATACAATTCTCGCCTGAAGCTACTATATATGTAGCCGATAATGCATCGACAGATAGTTCTATTACTTACGTAAAAGAGCATTTTCCTACCGTAAAAATTGTCGTAAATACAGGAAATCACGGTTTTGCTCAAGGATATAATGAAGCTTTACAACATATAGATGCCGAAATTTATGCCTTGATTAATTCGGATATTGAAGTAACTAAAAATTGGTTACAACCAATTCTGGACACTTTTACAAAAGAACCTAAAACAGCAATTATCCAGCCTAAGATATTAGATTTTAAGAATAAAGCATACTTTGAATATGCTGGAGCAGCTGGTGGTTTTATTGATAAATACGGCTATCCGTTTTGTCGCGGACGTATTTTTGATACTATCGAGAAAGATAATAATCAGTATGATGATACTTGCGAATTATTTTGGGCTTCGGGTGCTTGTTTCTTTATCAGAAGCTCCGTTTACAAAGAATTAAAAGGTTTTGACGAAGGTTTTTTTGCCCATCAGGAAGAAATAGATTTGTGCTGGCGTGCAATTAATCTAGGTCATACGATTAAATACAATTCGCAATCAGTTGTTTATCATGTTGGTGGAGCAACTTTACAACAAGGCAACCCTAAAAAGACCTTTCTTAATTTTAGAAACTCCTTACTTATGCTTACGAAAAACTTACCTAAGCAAGGGTTTTATGGCATTCTTTTTGCTAGATTGGTACTCGATGGTATTGCGGGAGTACAGTTTTTTACAAAAGGAAAGTTCAAACACACCTGGGCAATTATACAAGCCCATTTTTCATTTTATAGTCTTTTTTCGGAATATTATAAAAAAAGAAGTAATTTTCAAACACGAAAATACTATATGATTAAAAGTGTCGTTTTCTTGTACTATGTAAAGAAAAACCGTGTTTTTAAAGATATCTTTAACAGTAATCAAATTAATAACCCTTAACTTTGTAATTAAAAGTCTAATTAAATTTTATTTTTTATGAGAAAAATATTCATCGCCCTAACTGCACTAATGGTACTATCTTCGTGTGTTTCTAAAAAGAAATATGCTGATTTAGAAGCTAAAAACAAAGAGACTCAAGATTTGCTAAATTCTTGTACTGTAAAATTGAATTCTTGTTTAGAAGAAAAAGCTGGATTAACTGCTACAGTTGCTAGTTTAAAAGAACACAACCAGAATTTAATCAGCAGTTCTAAAGATTTAACAATGCTTACTTCTAAAGGAGCTGAAAATTTAGAAAAATCTTTGGAAAGTTTAAAAGAAAAAGATTTAAAAATATCTAGACTTCAAGATGCTTTAACTAAGAAAGATAGCGTTACTCTTGCATTAGTTACTAGTTTAAAAGGAGCTGTAGGTATCAATGATCCAGACATCGAAATTAATGTTGAAAAAGGAGTTGTGTTTATTTCTATCGCTGACAAATTATTATTTAAAAGTGGTAGCTATGATGTAACAGATAAAGCTAAAACAGTTTTGGCTAAAGTTGCAAAAGTAGTTAATGACAAACCAGATTTTGAATGTATGGTTGAAGGTCATACTGATAACGTTCCTTACAAAAGCAACGGAATCTTGCTAGACAACTGGGATTTAAGTGTTAAACGTTCTACATCTATCGTTCGTGTATTAACTAACGACCTTGGTGTTAACCCAGCAAAATTAATTGCAGCTGGTAGAAGTTCTTACGTACCATTAGTTGCTAATGATACTGCGGAAGATAAAGCTCGTAACAGAAGAACTCGTATCGTTGTTATGCCAAAAATTGACCAATTCTATGATATGGTTGAAAAAGAAATGAAAAAACAATCAGGTAAATAATCCGATTATTTCATATTATGGAATCCTCCTTTTAGGATTAAGATTCTAAAAAAACTAAAACCAGTGAAAATTTCACTGGTTTTTTTTATGTCTAATATCTCGATTGTTTACAATGGAACGCGGATGAAACAGATTCGCAAAAGCGAAGACGCGGATAAAAACGGATTTTTGAAACCTTTGCTATCTTTGTGAACTTTGCGGTAAATTTTTTGCACAGATTTTACCATTAAGAAATAAAAAAAAATTAAGCTTGATTCTTAATATCTTAATCGTTAAGGTTATTTGCCACAGATTATAAAGATTAAAGGAATTTCCTGTATTGTCTATAATGGAACGTGGATTAAACAGATTTTTAAAACCTTTGTCACCTTTGCGTAAACCTTTGCGAACTTTGCGGTTAAATTTTTCACACAGATTTTACCATTAAGAAATAAAGAAAAATTAAAATTGTGCACAAACACCTATCTATAAAAACAGAAAAAGCAGGTCGGTTGACCTGCTTTTATGTATCCTTAATCTTTTTAATAACCAATTAAATATCAATTAAGAATAACATTATCGTAATATTACTTGTAATACACTGTTAATAAGGCACTAATATAAGTAATTAACCTCAAATACCTTGCCGTAGCAATGTGTTTTTACAAAATATCTAAACTTCCTTTTCCTTCTCTGACAATTACTGGCTCATGTTCTGATAAATCGATAATAGTCGATCCAACATTATCACCATAACCTCCATCGATAACCATATCAACTAGATTTTGCCATTTTTCAAAAATAAGCTCAGGATCGGTTGTGTATTCAATAACATCATCTTCATCACGAATAGAAGTAGAAACAATAGGATTTCCTAACTGACGCACAATCTCTAAAGCAATTGAATTGTCGGGCACACGAATTCCGACAGTTGTTTTTTTCTTAAACTCTTTTGGCAAATTATTGTTACCTGGTAAAATAAACGTATAAGGACCAGGTAAAGCTCTTTTTAGTATTTTAAAAGTAGATGTATCTATTTGTCGCACATAATCAGATAAGTTACTTAAATCGTGACAAATAAAAGAGAAATTTGCTTTTTCTAGCTTCACTCCTTTTATTTTTGCAATTTTCTCTAAAGCACGAGAATTGGTAATATCACAACCCAAACCATAAACAGTATCTGTTGGATAAATAACCAAACCTCCATTTTTTAAAACCTTGACTACTTTTGCAATAGCAGCTTCACTCGGTTTATCGGTATATATTTTTATAAATTCTGCCATTTTGTTTTAGTTTAAAGTTTCACAATTTGTTCAAGTTCAAAAGATTATCTCACCATTTTACCCTTTACCCAATCACATCAAGTTTAGCAAATCGCAATAATAATTTCTTAATTCCGCCAACTTCAAATTTTATTTCGGCTTTTTTATCAGCTCCAACTCCTTCTAAGTTTATAACTTCGCCTTTCCCGAAACGCTCATGCATCACGATATTTCCAGCGGTTAATTTATTATCAAATAAATTCGGTGCGCTTGACGCATTAGGATTACTTGCAACAGGTTTTAACTTTCGAATATTTAAATCCGATTTTGGTTCATAGTTACTAGTAGGTTTTGGCGGCGGAGTAGATCCAATTGGCTTAGCTAAACGTAATTTTGATTTATCAACATCCCCAAAAACATCAATGTCAATCATTGGTTTATATCGATATCCACTCTCTACTGGCGTTAAATATTCTAAATACTGACCGTCAATTTCTTCAATAAAACGTGAAGGTTCGCTATCAGTTAATTTTCCCCAACGGTAACGCGATTGCGCATAAGTTAAATAAGCCTGATGCTCTGCACGTGTTAAAGCTACGTAAAATAAACGACGTTCCTCTTCAAGTTCGCTCCTCGTACTCATACTCATGGCACTAGGAAACAAATCTTCTTCCATCCCGACAACAAAAACGTGAGGAAACTCTAATCCTTTTGCTAAGTGAATCGTCATTAAAGCAACACGATCTTCATCGCCTGTATCTTTATCTAAATCAGTTGCAAGTGCCACATCTTCCATAAATTCAGACAATGCTCCTCTTGCTCCATCAATTTCTTTCTGACCTTCGGTAAAATCTTTTAAACCATTCAGTAATTCTTCAATATTCTGAATTTTTGCCATACCTTCTGGTGTAGCATCTTTCTTTAGTTCTTGAACCAATCCTGTCTTTTTTGTAACATGATCTGTAATATAAAAAGCATCCTGGTTTTGATCAATAACCTGAAAACTCTGAATCATCGTTACAAAATCTCTAATTTTATTCTTTGTCCCAGTATTCAGTTTCAAGTCGATTTTATCAATATTCACCATCACTTCCCAAATCGAACGCTTGTAATGATTAGCAGCAATTGTTAATTTTTCAACCGTAGTATCTCCAATTCCACGAGCTGGATAATTAATCACACGAACCAATGCTTCTTCATCCTTTGGATTGATCACCAAACGCAAATAACACAAGACATCCTTAATTTCCTTACGTTGGTAGAACGATAATCCGCCATAAATACGATATGGAATATCACGTTTTCTCAACGCATCCTCCATTGCACGAGATTGTGCATTGGTACGATACAAAATCGCAAACGAACCATTATGCAATTGATTTTGCATTTTTTGTTCAAAAATGGTACTTGCTACAAAACGACCTTCTTCAGAATCTGTTAAACTTCTGTGGACTTTAATTTTTTGTCCAAAATCATTTGCAGTCCAAACTATTTTATCAAGTTTGGTCTTATTATGTTCCATTACGGTATTTGCTGCTTCAACAATATTTCTTGTCGAACGGTAATTTTGCTCTAAACGAAACATAATCACGCCTTCATAATCCTTCTGGAAATTCAAAATATTATTAATATTTGCTCCACGGAAGGCATAAATACTCTGCGCATCATCACCAACCACACATATATTCTGAAATTTATCAGATAAAGCCTTTACAATCAAATACTGAGAGTGGTTTGTATCCTGGTACTCATCAACCAAAATATAGCGAAAACGATTTTGATATTTTGATAAAACTTCTGGAAAACGATTCAGTAATTCATTGGTTTTTAATAATAAATCATCAAAATCCATAGCACCCGCTTTAAAACAACGGTCTACGTATTGCTGATAAATTTCACCTAATCTTGGTCTTTTAGCCATGGCGTCAGCCTCAACTAATTCAGGATTATTAAAATATGCTTTTACCGTAATCAAACTGTTTTTATAGTTCGAAATACGTCCTAAAATTTGTTTTGGCTTATAAACATCACGATCCAGTTGCATTTCTTTTATGATTGACGAAATCAATCTGGCAGAATCCTGAGAATCATAAATCGTAAAATTAGACGGATATCCTAAATGATCTGATTCCGCACGAAGTATACGTGCAAAAATCGAGTGAAAAGTTCCCATCCAAAGATTTTTTGCTTCAGATGCCCCCACAATATCAGAAATCCTGTGCTTCATTTCACGAGCCGCTTTGTTCGTAAACGTAAGCGATAAAATATTGAAAGCGTCGATTCCTTGCGCCATCAAATAAGCAATTCTAATAGTTAAAACACGGGTTTTTCCTGAACCTGCTCCAGCAATAATAATCATTGGCCCGTCTTTTTTCAGAACGGGTTGTCGTTGCGCTTCATTGAGTTGATCAATGTACTTTTGCATGAAATTTTTCTCCATAATTGATGCAAAAATAAGAATTTAAAAAGAAAGTTCCTAAGATGCTTAGGTACTGAGTTACTAAGTTTTTTTAGAAGCAGAAACAATAGGCATTTTATCAAAGATAGTTCCCGCTTTCGGCTTTATCTCTCCGTTTCACTACAAGGATATCACCTCTATCGGGGCTAGATTCAAGCAATAAGCTTTTAAAAGGGGCAAAGGTTCTGAGGTTCTAAGCATCAAAGATTCAAAGGTTAAAAAAACTTAGAGCCTTAGCAACTCAGTCTCTCAGTACCTTACTTATAAAAAGTATAGTATTAAACAAAAATAATCCTATTCTTAAAAGCGAGCCAGACAATTAGCTAAAAAACTTAGAACCTTAGCGACTCAGCCTCTCAGTACCTCTATTTATAAAATACATCGTAAGCAAAGCGAATCAAGGTACCAATTACAACAATCAAAAAGAAAACTCTAATAAAACCGTTTCCTTTATTTATTGCAAGTTTAGCGCCAAGCCATCCGCCAAGGCCGTTACTTATTGCCATAGGAATTGCGATAGTCCAAATTATTTTTCCTTTTAGTATAAACAGACAGATTGAACCGAAATTTGTCGCCAGATTAACCATTTTAGCATTTGCCGAAGCATGCAAAAAGTCAAAACCCATTAAAGCTATAAAAGCAACTACAAAAAAACTACCCGTTCCAGGACCGATAAATCCATCATAAAAACCAACAACTATACTAATTCCAACAGCATATAGTATTTGAGTTTTAGCCGAATGATCTTTGGCTTCATGTTGCCCGAAATTCTTTTTAGCATACGTATAAATTAATAACAGAGATAAAACCACTAGTAACAACGGTTTCATAAAATCATTACTTACATAAGTTAATAAAGTAGATCCTAAAAATGCCGATGGCACTGCTAAAATCATCATAATGAGTAACAACTTCCATTGTATAACTACTTTTTTCATGTATTGAAAAGCAGCAAAAGCAGTTCCGCTAAACGCAGGTAATTTTAAAGTTCCAATAACAGTCGAAACAGGTAAATTTGGTAATAAAATTAATCCCATCGGAGTCTGAATTAATCCGCCGCCGCCAACAATAGCATCAATAAATCCAGCAGCAAAAGCAGCTAAACAAAGTAAAATTATAATATAGTCTTCCAATTATTTTGTAGTATTTAGTTTGATTTTTAATGTTTGCAAAATTAACCTTCTTAAACAAACATTACAATTAAAATGATGTTGAATTACAACCAAAAAGTATATTTTTGTTTCCTTAAATTATAAAAATGGATTCAAACAAAATTATAGAAGTTCTAGCTTATACTATACCTTCAATCATAACAGGAAGCGTAGCTTATTATTTCTTCAAATCGTATCTTCAGGATAAACAAAACACAAGAAGATGGTTGTTGCAAAAAGATGCTCAAAAACAAGCTTTGCCTTTACGATTACAAGCTTACGAGCGTATCACATTATACTTAGAGCGCATCAGTTTAACTAACCTATTAATACGTGTTGCGCCAATATCTACCGATAAGAATGATTATGAAAATTTAGTTATTGCACAAATTGAGCAAGAATTTGAACATAACTTAACACAACAAATATACATGTCTGATGAATGTTGGACTATTGTAACTACAGCTAAGAACGCTACAATCCAAATGATTCGTAAAGCAAATATGAGCGACCGTGTAGACAGTGCCGATAAATTACGTGAAGTTATCTTAAACGATTTATTCGATAAACAATCACCAAGTAGTGCTGCTTTAGGATATATTAAAAGAGAAGTAAGCGAAATGTGGTAAGGTTTAATTTTAGATTTTAGAGTGAAGAATAAAATATCTAACCCATAAAATTTAAGATTGTAATAAAAAAGTTAACCATATAAGTGATATAAATTCATTTAAGCTTTATGCCGATTTGTTGTACTTATATTTACTTACATCACTTACATGGTTAAAATGATTCAGTGAATACTAACTTATTTAATTAAGTTCAATCTTTATTAATCTAAAATCTGAACTCTAAAATCTAAAATCATTATCTATTATCACTCATAATTTCAGATTTATTCTGAGCATATTCATACCCTTCCTCCCACCATTTTTTCATTTCTTCTTTATTAAAAATGAGTGCGTTGTTAGTTAGCTTTGTTGGTGTATAAAACAAATTTAGTTTTACATTTTTGTTTTTCGCCACCAGTTTCCCAAGCGCGATATCATGTTTTTCGACTTGATCGAGAGCAATTCTAAACAAATCTATCATTAACGAAAACGGATTTTTACCTATTGTACTTTTGGTAGTATTTACTTCTGTTTCCAGAATAACTACATCTATTTCAGTAGCACCACGTTTTATAGCTTCGCGTATAGGTACCAAACTAGAAAACCCTCCGTCACCGTATTCGGAGTTATTTTTTGACACTAAACTCATAAACGGAATGTAATTACTCGATATCCAAATCCAATCGCAGAATTCGTCATAAGAACAATCTTTTATCGATTTGTATTCAGCTTCATTACGAGACAAATTAGTAACCGTAACAACAACATCTGTTTTAAGCTTTTTTAGCTGATTAAATTCAGATAAAGACAAATGATCTTTAATGTATTTTTGCAATCTTTTGCTTTCGCCAAAAGTTCTTTTTCCTTTAAAGAATTGACGTAATACATTAAAATGGTTGATTGTAACAATATCAACACCGTCTTTCTCTTTTACTACAAAAGGACTGATATTGAATATCTTATTCATGTTTACATTAGTGTAGATTCCATGGATTTTATCAATATTTCCGAGTGCCAAATGCGGAATAAGTAAACTTCCTGTAGATGTTCCCAGAAATAAATCATATTCACATTTTTTAATTTGTAATAAATATTGTGCAACTCCTCCGGCAAAAGCTCCTTTGCTTCCTCCTCCTGAAATAACCAATGCTCTCATAAATGTATTGTAGTTTTTTTTAGAGAAGAGAAAAAAGAGAATAGATGAAAGAATAAAGAGAATGTACTAAATCTACACTCTTTAATTCTCATCTCTTAACTCTCAACAATCATGATTCTGTATTGCTCTTTATTCTATACTCTTTATTCTATACTCTTATTCTATATCTCTTTTTTACTCTTTTAATAAACGATTTAATTGGAACTGTTCATTCGAGGACAAATTAGGCAAAATTCTTTCAAACGAACTACGCATTTCACTATTTTTTAATAATAATCGAATGGAATCTCTACCAAATTTAGAAAATTGCCACATATGATGTGTTGTAGCATTTACTAAATTTGCTAATACAATATCATTTGTTAATCTAAAATCTATTAATTTTTCTAAAGCATTTTGACGCGTTGTTGCTTCATATTTAGGTGAAGAATACGCTATTAACTCATTAACTAAAATCTCTGGTTCAGGTGCATAATTAGGTGTAGATAAAGCTAAAGACAACCACAATGTTTTTAAATTATAGTCGTTAAAACCAATCCAATTTTTCGATTTATCTAAATATTCGCTACGACGAGAAGGGAAATTATTCCACAAATAATACAAAGCTATTTCCTGTGTTTGGTAAGATTTATCATTAAGTAAAGTCTCGTATTGAGGTCTAAAATCTTCAGGAATCTTTGGTAAAGAAACAGCTACTTCTTGTCGAACTTGTAGGTCGTTTGTGTTTAAAGCCAGAATGAGTAATTGCTTTTTCGCCTCATATTTTTCATTCTTCAATTGGTTTACAATTGCTTTTTTAACTGTAAAATAAACATCGGATTGTAAAACTTTCGACAGAAAGGCTTCTTTTTCGGACAAAGGTTTTTTATTGACTTTATCAACTTCTAAACGCATTTGAATTGCTTTATTTTTACTCAACAATTCATTTGCTTGTTGGGTATTAAAAGCGGTTGTTTCTAACCATACTTTTGAGAATTCTTTTAAGTCATAATTAGATAGTTTTTTTATTTCTTCAAAAAATTCATCCGTATTTACAGTCTGATAGGCGTATTTTTTTAAATAATTCTTGATTACTTTTTTGAATATTTTATCGCCTAAAGCATCATGTAAAACAAATAAAGCCCAAGCTCCTTTTTCATAAAAAGTAAGCGAACTGGCTTTGGCATTCAAAACCGGAATAGTATCGGTTCTTGATGCATATTTTAGCTGTTGTGCTGTATCATATAATTTAGAATAAAAGTAATCCTCACCATAAATTTCTTTCTCAGCAAGCAAGGCATAATAAGTTGCAAAACCTTCTTGTAGCCAATGATGTGTACTACTTTCGGCAGTAATTAAGTTACCAAACCAGTGGTGCGCTAATTCATGTGCATTAATATTGGTATATTTTCTATCTTCAAATCCTATAGAATCAACAACATATCTGGTTGAGAATAAAGTAGCAGTTGTGTTCTCCATACCCGCATATATAAAATCACGAACAGGAGCTTGCCTGTATATTTCCCAAGGGTACTTCACTCCAATTTCTTTTTCCAAAAAATCAAAGATTTCTTTTGAGTAACGATATGTTGGCTCAAAACGGGAAATGTCGTTATTTTCGATGTAGTACTCCAGAGGGATTCTAGATTTAGATTTAAGTTCTTTTTCTTCATATTTTACTATGGCAAGCATAAGCAAATAAGAACTCATAGGATTTTGCATTCGGTATTGCCAAACGAAAGAATTACCGTTTTCGAGTTTGTTTTTCAAAACTCCATTAGAGATCACTTTATAGTTTTTATCAAAAGTAATATCTAGATTAAAAACTACTTTTTCATTTACATCATCAAAACTAGGAAACCAATTGCTAGTATATCTTCCTTGTCCTTGTGTCCATATTTCTAAACCGTCTTTACTTTCAGCGTTTATAAAATATAACGCCTGTTTTGGCTTAGCCAAATAATTAAATGTAAGCGTGTTTTTTCCTTTCTGAAACGGAAAAATCAATTGTAGTTGCTTGTTTGTATTGATAAACATAATTTCATTTCCGTTGATTTTTAAATCCGAAAATGACATATTTTGGGCATCAATTTTTATAGTATCTATCGGTTTTAGAACGTCAAAATTATATTTTATATTCCCCGAAATTGCCTTATCTGTTGTATTGATAGTGATTTCTCCCAAAACGGATTTAAAATCGACATATTGGGTTTGTTGTGCAAAACTGAAAAGGGAAAAGAGAAAAAATAGGTATTTCATTATTTATTTAATTTGATGCGAAGGTCTCCAAAGTTACAAAGGATTGATGAACAAATCGAAGGAAATTTGTATGTTTACTTTTAGAAAATATTTAAACAATTCCTTTGAAAAAAATCGCCTTATTTAATTGGAGCAGCGGTAAAGACTCAGCTTTAGCATTATACAAAATACAACAAGAAAAAGAATTCGAAATAAATTGTTTGCTTACAAGTGTAAATCAACAGTTTCAGCGTATTTCGATGCATGGAGTTCGTGTGGAATTATTAGAACAACAAGCAAAAAGCATTGGATTACCACTCGAAATCATGCAAATTCCAGAAATGCCAACAATGGAAGTGTACGAAGAAGTAATGACCAAAACATTGGCTAAGCTTAAAGATCAAGGCGTTAAAAATTCTATTTTTGGAGATATCTTTCTGGAAGATTTGCGAAAGTATCGTGAAGATAAATTGGTAAATATTGGTTTTGAAGGCGTATTCCCGTTGTGGAAAATACCAACGAAAGATATAATTCAGGAATTTATTTCTTTGGGTTTTAAAACAATAGTTGTTTGTGTAAACGAACGTTTTCTTGATAAGAGTTTTGTAGGTCGTGTAATCGATCAGAATTTTATAAATGATTTACCAGATAATGTAGATGTATGCGGAGAAAATGGTGAATTTCATACCTTTACTTTCGATGGACCAATTTTTTCGGAACCAATACAATTTGAAATTGGAGAAATTGTACATAGAAAATATGAAAAACCTAAAACCGAATCTAGTGATACTGCTTGTGACACAAGTGCAAGCGATGTTTTTGATTATGGATTTTGGTATTGCGATTTGACATAAACAGCTAAAAATTAATCATTTGACCATATAAGCTATGTAAGCAAATATAAGTATAATCAACCTGTATAAACTTAAATGAACTTATATAGCTTATATGGTTAACTTTTTCTTATAGTGGTCTTAAGCTTATCTAATCTAACGATATAACTCAATACTATTATTTAAAAACTCATACATATGCCTGTAAAAGAAAAGAGCTTAGAAGTAGAGAAAATTTTATTTTTCTTGGATGAAATCGGAATTAAGGTTGTTGAAAAAGACTTAGATAATACTTTTTTGCCCGGCTTGGCTTTAGGTCCAAGTTGCATTTATATTGATTTTGATAAATTATTATATCCAGGAGATATTCTGCACGAAGCAGGACATCTAGCTGTTACTACTACAGTTGAAAGAGAATTAGTTGGCACAGATAAAATGGCTACTAATTGGCCAACAGAAGGTGAAGAAATTGCAACAATCCTTTGGTCTTTTGCAGCAGCAAAACATTTAAAATTACCAATAGAATTTGTGTTTCATCCTAATGGATATAAAAACGATTCAGAATGGTTAATTTCAAATTTTAATGATGAGAATTATATTGGCTTGCCTTTTCTTGAATGGGCTGGACTTACATTAGGAAAAGAACGGGCAGCAAATGAGGGAAAAGAAGCATTTCCTGCAATGATTAAATGGCTAAGAGAATAAATCATGGATAAATTAGTACGCTCTATAAAATTTCCTCTTTTGTTTGATAAGGAAAAACTACAAAATGATTTTCAGAAAATCATGGATAAAAACTGGATTGATCATTATAATACAAATGATTATTCTGGAAAATGGACTTCGATTGCTTTAATGTCACAAAGCGGAAAATCGGATGCTATTTATGCTTTACCAAACAATGACGAAAAACTAATTGCTACCGAAATTTTAAATTCGTGCACTTATTTTAAAGAAATATTGGATGGGTTTTTATTCGAAAAAACTGCTGTCCGATTATTGCAATTAGCCGCTGGAGCTGAAATTAAGCCACATAGTGATAATTGTTTAGGATATGAAGATGATTCTTTTAGATTGCATATTCCGATAATTACAAATAGCGAAGTCGAATTTATCTTAGATGGTACTCGTTTAATAATGAACGAGGGTGAATGTTGGTATATAGATGCTAACTTTATTCATTCGGTTGCTAATCGTGGTACCGAAAATCGTATTCATCTTGTAATCGATGGGGTAAGAAATGATTGGACTGACGAGATGTTTTATAAAGAAGCAAACAAAGATCAATTTGTAAAAGCTGCTCTGGTTATGAGCGAAGAGCAAAAACAACTTATGATTGCCGAATTAAAACGAATGAATACGCCAATGGCAGATGAACTCATTAAAAATTTAGAGTTATAAGTTTTAAAGTTTCGTCTAACACATAGAAACATAGATCTTATGTGTAAAAAAGAACACAAAAAGAAAAACTTTTCCTTCACATAGTTAACTAGCTATGTACATTTAAATTAAGTAAAACGCCTTTTTTGAAAGTACAAAAATCTATGTCTCTATGTGTTAAAATTAATTGTGCCCTTTGTGGTGCTAAAGAATAAACATAAAGTGAATAAATCAAATTTTAGAAAATGTGGTATAATAATTACCTTAATTATTGTCGCATTTTCATTCCAGAGCTGTTTAGTAAGTAGATGCCAAAGACCACAAATTATGGGTTATATCTATGACGAAACGACTCATACTCCCATCGAAAATTGTAAAGTAGGAGAAAGTTTAACCAACGCAATAGGTTATTTTAATTTAAAAGAAATAAGATATTCTCAATTTACTTTTGTTGGGTATGAAGCACCGCCATTACATGTAAATGAAGCGATTTACAAAGAAGGCTACGAAAAAAAATCTATTGATTTACACAATCCTTTTGGTGGCGGAATGAGAAAAGGTGCCGTACATAATGCCGATACTATTTATCTAAAAAAAGTATCGATTCAAGTTTCTAAGTAAATAAGTTTAGTTTTTAAGCTTCTCTTTCTTCGTAAATTTTTAATAATTGAGTTACTGTATTCCAGTTTCTTATAGTTGCTGTTACATTTAGTTTTTTCTCAATATATTTTTGGTCAAATCTAGTTTTTCCTGCGCCAACAGCATACTTAATAAATATTCTATTGCCATCAATACTAGCTTCGTCTGGTTTAAACTGGCTTATTTTTAAGTCATTAATGCTTTCGCTTCGTAATGCTATTGATACAAAAGCCACATACAATTTTTTAATGTCTGCGTCTTTTTCTTTTAAGAAAGGATTGTTCTTAAAACAAGCTTCTAGATCTTGTTTATTAATAACAACAATAGGCACTTCGTGTCCAAAAACTTTAAAAATTTCTTGCTTGATTAAAAAGCCAACTTTAGACGCATTCTCTTCATCTGTATCAACAAAAACATTTCCTGACTGAATATACGTTTGCACGTTCTTAAAACCAATAGCTTCGAGTGTTGTTTTTAGGGCTTCCATTTTTATCATGTTGTGTCCAGAAACATTGATGCCACGAAGTAATGCGAGATGAGTTGTCATTGTATTGATTTTTATTTTTCAAAGGTAAAGATTCAATTATAATAAAAACCTAGAGTGGTTTAAAAATAGTTACCAATTACTAATAAATGCACAGATTCTTAATTTATCAAGATATCAGTAGTTTTTATAAATCTATTTAGAATCATAAAAACTACTGATATTATGTTTTTTATTTTGCTCGTACTATCGTTTCAAAATTTAAATCCATTACAGCAGTATTATCAAGTATTGCTCCCAAATATTTTGGAGTTATTTTACCGTTATTATCTTTATTGTACATGAAAAACTGCCCAAAATTGCCTCCATTTAAATCTGTAAATTTCTTTACTTTATACTCTTTAGAATCGAATGCGTCGGCATTAGAAGAAAGCTTATCCCATTCAGCTTTAGAAAAACTCATAGGAATCATTTCTTTACTACGAATAACATACATCGTATCAGCATCAATTCGTATCAGTTTCACTAATGCACCTTGTAACTGGCTATTTTCTTGAGACCATGTTGATTTGTAAATATCTCCAGATTGCGGATTAGCAATTAATGCAGCATACTCCTCAGACTTTTTCTCAATAGATTTGTTATTAATCTTACTATAACCCAATGCAATTAAAACGATTAATGGCAATACAATACAAAATGACCACGGGTATAATAACTGCCATAAAGTTCTTTTGTGATTATTTCTAATCTGATTAATCTCGGCTTCTATATTGGCTGAGTGTTTTTTCTTTGCAAATACAGATGCATCAGGATTTTTTAAAACTTCACCACAATTGGTACAAACTACTCCTGTTTTCAGTCCCATCCCGAAGAAAGGGATAACTATAGAAGTATAACGCATATACAATGTTAATTCAATACATCCATTTTTATTACATACGGGACAAATTTCATCAGAAATAATTTTTGAAGTTAAAGGCTTTGTTACAATTTCGTAAACGTAAATCATTTTGTTAATTAGTTTGGGGGTTATTAAATAGCAAATAATTGCTTAATCTTAGTTATTTGTATTCTTTGTTTTATCTATCATTTGAAAAATGTTTCTTTTTAATTCCGTAAGATCACAATTTAAGAGTCTTGCATTTATCCATAACAAGACATTACCATTTTCGTTGCAGTAAGTTTCTACTTTTTTACGGTACTTTTTATTTTTAATTTTATTTATATAAATATCTGGTTGATGAACAATTATATTTAATACAGTTTCGTATTGTTCCTTTGTTTCAACACATCTTGTTATGTCTTCCCAATTTACTACTCCAATTTCAATGAAATATTTTCCGTAAAAAATAATTCCTTTATGATTAAGTGTTATTTGTATTTCATTATTATCAAATAAGCGCACTTCTCTTATTGTATAAAAGAGCATTCCAATAATCGCAAAAGGAGACAAAAACAGTACCTCTGGATGAAAATTTTGACCATCATAAAACTGTTTTGTATGATGCCATAACATCCAAACTGCAATTAAGAAGAGGGATAGAAATAAAGCAAAACGGATTATAATTGTTTTTTTATTTAGGTAAATGTGGTAAGGAAGTCTTTGCATAATTTTTATTTCAGCAGTAATTTTATATTATAATTCTTTATCTCAAAAGTGTTGAGAAAAGAATTTATTATAGAATTAATTGGCTCTTCCTCTAGAGTTTTTCAAAAATAAGTATTTTCTTTCGCATAAAAACTTACTAAAAGATTTTTTTTTAAGAAATATATTCTTAAAATATTGATTTTATAGAGTTGTCTATTTATTTTATGACATAGATAAATTATTCTTTCTTACTATAAATAAAAGCATTTAACTTTTTCAAAACGATTGTATTTTCTATTTTCCTAATTAAAATCTATCTTCGCCTTATGAAAAAAGAGTATAGAATAAAGAATATAGACTAATATCTATTCTCTTTATTCTATCTTCTAAAAGTATCGAATAATCCAATAATCGAGCAATCAAAAAAAATGTCTAATTATCTTCTTCAAACTCCTATCGAATACTTAAAAGGTGTTGGCCCTAATCGTGGCGAATTGCTTCGTAAGGAATTGGGAATTCATAGATATATTGATTTGGTTAATTTTTTTCCGAACCGATACATAGACAGAACACGATATTATAAGATTAACGAATTACAGAATACTGCTGCCGAAGTTCAGATTATTGGTAAAATCATCAATATAAAAACAGTTGAATTTGCCAAAAACAAAAAGCGTTTAGTCGCTACTTTTGTAGATGATACAGGGCAAATAGACTTAAACTGGTTTCAGGGACATAAATGGATTCGTGAGAGTTTAAAACTCAACGAAGTTTGTGTTATTTTTGGGAAATGCAGTTTATACGGAAGTCAGTTTAGTATGGCTCATCCCGAAATTGAACTCATGAGCGAGCACGAACAAAGTCTTCGCTCGGCAATGCAACCCGTATATCCATCGACAGAAACCCTGACTAATAGAGGAATTTCAAATCGTGTGATTAACAAACTCATGCAACAATTATTTCTGGAAACACAAACTTTGTTTACAGAAACCCTTCCCGATTATTTGGTAAATGAATTAAAGCTGATTCCTAAAAGAGCCGCTTTATTTAATATCCATTTTCCTAAAAGTGCCGATGCTTTGGCGAAAGCCCAATACCGATTAAAATTTGAAGAGTTATTTTTTATTCAGTTGCAACTGATAACTAAAAATCTCATTAGAAAGCATAAAATAAAAGGACATCCATTTGTAAAAGTGGGTGAATATTTTAATGTATTCTATCAAAATCACTTGCCTTTTGCGCTTACAAATGCTCAAAAAAGAGTAATTAAGGAAATACGCACCGATATGGGTAGTAATGCCCAAATGAATCGATTGTTACAAGGAGATGTGGGTTCGGGAAAAACTATTGTAGCTTTTATGAGCATGCTATTAGCACTCGATAATGGTTTTCAGGCCTGTTTGATGGCACCTACCGAAATCTTAGCAAATCAGCATTTTGTGGGATTGTCCGAATTAGCAGCCACATTAAACATCAATATAAAAATACTAACAGGTTCTACTAAAATTGCTGCCAGAAGAATAATTCATGAAGAATTAGAAAATGGTAGTTTACATATACTAATTGGAACGCACGCTTTACTAGAAGACAAAGTAAAATTTAAAAATTTAGGATTAGCCGTTATCGATGAGCAACATCGTTTTGGTGTAGAACAACGTTCTAAATTATGGAAAAAGAACGAAATTCCGCCACACGTATTAGTTATGACAGCTACGCCAATTCCGCGTACGCTGGCAATGAGTTTATACGGTGATTTAGATATTTCGGTAATCGACGAATTACCTCCGGGAAGAAAACCAATCCAAACCGTTCATCGTTATGATAGTAACCGACTGAAAGTATGGAAATTTCTAAGAGATGAAATTGCTCTGGGAAGACAAATATATATCGTTTATCCATTGATTCAAGAATCAGAAAAAATGGATTTCAAAGATTTAATGGACGGTTACGAGAGTATTTCTCGTGATTTCCCCCTACCCGATTATTCGATTTCTATTCTGCACGGAAAAATGAAACCTGCCGATAAAGATTTCGAAATGAAACGTTTCTCTGAAGGAAAAACTAATATAATGGTTGCTACAACAGTTATAGAAGTTGGTGTAAATGTACCGAATGCTAGTGTTATGATTATAGAAAGTGCCGAACGTTTCGGACTTTCGCAATTACATCAATTACGCGGTCGTGTAGGTCGTGGTGCCGAACAGAGTTACTGTATCTTAATGACTTCGCATAAATTAAGTTCGGATAGTAAAACCCGAATGGAAACAATGGTTCAAACCAATGATGGCTTCGAAATTGCCGAAGTTGACTTAAAACTTCGTGGTCCTGGTGATTTAATGGGAACGCAACAAAGTGGTGTACTTAATCTTCAAATCGCCGATATTGTTCGTGACCGTGATATTTTGGCTCTAGCCAGAAATTATGCTTTAAAAGTCTTAAAAGAAGACGCTCCACTACAAAAACCTGAAAATGCAATCCTTAAAGCCATTTTCTTAGAACTAACTAAGAAAAAGAATATCTGGAATTATATTAGTTAATTTTTTTTTGAGGTACTAAGGTTCTGAGGTGCAAAGGTTCAAAGGTTTCTTGTAGAGGCGCACCGCAGTGCGTCTTTATTATAGAGGGATTTAGTAGTTTACACAATATAGCCCCAAACTTGTCTCCCTGACAGAGGAAGGGTCTCCGTAAGTAACTCAGTAATCGAAGAAAGAATCGAAGAAAAAAAATGAGTATTTACTCTATTTTATATATAGCATATTTACTCCGCCTCATGTGCATGATTATTAAATCAATTAACCCCTAGAATCACTCCCCTATTAATTTTCGAGTTACTCGCTAATTTGAGAGAGGTTTGAGGTTTTTTATAAACATTGCCAACGGTTTCAACCGTTGGAGCGCAATGCATTTTTTACAATCCGTTCCACACGGTTGAAACCGTGGGCTATTTGTGAGCCTTTTAAACCTTTCTTAGATTGCTGAGTTACTTGCGGAGACCCTTCCTGCGTCAGGGTGACAAGCTTAGGATTTTATTGCGGTAAAATTAACCGCAGAGCAAACAAAGACTTTCGCAAAGTTTACTTTTCTAGTCTTAGTACCTCAGAACCTTTGTACCTCAGAACCTCCATAAAAACCTTTGCAACTCTGAACCTTCTTTTAAAAAAAAATTACTATCCCATTAAACCTTTCTTCGGGAACGGAGTCTTAATTCAAATTTTTGAACTTATGTTTAATGTATGAACATTGCAAATCATAGAAAATTAGGGGTTTTGTAACTCATAACCTCCGTTTCTAATCTTGCTTTTTTACGTCTTATTTTAACTAAAATATTAATATTTGTACATACAATTGTTAAATAAAAAATAAGGTCATAGGTTTTCAATACAAAAAACTAAATTTGTGAATTCACTTAAAAAACCATAATCTATTAATTCTAGCTTTACCTAAAATCTCATGAAAGTAAAAAACCTTGTATATGCCTTGCTAATAATCGGAATTAGCGGATTTATCGCTTACCGAATCGTATCTAATAAAAATAAAAACGACGAATCAAAAGGTCAGAACGGTAAAAACAAAACCACAACAGTTTCGGGAGTTGTTGTAGACACGCAAACTTTTGATAATAATTTATCTTTATCTGGATCTATTGAAGCCAATGAACAAGTAGAAATTCGTAGTGAAGTTTCGGGTATTGTCGAAGGAATTTATTTTAGTGAAGGAAGCAACGTAACCAAAGGTCAAGTACTTTTTAAGGTAAATGATATAGAGTTAAGAGCGCAATTAAGACAAGCAACTACCAAAGAAGGTTTGGCTGCGGAAAACGAAAGAAGAGCTAAACTATTACTTCAAAAAGAAGCGATTAGCCAAGAAGAATATGAGGTTGCAAGAGCCGACCACGCTTCTGCGCAAGCACAAAGTCAATTAATACGTGCTCAAATTGCAAAAACATCTGTAAAAGCACCATTTTCTGGAAAGATAGGTTTACGATCAATTTCTCCGGGAACTTATATTACACCAACAGTTTTGGTTGCTAAATTGGTTAATACAAGTAAACTGAAAATTACATTCTCGATTCCAGAGAAATATGCAAGTCAGGTAAGAGAGAATTCTATTATCACTTTTACAGTTTCGGGGTCAAATACACTATATACTGCCAAAATTTATGCAATGGAGCCTGAAGTTGCTGTAGAAACAAGAACTCTTCAGATTAGAGCTATCGCCGAAAATAAAGATGGTAAATTATTTCCAGGAACATTTGCCGATGTAAAATTACCATTGGATATTATAAAAGATGCTATTGTAGTTCCTACCGAAGCGATTGTACCTGTACAAAACGGTAAAAAAGTCTTTATTTCTAATTTTGGCAAAGCCAAAGAAGTAATGGTAGAAACTGCTACAAGAACAGATGCGTCTATCTTGATTTTATCTGGTTTAAAAAAGGGAGATACTGTTATAACTAGTGGTGTAATGGCATTGAAGAATGACGACGCAATTAAAGTAAAAGTGAAATAAGTCTAGATTTTAATCGTAAGATTTAGCAATAAATCTGACCCAAAAACCCGAAATCTAAAAAATATAAAATCTCATTATGAGTTTATCAACCACAAGTATAAGAAGGCCTGTACTAACAATTGTTTTGAATCTTGCAATTGTATTGTTCGGTCTTATTGGATATAGCTTTTTAGGCGTAAGAGAATTTCCGTCTATTGATCCAGCACAAGTCTCTGTTCGTACAAACTATACAGGAGCAAATTCAGACATTATAGAATCTCAAATTACCGAACCACTAGAGAAAGCTATTAATGCCATTGATGGAATTAGAAATATTACTTCGTCGAGTGTACAAGGAAGTAGTAATATTACAATCGAGTTTAATCTAGATAAAAATCTAGAAGAAGCTGCAAATGATGTTCGTGATAAAGTATCGCAAGCCGTTAGAAGTTTACCACAAGATATAGATGCTCCGCCAGTCGTTTCTAAGGCTGATGCCAATGGTGAATCTATCATTTCGATGACCGTACAAAGTGATACACGAAGCGCACTTGAATTAAGTGATTATGCCGAGAATGTTATTTCGCAACGTTTAGAAACGATTCCAGGAGTAAGTGGAGTTCAGATTTGGGGACAAAAGCGTTACGCTATGCGTTTATGGATAGATCCTATAAAACTAGCCGCTTATGGTTGTACCGTATCAGAAGTTCGTAATGCCTTAAATGCGCAAAATGTTGAGCTACCTTCTGGAAAGCTAACAGGAAACAATACCGAACTTACCGTAAAAACAGTCGGAAATTTATCTAAACCAGAAGAGTTTAATAATATTATTATCCGTTCAGACGGCGAAAAAATAGTTCGTTTAAGCGATATTGGTAAAGCCGAATTAGGACCTGAAAACACCGAAACAAAATTGAGTCAATCAGGGCTTCCTATGATTGGTCTTGCAATTGTACCAATGCCAGGAGCTAATTACCTTGATATTTCGAAAGAATTTTATAAAAAATATGATGCCTTAAAGAAGGATTTACCTAAAGATATTAAGCTTGATATTGCGATAGACAGTACACTTTTTGTAAAGAAATCTGTTCTGGAAGTTGCCGAAACATTATTAATATCTATCGTTCTGGTAATCCTGATTATCTTTTTGTTTTTTAGAGATTGGGCAATAGCATTTAGACCTTTAATAGATATTCCAGTTTCCTTGATAGCAACATTTTTTATCATGTGGCTTTTTGGATTCTCGATAAACGTATTAACATTACTTGCAATTGTACTGGCGACGGGACTTGTGGTCGATGATGGAATTGTGGTAACAGAGAATATCTTTAAGAAAGTTGAAGAAGGAATGTCGCCTATTGAAGCTGCGATTAAAGGATCTAATGAGATATTTTTTGCAGTAATTTCTATTTCGATAACCCTTGCTGCGGTATTCTTGCCCGTAATATTTTTAGAGGGATTCGTTGGTCGACTATTTCGAGAGTTTGGAGTCGTCATAGGAGCGGCAGTACTAATTTCGGCTTTTGTATCCTTGACTTTAACACCAATGTTAAATGCGTATTTAATGAAAGGTGGCGAACAAAAGAAATCAAATTTTTATCTTAAAACAGAACCTTATTTCGAAAGTTTAAATAAAGGATATGCCGATGCTTTAACTCGTTTTATGAAAAAGAAATGGTTAAGCTTCCCTATTATCGCTATTTGTTTCGGATTGATTTATTTGTTCTTTAGCATCCTACCAAAAGAAACTGCTCCGTATGATGACAGAAGTGCGTTGGTTTTAAGTGTAACCACTCCCGAAGGTTCTTCATACGAATATACAGATCGTTTTATGCAGGAACTAGGAAAATTAATTGATGACTCGATTCCGGAGAAAAAAGTAAGTTTAGTAATTACTTCACCAGGATTTGGATCATCATCTGTAAACAGCGGTAGAGTTAGAATCGCACTTAAGGAACCAGACGAAAGAACGCGTTCTCAAAAAGAAATTGCAGAGAAATTAACAAAATGGACAAAAAAATATTCTGAAGCAAAAACCTCGGTAACAGAGCAGCCTACAATTGCTGTAAACAGACGTGGAGGATTGCCAATACAGTATATTATTCAGGCGCCAACTTTCGAAAAATTGCGAGAAAAAATTCCATTGTTTATGGATGAAGCCAATAAAAACGATACTTTTTCGGTTACAGATGTCAACCTGAAATTTAATAAACCTGAAATTAATGTAAGTATCGATCGTGAAAAAGCCGAAAGTTTAGGGATTTCTATTATTGATATTGCACAAACATTACAGCTTTCTTTAAGCGGACAGCGTTTTGGTTATTTTATCAAAAACGGAAAACAATATCAGGTTATTGGACAATTTGACCAGAAAGACCGTTCGAAACCATTGGACTTAACTTCGATGTTTGTAAAAAACAAAAAAGGGCAATTAATACAAATGGATAACGTAGTTACCATAGAAGAACAAAGTAATCCGCCACAATTGTATCATAACAACAGATATATGTCGGCTACAGTTTCGGCTGGTTTAGCTCCAGGCAAAAGTATCAGCGACGGAATTGATGCTATGAACGAGATAAAAGCCAAGGTTCTTGATGATACATTTACAACTGATTTAGGAGGAGAATCACGAGATTTTATTGAGAGTAGCTCTAATACATCATTTGCATTTGGATTGGCTTTATTATTAATTTTCTTAATCTTATCTGCTCAATTTGAAAGCTTTATAGATCCATTTATTATAATCCTGACTGTACCAATGGCAGTTGCCGGAGCATTATTCTCATTATGGTTATTTAACCAAACCTGGAATATCTTTAGCCAGATTGGTACCGTAATGCTTATTGGTCTTGTAACCAAGAATGGTATCTTGATTGTAGAGTTTGCTAACCAATTACGAGAACAAGGCAAGCCAAAATTAGAAGCAATTCTAGAAGCTTCGGAAGCACGACTTAGACCAATCTTAATGACGAGTTTGGCGATTGCATTAGGTGCATTACCAATTGCAATGTCACTTGGAGCAGCTTCTACAAGCCGTATTGGTATGGGAGTTGTAATTGTAGGAGGAACTATTTTCTCTTTAGTACTTACTTTATTTGTAATTCCTGCCATGTATTTAATGTGGTCTAAAGCACGTAAACATTATCCTGAGTTTGATCATATCGAAGAATATGAAAGAGATAGTAACAAATAATCTCTAGAACTCACTTTAAATAAAAATAGGAACCACAAATCGTTTTTAAACAAAAATTTGAAGCTGATTTGTGGTAATAAAAATAAAAAATGATGTACACTAAAACTCTATTTAAATGCTTGGTTTTGTTTCTTTTTTGTGTTGTAAAAAGCAATGCACAAGAAGTTCTTACCATAGAAAACGCAGTAAAAATAGCATTAGACAATAATTTTGAAATAAAAATTGCGTCAAATAATTCAAAAATTAATGAAACCAACGCAACTATAGGAAATGCAGGAATGTTGCCTACAGTTACAGCAACGGTTGTAGATAATAATAACATACAAAATAGTTCTCAAACACGTCAGGACGGAACTTCAACTTCATTAAAGAATGCAAAAAATAATAGTTTAAATTATGGTGTTGGATTAGACTGGACAATATTTGATGGTATGCGAATGTTTGCTCAATTAGACCAACTTAAAGAACTACAAAAATTAGGCGATGCCGAATTGCGACGCACGATTTTGGTAAAAGTTGGACAGGTTAATTCTACTTACTACGATTTGGTTCAACAACAGCAACAATTAGCAGCATTAGATACTACAATTGTAATTTCTAAACAAAGATTAACATTGGCACAAAACCGATTTACCATTGGTAAAGCTTCAAAATTAGAGGTTTTAAATGCGCAAGTAGATTTAAATACGGATCAGGTTTCCTTATTGAGACAAAAAGAATTATATGCAAATACCAAGATTTTATTAAATCAGATTTTAGCTCGAGATTCCAAAATTAACTTTGCAGTTACAGATGAGGTTAAGGTTGATAATTCTTTAATTTTAGATAATTTATTAGAATTGGCCAAAAAGCAAAATCCACAATTAGAATCGCAGATTATTAATTTAAGAATTGCCGAATTGCAATTAAAACAAGTAAAGGCAAATCGCTATCCTACTGTAAAACTAAATACAGGTTATAATTTTTCTGAAAGTCACTCAAGCTTAGGTTTTACAAGTCAATCGTCTGCTCGAGGATTAAATTATGGTTTTAGCGCTTCTTTAAATGTATTTGATGGTTTTGCACAACACAGGAATGAAAAAACATCTAAGCTGACAATAGAAAATACAAAATTTGCTCTAGAACAACAAAATCAAATATTGAGTACACAATTAGCAACTGCTTATCAAACTTACTTAACAAATTTGGAGTTGATACATTTAGAAGAAAACAACGAAGCAATTGCTAAACAAAACTTAGATATTACGCTAGATAAATTCCGTATCGGAACTATTACAACACTAGAGTTTAGAACCGCGCAGCTTAATTATGTAAATGCAAAAGTGCGTTTTAGCAATGCTCAATTTGAAGCTAAATTATCTGAAATTGCATTAAAAGAATTAGCGGGAAATATTAGTTTTTAAACTAAATTTGTTTCAAACACATAACAAATGATATCATATAATACTAAAGACTGGTTTACTTTTATCTTTCATTTCCACAAATCAGATACTGTTAGGAAACTATTTCCTATCATGATTGCTATTGCAATTTACGCTAGTGCAGTTGGGTATCTGGAAATTTATTATTTTAAGATAGGTAAAAACGATTATATCCAGAATATTCCGATTATGCACGGAATGTTAGGTTTTGTAATTTCGTTACTGCTCGTTTTTAGAACCAATACTGCCTATGATCGCTGGTGGGAAGGAAGAAAATTATGGGGAAGTCTGGTAAATAATAGTCGTAATCTTGCTATTAAGCTTTCGGCTATGCTTAAAGATGAAAATGATAGAAAATTTTTCAGAAAATTTATTCCGTTATACGCTGAAATTTTGCACAAGCATTTGCATGATTCCGAAACAAGCAAGCAACTTTTTGAGGATGTTGATTTAGAAATTGACCATCATAAACACAAACCAAATCAGGTAAAAAGAATCATATTTCATAAAATAAATGATTTATACGATGCTAAAAAAATATCTGGAGATCAGCTCATTATTTTAAATGAAGAATTACAAGCCTTTACAGATGTTTGCGGAGCTTGCGAAAGAATAAAAAACACACCTATTCCCTACTCTTACAGTGCTTTTATTAAAAAATTCATTTTCTTTTACATCATGACTTTGCCTTTTGGTTACTCTATTAGTCTAGGTTATTATGTTGCTCCTGTGGTGGTTTTTGTTTTTTATGTATTAGCGAGTTTAGAACTTATTGCCGAGGAAATAGAAGATCCGTTTGGTGATGATGAGAATGATTTACCTACCAAAAAAATAGCAGAGAATATCAAGAAACATATCGAAGAACTGATTTAATTTAACGTTAAAACTATTCTTAATGTAATTATTTTGCTTAAATTTAAGCTTCCGTCTTAAAATTTTAAAAGCAATGAATAATCAACGTTTTCTAATCAACCCTCTTCAACTATCAAAAGAAAAATCGTTAAAAACTCTTGTAGAAAACAGGACAATTTATAACTTGAATCATTGCGAGTTAAATATTTTTGAAACATACGAATCATCAACTTTAGTTCCTTTAAAGTTTGATGATTTGGTTGTAACAAGTATGTTGAGGGGAAAGAAAATAATGCATCTTTTTGATGATCCTGAATTTGATTATTTACCCGGAGAAACAGTTGTTGTTCCTGCTAATGTAGAAATGAAAATTGATTTTCCAGATGCATCAAAAAATAATCCTACACAATGCCTGGCTCTGGCAATTGAGCAATCTAAAATTACAGACACTTTAAATTTCTTAAACGAGCGATATCCTAAAGAAGGAAAAGATGCGTATTGGCAATTAAATTATCAGAATTATTTCTTTTATAATAATGTTGATATGGCTACTACAATCAATAAACTTATAAAGGAATGCATGAGTACTTCGATAACCAAAGATGTTTTGGCCGATTTGACTTTGAAAGAATTATTGATTCGAATAATACAAACTCAAACAGTGAAATCTATTGATGAAGGAACGGCAATTCAGGTAAATAATCCAATAAAAGAAGTTACCGAATTCATCAAACAGAATTTAAAGGAAAACATGAACTTAAAAAGCTTGAGCGATAAAGCTTGTATGAGTACAGCTTCTTTCTATCGCTTTTTTAAGCGAGAACTAGGAATGAGTCCGATAGAATATATTCTGAATGAAAAAATAAAATGTGCCAAAAATTTACTCAAAAATCCATCCATACAAATTAATGAGGTTTGTTATTTATCAGGATTTGGAGATGCCAATTATTTTATCAGATTATTTAAAAAACACGAAGGAATTACACCAAAGCAATATCAGTTGTTGTTTATTAATTAAGGTGCTGAGTCGCTAAGGTTCTGAGGGACTAAGGTTTTTTAGAAAAGGTGCAAAGGTTCTGAGGTACAAAGAGACAAAGGTTTCTTCTAGAAACGGGAACCAATCTATCTTGTCATAAAGAAATTTTAGCGCTACATAACCACAAACTTGTCACCCTGACACAGGAAGGGTCTCCACAAGCAACTCGACAATTATTGCACAAAAAAAAGACGCACTGCGGTGCGCCTCTACGAGAAACCTTTGAACCGATATATTCTGTTATAAAGAAATTTTAGCAATACATAACCACAAACTTGTCACCATGACGTAGCAAGAATCTCCACTAGTAACTCAACAATTATTGCACAAAAAAAGACGCACTGCGGTGCGCCTCTACGAGAAACCTTTGAACCGATATACTGTCATAAAGAACTTTTAGTACAACGTACCACAATCTTGTCTCTCTGACGCAGGAAGGGTCTCCACTAGTAACTCTGTAATTATTGCCAAAAAAAAGACGCACTGCGGTGCGCCTCTACGAGAAACCTTTGTCCCTTTGTATCTCAGAACCTTAGTACCTCAAAAAAAAAACCTTAACACCTTAAAGAAAACTTTTAATCGGCTCCAAATCTTTCTCCTCTTCTTCGGTGAAAATTCGATATTCTATTTGGAATGTTTTTTTTAATGGAGTTTCCAATGAGAATCCGCCAACGCCAAAAGCATCGATTACATCGAGAGTAAAATGGGCATGTTTCCAATATTCGAATAAATCTTTGTCTACCCAAAATTCAGTATCTTCGATTATACCAATGCATACATCACCCATTCGTTGGTAAAAACCACCTTTTTCAAAGCATTGTGGTTGTGTTCCTTCACAACATCCACCGGCTTGATAAAACATTAAATCGCCATGCTTTTCTTTTAATATTTTTATCAATTCTATAGCTTTATCTGTGGCATCAATTCTTTTTATCATGCTTTTTGAATTTAAAAAAAGCAACCAACTTTATAATTATAAAGTTGGTTGCTTTCATGATTTAATTATGGTTTCGCAATCTCAAGCACAACCCTTCCTTCTATTTGTCCTTTTTTCATTTTATCAAAAACATCATTGACATCTTCTAATTTTGCAGGAGTAATTGTTGCTTTTACTTTTCCTTCTGTAGCAAATTCTATTGCTTCTTTCATATCTTTACGTGTACCTACAATCGAACCGCGAATTGTTATTCTGTTTAAAACAGTATCAAAAATTGATAAATCAAAGTTCCCCGGAGGAAGTCCGTTAAGTGCCATTGTACCTTTTCTTCTTAAGGTTTCAAGACCTTGCTTAAAAGCTATAGGAGAAACGGCCGTAATTAATGCCCCATGCATTCCACCAACTTCCTTTTTTAAGAATTCCCCAGGATTTTGATTTTTTGCGTTTACGACTAAATCGGCTCCAAGTTTTTTGGCTAGATTAAGTTTATCATCAGCAACATCAATCGCTGCAACATGCATTCCCATTGCTTTGGCGTATTGTACAGCAACGTGCCCCAGACCTCCAATTCCTGAAATCGCAACCCATTCTCCGGGTTTGACCTCAGTTTCTTTAAGTCCTTTGTACACTGTTACTCCAGCACAAAGTATGGGAGCCATTTCCATAAAATTGACATTTGAAGGTAAAAGTCCAACATATCTTGCATCGGCAATAACATATTCGGCAAATCCACCATCTACACTATACCCCCCATTTTGTTGTGTATCGCATAAGGTTTCCCAACCTGTAATACATTGATCACAACCTCCGCAGGCACTATAAAGCCAGGGCACACCAACTGCATCGCCCTCTTTTACATTTTTTACATCCTGACCAAGCGCAACAACGTAACCCACGGCTTCATGTCCTGGAATTAATGGCATTTTTGGTTTTACGGGCCAATCCCCTTCTACGGCATGTAAATCGGTATGACAAACACCACTTGCAATAACTTTTACAAGAATTTCGTTTTTACCTGGTCGTTTTACTTCGACTTCTTCAATCTTTAAAAGAGAACCAAATTCTCTTACAACTGCGGCTTTCATTGTTTTTGGCAACATAATTTTATTTATTTGCAAGAGCAATAAGTTAATAGTTTATTGCTCTTTGGTTTATACAATTCTTTAAAAGAAACCTAATTTCTTTTTGTCATAAGAAATAAGCATATTTTTGGTTTGGCGGTATTGTTCCAACATCATTTTGTGGTTCTCACGACCAATTCCAGATTGCTTGTAACCTCCAAACGGTGCGCCTGCAGGATAAGAATGATACTGATTTATCCAAACTCTTCCGGATTGAATAGCTCTCGGAACTTGATAAATTTCGTGCGCATCACGTGTCCAAACTCCAGCTCCTAAACCGTACATAGTATCATTTGCAATAGCAATAGCTTCTTCGGTAGTTTTAAAAGTGGTTACAGCTAGAACAGGTCCGAAAATTTCTTCCTGAAAAATTCTCATTTTATTATTCCCTTTAAACAAAGTTGGCTTAATGTAGTAACCACCTTCTAAATCTCCGCCTAAATTATTTTCTGCACCACCAGTAAGTAGTTCTGCACCTTCTTCTTTTCCTAATTTTATATAAGAAAGAATTTTTTCTTTTTGCACTATCGAAGTCTGTGCACCAATCATGGTAGTTTTATCTAATGGATTTCCTGCAATAATAGCTTCTGTTCTTTCGATTACTCTTTTAATAAACTTATCGTAGATGTCTTCGTGAACTAATAATCTAGATGGACAAGTACAAATTTCTCCTTGATTCAATGCAAATAAAACGGCACCTTCTATGGCTTTATCAAAGAAATCATCGTCATGGTCGGCAACAGACGGGAAAAATATATTTGGTGATTTCCCGCCTAGTTCTAGTGTTACCGGAATGATATTTTCGGTCGCATATTGCATTACTAATCGTCCTGTTGTTGTAGAACCTGTAAATGCTGCTTTAGAAACTTTTTTGTTAGTTACTAACGGACGTCCTAGTTCGGCACCAAAACCATTTACAATATTTAAAACTCCCGGAGGAAGAATATCTCCTATAAGTTCCATTAATACTAATATAGAAATTGGCGTGCTTTCGGCAGGTTTTAAAACGATTGTATTTCCTGCTGCAAGTGCTGGAGCTATTTTCCAGACAGCCATTAATATTGGGAAATTCCAAGGAATAATTTGAGCAACGACTCCTAAAGGTTCGCTCAATGCGATAGAAACTGTTTGTGAATCTAATTCGGCAATAGAGCTTTCTTCAGCACGAATTACTCCTGCAAAATATCTGAAATGATCTATTGCCAATGGAATATCGGCAGCTAAAGTCTCACGGATTGGTTTTCCGTTATCTATAGTTTCTACAGTTGCAATGTATTCTAGATTATCTTCTATCTTTTGTGCAATCTTATTTAGTAAGATGCTACGTTCTGTTACCGAGGTTTTTCCCCATGTTTTAAATGCTTCATACGCTGTATCTACAGCAAATTCAATATCTTCTTTACCAGAGTGGGCTGCTTTGGTAAAGACTTTACCGTCTATTGGAGAAAGTACATCAAAATATTCTCCTTTTATTGGTGCTACAAATTTTCCGCCAATGTAATTATCGTATTTTGCCTTAAAGTCAGGTCTTTTTGCTAGAGTACTCATAAAATATTTTTTTTTGGATTCATTTCAAATTTAGTTTCATTCTTTTATAAAGAATAGCACAATTCGTTCATCTAATAGCACAAAAAATGCAGATTATCTTTTATAACTAATATTTAATACTCTATTAATAAAATATTACCATAAAAAATGAAGTATATTTAAAAAATAAGGATTTACGTTCAAATAAAAACAGCTATAAAAAACCAAATAAATTGTTTCCTACTACAATGTGCAATCCTTATATTTGTAAACTTATTCAAGAATAATATTACTCAAATGAAAATATCTTACAACTGGTTAAAACAATTCATAAAAATAGATTGGAAATCTGAAGAAACATCGTCTTTACTTACTGACTTAGGTCTTGAGGTGGAAGTGGTTGAAAAATATCAATCGATAAAAGGAGGATTAGAAGGTATTGTTGTTGGGCATGTATTAACCTGTGTACAGCACCCTGATGCTGACCGATTAAAAATTACAACTGTAGACTTAGGTCTAGAACATCCTGTACAAATTGTGTGTGGTGCTGCTAATGTTGCTGCTGGGCAAAAAGTGCCAGTTGCTACTATTGGTACTGTTTTATACGACAAAAACGGAGAATCTTTTACTATTAAAAAAGGAAAAATACGCGGACAAGAAAGCCACGGTATGATTTGCGCTGAAGACGAATTAGGTCTAGGAACTAGTCATGACGGAATTATGGTTTTAGACGAAGCATTGAAACCAGGAACTCCTGCTTCAGAAGTTTTTAACATAGAAAATGATGAGGTTTTTGAAATAGGATTAACTCCTAACCGTGCCGATGCAATGAGTCATCTAGGTACTGCACGTGATTTACGTGCTGGATTATTACAAAGAGGTGTAAACGTAGAATTAATTACTCCATCGGTAAGTAATTTTAGAGTTGACATGCGAACTTTAAAAATTGATGTTAATGTCGAAGAACCATCTTTGGCACCTAGATATTGTGGTGTTACCATTTCTGGAATTACAATAAATGAATCTCCAAGCTGGTTACAAAACAGATTAAAAGCTATTGGAATTACTCCAAAAAATAATATTGTAGATATTACAAATTATGTTTTACATGAGTTAGGACAACCTTTGCATGCATTTGATGCAAGTAAAATTAATGGTAAAGTAATTGTAAAAACGCTTCCTGCAGGTACTAAATTTGTAACGCTAGATGATGTAGAAAGAACATTGCACCAAGAAGATTTAATGATTTGTGACGAAAAAGGTCCGTTGTGTATTGCAGGGGTTTTTGGAGGTAAAAAATCTGGTGTAACAGATACTACTACTACTATATTCTTAGAAAGTGCTTACTTTAATCCTGTAAGTGTACGTAAATCGGCTAAAAGACATCAATTAAATACAGATGCATCTTTTAGATTTGAAAGAGGTATTGATCCTTCGATTACTGCTTATGCTTTAAAACGTGCTGCTTTATTGATAAAAGAAATTGCTGGTGGAGAAATAACTTCTGATATTGTTGAGATTTACCAAAAGAAGATAGAGGATTTCTCTGTGTTTTTAAACTTCAGCCATGTTTCAAAAATTATTGGACAAGAAATACCAAAAGATACTATTAAGAAGATATTAGTATCATTAGATATTAAAGTTAATAGTGTTTCTGAAGCTGGTTTGGGATTAACAATTCCTGCGTATCGAGTAGATGTACAACGTGAAATTGATGTTATCGAAGAAATCTTAAGAGTTTATGGATATAACAATATTAATTTCTCTAAAAAATTCAACGCGACAGTTTCTAATTCGCCAAGAACAGAAGATTATAAGGTACAAAATACTATTGCAACTCAATTAAATTCGCAAGGTTTTCATGAAATGATGGCCAATTCATTAACAACGCCTTCTTATGCTACTCTTTCGACTTTATTAAAAGAAGAGCATAATGTTACTATATTAAATCCTTTAAGTAATGATTTATCAGTAATGCGTCAATCATTATTGTTTTCTGGATTAGAAGCGATTTCATATAATATCAACAGAAAAAATTCTGATTTAAAATTATTTGAATTTGGAAAATCATACCATAAATTTCTTAATGGTTATGAAGAGCATAAGCACCTGACTTTGTTTGTTACTGGAAACAGAAATAAAGAGACTTGGACAAACGGCGCACAATCAACAGATTTCTTTTTACTAAAAGGATATGTAAAAGGTATTATTTCTAGATTAGGAATAGACAAAATCCTTAATATTCCAACACAATCAGATGTGTTTTCTGAAGGTGCGGCTATTGGTTACGGTCATGATACTTTGGTAGAAATGGGAGTTGTAAAGAAATCTATCTTAAAACACTTCGGGATTAAACAAGAAGTTTTTTATGCTGATTTTAATTGGGATTTGATTTTGAAAATAATCACAGGTAAAATAAAATATACCGAAATTCCTAAATACCCAGAAGTACGTAGAGATTTAGCTTTATTGATCGACAAGAATGTAACTTACGATAGTATTTACAACCTTGCTAAGCAAACAGAAAAAACTTTATTGAAAGATGTAAACTTGTTTGATGTATACGAAGGCAAAAACCTTCCTGAAGGCAAGAAATCTTATGCGTTAAGCTTTACCATTCAGGATAACACAAAAACGCTTACAGATACTCAAATTGATAAAATCATGAGTAAATTGCAACAAAACTTTGAAACTGAACTTGGGGCAACCTTACGATAGTTAAAAGTTGTATTATAAAAAAATCCGCTAGTATGAATATTTATTCTCTAGCGGATTTTTTATTATTTAAATTCTATTAATTTTTCATTTGGTAAATCATACTCATATAAGACTCTGGTTACATTATCTACGTATAACCATTGCATTATACTCGTACGGTTTTCAAATTCGTTAGCAATACCTAAAACCGTATAAGAACGCCCGTCGCTTTCTCTGTCTTCAATTGAGTAAGTCAAACTTAAATCTGGGTCTTTTAAATTAGCCTTTACAAGTTCGCTTTTAGAATTTGCCAAGTAATACTCGACCAAAGTGTATAAGTAATCTTTAAACTCAGTTGAGTACTTATCCTCCTCCTCTGCCCAATAATATTTTATTGGTTTAGGATATTTTTTTCTAAATAGAGTTACACTTCCGTCTTTTACTTTTTTAGCACTTACAAACCATTCAGTAAAATCACGTCTTTCTCCATCACCAGAGATAAACACACTATCTATTTGCCACTTAAAGTCGAAAATGTCACCCATTGTATAGTTAGGATTCTCGGCTTCGGTTAAATTTGTCGTGAGTGAGATTATTTTATTATTCTTTTTTATCTCTACATACGAATAATCTCCTCCTTCATTAAATCTGACAAATTCGGCAGTATCTGTATATACTTGTTGCAATTTTAATTTTTCGTTCGGACGTATTTCGCTTTTAAACTCACTAGGGATTTTATTAATGGTATCTTTTGTGTTTAGAATTTCCTTTTGAGAAATTGAATCTGTTTTGGCATTTACCTCTTTATTGTCTTTACAAGAAATTAAAAGCGTGAATAAGGCTAACGAATAAAATACTTTCATTTGGTTAATTTATGTTTTTGATGCTTGTACAGAACTACACTAATATGTTATAGCAGCAAAAATAGGATTTTCCTTTATCTTTTCTCTTCCGTTTAAAAAAGAAAGCTCCATTAAAAAATTACATTGTACAATTTCTCCTCCTAGTTCATTAACCAAATCGCAAAGCGCCTTTGCTGTTCCGCCTGTAGCTAATACATCATCATGCACCAATACTTTATCTCCTTTTTTTATTGCATCAATATGCATCTCTAACGAATCTGTACCGTATTCTAAATCGTATTCTGCCGAAATTACGTCATAAGGAAGCTTCTTTGGCTTTCTTACGGGTACAAAACCTGCGTTTAATTTTTGTGCTAATAGCATTCCGAAGAAAAAACCACGACTTTCTGCTCCTATTACTTTGTCTATTTTTTGTCCTTTTAGAGAGTCAAACAAAATTTGAAGACATTCTTCTCTGGCAATTGGGTCATTTAAAAGCGGAGTGATATCTTTAAATAAAATTCCTTCTTT
This sequence comes from Flavobacterium hydatis, assembly GCF_000737695.1. Lineage (GTDB taxonomy): Bacteria > Bacteroidota > Bacteroidia > Flavobacteriales > Flavobacteriaceae > Flavobacterium > Flavobacterium hydatis. Next base: position 192,464 of record NZ_JPRM01000024.1, read on the forward strand.
TGGAAAATCCTGAATATCACGGATGTAATTTTTTATTTGCATTTTTTTTTAATTTTCTATTGTTTTTTGCTTGTATATCTCACATTTGTTTCTATCTTTGCACCCGCAATAAGCGCTCAACAAAGCTACGAAAAATTAGCCAATTGAGAAATAAAAAAGGCCTCGTGGCGCAACTGAATAGCGCACTTGATTACGGCTCAAGAGGTTACTGGTTTGAATCCAGTCGAGGTCACAAAACTAAAATCCCATTTCTTACGAAATGGGATTTTTTTTATGTCTTTCTATTACTAATTATTCAATTATTTGAAACAACTTAGATATAGCAAGCGTGTCCGAAGTCGGGAGACTTCGAACAGCAGGTTAATTCTTAAAACAAACAAGAACCCGCTAATAGCGGGTTTTTTATTGGACATTGTTAGACTTTAATGGACAATATTAGACACTTTTAATTCCCCTATAATTCCCCCTTTCCAGATTTCTCAAGAAATTAGGTAAATCTACCTAGTCTATATTTAATTAATAATGGCTACATTTGGATAATTGCTACTTATACACTAGGTAAATCTTAAATTAAAAAATCAATAAATGATAACTAAAATTGAGGTACAAGGGCTATATGAAGTCTTCAATCACAGTATTTCTTTAAAAGATGAATCCATAACATTAATTCTTGGTGAAAATGGATTAGGTAAAACTTTAGTTTTAAAGATGATACAAGCTTTTTTTAACAAAGATTTTTTTGAATTAAATTCTTATCATTTTACAAAATTTATTTTGCATTTCGTTGATGAATCCATTATCACTATAACTAAAGGATCAAATAACGACCATCCTGAAAATCTATTTTTTTCTTACAAAATAAAAGGTAAAAGAACTCCAGAAAAATACAATTTTAATTTAGATAAATTCCAGATTAAAAACAGTATAAGCACTAAATATCCAAAGTTTTACGGTGGTGATTTTATTGATGCGACAAAATTTTACCTAAATGATTTTGATTTGGAATTCGCTATAAAACCATACCTACCCCCTTATATTGAAAAATTAGGAGCAAATAGATGGTTCGATGAAAATCGAGGAATAACAATGTCCACAGAGACTCTTTTAGATTTTTATGGTGAAAATATTCCAAAACAGTACCATAAAAAATTTGGTATCAAATCTGGCTTACCAAAATGGCTAACTGATAAAACCGACTTTGTAAATACCAAATTTATAGAAACCCAAAGACTATTAATCAAAACAAAAGCAGGAGGAGAATCTGAATATCATTCATCTGTTTCTCGTTATTCAAAAGAATTAGTAGAAGCTATAAAAAACAGAACCGTAGCCGCAACTGATTTGGCTTCTAAATTAGACAGAAGCTATCCCAACCGAGTTATTCACGAAATAACCAAAACAAAAAAAATAAGCGATCAAGAAATCGAAGTAGGATTATCTAATCTTAATGAACGGAGAGAAGTTTTAAACAAAGTAGGATTATTAGATACTGAAGAAGAAGATTTACAACCAATTAATAATGCTATAAACACACAACGAGCAGGCAATAAAGAGTTATTAAAGGACGTTCTTCAAATTTATCTAGATGATAGTAATCAAAAATTAGAAATTTATTCTGATTTAGCTTCTAAATTAGAATTGTTTATAGATTTAATTAATAAACGTTTTTTATATAAAAAAATATCTATTGATAAAAAAGTTGGTTTTGTATTTACCTCCACAATTACACAAAAAAACATACCACTATCAGGGTTATCTTCAGGCGAACAGCACGAATTAGTATTATTTTATCAGTTATTATTCAATACTGAACCTAATTCACTTTTGTTAATTGATGAGCCTGAAATTTCACTGCATATTTCATGGCAAAATCATTTCATTAATGACTTACGAGATGTAATAAAGCTTACAAATTTCTCTGCAATAATAGCGACGCATTCTCCTGATATAATCAACAACAACTGGGATTTAACTATACAATTAAAGGGCATTTAATTAATGACACAATATATAACTCCTGATAGAATTGCAAATTCTATACTACAAAAGAATTTAAATTGTAATTACCTAATAGTTGAAGGAAAAACTGATTTTCGACTATTCAATAAGTTTATTGATAGTAAAGAATCTAGTATTGAAATTGCATTTGGAAATTTAAATGTTATTGATGTAGTAAATGAATTAAAAAGGAGAAAATTCAATAAAGCAATTGGTATCATTGACTCTGATTTCAGAATTCTAGATAAAGAAGTGGAAATAGAGGATATTTTAATGACTGATTATCATGATTTAGAAATTTCCTTTATTAACTCTCCAAGTTTTGAAACTATTATATCTCATTATTATCAAGAAGATAAATTAGAAACATTATTTAACAATGATTTTTCCAATTTAAAGAAATATTATTTTGACATATCGAAAAACATTGGATATCTCAAATGGCTAAATAAAGCAGATAATTTAGGCTTGACATTTAAACCAGCAAGTCCTGAAGGAAAAACGATAGATTACAATGTATTCATTTCCGCTAGCGACCTTAAATACAAAGGAGATGACAAACTAGTTGAAGCAATTTTAAATTTCAGTCATGGAAAAGTTAAGGTAGAAATTAAAAAAGAACAAATTTTAGAAAGATTAAGCAAATTTAAAAAAGATGTTGATTTAAATCAATTATGTAATGGACATGATATCATGAATATCATTTCAATTTCTTTAAGACAACATATTTCAAATCTTAATTCTAAAGCCATTCCTGCCAACCAATTAGAAAAGGAATTTTCACTTGCTTATGAGTCAAGATATTTTATGGAAACCAATCTTTACAAAAAAATAAAGAGAGTTGAGGAAACTAAAGAAGTTATTATATTAACTTTTTAAATATGTATGAATTAAAAAAGAAAGCGAGAAATTATGAATTTATTTAGTTATAATTTTTCATCTTTTCGAAATTAGCAATTGAATCATCAATTAACCATTGTAAAGAAACAAATTCTGCACATGATCGAAAAAAATAGTGACCCGATCGCGCGGATTTGTAATCCGTGCCCGCAAAGTATATCTTAACAGATTTAAAAAAAGAAAATCCAATTTTTATTAATATAGGAACGGGCACGGAAAGAATTTCCGCGCTATAGTTACGCATATCCGAGCGAATGGGAATAAAAAACCTTTTAAAAAAGGTAAAAGAACAAGATAAAATTAAGATTTTTAAATATTCTTTAGGTCTAAAAACTTTGCATAATCATACCTTCTGTTTTCGACAATAATAATTTATAAACCGATATTATTAATGGCTACAAATAAAATCATAATTAAACTTATATCATTTCTTGAAAATTTAGATAGAAATATTCAAAAAAAGAAAAAAAGTGTTAGCGAAACTGATAAAATTCGTTTTAGAAAAAAGCAACATAAATTAAACCGAGGGTTAACCAGCAGCGTTGGCAAAAATCTTGAATCTCTGTCTTATCCCACAATTGGCTACTTAATTATAGGACTGATAATAATGTGCGCTTTTGCCTTTAGTTATTTTGACATAACAGGTACAGAAAAACTAAACTTTTCTGATGCAATTTATTTTAGTATAGTGACAATGACATCTTTAGGTTATGGAGATATTCATCCTACTGGAACTGGACGCTTAATTGCGTCAATTGAAGTACTTTCAGGGGTAATGCTTGTAGCTATTTTTGTAGGAAAAATAGCTTCTGAAAGACAGTCAACTTTATTGCTATTACTATACAATACTGAAAGTAACCGACAATTAAAAGAATTTTATCGGGAAGTAAAAATAATTAACGTTAGTTTTGATCAATTATTGGACGAACATGAGCATTTGGAATTTAATCATAAAGTAAAGAAAACTTACAAATTTATTACTGGAATATATAACTATTTAAGCTTACATGCCAATCAAGGAAGAATAGCCGATTACGGGAATATTTCTTCACTTCGAAAGTTATATGTTTCTATTTACGACTTGCAAGTGTTGACCAAAAATGCAATTAAGACTCATGGACCCGATGAGCAAACAAAAATAAATCTTCAACGACTAATTTATCGCATTAATGGAATAGCTAGCCTTATGCAACCATTTCATTTAAAAGATCCTATATCAAAAAATATTCTTACCAATATTAATTTTCAAACCAGTGCGTATGAAAAATCTAAAATAAACAATACTTCTTCACCAATCTATAGAACAAAAATCACAGAATCGCTAAAAAACAAGGTATTAGCTGAACTCCCACCTTTACCTTGGGATAAAAAACTTAATGTAATCATAGGAAATAAACTCGGGCTACCTCATAAATTTACAGATCGTATCATTAAAAAATTAGTTGAGGAGGGATTAGCCCCTGATCCACGTGGCTAATTAGCGCTTAGCACATCTTTAACAAATTAAAAAAAGAAAAGGAACACACAGAAAAAATTTCCGAGCTATCGTTGCACATATTCGAGTGATCGGGCTATAGTGATTAATATTTATAAATCAAGGGTGCTTTTCAAGCTATGTTATTAAGGTTTAACTCTATTTTTCCAACGATTATTTTTCCATCAGGTTGGTGGAGAGTACATTTAAATCCAAATGATTCGTAAAAAGGAATAAGCCAATTAAAACTCTCGAAATCTACATTTGACAGATCACCAGTTATGTATGCAATATTTTCTTCAAGTGCCTTTTTTATTACAAAGTCCATAAGTACCCTACCATATCCTTTTCCTTTTTCACTTATTTCGGACTGGAAATCACATATCTTGAGTACTTCTCCCATTTTTTTGAAACTCATAGAAGAATCACATTTTTTACTATTTCCGCTTTCACCTAACAATCTTATAGTGTCAAATATTTTCTTTTTTGAATATTTAATAACAGTAAACTCGTTGTTTTTAGTTATTAGAAGCTCATAAGTTTTATTTCTATCATCCTTTATGATCTCTCTGAATCTATTGAATCTTGCTATTAAAGCATTATTTTCAGTGACGATATTTTCTTTTTCATTTTTTAACATATCATATTTTTTATGTAATGCGGAAAAAGAATCTCGCTCTTCTTTTATCTCGTTTTTTAAAATGAATCGTGACATTCTTTTCAACATCTCTTCTAATATAAAAAACAATAATCTAAACGGAAGCAACAATAATGTGTCTTTAATTTTCATAATCCAAATTATAGTTAAAAAGTAAAAGTCATATTCTAGTTTTAATAATGGTAAGCAATATACACATTAAAAAACTTAAGGAAACATAAATTCATTCCTATTACGGTTTCCCAATCACGCGGATTTGTAATCCGTGCCAACAAAGTATAGATTAACAGATTTAAAAAAAGAAAATCTAGTTTTTATTAATATTAGGAACGGGCACGGAAAGAATTTCCGCGCTATCGTTTCGTATATCCTAACGATCGGGTTTAACGGTACAGAATAGAGTTGTTTTCATAATTTTAATTATAGTCGTTATTCTTTATTTCGTAAAACACTTTATTTTGTGGTGTCACCAAAACTACTTTTTTACCTTGTTTACATTCAAAATATCCCTTCTCTATATATCTGATATCATCATAAATAAGTGAAATAATTATGGAATTCGATAAATCTACCACTCCTTGTTTTTGTTCTTTGGAAACGATAGCGAAATTTGTCCTTTCAAGGATTTTATAATCATCATAGTCTTTATTATTTTCCGATTTTGTTTTATCATTTTCCTGATTTGCAGGAGTAATTTCATACGGATTACGGTCATTATCAATTAGGTTTCCATAATAATCAATTCGTCCCTTTTTTCCATCTTTTATAAAGGTATAGCACCAATATGGAAGATTTTTTTCTCTATACAATGTATCGCATTCAATTGAAAATTGTTTTTCTCCATATCTTCCATACATTGTGCGGGTTTTATTCTTCCGGCCTTGGATCTCTTCTGTTTCTGAAAAATTTAAATCATCTTGTTCTATCGGAATTATTACGCGACCGCTCAGAAAATCTAAGATTCCTTTTTTCTTATTTTTTGTAACGACCAATACTTTTCGTTGTTCCATAGATCTTTTGTTAAAATCAATATCTTTAATAGCATCGTAAACAAATTCATGAAGCATCTGATTTTTATTGGTAAGCACCCCATATTTAGTACCTCTTTTAGCAATGAAATTGATATTGTCCGGCGTATATAAGCTATCATTTACAAAAGGTATTAATACACTTTCGTTTGCATCAATTACCCCATATTTATTATTCCTTTTGACTATAAAAAGTGTAGTGCGTAAAAAAGGATCGTAATTACGATCATAATGCTCCATTGTTTTTGAATCTTCAAAAATCAAGCGACCATATTTACTATATTTAATCATTTTCACACTATGATTTTTATCGTCATATTGCCTATCTGAATAACCTCCATCAATGTCCTCACTAAATTTTGTTGCTATAGTTTCTAAATCTATTTTTTGCGTTTTTAAATTCAGCAGCTTAATGGTGTTACCGTCCCTAAGTATCAAATGATGATTGACGGTTATATCACTAAAATCAAATTTCCAATTGGCAGGCACTATAAACGAAACTATTTTTTTGTTTTCTGGGCCTAGAATATCTACTTTGTCTTTGGTTTTGCAAATGAATATTTTGTTGACATATTCTAAAATAACATCTCTTTTTTCTTTGTTGCACCAAACACTATTATAATTTTCAAATGGAAAAATGATTTCATCATATTTGTTGTCTGCCGGCATTAAAACTTTTCCGTCAAAGTTGACTATACCATATTTATTGCTTTTGGCATCGGTCTTAAACTTAAATAAACTAAAAATTATCTTTTGACTTTCAGTAACTTGATTTCTTTCTTTATCATTTTGATAATAATAATCTACTACCGGATACTTGAACTTGGCAATTTCCAATTTATCGTTAATAGCTCCGTACAGATCTTTATCATTATAGATGAAAAAATTATTTTTATATGAAACTATTGGATATGGAATTTGATGCATATTCAAATCCGCATCAAAAAATACTTGTTTTTTGTCGGCAGTGTTTGCGAAAATAAATTTTTGATCATTTTGTGAATAAGTATAACGTGCCAATATTGCTCCCGAATCCTTTCCGTTTTGAAGATTGTATAATCCGTATCGACCTAATTTATCCTGATAACCAAGAATAATATTGTGGATATCAGTTCGGATATTATTGCAATTATCCAATACCTTGGTAAGTGTATCTCCCTGTATTTTCAACAAGGATATTTTGTAATCATAAATTTGTCTCCCATTATCAAAATAGGTAATGTTTTGATGATTTACTTTTTCAGAAATAATATAATAGTATGTTTTTATGGAATCATTTCGGATAATCAATCTTTCTATTATATCCTGAATTATAAAAGGGTAAATGCTTTGTCCTTTGCTATTATACAGACCATAATTATTATCTTTATTTTTTACTTCAAATACAAGCGATTCTTCTCTTTTTTCGCTATAGCTTGGACTCGGATAAATAAAAATATTTTCATATTTTATGGGTAAAACTTCTTTTCCATTAATATCCAACAAACCTTCAAGCGATTTAGAATCTTTTATATCATTTCCAGCTAAAAAAATATTTTTACTAGCGCGTTCTATATATGAGTATTGAGCCTTTAGAATTTCTTTACCATCAGCATCCTCAATACCATATTTATTATTTTGTTTAAATAATTGTCGATCTGTGTAACTATCATTCAGTCCATCAAACGCATTTTGGCTTGATACATATTCTTTAGGATTATTATCCTTTGAATCGTGGTATAATTCACCATTTAATTTATAAAGGGTCTTTTTTTTGTTATGATAAGCTGCTATAAGCAAATCCTGCGCTTTAGAATAATCTCTACATACAAAATCATACTGTGGTTTTTCTATTTTTTTATTATTCAAAATAGTAAACCCCCATTTGTTTTTTACCCTATAAAACAACACCTCTTTGTAATAGTTATTATTGCTAAAACTTTTAATTTCATCATATTCATTATCCAATAGCTTTTTCCCATCCAATAGTCTTGCGCCAAACTTATTTTTACTTTTAGTAATGAAAATATAGTATTTCGAAAATTCTTTTTGTTCTACAACAGGCTCTGGAAAGAAAAGATTCGAGTCCTTACCTTTTAAAAATGTATTTCCCATATTCGAAATCGAATCATAAACAGGTTCTGTATAATACTCAAAATTGCTAAAGTTATAAACCCCCGCTTTGTTGTCTTTTTTTACAATTAAATATTTATTTTTTAAAAGAACTTCTTTGGATTCGACAAAATTTTCTTTGCTAAAAATAATCTCTGACAAAATATTCTCATCCTGACTTTCTTTTGTATAAGAATCAAAAACATCCTTGATCAATTGGTTCGTTTGCGGACGGTAAATAGAAAGGTGATTGCCGATGTGTAAAATAAAATATTGTGATTCCTTTTCTTCAGCATAATTCGGATACATTTCTTCATAAGAATCAATAGAATCAACTAAAACTTCATTGTTTTTTAAATTGATAAATTTCCATTTACCATCTTTTTTAGCCAATAGCAGGTTATTTCTATACAGTATAGCAGAAGAACACTCAAAAATCAGTTTACAGTTTAAATCATAAATGCCAATGGTTTCCTGAGTTTTTGAATTTTTGTCCAAATCGGTTACGATAAAATATTCTAACGTCCCCTGCAAACCATTGTGATAAGTAAAATAATCTTCGCTGGTTGTAATTTTCTGATTTTTAAATGGTATTACAATTTTTCCAGTTTTATCAAGAAGTGCTTGCTGATTATTTTTAATGACCACAAAAAAATTAAATTTATCATCGCACAAAGCTAAAATCCAATCGTAAATAGGTGCAATCACATAACTATTTGTCTTTCTATTAAAAACACCTTCAGATACAATATTTACCGTTTGTACTCTAACTTTAATGTTCAAGGTATCATTATCGGATATGCTATATTTCTCCGAAAAATTATGATTGAGAATCGAAGTAATATGCTCTTTCCAAACACCAATATTGGTATTTTGTAAAAGTTCCTTATCTTTTATTTTATCAAATGTTTTAAGAGATTCATTAAATTTTCCTTCATTGTAAAACTGCATGGCTTGCTTTCTCAAAGCTTCGCTATTTTGGGAGAAACTAATTAAAGGCAGTAAGGCAAATAATATTAGTAATATTTTTTTCATGCAGTTATAATAAATTAGTAACATTTTTTTGAAATACTTTTTTAGTTTTTGCTGTTCAATTTCAACCATAATAATGTCTCTTTTTGTTTTTCTATACCCGACCGCGCGGATTTGTAATCCGTGCCTGCAAAATATATCTTAACAGATTTAAAAAAAGAAAATCAGTTTTTTATTAATATAGGAACGGGCACGGAAAGATTTTCCGTAGTCACGTTGTGTATATATGAGCGATTGACCAACCTTTAACGTATCCAAATATAGCTATCTCATTTTAATAACATTCTTTCCGTAATTATTTTATTTGAGGAAGTCTCAATTCCGGTAACTTCGGCATACTTTATATTTGGTAACCAAAAAGAACCTCCTTCAATGCGTACAAATATTTTTTCTACTTGTATTTTTTTCTGATTTACACTTACAAAAACATGATATTTTTGATCTGAATCTATCTTTTTCAAGGTTAAGGGTAACTTTTTGTACGATACAAATTGAAGTTCAAATTCTTCGTTATCCAGGGTTTTACTTTCTATTCCGTATGCATATTTTCGTTGCATATAATTAAAGTCTTTCTTCTCCCCTTTCTCAGCATATCGAATCCAATACGCTTTTATAGGATTGCTTTTGTTTATTTTTCCATTTTCTTCGTAGTTTATGGTGTAAATAGCGGTATTTGTATTTGGGTCCCGCTGAATATAAAATAGCATATTATCTATATTCTTAGGCGTTGGAAAATTTAATGGCGATGGATTTTTAGATTGCGCCAATACATTTTCGGAAATTATAGTTACTAAGATCGTTATAACGATTAGTGATTTTGTAAAATATTTAAATGAGAATTTATTCATAAACGAAATATTTATATGAAGTGTTGAGTGCATTATTTTAACACATAGTCCCGAAGCACGATGTCATTAACTTAAAAAAAATCAATAATGTCGAATAAATCTCTGCCAAAATCACAAAGGTTTGTCATTTCGACGCAGGAGAAATCTCTACGAGAAGCTCGACAAAGATTGGATTTGCGTTGCAGAGTTACTTACGGAGATTTCTCCTGCGTCGAAATGACAATATTGTGTTTAAACTTTGCGTCTCAGCGACTTTGCGTGATTAATTTTATTTTTTAAAAAGCTTAACATAATAACATCGTGCTTCGGGACTATGTGTTGAATAGAAAACACTTAATTGGTTATTTATACGCTAATCTGATTTAATTACATTTTGCTTTTTGTTTATTTTAAAAACCCAATATTTAATCAGTGGATAATTAAATCCATAAGAAACAAAGCTGTCCGTGATTAATCTTCCGATTCTATAATCGATTTGAAATACTTTTTGCAAAATAAGCGTGCCAAATGATTTTAAGGAAATGCTTCCCAATACAACCAAAGCGAATTTAAAAAGTTGACTATTGATGTGGCTGCTATAACCGGATTGATTTTTAAATACCCAAAATCTATTGATGCTGAAATTGATAATTGCGCCAACGGTTCCGGAGATTAGAATAGAAAAAGTAAAATGCAGTTTGAATACTTCTGTTAATAGAATCATTAAACCATAATCGGTAATACCTCCTACAAATGCCGCAACTTGTGCTTGCAGAAAAATCAAAATGGATTTTTTACTGAACATTTCAGTCTTGGTTTTTATCTTTTAAATCACCCAATTGTAAAAGTTTTAAGCTATCAATAGTATTTATTATAAATAATATAACAGAGATTAAGCTAGCCAAATAGGTTATTGATCCGTGAAATAAAACTTCTATAATTAAAATTAAAGCAATGATAAATCTAAGTTCCGTTGGGCCAACAAAGCCAGAATCTATACTGTATTCATCTGTAATTTTGTAGCGTAACTGACTGATGATAATTGACCAGCCATACAATGCGACAAAAGCAAAGGCTAATACTTGCGTGCCATTTTTAGCATAAATGTAGTAGCCAAAGCCTATAAGTACAATACCAATCCAATCGGCAATAATATCGAGTGCAAAACCATACCAACGACGTGGAATATTTCTATAATAAGCCAATCTTCCATCTAAAGAATCGCCTAACCAATTTATTACCAAACCGATAATACCCAAAAGCAAATACCAACTTGTGAAATAAGTACCCAAAACAAAGGCTAAAAAAATTAATCCAGAACCAAACGTACCAATTAAAGTAAGTACGTTTGGCGAAATGAATTTAGGTACTTTTGGAAGCAAAAATACAATCGTTAACTGTTCTGCTCTTTTTAAAATATTAGTTCGCTTACGGTCTGAAAATGTTCTTTGTGCAATTGTACTATAATCTTCAATCTGTATTTCTTTTCCCATTAATAGCGTAATATTTGTAAGCCAGATAGTATAGCTAATTCTAGTTTTACAATTTTTAGTTTTACTTTTCTTTGACTATTTTTAAAAAAATCTGCGGTACTCTTTAGCTTACCTGATCTAACCAGATAACTAAATGCGATAATAAACAGCATAATTATTTAACAATACCAGCAAAACGTTGATAAAAAACCGTTGGGCTATTTTCATTTTTAGGAGCATATTTTCCGGCTATAATCGGAATGTAAATAACTCTTCTTCTGCTTTCTTCGCCACTAATAGATGATTCTGCAACTCTGTGCCACAAACGGCCATCGTGAATGGTTAAATCTCCAGCTTCGGGATTGATAGAAACTTCCTCTGAATCGGGTTTATTATCTAAAAAGTATTTTTTACGGAAAAGCATTTGATAAATACTTTGTTTGTGAGTCCCCGGAATGATTTTAAGACCCCCGTTTTCAGGTTTTAAAGTACTTAAGTGAATACCCACATTTAGCATTGGGTTTAATTTGGCACCATAAAAAATATCTCTCAAACCATCTGTATGCCAGCCCATTTTAGTAAACTTACTTTCTGGCCCATTGATATAATGATTGAAAACCATTCCGTCTTTTTCTTCGGTTCCTAATCTTGCGCCATCACCTGCCAATTGTAATAAACTATTAAATCTTGGATCAAGCAAAAGACCGCTTAAGGTTTGATGATGTTGATTAATAAAAGCAAAACGTTGTACAATTGGAGAGCCATCTAAGTCTTTTCCGTATTTAATAGGAACACCATTTACTTTTTGAAGATCGTTTTCAATCCAATTTTGCTCTACTTGTTTCGAGGCGTCAATGATTGATGAAACGGTTTCCTGATTTATAAACTTTTTGAAATGTATGAAGCCATGTTCGTTAAAAAACGCAATTTGCTCATTAGTTAATTGCTCCGTAAGGGTAAAGGTTTTATAAGAAGATACCATGATAATATAGATTTAATAAATGAAATAATATAGTTTTTAATTTTATCTAAAATAGAATAACAACAACAGCAACAACACATTCGCATGTTGGCGTACATTCGGTTTTCAGATAAATTAAGCCTATTTTTTTCTTTATTTGACATACTCTATAGAATTAGTAGAATTTAATACAAACTTAACATAATTTTTCTTTTTACAAAGAATATTTTTTTATTTATTTTTCAAAAAAATTAAATTTTATAAATTCCAGCA